>CAVWJT010000010.1:0-5489 GCA_963755235.1 uncultured Acidimicrobiia bacterium
TTCGCGAAGAAGCCCTGCGGGCCCCGCGTCATCCGCCCGGTGGCCACGTCATATCGGGCGCCATGCCACGGACAAACCAGGCAACCCTCGCGGTCGACCGATCCATCGGCCAGATCGGCACCGAGATGTCGACATCGGCGAGTCACCGCGAACAGCTGACCGCTCGCGTTTCCGACCGCGTACCGTCCTGCACCACGGACAACCCCCGGCACCAGCTCGGCGGCCGACCCCACCTCAGTCTCTCGTGCCATCGCCCCTCCCACGGGTCATCCTCGTTCACCGTAGCCAGCAGCACCCTGATCGTGCCCGATCGGTCGCACTACTCGCCTCAATTGCGTCGCTCAGCACGGAGCCTCAGCTTCGACCGACAGACCGTCGGTCCCGAGATGCCAGTGAGAACGGCATCATCGCAACCGACCTCGACGGTGTCGTTCGGGCGCGAGATTCGGTGCGGTGCGGAGTCCCGGATTCGGTGCCGGCGCCGCCGATGTGGTCGCGGAACGCACGACCAATCGTGCGTGGCGGCCTCGTAGGAATGAGCACTTGATCGTCGTTCAGCTCACGAGCACCGCCGCCGCAACGTGCGAGGACAGCAGCGGCTCGGGGCCGACCATGATCGGGCCGCTCTAGCGTCCCAGTTGCTCCTCGCCCTTCAGCTTCGCCGTCAACGCCTCAATCGGGATCGCCGGCAGAGTCTGGATCTTGGCCGTGCCGCGAGATCCGAGATCGACACTGAGGTGGGCAATGGTCTCGTTGTCCGGCGCCTCGATGATGGTCACGAAGTCAAAGGCGCCTAACACGGCGTACTGAGCAACCACCTTGCAGCCGAAGGTCGCGACCTCATCGTTGACAGCTGCCAATCGGTCAGGGTTGGCGTGGACGGTGTGGGCACCCTCCGCCGTCAAGGTGGTGAGCATGATGTATGTCGGCACGGCTACCTCCCTCGGCCGGGGTCCGCCCGACCATGTTCCGCTGACGCTACTGCTCTTGGTCCAGACGCCGAGCCGGTCCCGCCGCGAACACATCGATGCCGTTCTGGCGCGGCCGCCGAGGCGTCATTGTCGGTATTCGGTGCTGTCGTTCGGTGCCCTGCCGACGCGGGGCACGGCAGGCACCGCGTGAGATTTCGGTCGGGCGGGGGCGGATCGGATTATGACGCTCAGGCCGCGTCGTTTGCGGTGTGTGCCGGGTGGGGGTGCGTCTCGTGTGGGCGTTCGAGTTCGGCGAGGATCCGTCCGAAGGCTCGCTGCCGGGCGACGTCGGGTTGGGCGGGGTCGGCGAGGATTGTCACCAGCAGCGGCGTGACACCATGGCGGCGGGCGTCTCGGATCAGGCGGCGCAGCTCGCTTTGGAGCGCAGCTGGTCCATGGGTTGCGAGCCTGTCGGCGAGTTTCGCGTACGGGACCTGGTGCGACTGGTCGTGCTCGGCGCCGTGAGCGGGGACGGTCGAGTTGTGAACCGCCACGGCCGCTGGGTCGATCTCCATGCCCTTGTCCTCCGGTGTGGAAGTCACGATGCAGCGATCGTGATGCGCGTCCCGTGGGAGGAGAAGTGCAACGTCTGAACCTCCCTCACCTCTGCGAGCGGGAACTCCAGCGGCGCGTGCTCAGGAAGCTGCGGCGTGCAGCGGCTGCGGGCCATGTTCGCGATCCCGGCGCCAAGTGGGAAGGCCTTGCGCCAGCGCTCGCTGCTCCGAGGGAGCCGAGCTCCGGGTCGCCCGAGGGTCATGCCGGCAGGTCGATGCCGAAGATCGGGACGCCGGCGGGGCATTGACGGACGGCCGGGTTCCAGTCGGCGAACACGCCGTCGGCGTTGTCCTTCCAGATCCAGGTGTGCAGGACCCAGAGTGGAAGCGTGGGGTGGCGGTGGAAGTCGACGCCGACGAGGTTCGGTGGGCTCGTCGCCGTCCAGGCGTCGACGGGGACGATGTACTCGTGGGCGACGAGGCCGGTGATCGCGCCGTGGCCGTCGAGCTCGTAGACGAGGGCTTCGGGGCGGGCGATGTCCACCGTGGCGTCGAGCAGGGACTCGTCGATGTAGTGGACGCCCATGCCGCCGCGCGCCGGGTCCTGGAAGCAGCCCAGCGTGTCGAGGGAGCTGACGTAGCCGGCTGCCTCGGCGGCGTCGACGTCCTGGAAGGCCGCCGTCGCGAGCTGTGCTGCGGCGCGGTCGGCCGGCCGCATGACGTGGGTCGTCGGGTGCTCGGCGGGGCTGGTGGTGGCCGGCGGCCGGGTCGCCTGTGTCGTCGTGCCGTCGCCGTCCGAGCACGCCCCGAGCGTGCCGGCGACGGCGATGGCGACCCCGGCCAGACCGCAGCGGCGCCGTCGGGACGTGCAGGGATGCATGTCAGGCCGCCTCGGCCGTCGTCGGGTCGATCGTCTGGGCGATCTGGTTGACGGCATCGGCCGGGAACCCGCCACGCCTGGCGTGCTCGCGCACGGCGTCGGCGTCGTCGGCGATGTAGACGCAGTACATCTTGTCGGCGGTGACGTAGCTGTGCAGCCATTGGACGTGCGGCGCCATCCGGGCCAGGACGTCGTTCGACGCGCACGCCGTGGCCGCCATCTCGTCCGACGACATCGTGCCGAGCCCGGGGAGATCGCGCTCGATGAGATACTTGGGCATGAGGTGCTCCTTGTCATGGGCGCCGTTGTTGACGCCGTCGTCATGGTCGAGCAACGTCGGGTGGGCGTCCGTGTGACGGGCGATCGCCGACGATCCGCCGGTCACACGGTCCGTCACACGACCCCGGATCAGTCTCCGCGCGACTCGTCGGTGCGGGAACGTGAGGAGCAGGCGGCGTGGACATCCGACTGATCGGCAAGCCGGCGATCCTCGGCCGACGATGGTGAGCTGCGGCCGGTGCGCGGCCACCAGTCGTGGGCCCTGCTGGCCCGCATCTTGCTGGCCGAACGCCCACTGAGCCGGCGCCAGCTCAGCGCCGAGCTGTTCCCGTCGGCGGACGATCCGCTCGGTGCGCTCCGCTGGTGTCTCGCCGGGCTCCGCCGGGCCCTCGGCTCGGCCGACGTGCTCGTCGGTGACCCGGTCGTGGCCGGCCTCCCGGCCGCGACCCGTCTCGACGTGTCCGACGTCGAGACCGGCACGTTCGACCTCGAACGGGCCGGTGAGCTGCTCGAGGGCATCGACCCTCGGTGCAGCCCGGAGCTGGACACGTGGCTGCTGGTGTCCCGTCAACGCGTCGCTGGTCTCATCGACGCCCTCGTGCGCGCCGAGGTGCTCGGCAGCCTGTCGGCCGGGACGACCGAACGGGCGCTGCCGCTGGCCGAGCTCGGTGTGCGGCGCGCCGTGTTCGACGAAGGCACCCACGTCCTGCTCGTCAAGAGCCTCGTCGCCGCCGGTCGATACGAGGCGGCACGGGAACACGTCGACGAGACCGAGGCGCTGTTCCGACGCGAGCTCGGGATCGAGCCGACGGCGGCGCTGCGCAGCGCCGGCCGTCGGCGGCTCGCCGATGCCCCGATCGGCGTGCCGCCCCGAGCCGTGGCTGCATCGCTGCTCGAGTCAGGCCGCGCCGCCCTGGCCGCCGGCACGGTCGACGCCGGGCTGGAGTGCCTGCGCCGAGCCGCCGACGGAGCGCGACAGGCGGGCGACGAGCACCTCGAGGCCGTCTGCCTGTTCGAGCTCGGTGCGGCACTGGTGCACGCCGTGCGCAGCCACGACGACGAGGGCGCGGTCCTCCTGCAGCACAGCGCCGACCTGGCCGCGTCGCACGGCGACCACCGTCTGGCCGCCGACGCCCATCGCGAGCTGGGCTACGTCGACGCACTCGCAGGGCGCCGGCCGTCCGCCGGCATCCACCTGCGAGGCCGCCCGGCAGCTCGCCGGTGACGACGTCCAGCTGCTGGCCGGGATCGGCAGCGTGCACGCCTTCAACCTCGCCGACTGGGGTCATCACGACGAAGCGATCGCCGAGTACGGCGCAGCCATCGAACGGGCCGAGGCAGGCCCGAACCACCGACGCGTCGCCTGGTCGCTCGGGCTCGGGTCATGGGTGCAACTGCGAGTCGGCGACCTCGATCGGGCGGCGGACTGGGTGCAGCGATCCCTCGCCCTCGTGGCCGACACCAGATGGGTGTCGTTCCGGCCCTGGCCGCTGGCCGTGAGTGCGGAGATCGACCTGGCCGCCGGAGCCGACCCGGTCGCGCTCCGCCATGACCTCGACGACGCCTTCGCCCTCAGCTGCACCCTCGGCGACCCCTGCTGGGAGGGCGCAACGGCACGCGCCATCGCCCTCACCCACGCCGCCGTCGGCGAGCACGACAAAGCGCTCGAGTGGATCGACCAGTCCCGCCGGCGATGCCTGCGCGAGACGGACACGTACGTCGCCATGCACGCTGCGATCCTCGACACCGAGGCCACCATCAGCGCCGCCGCCGGCCAGCAGGCCCGGGCCGACGCAGGCCGGACGCGCTCTCGTCGCCCTCGCCGCGCGCTGCCACATGGACGACTTCCTCGCCCGAGGGCTGCAGATCGTGAGCCGCGCGCCCGACACGACCAGCGCCTGATCGACCGTTCGCCGACCCGGCAGCCCTAGGGAGCTTGCGACCTCGCCTACCCGCGCGTCATGCTCGCCGGCGCCCCGATCTCGAAGCGGACCGCCCTGCGACGCTTGACGTACGGCACAATGCGGGCGGCGACCAAAGCCCGGTGCAGTGGGTGGTTGCGGCAGCCTTTGAGGCATCCCATTGCGGCATGGGTGTTCGGGTCCGGGTGATCGCAGAGGCCACGGGCTCTGCGATCACCCGGGACAACCAAGAACTGCGCAGCCCTGTCCGATCCACGCGTCCGCTATCGCGCGCCAACACGACCCAGGCCGCGTCCTCGATGTGCCGTTCCTCCCGCTCGCGATCGCGAGCACTCGAGTGCCCTGACCCGTCGCCCGGGGATGTCGCCGCCCGGCAGAGTGCGAGTCGCTACGACCGCCGAGGCGACGTCGGCGCGAGCCTCGAATTGACAGGCACCTCCATGCCGTTGGAGCGATCTTGAGTTGGCTCGGGTGCGGCGCTCGGTGCACTCGATGGGGTTGATCCGCCGCCTACCATCCCAACGGAGTCGCTGTTGTCGTCATCGCCATTTCCTGGCCGCCGGTGGCCCCGGAGGAGGTCGGCGCATGGCCACCTACATCTCGCTCATCAAGCTCACCCCGCAGGGCATCGCCACCATCAAGGATGGGCCGGCCCGCCTCGACAGCGGGAAAGAGACACTGAAGGCGTTCGGTTCGGAGCTGAAGGCGTTCTACCTCACGATGGGCCGCTATGACGTCGTCGCGATCAGCGAGGCGCCCGACGATGAGGCCGCGGCGAAGGTGGCCTTGGCCATTGGTTCGGCCGGCAACGTGACCACCGAGACCCTCCGGGCATTCACCGAAGACGAGTACCGCGCGATCGTCGCTGCGCTGCCCTGACGCGACGCCGGCTCCTCGGGTAATGCCGAGAGAGAGAGAGCGTCCCGAACGCCACGGACCTCCC
>CAVWJT010000011.1:0-59010 GCA_963755235.1 uncultured Acidimicrobiia bacterium
TCAGCGAGATCCTCGGCCGGGTGCGCCGGGCCAAGACGGAGGCCAAGCTGAGTCAGCGGGCCCCAGTGTCCCGTCTCGTCGTCCACACCCCATCAACGGGCGCGGTCGAGCCGGCGCGGGAGGATCTCGTCGACACCCTCACGGTCACCGAGCTCGAAGTGCTTCAGCTCTCCGACGGCGACGACGTCGCCCTCGAGATCACGGTTGGCTGAACCGGCCGGCCGGTAGGTTGTCCCCCGTGGCCGCGGCGGTTCCGCGTACTTCCGAGCACCGCCGGACCTGGGCGGAGCGTTTCGCCATCGGCGCGGCGATCGCCGCCGCCGTGATCTGCTTCGCGGTCGCGGGCAGTCTCGTCGCCGGCTACCTGGTCCTGCAGCAGCGGGAGGTCGTCGACATCACCAACCCGGCGCAGGCACCGATCGCCGAGGCTGCGGCCGCGCCCACCGTGCAGTCGACGACGCCGGCCGACGGCACGGTCGACGAGCCGACCGCCGAGAGCGTCACCACGACGCCGCCGACGTTTCCCCCGGCCGATCCGGAGGCCAAGAACTTTCTCGTCACCGGGGCCGACAACGGGGCGTGCATCGACCCCAACTCGCCCTACGCCGCGGCCTTCGGCAATCGCGAGGACATGGGCGAGCGCAGCGACACGATCATCATCTTCCGCGTCGATCCATCCGCCTCGCGCGTGGCGGTCCTGTCATTTCCGCGCGATCTGTACGTCACGATCGCCGGCGTGGGCAACCAGGCCCGGATCAACTCGGCGTACGAGCGCAACGACCCGCAACGGTTGATCGACACGATCTACGAGAACTTCGGCGTCGGCGTCGACCACTTCGTGCAGGTCGACTTCTGCGCCTTCAAGACCCTGGTCGACGCCGTCGGCGGGGTCGCGGTGCCGTTCCGGTACCCGGCCCGCGACCCGAACACCGGGCTCAACGTCCCGACCCGAGGGTGCTTCAACTTCAGCGGCGAGCACGCCCTCGCCTACGTCCGCTCGCGCCACTACGAGTACGAAGACCCGCCGGGGAGCGGGAACTGGGAGGAGGACCCGACGTCGGATCTCGGGCGCATCTCCCGCCAGCAGGACTTCCTCCGCCGCACGCTGTCCAGCGTGCTGGACACGGGGCCGCTCAACCCCCGCGTCGCCCGGGCCCTCATCAAGTCGGCGACGCAGTACGTCGTCACCGACAGCGGGCTGTCGCCGGCGAAGCTGCTCGAGTTCGCCGGCGTGCTCAACGACGTCGAACCCGCCGGCATCCTCACCTACCAGATCGAGTCCAGCCCGCGCGAGGTCAACGGCGCCTCCGTGCTGGAGCCGCAGATCGAGGGCGAGAACATGCAGGAGGTGCTGGCGATGTTCCGCGGCGAGACCTCGCTCGCCGAAGCGCCGACGCAGGTCTTCGCCCCGACCACGACGGCACCGTCCCGACCGTCGGCCGGCGGCACCACGATCCCCGACCGGGAGGAGCGCGCCACCACGTCCACGTCGCCGGAGACAACCGTTGCCGGCGGCGAGGCCCCAGAAGAGAACACGTTCGGCATCGTCCCGCCCCGCGATCGCACCTGCTGACCCGGCTACTGCAGCACCCGGGTGAGCGCCTCGGCGGCGTCGGTCGGTCCGGTGATGGTCGTGACCGAGGCCCCGACGGCGTGGGCCAGATCGGTGGCGGCGTCGTCGTCGCCCGCGGGGGCGATGATCGCCAGCTCGTCCAGGGCGGAGGCGGCCGACGTCGCGTCGCCCGGCTCCGTCGCCCGACAGTCGGACAGCAGCACGGTGATCTTCCGCCCCGCCGACGAACGGGCCAGCTGCTGGCCGGCGGCATGCAGGGCCCCGGCGAGATCGGTGGTGCCGTGGCCGCGCAGGGCGAGCACGTCGTCGACGACCCGGGCCGACGGGACGACGGCATCCTGCGACTTGACGACGACCGCGTCTCGAGCGAAGGACACCACGCTGAAGTCGTCGGGGGCGCGGAACGCCACCGCCGCCGCGGCCACGGCGTTCGTCGCGAGGGGCCGCCCGCTCATCGACCCGCTGCGGTCCACGAGCAGGCACACGGCGGTGCGGGGCTGCACCCAGCGCCGGACCCGCAGCCGCTCGGGGTCGACCGCCGCGCCCGCGGCCGTGGCTTCGACGAGCGCCTCGCCGCTGGCGTCGATGTCGAGGTCACCGGCATCGGGCTCGTACCGCGCCACTTCGATGCGGCCGACACCGCGGGGCCGCGTCGGGCCGCGCCGGGCGACGTCGAGGACCAGCCGTCCGGCGAGACGACGGGCGAGCTCGCGCAGCCGGCTGTCGGTGGCCCTCGTCATGTCGGCGAGGAGCCCGAGCGCCTCGTCGGGATCCTCGGCCATCAGATCGTCGAACGCGGCCTCGTCGAGCGCGCCCAGCTCCGGCGAGACGCGGGCGAAATCAGGGCTCCGGTCCAGCTCGCGTCGCGACGTCGTCGACCGTCGGGCATCGTCGATCGCCGCGGCCGCGCTCGGCCCCTCCTTCAGGAACGGGACGCCCCCGTCGGGGCCTTGGCTTTTCCCGCCGCGTCGGTGTCACCGTCGCCGTCGGAGTCGCGGCTGCCGAAGATCTCGTACCACAGCTCGGTGATGATCTCCTCGGCCGTGCGGGCGCATCCCTCGCGGAGGCGCACCCGCCCGGACAGCGCGATCAGCACCGCGTCGAGACCGACGTCGGCCTGATCGGCGGGCTGGCCGCGCAGCGCCGACAGGGACGCCACGACAGCGGTCGCGTCGAGTGCCCCGCGGACGGACGAACCGACGCGGAGGTCGGGATGGCGGCGGGTCCGGCGGACGAGCTCGACGATCCGCTGCACCCAGTCCGGGTCGGCCTCACCGACCGCCCGGGTGACGATCGCGGCCTCTTCGTCGGCGCTCTGGTAATCGACGCTGAGCCGGCACACCCGGTCGTAGACGGCACTGGAGATCCGCGCCGTGCCGACCGCGTCGAACGGGTTCATCGCCGCGACGAGGCGGAAGCCGCGGGCCGCCACCACCCGCCCCAAGCGAGGTACGTGCAGCTCCCGCTCGCTCATCACCGTGATCAGCACATTGAGCGTCTCCTCGGGCACCCGGTTGAGCTCTTCGACGTAGAGCAGCGCGCCATCGCGGAGGGCGGTGACGAGCGGCCCGTCGACGAACACGTCCGGGTCGTAACCCTCGGCGAGCACGCGGGCCGGGTCGAAGTGACCGACCAGCCGAGCGGGCGTCAGCTCGGCGTTGCCCTCGACGAACTCGAAGCCGACCCCGAGCTCGCCGGCGACCGCCCGGAGCAGCGTCGACTTGCCGGTGCCCGGCGGGCCTTCGATCAGCACGTGGCGGCCGGCGTCGAGGGCGGCGAGGACGAGCTCGAGCTCACGCCGCCGCCCGACCAGCCGGCCGGCGAGGCGGTCGAGCGTCTGGGCCGAGCGCGTCCTCACGGCGGCGAATGTAGCCCTGGAGGTGGCGGAACCACCGGGTCGATGAGGTCCGCCCAGTCGACGTCCTCGGTCGAGCCGCCGACGGCCCGGACGGCCGCCCGGCGCAGGGCGAGCTCCCCGGCCAACGTCGCCGCCTCGTCGGTGAGCAGTGCCGCCGCCCGATCGCGCAACCGCCGGGCAAGCGCTGGGCTGTCGCCGTCGGTGCTGACGGCGACGGTGAGCGAGCCGTTGCGGGCGACCGCGGGCAGGATGAACGTGCAGTCGGCCGGCTGATCGGCGGCGTTCACCCAGATCCCGGCCGCGGTCGCATCGGCGGCGACGGCGGCGTCCACGTCGGCGTCGCCGGTGGCGGTGACGACGAGGCGCACGCCGTCGAGGTCGCCCGGCTCGTACGACCGCTGGTGGAGCTCGGCGACGAGGTCGCGGTCGAGGTCAGACCCGACGTCCGGCGCGACCACCCTGACCGCAGCCCCTGCCGCGGCGAGGCCGGCGACCTTGCGGGCGGCCACCGGCCCGGCCCCCACCACGAGGACCGGCACCCCCTCGACAGAGAGGAACACGGGATAGCCGAACGTCATGGACGCATTTCACACCACGAATCATTCCCAACAAAGTTGATTGCTTTAGTCAGGATTTGGTTGAATGGGGCTGTGTTCGACGATGCCCACCCGACCGAGGTCCTCCGCTGGGCGGGCGAGGAGTTCGGTGACGGGCTGGTCGTCACCGCCGGCTTCGGCGACGCCGTGCTCGTCCACCTGGTCAGCCAGGCGATCCCTGACGCCGACATCGTGCTCCTCGACACCGGCTACCTGTTCGCCGAGACCGAGTGGTTCGCCGAGCACCTCCGCCAGCGCTACCGGCTCAACCTGCGCACCATGCATCCGCGGCCGGAGGCCGAGCCCGACCAGTGGCGCACCGACACCGACGCCTGCTGCCACGCCCGCAAGGTCGAGCCGATGCAACGCGTGCTCGCTGCCAAGACGGCCTGGGTCACCGGTCTGCGTCGATCCGACTCGCCCTCTCGGGCCAAGACGCCGGTCGTCCACGTCGACCTGCTCCACCAGGTGACCAAGATCAACCCCCTCGCCCCCTGGACCGACGACGACGTCGCCCGGTACAAGGCGATGGAGCTGCTGCCCGAGCATCCCTTGGCCGACCGGGGCTACCCCTCGATCGGCTGCTGGCCGTGCACCCGTCCCGTGGCCGACGGTGACGACCCGCGCTCGGGTCGCTGGGCGGGGAGCGACAAGAACGAGTGCGGCCTCCACGTGAGCGGCGCCGACGTTCCCGTGAGCGTCAGCGGGGGCGGGGCGTCATGAGTGTGGAGGACGTCAAGCGGGCCAGCCGGCAGCTGCGCGGCGACCTGGCGGGCGAGCTGGTCGCCCGCGCCGACTCCTTCGAGTCGGACAGCGTGACGCTGCTCAAGTTCCACGGCATCTACCAGCAGGACGATCGCGACGTCCGTCGCGCCCGGGCCGCGAAGAAGCTTCCGCTCTCGTATTCGTGCATGGTGCGGACGGCGGTGCCGGGGGGGCGCCTGTCGGCCGCGCAGTGGTTGGCCGAGGACCGTCTGGCCGACCTCGCCGACGGCACGATGCGGCTCACGACCCGCCAGGGGGTGCAGTTCCACTTCGTGCCCAAGGGGTCGCTGCGCTCGGTCGTCAAGGGCGTCAACGACGCTGCGCTGACGACGCTGGCCGCATGCGGCGATGTCGTCCGCAACATCATGGGCTGCCCGTGGCCGGACGAGCGGCAGCAGGTCATCACCGCCCTCGTCGATCAGCTCGTCGCCCGCTTCCGCCCGCGTACTCGGGCGTACTGGGAGCTGTGGATCGACGGCGAGCGGGCCGTCACCGCCGAACCGGACCCGGCCGCCGAGCCGGAGCCGGTGTACGGCGACGTCTACCTGCCCCGCAAGTTCAAGATCGCCGTCGCCTGGCCGGGCGACAACTGCGTCGACGTGCTGGCCAACGACGTCGGGATCGTCCCGACGTTGAGTGCGGGCCTGTCCGGCGAGCTCACCGGGTACATGGTCTACGTCGGGGGCGGTCTCGGCATGAGCCACGCCCGCGAGGACGACACCTACCCGCGGCTCGCGAGTCCGCTGGGGTGGGTGCCGCCGCACCGGGTCGTCGACGTCGTCGAGGCGATCGTCACCACCCAACGCGACCACGGCAACCGCGAGGACCGGCACCGCGCCCGCCTCAAGTACCTCGTCGACGAGTGCGGCATCGAGTGGATGCGTGAGGAGGTCGGGCGGCGCGCCGGAGGACCGCTCGCCCCGCCGGTCGACCTGCCGCCGTGGACGGCGCACGACCATCACGGCGGACACGAGGGTGTCCTCGGCCTGCCGGTGCCGTCCGGCAAGGTTGCCGACCGCGACGGGGTGGCATTGCGCACGGCCTTGCGCGAGCTCGCCGCCGACGGCACCGTGAGTGAGCTGCGGATCACGCCCCGCCAAGACCTGTTGCTCCTGGGCATCGCGTCGGAGCGCATGGATGAGGTCGAGGAGCGGTTGCGCAGTCACGGCGTGAAGCTGGCCGGCGACGTGAGCAACCTGCGTCGGCTGGCGATCGCCTGCCCCGCCCTGCCGACGTGCGGTCAGGCGCTGGGCGAGGCCGAGCGGGTCCTGCCCGAACTCGTGACCGAGCTGGAGAAGGTCTTGGCCGACACGGGCAACGGTGACGCGGCCGTGCGCCTGAACATGACCGGGTGCCCGAACGGGTGCGCCCGGCCGTACACGGCCGAGATCGGCATCGTCGGGCGGACCAAGACGACGTACGACGTGTACGTCGGCGGATCGCCGGCCGGTGATCGCCTGGCCGAGCGGATCCGGGCCGACGTCCCGCTCGATCAGCTGCCGGCGGTGCTCGCCCCCGTCCTCCAGCGCTACGCCGGCACCGACGCCGCGTTCGGTGACTGGGCGGCGGCCGCCGGTACCGAGGCGATCGCGACCTGGCTCCCCGAACCGGTCGTCCGCCGCCGCGGCGGTGCCCGTCCCGCCGCGGCGGCCGCGACATGACCCGGCGACACTCCCCCATCTGGGCGGGAATCGTGTCACCCGGCCTTCTGGGCGGGAATAGTTTCACCTGTCGCGAAAATTCCCGCCCAGATCGTGGGGACGGGGCGTGAGCGTGAACGTCTGGCTGGTCGGCGCCGGGCCAGGCGATCCGGATCTGCTCACGGTCAAGGCCGCGCGGCTGCTCGCCGCGGCCGACGTCGTCGTGCACGACGCCCTCGTCGGCGACGGCGTCCTCGCCCTCGTCCCGGCCGCCACCGAGTTGATCGACGTGGGCAAGCGCCCCGGCCGGCCGGTCCCGCAGGAGCTGATCTCGACCCTGCTCGTCACGCTCGCCCGGGACGGGAAGCGGGTCGTCCGGCTCAAGGGTGGCGACCCGTTCGTGTTCGGACGTGGCGGCGAGGAGGCCCAGGCGCTCGTCGACGCCGGGATCCCGTTCGAGGTCGTGCCCGGCATCACGTCCGCCGTCGCCGCCCCCGCGGCCGCCGGCGTGCCCGTCACGCACCGAGGCGTCGCTGCGTCCTTCACCGTCGTCACCGGCCACCGCCGCGCCGGCGAGCCCGACGTCGACTGGCGCGCCCTCGCCCGGGTCGGCGGCACGCTGGTCGTGCTCATGGGCGTGTCGCAGCGGGCCACGATCGCGGCCGAACTGATCGCCGGTGGCCTCGACCCGGCCACGCCGGTCGCCGCGGTCCAGTCGGCGACGACGGACGGTCAGGTCACGACGCGCTGCCGCGTCGACGAGTTGGCGGTCACGCCGGTCGAATCACCCGCCGTGCTCGTGATCGGCGCCGTCGCCGCCCTCGAGTTGACCGGCGTCACCGAGTCCCGCCTCGCCGCGTCAGCGCTGAGGACGCGCGCCTCGTCCGGCGTTCGGGCGCCGACGATCGCGTACGACGTCGCCAGCACCCAGCCGAGGGCGTATTCGCGCAACGATCGCCCGGCGGCCGCGGCCTCGGTCCGCACGGCCGCCAGCCGCGCGGCGCCGTCTCCCGACGCCCACCGCATGCTGCGGCGGCGGTCCCCCGGAGCGGTCGCCTCCAGGTCGAAGTCGTCGATGAGGAACCCCGAGGCGAGCGGGGACCACGCCAGGAACGCCGCGCCGACCTCGGCGCACCACTGGCGCACGGCGTCGGTCTCGGGCGGGTGATGGAGGATCGACCACTGGTGCTGCACGACGGCGATCGGCGCCACGGCATGTCCTCGTCGCAGCAATCCCGTGTCGTGGTTGGACAGCCCGAGCGCGGCGACCTTGCCCTCGGCCACCAACTCGGCCATCGCGCCGACGGTGTCCTCGACGGGTACGGCCGGATCAGGATCGTGGAGCTGCAGCACGTCGACCCGTTCGGTACCGAGGCGGACCAGGCTCGCCTCGAGGTCGGCGCGGACGGCGGCGGGCGATCCGTCGTCGGCCCACGACCCGTCAGGCAGCCGGATCGTCCCGCACTTGGTGAGGATCGTCACCTCGTCCCGCCGGCCGCGCACCGCCGCGCCGACGATCTCCTCGGCCCGGCCCCACCCGTAGAACGGCGCCGTGTCGAGCCAGTCGATGCCGGCGTCGAGCGCGGCCCGCACCGTCGCCACCGCCGATTCGCGATCCTGCGGCCCGAACCACAACGGCCCGCCCTCGTCCGAGCCGAGTTGCGCCGTGCCCAGGCCGATGCGACTGCGGAGTTGCACGGTCCCATCGTGGCGCGTGCGGTCACCGAGCCGACTACGCCGGATTGCGGGCGAGGCCGCGGTAGCGCAGCGGTCGCTCCGTCAACTCCTCGGCGAGGTGGGCGGCGAAGCCGGCGAGGCGGGCGATCGCGAACAGCGGCCCGTCGGGGGGCAACTCGGCGACGAAGGCCAAGGCGCCCAGACCGAGGTCGATGTTGGCCCGGCGGGTCATCCGGATGCCGGCCTCGCGGAGCAGATCGGTCAGGACGTCGGCGCGACCGCGCGGGTCGGGAAGGAGGGCGATTGCCTCCAGCAGCGGGGCCAGACGGGGGTCCTCGCCCTTGTAGATCTTGTGGCCGAAGCCGGGGAGCCGCTCTCGCGCCCGGAGGCGTTCGGCGACGACCGGCGCCGCGCCCCGCTCCTCGCACTCGGCGAGCAGCCGGTAGGCGAGATGGGCGGCGGTGCCGTGGAGCGGGCCTTGGATCACGGCCAGCCCGGCGGCGAATGCCTGGTACGGCGGCGTCCACGTCGAGCCGGCGATCCGGACGGCGAGCGTGCTCGTGGCCAGTTCATGGTCGGCCAACAGCACCAGGGCCCGGTCGATGACGGGTGCCAGCACGGTGGCCGCGTCCGGTCTCCAGCAGACCGCCAGCCGCTCGGCCAGCGAGCCGTGGGCCGCGCCGTCCGGCTCACCGAGGATCGTCGGGGTGATACCGAGCAGCCGCCGGGCCGCGGTGGGTGGGTCGTCATCCACGTGGCGGGTGCCGAGCGCCGAAGCAACAGCCACCATCACGGGGAGTGCCGGCCCGCCGACGACGCGACCGACGTCGCGGGCCAGCGTCCGGTCGGCGCGGTCCGGCGGGGGCCACGCCGCCTCGTCCGGCAGGGTGCCGGTCCACAGCAGCTCGGCCACCTGCTCGTACGACGACGTCCGCGCCAGGTCGGCGACGTCGTGACCGCGATAGCGCACGCCGGACTCGTCCAGCGTCGTCACCGTGGTGACGATCTGCACGTCGAGAGAGGGTCGGGGCACGACGTCGGCGTCGCGCCGGCGCACCCGGCTGGCGAGGTTCTCGAGATCGTCGACGGAGTAGAGCGACGTCCGGCCGTCGACGGCGACGCGCCGCCCGATCAGGCCCCGGCTCACGTAGGCGTACAGCGTCGCCCGCTGGACCCCGAGCTGGCGGGCCGCCTCGGCCGCGCCGACATATCGCGCCATCGCGCCCAGCGTAGCGCATTGATCAACGTTGATTCGATCAACGTTGATCGCTCGGCAACGGACGAGGATCATCGACGGCATGACCATCCTCATCGAAGTACCCCGCGGCCTGAACGGCGTCGCCGTCACCGACACGACGATCGGCGACGTGCTCGGTGCCGAGGGCCGCTACCACTACCGCGGCCACGACGCCATCGCGCTCGGCCCGGACCCGCAGCTTCGAGGAGGTCTGGCACCTCGTCGCCGTCGGCCATCTCCCCGACGCCGCTGAGCTCGCCGCCTTCCGGAGCGTCGTCAGGCGCGCCCGCGCCCTTCCCGCCTCGCTCGGCCCGATCCTCGAACCCCTCGCCCGAGCCGCAGGGGCGACGCTCGGACGGATCCGCGCCGCCCTCTCCATCGCCGCCGACGACCTCGGCCTGCGACCGCTGATCGATCTCGACCCCGACGAGCGCGCCGCCCAGGCGCTCCGGGTCGCCGCCGTCATCCCGACGATCGCGGCCGCGCCTCCACCGGGCCAGTCTCGGGGTCGCGCCGCTGACGGCGGATGTCGAGGACCTCGACTACGCCGCCGCGTACCTCCAGATGGTGACCGGCGAGCGCCCGAGCGAAGCGGCGGCGCGGGCAGTCGAGCAGTACATGATCCTGACGATCGACCACGGCTTCAACGCCTCCACGTTCACCGCCCGCGTCGTCGCGTCGACGGGCGCCGATCTCGCCGACGTGGTCGGCGCCGCCCTCGGTGCGCTGGCCGGGCCGCTCCACGGTGGCGCGCCGAGCCGGGCCCTCGACGCCGTCGACGCGATCGGCGATCCGGCGCGAACCGAGGCGTGGGTCGAGGCCGAGCTCGCCGCCGGGCGGCGGATCATGGGCTTCGGCCACGCCGTCTACCGCGACCGCGATCCGCGTTCGGCGCTGCTCCGCGAGATCGCCCTCGGCCTGCAGGGCGAGGGCGGTGACCTCGTCGCCCGGGCCATCGAGGTCGAGACGCGGGTCCTGGCCACGCTGCAGCGCGCCAAGCCTGGTCGTGCGCTGCCGAGCAACGTCGAGTTCTTCGCCGGTGTGGTCATGGCCGCCGCCGGGCTGCCTCGCTCGATGTTCACGCCGACCTTCGCCAGCAGCCGCACCGTCGCCTGGTGCGCCCACGCCGTCGAGCAGGCGGCCGAGGGCAAGCTGATCCGCCCGAGCTCCCGCTACGTCGGCCCCGCTCACGTCCTAGCTCGAACTTGCATCTAAGTGTTGCGTGATAGCGCAACACTTAGATGCAAGAACGGTTCAGGGGGCGATCACCGGGGTCGGCGCCGACGCGGTCGTCACGAAGGCCAGCTCCTGCACCGCCCTCGTCATCGCGACGTAGAGCAGGCGGGCGCCGCGCGGCGTGCCGTCGAGGATCGTGTCGGGCTCGACGACCACGACGCCGTCGAACTCGAGCCCCTTGACCTGCTCCGGCCCGAACAGGGGGATCTCGCCGGGGTGGAGCTGGTGCAGGTGATCGACGGCCTCGAGCCCGCCCGCGTGCAACGAGGCGGCGATCACGTCGTGCAGCTCGAGCGGGGCGATCACCCCGGTGAGCCGCCACCGGTGCTTGACGGAGGCGGTCACGGTGGCGACCTCGGCGGCGAGCGCGTCCGAGCTGGTGTGGGTCCACGACGGCGGGTGGCTGGATGTCCGGACGCTCCGGCTGGCACCGGCGTCGACCCCGGTGAGCGGGAGCAGCCGGTTGGCCACCGTCAGGATCGGCTCCGGGACGCGGTACCCGATCGTCAGCTCGGCGACCGCGCCGGGGTGGCGGCGGGCACCGGCTGCCGACGCCACGTACGCGAACACGTCGTCCCACCGCTCCTGGCCCGACGCCGTGGTCGACTGGGCCACGTCGCCCACCAGGGTCATCGACCCGACCGGACTGCGCCGCCCGATCACCCGTAGGGCGACGGCGGAGTGGTCCTGGGCCTCGTCGACCACGACGTGGCCGTAGGTGAGCGGAGGCCCGTTGAGCAGCGAGTTGGCCTCGTCGACGAGCAGTTGATCGGCCGCCGTCCAGGTCCGCCGGCGGCCACGCGGACCGGGCAGCAGACGGTCGACCAGCCGCACCGGCTGTTGCGTCGGCCACGCCGCCCCGATCGCCGAGCGCAGCTCCCCGGCCTCCGGCCAGACGTCGTCGCGGCCGCTGCGCCGCATCAGCTCCTGCTGAGCGATCGACCGCAGCCGGAGTCGCCGCTGGTTGACCGGGATGACCGCGTCGGCCGCCCGCTCGAGCCACTCCCCGATCTCGCCGCGCCCGAACACGATGCGGCGCAGCCCGACGGGCACGACGACATCGTGCTCCGGGGGCCCGATCACCGCCAGCGCGGCCCGCTCCAACTCGTCCAGCATCGCGACGTCACCCTTCGACCTCGCCGTGGGTGGATCGTCCACGCCGGTGATCTCGACTTTCGGGACGCACAGGTCGAGCACCGTGCACTGGCGCACGCTGCGCTCGCCGAGGGAGGGCAGCACGTTCGCCACGTAGTCGAGGAAGGCGCGGTTGGGCCCGATGACGAGCACCCCGTCCCGGGCGAGCCGGCGGCGGTGCTCGAACAGGAGGTACGCCGCCCGGTGGAGGGCGACCGCCGTCTTCCCCGTCCCCGGCCCACCCTGCACCACGAGCACCTGGTCGATCGGGGCGCGGATGACGAGGTCCTGCTCGGCCTGGATCGTCGCCACGATCTCGCGCATCGCGCCGGTGCGCTCGGCGCCGATCTCCGCCAGCACCGGATCGGGGATGCCGCCGGCGACGTCGGCGGCGTCGGGGTCGTCGAGGTGCTCGTCGAGATACGCCGTGAGCTCGCCCCCGTCGAGCGTGAAGCGCCGGCGCAGGTCGACGCCGAGGGGGTCAGCCGCCGGTGGCGCGGTAGAACGGGGCGGCGATGGGCGCCCGCCAGTCGACGACAACCGGGTCGTGCTGGTCGTCCTCGATGTGGCGGCGACCGATGTACCAGCGCTCGACCGCGCTCCGCCGCTCGCCCTCGTCGTCCGTCGTGTCGATGCGCCCGAAGAAGTCGCCGGCCCCCGGCGCCCGCAGATCCTCGAGCGCCTCCTCGACCGTGACCTCCACGTACTCGGCGGTGAACTCGTCGGCGGCGCTCTGCGGGTCGACCCGCTCGAGGCGCTCGATCATCCGCTCCCGGGCAGCGCGCGCGAACGCGAGCCGTTCGCGCTCGCGGTCGAGCTCGGGGAACGCGTCGACGATCGCCACAGGGGGTCGATGAACTTAGCGCCGGATCCTCGCGGCGCGGCGCGGGTTTACGAAGCGCGGGCGAGCGCTGCTCGCAGCGCCCGCAGGGCGTCCTCGCACTGCTCGCCGTTGGCGATGTCGGCGCGCAGTTCGCTGAGCGCGGCGACGATCTCCGCTCGGGCGGGAGTACCGGCCTGGAGCAGCTCCTCGGCCGCGGCGATCGCCGCCCGCGCGTCGGCGATGTCGAACTGCGGCTGATCGCGTCATCGCCCAACCGTACGCCCGGACGACGGGTCAGACGAGACGACCGCCGTCGAGGCGGAGGATCTCGTCGGCGCGCTCGAACGCCACCGCGCGGTGCGACACCGCGAGCACGGTGAGGCCGGCCGCGGTGAGGTTGTCCCAGAGCAGGAGCTCGGTCTCGACGTCCACCGCGCTCGACAGATCGTCGAGCACGACCAGCTCGGGGGCGTGCACGAGCGCACGGGCCGTCGCCAAGCGCTGACGCTGGCCACCGGAGAGGCGCAGCCCGCGCGGCCCGATCAGCGTCGCCTCGGCCGCCGGGAGCGCGGCGACGTCGTCGTCGATCGCCGCCAGGGCGAGCGCCCGCGCCAGATCGTCGGGCGGCACCGGCCCGAGGCCGACGTTGTCGCGGACCGAGTCGGAGACCAGTTGCGGCACCTGGGGCAGGAACGCGGCGTTCGGCGGCACGAGAAAGGCGGCGCGGTCGGCGAGCCGCTCGCCGTTCCAGCGCACCTCGCCGGACACCTCGGCCTGCGAGACGAGGCCGAGCAGGGCGCGCAGCATCGTGCTCTTGCCCGCGCCGATCGGCCCGGTGACGACCACGAACGACCCTCGATCGACGCGGAAGCTCACGTCGACGATCCCCGCGCCACTGGCATACCGGGCCGTGAGACCGGAAACCTCGAGACGCTGCAGCGGAACTCGCGGCGGCCGCCGGTCGGCGGGCCGCATCGCGCGCTGGCGGGCCTCGATGGGCAGGGCGCGGGAGGTGACGAGGTTGGCCGCGTCGGCGTCGGCGACCAGCCGGCGCATGCGGTCGAAGGCGACGCCGGCCTGCTTGCGGCGGGCGAGCACCCGGCCGACCATCCGGGGGAGGAAGCTGAGCCAGCCGAGATAGGCGACGAACATGGCGAGGGTGCCGACGTCGAAGCTGCCGGAGGCCAGCGCGCCGGCGCTCACCAGCAGCACCAGGCCGAGCCCGACGTCGGCGGCGCCCGTGCTGAACGCGCGCACCCCCTCGTCGAGCACGTGGTCGCGCACGGCGGTCTCCCGCCGGCGGTCGACGAGGACGCGCAGCCGGTCGAGCATCGGCTCGGTCGCGTCGTTGACCTTCACCGTCGTGGCTGCGGCCATCATGTCGCCGACGAGTCCGGTGACCTTTTCGGTGGCCGCGCGGTCAGCCGCGCGGTACGCCTTGATGCGCCCGTCGAGGGCGCGCGTCGCGAGCGCGACGCCGCCGAGCGGGAGCAGCAGCACCGCGGCGGCGGTCGCGTCGGCGGAGCCGAGGAGGAAGCCGGCGACCACCGTGAAGACGAGCCCTCCCGACACGTCCACCATGCCGTCGACGAGCATGGCGACGTCCTCGGTGTCGTCGCGGAAGTGCGTGATCGCCTCGCCGGCCGAGCCGACCGGCTGGCCCGCCTCCGGGCCACCACTGGCGACCTGGGCGGTGAGCAGGTTCGCCCGCAGCAGGGTCTGCATGTGCACCCACGAGGTCGTCCACATGATCGCTCCGAAGTGGACCGAGGCCATGCGCAGCGCCTCGACACCGACGAGGAGCAGCGCCCACCGGTAGACCGCGTCGGTGTCGCCGTCGGCGAGCGCGCCGAAGCCGCGCCCGAGCACGAAGCCGGTCGCCGCGGGCAGGGTGAAGAAGACGATGAACGCCCCCCAGCCGAGCCAGAACGATCGCGGCTCGTGCTGGCTCACCCGCCAAGACAGTCGCCAGACGTTCATTGCGTTCCCCGGCCACGCAGGCCGCTGCTGGCCGCTCGCTCGCTGGCGCTCGCTCGCTCGCACGGGTACGGGAGGCTCCGGTGAACGTTCATGCCGTGATCCCGGTGGGTGCGATGTCCGTGGCGTCGTCATCAGTCTCCAGGGCGAGGGCGAGGAGGCGGCGGAAGCGGCTGCCGTCGTCACCCGCCAGCACGGAGCGGTCGTCGTGTTCGACGATCCGCCCGTGGTCGAACACGATGACCTCGTCGACGAGCCGCAAGGTCGAGAGCCGGTGGGCGATGATCAGCGTCGTGCGCCCGGCCGTCAACTGGGCGACCGCGGCCTCGAGGCGGGCCTCGGTCCCGGGGTCGACGCGGGCGGTGGCCTCGTCGAGCACGACGAGGTCGGGCCGCCGTAGCCAGACCCGGGCGAGCGCCAGGAGCTGGGCCTCCCCGGCCGACACCCCGGTTCCCCGGGCGCCGAGGGGGCGATGGATCCCGCCGGCGACCAGGCCGTCGAGACCGACCTGGGTCAACGCGTCCTCGACGTCGGCGTCGGTCGGCCCGGGGTCGAACAGCGCAACGTTCTCCCGGATCGTGCCTTCGAACAGCTCGACCTCCTGCGGGATGAGCGCCACCCGGCGCCGCAGCTCGGCCATCGGAATGTCGGCGATCGGAATTCCGCCGAGCGAGACGGAGCCGCCCGTCGCCTCGACGAGGCGGAGCAGCAGGCGGGAGAACGTTGTCTTGCCGCTGCCGGTGCGCCCGACGATCCCGACCGAGCGGCCGGCGGCGATGTCGACGTCGACGTCGTGGAGGATCGTCCGCTCGTCGCCGTAGTCGAAGCTGACGCCCCGGCATCGCACGGCGAGAGGTCCCGGCGGCGGAGACGTCGTCCCCCGATCCACGATCGTGGGCTCGATGGCGAGCAGCTCGGCCACCCGCACCATCGCCCCGCTGGCCTTCTGCACCGTCTCGAGCTCGTGGACGAGCTCCTCGAGCGGGCGCGACACCAACAGCACGTACTGGAAGAGCAGGAACGCGGTGCCCAGAGAGATCACGCCGGAGGACACCAAGGTGGCGCTGATGACGAGCGTGAGCACGGACCCGGCGGCGACCGACCCCTGGACCGCCCACCACATCGACAGGAACGCCCGCTCCCGGCGCACCGAGCTCTGCATGGTGCCCGAGCTGTCCTCGACGAAGCGCCACATCGCGTGCACCCCCGCGCCGTTCGCCCGCAGATCCTCGGCCGCGGTGAGGCGTTCCTCGATGCCGCCGTAGAGCCGGGCGTACGCGCCCATCTCGTCCGAGGACTCGCGCACCGCCCGGTGCCGCATGGCGACGACGACCGCCACCGCCCCGGCCAGGTACACCGCCATGCCGACGCCGAGCCGCCAGTCGAGCACGGTGAGCACGACGAGCACCCCACCGACGAGCATCACCCCGCCGGCCGCCTTCGGGACGACCTGCCCGAGGAACTCGGCCACCGACGTCACGTCGCCGTCGACCCGCTGGATCAGCTCCCCGGGCGTGTGCCGCCGGTGGAACTCGTGATCGAGGCCGAGGACGTGCCGGGTGATGCGCATACGCAGGTCGTTCGTCGTGCGCCAGGCGGTGATCGTCGCTTGACGGGCGACGATGACGGCGACGACTTGCGTGAGAACGGCGACGGCGAGGAAGACGACCGCCAGGCGAGCCAGTTCGGCGGTGTCGGCGCCCTCGGTCGCCCGATCGACGATCTGCCGTACGACGAGCGGGCCGGTGAGCAGCAGCAAGGAGCCCGTGGCAACGAGCGCGCCGAGGCCGACCCAACGACGAGCGTCGGGCCGGAGGAGGGCGGTCAAGGCGCGCCCGCGCGAGGGGGTCGTTGCCGGCACGGCCCCAGTCTCCTTTCGCCAGTACGCTCGCGCGACATGGATTCCGACACGACCAGTTCGGTCGCCACTGTCGAGCAGCCCGTCGACGACGACGCCCTCGTCGAGGAGGAGCTGCTGGTCGAGGAGATCTCGATCGACGGCATGTGCGGGGTGTACTGACGCCTCGTCGCCCATGCTCGACCGTTGCCTGACCCTCGACCCGCAGGTCGCCCTGCGGCCAGAACCGTTCGGCGCGCTCGCCTATCACTACGGCACCCGTCGCCTGATCTTCCTGAAGCATCCCGACGTGGTGCGGGTGGTGCAAGCCCTGGACGAGCACGCCACGGTGGCGGACACCCTGGCGGCGTGCGGCATCGAGGGATCGAGGTGGCCCTCGTTCGTCGCCGCGCTCGAGGCGCTGTTGAGCTCGGGGGTACTGCGTGAGCCCGCCCTTGCTGGTTGAGCAGCTCAAGGGCGGTCTCGACGCCCCGATCTGCCTGACGTGGGAGCTGACCTACGCCTGCAACCTGGCCTGCGTCCACTGCCTGTCGTCGTCCGGGCGGCGCGATCCCCGCGAGTTGACGACCGCCGAGGCCAAAGGCGTGCTCGACGAGCTGCAGCGGTTGCAGGTGTTCTACATCAACATCGGCGGCGGCGAGCCGATGATCCGGCGCGACTTCTTCGAGCTCGTCGACCACGCCGTCGGCAACGGGATCGGGGTCAAGTTCTCCACCAACGGCACCTTCCTCGACGCCGCGGCCGCCCGCCGCTTGGCGGCGATGGACTACCTCGACGTGCAGATCAGCCTCGACGGCATCGACGCGGCGACCAATGACGCCGTGCGCGGTCGCGGCTCGTACGCCACCGCTCGGCGGGCGATGGACGCGCTGCGCGACGCCGGGTTCGGGCCGTTCAAGATCTCGGTGGTGGTGACCCGCCACAACGTCGACCAGCTCGACGAGTTCAAGGCGCTGGCGGACTCTTACGGCGCGCAGCTGCGCGTCACCCGGCTGCGGCCGTCGGGTCGCGGGGCCGACACGTGGTCCGAGCTGCGGCCGACGGGCGACCAGCAGGTGCAGATCTACCGCTGGCTCCTGGCCCACGGGGCGGACGTACTCACCGGCGACTCGTTCTTCCACCTCAACGCCCTCGGCGAGCCGTTGCCGGGGCTCAACATGTGCGGCGCCGGACGGGTCGTCTGCCTGATCGATCCGGTGGGCGACGTCTACGCGTGTCCGTTCGTCATCCACGACGAGTTCCTCGCCGGCTCCGTGCGCGCTCCTGGCGGGTTCACGAGAGTGTGGCGGGACAGCGAGCTGTTCACCGAGCTGCGGCGGCCGCAGTCGGCCGGGGCGTGCGCGTCGTGCGGGAGCTACGACGCCTGCCAGGGCGGGTGCATGGCGGCGAAGTTCTTCACCGGCCTGCCGCTCGACGGTCCCGACCCCGAGTGCGTCCAGGGTCACGGCGAGCCGCTGCTCGCCGGCGTCGCCGCCGGCGAGGCGCCGCGGCCGGCGGCGGACCACTCGCGGCCGGTCGTGTTCCTACGGCGCTGAGTCATGTGGGTCGCCCTGATCCCGGCGGCCTACCTGCTCGGCACGTTCCCGAGCGCTGAGCTCGTCGCCCGCGCGTCAGGCGTCGACATCACCGCGACCGGCTCGGGGAACCCCGGCGCGTCCAACGTCACGAGAACGCTCGGGTGGCGCAAGGGCGCGCTGGTCTTCGTGCTCGACGCGGCGAAGGGGGCGATCGCCACGCTCGTCGGCTTGTGGGCGGGAGGATGGGACGGCGGGCCCGCCGATCCGCGTGTGCGCCGGGTACGCGCTCGGCGCGGCGGCGATCGTCGGCCACGTCTTCCCGATCACCCGGCGGTTCCGAGGCGGCAAGGGCGTCGCAACCGGCGCCGGGGTGATGGTCGTCCTCCATCCGGCGGTGGTCGCGGCCCTCGCCGTCGTGTGGCTGGCGCTGTCGCGCGCCACGGGACGGGCGGCGCTGGCCTCGATCGCGTGCGTCGCGCTGTTCCCGATCGGCCTCGCCATCACCGGCGCGCCGGCGTGGGAGTTCGCCGCCACCATCGCCTTGGCGGTGCTCGTCCTCGCCCGCCATCTCGGCAACGTGCGGCGGCTGCTCCGTGGCGCCGAGCCGGCGCTCACCAGGCAGACTCGCTGACCGCATGCGCCTCCTGACCCCGCTCGGCCTCGGGCCCCGCACCGCGCCCAACCGGGTGTTCTTCGGGCCCCACGTGACCAACCTCGGCGACGACGACCGCCGGTACACGGCGCGCCACGTCGCCTACTACGAGCGGCGGGCGCGCGGCGGCTGCGGCACGATCGTCGTCGAGGGCGCGAGCGTGCACGAGTCGGACTGGCCGTACGAGCGGGCGCCACTGGCGGCGCGGGCGGGCGAGGGATGGTCGGCGATCACGACCGCGTGTGGCGGCCACGGCGCGATCGTCATCGCCTCGCTCGACCACGCGGGCGGCCAGGGCTCGTCGGCGTACAGCCAGGCGCCGCTGTGGGCGCCGTCGCGGGTGCCCGAGGTCGTCACCCGCGAGGTGCCGAAGTGGATGGAGCCGGACGACATCGCCGCCGTGGTCGCCGGCTTCGCGGAGGCGGCACGGATCGCACGCGACGCCGGGTGCGATGGCGTCGAGGTGAACGCCGGCCAGCACAGCCTCGTCCGCCAGTTCCTGTCGGGGCTGACCAACCACCGCGACGACGAATGGGGTGCCGATCGGCTTCGGCTCGCCCGCGACGTGATCGCGGCCGTGCGGAGTGCGGTCGGGCCGGCGCGGGTCGTCGGGCTTCGCCTGTCGGGCGACGAACTGGCGCCGTGGGCGGGGATCACGCCGGAGATGGCGCCGGACATCGCCACCGCGCTGGTCGCCGAGGGCGTCGACTACGTCGTCGTCGTGCGCGGCGCGATCTTCTCGGCCGAGCAGACCCGCCCGGACTTCCACCAGCCGGCGGGGTTCAACGCCGAACTCGCCGCCGCCGTCGCCGGCGCGATCGGGGTGCCGGTCATCCTGCAAGGCTCCGTCGTCGGATACTGCGCTCGCCGAATCCGTGCTCGACGGGCCGTGCGCCGGGGTCGAGATGACCCGCGCCCAGATCGCCGACCCGGATCTCGTCGCCAAGCTGCGCGCCAACGCCCCCGAGCGGATCCGGCCGTGCACCCGCTGCAACCAGACGTGCCAGGTGCGCGACGTGCGCAACCCGCTCGTGACGTGCATCGGCGAGCCGAGCTCGGGGCACGAGACGGAGGATCCCGACTGGTACGTGCCCGCGGCGACCCGTCGTTCCGTGGTCGTCGTCGGCGGAGGTCCGGCCGGGCTGGAGACGGCCCGGGTGGCGGCCATCCGCGGCCACGCGGTGACGCTCGTCGAGCGGGCATCGCGGTTGGGCGGGTTGGCCGCGGTCGCCGGGCCCAACGAGCCGCTCGTCTCCTGGCTCGCGTCGTGAGGTCACCCGGCTCGGTGTCGACGTGCGGCTCGCGGCGACGGAGGTACCGGATGGGGCCGACGCAGTGATCCAGTGCACCGGCTCCGTCGCCGGACGGCGGGAGTACGAGGTCGGCGCTGACGCGGTGGTGGTCGACGTGGCCGAGCTGCGCCGGGGTGAGGCCGAGCTCCCGGCCGAAGGCGACGTGGTCGTGTTCGACCCCGTCGGCGGGCCGATCGGCGTCGCCCTGGCCGAGGAGCTCGGCGCCCGGGCCGTCCTCGTCACCCAGGACCACATCGCCGGCAACGAGCTCTCCCGCACCGGCGATCTCGCGCCGGCCAACGCCCGGCTGGCCCGGGCCGGAGTCCGCATCGAACGGCGCACGCTGCTACGCGCGGTGCGTCCCGGCGAGGCGGAGGTCGAGGACCGGTTCACGGGAACGCGCCGCACGATCCCCTGCGCGGCCGTCGTCGACTGCGGCTTCCGTCTCCCGGACGAGCCGCTGCCGGGCGCGACGGCGCAGGCGGGCGACTGCGTCGCGCCGCGGACGGTCCACGAGGCGATCCTCGAAGGCCGCCGCGTGGCGCGTTCGCTGTAGCGAGCGCCGCGCTCGCGATTCTTAGGAGAGATAGGTCCGCGAAACCGGCGTGTCGCGTCGTCAGAACCGCTTCAGGGCCAGGCGGGCGGCGTGGAGGCCGCACATGCCGTGGACGCCGGCGCCGGGCGGGGTGGAGGCGGAGCAGAGGTAGAGGCCGTCGACCGGGGTCTTCCACGGTCGCAGGGACGGGACGGGGCGGGCGGCGAACTGGCGCCAGTCGGTCACCCCGGCGGTGATGTCGCCGCCGTGGTAGTTCGGGTTGTGGGCCTCGATCGCGGCCGGGCCCATGACATGGCGGGCGATGACCACGTCGCGGAAGCCGGGCGCGAAGCGCTCGATCTGCGCCTCGATGCGCGTCGGTCATGTCGACGGTCGACCCGGAGGGCACGTGGCAGTAGGTCCACAGGGTGTGGCGGCCGGCGGGAGCCCGCGTCGGGTCGAACAGGCTCTGCTGGGCGACGAGCACGAACGGCCGGTCGGGATGCTCGCCGCGCCAGACCGCCGCCTCCCACGCGGCGATCTCCGTCGCCGTGCCCCCGACGTGCACCGTCGCCGCCCGGGCGACGTTGTGGTCGGTCCACGGCACCGGCGCGGACAGCGCGTAGTCCACCTTGAACACGCCGGGTCCGTAGCGGAACCGCTCGAGGCGCCGCCGGTAGCGGTGCGGGAGACGATCGCCGGCGAGCGTGACGAGCTGCCGCGGCGTCACGTCGGCGAGCACCACCCGCGAGGGCGGCAACGCGTCGAGCGCGTCGATGCGATGGTCACAGACCACCTCACCGCCGTGGGCGGCGAGGATCGCGACCAACGCGTCGGTGATCGCCTGCGAGCCCCCGGCGGCGAACGGCCAGCCGACCAGATGCCCGAGGGCCCCCAAGGTGACCCCGAACGCCGTCGTCAGCGGCCGGTCGAGCGGGAGGATCGAATGGGCCGCGACACCGGCGAAGAGGGCGGCCGCCGAGTCGCCGGTGAACCGGCGGGCCACACCGGTCGCGCCGCGCAGCCCGGTCAGCCCGAACCGGGCCATCGCCACCGGATGGCGCGGCACCGACAACGGCGAGAGCAGCCCGTCGACGAGCGGCAGGCCGGCCCGCTCGAACGGGGCCATCAGTCGCTGCCAGGCGCGCCCGTCGGGTCCCAGCCCGGCCGCCGTCTCGTCCACCGAGCGGTGCAGGATCGCCGCACCGGACGGCAGCGGGTGGGCGAGCGGCACGTCCGGTTGCACCCACCGCACGCCGTGCTCCTCGAGCGGCAGGGCGCGCAGTGCCGGGGATGCCATGCCGAGCGGGTGGATCGCCGAGCACACGTCGTGACGGAAGCCGGGCTCGGTCAACTCGGCGGTGCGGCACCCGCCTCCCGGCGTCGGTGCCGCCTCGAACACGACGACCTTGTGGCCGGCCTGGGCGAGCGTGATCGCGCCGACGAGGCCGTTGGGTCCTGATCCGATCACGACCGCGTCGTATTCGGCAGGCGCGGACATCCGGGGTCAGGGTAGGGGGTCGGAGCGTCACTCAGGGGTCCCAGGGGTCGAGCAGGGATCTCCCCGATTGGCCGGGACCGTCGGTGGTCTTACGTTCGTCGTGTGACGACCGCGGTGATCGAGGTCGACGCCCTGCACAAGAGCTACCGCCGTCGGCGGGGCGGGCGGGTCCGGGCGCTCGACGGACTCGACCTGTCGGTGCGGGCGGGCGGCGTGTTCGGGTTCTTGGGCCCGAACGGGTCCGGCAAGACGACCACGATTCGATGCCTGCTCGGTCTGGCCCGACCGACGGCGGGACATTGCCGGCTGCTGGGCGTCGAATCGCCGCACGGTCTGCCCGACGTGGTCGGGAGGATCGGGGCGTTGGTCGAGGAGCCGGGCGTCAATCCGGGTCTCTCGGGCCGCGAGACGCTGACGGTGCTGGCCACCACGGCCGGCATCGGTCGCCACGCCGTCGACACCACGCTCGAACGAGTAGGGCTGGCCGAACGGGCCGACGATCTGGTGCGGGGCTACTCGCTGGGGATGCGGCAGCGGCTCGGGATCGGCATCGCCCTGCTGAAGGACCCCGAGCTGCTCGTGCTCGACGAGCCGGCCAACGGCCTCGACCCCGCCGGGATCCGTGAGGTCCGCCAGCTCGTTCGCCAGCTGGCCGACGAGGGACGCACGGTCTTCTTGTCCAGCCACCAGCTCAGCGAGGTGGAGCAGGTGTGTGACGAGGTCGCCATCGTCGCCGGCGGCCGCACCGTCGCCCACGGTTCAGTGGCCGACGTGCTGGCCAGCACCCGCCCGGCGGCGATGTGGGTCAAGGTCACCGACCTCGCCGCCGCCGCCGACACCCTCCGGCGCGCCGGCATCACCGCCGAGCCCAACGGCGACCGCATCCGCGTCGGCGTCGTCGCCGAGCAGGCCGAGCGCGTCACCCGGGCCCTCGTCGCCGCCGGCCACTATCCGACGGAGCTGCGCCCCGTCGAGACGAGCCTCGAGGACGCCTTCTTCGCCCTGACCGACCAGCCCGGACGGGAGGGCTGATGGGGCGACTGATGATCGCCGAGTTGCGCCGGATCGCGGCCCGGCGGCTCGTCCGGCTGACGGTGGTGCTCGCGCTCGTCGGGATCGCGGTCGGCGGATTCGCGGCGTTCGCGTTCAGCGATTCACTCTCCGAGGAGGCCTACCAAGCGCGGGTCGCCGAGGCCGAGCAACGCCTCGAAGCCGCGGAAGAGCAAATCGGAGCCTTGCCTGCGCGCGCACGGGGTGGAACGCGACGAGGAGGTCTCCGACGAGGTCGCCGACGCGTGCTTCCCGAACGAGTCGATCGGCGAGGTGAGCGATCCGCGGTTCCGGCGGAGTGATCTCAGGAACATCCTGCAAGGAGTGAGCGCGGGGCTGGCCTTGGTGGGCTGGGCATTGGGCGCGTCGCTGGTGGGCGCCGAGTTCGCGTCGCGGGGAATGACGACGTCGCTGACCTGGGAGCCGCGTCGCGGGCGGCTGTTCGTGGCCAAGGCGCTCGCCGTGCTCGTCGCGATGACCGTGTTCGCCTTCGTCGTGCTCGCCCTCGTGGCCCTCGCCATGTGGCCCGCCGTGGCCTTCCACGGCGGGCCGCTCGGACCGGACGACCCGACGTTGGCGTCGCTCGCCGGCGTCGTCGGGCGGGGCGTCGCGCTCGCCACCGTGGCGGCGGGCATCGGCTTCGCCATCGCCACGCTCGGTCGCAACACGGCCATCGCCCTCGGCGCCGGGTTCGGTTACATCATCGTCTTCGAGTACATCCTCGGCAGCGCGGTCGCCCGGTGGCGGAAGTGGTTGCTGCTGGGCAACGTCATCGTGTTCGTCTCCGGGCACGACGGTTCCGCCGATGTCAGCGGCCGCACCGTCGTCGCCGCCGGCGTGTTCCTCACCGTGGTGGCGGTCACGTTGCTGGCCGCGGCCGCCGGGGCCTTCAGGACGCGTGACCTCGCCTGACCGCCCGGTGATCGAAGCGGGCGTGGTGCTCCTCCAACAGGTCGGCGCCGTAGTCCCCACCGTTGGGAGTGCGCACGACGGTGTGCACGTGATGCCGGCTCGGCACCTCGTTGTCGAACGCCACCCCGGGATGGTGGTCGAACTCGATCAGGACCACCGGGCTGTGCACCCGGTAGTAGAACGGCGCCTCGTCGTCGAACCCGCCGTACCACGAGAACCACGTCTCGTCGAGGTGCGCCTCGACGTCCCGCATCTGGACCTCGGCGTGTCCGTCGGCCCACCACCCCGCATAGCTCGACACCAGCGCCAGCACCACGCGCCGCTGGCCGTCGCTCATCTCGTCCCCGGCGACTCCTTGGTAGGGGGCGACGAGGTTGTCGTGGAAGGCGCCGGCCTGCATCCGGCCGTCGAACGGGTTCTGCAACCGCGGCGGGATGTGGTCGGGATGGATCGACGGGTAGAGGATCGCCCGGTCGCGCTGGTCCGCGTCGAAGGAACGGATCAGATCGAGCCCGAACGCCTCTTCGGGGTCGAACAGCGACGTGCCCGCCAACCGCCCCCGACTGACACGGCGCGGCTCGGCGCCCATGAACGACGGCGTCATCACGATCCGACCATCGAACACCACCACGTTCAGGCACAGGTGATGGCCGTCGATCTGCCACCCCCATGGCTCCTCGGCGCCGGGAGTGCCGAAGATCGACATGAAGTACGGCCATTCACCGAACGCTTCCCGGTCACCAGTGAGCTCGGCCAGCAGCTCGTTCAGCCGCATCACCGAGCGGGCCTGATCGAAACCTCGCGTCGACATCGTGGCGCGCAGCAGGTCGAGCGCCAGCTCGCGGCCGGCCGGAGCGAGATCCTCCAGCATCACGCCGTGACGGAAGTGGTTCATGTGGACGTTGATCCACATCCTCCACTCGGCCGCGTCCATGGAAAACGTCGCCTGGCGACGTTGCGGCCCGGTCAGCGCCTGGAGGAACGCCAGCGCGGCGTCGGTGATCGGCGCCGTGTCGACCCGGGACGCGTCGAGCGTCCGGAGGCCGCGCCGCACCTCACCGTCAGTGGTGACCCCGACCAACGGCTGGGCCAGGTGGGCGGCGCGCTCGTCCACGATGTCGAGGACGAACGGTGGGGCGTGCTGGACACGGACACGCGCCGACATCGAGGGCAACGGGCGGATCCCGAACCGTCGCCAATCGTCACCGTCGGCACCGTCGGGGCCGCCGATCGGCGAGCTCGTCGTGCGGGCGAGCTGCGGGCGGTCCGGCTCCGGGGGGCGCATCGTCGCCAGCACCGCCAGCACCTGGTCGACGAGCGCCGCGTTGGTGAACACCCCGGTCGCCGTGTCCATCCGCTCGCCGCCCCACGCGTCGCGGAACACACCGCCGGCCTCGCCCACGATCACGCTGGTAGCGGCGAAGTCCCAGACGCCGCCGAACGTGAGGATGGCGACGTCGAGCTCGCCGGCGGCGACCATCACCGCGTCCAGCGCGAGCGACTGGCTGCGCGGCGACGGCGGCGGGTTGAATCGGCGCGCCACCAGATCGCGCCATCCCACCATGACCCCGATCCAGGGCAGGACGATCACCGACGCCGCGTCCAGGTCGGTCCCGCCGGAGACCTGGAGCCGCGTCCGCCGGGCTGGATCGAACGGACCGTCGTCAGGGCGGGCGGCGGTCCACGCGCCTTCGCCGACGATCGCCCACCAGCGGCGGGCGAGCGCGGGCGCTGACACCAACCCGAGGGTGACGGCACCGTCGACCTCGAGCGCGATGACCGAGCCCCAGCCCGGGCGTCCGTCGGCGTAGTTGTGGGTGCCGTCGATCCCGTCGAGGATCCAGCGTCTCGGTCCCGGCCCCGGATGGCTGCCGATCTCCTCGCCGATGACGCCGTCGGCGGGACGGCGCGCGCGCACGATCTCGAGCATCGCTCGCTCGGCCGCGCGGTCGACCTCGGACACCGGTGTCCCATCGACCTTGGTCGTCGTCCGCAGCGCTTCCGAGCGGTAGTGCGCCAACGACACCTCGTCAGCGGCGTCCGCGAGCTCGAACGCCAGCGCCAGGTCCTCGCTCATCGAGCGGAGTATTTCATGGGTTCGTCGGCCACAGGCTGTGAACCTGGTCCGATTACCCTCGGATCCCCGTGAGGACGTCGGCGACCACCCATCTCGAGGAGCCGGCCCGGTCCACTCCCGTGTACGGCACGTGCGATGTCCTCGTCGTCGGTGGCGGCCCGGCGGGCACTGCTGCCGCGGTCGCGGCGGGACGGCTCGGCGCCGACGTCGTGCTGCTCGAGCGGTACAACCACCTCGGCGGCCTCTCCACCGGCGGGCTCGTGTCGTGGATCGACCGGATGAGCGACTGGGACGGACGGCTCGTCGTGGCCGGGATCGGTGCGGAGCTGATCGACCGCTGCGGGCCGGACGCGACCCTCGGCCCGGCTCCTGAGCTGTGGGGGTCGACCGACCCGGTGCAGGCCGCCTACTGGCGGGTCCGGACCGCCGCGCTGCGCGACATGGTGCACTGGTCACCGACCGTCGATCCCGAGGTCCTCAAGCTCGTCACCCACGACCTCGTCCGCGAGGCGAACGTCCACACGCTGATGCACTGCTGGGTCGTCGCCGCGATCACCAGCGGCAACCGCATCGAGGGGGTGATCTTCGAGAGCAAGCAGGGACGCTTCGCCGTGACCGCCCCGGTCGTCATCGACTGCACCGGCGACGGCGACGTCTTCGCCCAAGCGGGTGCGGCGTTCGACGACGACTTCGACAGCGAGAGCGCCCACGCCCGGCTCACCACGAGCTTCCGGTTCGGCAACGTCGACATGCGGCGCTACCTCGACTTCCGCATGCTGCGCCAGGACGAGTTCGCCAACGTCATGAAGCGCGCCGCCGAGCAGGGCATCAAGCTCCTCGCCCATGCGACCCCGTACGACTCCGTCGCGCTGTTCCTCACCCCGAAGATGTCCGGATACTCGGCGCTCGATGTCGCCGACCTCACCGCCGTCGAGTTCGTGTCACGCGATGTCGCCCGCGAGGGACTGCGGTTCTTCCGCGCGAACGTCCCTGGGTTCGAACGGGCCTGGATCCTCGACACCGCATCGCAGGTCGGCACGCGTCATGCGCGGCGGGTCGTGGGGAGCGAGCGCATCACGATCGACCACTGGCTGGCCGACGGGAGCTACCCGGACAGCATCGGGCTGTGTCCGGGAATGACCCCGTCGTTCCCGACGCTCGAGATCCCCTACCGGAGCCTGGTCCCCGTGCGTCTCGACGGCCTGCTGGCGGCGGGACGGAACCTCTCCGCCGACACGCGATCGCACGCCGCGCTGCGCGAGATCCCCGAGTGCTGGGCGATGGGTGAGGCGGCGGGCGTGGCCGCCGTGCACGCCGTCGGCGACTCCGTCGAGCTGCGCGATGTCGACAGCGCCCGGCTCCAGGCGCAACTCGAACGGCAGGGAGCGCTCGTCCATCGTCCCGACCAGTCGGGGCACCCGTGCTCGGACTCGACGAGCGTGGACGCCGAATTCGCCGACTCGATCCATCACCGCGTGGTCGTCGACGACAAGCGGGCCTTCCAGTAGTGCGTTCCCCGGCCACGCAGGCCGTTGTTGACCGCTCGCTCGCTGGCGCTCGCTCGCTCGCATCGGTACCGGGTAATCCAGTGACCGCTCTGTGGTAGTTGTCCGCTGTTCGGGCAGGGCACCGACGCGGGAACGCCATGTAGTGTGCTGCGCACTGGACCTTCCGGTCGGGGAAGGTCCACCGGGAGATGGGGGAACAAGCATGCGGATGCAGGGGATCTCTGTGGCCGGTCGGCGGCGGAAACGACTGATCGGTCTGCTCGTGGCCGGCGTGCTGGTTGCGGCCAGCTGCGGCGACGACGACGACGATGGAGCAGCCGACACTTCCGGCGGCGCCACCACGGCACCGGCGGGCGACACCACGGCACCGGCGGGCGCCACCACGACACCTGCCGACACCGGCGCCGCGACCACGGCACCGGCGGGCGACACGACGACACCCGCCGACACCGGCGCGGCGACCTCGGCACCCGCGGGCGACACGACGGCAGCGCCCGACGAGGTGGAGGGCAAGGTCACCGACTTCGCCGGGTACGTGGGTGGATCGGGCGCCGCCGACACCAGCTTGCCCCCGGTCAAGATCGGCTACATCAACCAGCAGGGCGGCTCGATCGTCGTCACCGACACGAACGACGACGGCGTCGACATCGGTGTCAAGTACATCAACGAAGAGGCCGGTGGGATCGGCGGCCGCCCGATCGAGGTGGTGCAGTGCTTCATCGCCGACACCGAAGAGGAAGGCCAGCAGTGCGGACAGCAGTTCGCCAACGACGACGAGATCGTCGCCGTCGTGACGGGCCCGACGGTGACCGGGACCGAGTCGTTCTACGCGGCGATCGCCGGCGCGAAGCCGGTGATCGGCGGCGTGTCGGTCAACCCCGCCGACACGCAGCAGGACAACGCCGCGGTCCTGTACGGCGGCGCTCAGTACATCCTGGCGCCGTACGCGACGTTCGCCGAGGACGTCTTGGGCGTGACGTCAGCGGCGCTGGTGTATCCGGAAGGTGCCGGTCAGGACGACGCCGCCGCCGGACAGGCTTCGGCGTTCGAGACGCTCGGCATCCCGATCAACGTCGTGCCCTACCCGCCCAACGCGCCCGACCTCACGGTCCCGTTGCTCGCCGCTGACGCGCAGAACGTCGACCTCGTGATGCCGGTCATCAGCACGAACGACTGCGTCAAGTTCGCCGAGGCGCAACGGCAGCTCAACATCCCCGACGAGAAGGTGCTCGCCAGCCCGGTGTGCATCACGCCGGCCACGATCGAGGGCCTCGGTGACTTCCCAGCCTGGATCTACGCGGTCGCCTCGTCGCTGAGCATCGACCCCACCGATCCCTCGGTGCCGCCGTACACGGACATCCTCACCGCGCAGGGCCAGGAGGCGTTCATCGGCGATCCCTGGGTGCTGGTCGGCTTCGGCCAGGTCATGACGCTGGCGAAGTGGATGAACGCTCTCGGCGAGGACCTCACGTCCGACGGGATCGTGACCGAGATGAAGGCGTTCGAGGGCCCGCTGATCCTCGGCTCGCCCGTGCTGGACTGCGGCAAGTACCCGGAGGCGCCCGGCGTCTGCAACGACCACACCCAGTTCTACAAGTACAACGGCGCCGACGCCGGGTGGGAGCAGGCCGGCGACTACTACCCGCCCCCGGAGGGATGGGTGGCGCCGAGCTAGTGCCGCGGCACTAGCTTCCGCAGGATCGATCGCCCCGCCCGCCGTCTCGGTACCCGGTAGGTGATGAAGGACCTCCTTGTCTTCGCCCTGCTCGGTGTCGGAGCGGGCGCGGTGATCGCCGGGATCGCGATGGCGGTCGTCATCACGTACCGCGGGTCGGGGATCATCAACCTGGCGACCGGCGCCGTGTCGATGGTCGCCGCGTACGCGTTCTGGGCGCTGAGAGACGACTACTTCGGCGTCACGCTCGCGACCGCGCCTGCCGTCGCCGTCACGATGCTGGTGGCGATCCTGGTGGGCGTGATCAGCGAGCTGATCGTGTTCCGCCCGCTCCGAACCTCGTCACCACTCGCCAAGCTCGTCGCCTCGCTGGGAATCCTGTTGATCCTGCAGGCGACGATGCTGCTCTGGTTCGGCTCGGCGTCCAGACAGATCCCGAACGTCTTCACCACGAGAATCCTCGATGTTCTCGGTTCGTCGATCCCCGAGAACCGGTTCTGGATGGCGGGGGTCGTCGTGCTGATCGCGCTCGCCCTCGGCGCCTTGTTCCGTTGGACCCGGTTCGGGCTGAACACGCGGGCGGCGTCGGAGAACGAAGTGTCCGGCATGCTCGTCGGCCTGTCGCCGAACCAGCTGTCGATGACGAACACGGTGCTGGCCTCGGCGGTCGCCGGCGCGATGGGCATCGTCGCCGCCCCCCTCGCGCAGGCGGATTCGAGCACGCTCGTGCTCTTCGTCGTGCCGGCGCTCGCGGCCGCCCTGTTCGCCGGGTTCACGTCGCTCTGGATCGCGTGCGCCGCCGGCTTCGCCATCGGGGTCGGCCAGTCGCTGATGTTCTACGCATCGACGCTGTCGTGGTTCCCGAAGGACCGGGGGAACCCGTTGCCGGGCATCCAGGCGCTGCTGACGTTCCTGATCCTCGTCTTCGCGCTGTCGCTGCGCGGCGCGAGCCTGCCGTCGCGCGGCGAGCTGGTCGAGAAGCGGCTTCCTGTCGCGCCGCGGCCGCGACGGCTGGCAGGTCCGGCCGCCGCGATGGCTGTCGTGGGGGCCGTACTGCTGATCGTGCTGCCGTTCGGGTACCGCCAGGCGCTGATGCTCTCCCTCGTCGGGGTCGTCGTGTGCCTGTCGCTGGTCGTGATCACGGGCTTCGTCGGCCAGGTCTCGCTGGTGCAGGTCACGCTCGCCGGCGTGTCCGGGTTCGCGGTGTCGCACATGGTCGTCAAGGCGGGCATCGGGTTCCCGTGGGGCCCGCTCGTCGGTTCCGTCGCTGCTGTCGTCATCGGCCTGATCGTCGGCACGTCCGCGCTCCGAGTACGGGGCGCCAGCCTCGCGGTTGTCACCCTCGCCGGCGTCGTCGCGATCGAGCAGTTCGGGTTCGCCAACACGAGATGGGGCGCCGCGTCCGGGGGTTCCCCGGTTGCCCAGCCGAGCCTCTTCGGGTTCGACATCGGCACGACCGCCGGGTTCCGTGGGCTCGACGGGAAGGTTCCCAGCTCGGTGCTCGGTTTCGTGTACCTCGCCGTCGCGATCGCGCTCTGCCTGCTCGTCGCCAACGTCCGCCGCAGCGTGCTCGGGCAGCAGATGTTGGCGGTGCGCGCCAACGAGCGGTCGGCGGCCGCGGCGGGTGTCGAGGTTGCCCGGGTGAAGATCGCGGCATACGCGATCTCGTCGTTCATCGCCGGCACGGCAGGGTGGATGTACGCCTACAACTTCGGCTCGGTCAGCCCGGCTCGGTTCGGCTTCCTGATCGCGCTCGGCTTCGTCGCCTTCGCCTACATCGGCGGGATCACGATGGTCTCGGGGGCGGTCATCGGTGGGCTCGTCGCCACTGAAGGACTCGTGCCCTACACGTTCCAGGAGCTGTTCAACATCTCCGGCAGCTGGACGCTGCTCGTCGGTGGCCTGATCCTGATCGTCACGCTGATCCAGAACCCCGAGGGCATCGCCGGCACGACATGGCGCAAGAGTCAGGCGACCAAGCGGGCGAAGGCGGCGGCCGCGGCCGAGGTACGGGGCCTGGGCGGGGTGACGGCGGACGGCGCCGTGCCGGCGACCGGGCAGCCGGCCGCGTTGGGGAGTGAGCCGTGAGTGTGCTCTGCGCCCGCCACATCTCGGTCTCCTTCGGCGGCGTCCATGCCGTGGTCGACGTCGATCTCGAGGTCGGTCCGGGCGAGCTGGTCGGCTTGATCGGGCCGAACGGCGCCGGCAAGACGACGTTCGTGGACGCCGTTACCGGGTTCGTGCCGCATCGTGGCACCGTCGAGCTGGACGGCTCCGACATCACGGACCTCAGCCCGCAGACCCGTGCTCGGCGGGGGCTCGCCAGGACGTGGCAGGCGATCGAACTGTTCGACGACCTGTCGGTGCGGGAGAACCTCACCGTCGCCGCCCACCATCCCGCTCTGGGCACGACGCTCAAGGAGTTGTTCGTCCGGCCGCGCGGCCACTCATCCGTGGTCGACGAGGCGCTCGAGGTGTTCGCGCTCGGCGACCTCGCCGATGTAACCCCCAGCGAGCTCACCCAGGGCCAGCGCAAGCTCGTCGCCGTCGCCCGGGCGCTGGCGGCGCGGCCCAAGCTGCTCTGCCTCGATGAACCGGCTGCCGGCCTCGACGCGCAGGAGTCGATCGCCTTCGGCCGCCACCTGCGCGAGATCGTCGATCGGGGTACTCCGATCCTCCTCATCGATCACGACATGGGGCTCGTGCTCGGGATCAGCGATCGGGTCGTCGTGCTCGAGTTCGGCCGGGTGATCGCCGTCGGCACGCCCGACGAGGTGCGCACCGACCCCAAGGTGGTGGTCGCCTATCTGGGCTCGGCCGCCAGCGAGATGGATCGGGTCGCCAAGTGACGACCACCGTTCCCGTGCTCCAGCTCGAGGGGTTGTCGGCGGGCTACGACGCGGCCGCCGTCGTGCGCGAGCTCGACCTGCACGTCGGCGCCGGCGAGGTCGTCGCCCTGCTCGGTCCCAACGGGGCCGGCAAGACGACCACACTGCGGGCGATCTCCGGCCTCGTGCGGCCGATGGCGGGGCTGATCCGGGTCGGTGGGTCCGACATCGCCGGACGGTCGCCCACCGCCCGAGCCCGACTCGGCATCGCCCACGTCCCCGAAGGCAGAGGCGTGTTCTTCGGCATGACCGTCGCCGAGCACTTCCGCATCGGTTACCGGGGCGAGCGCGTCGACCCCGAGGTCGCCTTCGGATACTTCCCGGCACTCGCCAAGCTCGCCGACCGCCGCGTCGGCCTGCTCTCGGGCGGCGAACAGCAGATGCTGACGCTGGGGCGGGCGCTGGCCCGACGGCCGCGGCTGCTGCTGCTCGATGAGCTGTCGCTCGGGCTCGCCCCCGTGATCGTCGAGGCGCTCCTGCCGGTCGTCACCACGTACGCCAAGGAGAGTGGCTGCGCCGTGCTCCTGGTGGAGCAGCACATCCAGATCGCGCTCGCCGTTGCCGACCGCGGATACGTGCTGTCCCACGGCGACCTCGTCCTCCAGGAGACGGCCGACACGCTCCGCGCCGACCACCAGCTCATCCTCTCCAGCTACCTCGGCGAGCAGGAGACGACGGCGATCGGGACGTGAGCGCCGCGGGAGTTACCCGGCACTGAGGTCGACGGCGTTGATGCGGACGGGGTCGACCGTGACCACGACGCGTCGCCCGTCGGGACCGTCCATGGCCCGCAGGTCGGCGCCGCCGTACTTCGCACCGATACGGTCGGCGAACGCGTACCCGTCGTCGTCCTCGAGCGTCGCGTCGCCCCGGATCTCGAGGTACCGAACGGCGTTCGCCGGATCCTGGATGTACACGGTGACGGCCGGATTGGCGGCGAGGTTCTTGGTCTTCTGGCGGTTGACGTTGAGCGACACCTTCACGACACCGTCGTCGGCGAGAAACCAGACGCCGGACACCTGCGGCCGGCCGTCGGGGCCGATCGTCGCCAGGGTGGCGACGGACGCGTCGAGCAGATCGACGTGAGTGGACGGGACCGAAGGCGCGGGCATCGAACGACAGTATCCTCGACGCGGCCCTGGGACTCGTCACCACAAGGCGGCCGATGCCAGCCGGGCGCCCTCCGTGAGCACCTTCAGCTTGGCCCACGCGATCGACGGGTGCAGGCGCAACCCCAATCCGCAGTCGGTGGAGGCGATCACGTTCTCCCGGCCGACGAGCTCGGCGAAGCGCTGGATGCGATTCGCCACCAGTTGGGGGTGTTCGAGCAGCGACGTCGCATGGGTCACCACGCCCGGGGCGAGGATCTTGCCGTCGGGCAGCTTGGTGTCCTCCCACAACTGCACCTCGTGCTCGTGGCGGACGTTGGCGGCCTCGATCAAATAGGTCTGGGCCTTGATCGACAGCATGATGTCGACGACGTCCGGCAACGGCAGGTCGGCCGAATGCGGGCCGTGCCAGCTGCCCCAGCACAGGTGGTACCGGATCTGCTCCTCGGGGATGTTCCGCAGGGCGTGGTTCAAGGCTTCGCAGCGCATCTGGCAGTACCTGCGGTAGCCGTCCATACCTAGAGGGATCCCGATGCGGTCCCAGAGCGCGCCCAGCCAGGCGTCATCGACCTGGACCTGGAAGCCGGCGGCGGCGATCGCCTCGTACTCCACCCGCATCGCCTCGGCGATCGCGTAGACGTGCTCCTCGTCGGTCGCGTACATGCCCTTCTCCCGCCCGGGCTCCACACTGAGCGGCGCGGTCGTGGTCAGGAAGGCGTCGGACACCGGAGCTTCACCCACGGCGTCCTTCATCACCGCGATCTCCCGATCGAGGGCGGCCTGACCCCGGTAGTGGATCGGCGCCGCCGCCACCCAGTCCTCCACGTTCTGCGCCGTCTCCTCGGCGCCCTCGGGCACGTGCTGCGCTGCTCCGGACTGCTCGAACAGCGTGCCGTTCTGCAGCACGGCGAGGTAGAAGTCGCGGAACTCGACCCAGTCGGTACTCGAGAGGAGCAACTCGCCGTAGGCGCCGGAATGTCCCGCGGGCTCGTAGCCACCGAGGCGGGCCGGGAGGTATTCGATCCAGTGCCCGCCCTTGGTGAGCTCGCCTTCGTTGATGAAGTCGAGACCGGCGTCACGCTGCGCCGCGCACACCTCGGCCACGGCGTCGCGCAAGCGTTGCTCGTCGACGTCGACCCGACCCCACACGTCGTGCGGCGCCGGCAGCGCGCCGACGTGCGTCGTCAGGATTCGATCCGTGCTCCGCCTCACTGGCGTCACCCCCAAGCAGTTCGCGGTTGACGACACGGTACCTTCGGAGCGATGGATCCGCGGCGGGTGAGGGCAGTGCTGCTGGCCGGCTCGCTCCTCGGCGCAGCCTGCAGCTCCGACCGCGGTGCCGGGACGACCGCCACCCTCGGCGGTCTGCCGGGCGTCACCTCGGTCGTCGAGGTCGCGCCCACCGCGGCGACGACGGCGCCGGCGGCCACCACCGTCGCCCCGGCCACGACGACCGCGGCACCGACCACGACCGTCGCGCCGACCACCATCGCCGCGCCAACAACGGCGGCACCGACCACCGCGGCGCCTCCCGCAACCACCGTCCCCGCCGTCGACGTCGCCGCCTACGCCGTGTTCGACATGCGCGCCGGCGAGCTTCTCGCCGCCAAGCGCCGCAATGCGGAACTCCCGGTCGGCAGCTTGATGAAGCTGCTCACCGCCAAGGTCGCCTACAACGCCGGGGAACCGACTCGGATCATCACGATCCCCGACAACCTCCTGCTCGATCCGGAGGAGTCCAACATCGGGCTGATCCCGGGCGAGGAGCTGCCCCGCGACGTGCTGATCAGGGCGATGCTGATCGTGAGCGCCAACGACGCGGCCCGCGCCCTGGCCCGCGACATCGCCGGCGACGAGGCCGCGTACGCCGAGCTGATGAACGGCGCGGCCAGCGACCTCGGTCTCCGGCACACCCACGCCGTGAACGTCACCGGGCTCGACGCCGACGGCCAGCACTCGTCGGCGATGGACATGATCAGGCTCGGCACCCACCTGATGTCGAACCCCACGTTCCAGCTCACCGTCGACCGCCCCGACGCCGTGCTGCACGACTTGCGGTACCCGGCGACGAACGATCTGCTCACCATCTACCCCGGCGCGGACGGGATCAAGAGCGGCCGCACGACCGAGGCCGGTTGGTGCCTGCTCGGCTCGGCCACCCGCAACGGCCGGCGGATCGTGGTCGCCGTGCTCGGCGCGCCGACCGAGGCGGCCCGCAACGAGGCCGCGGTCGCGCTGCTCGACTGGGGCTTCACGCGGTAGCCGCACGCCGTGTTGTGAGCAGTGAGCGCCCAGAGGCCGCTCACCTCTCACCGCGGGCGGTTCATGCGTTGCCTCTACCTTGGTTGCATGACCGAGCCGCGCGCCGAACGTCCGCACATGCCCGACTATGGCGTCGACACCGCGTCGTGGAACCCGCTGCCGTGGTCCTGGGCCGCCGAGAAGCTGGCCACCAACCGCAACTTCTGGGTCATCACGGCGTCCGCCGACGCCCGCCCCCACGCCCTCCCGGTCTGGGGCGTCTGGGCGGACGACGAGCACCGCTTCGCCTTCTCCTGCGGACCGCGATCGCGCAAGGCCGCCAACCTCACCGCCAACCCGCACGCCGCCTTCACCGTCGACGACACGGTCGAGTGCGTCTCGATCGAGGGCACGGCGGCGATCCTCGATGACGGCGAACGGAGGGAGACGTGGATCGCCCGCTACCTGTCGAAGTACGTCCCGATGGCCCCGGAGCTGACCGCCGACTTCCTCCGCGCCAACCTCGTGTTCGAGGTCGTTCCCGAGCGGGCCTTCGCGATCATCGAGCGGGAGGACGACTTCTCGGCGCGGGCGACGAAGTGGACGTTCGACCGTCCCAACACGGCCGACGGATAGGGTTCGCGCCCGATGGCGTTGCGGGTGGTGATCGCCGAGGACGTGTTGATCGTGCGTGAGGGCGTGTTGCGCATGCTCGGGTATCAGGACGAGGTCGAGGTGGTCGCCGCCGTCGACGACCTGCCCCAGCTGCTCGCCGCCGTCGACGAGCACCGACCCGACGTCGTGCTCACGGACATCCGGATGCCGCCGACCGGCACCGACGAGGGCATCCAGGCGGCGCTGACGCTGCGCGACACCCATCCGGAGCTCGGCGTGGTGGTGCTGTCGCAACACATCGAAGCGAGCTGGGCGCTCGACCTGTTCGCCCGCGGGTCGGAGCGGCGGGCCTACCTGCTGAAGGAGCGGGTCAGCGAGCCGGGCCAGCTGGTGGCCGCGATCCGCGAGGTCGCCGGTGGCGGCTCGGTGGTCGACCCCAAGGTGGTCGAGTCGCTGCTCGGTTCGCGCACCCGCAAGCGGTCGGCCCTCGACGACCTCACCCAGCGCGAACGCGAGGTGCTCGGCGAGATCGCCCAGGGCAAGAGCAACGCGGCGGTCGCCAAGTCGCTGTTCCTCAGCGTGCGGGCCGTCGAGAAGCACATCAACTCGCTGTTCTCCAAGCTCGGGCTGAGCGAGGAGCAGGATGTCCACCGCCGGGTCAAGGCGGTGCTGCTGTTCCTGTCCGACGGGGCCCAGGGGGGTTAGCACCCCCGCCAGTCGGCTTGCTGGCACCCTGGGAGGCGGAGCCCCGGCGTGCGACGATGAAACCAGAATGTCCGAGAACCACGTCCACTCGTCGAACGGCGACGTGCCGGTCCTGATCGTCGACGATCAGGCGCCGTTCCGTTCCGTCGCGCGAACCGTCGTCGCGCTGGCGCCGGGCTTCTCGGTCATCGCCGAAGCCGAGTCGGGTGAGCAGGCCCTCGACCTGGCCGGCGAGCACCACCCCGGACTCGTCCTGATGGACATCAACCTGCCCGGGATCAACGGCATCGAGGCCAGCCGCCGCATCCTCACGGCTGACCCCGAGACCACGGTCATCCTGCTGTCGACCTACACCCAGGACGACCTCCCCGCCGACGCCCGCACCTGCGGCGCCGCCGCCTACGTCCACAAGGAAGACATGAGCCCGGCGCTGCTCCGCCGCATCTGGGACGAACGAGTCGCCAGTTAGGCGTTTGTGTCACCGATTTCGCCGAGGGGTCGCGAAAGCGGTGACACAAACCGGTGATGGGGCGACTACGGCGTCGGTGCGTTTCGAAGACGCCGTTGGGCTCGAAGTCGTAGACGATGTCGTTGATCCGCAGGGCGTCCACCGCGCCGGAGAAGGCGAAGTCCGTACCCTTCGAGATTCCGACCGTGCCGATGAGGGCCGGCGTGCCGCCGTCATCCAAGGCGTCCATCAGGTCGTACAAGCGTGCACATCGTCGCGTTGATTGCACCCGGTCGTGCGTCGCCTTCGGCACCAGTGAGCCACCAGTTCGGCAAGGTCGCCACGCGTCGAACGTCGTGCCATCCCGGCGATGGATGTGTTGGGCGGCTGGTACACCATCGTGGTGAAGTCGCCGACGCCCGGCGTCAGATTGGCGACGATCTCGATGGCGATACGCGGCAGGTTCGCCGGGTGGATCGCAATGTTCTCGCCGGTCGTGAACACATGGAACGAGACCGCGGTGAGGTCCGCGACAGGATCGCCGAGGAAGTCGACCTGCGTTGCCGAAGGCCGCTTGTCGGTCGGGCGCGCCGGTACGGAGGCCGAGGCTTCCGACACCGAGCGGCGCCGGCGTGATCTCCACGTCACATGGGCGGGTCTCCGACCTGCACGAAACCGGGTCCGGCCTCGCAGATAGGAGTCGCCGTTGCCGATCACGTTGCGGTCGCATGACGCCCCAGTTCGGCCCGCTGTAGGCCGTCAAGCGAGGTCCTGGCGGCGGCGCTGATGTCGCCGATCGGCGATCGTGCCGTTGGCGATGTCGGCGGACGTGATCGTGTTGTCCGCAACCTTGGCCGAGTTCACCGCATTCGCAGCCAGGTCGGCGTTGGCCACCCCACCACTGGCGATCTTCGCCGAGTTCACCGCATTGGCGGCCAGGTCCGCATTCGCCACCCCGCCATTGGCGATCTTCGCCGAGTTCACCGCATTGTTGGCGAGATCCGCATTCGCCACCCCGCCACTGGCGATCTTCGCCGAGTTCACCGCATTCGCAGCGAGGTCCGCATTCGCCACCCCGCCATTGGCGATCTTCGCCGAGTTCACCGCATTGTTGGCGATCTTGCTGCCGTTCACCGCCCCGTTGGCGATCTTCGTCGGCCTTGACCTGCGTTGTTGGCGATCTTCTTCGTGTTGACCGCACCCTTGCCGAGGTCCGCGGTCTTGATGGAGCCGTTCTTGATGTCGGCCCCCGTGATCAGGTTCTGGGCGGTGGTCACGGTCGCGCCGCCGGCAACGAACATGAGGGCGGCCACCACAATGGTCGGACCTCGACGACGAAGGAAATCCTTCATGGCAGTGTCTCCTGACTGTTTAGGAGTCACCGACAAGGTCCGGATCGGCGCCTCGCCGATCTGACGAGGTCAATCGACCACCCTAAGCGCGCCGGCACAAGCGCACAAGAGGACCCGGAATGCCCCGACACCGCCGGCTCACGCCGCGGGGATGCGCCCCTCCACCGTCGTGCCTTCGCCGGGTGCGCTGGTGACCGTCAGGGTGCCCCCGAACGCGCCGAGGCGGTCCTCCATGTTCACGAAGCCGTGGCCGCCGGCGACCGTCGCCGGTTCGAACCCGGCGCCGTCGTCGTGCACGGCGAACGTCAACACCCCGTCGGCGTGTCCGATGCTCACGGTGAGCTGGGCGTCGGCGCCGGCGTGTTTGCCCGCGTTCTGGATCGCCTCGAGGCAACAGAAGTAGACCGCGGCCTCGACATCCGGATCGAAGCGGGGCAGCTCTCCGGCCTCGACGCTCGTCGGCAACACGGCCCGGTTGGCGGCCGCCTGCAGCGCCTCGGGCAGTCCGCGGGTCTGCAGCAGCGGCGGGTAGATGCCGTGGGCGAGCTCGCGCAGCTCGGTGAGCGTCACCTGGGCGTCCTCGCGCAACTCCTCGAGCATGGTCGCCGCCGTCGCCGCATCGGCATCGAGCAGCTGGCGAGCCAAACCCAGCTTGACCGCCATCGCCACGAGGTGCTGCTGGGCGCCGTCGTGGAGGTTGCGCTCGATCCGGCGGCGGCTCTCGTCGGCGGCGGCGACGATGCGGGTCCGTGACGCGACCAGCTGCGTGTTGCGCACCTGCAGCTCGTCGAGGCTGGCCTGGAGGGCGGTGTCGAGGCGCACGTTGTGGAGGGCGAGTCCGAGTTGGCGGGCGAGGTCCCCGAGCACCCGGTCCTCCTCCTCGTCGAAGTCGGTGTCGGTCGCTCGACGTTCGGCGACGATGAACCCGAGCAGGTCGCCGAGATGGGCGACCGGGGCCACGCGCACCGAAGCTCCATCGCGCCCGGCGAGCAGCGCCGGCATCCACACCGCCAGCCAGGCGTTGCCCGACACCTGGGCGCGGGCGGCGACGCCGCGCTCGTCGGCACCGAGGTTGAGGCGCGGCGCCGAGCGGTCGGGGACAGAGACGGCGAGCTCGTAGACGCCGTCGCTTCCGGTCCACACCTCGGCCGACCCGAGCGCCATCGTCTTGCGCAGCGTCTCGGCCAGTTGGAGCAGGAGCTCGTCCATCGGCACGGCGCGCGACATCCTGGTGGCAAACGTCCGCAGCGCCTCCTCGGGCGCCTCCCGCTCGCCGTAGACACGGAGGTTGGCGAACCCCTCGAGCCGGCGGCGGACCGGGAGCGAGAAGATCCCGATGATCGCCGCGGCGACCATCGACAGGGCGAGCACCGCCCGCTCCTCACCCTCCGGCAGCCCGCGGAACCCGACGACGACCAGCACGTACACCCCGGTGACGAGGACCAACATGCCAGTCGCGATGATCGTGTGGACGAGGACCCGGCCGACGAGCCCGAGGGCCCGCTCGACCGTCGAGGCCACCAGCGCCACGGGAGCGCTCGCCGACATGACCACGACGACGACGGGCACGTGCTCGGGCCAGCCGGTCAGTCCCGACAACGCCCACGCCGCCAACCCGACGGCGGCGGTCACCAAGGCTGCCCAGCCCGCCCACTGCAGGCGCGCCCGATCGCGCGCCGTCGCGCGCCGGCAGCCCCGGACGATCACGACCGCCGCGACGGCGGCCAGCACGAGGCCCAGTACGACCAGCGGCGCCGCCGGCACGGCAGGGGCGTCGGCGGCGAGAGCGAACCCGGCGCCGACCGCGGCCAGGTAGCCCCCGGCGACCAACGCCAAGCGCCGGCGGGAAAGGCGGCCGTCCGGGAGGCTGACGGCGATCTGGAAGACGGCGGCCAGCGTTGCCGTCAGCGCGAACGCGCGCCCGTCGCCGGCCCCCGCGCTCTCCGCGGCCCGATCGGTCAGCGCCAGCGCGATCCCGGCGAACAGGGCGACGAGCCCGACCGCGCCGGCCAGGGGCCACGAGGGTCGTCGCACCGCGAGCAGGACCGCGCCGGCGGCCCACACTCCGATCGCCGCGGCGACCAGCCATGCGTCGCCGGAACCGATCGACGAGCCACCGATCACGGCGAGCACGGCGCCGACGATCCCGAGCAGCGCGCCGGCGACGGCCGCAAGGGTCCACGCCCGCGCCGGCTCGGCGGTCACAGCCACTGTCGAAGTCTGCACTCCCGGCATCACGGTGGTCATCAGTTCACTCCGTTCTCAGGATGTCGGACGGGCTGCGCCGTAGGGCGCGGGCCGCGGGCAACCAACCCGCCACGGCCGCGAGCGTCAGGACGACGATGGCGACGAGCGCCAGCGCGCCCGCCGGGACCACCGGCTCCGCGGCGGTCCCGTACGCCTCGGCCAGCGCCGACCACGCCGCCCGCCCGAGCACGATGCCGAGCGGCACACCGACGAGCACGGCGATGACGGCGACGGTGAGGGCCTGGAACAGGCCGACCGAGCGCAGCGAGCGGCGGGACGCGCCGAGGACCTCGAGCACGGCGAGGTCGCGGCGCCGCCGGCGGACGGCCGTGGAGAGAGCGTGGACGACGGTCGACGCGATCAGGCCGGCGAGCACGGCGCACAGCACGAGCGGGAGCCGGCGGATGCGCTCGAGGCTCTGCACGTCGGCCGGGCGGCCCACGTCCTGCAGGTAGATGTCGCCCCACTCGGCCAGCGACGTCGACAACCGCTCCCGCAGCGCCTGGGGATCGGCGCCCTCCGCCATGCGGATCGCGAACACGTTGTGGGTGTTGGCGTCGAATTGATCGATCGCCTCCAGGTCGACGACGACCCCCTCGCCCAGCGCCGTCTTGTCGGACGCCTGATAGAGCCCCACCCCGGGCAACACGGCCCGACCGACGACTTCCGCCGGGCCATCGAACGCAGGTGTGTCCAGAGCGACGTGATCGCCGATCCCGACGCCGAGCCGACTCATCGTCGTCCGGCCGAGGGCGACCTCGCCCGGTTCGTCCGGCGCCCGTCCCGCGGCGATCGTCGGTCCGATCGACCCGCTCCGCGCGAACGCGATCGCCGGGAGCCGGCGGCCGTCGAGGCGCACCACGGTGATCCCGACCACATTGGACGCCTCCACGGCGGGATCGGCGGCGATGAGCCGCTCGACCTTCGGGTAGTCCTCCGGCGGCGGCGACGGCTCGTCCTCGATGCCGGCGAACTCGACGGCGGACGTCCAGTCGGCGCCGTAGAGCCGCGGCGTCGCGACGACCGCGTCAATGCTGCCGGCGAACACCAGCGTGGCCACGGCCACCACCACACCGGTCGCCGCGGCCACGATCGTGGCTCTGGTCGGCACCGCGGTCGACCCGCGGCCTGGCTCGAGCCCGAACCGCACACCGGTCGTCACCGACAGCGGGGCGCCGCTGGATGCGAGCCACCGGCCCACGAACGAGTGCCCAGGTGCCATCGCCGACGCACTGACCCGGGCGTTGCGCCACGCGATCGGCGCCGCCAGGGCCACGACGAACACGATCGTGAGCGCCACGCCCAGTCCGAGGACGACGGCGTCGACGTGGAAACCGGGGTCGGGCTCGATGCGGCGCCCCGGACCGGCCGGGGCGGTCGGCGAGAGCAGCCAGGCGACGACCCCGCCGAGGACGGCGCCCGCCGTGGCGACCCCGGCGATGCGGAGCAGGGCGGCCGCGAAGCGCTCCCGCCGCGTCGTCCCGAGCGCGGCCAGCACGGCGCCGTCGATGGCGTCGAGCTGCAGCCGGCGGGAGATCGCCTGGCCGATCAGCAGGAGGCCCAACAGGGCGGCGACCAGACCGAACGCGAGGAGCGTCACCGCTCCTGGGCTGATGGCCCGCTCGAGCTTCGGACGCGTGGCTTCGAACGTCTGGTAGACGACGAGCTCGTCGGGCACCAACGCGTCAACCGCGGTGCGGAACGCCTCCACCTCGCTCGGGTCGGTGAGACGAACGAATGCGCCCCAGTATGGCGCGATCGGGTCGGGCGCGGTGTCCATGAACGCCGGCGTGGCGTAGACCCCTTGCGGCTCGAAGCCCTCGTCCACGACCAGCGAGTCCAGGGCCGTGCCGATGCCGACGACAGTCATCGTGATCGGAACGCCGAAGTCCGGACTCCCCGTGACCTCGGCGATCGACCGGTCGTCCCCGCTGGTGAAGAACTCGGTCAGCTTGTCAGTGTGCACGATGCGCCACCGCATGCGATCACCGATCTCGACGCCGGCGTCGTCGGCATAGCTGCGGTCGACGAACAGCTCGTCCGGCTTTGTCGGATCCGGAAGCCGTCCGGCCGAGACGATGGGACGGGCGAAGCGGAAGAGACCACCACCGTCGCTCACCAACGGGAATGGGGACTGCTCCATCTCCTCCTCCGACGCGACACCCCCCTCAGGCACGACGAAAACGGCGTCCATCCGTGACGCGTCGGCGACCATGGGCAGCGCGTGGATCGCCTCGAGGGTGAGCGCCGAACCCTGGCCCTCGTCGGGGTTGACCAGCACGTCCCACGCTTGCGTGCGCTCGACGGCCCGGTCGAGGACGCTCGCCGTGCGGCGGGCGCCGGCGATCCCCGCCATCGCCAGACCGGACGCCAGCGCGACGAGGACACCGAGCATGAGAAGCGGACGCCAGGTGCGGCGGAACTGCGCGCCGGCGACGACGGTTGACGCCGACACTATTCCGACCTCAACGCGTCGGCGGGGGGACGGCGTCCCGCGAACCAGCCCGGGATCGCACCGAGCGCCGCGGCGCCAGCCACGGCGACGAGTACGACGGTCACCAGCGCGACCATCGGGATCGCGGGCGTGTCGACCATGCCCACCGAGCCGATCGCGGCGAGCCACGCCCAACGGCCGACCATCACCCCGAGCGGCACGCCGACGACGACGCCGACCGCGGCGATGCTGATCGCCTGCCACGACATCGTCAGGCTGACGTCACGCCGTACGAAACCGAGCGCACGGAGCACGGCGAACTCGTGGCGGCGGCGGCGCGCCGACACCCCGAGAAAGTGCACCAACCCGACCACGCCGAGGGCGATGAGGAACGCGGCGAGGCCCCGCAGGAGCCCGCCCATCAGGTCGAGTTGCTGCAGCCGGCCGGGCGGGTCCGGTCGTGAATAGGGCGAGAACGACACGCCGTAGTCCGCCTCCAGGCGGTGTTCCAGCGCGGTGCGATCGGCTCCCTCCGCATACGTCAGCAGGAGGTATCGCCCACCCTTTGACGCCCGCTGCTGATTCTGGCCGGCGACGGTCATCATCGCCCCGTGGCCCGGTTCGGCGTTGTCGATCATCGGGATGACGGTCTCCCCGACGACGGTGAGGACGTCGCCCTTGGCGGACCGCACCGTGTCGCCGATCGAGACGTCGAGTTGCTGCATCGTGGACCGTCCGAGGGCGATCTCCACCGGCGCGACCGGCAGCCGGCCGGCGACGGTCTGCGCCACCGTGGCCCCCTTCCAGTCGTTGATCGCGCACGTGTAGAGGGTGGTGCCGTCGACACCGACCGGACCGCAGGCCACGTCCGCGACTGCCGCGAGATCGGGGTCGTCCGCCATGCGGGTGACGACCGCCGCGGCCTCGGCCTCGCTTCCAGTGACGAGGTCGGGCGACGTGTCCCACGTCCAGCCGTACCGGTACGCCTCGTCGCGGTTGGTGGAGACACTGGCCAGGAACACCGCCACACCGACGACACCGGCCACGCCGACCAACGCGCCGAGAGCGGCGGAGCGGGCGGGTACACCGCGACGTGAGGCCCCGGACGCGACGGCCATCGTCACGCCGACCGTCGCCGCCGGACCGGCCCGCTGCACGACGCGCCCCGCGGGAACGGCCAGCGCCCGACGACCCGAGCCGGCCGGTGCTCGTCGGATCGTCGCGCGGACCGCCGCCCAGGCCACGCACGCCAGCATCGCCGCGGCGAGGGCCAGCGCACCGCACCCGAGCACGACGACGTCGACCTCGAAGCCGGGCGCGATCTCGGCCCGGCGGGCGACGGACACGGGGAAGAGCGGCGACAGCCCGGCGGCGGCGAGCACCCCGCCGGTGGTGCCGGCGACGACGGCGAGCGCGCTCGGTGCGGCGATCGCCAACGCCCGCTGGCGGCGCTCCATCCCGAGCCCGCGCATGGTCGCGTGGGTGCCCCGAGCGACCGTGAGCTGACGGTTGACGGCCAGGGCGACGGTCAAGACGCCGGCCATCGCGGCGACCAGGGCGAAGACCAGCAGGCCGGTGGCGAGCGACCGGTGGGCGCTGCGGACCTCGCCGGCGAAGGTCCCCTCGACCCATTCCACCCACGCATCGGACTGCTCGCCGACCTCGTCTCGGACGAGCGCGAGCACGGCGGCATCGTCCACCACCGATCGGTCGACGTGCAGGCCGTAGCCGACCATGGTGAAGCCGCTGGTCCCGCTGTGGGCGTCGAAGAAGGCCGGCGAGACGATCCCGCCGGGGTTCTCAGTGGTGGGATGGACGGCCAGCTCGTCACTGGTGCGGACGGTGCCGACGACGGTGAGCTCGATGGTCGGCCCTGTCGCTTCGTCCGTCCCCCCGGCGTCGTCGAGGAAACCGGCCGTCGTCTCCGGGGTGAACGTCGGTCCCGCCACCCGGTCACCCACACCCAAGCCGAGTTGGTCCACGGCGGTCTCGTTCAGCGCGATCTCGTCAACGGCTCCGTCCGCCGGCAGCCGGCCGGCCAGGACGATCGGCCGGTCGACGGTCCGGAAGTAGCCGCCGTCAGGGCTGGCCATGGCGCCGAAGTCGTATGGCGTACCGGAAACGGCGATGGGCGTCATCGTCATCGCACTGACGAGATCGACGCCATCCATCCCTGCCAGGCGCTGGCGCAGCTCGTCCACGCGCGCCGGCTGACGGACGAAGTCGGCGGAGTTGACGACGACCTGAAGGTCGCGTGCCGCCGTCGCCTCCATGAAGCGATCGAGGGCCGACGAGGTGCGTCTGGCTCCGGCGAGCGTGGCGAGCACCGTCGCCACGACCACCGCCGTCAGCACGGCGAGTACGGCGAGCGTCAGTCGCCGGCGCCGAAGCTCGGCGCGCGCGACGAGCCCTACCGCGCGCATCCTGTCACGCTCGCTCAGCCGGCTTCGACGCGGCCGTCGCGCATCGACACGATGCGGTCGGCGCCGGCGGCGACCTCGTCGCTGTGGGTCACCATGATGATCGTCTGGCCGTCGTTGTGCAGGCGCCGGAACAGCTCCAGCACCTCGAGGCCGCCGTCGGTGTCGAGTGCTCCCGTGGGCTCGTCGGCCAGCACCAGAGTGGGCTCGTTGGCGAGGGCGCGGGCGATGGCGAGGCGCTGGCGCTGTCCACCGGAGAGGACGGCCGGCATGGCGTTGGCCTTGTCGCCCACACCGAGCAGATCGAGCAGACCCCGCGCCCGGCTCTCGGCGGCCTTGCGCTTGGAGCCGGCGAGCACGGCGGGGAGGACCACGTTCTCCAGCGCCGTCATCCCCTCCAGCAGGTTGAAGAACTGGAAGACGATGCCGATGCGACGCCGGCGCATGCGGGCCAGCCAGTCCTCGTCCCGTCCGGTGATCTCCTCGTCCGCGATCACGATGGTCCCCTCGTCGGCGAGGTCGAGCCCGGCGACGAGGTTGAGCAGCGTCGACTTGCCGCAGCCCGACGGTCCCATCACCGCCACGAACTCGCCCGGGTACACGTCGAGATCGACGCCGCGCAGGGCGCGCACCGGGGCCAACTCGGCCTCGAACGTCCGCCGCAATCCCCGCACCGCGAGTACCGCACCGGCATCCGCCGGAGCGTTGTCCGCCTGCTCGGCCACGACCACCGCCTCAGTCATGATCAATCTCCCTCACTGCTCCGCTCATGTCGCGGGTCCGGAACTCTCGCCGACCAGATCTGCGACCGCCACCAGCCGGTGCACTGTCACCGGCGTCTCCCGTCCCTTGACGAGCTGGTCACCGAGTGTATCGACGTCGACGGCATCTGCCGCCGCCTGCCTCGTGGCCTCGCTCAACACGGTCACCCCCGCCGGTCGCGCCAGGTCCTGAAGGCGTTGGGCCAGGTTGACGGTGTCGCCGACCACGGTGTACTCGAGCCGCTCGTCACTGCCCAGCAGCGCGGCGGCGACCTCGCCGGTCGAGATCCCGATCCCCAGCCCGAACGGTGCGATCCCCCGCTCGCCCCAGCCGCGGTTGACCTCGTCCTGCCGGTGGTGCATCGCGCACGCGGCTCTGACGGCGCGCAGGGCATGGTCGTCCTGCGGGAACGGCGCGCCGAACACGGCCATCACGGCATCGCCGACGTACTGCATCACGGTGCCACCTTCGGCCAGGATCGCCGTGTTCATCTCCTGGCGGTGCTCGTTGAGCTGGCCGGCGAGCACGGTCGGATCGGTGTGCTCGGCGATCCCCGAGTAGCCGCGCACGTCGGACATCAGCACGGTGACGTCGAGGCGCTCGGTGCGCCGGCCACCCTGCGGGTCGGCGCGCAGCTTCTCGGCGAGTCCGCCCGGGAGCAGCCGGCTGAGGGTCTCGCCCTGCTCCTCGCGTTCGAGGATCGCCTGCTGGAGCATCCGCAGCCGGCGCAAGGCGCCGGACTGGCCGTCGCTCGCGCCGCGGGCCAGCTTCATGAACAGGGCCTCGGCCGTGGCGTTGACCGCCTCCGGTGTCGTCTTCCGGGCGGCCGCGATCGCCTTCACCGGCCGGCCCTCGGCGATGTCGTGGAGCAGCGCGTCCTCGTCGTCCGTGAGGTCGGCGGTGGAGCGCACCGGGGACACCAGCGCCTGGACGATCTCGGGGTCGAGCATCGAGCCACCCGTCGCGACCTCGCGGATCGCGCGGGCCAGACGGTTGCCGTCGGCGACCCGGTCCTTGAGCAGATAGGCGTAGCCGGCCGCGCCTTCGCGCAGTAGCGAGATCGCGTACTCGGGATCGTCGTACTGGGACAGCACCACGATCCCGGTACCGGGGTTGCCCTTGCGCACGAGCTTGGCCGCCTCGATGCCCTCGTCCTGGAAGGTGGGTGGCATGCGGATGTCGGTCACGAGCACCTGGGGCCGAGTCGCCTCAGCCGCCGCCAGGAGCTCGTCGAAGTCCGCCGCGGTACCGACGACCTCCAGGTCGCGCTCCAGCGCGAGCAGCGCCCGCACCCCCTCGCGCACGAGCAGGTTGTCGTCGGCCAGCAGCACAGTGATCGTCCCGTCGCGTTCGTCCTCGCCCACGCCCCCATTGATGACCGGAGGTGGCCCGCCCAACAAGGGGGCGGACCTCCGGCACTAGGGGATGCCAGCATCACCTCCCGAAGCCGGTCACCATGGTGGCGAACCGGACCGCTACAGCCGATCGTGGCGTCATGCAGATTCCCAGCGGACGGATCGAATCACGAGTCACGGCGGTGTCGTGGATCCCCTCGGGGGCCGTGACCGGCGCCAGCAAGGCGGCGCTCGCCACGGTCGCCCACTACGACGACCCGCTCCCGGACGAGATCGCCGGCAGCGACACCGCCGCGCAGAGTGCCACCCTCGACGCCTGGCGCGACAGCGACAAGTTCCGGTTCGCCAACCAGCTGGGCGCCTGGATCGAGCTCGATGGCGGCGCGATCGTCGGAGCCGGCTACTGCGGTGGTGCCCGGATCGGGAGCACCCGCCTCGAGCTGGCCGCGAAGGGCGTCACGTTCCAGGCGGCCCAGATGCCGACGCTGCAGGCCGAGCCGGTGTTCGGCGAGGGCTGGGTCCGCTTCGAGCAGACCGCAGGCGGGCGCACCGGCGTGCCGGCGCCGCGCCGGGTGAACCACCCGCCGTTCGTCCAGTTCCGGGCGCCGCTCGCCTGGTCCACCCTGGGCCTCACGATGTACGCCGACGGGCGCAGCGAGTTCGAGCTGTTGGGGGCCAGCCGGTTCCCCCGCCACTGGGTGTACGACGCCGACGGTCGCCTCTCCGCCAAAGCGGGGAGCACCGACTACAAGGATTGGTACCGCCATGCGTTCGGCCGCCACACTCCGTGGGGTGACACCGACACGCCGGCGTTCGTCACCGCGGTGGAGACCGCCCTCGAGCGCCAGCTCTCGCTCACGATCATGCGCGGCGACGCCAAGCCGCGGCTGCGCAAACTCAAGGAGGGTGCCGTGCTCACCGAGCAGGGCGCGCCCGGCGACGAGCTGTACCTCGTGCTCGACGGCGTCCTCGCCGTCGAGGTCGACGGCACCGTCATTGGCGAGGTCGGCCCAGGGGCGGTGCTCGGCGAGCGGGCGATTCTCGAGGGCGGCACGCGCACGTCGACGTTGCGGGCGGTGACCCCGTGCCGCATCGCCATCGCCACCAGCGAGCAGATCGAGCACGACGCGCTGCGCGAGCTCAGCCAGGGTCACCGGCGCGAGGAACTCACCGGTACGTGACGCCGCGGGAGGGAGAGTCGGTGGCCGAACCGCGTCGTTCGACGGGACGTCCCGGTTCGGCACGCCGGCGCCTCCAGGCGCTTCGGCGGCCGCGTCATGAACGTCTTGCTCTGTGGGGTGCGGGGCTCCACTCCCGCTCCTGGCATCGAGTTCGCCGAGGTCGGCGGGCACACCTCGTGTGTCGCCATCCCCGCGGCGGACGGCCGGTGGTTGGTGCTCGATGCCGGGACGGGCTTACGCAAGCTGGGCGCCGTCTTGGACGGCGCCCCGCTGCGCGGTTCGATCCTGCTCACCCATCTCCACTGGGACCACACCCAAGGACTCCCGTTCCTCGCCAATGCCGATCGCGCCGACGCCGAGGTCGCCTTGCAGCTTCCGGCGCAAGGCGACGGGGCCGATGCGGTCGCGGTGCTCCGCGGGGCGATGTCGCCGCCGCACTTTCCGATCGGCCCCGAGGGCCTCCTGGGATCGTGGAGCTTCGGCGCGCTGCCAACAGGCCGGCACGCCATCGAAGGTTTCACCGTCACTGCGGCGGAGATCGAGCACAAGGGTGGGCGCACGTACGGCTACCGGGTCGAGAGCTCCGCCGGCTCGATCGCCTACCTGCCCGACCACTGCCCACGGCTGGCCGACCCGGCGCGCCGGGCGGGTGCGGTCGAACTGGCCCGCGGCGTCGACGTCCTGCTCCACGGCGGACCGTACCTCGCCGACGAGCAGGCGATCGCCGACGGCTATGGCCACGCCACCGTGGACGACGCCGTCACGCTGGCCGCCGAGGCTGAAGCCGCTCGACTCGTGGTGATCCACCACGCGCCCGGACGCACCGACCGCGCCGTCGCCGAGATCGAGGCGTCGCTCGCCGGCGCCCCGGTACCAGCGTCGATCGGCCGCGAGGACGATTGGATCGAGGCGGGAAACCAGGGGTAGCCCCTCTTCATCGAATGCCCACGGGATCTTCATGACTCGGGGTCCCAATGGTGGTCCGCTGGATCCATGCGCATCCTGTTCTCGACGGTCCCGGCCCATGGTCATCTCCTGCCGCTCCTCCCCCTCGCGCGGGCGGCCGAGCGAGCTGGCCACCAGGTCGTCGTGGCGTCGGGGGCGGAAGGCGTGATCGAGGCAGCCCGGCGTGGTCTGCCCACATGGGAGGTCGGGCCCAGCCGGGCCCAGGCCGACGCGGCGTTCCGGGACGCCGTCGGCGACCTCAGCTCCATCGCGCCCGACCAACGGATCCCCACCGTCGTTGCCGGTGTGTTCGGGGCGAGCAGCGTCCGCCGCGCCGAGCAACTGGTTCCCCGAGCCGTCGACTGGGAGCCCGACATGGTCGTGCACTCGGTCAGCGACCTGGCGGGGGCCGTCGCCGCGGCGCGCAGCGGAGCGAGGCACGTCGTCCACGGGCTCGGGCCCCTCGCGCCGGACGCCTGGACGTGGCTCGAGTCGTCGTTCGCCGAGCTGTGCCGCGCCTGGGACGTGCCCGATCTGTCCACCACCGTGCTCGACGTCCCGTACGTCGACACGTGTCCGCCGTCCCTTCAGCACGACGCCATCGCGGCCTTCCGCAACCGGGTCGCTCTGCGACCGTCGTCGGGGGAGGTGCTCCTCGGCGAGCGGCTGCCGTGGGACGAGGCCACGCTGCGCGCCCTTCCCCACGAGCGCACGATCCACCTGACGCTCGGCACGATCTTCCACGGCGCGATCGAGGTCTTCGAGACCATCCTCGCCGGCCTCCGTCGGCTCCCGGTCAACGCGATCGTGGCCCTCGGCCCGGGCGCTGATCTCCGGCGCCTCGATCCGCAACCGCCCAGCGTCCTGGTGGCCGACTTCGTGCCGCACGCCGCGCTCCTCCCGCTCTGCGACGCGGTGATCACCCAGGGCGGGGCCGGCACGATCCTCGCCGCCCTCTGCCACGGGCTCCCCCACCTGATCGTCCCGCAAGGCGCCGACCAGTTCATGAACGCGACGACCGCCGAGCGAGCCGGCGTCGCGCTCCAGATCCCGCCACCGGCGCTGACCTCGGAAGCCGTCACCTCCGTCGTCGGTCGACTGCTCGATGACGACGCCATCGCCACCAACGCCCGGCGCATCCAGGCCGAGATCGGGACGATGCCGACCGCCGACGAGGTCCTCGCCGCGCTCCTGCCGTCGCCGGCCAACGAGGCGCTCGTGGCCGGTACCTAGTCTGTCCCGATGGTTGAGGGCGCACTCCGGGTCGTACAGCTGAACGCGGGCTCCCTGCTCGAACCCGGATGGGCCGAGCGCCGGCTGGAGCTCGTCGCCTGGCTGCACCGGCTCGAACCGGACGTCGTCTGCCTCGAGGAGGTCTGGCAGGACGACAGGACCGCGAACACCGCCGGCTGGATCGCCGAGCAGGCGCCCGAGCTCGGCTATCAGTGGAGCTTCGGTGGAGCGCCGTTCAGCGCCGAGCTGTGGCCGGACCAATCGCTGCTCTTCGGCTCGGCCGTGTTCTCCCGGTGGCCGATCGACGAGTCGACGTACCATCGCCTTCCCGTCGCGTCGCTGGAGCGATCGCCCACCGGGGACCAGCTGGTCGTGGGTGGGGTGCCGTGGGAGCTCCTCCACGTGCGCACCGCTGGTCTCGATGTCTTCGCCTGTCACCTTGCCCCCGCCCCGACGCACGGTCTGCACCGGCAGCGGCAGGTGCTCGCGATCGACGAGATCATCCGGGAGGCGCGTGGCGACCTCGACACGTTGGGCGCGCCCGGACAACGCCGGGACGCGATGCCGCCGATCCTGTGCGGCGACTTCAATGCCGAACCGGACAGCGACGAGATCCGCTTCCTCTGCTCGCACACCGCGCTCGACGACCGCACGACGGGATACCAGGACGCGTGGCGGGCTGCCGGCGACGGCCCCGGCTACACGCAGGACTGGCGGGCCAACGCCATCGCCGACTCGATGAACGTCAACCGCAAACGGATCGACTACGTCTTCGTCGGCGACCCGTTCCTGCGCACCGGGTCGGCCGGCCGGGTGCTCTCGGCGTCGCTCGCCTTCCACGAGCCGCTGACGGGCATCCTCGCCAGCGATCACTACGGGCTCAGCGTCGACATCGTCTGGCCGCAGCGACCCGATTGACAGCGGGGCGGCCGGCTCCGGTCAGCCCGCGGCGGGTTCGAGCACGAAGACCGGGATGACCCGGGCCGTCCGTTGCTGGTACTCGGCGTAGTCGGGATAGGCCGCCACGGCGCGCTCCCACCACTCCGCCCGCTCCTCGCCGGTGGTCTCGCGGGCGACCATGTCCATCGTCACCGTGCCGTCCTGCAACTCGACGTGCGGGTCGGCGATGAGGTTGTGGTACCAGACCGGGTTCTTGGGCGCGCCTCCGAGCGAGGCCACCGCGGCGTAGCGCCCGTCGTGCTCGACTCTCATCACCGGGGTCTTGCGCAGCTTGCCGGACTTGTTCCCGCGGGACGTCATGACGACCACCGGCATGCCGCGGAGGGTCGTGCCCTTGGTCCCGCCGGACGACTCGTACTCATCGACCTGGTCCCGCACCCACTGCATCGTGTTCGGTTCGTAGTCACCATCGAGAGGCATGGGTTCCATCATCGCAGCCGGCTGACCGCTTCGAGCGCGGCGGCGGCGAGCTGCTCGGTGCCCGCCCTCATCCGCGCCAGCTCCTCGGCACCGACGTCGTCCGCGCTCGCCATCGCCCCGTGCAGGAAGCGGGCGTACACCCCCTCGCCGATCACGGCCAGCCGCCACGACTGGAACGCGACGTAGTAGTCGATGCCGGACAGGTCGCGGCCCGTTCGCCGGGCGTACCGCTCGAGCAGATCGGCATAGGACGGGAACCCCGCGCCGCCCGAAGGATCGTTGGGCCGTCCGCCTCCGGATCCCGGGTCCGTCCAGTACACGCCGAGGTAACCCACGTCGGCGAGTGGGTCCCCGAGCGTGCACAGCTCCCAGTCGAGTACGGCGTTGATGCTCCCGGTGGCGGGGTCGGTCAGGCAGTTCCCGAAGCGATAGTCGCCGTGGGCGATGACGGCGCCGCGCTGGGCGGGGATGCGCGCGGCGAGTCGGTCGGCGACCTCGTCGATCGCCGGGAGCTCGCGGGTCTTGGAGTCGGCCCACTGTCGCCGCCAGCGACGCAGCTGGCGCTCGATGTAGCCCTCGCGCTTGGCCAGATCGCCCAGTCCGATCTCGTCGATGTCCACGTCGTGCAGATCGGCGAGGGTGTCGACGAGGAGTTCGCTCGCCCGCGTTCTGGTCGCGGGGTCCAGCTCGTCCGCTTTCGCCGGGCTGTCGAGCACGACCCCGTCGACGAAGCCCATCACGTAGTACGGCACGCCGTTGACGGACTCGTCGGTGCACAGCGCGAGCGCAGGCGGGACGGGAACAGGTGTCGGCCCGAGCACGGAGATGATGCGGAACTCGCGCGCCACGTCGTGGGCGGTCGCCAGCACGTGGCTGAGCGGCGGGCGGCGCACGACGAGTCGTCGACCGTCGGCGCCGGAGATGGCGTAGGTCAGGTTCGAACGGCCGCCGCCGATGAGGGCGGCTTCGAACGGGCCGACCGCACCGTCGACGTTCGCTTCGACCCAGCGGCCGACGGCAGCGAGATCGAGACCGTCGAGACCCTCCACGCGCTTGGGAACGTAACGGTCGCGGGCGCGGTGGACCTAGCCGGGGCGGCCGACGGCAGTGACGTTGCCCCAGTTCACCGAAGCCACGAGGACGCCGGTACTCGAGTTCGCCGCGTGCACCATCTGCCCGCCACCGATGTACAGGCCGACGTGGCTGATCGGGCTGTAATAGAAGATCAGGTCGCCCGGTTGAGCGGACGAGGCCGGCACGTGGGCCACCGACCCGGCCTGCCCGGCGGACTGATGCGGAAGGCCCACACCCGCCTGCCCCCACGCCCACATCGTCAGACCGGAGCAGTCGAACGCCACGCCGGGCTCGGCGGCGGCGTAGCGGTAGCCCACCCCGACCTGAGACATCGCCGCGTTCACCGCGGTCCCGGCCCGGGACGATGCCGGTGGGATGTCGACCGGACCCGGATCCGCAGTGGGGGTCGGCGACTCGCCACCGCCACCGCCCGACGGCGGGGCGCCGCCCCCGCCGCCGCTGTCGCCGCTGTCTCCATTGTCGCCACCTGATGGACGCGTCCGGCTGGTCGTCGGCCTCCGCCTGCTCCCGTGCGGCTGCCTCCCGAGCTGCCGCTTCCTCGGCCTCGCGCTGCATCCGCTCGTAGGACTCACGCGCCCGGCGTTCCTCTTCTTCCTTGATCAGATTGCCGAGCTCGGCCTCGGCGTCGGCGCGGGCCTCCTCGTACTCGGCATGCTTCTCGTCCGTCGCCTCCTTGGCCGCGGCGACCTCCTCGGCCAGCTCCGCCGCCGCGTCGCGCTTGTCCTCGAGCGCCGCCTGCTCGGCGGCGAGGTCAGCGACGGCCTGATCGAGCTCGTCGGTGGTGGCGGTACCTTCGCTGAGCGCCACTCTCGAGAGATGGTCGCGCTGCAGGTCGTCGGTGAGCTCGGACGATGCCGTGAACATCGGACCGAAACCGTTGCTGCCAGCACCGATGAACGAGCGCACGGCCATCTCGCCCAGCTCGCCGCGCAGTTCCGCGACCTCGGCTTGCTTGGCGGCGACCCGCTTCTCGGCCTTGGCGACCTCGGCGTCGAGGCGCTCCTTCTCGTCGATCGCTTGGACGTACTGCTCGGCGAGGATGTCCGATTGCTCCTCGAGATCCTCGAGCTGGTCGGTGATCCGTTCGACCTCGGCCCGCTGGTCGTCGATCGGGTCAGCAGCGGCGGCGAACGGAAGGGCGACCGGCAACATAGCCACGGCCAACGCCACGACCATGCTCCGCGCTACCCCATGGCGGTGGCGGTACATGACGGATCGGCAATATAGCGGAACGTTACGAAGTGATTGCAACCCTCGGCACGAATTCGTCATGTGATCAGGCCGGCATGGTCTCGAGGTCGGCCTTCAGGGCGGCGAGGAGCTCGACCGCCGACGTCGCGTAGTCCCCGATCCAGCGGTCGTGGATCAGCTTGATCGGGAGCACGTCGAGATGGTTCCAGCGCTCGCGACCCTTGCGTTGGGCGACGACGAGACCGGCGCGGTGGAGCACGTCGAGATGCTGCATGACCGTGCACCGGTCGAGACCCGGGAAGTCCGCGCACAGATCGCCAGTGGTGCGGGGCCCGTCCTTGAGCAGGTCGAGGATCTCCCGCCGGGTGCTGGCCGACAGCGCCTTGAACACGCGGTCCAAGGTGTCGTCGTCGACCGGGTTGCGGTTCATGTTGTTAGATTATAACATAACTGCTCCAGAGAGAGGAGATTGACATGACCCTGACGTTCAAGGTGTCCGGTCGCATCGCCCGCGGCGTCCACGACGTGTTCGAGGCCGTCGCCGACCCCGACCAGTTGTCCAGCTACTTCACGACCAACGGCGCGAAGGGCCGGCTGGAGACCGGCGCCACCGTGGTCTGGGATTTCGCCGACTTCCCCGGTGCGTTCCCCGTACACGTCGTCGACGTCCAGCAGGACCGTCGCATCGTGCTGCGCTGGCAGGCCGACGACGACAGCGACGGCGAGGCGTACGAGACCACGGTGACGATGGAGTTCGAGGGGCTCGACGACGGACGCACGCTCGTCACGATCGCCGAGGAGGGCTCGCGCGACACGGAGGCCACGCAGAAGGCGTCGTACGGCAACTGCGAGGGGTGGACGGGGATGCTCTGCCGCGCTGAAGGTCTGGGTCGAGCACGGCATCAACCTGCGCGACGGCTTCTACAAGTGATCCGCGCCGGCCGCGGGCGGGCGGGGCTAATCGTTCGCGAACCGGTCGATCGAGGCGACGAACCCGGTGCTGCAGCCCGCTTCGATGACACGCGCGGGTTCTCCGCTCGTGTGTCGACCACTCGCGCACGAAGCTCGCTCGGCTTCGGCGCCCGCTGCATTCGCTGGCTGAACGTGCCGACCCAGTAGCGACCGTCGTAATCGGCGTGGTGAAGCTCCTCACCATTCCTGCCTACCCACACAGCGCGACGACTCGGCGCCGGTCCTGCTGTCGGCGATCACGAGCTTCCAGTTGCCCACCAGCTGCTCCTGCGCTTGCGACCAATCGGGTCCCTCGAGCCACGACAGCTTGACGCCCCTGCGTGACAAGACCGGCATGAAGTACAACGGCGGCTCGTTGTACGGCGCCTCGTCTGTGGGATCGAACAGTCCGCGAGCAGGTCCGCCTCGCCGGTTCCGGTAGGTGAAGGCCTCGGTGAGGTCCGCATAGCTGCCGAGCGCAACGACAGCCTTGAACGTTCCCGCAACCCGGTGAACCGACGGAGCGGCGGACGCCACGAAGTACTCGGGTGCGCCGGCGATGCCGACCGAGCGCCGCCCGCCGTCCGAGCGCTCGACGTAGACGCCGCCGAACTCGTCGTCGGGAAGCCTCGCCCGATCCCGGTCGATGTAGGTCGCGACGGTCGCACGCGGCCCCGACTACCGACGGCGCCAACGTGCGACAGCCGGACGTCGCGGGTCTCGCTCGTGCGGCGGCCCCCGTCGGGATCGATGCGCACGATCCGCCGCCACGTTCCGTTCGGCCGACTCGCCCGGCGCGCCTCCACCCAGATCGTGCCGTCACGACCCCGAACCGCCTTGGTGATGACGCCCCTGGTGACGCCCGCGAGAACCTCCGAGCCCGAGCGGGTGACCCTCCAGACGCGGTGTGGTCCATTGCCCGTCAGCGCCAGACCACGAGGAAGCGACGAGCACGCGAGGTGCCGGGAAACGGGTTGGGGCGCCGGCTCGGGAGCACCGTTGGCGGTTGCGCCTTCGACGGCGGTTGTCGACACCGCCGCGGACGAGCGCGACCGCCACGATCACGTAGCGCGAGCGACGCCTGCCTGGCCGCGGTTGACGCGAGGGCGCAGCGGTCATGGGGGAACCTCCTTGGGGGTCCGTCCGCTGGGACGTTTCGACGTAAGACGTCACTGACTGCCCTGAGGTTCCAAGCTGTGACGATTGGGCAAATCCGTTCAAGCCGCTCGCCGCGCGGTGCGTGATCGGTCAGCCGGGGCGCCAGTTCGGGTCGCGGCCGATGAACCCGAGCATCCGGTCCTGCGCGGGTGCGTCGTCGGGCACGGGGACGGCCGGCCCGTACTGCCCCGACCCGCGCATCGCCTCCTCGTACGGGATCATGCCCTCGAGCAGCTCGGCGCAGTACTCGGCGTCGAGGGTGTCGTCCTGCCCGGTGGCCCGGGCGAGGTCCCAGGTGTGCATGAACACGTCGGCGGTGTAGAAGCGGTCGATCGCTTCGGGGAGCGGGAGCTCGCCGATGTGGGGGTTGACGAACGGCTTGCTCCGCCGACGACGGGTCGTCGAGCACGGCCTGCACGGCGTCGCACTGGGCCTGCCACGCACCGGCCGGGTCGTCGGCGACCGACGGCCCGGACGGCAGCCGGATGTCGGAGCCGCCGGCGAGGAACCCCGGGAACCATTCCACCAGGTGGCCGACGACGTCGCGTGCCGTCCAGCCGGCGACCGGCGCCGGGGCGTCCCACCCGTCGGCTCGACACGCCCCGTACCCGATCGGTGAACGTGCCGGCGACGCGGCGGTGGTTGTCGGCCGGTGTGGTCATGACGCGAGCAGTTCGTCGAGCTTCTCGTAGCCCTCGTTGACGCCGACGTCCATGCCGCTCGCCATGATCGCGTCGCGGGCTTCCATGCGTGTCGACGACGGACACGCTCTCGATGCGGGTGCGCCCGTCGCCGAGATCGACGAACGTCATCGTCTCGAGGCTGACGCCGTCGGGCGCGCCCTCCCACGTGAACGTCTGGACGATGCGCTCGTTCGGTCGTACCTCGTGGAACGAGCCGTAGAACGAGGCGATCTCCTCGCCCTCGCGGCCGGCGACGTAGCGGTAGTGACCGCCGGTGGTGGCGTCCCAGCGCTCGATCCGGGTCGTCGATGCTGCGTGGTCCGACCCAGTGGGCGAACAGCTCCTGATCGGTGAAGGCACGGAACACCTTCTCGGGCGGGGCGTCGAACTCTCGGGTGATGCGGATCGTCGGGAGGTCGGGATCGGCGACGATCGCGGTCTCATGGGTGCGGGCGGACATCGTGTGCTCCTGTCGTGGTCGGTGGGCTGATCGGGGTCGGTGATGGGTGGTCAGGCTCGTCGGGCATCGTGCGAGAGCAGGTCGTCGAGTCGTCGGAAGCGCTCCTCGGCTTGGCGCCGGTAGCGCTCGATCCACTTCGTCATCAGGTCGAAGACCTCCGCCTCGAGGTGCACCGGGCGGCGCTGGGCGTCACGGGTGCGGCTGACCAGACCGGCGTCCTCGAGCACCTTGAGGTGCTTGGACACGGCCTGCACCGTCACCGCGTACGGCTCGGCCAGCTCGTTCACGGTGGCGTCGCCGACGGCGAGCCGGGCCACGATGTCACGCCGGGTGGGATCGGCCAGCGCCGAGAACACCCGGGAAAGCGCGTCTGCCGCCATCACCCTCCTTGTTCAACCATTCGGTTGAACACAATCTACGCCGGGGTCGGACGTGGTTGTCAACCGCTTGGTTGTATTGGCCTCGAGACTTGTGTCACCAAATTCACGCGATCGACGACCTATGCGGTGACACAAAGCCGGGGGCGTACGGGATGTCGATCTGACGGGTGATCCAGCCGTTGGCCTCCCAATACGTCTGCCTGCCGACGAGGAACGGGTCGTCGGGGGGGGGCTGGACGTTGCCGTCGACATCGATGGCACGGGACGTGATGGTGTGCTCTCCCGCCGAAGGCGATGGCCAGGGCAGGGTCCAGAATCTCCACGCGAATCCGGTCGTCCGGCGGCGGGTGACGGGGACCGACCAGCTCGGCCCGCCTCCACGGGCCATCGTCGATCCGCACCTCGACCTCCGCGATCGGTGCGCCCCAGGCGACGCCGAAGATCGTGTACCGGCCGTCGTCCCACAACCTTGGCCGGCGCTGATTTCAGGCGGTCGGGGCCGACGGTCTCAAACGTCCAGTGCTCGCTCTCGTCCTCCCGGATCGTGACGTCGTCGCGCGCCATGTACCGGCCGGCGAAGCGATGGTCGGTGACCTCGATGCGTGTGAGCCACTTCACATTGGCGACGCCGTACCAGCCGGGCGCGATCAGCCGGACGGGATAGCCGTGCTCTTGTGGCAGCCG
>CAVWJT010000012.1:0-199099 GCA_963755235.1 uncultured Acidimicrobiia bacterium
CTCGCCGTTCATCTCGAAGCAGATGAGGTTGTCGCTGTTCATCGCGTCTTCGAGCTTCATGCTGCGGGCGAACTGCTCGGTGATCGTCAGGTCGAGCCCATCCTCGCCGGTCCTCGACGGTGCCCGACCGCCACCGCTGAGGATCCCGACGTTGTCGCGGATGGTCACGGTTCCCTCGTCCGCGCCCCAGAACACCACCTCGGTGGCCGTGTCCTGGATGCGCGCACGTCGCAGCAGCGGAGCGAGCGGCGTCCCCGCCCAGCGGGCGTTGCCGACGGCGCCGAAAAACCATTCCGTGCTGGTGTCCGCGTTCCCGGAGCATTCGATGGTGAAGTCGACCTCGCGACGGGTGCGGCGCTTGAGGTCCGCCAAGGTGAGGCTCTGGGGCCGGTCCACCAGCCCGTCGATCGTCAGGCGATACGGGGTGAGAGAAGCCGTGGGGGGGAAGCCATAGTGCCGCGACCCAGAAGAACTCGTCCGCGGGCGTGAAGAAGGAGTCCAGCTCTTCCCAAACCTGCAGCTGGCCGGTGACATCGACGTCCGGCGGCTTCGGCGGAACCTTGTCCAGCCACTCCAGGACCTCGCCGGGCGGGATCGGGCTCTTCCCCCCGACGGAGCGGTCGTCGACGAGGAGGTCGCCGGATTCGGCCGCCTCACCGGCGAACGCCGACGCCGGCCCGGCGACCTGGGCCACGGTGGCGCCGGCGAGCAGCGCGCCGCCACCCTTGAGCAGCGTCCGACGGCGACACGTCGTCGTGATGTTCCATGAGATGGCCTCCCGTCGCAGTACGCCCGCCAGGTCACTTATCGCGCCGGTGACGGTGGAGGCCAACAGCCGCTGGCTTGCGCGTGGCTTGCGTCTACTCCCACTCGATCGTGCCGGGCGGCTTCGACGTGACGTCGTAGACCACCCGGTTGATCCCGGCGACCTCGTTGATGATCCGGTTGGAGATCCGCTCGAGCAGCTCGTACGGCAGGCGGGCCCAGTCGGCGGTCATCGCATCGTCGCTCGTGACGGCCCGCACGATGATCGGATGCCCGTAGGTGCGCTCGTCACCCATGACTCCGACCGAACGGATGTCGGCGAGCACGGCGAAGGCCTGCCAGATCTCGCGTTCGAGGCCGGCGGCGGCGATCTCCTCGCGCACGATCGCGTCGGCGTCCTGCAGCAGGGCCACCTTCTCGGGGGTGACCTCGCCGATGATGCGCACGGCCAGGCCCGGCCCTGGGAACGGCTGCCTCCAGACCATCTCGTCCGGCAGGCCGAGCTCGTGGCCGAGCCGGCGCACCTCGTCCTTGAACAGCTCGCGCAGCGGCTCGATCAGCTCCAGCGTCATGTCCTCGGGCAGTCCGCCGACGTTGTGGTGGCTCTTGATCACCGCGGCCGTGCCGTCGGTGCCGCCCGACTCGATGAGGTCGGGGTACAGCGTGCCCTGGACGAGGAACTCGGCCTCGACCAGCCCGCCGGTCTGCTCCTCGAAGACGCGGATGAACTCGTCGCCGATGAGCTTGCGCTTGACCTCAGGGTCGGTGACCCCGGCGAGCCGGCCGAGGAACCGATCACCGGCGTCGACGTGGATGAGCTCGATCCCCATCGACCGACGGAACGTCTCGGTGACCTGCTCACTCTCGCCCTTGCGCATCAGTCCGGTGTCGACGTAGACGCACGTGAGCTGGTGGCCGATCGCCCGGTGCACGAGGGCCGCGGCGACCGACGAGTCGACCCCGCCCGACAGCGCGCAGATCGCCCGTCCGGCACCCACCTGGGCTCGGATGTGCGCCACCTGCTCGTCGATGATCGACGACATCGTCCAGTCACCGGCCAGCCCGGCCCGCTCGTACAAGAAGCGTCGGAGCACGCCCATGCCGTACGGCGAGTGGACGACCTCAGGGTGGAACTGGACCCCGTAGAGCTTCCGGTCGTCGTCCTCGAGCACGGCCACCGGGGCGTCGTCGGTCGACGCCGTGGCGGTGAACCCGTCCGGCGCCCTGGTGATGGCGTCGAAGTGGCTCATCCACACGTCGTGGACGTCCGGGGCCTCGTCCGGAAGGAGCACCGAGGCGCCTTCGCGACGCAGCTTCGCCCGGCCGTACTCGCCCCGCATCCCCCGACCGACGGTGCCGCCGAGCTGTTGGGCGATGAGCTGGGCGCCGTAGCAGATGCCGAGGACCGGGACCCCGAGGTCGAAGATCTCGGGGTCGAGCGACGGCGCGCCGTCGACGTGCACGCTCTTCGGCCCACCCGACAGGATCAGGGCGGCGGGCCGGCGCTCGCGCACCTCGGCGGCGGTGATGCCGCTGGGCACGATCGCGGAGTAGACCTCCAGCTCACGCACCCGCCTGGCGATGAGCTGGGCGTACTGCGCCCCGAAATCGACCACGAGCACGGTGTCCGGCATCATCAGAGCATCCAATGCGAGCGAGTGAGCGCCAGCGAACGAGCGACCAGCGACGGCTGCGTGGCCGGGGAACGCAATTACGGTTCAAGATCCTGATCGTAGAGGGCGCTGGTAGAACCTGGCCGTGACCCCGTTTCGGCTGCCCTGCTCGCGGTCGTTGCCGCGGTCGCCCTCGGGCTGTCAGCCGCGGGCGGCGGGGGGCCGGGGGATGCAGGGGCGACGGCACCACCGACCACGATCGTCGACAACCCGTTCCTCCCCCCCGAGGATCAGAACCTGAGCGACTGCGTCAGCGCCCTCCCGCGGCCGGAGTGCGGGAGCGAGGCGCGGGGCGGTTGGCGCCAGCTCCTGGTCTTCGCGCTGGTCCTCGTCGGCTTCGCCTTCATCGCCTGGCGGGTCCTGCGTAGTGTGCGCCGCCGTGACGCCAGAGGAGTTCCGCCGCGCCGGCCACCAGCTGATCGACTGGATCGCTGACTACGTCGAGGGGGTCGAGCGCTACCCGGTGAGCCCGGACCTGCAGCCCGGCGCGGTACGGGCCACCCTGCCGGCATCGCCGCCCTCCGACCCGGAGACCTGGGAAACAGTGCGCGCCGATATCGAACGGGTCGTCCTGCCGGGCATCGTCCACTGGCAGCACCCGAGCTTCTTCGCCTACTTCCCGTCGAACACGACGTATCCGTCGATCCTCGGTGAGCTGCTCGCGGCCGGCCTGGGCGTGCAGGGAATGAGCTGGGTGACGTCGCCCGCGTGCACCGAGCTGGAGACGTTGGTGCTCGACTGGATGGTGGAGCTGCTCGGCCTTCCCGAGCCGTTCGCCTCGACGAGCACCGCCGGGGGCGGCGTGATCCAGGGGTCGGCGAGCGAGGCGGTCCTCGTCGCGATCTGCTCGGCGCGGTGGCGGGCCACGGCGGGCGCCGTCAATGCCGACGGCGACACGAGCCGCCTGGTCGGCTACGCGACGGAACAGTCCCACTCGAGCGTCGAGAAAGGACTGCGCATCGCCGGGATCGGCACCGACCGGCTACGGCTGGTGGCCCACGACCAGTCGTTCGCGATGCGCGCGGATGCGCTGGCCGAGGCGATCGCCGCCGACCGCTCCGCCGGACTGGTGCCGTTCTTCGTCTGCGCGACCCACGGCACGACGTCGTCGATGGCGTTCGACCCCACGTCCGAGATCGGCCCCTCGTGTCGGGAGGAAGGGGTGTGGGTGCACGTCGACGCGGCGATGAGCGGCATCGCCGCCTTGACGCCCGAGCACCGGTGGGTGAACGAGGGTCTGGAGTACGCCGACAGCTACTGCACGAACCCGCACAAGTGGATGGGGGTGAACTTCGACTGCGACCTCTACTGGACCGCGGATCGCACGGCGCTCCTCGGCGCGTTGAGCATCCTGCCCGAGTATCTCCGCTCGGCGGCCGCCGAGACCGGCGCGGCGATCGACTACCGCGACTGGCAGGTTCCGCTCGGGCGGCGCTTCCGTGCCCTCAAGCTGTGGCTGACGATCCGGGTCGACGGTGTCGCCGCGATCCAGCGATGATCCGCCGCCACGTCGAGCTCACCCAGCGCCTCGCCGCGCTCGTGCGCGCCGACGACCGGTTCGAGATCGTCGCCCCGCACCCGCTGAACCTGCTCTGCATCCGGCTCGCGGCCGGCGATGACGCCACCGACCGCCTCATCGAGCGGGCCAACGCCACCGGGTCGGTGCTGTTCACCAGGACCGTTCTCGACGGACGATCGACCCTCCGCGTCTCGATCGGCTCCCGGACGACCGAGTGGCGTCACGTCGCCGCGGCCTGGCAGCTCCTCCAGTCCCTGGCCTGACCATCCGAGTGTTTCAGCGTCACCCGAGGTGTTTCCGTGCCGGACGGGGCGCCGCGAAACCTCCGGTGGCGCGAAAACCTCGGGTGGATCAGAGCCGGCTCGAGCAGGTCGACGAGCATGGTCGCCGTCGCGCCCCAGATCGTCTCGTCGTCGAGCTCGAAGAAGTGCAGCAGCCGGTCGGTCGGCGCTCGGCCCCATCGCTCGGATCGGTAGGTGTCGGGGCGGACGAGCTCGGCGAGGGGGAGCCAGAAGACCCGTTCGACCTCCGGGCTCGTCGGCTGGACCGCGACCGGTGCGGCCAGCCGGCCGACGACCGGGACGATGTAGCTCAGGCTGACCGCGGTGTTGAGGTGCTCGAGCTCACCCACGACCTCGACGAGGGCGGGATCGAGCCCGACCTCCTCGCTCGCCTCCCGCCGCGCCGCGTCGATGGGCGTCTCGCCGGGATCGACGCGTCCCCCGGGAAAGCTGACCTCGCCCCGGTGGTGGCGGAGGTCCATCGACCGCCGGGTGAGCAGCACCTCGGCGCCGTGCTCGCCGTCAGCAAGGGCGACGAGCACGGCGGACAACCGCGCCTCCGGGAACGCCGGCGCCAGTGACCGGCCAGGTGGCGAGTCGCTCAGCGCGACGGCGACGTCGGCGACGGACAGCGAAAGCGGATGCGCCGCCGGCGGGGCGGCATCGCCGGCCGTCCACGTCGCCGGCCGGGGGATGTACTGGGCGCCGCCGGGCCGGCGCTTCAGGATGGCACCCACCCACTGTCGGCGAGCTGGCGGAGGACCTCGGGCAGGCCGGCGGTCTTGAGGTTCGCCAGCACCTTGCCCGGGCTCTCCTCCCCCGCCTCGAACTGCTCCCAGGCGGCGATCAGCTTCGCCAGGTCGGGGGCGGGCCGCTCGAAACCTGAGGAGTCGTTGGTGGCCATCGTTGCTGGACGCTAGCGGTGCCAGCGGCGGGCGGCCTTGACCGTGTTGCCGACGGCGCGCCCGGCGAAGCGCCCGACCGCGTCGCTGCGGTCGATCGGCTGTTCCCGCGTGCGCGTCACGGGAGGCGCGAACGACGAGTTCCACCACACCACGCCGAGGATGACGGCGACGATGACCAGCAGCAGCCGGCTGGTGTTGTCGACGTCGAGCCACGGGAGCGCGGCGGCGACGACGAGCACACCGATCACCACGAGGTCGATCCACCGGTGGGTGCGGCGGGAGAACAGCCGGAAGGCGCCGATCGGGCCGTCGACGCACGCCGCGTTCACCACGATCAGACCGCCGGCGAGCGCCGGCACCACCGGCGTCGGGCTCTGCAGCCCCTGCGCCACGAGCACCAGCCCGATGAGATACTCCGCAGCTTGATGTAACCAAAAGGGGCGTAAGACGCGATCGTCTCGGCTCACCACGCTCCCCCATCTGGGCGGGAATTGTGCCAATTCTTCATCTGGGCGGGATTCGTGGCAGATGCTGACACGGATCCCGCCCAGATGGCCGAATGCATGGGCTACATCATGCCGGGCATGCCACCCATGCCGCCGCCGCCAGGGGCGGCCGGCGGGCCGGGCGGCTCGGGCTTGTCGGCGACGAGGCACTCGGTGGTGAGCACCATCGCCGCGATCGACGCCGCGTTCTGCAGCGCCGCCCGGGTGACCTTGGCCGGGTCGACGATCCCGGCCTTGATCATGTCGGTGAGCTCACCGGTCTCGGCGTTGAGGCCGGTGGTGCCCTCCTCGGACTCGATGCGCTGCACCCAGATCGTGCCCTCGAGGCCGGCGTTCTCGGCGATGTACCGGGACGGCGCGACGAGCGACTGCCACACGGTGCGGGCACCGGTGGCTTCATCGCCCTCGAGCGACTCGGCGACCTTGGCGACCGCCGGGCGGGCCCGGACCAGGGCGACGCCGCCACCGGCGACGATGCCCTCCTCGATCGCCGCCTTGGTCGCCGACACGGCGTCCTCGATGCGGTGCTTCTTCTCCTTCAGCTCGACCTCCGTGGCCGCGCCGACCTTGATCACGGCGACGCCGCCGGCCAGCTTGGCCAGCCGCTCCTGCAGCTTCTCGCGGTCCCAGTCCGAGTCGGTGTTGTCGATCTCGGTCTTGATCTGGTTGATCCGGCCGGTGACGTCCTCGGTGGTGCCACCACCGTCGACGAGCGTCGTGTCGTCCTTGGTGACGATGACCCGCTTGGCCGTGCCGAGCAGGTCGAGCGTCAGGTTCTCCAGCTTCAGGCCGACCTCTTCGCTGACCACCTGACCGCCGGTGAGCACGGCCATGTCCTGCAGCATCGCCTTGCGGCGGTCGCCGAACCCCGGCGCCTTCACGGCGACGGCACTGAACGTGCCCCGGATCTTGTTGACGACCAGCGTGGCGAGCGCCTCGCCTTCGACGTCCTCGGCCACGATGACGAGCGACTTGCCGGTCTTCATGACCGCCTCGAGCACCGGGAGCAGCGACTGGACGGTCGAGATCTTCGCCTGGTGCAGCAGGATGTAGGGCTCTTCGAGCACCGCCTCCTGACGCTCGGGATCCGTGACGAAGTACGGCGACAGGTAGCCCTTGTCGAACTGCATGCCCTCGGTGAACTCGAGCTCGGTGCCGAAGGTGTTGGACTCCTCCACGGTCACCACGCCGTCCTTGCCGACCTTGTCGATGGCCTCGGCGATCACTGCGCCGATCGACGAGTCGGCCGCCGAGATGGTGGCCACGTTGGCGATGTCGGACTTGTCGTCGACGTCCTTGGACTGGCTCTGGATCGACTCGACGGCGGCGGCGACGGCCTTCTCGATGCCCCGCTTGAGGCTCAACGGGTTGGCGCCGGCGGCGACGTTGCGCATGCCGAGGGTGACGAGGTTCTGGGCCAGCACGGTGGCGGTGGTGGTGCCGTCGCCGGCGACGTCGTTGGTCTTCGTCGCCACTTCCTTGACGAGCTGGGCGCCCATGTTCTCGAAGGGGTCGTCGAGCTCGACCTCCTTGGCGATGGATACCCCGTCGTTGGTGATCGTGGGCGCGCCCCACTTCTTGTCGAGCACCACGTTGCGGCCCTTCGGACCCAGCGTGACCTTGACCGCGTTGGCGAGCTTGTTGACGCCGGCTTCGAGCGCCCGGCGGGCCTCCTCGTCGAACTTGAGCAGCTTCGCCATCGGCTCAGCCCTCGACGACGGCGAGGACGTCGCGGCTCGACAGGATCAGCAAGTCGTCGCCGTCGATCGTGACCTCGGTGCCGCCGTACTTGGAGTAGAGGACCGTCTGGCCCACCTCGATCCCGAGCGGGATGAGCTCACCCGAGTTCTCGGCCCGCTTACCCGGGCCGGCCGCGAGGACCTTGCCCTGCTGGGGCTTCTCTTTGGCGGTGTCGGGGATCACCAGGCCCGAGGCGGTGCGCTCCTCGGCCTCGTTGGGCTTGACGACGATGCGGTCATCCAGCGGCTTCAGGTTCATGGTGGTGCAGCCTCCATTGGCGTGTCACGGGTTCGGACTCTGGCCGAGTCATCGGTTAGCACTCGGTCGGTGCGAGTGCCAATCGTAGGCGCCAGCCGGGGGCGTTAGCAACCGGGCGATGAGAGTGCTAACGCGCCGGCTCCCCCGCATCCGAGTGTTTGCGACGCACCCGAGGGTTTGCGCGCAGGGACGTACCCGCACGCAAACACTCGGATGCCCTGGCGTTCGAGCAAGCCGGACGACCGTGGTCAGCGGGAGCCCGATCACGTTGCTCACGCTCCCCTGGATCTCCTCGACGAACGCCCCGCCCGCTCCCTGGATGGCGTAGGCGCCGGCCTTGTCGAACGGCTCGCCGGTGGCGAGGTACCACTCGATGGCCTCCGGGGTCAGCGGGGTGAAGCGGACCGAGGTCGTCACCACCTCGATCTCGACATCGTCGCCCGAGCGCACGGCCACACCCGTGTGGACCAGGTGCGTGCGACCCGACAGGCGTTGCAGCATCCGCCGCGCGTCGTCAGCGTCGCCGGGCTTGCCGAGGATCTTCCCGTCGACGTCGACGACCGTGTCGGCGGCCAGGACCGGATCGCCGCCGACCGACCTCGCCTTGGCCTCCGCCAGCCGCCGGACGAGCGTCACGTCGGCGTGCTCACCGTCGACCGGGCGTCTCGTCCACGCCGACCGGCGCCACGACCCGGAACGGGATCCCGAGCACACCGAGCAGCTCACGACGACGCGGCGAGGACGAGGCGAGGACGACGCTCACGCGCCGTCGCGAGGGATACCGGCGGGCAGGGCCCAGCGGATCGTGCGGGTCACGGCCTCGCCACCCACGCGCAGCACCGTGGCCTCACTCACCGGCAGCCACGGCACGCGCAGCGGCCAGCGGGCCCAGCGCGGCAGCAGGGCCACGGCGGCGCCGGCCAGCGGCAGGTAGAGCCCGCGCAGGGACCACGGCAGCGGCGGGCTGGCGAGCAGGTAGCGGGCCGTCGCTCGGGCCGCGGGAGTGCTCGCCAGTTCGGGGCGGTAGGCCTCGAGGGCGGCCCGGAGCTCGGCGGTGGTCGCCGGCACGTCGACGGCACCGAGCGCCTTGGCGACGACGGCCGACTGGGCGACGTACTCGTCCGCCTCGCGCCGGGCCAGCCGCCCCGAGCCGTGACGTTGGTAGGCGCGCAGGAACATCTCGACCTCGACGATGTGCACCCACGACAGCAGGTGCGGGTCGGAGGCCGAGTACGCCCGCCCGTCCGGGGCCCGTCCCCGCACCCGGCGGTGCACGGCCCGAACCTGGGCGATCTCGGCCTCGGCGTCGGCGGCGGAGCCGAACGTGGTGACGGCGAGGAAGTGGCTGGTCCGCGCCAGCCGACCCCACGGATCGCCGCGGAACCCCGAGTGCTGGTCGACGCCGGCCATCGCCAGCGGGTGCAGCGACTGCAGCAGCAACGCGCTCAGCCCGCCGACGAACATCGACGCGTCACCGTGGACCCGGGCGATCGGGCTGTCGGGCGGGAACCAGCGGTCGTCCGCGTCGCGGAGCCGCTGGCGGACCTCGGCGCCGTCGGGTCCGGCGATGCGCCGGAAGATCGCCGTGCCGAGCGTGCGGCGGACGTCGCCGACGACGTCGTGCGGAGCGACACTCATCGGACGGTCAACCGCCGGAGAGCGCCATCACGTCGGCGTCGTCGGGCACGGTCAGGTCGCCCTCGAGGACACCGAGGTCGTCGAGGAAACCCTCGGGCAGGGCGACCCTGATCGGGCCGTTGGTGTGACCGCGCCGGATCCGCTCGCCGCCCGGGACGACCGTCGCCGCCGGGTCGAGCGCGGCGAGCAGGTCGTCGAGCTCGGCCAACGACGACACCTGGGACAAGCGACGCCGCACCTCGCCACCGACGGGAAAGCCGGTGAGGTACCACGCCGTGTGCTTGCGGAACTCCCGCAGGGCGAGCGACTCGTTGCCCTGATGCTCGACGAGCGCGCGGGCGTGCTCGGCCATCACGGACACGACGAACCCCAGCGGTCGGGACGGCGGCGCCGGCCGGCCGGCGAGCACCTCGACGAGATCGCCGAACAGCCATGGCCGGCCGAGGCAGCCGCGGCCGACGACCACGCCATCACAGCCGGTCGCCCGCATCATCGCCGCCGCGTCGGCGGCCTCCCACACATCGCCGTTGCCGAGCACGGGGATCGTCGTCACGTGAGCCTTGAGCTCGCCGATGGCGTCCCAGTGCGCCTCCCCGGCGTAGTGCTGCTGCGCCGTGCGGGCGTGCAGGGCGATGGCCACGACGCCTTCGTCCTCGCAGATCGTGCCGGCCCGCAGATGGGTGAGCAGGGTGTCGTGCAGGCCCATCCGGAACTTCGCCGTGACCGGGATGCCGTACGGCGCCGCCGCGCCGACGGCCGCACCGACGATGGCGCGCAGCAACGCCGGCTTGGCGGGCACCGCCGCGCCACCTCCCCGGCGGGTGACCTTCGCCGCCGGGCAGCCGAAGTTGAGGTCGACGTGGTCGACGAGTGCCGCCGCGCCGAGCCGGTCGACGGCCCGACCCATCGTGTCGGGGTCCGAACCGTAGAGCTGGAGGCTGCGCGGCTGCTCATCCGGGCCGAACGCCATCATCCGCTCGGTCTTCGGGTTGGCGTGGACGACGGCGGCGGCCATCACCATCTCGTTGACGTACACGAGGCCGGGTCCGAACCGACGGCAGAGGGCGCGGAACGGGGCGTTGGTCACGCCCGCCATCGGCGCCAGCACCACCGGTGCCCGGGGCACGAACGTGCCGATCCTCAACTGCACGTGACTGACGCTATCGACCGGCCTACAGCCGCAGGTTCGGGTAGGCGCCGACATCGAGCGGCGTCGGGCCGTCGAGCCGCAGCCGGTGCCAGCCGGCGGCGGCGATCATCGCCGCATTGTCCGTGCACATCGCCCGGCTCGGCAGGTAGCCGCGGAGCCCATCGGCCGCGCACACGCCGAGCACGTCCTCGCGCAGGTTCGAGTTGGCGGCGACGCCGCCGCCGAGGGCGATCCCCTTGGCGCCGACCTCGGCGGCCGCGCGTCTGGCCTTGGCGACGAGCACGTCGACCACGGCGGCCTGGAACGACGCCGCGACATCGGCGGTGGACACGTCCGGGTGGCCCTTCACGTGGTTCGTCACCGCGGTCTTCAGGCCCGAGAAACTGAAGTCCAGCCCGTCGTTGAGCAGCGCCCGCGGGAAGGCGATCGCATCGGGCCGGCCGTCGGCGGCCGCCCGCTCGATCGCCGGGCCACCGGGGTAGCCGAGACCGAGATAGCGGGCGACCTTGTCGAACGCCTCTCCCGCGGCGTCGTCGATCGTCTGACCGAGCAGGCGGTAGCGCCCGAGCTCGCTCATCTCGACGAGCATCGTGTGGCCACCCGAGGCGAGCAGCACCACGATCGGCAGCTCGATCGACGGGTCGTCGAGCAGGGCGGCGTAGAGGTGGGCCTCGAGATGGTTGACACCGACGAAGGGGACGTCCCACGCGAGCGCCAGCGCCTTGGCCGCCGAGACCCCGACGAGCAGGGCGCCGATGAGGCCGGGACCGACGGTGCAGGCAACGGCGTCCACGCGCCGGTCGTCGACGCCGGCTTCGACGAACGCCCGGGCGATCACCGGGTTGAGCAGGTCGAGGTGGGCCCGACTGGCGATCTCGGGCACCACCCCGCCGAAGCTCGCGTGCAGCTCGATCTGCGAGCTGACGACGCTGGACACGACGTCGCCGCCGCCCATCACCAGCGCGGCGGCGGTCTCGTCGCAGCTCGTCTCGATGCCGAGGACGAGCGTGTCGGGCCCGACGTCGAGGTCGTCGGGAACGATCGTCGACTGCGGGTCGTCACCGGTCCAACTCCTGCAGCCGGCGGGCGTACTCGGAGGACTGGATGTCGTGGCACCACATCACGATGGCGTCCTCGCTCCCCTCGTAGTACCGGGCCCGGACGCCGGCCGGGGCGAACCCGAAGTTCCGGTACAGCTGCTGGGCGGCGACGTTGCTCGCCCGCACCTCCAACGTCCAGGCCGTGCTGCCGCGCTCGATCGCCTCGCGCGCCAGCGCGCCGAGCAGGCGCGTGGCCACACCGTCGCGGCGGTGCCCCGGGTGCACCGCCAGGTTGGTGACGTGGGCCTCGTCGACCGCGAACATCAGCCCGCCGTAGCCGATCACCGGCCGGCCATGGCGGGCAACCAGGTAGAACCGCGGTCCGTCCCGAGCCTGGTCGAGCTCGTCATGGAAGACCTGCGCGCTCCACGGCTTCGGGTACGACGCCCGCTCGATGGCGAGGATCTGGCCGACGTGGCGGTGACGCATCGGCTCGATGATCGGCCCACCGGCGCCGGCCCGATCGAGGAGGCGGGCGAGCACACTCACCGGGCCTCCCTCGCGCTCGCCCTGGTCGCCCAGTTGATCTCGGCGTCTGGTTGCCGCAGGTAGATCGGGCGGATGTCGGCGGGATTGACCCACTCCTCCCGCAACGCCCGGGAGTGGGCCAATTGCACCAGCGGGCCCGCCGACGGATGGCACTCCTCGGCGACCTCGCAGTGGAACCCGTCGAGGATCGCCCGCCGGTACCGCAGCGCGCCGTCGCCGACGCACAGCGATTCCTGGCTGCGGGCGAGCAGGTCGGCGACGAGCTCTTCGACCGGGCCGACGCGGGGCGGCGCCACCTGCTGCACGCCGCCCGGCACCTGGCGGTACATCGCGTAGAACACCTCGCCCTTGCGGGCGTCGATCACCGGCACCACGACCCGGTCGGCGCGGCGGTGCGGGAAGGCGAGCAGATCGAGCGACGAGATGCCGATCATCGGCACGCGGAGGGCGAGGGCGAGGGCCTTGCCCGCGGCGAGACCGACCCGCATCCCGGTGAAGAGGCCCGGTCCGACGTCGACGGCGATCACCCCGAGCTCGTCGAGCCCGATGTCGGCCTGCGCGCACACGAAGTCGATGGCGGGAGTCAGGATCTCGGCGTGACGCCGCCCGCGGGCGACCTCGAACATCGCGATGATGCCCTCATGGCCGCCGAGCGCCACGCTGACCTGCTCGGTCGCGGTCTCGATGCCGAGCGTCAGCACCGCGCGCTCACGTCTTCAACCAGTCCTTGACCGCGCCCTGCAGCCCTTCCCACCGCCACGACCACGAGCGCCCGACGGGCACGATCTCGATGACCCGGGCGTCGGCGTCGTCGTCGACCGCGACGAGGCGGACGACGAGATGATCACCGAACGTGGACTCGGCGACGTCGCCCCACTCGACGAGCACGATCCCGTGGTGCTCGGCCAGCTCGCCGAGGGCGAGGTCGGCGACCTCGGACAGTTGGTCGAGGCGATACAGGTCGGCGTGGTGGAGCGTGAGGCCACCGCTGTCGTAGCTGTGCACCAACGTGAACGTGGGTGACGTGATCGGCTCGGTCACCCCGAGCGCCCGGCCGAATCCCTGGGCGAAGGCGGTCTTCCCACTGCCCAGATCGCCGGCGAGGAGGATGACGTCACCCGCCCGGCTGAGATCGGCGAGCGCGGCCGCCACGGCGTGGGTGCCGTCGAGCGACGAGACGCGCAGCTGCAACTGGGGGGACGACATGTCGGGCCACGATGTTACGTGGCGCCGCCGAGGTAGTGGCGGGGGACGCGCGCGCCGATGCCGCAGACGATCTCGTAGCCGATCGTGCCGAGGGCGTCGCCCCAGTCCTCGGCAGTGATCCGCTCGTCGCCCTGGCCGCCGATGAGCACGGCCTCGTCGCCGGGTCGGATCGGATCGTCACCACAGTCCACCATCAGCTGGTCCATCGTGACGACGCCGACGATCGGACGCCGCCTTCCGCCGATGAGCACGGCCCCGACGCCGGACAACCCGCGCCGGACGCCGTCGGCGTACCCGATCGGCAACGTCGCCACGTTGCACCCGGTGGCGAACGTGTGACGCAGCCCGTAGGAGATCCGGTCGCCGGCCCTCACCCGCTTGACGAACGACACCTTCGCCTTCAACGCCATCGCGGGGCGTAGCTCACGGCACAGGTGGTCGACACCATGGCCAGGAGAGATGCCGTAGAGGGCGATGCCGGCGCGCACGAACGAGCGCCGGGCGCTCGGGTGGGCGAGCGCGCCGGCGGAGTTGGCGGCGTGGGTGATCGGGACCGGCGGCAGCGCGCCGAGCACCTTGTCGAAGCGCGCCAGCTGCTGCTCCGTGTACGGATCGCCCGGCTCGTCGGCGATGGCCAGATGGGTGAACACGCCGGCGAGCCGCAACCACGGCTCGTGGGCACCGATGAGCTGCGCCAGGCCGGCGGCGGCGGAGGGCGCGGCACCGACGCGGCGCATCCCGGTGTCGATCTTGAGATGCACGGCGAGGTCGCGGACCCGCTGGGCGGCGAGGGCCTCGATCCCTTCGGCCGTCGAGACCGTGGGCGTCAAGCGGTGCTTGACGATCGTCCGGGCGTGACCAGGTGGTTGCTCGCTGAGCAGCAGGATCGGCACGTAGATGCCCGCCTTGCGCAGGGCGACGCCTTCGCTCGTCAGCGCGACGCACAGGCCCTCGCACCCGGCATCGATCGCGGTGCGCGCCACGGGCAGCGCCCCGTGCCCGTAGCCGTCGGCCTTGACGACGGCCCACACCGCCGCCGGCGCGGACACCTGCCGGACGACCCCGACGTTGTGGGCGATCGCGTCGAGGTCGATCTCGGCCCACGCCCAGCGCTCGGCCGGGCCGACCGCGATCACTGGGCTCGACCCAGCCGCCCCAGCACGTCGGGCAGCGCCGCCAGCAGGTCGCCGGCGACGAGTCCGACGGCCGGACCGAGGCGCGCCGCCTCGGCGTGGATCCAGGCCGCGGCCGATGTCGCCTCGAGGGCGGCCATCCCGCTCGCGAGCAGCGCACCGATGATGCCGGCGAGCACGTCACCGGTGCCGGCGGTGGCGAGCCTGGCGTCACCGGTGTTGATCACCCGGACGTCGCCGGCCGGTGCCGCGACCACGGTCGTCGGGCCTTTCAGCAGCACCACCGAGCGGGTGTCCATGGCGAGATCGCGGGCGGCGGCGATGCGGTCCGCCGGTGGACGGTGGCCGGTCAGCAGGCCGTACTCGCCGTCGTGGGGCGTGAGCACGGTGGCGTCGCGCCGTCGCCGCAGGAGGGGGACGGCGCCATCGGGGTTCCAGGCCATCGCGAACAGCCCGTCTCCGTCGACGACGATCGGCAGCTCGGCGTCGACGACTGCGGCGCGCACCGCGGCGACGACGTAGTCGTCGCGCCCGAGTCCGGGCCCGATCACCAACGCGTGGTAGCGGTGCAGGTCGGCCAGTACGGCGCCGGCCCAGTCGAAGGCCGGCAGTCGATGGCGGACGACCTCGGGCGGCGCGGAGGGGTCGACACCGGGCGACGACAGCGCCACCATTCCCGCTCCGGCCCGCTGTGCGGCCCCCGAAGCGAGGTGGGCGGCGCCGGTCATGCCCGGCCCACCGGCGACGACCCGCACGGCCCGCGACCACTTGTGGGCGGTCGGCGGACGCGGCCGCCACCACCGGGCGACGTCGGTCGGCTCGACGACGTAGGCGTTGGTCGACGTCACGTCGAGGCCGATGTCGGCGACCTCGACCTCGCCGGCCAGGCCGCGCCCGGACCCGAACAGCAGGCCCGGCTTGAACGCGGCGAACGTCACGGTGCGGTCGGCGGCGAGCACGCCCCGACCGGCCTCGCCGGTGAGCCCGTCGACTCCGCTCGGGATGTCGACGGCGAGCACCGGGGCGGCGCCGACTCGAGGCGCCCGCCACTCGCCGTGGAACCCGGTGCCGTAGGCGGCGTCGATGACGAGGTCGGCCGGGGGCAGCGTCGGTGGGCAGTCCGACGCCCCGAACACGCGCACCTTCACGCCCCGCCGTTCGAGGACCCGCCCGGCGGCCCGGCCGTCGGCGCCGTTGTTCCCCGGACCGGCGATGACGTTGACGACCCGGCCGTACGTACCGCCCAGCATCCGCCGGGCGGCGGAGGCCGTCGCCCAGCCGGCCCGGCCGATGAGCACGCCGACGGGCTCGGGCGCCGCGGCGTCGATCTCCGCCATCTCCTTCGGCGTGACGATCGGGATCACTGGTCGCGCGACGGTCCACTCCCTCACTTCGCCGCGACGACGACGGCCATCGCGACGGGGCTGTCGTGGCTGAGCGAGAGGTGCCAGCGGACGACGCCACGGTCGACGGCCAGCTCCCACGCCCGCCCCTTCAACCGCAGCCGCGGCGCGCCGGATTCCTCCACCTCGACCCACGCCTCGTGGAAGCCGAACGCCCCGAGCCCGAGGCCGAGCGACTTCATCACCGCCTCCCGGGCGGCGAAGCGGGCCGCCAGCGTCGGCACCGGATCGGCCTTGCGCGCGGCGTACTCCAACTCGCTCGGGGTGAACAGTCGCTCCCGGATGTTGGGCGTCCGGGCGAGGACCGTCCGGAACCGCTCGATCTCGACGACGTCGACCCCGACGCCGATCATGATGCCGGAGCGCCAGTGTTCGGCGGCGTCGGAGATCGGCTCGATGAGCAGTTCGTCCACGGGCAGCTCGCCGAGCAGGCGGTCGTCGAATGCGCCCTCGGTCTCCGACACCCAGTCGACGAGACGGTCGTAGCGCCGGTCGTAGCCGTTGAGCACGGACCGCATCGTGGCGGCATCGAGCCGGTCGTGGAAGCGCACGTGGAGCAGCGTGATCCCGGTCGTGACGTTCGCCTTCACCTCGGGAACGAGGATCACGGTGCGGTCGTCGCGCCGGCCGCGGGCGACGAGCACCTCTCGCTCGCTGGCGACCCGTCGCTTGGTGCCGACGAGCGCCGGGATCGCGATCGACGCGGCTGGCCAGCTCGCGGGAGATCCCGCCGCGGTCGACGACGGAGATCACCTCGCCGGCGATGCCGTAGCGGGTGAAACCGGTGACCTCGGCCACGGCCGGGTCGACGTCGGCGAGCACCCGCAGGGTGCGGTAGCTGAGCACGTCGCGCCCCGCGCCAGCGGACAGCACCGCTTGCACGAGCGGACGGTCGAGCACCCCTTCGTCGCTCCGCGAGATCCCGACCGTCACCGTCTTCGCCTGGTGCTTGATCGCGTCGACGGGCCGGGTCAGCTCCTCGATCGCCCGGGTGAGGGCGAGCACGAGATCGTCGACCAGCGCGGCCGGCGAACCGACCTTGCCCGACTCCGCCTGGTACTCCTCCACCGGTCGCTCGGACGTCACGCTGCGCAGCAGCCCGGCCAGGTGGACGGCCGTGCTCGCCTCGAGGTGCCCGTCGTACCGATTGCTGCGCAGGCCGTCGACGTACTGCTCGGCGTGAGGGCGGATCTCGCCGCGGACCCGGTCCAGGACCGCGTCCGCCGTCGTCTCCTGGCCGACCGCACCCTCGATCACCTCGCGCGCCTCGCGGAGCGGCAGCGCCGAGCTGTCGATGGCGAGCGCGGCCTCGTATCCGAAGAGGTGGCCGACCATGGCCGAGAGCACGAACCCGAGCGCCGGATCGACCGGCGGCACCGAGAGCACGGCCGCCGCGGGGTAGCGCACGTCGCCGTCGTCGGCGATCACGATCGGCGTCGCCTTGTGGGCCCGGAAGATCGCCACCTCCTTGCCCACGTCGTCGGCCGTGCTGCCGGCGAGCCCCGCCGCGCAGACGATGATGAGCGGCTCCGCCGACAGGTCGATGTGCTTCTTGTCCTCGGTGACGTCGCAGGCGATCGACTTGTAGCAGAGCTCGCTCAGCTTGATCCGCACCTCCTCGGCCGCCACCTTGTTCGCCCCGTTGCCGACCACCGCCCAGTAGCGCTTGGCGGGGGCGAACCGGCGGGCCGCGTCGGCGATCTGACCCCGCCGGGTGAGTACGGTCCGCATCGCGTCGGGGACGTCGCGCAGCGAGGCGAGCAGGTCGTGGCGGCGCTCGTCGCTCCCGATCCCGGCGGTCTCGGTGATCGCGCAGGCGAGGAGCACGCCCGCCGCGACCTGGGCGTAGAACGCCTTGGTCGAGGCCACGCTCATCTCCACGTCGCGCCCGTCGGACGTGTAGAGGACGCCGTCGGCCTTGTCGGTGAGGTCGCTCGAGCGACGGTTGACGATGCCGAGCACGGCCGCCCCGCGCCCGCGGAGCAGATCGACCGTGCGGTTGGTGTCGGTCGTCGTGCCGCTCTGGCTGATCGCGATGGCGAGCGTGTCGCTCATGTCGAGACGCAGTCCGAACCCCGAGAGCTCGGTCGCCGTGATCGCGTCGACGTCGATCGCGCCGCCGCTCAGCTCGTCGAGCACGGCCGCCATCGACTGACCGGCCACCGCCGCGGTGCCCTGGCCGATCACGCGCACGCGCCGGATCGATCCGGCGGCGAGACGCTCGGCCACGCTCGGTGGCAAGGCCCGCGCGCCGACGACGCGCGCGCATCCGGCCGTCGTCGCCACGGCGATCTTCCCGCGCAGGGTCTTGGCGAAACTGTCCGGCGACTCGGTGATCTCTTTGAGGAGGTAGTGCGGCGAGCTCCCGCGGTCGATGTCGCGGGTCGTGACCTCGGCGCGATTGACGTCGGCCTCGGTGACCGGCTGCTCGGACCCGTCGTAGCCGAACCGTCGGATACCGGCCAGCTCGCCCGCGTGGTGACCGTCGAGGGCCACGATCTGTCCGCCGTGCTCGCCGTCGAGGCGAAGGTAGCGGTCGGTCTCCTCCACCACCCCGTAGGGCTCGCTGGCGACGACGAAGCGATCCTCGGCCAGGCCGATGTAGACGCCCTGGCCGCTGCCGTGGAGCGCGAACAGCAACCGCTGCGGCTCGTCCGCCGTGGCCACGCCGACGGCGACCGAGCCCTCGAACGACGACACCGTGCGCCGGAACGCCTCGACCAGATCGCCGTCGACGGACTCGGCGTGCCGCGCCACGAGCGCCGGGATCACCTTGGCGTCGGTGGTGATCGGTCCGGGAAAGCGCAGCCCGTGAGCCACCTTCAAGTCGGCGTGGTTGTCGACGTCGCCGTTGAGCACCGCCACGGCGTACGCCGGCTCGACGCCGCCTGGCTGCTCCATCTCCTCGCTGTTCACGGGGTGGGCGTTGGGCTCGGAGATGATGCCCACGCTGGCCCAGCGGGTGTGGCCGAGGACCGACAGCTGGGCCCTGGACCCGGCCAGGGCGAGGCGGAGGAGACCGTCGGCGCTCACGGCCTTGCGCAGGGCGCGGGTGTTGTCGCCGAGCTCGCCGATCTCCGCGGCCGCCTTGTAGACGATCGAGAGGCGGCCGCCGACGAGGCGCGCCGAGCCGTTCACGAAGAGCGGATCGGCCGCCCGCGTGGTGAGGGCGGTGGTGACCTTCGGGTCGGCGGCGTCGAGATCGTGGTCCCCCACGAAGACGTGGATCCCGGCCGAGTCGCGACCGCGCACCTCCATGCGGTCGATCGCCGACAGCGCCTGCTGGATGGCGAGGTAGCCGGAGAGCGCGGCGGGGCCGGCATCCCGGCCGGCGAGCGCGGCGACCTCGTGGGCTGTGCGGAGGCGGTCGCGCCGGATCGCCCAGAGCACGTCGCGGAGCTCGATCGAGGCCGCGCTGGCCACCTCCAGGTGGTCGACGTCGAGACCGGGTGCGGCGACCGCGAGCGCGGCATCGACCTCTTCCGCATAGGCGTCGAGTTGGTCGAGACGGGCGGTGATCGCCGCCACGAGGTCGTGGCGGTCGGCCAGGGCGAGCACGCCCGGCAGGCCGTGGAGCGCGGCATCGACCACGCGAGCCGCGGCTGTGACCGCACCCGGGTCGCCGCAGCGGGCGAGCGCGGTCTCGAGGCCACCGATGATCTCGTCGGCGGTCGGCGTCGGCCGGCCGGGAGGACGACTGACGATGCCCACGATCCCGCACATGGGGCGCCAGGTTACGGGCTCGCGATCAGCGGACGGCGCCGCGCACAGCCGTCGCCAGGCGCTCGGCCGGTTGCTCGCGCGAGCGACTCGGTGTCGGCCTCCACCATCACGCGGACGAGTGGCTCGGTGCCGCTGGGACGGACGAGGACCCGGCCGCGGGCGCCGAGCTCGTGCTCGGCCGCGGCGATCTCGGCGGCGAGGCGGTCGGCGGCGTCGGCCATCGGTTCGCTCACCGGCACGTTGAGCAGGACCTGCGGCAACCGGGTCATCGACGCCGCGGCCAGCTCGGCCAGCGACCGCCCGGAGCGCTTCACCGCATCGGCGAGCACGACGCCGGTGAGGAGGCCGTCGCCGGTCGTCGCCAGGTCGCGGAAGATCACGTGCCCGCTCTGCTCGCCGCCGAGGGAGAGCCGGCGGGCGTCGAGCGCCTCGAGCACGTAGCGGTCGCCGACGGCGGTCTCGACCACCTTGATCCCGGCCGCATCCATCGCCAGCCGGAACCCGAGGTTGGCCATCACCGTGACGACCACGGTGTCCTCGCGCAGCGCCCCCCGCGCGTGCAGGTCGCGGGCGCAGATCGCGATGACGTGGTCGCCGTCGACGACGGCGCCGTTGTGGTCGACGGCCATGAGCCGGTCGCCGTCACCGTCGAGGGCGAGACCGAGGTCGGCGCGCTGGTCGACCACCGCGGCGGCGAGCGACCGTGGGTCGGTGGCACCGCAGCCGTCGTTGATGTTGCGACCGTCGGGCTGATCGTGGATGGCGACGACCTCGGCTCCCGTCGCGGCGAGGAGCGGGCCGGCCAGTCCGGCTGGCCGCCCCGTTGGCCGCGTCGACCACGATGCGCAGCCCGTCGAGGCGGCGGCCGGCGATCGCGGCGAGCACGTGCTCCCGGTACTGCGGGCTGTCCTCGACGTCGACGAGTTGGGCCGGATCGCCGACCGGCGCCGGCAGATCGCCGACCGCCCGTTCGATGCGCTCCTCGACCTCGTCGGTGAGCTTCGTCCCGCCGCGTGCGAACAGCTTGATCCCGTTGTCGGCGTACGGGTTGTGCGACGCCGAGATCATCGCCCCGAGGGCGTCCCGACGGGCCGCCTCGTGGGCGACGACCGGTGTCGGGACCACGCCGAGCCGGTGGACGACGACTCCTTCGCTGGCCAGCCCGGCGACGAACGCGGCCTCGAGCATCGCCGTGGACACCCGGGTGTCGCCGCCGACCACGGCTTCCGAACCCCCCAGCACCCGGGCCGCGGCCCGGCCCAGGTCGAGCGCGAAGGAAGCGGTGAGGTCGGTGTTGGCGACGCCGCGAACGCCGTCCGTGCCGAACTTCACGTTCGGGCTCGCTCGTTCACCGCTTGGTGAACTGCGGCGCCTTGCGGGCCTTCTTCAGGCCGTACTTCTTGCTCTCCTTCTTGCGGGCATCGCGGGTGAGCAAGCCGGCCTGCTTCAGCGTCGACCGGTTCTCCGGCTCGACCTCGGCCAGCGAGCGGGCGAGCGCCATGCGCAGGGCGCCGGCCTGGCCGCTGACCCCGCCGCCGGTGATCGTGGCCTGGACGTCGAAGCGCTCGGTGGCGTCGACGACGCGCAGCGGCTCGATGGCCTCCATGCGGTGGGCCGGAGTGGTGAAGTAGGTCTCGAACGGCCGTCCGTTGACGGTGAACACCCCCGTGCCGGGAAGCAGCCGGGCCCGGGCGATCGCCTGCTTGCGGCGGCCGGTGGTCTGGGTCAGCGGGGTGGTCACTGGTCGATGCCTCCGGGGGATCAGCGGGCGCGGGCGGCGGCCAGGTCGAGCGGCTGCGGGGTCTGGGCGGCGTGCGGATGGTCGGGTCCGGCGTAGACCTTCAGCTTGGTGAGCATCTGGCGGCCGAGCGGCCCCTTCGGGAGCATGCCCTTCACGGTGCGCCGGATCAGTTCCTCCGGCTTGCGGGCGAGCAGGTCGCCGTAGCTCTGCGACTTGATCCCGCCGGGATAGCCGCTGTGGCGCCAGATGCGCTCGCGCTCGGCCTTGCCCGCCGTGAGCACGACCTTGCTCGCGTTGACCACGATGACGTGGTCGCCGGTGTCGAGGTGCGGAGCGAACGTCGGCTTGTGCTTGCCGCGCAGCAACCGGGCGACCTCCGTGCACATCCGGCCGAGCACGAGGCCGTTGGCGTCGACGACGTGCCACTGGCGCGTGATCTCGCTGGCTTTCGGGGTGTACGTACGCATAAGGGAACCGAGAGAGGTTATCGGCGGACGAGGGTTTGCCGCACCCCTGCGGTGCGGCAAACCCTCCGGTGACGTGAAACCCTCGGATGGGTCAGACGGCGATGGCGTCGATGATCCCGACCCGGGCGGCCCGGCGGGCCGGGCGCCAGGCCGCGAGCACGCCGGCGAGGGCGCCGAGCACGACCACCGGGATCAGCTGGGAGATCGGGAGGGCGAAGGTGATCGGGAACTCGCCCCGACTGGCGGCCTCCACCAACCCCCAGCCGAGCAGCAGCCCGAGGCCGACGCCGCCGATCGTGCCGAACACGGCGATCACCACCGACTCCCAGCGGACCATCGAGCGGACCTGACGACGGTCGCCGCCCACCGCCCGCAGCACGCCGAGCTCGCGGACCCGCTCGTGGATCGACAGCGACAGCGTGTTGGCGATGCCCATCAGGGCGATCACGATCGCCAGGGCGAGCATCGCGTACACCAGGCCGAGCATCGTGTCGACCCGGGAGGTCGCGTCGGCGACGTACTCGTCGGTCGTGAAGATGTCGGGCGGGGCGAACGGCGCGGTCGCGTCCTCGACCGCCGCCCGGGCCGTCTCGATGCCGACGCCGTCGGCGACGGCGATCGCCACGAGGTTGTCGACCGTCTGCACCTGGTGGGCCTCCCACGTCTGGCGGGGCACGATCAGCTCCTGGAGCGTGGTCGACGGCTCGTAGATCGCGCCCGACCGTCAGCTCCTCGGTCGCTCCGTCGGTGAAGCGCACCGGCAGGGTCGTGCCGATCGTCCACCCCTTGTCGTCGGCCAGCGCCTCGCCGACGGCGATCTCGCCGGCCGTCAACTCGGCCACCGTGCCGTCCACCGGCTCGGGCTCGATCGCGCCGGCACTCGCTGCGGGATCGAGCACCGTGACCTGGCGGGTGCGGTTGTCGATCGAGACCGGGCCGACCGCGACGCCCACGGCGTGGTCGACCTCCGGCAGCGCCTCGACGGCGTCGACGATGCCCGGGCTCAGCCCGCCGCCACCGAACTGACTGCTGGCGATGACGAGGTCGCCCTCGACCACGGCGCCGACGCTGTCGTCCACGGACTGCTTCAGCGACCCGGCGAACGCGGTGAACACGGTGACGACGGCGATGCCGATCATCAGGGCCGACGCCGTCGCCGCCGTGCGCCGGGGGGTGCGCACGGCGTTGCGACGGGCGAGCGCGCCGGGAACGCCGCGCAGCCGGGCGATCGGTGTCCCGAGCACGGCGCCAGCCGGCCGGGCCGCGACCGGTCCGAGCGCCACCACCCCCGCCGACGTGGCGAGGGCGCCGAGCCCCGCGACGGCGAGAGCGCCGGAGGACGCACCACCGACCACGGCGACGACGCCGCCGACGGTCAGCAGGCCGCCCACGACGATCCGCCCGACCGACGTGGCGGTGCGGTCGACGGCGACGTCGCGGAGCGCGGCGAGCGGGGCGACACGGGACGCCCGGACGGCCGGCGCGAGCGAGGCGAACAGGGTCACCGCCAGCCCGACGAGCGGGGCGATGACGAGGGTCGCGGTGCTGATCGTCAGTCCTCCGGCGGGCAGGGCGAACCCGAAGGCGTTGAACAGCGCCTTGATGCCCTGGGCGAGCCCGATGCCGGCCGCGAGGCCGACGACGGACGCCACCACCCCGACGAGCAGAGCCTCGCCGATCATCGTCGACAGGACCTGGCGGCGCTCGGCGCCGACCGCCCGCAGCAACGCCGACGAGCGCTGACGCTGGGCGGCGATGATCGCAAACGTGTTGTTGATGCTGAACGTGGCGACCAGCAGGGCGACCGCGGCGAACACGACGAGGAACGTGCGGAGAAAGCCGAGGAAGTCTTCGTCGATCTGGTCGTTGGCCTCCTCGACCAGCTCGGAGCCGCTGATCACTTCGACGTCCGCGGACATGCCGGCGGCGACTCGATCGACCACCTCGTCCTCGCTGGTGCCGCTCTCCGCCCGCACCAGCAGCGACGTCACCTCGCCCGGGCGCCCGGTCATGTGCTCCTCGGCCCCGGCGAGGGAGAACGCCGTGAACGTCGATCGGTCCGAGCCCGTCCTCGCCACCGAACGTGGCGATCCCGACGATCGTGACCTCCACCGGCTCGGGGGTGGCGACGATCGTCGTATCGCCCACGGCGAGGTCGCCATCCTCGGCGGCGCCGCGGTTGATCACGACCTCGTCGGTTGCCTCCGGAGCCCGACCTTCGACGAGCTCGTAGGGGTTGAGGTCCTGGTCCTCGATCCAGTTGCCGGCGAGCGTGGGCGGGCCGTTGCCGCCGAGCTTCTCGCCGTCCGATCCGGTGAGCTGGCCGAAGCCCTCGATCTGCGGGGCCACCGCGGCCACCCCGTCGACACCGGCGAGCTGGTCGGCGAGCGAGCCGTCGATCAGGTCCTGGGCGTACTCACCGTCGGTGTCCAGCGTGTTGGCGCTGCGCACCACGGCGTCGGCGTTGCCGAGCGCCGACTGGAACAGCGAGTCGAAGTTCGACTTGAGGGTGTCGCCGAGCACCATCGTGCCGGCGAGGAGGGCGACACCGAGGCACACCGCGATCGATGTGCTGGTGAGGCGGCGGGCGTTGGCCCGCAGGGAGGAGAGGACGAGGCGCAACATGGTCAGGCTCCGATCGTCTTGGGGGATTGCAGGGCCTTGAGGGCGTCGAGCACACGCTCGGGCGTCGGTTCGTCCATGCCCGCCGGAGACCCGGCCGTCGGACAGGAACACGACCCGGTCGGCGTACCCGGCGGCGACCGGGTCGTGGGTGACCATGACGACGGTCTGGCCCATCGTGCGCACGGCGGCGCGGAGGAACTCGAGCACCTCGGCGCCGGTGGTGGAGTCGAGGTTGCCGGTGGGCTCGTCGGCGAAGACGAGCTCGGGCCGGGTGGCCAGCGCCCGCGCCACGGCGACCCGCTGCTGCTGGCCGCCGGAGAGCTCGGACGGACGATGGCGCAGCCGCGGGCCGAGGCTGACCGAGTCGATGACCCGATCGACCCACTCGCGGTCGGGCTTGCGGCCGGCGAGCGCGAAGGGGAGGGTGATGTTCTCGTACGCGGTCAGCGTCGGCATCAGGTTGTACGCCTGGAACACGAAGCCGATCCGGTCGCGGCGCAGCCGGGTCAGCGTCCGGTCGTCGAGGGAGCCGAGCTCGGTGGCGCCGATGTACACCTCGCCGGAGGTGAGCGAGTCGAGCCCGGCGAGGACGTGCATCAGCGTCGACTTGCCGGAGCCCGACGGCCCCATCACGGCCGTGAACCGGCCGGCCGGGATCTCGAGGTCGACGTCGTCGAGGGCGGTCACGGATTGGTCGCCGCGGCCGTAGATCTTGGTCGCGGCGACGGTGCGAGCAGCGACGTCAGTCGCCGTCCGGGCGGGGGATGCGGTCAGTGTCATGCCGTCCAGGGTGCGCCGCGGCATCGCCCGTGTCGTCCGTCGGTGATCGGCTTCTCGCCGTACGCCTCGCGACGTACGGCCTCAACCAGGGGAAACGAGACCCGATTCGAAGGCGAAGACGACGAGCTGGGCCCGGTCGCGGGCGTTGAGCTTGATCATCGCCCTGCTCACGTGGGTGCGGGCGGTGGCCGGGCTGATGTAGAGCTCGGCCGCGATCTCCTCGTTGCTCAGTCCGCCGGCGACGAGGGCGACGACCTCGCGCTCCCGGTCGGTCAACTCGCGCAGCGCCGTGGTGTCGACCCGGCGGTGCTCGGGACGAGCGGCGAACTCGGCGATCAGCCGGCGGGTCACGGTCGGCGACATCAGCGCGTCGCCCGCCGCGGCGAGACGGACGGCGCGCAGCAGGTCGGCGGGTTCGGTGTCCTTCAGGAGGAACCCGGTCGCGCCGGCGCGGATCGCCTCGAAGACGTACTCGTCGTGATCGAAGGTCGTGAGCACGACGACGTGCACCTCGGCCAGCTCGGGATCGGAGACGATCTCGCGGGTGGCCGCCAGCCCGTCGAGATCGGGCATGCGGATGTCCATCACGACGACATCGGGACGCAGCCGGCGCACGACGGCGATCGCCTCGACGCCGTCCTCGGCCTCGCCGACGACCTCGAGATCGTCCTCGGCATCGAGGAGCACGCGGAGCCCCGCCCGCAGGAGCGCCTGGTCGTCGGCGAGAACGACCCGGATCATCACGCCTGCCCGTTGTACGGCAAGCGGGCGTGGACCCGGAAGCCGCCGCCGGGGTTGGCGCCGGCGACCAGGGTCCCGCCGACGGTCGCCGCCCGCTCGCGCATCCCGACGATCCCGTGCCCGCCGTTCGCCGGTACCCCTGCGGCGGCGCCGAGGCCGTCGTCGACGATGTCGATCTCGACCGCGTCGGCCTCGTGGGACACGGTGACCGTGGCCCGCGCCCGCTCACCGGCGTGACGCATCACGTTGGTGAGGGACTCCTGCACGATCCGGTAGGCCGCGAGGTCGACCGCGACCGGCGGCGGCGCGGCCGGCGCCCCGACGATCTCCAGCTCGATGGGCAGCCCGGCGCGCCGGCTGACGTCGACGAGCGCGTTCAGGCGGTCCAGCCCCGGCGTCGGGGCGAGCGGCGCCGCCTCCCCGTCATCGGAACGGAGGACGTCGAGCGTGGCCCGCAGCTCCTGCATCGTCTGCTTGCTGAGCTGCTTGACGGCGGCGAGGGCCGGTGCCGCCTGCTCGGGGTGGCGATCGAGGACGTGCAGCGCGGCGCCCGACTGCATGTGGATCGTGGCGATCCCGTGGGCGATGACGTCGTGCAGGTCGCGGGCGATGCGGAGGCGCTCCTCGGCGACTCGCCGCCGGGCCTCCTCCTCGCGGGTCTCCTCCAGATCACGGGCTCGCTGCTCGAGCTCGGCGAGGTAGGCGCGGCGGTTGTGCTGGGCGGAGCCGAGGAACACCGCCCCGCCGGCCCAGCCGACGAACGCGACCATGTAGACGAGGTGTTCGACGCGTTCGTCGGACAGGAGCGCGAGCACGACGAAGCGCCGCCGTCATGCCGGCGACCGCGACGATCGTGCGCCGCCGGTCGCCCATCGTCGCGATCGTGTAGAGCGGCACCAGCGGGGCCAGGTAGATCGGCCCACCGGCGAAGTCGGCGAGCGTGTACACGCCGAGGCCGACCACGGTCACGGCGAGCACCACCTCCGGCGCCGACGCGACGAAACGCCAGCGCGCCGCCGATCACGAGCCCGGTGGCGATCGTCCAGCCGTCGAAGCGTTCGGCCTGATCCTCGGCGATCGCCCTCGTCACGACGAGACAGAACGTCGTGAAGACCACCGCGATCGTGGCGTCGAGCAGCCAAGCGCGAGAAGGGCGCATCACCGACGACGCTATGTCGCGACCACCCGTGCCACATCCGCCCGTGGACGTATTCGACGCCTGCGTTCCGCGCCGTACCGTTCTGTCGTTTGAGATCGACCTGATCCGGTCGATGCCGAACGACAGAACGACTCAGAACCGCGCCGCGGCGAGGTCCGCGTTGCCGGCCGTCACCGCGGGGGCGAGACCGGCCGCCTGCGGCAGCAGCTGGGTGGCGTAGAAGCGGGCGGTGACCAGCTTCTGGGCCAGGAAGTCGTCACCGAACCCTCGCCCGTCGCCATCCCGAAGGCCCGCCGCGGCCAGGGCCGACCTGGTGAGCAGCCAACCGCCGATGACGATGCCACTCATCCGCAGGTACGGCGTCGCCCCGGCGAGGGCGTGGTTGGGATCCCCGGCCCCGTTGGCGATGAGCCACTCCGTGGCCTCGCGCCACGTGGCGATCGCGGCCACGAGCTGCTCGCCGATCTCCGCCAGCTCCGCGCCGGCCGCGACCGCCTCGGTGGCGGTGGCCTCGATGGTGGCGAGGAAGTCCCGGATCGCGTGACCGCCCCGCAGCCCGAGCTTGCGGCCGACCAGGTCGATCGCCTGGATCCCGTTGGTGCCCTCGTAGATCGGGGCGATGCGGATGTCTCGGTAGTGCTGGGCGACGCCGGTCTCCTCGATGAATCCCATGCCCCCGTGGACCTGCACGGCGAGCGACGCCAGCTCGACCCCGAGCTCGGTGCTCCACGCCTTGGTGACCGGCGTCAGCAGGTCGGCCAGCTCCTGCCGGGCCGCCCTGACCGACTCCTCCGGATGGGCCTTGGCGTAGTCGAGGCACTCGGCATTGACGTAGGCGAGGCACCGCAACGCCTCGATCTGCGCCCGCATCGTCAGCAGCATGCGGCGGACGTCGGGATGCTCGACGATCGGAGAGTCCTCGCGAGCTCCGACGGCCCGCCCCTGACGACGCTCGGCGGCGTAGGCGACGGCCTGCTGATAGGCCCGCTCGCCCACCGCCAGGCCCTCGACGCCGACCGAGAGGCGGGCGGTGTTCATCATCCGGAACATGTACCGCATGCCCTCGTTGGGCTCGCCGATGAGGTAGCCGACGGCGTCCTCGTACGCCATCACGCATGTCGGACTGGCGTTGATGCCCATCTTGCGCTCGATCGACACGCACTGCACGGTGTTGCGGGCGCCGATCGTGCCGTCGTCTTCGATCAAGTACTTCGGCACGATGAAGCACGAGACGCCCTTGGTGCCGGGGGGCGCGTCGGGCACCCGGGCGAGCACCACGTGGATGATGTTGTCGGCGAGGTCGTGCTCGCCGTAGGTGATGAAGATCTTCTGGCCGGTGATGCGCCACGACCCGTCGGCCGCGGGGACCGCCCGCGTCGTCAGTGCGCCGACGTCCGAACCAGCCTGCGATTCGGTGAGGGTCATCGTGCCGGTCCACTCGCCGGTGACCATCTTCGGCAGATAGCGCTCCCGCTGTTCCTCGGTCCCGAAGTGCAAGAGCATGTCGACGGCGCCCTGGGTGAGCATCGGGCACAGCGAGAACGCCATGTTGGCCGCCGTGATCATCTCTTGCATCGCCACGCCCACGAGCCACGGAAAGCCGCCCCCGCCGTACTCGACCGGGAACGGCACGGCCGGCCACCCCGCCTCGACGTAGCGCCGGTAGGCCTTGGTGAACCCCTCCGGCGTGGTGACCGTGCCGTCGTCGTTGCGCCGGCTGTGCTGCACGTCGCCGACCCGGTTCAGCGGGGCGAACTGTTCGGCGAAGAACCGCCCGGCCTCTTCCAGAATGCCGAACACCGTCGCGGGGTCGGCGTGCTCGTACCCGGGGATCGCGCTGAGGCCGGCGACGTCGGTGACGTGCTCGAGGACGAACCGCATGTCGACGAGCGGGGCGGTGAACTCGCTCACGATGCCGACGCTACCTCTGGCGTTTGTCATCCATATCCGACCTCCCACAGGACGAGGCCATGAGGAGGCGCGACCTGGCCGGCGGCCTCCCGGTCGCGGGCGACGATGATGCCCCGCATGTCACCGGGCGTGGCCTTGCCCAACCCGACGTCGACGAGCGTGCCGACGATCGAGCGCACCATCTGGTGGCAGAAGGCGTTGGCCCGGATCTCGAAGCGCAGCAGTGCGCCGTTCCAGCCGTCGACCTCGCTCCAGCGGGCGGCCGACACCCGCCGCACGAGCGACGCGTCGGGCGCACCCTCGTCGACCTTGGGCCGGCGGCAGAACGACGTGAAGTCGTGCTCTCCGAGCAACGGATCGCACGCCGTCTGCATCGCCCACAGCGACAGCGGCTGAGCGACGAACCACGCCCGCCCCGCCAGCAGTGGGTTGGGCGACGGGGCGTTCCACACGTCGTAGCGGTACTCGCGCCAGCGGGCCGAGAACCGGGCGTCGAAATCGTCGGGGGCCCACTCGGCGTGGCGGACCGCGATCGCCGGCGCACACAGCTTGTTGAGCCGCCGGACAAGGTCGCCGAGGTCGGTTTGAGCCGGCACGTCTCCGGACACCACCTGGCCCCACGCGTGGACGCCGGCATCGGTGCGCCCGGCCCCCGTGAGGTCGACGGGCTTTCGCACGACGGTCGCGATCGCGGCGCCGAGGTCGCCGATGACGGTGCGGACGCCCACGTTGGCGGCGAAGCCGCGGAACGGTGCCCCGTCGTAGGCAACGACGAGCCGAACCCGTCGCGACGCGCTCATCACACGATTCTGTCGTTTGGGATCGGCCGCATCCGGCAGCTGCCAAACGACAGAACGGGGTCAGACCAACTCGATCCGCGCCATCTCGGCGCTGTCGCCCTGGCGGGGGCCGAGCTTGAGAATCCGTGTGTAGCCGCCGTTGCGCGCGGTGTACCGCGGCGCGACCTCGTTGACCAGCTTGTGGGTCATCTCCCGGTCGCCCAGGAAGCCCTGGATCTGACGGATGCAGTGGACGCGCATCGGGCCCTCGTCCTGGGCCTTCTTGGCCTTGGTGATCAGCTTCTCGGCCACCGGGCGCAACGCCTTGGCCTTCGCCTCGGTGGTCACGATGGCCTCGGCGGCGAACAGCGACGCCGCCAGGTTGGCCATCATCAGCCGCTGGTGGGCGGCGCTGCCACCGAAGGCGCGGGAACGGCGAGGAGTCGGCATCGGGTCGTCCTCAGCCGCGCAGCGACAGACCGCGCTCGTCGAGCTTCATCTTCACCTCGTCCAGGCTCTTCTGCCCGAAGTTGGTGATGTTCAGCAGGTCGTCCTCGGTCTTGGTGAGGAGCTCGCCGACGGTGTTGATCTGGGCCCGCTTCAGGCAGTTGCTCGGACGCTCGGACAGGTCGAGCTCCTCGATCGGCAGATCGAGATCGGGCGAGCTGGCCGTGGCGTCGGTGACCTCGCCGAGCTCGAGGCCCTGCGGCTCGTCGCTCAACGTGGCGACGAGCTCGGCGAGCGAGCGCAGCGTGGCCCCCGCCGAGGCGAGCGCGTCGCCGGGCGTGATCGAACCGTCGGTCTCGATGTCGAGGACGAGGCGGTCGTAGTTCGTCGACTGCTCGACGCGGGTGGGCTCGATCTCGAACGTGACCCGGCGGACGGGGGAGAAGATGGCATCGATCGGGACCACCCCGATGGTGCGGTTCTCGGTCTCGCGGTCGCTCGAGGCGTAGCCCCGGCCCTGCTCGACGGTGACATCGACGGCGAGGCGGCCCTTGGTGTTGAGGGTGGCGATGACGAGATCCTTGTTGAGCACCTCGACGTCGGCCGGGCACTCGATGTCACCAGCGGTGACGGTGCCGGCCCCCTTGGCGTCGATCCGGCAGGTGACCGGATCGGCGGACTCCGAGGTCACCACGACGTCCTTGAGGTTCAAGATGATGTCGGTGACGTCCTCGGCGACACCAGTGATGGTGTCGAACTCGTGAAGGGCGTCGTCGAAGCGAACCGTCGTGATCGCCGCGCCGGGGATCGACGACAGCAGGGTGCGGCGGAGGGAGTTGCCGAGGGTGTGGCCGAAGCCGGGTTCGAGCGCGCCGATGGCGAAGCGTTGCCGGTTGCCCGACTCCTCGCCGATGGCTTCGATGGTGGGGCGCTGCATGACGAGCATGGCGGAGCGGACCTTTCCTACTTGGAGTAGAGCTCGACGATGAGCTGCTCGCGGACGGGGACGTCGATGTGATCGCGCAGCGGCAGGTCGCGGACGGTGACCTGCTTGCCGCCGTCGCCGGACTCGAGCCAGCCGACGAGGGAGCGGTCGAGGACGTCGATGTTGTGCTGGATCACGATCATGTCGCGGGCCTTGGGCGAAAGGGAGACGACGTCACCCTTGCGCACGCGAAAGCTGGGGATGTCGACCCGCTTGCCGTTGACCTGGATGAGGCCGTGGTTGACGAACTGGCGCGACTGCGGCCGGGTCGAGGCCCAGCCGGCCCGGTAGGCGACGTTGTCGAGGCGCTGCTCGAGCAGGCGCAGCAGGTTCTCGCCGGTGGGGCCGGCGAGCCGGTTGGCCTCGTCGTAGGTGCGCCGGAACTGGCGCTCGAGCACGCCGTAGATGTACTTGGCCTTCTGCTTCTCCTGGAGCTGGGCGAGGTACTCGCTGCCCGAGTTGCGCCGGCGGACGCGGCCGTGGGTGCCGGGCGGGAAGGGGCGACGTTCGAGCGCCCGGCGGCCCTTCTCGTTCTCGAAGATGTTGGTGCCGAGCCGGCGGGAGAGGCGCACCTTGGGTCCGGTGTAGCGGGCCATCGTCAGCCCCTCCGACGCTTCGGCGGCCGGCAGCCGTTGTGCGGAACCGGCGTGACGTCCTTGATCGACGTGACCTCGATGCCGGTGTTCTGGATCGACCGCACCGCCGTGTCCCGACCCGAGCCGGGGCCCTTGACCTCGACCTCGGCGCGACGCAGCCCGTGCTCCATCGCCGCCTTGGCCGCCTTCTCGGCGGCGAGCTGGGCGGCGAACGGCGTCGACTTGCGCGAGCCCTTGAACCCAACGCCACCCGACGACGCCCAGGCGATGACGTTGCCCTCGGGGTCGGTGATCGAGACGATCGTGTTGTTGAACGAGCTCTTGATGTGCACCACGCCGGTGGTGACGTTCTTGCGATCGCGTCGACGGGGACGGCGACCCGCCGCTTTCGGCTTGGCCATCGCTACTTCCTCACTGCCTTCTTCTTGTTGGCGACGGTGCGCTTGGGTCCCTTGCGGGTACGGGCGTTGGTGTGCGTGCGCTGACCGTTGACCGGCAGGCCCCTGCGGTGGCGGATGCCCTGGTAGCAGCCGATCTCGATCTTGCGCCGGATGTCCTGCTGGACGTCGCGGCGGAGGTCACCCTCGATGCGCAGGTTGTCGTCGACGTAGGTCCTGATCCGCGTGACCTCTTCGTCGGTGAGCGCGGAGACCTTGGTGTCGGGATCGAGGCCGAGGTCGGCGCAGAGCTTCTGCGCGGTCGGCAGGCCGATGCCGAAGATGTAGGTGAGCGAGATCTCCAGCCGCTTCTCGCGGGGGATGTCGATGCCGGCGATGCGTGCCATCACACTCTCCTCAGCCTTGCCGCTGCTTGTGGCGCGGGTTCTCGCAGATCACCATGACGCGCCCGTGCCGGCGGATGACCTTGCACTTCTCGCACATCTTCTTGACGCTGGGACGAACCTTCATGGCGTGCTCACTTGTAGCGGTACGTGATACGGCCCCGGGTGAGGTCGTACGGGGTGAGTTCCACCTGCACCTTGTCCCCCGGCAGGATCCGGATGTAGTTCATCCGCATCTTCCCGGAGATGTGCGCCAGGACCTTGTGGCCGTTGTCGAGCTCGACCCGGAACATGGCGTTGGGAAGCGACTCCAGGATCGTGCCCTCGAGCACGATGGCGTCTTCCTTGGGCTTGGGCAGGGGATACTCCTCACCAATTGAGACAGGGCCTCGGCCACCTGACGGCGACAGAAGCACGGACGACCGGGAACCGACCTGCGAACAGGCCGAGGAGCAATGCTACCGGCACCCAGGGACAACGCCAATCGGCTCGGTGCGGCTCCCGCAATCTGGGCGGGATTCTTGCCAAACCAGCTTCTGGGCGGGATTCTTGCCACCTGTCGGCAACATTCCCGCCCAGATCCCGGGTGGCAGGATTCCCGCCCAGATGTCGGATCAGTGCGAGCGGGCGTCGTCGATCACCGTCGTGGTCCGCTGGAACACCTGGTCGGGGTGGCCGACGCCGTCGATGACCTGCAGCCGGCCCTGGCTCGCGTAGTACTCGATCAGCGGGGCGGTCTGGGTCTCGTAGAGGTCGAGGCGCCGGTTGACGGCCTCGGGCGTGTCGTCGTCGCGCTGCTGGACGTCACCGCCGCAGACCTCGCAGATCCACGGCTGGCGTTCGAGCCCGGTGGCCGTGTAGTTGGTGCCGCAGTCCCGGCACACCCGCCGCGCCGACAGGCGGGCGAGCACGGTCTCTCGCGGCACGTCGAGGTCGATCACCAGGTGGATCGGGCGTTCGACGGTGATCTTGTCCAGCGCCTCGGCCTGGTACACCGTGCGCGGGAAGCCGTCGAGGATGTACCCCCTGGTCTGGGCGTCCGAGCGCTTGAGCCGCTCGTCGACGAGGGCGATCATGACGTCGTCGCCGACGAGCCCGCCGCTGTCCATGACCTCTCTCGCCGTCAGGCCGACCTCCGTGCGCTCGCGGACCGCGGCGCGCAGCATGTCCCCCGTGGAGATGTGCGGGACGACGTAGTGGCGCGAGAGACGGACACATTGCGTGCCCTTGCCAGCCCCCTGACGGCCGAGGATGATGAGCCGAGCTCCCGGGATCACGGGGCGGTGGTTCCTACTTCAGGAATCCTTCGTAGTTGCGCAGCATCAGCTGGCTGTCGATCTGGCGCATCAGCTCCAAGGCGACGCCCACGGCGATCAGGATGCTCGTCCCGGCGAATCCGAAGGTGTTGATTCCGGCGGCCCACAGCAGCAGGTACGGGAGGATCGCGATGATCGCGATGAACACCGCGCCGGGCAGGGTGATCCGGTTGACGACCCGGGCGAGGTAGCGCTCGGTCTGCGGACCAGGGCGCACGCCCGGGATGAACCCGCCCTGACGGCGGATCTGATCGGCCTGGCGCACCGGGTCGAAGGCGATCGAGTTGTAGAAGTAGGCGAAGGCGATGATCATCGTCGCGAACAGCGACATGTAGACCAGGTTCTGGCTGTTGATGATGTAGTCGTTGACGAAGTTGGCGATGTCCCCTCGCCATCCCTCCCCGCTGCCGAGCACGTTGGTGAAGATCACGGGCAGGAGCAGGATCGAGCTGGCGAAGATGATCGGGATCACGCCCGACTGGTTGACCTTGAGCGGGATGTAGGTGTTCTGACCCCCGTACATGCGCCGCCCGACGACGCGTTTGGCGAACTGCACCGGTATCCGCCGCTGCCCGAGCTCGACGAAGACCACGGACACGATGATCGCCAACGTGAGGGCGACGATCAGCACGAACCAGAACCACTTGTTGACCTGGATGATCGAGTAGTAGCCGTACGGGAGGCCGGAGACGACCGAGGCGAAGATGATCATCGACATCCCGTTGCCGATGCCGCGCTGGCTGATCAGCTCCCCGATCCACATCAACAACGCGGTGCCGGCGACGAGCGTGGGGATCACGAGGTAACCGCGGGGCCAGATGCCGTCGGGCAGGAGCGGCACGTTCGGGGCCTGGCTGGCCGCGGAGAAGAACGCCGAGCCGCGACCGGTGCCGAAGATGAACACCAGCCCGGTGGCCTGCAACGTGGCCAGGGCGATGGTGACGTAGCGGGTGTACTGGGTGATCTTGCGCTGGCCGACCGCCCCCTGCTGCTGCAACTCCTCCAGCTTGGGGATCACCACTCCGAGGATCTGCATGATGATGCTCGCCGTGATGTACGGCATGATCCCCAGGGCGAAGATCGAGAAGCTCTCGAACGCGCCGCCCGAGAACAGGCTCAGGAACCCGATCGCGCCCCCGGACGTCCGCGCCTGGTCACGGAGCTGCTCGATGGCGAGCCCGTCGATGCCCGGCACCCGGATCGCCGCACCCAGCCGGTAGAGCACGACCATCGCCGTCGTGAACAAGATCTTGTTCCGCAGATCGGGGATCTTGAAGACGTTCTTCAGGTTGGAGAGCACGCAGCTTGGACTTTCTGGTCGGAGCGGCGGGGGGCGACGCGTCGCCCCCTCGCGTTACCTGTTGGCGAACTGATTGCCCTTGGCCGGCGGCCGGCCGGCCTTGTTCTCGCCCCGGAACGGCAGGGGCACGGTCGTCACGGTACCGCCTGCCGCCGTGATCGCCGCTTCGGCCGCCTTGGACACGGCGTGGGCGTGGACCTCGAGCTTGGCCGACAGCTCGCCCCGGGCGAGCACCTTGACGAACGCGCGCTTGCGCAGCAGGCCGTGCTCGACCAGCACCTCCGGCGTGATGACGTTGTCGTCGAGCTCAGCGGCGAGCGCCTCCAGCGTGTCGATGTTGATCCCGTGGTACTCGACGCGGAACGGGTTGTTGAACCCCTTCAGCTTCGGAACCCGCTGCTTCATCGGCATCTGGCCACCTTCGAAGCCACGGGGCACCGTGCCCCTGGCGCGCTGGCCCTTGGTGCCGCGACCGGCGGTCTTGCCGCCCCGGCCACCGATTCCCCTGGCGACCCGCTTGGGCTTCTTGGTCGCGCCGGGGGACGGCCGGAGATCGTGGACATGCATGTCGATCAGTCCTTCGCTTCTTCCACCCGCACCAGATGTGGCACGCGGGCGATCATGCCCCGCACGTCAGGTCGATCGGGCAGGGTGTTCGACTTGCCGATGCGCCCGAGGCCGAGGGCGCGCAGCGTCCCGCGGGTCTTCGGCTTGGCGCCGATACCCGACTTGACCTGGATGACGGTGACCGTGGGCTCCGTCATGACTCCTCACCCTCGTCGTCGGCCACGCGCGCGCCGCGCTGGCGCTGGGTGTAGGCGTTGAGCATGCCCTTGGGCACGAACTCTTCGGCGGCCAGGCCGCGCCGCTTGGCGACCTCGTCGGGGCGTTGCAGCGAACGCAGCCCGGCAATCGTGGCCCGGGCGACGTTGATGTGGTTGGCCGAGCCGAGCGACTTGCACAGCACGTCGTGGATGCCGGCCTCCTCGAGGATGATCCGAGCCGCGCCGCCGGCGATCACGCCGGTACCGGCGGCGGCCGGCTTCATCAGCACCCGTCCGGCGCCGGTCACGCCGATCACCGGATGGGTGATCGTGCTCCCGGCGAGGGCGACGTCGAACAGGTTGCGCTTGGCTTCCTCGGTGCCCTTCTGGATGGCGAGCGGCACTTCCTTGGCCTTGCCGTAGCCGAGGCCGACCCGGCCGTTGCCGTCTCCGATCACGACGAGCGCGGTGAAGGAGAAGCGACGACCGCCCCGGACGACCTTGGCGACGCGGTTGATCGCGACGACCCGCGACTCGCGCAAGCCGCCTTCTGTCGGCTCGGTGGTCGGCGTGTTGCTGTAACCCATTAGAACTCCAGACCTGCTTCGCGGGCCGCGGCGGCCAGGGCCGCGATCCGTCCGTGGTAGATGAACCCGCCGCGATCGAACACGACCTTCTCGATGCCGGCCGCCTTGGCCCGCTCGGCGATGAGTGTGCCGATGCGGGACGCGGCGTCGACTGAGCCGCCGGCACCGGACGACCGCTGCTCGGCCTCCGTCGTCGACGCGGCGGCGATCGTGTGCCCGGTGTCGTCGTCGATCAGCTGGGCGACGATGTGCTTGTTGGAACGGAAGACGGCCAGGCGCGGCCGCTCGGCCGTGCCGTGGAGCTTCTTGCGTACCCGCCGGTGGCGGCGGATGCGGGACTCGCGTCGAGCGTGCGCGATCTGCGACATGACTGCTACTTCTTCCCGGCCTTGCCCGCTTTGCGCAGGACGCGCTCGCCCTGGTAGCGGACGCCCTTGCCCTTGTACGGCTCGGGCTTGCGGATGCTGCGAATGTCGGCGGCCACCTGGCCGACGACCTCCTTGTCGATGCCGCTCACGACGATCTGCGTCGCCGCCGGCACCTCGAACGTGATGCCGTCCGGTGCCTTGACGTTGACCGGATGGCTGAACCCGAGAGCGAGGCGGATCGCGTTCGGGCCCTGCGCCTCGGCGCGGTAGCCGACCCCGACGATCTCGAGGTTCTTGGTGAATCCGTCGGTGACCCCGATGACCATGTTGTTGAGCAGGCTGCGGGTGAGCCCGTGAAGAGCGCGGCTCTCACGCTCGTCGTCGGGTCGCTCGACGAGCACCGTCGAGTCGATCTTCTGCACCCGGATCGTGGCGGGCACGGTGCGGGTGAGCTCACCCTTGGGGCCCTTCACCTTCACGACGCGACCTTCGATGGTGACGTCGACTCCGGCGGGGATGTCGATGGGGGCTTGACCGATGCGGGACATGAGTGCTCTCCGATCACCACACGTAACAGAGGACTTCGCCGCCGACCTTGCGCCGGCGCGCCTCGCGGTCGGTCATCAGCCCTTGCGAGGTGGACAGGACGGCGACGCCGAGACCACCCAGCACTCGGGGCACGCTGTCGGCCTTGCGGTAGACGCGCAGACCGGGCGTCGAGATCCGCCGGAGGCCGGAGATGGTGCGGTCACGATCAGGCGAGTACTTCATCCTGATCGTCAGGACCTCACCGACGCCCTTGGGAGACGGCGCGACGTCGTAGCCGACGATGTAGCCCTCCTTCTGGAGCACGGCGGCCAGCGCCACCTTCTGCTTCGACGACGGCATCCGCACTTCCTCGTGCATCGCCGTGTTGGCGTTGCGCACGCGGGTGAGCATGTCGGCGATGGGATCAGTCAGCATCTTCTCTCCTCCCGCTCACCAGCTGGACTTCGTCAGGCCGGGCACCTCGCCGGCGTGCGCCAGCTCGCGCAGGCACACCCGGCAGAGACCGAACTTGCGGAAGACCGAACGGGCCCGGCCGCAGCGGCGGCACCGGGTGTAGGCGCGAACCTTGAACTTGGGCTTGGCAGCCGCCTTGTTGATGAGTGCTTTCTTGGCCATGGGGTGTAACGGCGCCTCTCGCTTACTTCTTCTTGCCGGGCGGGCCGCCACGGCGGCGCCGGCGTGCTGGCTCGGCCGCGACGTTGTCGCTGGCCTGACGGAATGGGAACCCGAAGGCTTCGAGCAACGCCCGGCCTGCGGTGTCGTCGCTCGCGGTCGTGACGATCGTGATGTCCATGCCCCGCGGGGTGTCGATCTTGTCGTAGTCGATCTCGGGGAAGACGGTCTGGTCGTTGAGCCCGAACGTGTAGTTGCCGCGGCCGTCCCACGACGTCGCGGACAGGCCGCGGAAGTCGCGGATCCGGGGGATCGCGATGGCGATGAGCCGGTCGAGGAACTCCCACATGCGATCGCCGCGCAGGGTCACCTTGGCCCCGATCGACTGACCCTCCCGGAGCTTGAACCCGGCGATCGAGTGCTTGGCCTTGGTCACCACCGGCTTCTGGCCCGGCGATCAGGGTGAGGTCGGCGACCGCGCCCTCGAGCAGTGAGGGCTGCTGGGTGGCCCGTCCGACGCCCATGTTGATGACGATCTTCTCGAGCGTCGGCACCTGCATGACGTTGCCGAGGCCGAGCTCGGCCTGCAGCCGCGCCTTGACCTCGTCGTGGTAGCGCGACTTGAGGCGAGGCACCTCGCGCTCAATGGTGGTGGTGGCCGAGTCGCGTCGTTCTGAGGTGGAGTCCCGGTTCGGCACGGCGGGCGCTCCAGCGCCTTCGCCGGCCGCATCATGAATATTCGTGCTCTCACTCATGAGATCACCTCGGTCTTGCCGCCCTTGACCTTGGCCACGCGCACCTTCTTGCCGTCCTTGATCTCGTACCCGATGCGGACCGGCTTGCCCTTGTGGACCAGCATCACGTTGCTGGCGTGGATCGGCATGTCGCGGTCGATGATCCCGGCCTGCTGGTTGGCCCGGCGGGGCTTCTGGTGCTTGGACGCCATGTTGACGCCCGAGACGATGACCTTGTTGGCGTCAGGGAGGACGGTCATGACCTCGCCCTGCTTGCCCTTGTCCTTGCCGGTGATCACGACGACGGTGTCGCCCTTCTTCAGCTTCATCACAGAACCTCGGGTGCCAATGAGACGATGCGCATGAAGCGGCGGTCACGCAGCTCGCGGCCGACCGGGCCGAAGATGCGCGTGCCGCGTGGCGTGTTGTCGTCCCGGATCAGCACGGCCGCGTTCTCGTCGAAGCGGATGTAGCTGCCGTCGGGACGGCGCTTCTCCTTCTTGGTGCGGACGACGACGCACTTGACGACCTCGCCCTTCTTGACGCCGGCGCCGGGGATCGCGTCCTTCACCGTGGCGACGAAGACGTCGCCGATCGACGCGTACCGGCGCCGGGTGCCGCCGAGCACCTTGATGACGAGGACCTCCTTGGCGCCGGAGTTGTCGGCGACCCGGAGACGTGATTCCTGCTGGATCATCGGATCGTCACTTCGCTCGCTCGAGGACTTCGACGATCCGCCAGCGCTTGGTCTTCGACACTGGGCGGGTCTCCATCACGCGAACCCGGTCGCCGACGTTGACGTCGTTCGCCTCGTCGTGGGCGTACAGCTTCTTGGTCTGCAGGACGGTCTTCTTGTACTTGGGGTGGCGGACCCGCTCGATCACGGCGACCACGGCGGTCTTGTCCATGCCGCTGGACACGACGACGCCCTCGCGGACCTTCCGGACGGCGCGCTTGGTGCTCTCGGGGGCGGTGCGCTCGGGAGCGGTGTCCACTGCTTCGTCACTCATTTGGCGGCCTCTTCGATCTCCCGCTGGCGGATGAAGGTGTTGATGCGCGCGATCTGCCGGCGGACGTTGCGGATCTCGGCGGTGTTGTCGAGCTGACCGGTGGCGTTGCGGAAGCGCAGGTTGAGCGCCTCCTGCTTGGTCTCGCGCAGCTCGTCGACGAGGGCGCGCAGATCCATCTCGGCGAGGTCGGTGGTGGATCGGGCCATCAGTACACCTCGGTCCTGGAGATGACCCGGGCCTTGATCGGGAGCTTCTGGATCGCCTTGTCGAGGGCGATCCTCGCCTGCTCCTCGTTGGGGAACGAGAGCTCGAACAGCACCCGTCCCGGCTTGACGACGGCCACCCACAGCTCGGGGTTGCCCTTGCCCGAGCCCATGCGGGTCTCGGCCGGCTTCTTGGTCACCGGCTTGTCCGGGAAGATGTTGATCCAGACCTTGCCGCCGCGCTTGATGGCGCGGGTCATCGCGATACGGGCCGCCTCGATCTGGCGGGCCGTGAGCCAGCCCGGCTCGAGGGCCTGGATCCCGTACTCGCCGAAGGCCAGATCGACCCCACCCGTGGCGTGGCCTCTGGTGCGACCGCGATGGTGCTTGCGGTGGGCGACTTTGCGGGGCATCAGCATCGTTCAGTCCTCCCCACGGAAGTGCGGTGTCTCGTGGCCGTCGTGGGTGCGGCGGGTGATCTGCTCTTCCTCGTCGAGCAGCTTCTCGAGCTCGGGATCGGCCTCCTTGAGCAACGGCTGGGCCTCGGGCTCGACCTCGGCGGCCGGTGGGCGGGCGGCCGAGGACACGACGCGTCGCGGCTCGGCGGCCTGGCCGGACGTCTCACCCACGGCCATCGCCGCCTCGCGGGCGATCTTGTCGTCGGTTGCCGACTTGTACGGAAGGATGTCGCCCTTGTAGAGCCACACCTTGACGCCCACCCGTCCGCTGGTGGTGCGGGCCTCGCGGAAGCCGTAGTCGATGTCGGCGCGCAGGGTGTGCAGCGGCACGCGGCCCTCGCGGTACCACTCGGTGCGGCTCATCTCGGCGCCGCCGAGCCGGCCGGAGCACTGCACGCGGATGCCGAGGGCCCCTGCCCGCTGGGCGTTCTGCACGGCCCGCTTCATCGCTCGCCGGAAGGCGATGCGGTTGGCGAGCTGGTCGGCGACGCCCTGGGCGATCAACGCGGCGTCGAGCTCCGGGCTCTTGATCTCCACGATGTTGAGCTGCACCTTGGGGTTGCCGGTGATCTTGGTGATCATCGCCCGCAGCTCGTCGGCCTGGGCGCCCCGCCGGCCGATCACGATGCCCGGCCGGGCGGTGTGCACGTCGACGCGGACCTTGTCCCGCGTGCGTTCGATCTCGATGCGGCTGATCGCCGCCGACTCCATCCGCTGCATGATCGCCTGGCGGATCTTCCAGTCCTCGGTGAGGTACTCCTTGTACTGGCGCTCGCTGAACCAGCGGCTCTTCCAGTCGGTGGTGACTCCGAGGCGGAAGCCGTAGGGGTTGATCTTCTGGCCCATTACTTGTCGTCCTGTTCCGTGTCGGCGGCCGGCGCGTCGTAGCCGGCGGCCTGGGCGTGCTCGGCCGTGTCGAAGAAGACGTCGGCGATCGTGACGTCGTAGTAGCGCCCGCCGGGCACGTGGTACTTCATCGAGTTGGCGTTGCCCTTGATCTCGTAGCCGTCGGGGATCGATCCGTCGTCGGGCGCCGCCACCGCACCCTCGGGCAGTTCGGGCGGAGCTTCCTCGGGGGCCGGCTCCTCGGTGACCTCCTCCTCGGCGGCTTCCTCCTCGGCGGCTTCCTCCTCGGCGACTTCGACGATCTCGGCCTCGGCGACGGCTTCCTCGGTTGCCTCGACGTCGGTTGCCTCGACGTTGCCTCGGCCTCAGTTTCCTCGTCGGCAACGGCCTCTTCCGCCGGCGCCGCCGCGCCCCCTTCGCGCAGGCTCTGGGCCCGCGTCCGGCTGCGCTCGACCCGGTCGCGGCGGGCCCGCGCCGACGTCGTCACCCGCCGCCGGCCGGCGGCGGTGGTGGCCTGCTGGCGGGCCTGCACGATCTCGAGGCGTTCGTCGCTCATCTGGGCCACGATCACCGTGACGTGGCACGTGCGCTTGCGGATGCGGGTCGCCCGGCCGCGGGCCCGGGGACGGAAGCGCCGCAACGTCGGACCCTCATCGGCGTAGCAGGCGAGCACGAACAGCTCGTCGGCGTCCTGCTCGTCGTTGTGCACGGCGTTGGCGACGGCGCTGGCGAGCACCTTGCGGATCTCGGCGGCGACGTCGCGGCGGGTGAACTGCAGGACCTCGTCGGCGTGGAGCACGTCGAGGCCGCGGATGAGGTCGAGGACCTCGCGCGCCTTGCTGGCCGAGCCGCGCAGGTACTTCGCCGTGGCCTTGGTGGAGGGACGGTCCCCGGCGAGGAGCACGCCGTCGTTGAGCTTCGGGCCGGCCATCAGCGCCTCCCCTTGGCGCCTCTCTCCTGGCCGGCATGGAACCGGAAGGTCCGCGTCGGGCTGAACTCGCCGAGCTTGTGACCGACCATCGACTCGGTGACGTACACCGGTACGTGCTTGCGACCGTCGTGGACGGCGATGGTGTGGCCGACCATGTCGGGGATGATCGTCGAGCGGCGCGACCACGTCTTGATGACGCGGCGCTCACCGGCGGTGTTCTGCTCGTCCACCTTCTTCAACAGGTGATCGTCGACGAACGGGCCCTTCTTCAGGCTGCGGGACATGGACTACGTGCCTCCTTACCGGCGACCCTTGCCGGTGCGGCGCCGGCGGACGATGAGCGATTGCGACTGCTTGTTCTTGTCCCGGGTGCGGCCCTCGGGCTTGCCCCACGGCGACACCGCCGGGCGGCCGCCGGACGAGCGGCCTTCGCCACCACCGAGCGGGTGGTCGACGGGGTTCATCGCCACGCCGCGGGTCTGTGGGCGCACGCCCTTCCACCGGTTGCGCCCGGCCTTGCCCACCTTGACCAGTTCGTGCTCGGCGTTGCCGACCTCGCCGACCGTGGCCCGGCAGTCGATCTGCACCCGCCGCATCTCGGTCGACGGCATGCGCAGCGTCGCCCAGTCGCCGTCCTTGGCGACGAGCTGGACCGCGTTGCCGGCGGCGCGGCCGATCTTGCCGCCCTGGCCGGGCCGCAGCTCGACGTTGTGGATCGTGGTGCCGACCGGGATGTAGCGCATCGGCAGGGCGTTGCCCGGCTTGATGTCGGCGCCGTGGCCGCTCATCACGTGGTCACCGACCCGCAGCCCGCGGGGGGCGAGGATGTACGCCTTCTCGCCGTCGGCGTAGTGGAGCAGGGCGATGCGGCACGTGCGGTTCGGGTCGTACTCGATGGCCGCGACCTTGGCGGTGACGCCGTCCTTGGTGCGCTTGAAGTCGATCACCCGGTACTGCTGCTTGTGGCCGCCACCGCGGTGACGGGACGTCATGCGCCCGTGGGCGTTGCGTCCGCCGCTCTTCGGCTTCGGGACGACGAGCGACTTCTCCGGGCGGTCCTTGGTGACCTCGGCGAAGTCCGACACGGTCTGGAACCGACGGCCGGGGCTGGTGGGTTTGCGGGCACGGATTCCCATGGCGACTACCTCACTCAGTTCTCGAACAGCGGGATCTCGCCCGCCGTCAGGGTGACGATGGCCCGCTTGGTGGCGGGCGTGGAACCGATGCGGTTGGTGCCCCGCGTGCGGCGGCGCTTGCCCTTGCGGTTCAAGGTGTTGACCTTGCCCACCTCGACGCCCCAGATCGCCTCGACCGCGTCGCGGATCTCCGGCTTGGTCGCCGACGGGTGGACCTTGAACGTGTACACGCCCAACTCCATGAGGGCGTAGCTCTTCTCCGAGACCACCGGAGCGAGGATGATGTCGCGCGGGTCTTTCATTCGACGCGTCCTCTTCCTCGGCATTCAGGTTCTGACGACGGTTCGGGCCGGTTTCGCGTACCCAACTCTCCAGAGAATCCCGCCGCGTCGACGGCAGGTTGCTCTTGCTGAAGACGATCCACTCGTTGCACAGCACGTCGTAGGCGTTGAGCTCGCCGGGGGCGATGAGCTGGACCTCGGGGAGGTTGCGGAAGCTCAGCGCGGTCGCCGCATCGTCGCGATCGACGACGAGGAGGACCCGGCCCTCGAGGCCGAGCGCCGCCAGCGCGGCCTTGGCCTCCTTGGTCCGCGGGGAGTCGAAGCCCCAGTCGTCCACCACCAGGACCTTGCCCTCGCTCGCCCGATCGGAGAGCGCCGAGCGCAGCGCCAGCTTGATCATCTTCTTCGGGGTGCGCTGGGCGTAGGAGCGGGGCTTGGGGCCGAGGGCGACGCCGCCCCCGGTGAACTGCGGAGCCCGGATGCGATCCCTGCCGAGCCCGGCCGGTGCCCTTCTGGCGGTACGGCTTGGCGCCGCCACCACGCACCTCGGCGCGGGTCTTGGTGCTCTGGGTCCCAGCCCGGCGCTTGGCGAGCTGCGCGGTGACCACCTGGTGCATCACCTGCACGTTGGGCTCGATGCCGAACATCGTGTCGTCGAGCTCGACGGTGCCGGCGTCCTTGCCGGCCCGGTCCTTCAGCGTGATCTCGGCCATCGCGCTCAGCCCTCCTTCACCGGCGCCTTGACGGCGCCGCGGACGACGACGACCCCACCGTTGGGGCCGGGGACGGACCCCTTGACGAGGAGCAGGTTGCGCTCGGGATCGGACTCGACCACTTCCAGGTTGAGCGTGGTCACCTGTTGATGGCCCATCTGACCGGCCATCCGCATCCCCTTGAACACCCGCGCCGGGAAGGCGCAGGAGCCGATCGCGCCCGGCGCGCGGTGGTGCTTGTGGTTGCCGTGGCTCGCCCCCTGGCCCTTGAAGTTGTGGCGCTTCATCGTGCCGGCGAAGCCCTTGCCCCGGCTGACCGCGGTGACGTCGACCTTGGAGCCGGCGGCGACGGTGTCGACGGCGATCTCCTGCCCGACCTCGTAGCCGTCGACGGACTCCAGGCGCAGCTCGACCAGGCGCTTCCCGGCGGCCACGTCGGACTTGGCGAAGTGGCCGGCCTCGGGCTTGGTCAGCTTCCGCGCGTCGCGGAACCCGTAGGTGACCTGGAGCGCGCTGTAGCCGTCGCGCTCGGGCGTCTTCACCTGGACGATGCGCATCGGCTCGACACGCAGCACCGTCACCGGGACGACCTTGTCGTCGACCCACTTCTGGCTCATGCCGACTTTCTCGCCGACGATCGCTGTGGTTGCCATGGCGGCCTATTCCTTGCTGATCGGGCGCCCGCCAGGGCGCCGTCCACGCAAATGCTCCGCCGGCTGGGCCCTGCGGAGCATCGAGATCTGTTGTCGCCGTGAGGTCCCTGGCGGCGTCCGCCAGGCGCACACGGACATCGGTTGCGAAGTGTTCCGTACCGTGCCAGTCACCTGGCACAAGGAGGAGATGCTAGCGGGCGCCGCACATGCGCCACAACCAGCGGATTTCGCCCGTCCTCAGTCCTCGGTCGGGCGCTCGGCGAGCACGACCTGGAACGTCTCCTCGTCGCCGTCGCGGAGCACGACCACTTCGACCTCGTCACCCGGTTCCCGGTCGCGGACCGCGGCGACCACCCCTTCGGCCCCGTCGGTGGTGGACTGGTCGACCGAGAGGATCACGTCGCCCTGTTCGAGCCCGACGTCGGAAGCCGGGGATCCGTTGGCGACCTCGGTGATCACCGCCCCCTGGCCGCCGTCGGAGCGGTCGTCGAGGCTCACGCCGAGGAAGCCCTCCGATCTCGGCTCGCCGCCGGCCCGTTCCCGCAGTGTCGTGAGCACGTCCTCGACCTCGGCGATGGCGATGGCGAAGCCGACGTTGGTGGCCGCGGTCGTGGCGTCGCTGCGGGCCACCGCAGTGTTGATCCCCACCACCAGCCCTTCGGTGTCGACGAGCGGGCCGCCGGAGTTTCCCGAGGAGATCGCGGCGTCGGTCTGGATCAGGCGGTCGAGCGCTCCGTCGGTGATCCTCAGCGTCCGGTCGAGGGCCGAGACGATGCCCTGGGTGACCGACGGTTCACCGTCGAGGTCGAGGGCGAAGCCGATGGCGACCACCTCGTCGCCCAACTCGACGTTGTCGGGCCGGGCGAACTCGGCCGGCGTGAGGTCGTCGGCGTCGATCTGCAGGAGGGCGAGGTCGTTGCCGAGATCGGATGCCACCACCTCGGCCTCGGTCGGCTCGGTCTCGCCGGCCAGGCGCACCCGGATCTCGGTGGCCTCGGCGACGACGTGAGCGTTGGTCAGGATCTCACCGTCCTCCGCCACCACGACCCCGGTGCCGACGGCCTCCCCGGCGACCGCGCCCCCCTCGACGTCGGCACTGATCGTGACCACGGACGGCCCGACCCGCTCGGCCACCCGCTTGACGTTGATGCTGCCGCTCGCCTCGTCATCGTCATCGCGGTCGGCGAGCCACGCCCCGAGCAACGCTCCGATCAGCCCCGCCAGCAGGATCGCGCCCACGGCGACGGCGAGGATCAGCCGCCAGCGCTCGGGCCTGGTTCCACCCCCGGCCCCCGCCGGTGACCGGGGCGGCACCCCGGGCGCGGGCGGCGGCAGGACCGGCATGGACAGATCTTTACCGCTCGCCCGACCTCACCCGGCGGCGCGGTAGGTCAGACCGAGATCGCCGTTGGTGAGGGTGAGCAGGTCGGCCTCGATCTCGTACGTGGCCGTGCCCTGGAGGACGCCGAGCACATGGGCTTCGACTTCCATCGAGGTTTCGTCGCACGCCATCCGCGTGGTGGCGATCGGGCCGAACGTGATCTCCTGCTCGGCCACCTCGTAGGTGCCCGAGCCGGAGTTGCAGCCGGTGACGACGGCCACCTTGCCGTTCTCGAACCTCAGGGTCGGCGTCCGCTGCGTGGCCACCGACGACACGGCGTCCGCCGTCACGAGGCTGTCGAGCGTCCACTCCGTGCCCTCGAGCGGGCGGTCCGGGTCGGCGACCTCCCGGTCGACGAAGGTGATCGACGCGTCACCACCACTGAGGGTGAGCGTGTCACCGTCGACGGCGACGGTGGGACGAGCGGTCAGGAACCCCGCCAGCCAGGAGTCCTGCTCCATCAGGGCCGGCTCGCAGGCCATCTGCGGTCATCCGCATGTTCTCGGGGACGACGAGCACGTCACCCTCCAGCGACCACGTACCAGCGAGTTGGTTGCACCCGGCATTGGCACCGAGGTTCGCACCAGCGAAGGTCAGCCGGATCTCCGATCCCGCGACGAGGTCGTGGCCGGTGACCTCGGTCGACACGTACTCGTGACCGTCGAGGTCGGGTGGCGGCACGGTCACAGAGCTCGGCGGGACGGCGGTATCAGCCGCCGGTTCGGGCTCGGAGTCGCCGCACGCGGCGAGCAGCGCGACGGCGGCGGCGAGCGGGACGAGAAGCCGGGTATCTGGGCGGGATCTGTGCCAACAGCTGACACGAATCCCGCCCGGATGAAGGAGTGACACGATTCCCGCCCAGTTTGGGGTCAGCTCGCTTGGATCTTGATCTCGATGTCGACGCCGGCGGGGAGCTCGATGCGCTGCAGGCTGTCGATCGTCTTGGCGTTGGGGTTCACGATGTCGATCAGGCGCTTGTGGATCCGCATCTCGAAGTGCTCGCGCGAGTCCTTGTCGATGTGCGGGCCGCGGATCACGGTGTAGCGGTGCTTGGCGGTCGGCAACGGGATCGGCCCTCGCACTGTTGCGTCGGTGCGGGTGACGGTCTCGACGATCTTCTTCGTCGACTGGTCGATGATCTCGTGGTCGAACGCTTTGAGACGGATGCGGATGCTCTGCGCCATGGGCGTCAACTCACTTGATGATCTTGGTGACGCGGCCGGCGCCGACGGTGCGGCCACCCTCGCGGATGGCGAAGCGGAGGCCTTCGTCCATCGCGATCGGTTTGCCCAACTCGACGGTCATCACGATGTTGTCGCCGGGCATCACCATCTCGGTCCCCTCCGGCAACTCGATCGAGCCGGTCACATCAGTGGTCCGGAAGAAGAACTGCGGCCGGTAGTTGTTGAAGAACGGCTTGTGCCGCCCACCCTCGGACTGCTTCAACACGTACACCTGACCTTCGAACCGGGTGTGGGGCGTGATACTGCCCGGCTTGCACAACACCTGACCCCGCTCCACCTCCTCCTTCTTCGTCCCCCGCAACAACGCCCCGATGTTGTCCCCCGCCCGACCCTCATCGAGGATCTTGCGGAACATCTCCACCCCCGTACACGTCGTCTTCTGCGTGTCGGTCAACCCGACGATCTCCACCTCATCACCGGTGTGCACCACCCCCTGCTCCACCTTCCCAGTGACCACCGTCCCCCGCCCCGTGATCGTGAACACATCCTCGATCGGCATCAAAAACGGCTTGTCCAAATCCCGCACCGGCTCCGGCACGTAACGAATCCACCGCATCCATCAACTCCAGCACCTTGGCCTGCCAGTCCGCGTCCCCCTCCAACGCCTTCAACGCGCTGCACCCGCACGATCGGCGCGTCATCCCCCGGGAACTCGTACTCCGTCAACAACTCCCTGACTTCCAACTCCACCAGATCCAACAGCTCCTCGTCGTCCACCATGTCCGCCTTGTTCAACGCCACCACGATGTACGGCACCCCCACCTGCCGGGCCAACAACACATGCTCCCGGGTCTGGGGCATCGGCCCATCCGTCGCCGCCACCACCAGAATCGCCCCATCCACCTGCGCCGCCCCCGTGATCATGTTCTTGATGTAATCCGCATGACCCGGCATATCCACATGCGCGTAATGCCGCTTCTCCGTCTCATACTCGATATGAGCAATCGAAATCGTGATCCCCCGCGCCTTCTCCTCCGGCGCCTTATCAATCTGATCAAACGACGTGTACTCCGCCAACCCACGCTCCGCCAACGTCTTCGAAATCGCCGCCGTCAACGTCGTCTTCCCATGATCAATATGACCCATCGTCCCAACATTCACATGCGGCTTCGTCCGCTCAAACTTCGCCTTGCTCATGGCAGATTGGACTCCCTGTCCTCAGTTGAAGGTCTCGTTGGCTAGCTGTGGGTTGTCAAAGAGCACGGCGCCCGGCGATCACTCGCCGCGCACCCGCTTGATGATCTCCGACGCGATGTTCTCCGGCACCTGCTGGTAGCTGTCGAACTGCATCGTGTAGGTCGCCCGCCCCTGGGTGCGGGAACGGAGGTCGGTACTGTATCCGAACATCTCCGACAGCGGCACGGACGCCGTGACGACCTGCGTGTTGCCGCGCGCTTCCATGCCGCCGATGCGGCCCCGGCGGCTCGACAGGTCGCCCATCACGTCGCCCATGTACTCCTCGGGCGTGACCACCTCGACCGACATGATCGGCTCGAGCAGCACCGGCTTGGCCTGCTCGGCTGCCTTGCGGAAGCCGGCCTGGCCGGCGATCTTGAACGCCATCTCCGACGAGTCGACGTCGTGGTACTGGCCGTCGACGAGGCGGACCTTGACGTCGACCGTGGGGTAGCCGGCGAGCACGCCGGAGTCGAGGGCCGCTTGGACGCCCTGGTTGGTCGGCTGGATGTACTCCCGCGGGATCCGCCCGCCGGAGATCTCGTCGACGAACTCGTAGCCGCCACCAGGGTTGGGCTCGACGCTGAGCTTGATGACGGCGAACTGGCCCGAGCCGCCGGTCTGCTTGACGTGCCGGTACTCGACGCCCGTGACCGGCCGCGTGACGGTCTCGCGGTAGGCGACCTGCGGCTTGCCGACGGTCGCCTCCACACTGAACTCCCGCTGCATCCGGTCGACGAGGATCTCGAGGTGCAGCTCGCCCATCCCGGAGATGACGGTCTGGCCGGTGTCCTCGTCGGTGCGGACGCGGAACGTCGGGTCCTCGTCGGACAGCGACTTGAGCGCCTTGCCCAGCTTGTCCTGGTCGCTCTTGGTCTTCGGCTCGATGGCCACGTGGATCACCGGCTCGGGGAACTCCATCCGCTCGAGGATCACGGGGTCGTGGCGATCGCAGAGGGTGTCGCCAGTGGTCGTGTCCTTGAAGCCGAGCCCGGCGACGATGTCGCCCGCCATCGCCGCGTCGACGTCCTCGCGCTGGTTCGAGTGCATCAGGAGGATGCGGCCGAGCCGCTCGCGCTTCTCCTTGATCGAGTTGTAGACCTCGTCGCCCTTGTTGATCGTGCCCGAGTAGACGCGGAAGTAGGTGAGCTTGCCGAACGGGTCGGACACGATCTTGAACGCGAGGGCGGCGAACGGCGCCTTCTCGTCGGCCTCGCGCACGACGACCTCGTCGCCGCGGAGGTTGGTGCCCTCGGTCGGCGGAACGTCGAGCGGGCTGGGGAGGAAGTCGACGACAGCGTCGAGCATCGGTTGGACGCCCTTGTTCTTGAACGCCGAGCCAGTGAGCACGGGGACGAAGTGGCCGGCGAGCGTGCCGAGGCGGATGACCTTCTTGAGATCGTCCTCGCTGAGCGGCTCGTCGTGGAGGTACCGCTCGAGCACGTCGTCGTCCTCACCACACACGGTGTCGAGCAGTTTGTGGCGCCACTCGTCGGCCTCCGCCTGCAGGTCAGCAGGGATCTCCTCTTCGTGGTACTTGGCGCCCTTGTCGTCGCCCTCCCAGACGATCGCCTTCATCTTCACGAGGTCGACGATGCCGCGGAACTTCGCCTCGGCGCCGAGCGGCAGTTGGACCACGGCCGGCGTCGCGTCGAGGCGACTCTCGATCATCTCCACGGTACGGAAGAAGTTGGCCCCGGTGCGGTCCATCTTGTTGACGAAGCACATCCGGGGAACGCGGTACTTGTTGGCCTGACGCCAGACGGTCTCGGTCTGCGGCTCGACGCCGGCGACCGAGTCGAAGACGGCTACCGCGCCGTCGAGCACGCGCAGCGACCGCTCGACCTCGATCGTGAAGTCGACGTGGCCGGGCGTGTCGATGATGTTGATGCGGTGGTCGTTCCAGAACGCCGTCGTCGCCGCCGACGTGATGGTGATGCCGCGCTCCTGCTCCTGGGCCATGTGGTCCATGACCGCGGCACCCTCGTGGACTTCACCGATCTTGTAGGTCTTGCCGGTGTAGTAGAGGATGCGCTCGGTCGTGGTCGTCTTGCCGGCATCGATGTGGGCCATGATGCCGATGTTGCGGTAGCGCTCGAGGGGGAACTCACGCTGGGCCATCTTTGAATCACTTTCACCAGTTCGAACACACGAAGAACCCGGGCACACGACGGTACCCGGGTCGAGAAGGCCGCCATCGCTGAGCGGCGTCGAAGCAGTTGCCAATGTTACCGGTGGATGACCTTGATTCCACCCCTGATCAGGCGGTCTCGCCGGCGTCAAGGAGTCGGCGCCGGCTCCGCCCGCTCAGCCGACGCCCTGGCCGCATCCATCTTCGCCGTCGTCAGCCGGGGCATCGCGACGACCGCCACCACGAGCTGGGCGACGCCAGGGACGATCCACGCCGCGCGCAGCGCGTTCTCCCGCGAGAGCGGCCCGTCGAGGGCGGCGACGAGGATCCCGCCGAGCAGGCCGCCGATGGAGATCGCCCCCCACCCGAAGAAGCGATAGACGCTGTTGACCCGGCCGAGCAGGCGGTCCGGGATGATGGTCTGGCGCAGGCTCACGGTGATCACATTCCAGAGCACGGCGCCGAACATCATCACGAACATCAGCAGCCAGGCAATCGGCCAGGACGAGACCAGGCCGATGGCGATCGTGCACAGCCCGCCACCCCACAGCGTGACGCCGAGCGACGGGCCGGAACCGATGCGCCGCGCTACCGACGACGCGACCCAGCCGCCGAGAACGCCGCCGAACGCGGCCGCCGTCATCAGGATCGCGAACTCCGTCGTCGACGTGCCCAGGACCTCCTGGCCCCACAGCACGATCAGCGCCATGCTCATCGTGCCGAGCAGGTTGAGCATGCCGAGCGTGAGGGCCATCGTCCGGAGCAGTTCGTGGTGCCAGAGCCAGCGGAAGCCCTCGGCGGCCTCCTCGCGCCACGGCCGTCGCGGCTGCTCGGTGGCGGCCCTCGACCGCGGCGTGGCGGCGATGCTGAACACAAGGGCGGCGGAGACCGCGAACGAGCCGGCGTCGACGACGAAGGGCAGGGCGAAGCTGACGGCCAGCAGCAGGCTGGCGAGCGGCGGGCCGGCGAACTGGTTGGCCACCAGCTCCGCCGAGTAGAGCCGCCCGTTGGCCCGCTCGAGCTCGCTCCGCTCGACGAGCGCCGGAAGGAACGTCTGGGCGCTGTTGTCATAGAGCACCTCGCCCACCCCGAGCAGCAGGGTGGCGACGATCAGGATGAGGTAGAGCATCCATTCGGTCGAGACGACCTGGTCGACCTCGTCGGGCGCCGGCAGCACGTCGAGGCGGGCGAAGACGGCGACGGCGACGACGCCGGTCAGGACCGCGCGCAGGACGTTGGCGCCGATCATCAGCTGGCGGCGGTCGCTGGCGATCGGTGATCACCCCGGCCGGCAGCACGAACACCAACCAGGGCAGGCGCTGGGCCACGGCGACCAGGGCGACGAGAAGCGGATTGCGGGTGATCGCCGACGCCAGCCACGGGTAGGCGATGATCGAGACCCCGTCACCGAGGTTGGAGATGGTGCTGGCGGCGAACAGCTTGCGATAGCTCGGCCCCAGCGCCACGTCCGGCGAACCTACCGCCACCGCGCTCCGGTTCTTGCAGCGGATTCGGCCCCTATAGGGGCCGATCTGGCTGCAGAAACGAGGCCGTCAGCGGCCGTGGATGTAGTCGAAGAGGGCCTGGTTCTCGGACTCCAGCTGGCCGAGGCGGGCCTTGACCACGTCGCCGATCGACACGATGCCGCCGAGCAGACCCTCGCCGTCGATCACCGGGAGGTGGCGGATGCGCCGCTCGGTCATCGACACCATCAGCTCCTCGATCTTGTCGTCGACCGCGCAGGTGACGACGTCGGTGGACATCGCCGAGGCGACCGTGCGCCCGAGGGCGCTCGACCCGTGGGCGGCCAGCGCCCGCACGACGTCGCGCTCGGACACGATGCCGTCGATGTGGCGCCCGTCGTCGGAGACCACCAGCGCCCCGACTCCCCGGTCCCGGAGCTGAGCGGCGGCGTCGGCGAGCGAGGCCTGCTGGTTCACGGTAGCGACGTCGGATCCCTTGCTCTGGAGGATCGATTGGACGTTCATCGTGAGCCCCTTCAACAGACTGTTACGACTCCCGCGACGCTGCGGCTCCCCTGGGCGCGATCGTAGTATGAGCCGGATCCATGGCTGGCCCGGCGCTCACCTTCGACGGCATCGGGATGACCTTCCCCGACGGCACCAGGGCCATCGCGGAGGTGTCGTTCTCCCTCGCCCCCCGTGAGTTCGTGACGATCGTCGGCCCATCGGGCTGCGGCAAGTCGACGCTGCTGCGCATCGCCGCCGGCTTGCTCGAGCCCACCGTCGGCCGGGTGCAGATCGATCGTGACCATCTCGGCTACGTCTTCCAGGACCCCACCCTCCTGCCGTGGCGCACCGTCCGCCAGAACGTGGAGCTGCTCGCCGAGCTCCGGGGGCGAGGCCGGCAGGAACGGGCGCGCCTGGCCCAGGAGGCGATCGACCTGGTCGGGCTGACCGGGTTCGAGGGCCACTACCCGAAGTCGTTGTCGGGTGGCATGAGGATGCGCTGCTCGCTCGCCCGCAGCCTCACCCTGCGCCCGCCGGTATTCCTGTTCGACGAGCCGTTCGGCGCCGTCGACGAGATCACCCGCGAGCACCTGAACGAGCAGACGCTGGCCCTGTTCCAGGTCGAGGGGTTCGCCGGGTTGTTCATCACCCACTCCATCGCCGAGGCCGTGTTCATGAGCACGCGGGTGATCGTGATGTCGCCGCGTCCCGGCCGGATCGTCGCCGAGTTCGCCGTGCCCTTCGACTTCCCGCGGTCGCCGGAGCTGCGGTTCGACCCTGACTTCGCCCTGCTCAGCGGCGACGTGTCCAAAGCGCTGAGGGGTGTCACGTGACGGGGGCACCGCTCGGTGGCGGTGAGGCGGTGGGCGGCGTGGAGATCCCGCCTCCGCCGCCGGCGCGCCGTCGCAGCAGCTGGCTGGTGACCGTGCTGCCGCCGCTCGTGCTCGGCGCCGTCCTCATCGGGGTGTGGTACTTCTTCTCCTACGTCGTGCTCGCCCCGCGTCGGCGGTTCCTCCTGAGGCCGCCGCACGAGGTCGTCGAGACCGGCTTCCTCGACCAGGACAACCTCGCGGAGATGCTCGACGGCCTCTACTGGAGCACCCGCGTGGCGCTGATCGGCCTCACCATCTCGATCGTGCTCGGGGTCGCGATCGCGATCCTGATGAGCCAGACGATCATCCTCGAGCGGGCCACGTTCCCGTTCCTGGTGATGCTCCAGGCCATCCCGATCCTCGCCATCGTCCCGCTGATCGCGTTCTGGTTCGGCACCGGCGAGGGCTCCAGGGTGATCGTGTGCGTGATCATCTCGCTGTTCCCGATCATCGTGAACACCTTGTTCGGCCTGCAGTCCGCCGATCCGGCGATGCACGACCTGTTCACCCTGCAGCACGCCAGCCGGACGACCCGCATGCGCAAGTTGATGTTGCCTGCCGCCCTTCCGGCGATGTTCGCCGGGCTGAGGATCGCCGCCGGCCTGTCGGTGATCGGAGCGATCGTCGGGGACTTCTTCTTCGGCCGGGGCAAGCCGGGGCTCGGCCAGCTCCTCAAGCGCTTCGCCAACCGGCTCGAAGGTGAACAGCTGTTGGCGACCGTGATCGTGTCGTCGGCGCTGGGGGTCGCCGTTTTCCTGTTCTTTGGCTGGGTGCAGACGCGGGCCATCGGTAAGTGGTACGAAGCAGGTGCCTCGCGGTGAGGAGAGCGCCGCGAGGCATGAGGAACGAGGAATCATGAACAAGACCGCCCTGACCAAACCGTGCGCCGTGCTTGCCCTCGCCGGCCTCCTCGTCGCCGCGTGCGGCGATCGACGACGACTCGACCGCCGACACGACGGGTACAGCAGCCACGTCCTCGGGCACCACGGGCACCACGGATGTGCCGGCAACGACAGGTGGCGGCTCGGCGACCACGGCCAGTGGCGGGCCTGTCGATCTCGCCGCGGTGTGCCCCGACCCGATCGTGATCCAGACCGACTGGTTCCCCGAGGCCGAGCACGGGGCCCTCTACGAGATGGTCGGGGAAGGCTACGAGGTCGACGTCGACAAGAAGGTGGTCTCCGGCCCGCTCGTGGCCAGCGGTCAGGACACCGGCGTGACCATCGAGGTGCGCACGGGTGGACCGGCCATCGGCGAGCAGACTGTCGCCGCAGTCACCTACGCCGACGACAGCATCACCCTCGCCTACGCCAGACACCGAGGCGCAGGTGCTCCAGAACGATGAGACGCCGCTGATCTCCGTCGTCGCCCCGCTGGAGATCAACCCGCAGATCATCTACTGGGATCCGGAGACCTACCCGGACGTCCAGACGCTGGCCGACCTCGGCGAGGAGAACATCACGATCAACGTCTTCCCGGGAGGAGAGTTCTCGGAGGTCTTCGTCGGGAACGGCACGTGGAACGCCGATCAGGTCGATCCGTCGTACGACGGCAGCTCCGCCCGGTTCGTCGCCGAGGACGGGGCGATCGCCCAGCAGGGCTTCGCCTCGTCCGAGCCGTACACCTACGAGAACGTGTTCGAGGAGTGGGGCAAGCCCGTCGCCTTCCAGACCCTCCACGACGCCGGGTTCCAGGTCTACTCGCAGACGATCGCCGTGCGCGAGGCACAGCTCGAAGAGCTGCGGCCGTGCCTCGAGCAGGTTCGTCCCGATCATCCAGCAGGCGGCGATCGACTTCGTCACCGATCCAGTTCGGGCGAACGCGATCATCGTCGACGCCGTCGCCCAGTACGACACCTTCTGGGTCTACGACGAAGCGCTCGCCAACTTCTCCGTCGAGACCCAGCGGGAGCTCGGGCTGGTCGGCAACGGCCCCGACGACACGCTCGGCAACATGGAGGAGGAGCGGATCCAGACCGTCATCGACCAGATCCGCGACGACGCCGGGTTGGACGTCCCCGCCGACCTGGTGGCCGCCGACCTGTTCACCAACGAGTTCATCGACCCCGACATCGGACTGTGACAGTGACCACGAACGACCATCTGCATCTCACCATCACCACGGCGATCCACGCCCGCTGGGCGCACCGGGTCGACGGGTTGATCCACAGCCATCCGTGGAGCCTCGAAGCAACCGTCGAGGGACCGCCCGACGCCGACAAGGTGATTCCTGCCGACGACCTCGAGCAGATCCTCCACGGAGTCGTCGAGCCGTGGCGGGGGCACTACCTCACCAACGAGGACGTCGGCAACTGGAAGGGCTACGCGCCGCTGCTGTGGGACCGTGAGCCGACGGTCGAGGAGATCGCCCGCCACATCTGGGAGCAGCTCGAGCCCAAGGTGCCGGGACTGGTGTCGATCGGGCTCGTCGAGTCGACCGAGTTCGACCGCTGCCGCACGGTCCGTCTGTCCCGGTCCGCGTGAGCCGGATTCCCTACTACCAGCGATAGTGGGCGAAGGCCCGGTTGGACTCGGCCATCTTCTGCATGTCGTCGCGACGCTTCATCGCCGCGCCGAGGCCGTTGGCGGCGTCCATCAACTCGGCGGCGAGGCACTCCGACATCGTCTTCTCCCGGCGGGCCCGGGCGAAGTCGACGACCCAGCGGATCGCCAGCGTGGTCGAACGGCGGGGGCGCACCTCGACCGGCACCTGGTAGGTGGCGCCACCGACCCGGCGGCTGCGCACTTCGAGGGGCGGCTTGACGTTGTCGATCGCCCGCTTGACCACGGCGAGAGAATCGTCGCCGGTCTTGGTGCCGATGATGTCCATCGCGTCGTACACGATGCGCTCGGCGAGGCTGCGCTTGCCGTTGAGCATCACCTTGTTGACGATCTGGGTGACGAGCACCGACCGGTGCTTGGCGTCGGCGACGAGGTCGCGGCGGGCGGCGGGTCCTTTGCGGGGCATGGGCGGTCAGCTCACTTCTCGGCCTTGGCGCCGTAACGGCTGCGGGCCTGCTTGCGGTTCTTCACCCCGGCGGCGTCGAGGGCGCCGCGGATGATCTTGTAGCGGACGCCCGGCAGGTCACGGACGCGGCCACCGCGCACCAGGACGATCGAGTGCTCCTGCAGGTTGTGCCCCTCGCCCGGGATGTAGGCGGTGACCTCGACCCCGCTCGAGAGGCGGACCCGGGCGACCTTGCGCAGCGCCGAGTTCGGCTTCTTCGGGGTGTTGGTGTAGACCCGCGTGCAGACCCCGCGGCGCTGGGGCGACCCCTTGAGGGCCGGGGTCTTGCTCTTGGTGATCTTCGAGCTGCGGCCCTGGCGGACCAGCTGCTGAATGGTGGGCACGCGGTTCCTCTCGGGACGGGCACAGGACCCGGCAATGTTATGGGCGCCACTACCAGGGAACAACCCGCCGCGGGCGCGCCCCCGTCCGGCAAACTGACCGGGTGCGTGTCGCCGCGTTGTTGCGGGGAGTCAACCTCGGGAAGCGTCAGGTGAAGATGGCCGATCTCCGCGCTGTCGTCGAGGCCCTCGGGCACAGCGACGTCAGCACCTACCTGCAGAGCGGCAACGTCGTGTTCACGCCGGCCACGCGCCACCTCGGCGGGTTGGCGGCTGAGCTCACGAAGGCCCTGGGAATGGAGATCGCCGTCGTCCTGCGCACCGGCAAGGAGCTCGCCGCCGTCGTCGACCACAATCCCTACCCGGTGAACGATCCCACCAAGGTGGTGGTCACGTTCCTCGCCGACCGCGTCCCGGCGAAGGCGCTCCGCGACATCGACCAGTCGGCATTCGCCCCGGACGAGTTCACGTTCACCGGCCGGGAGATCTACGTCAAGCTGCCCAACGGCCAGGCCCGCTCCAAGCTGATGGAAGCATTCAACAAGCGCGACCTCGGCACCACCGCCACCACCCGCAACTGGCGCACGGTCGTTGCTCTGGCCGACATGACGACCTGAGCTCCATCCGAGGTCTCGCGGCGGGGATGCCCGTCGCCAAATCCCCCGCTGGCAGCAGACCCTCGGATGGAGTCAGGTCAGAGCAGCACCCAGTCGGTGTGGACCACCGGCTGGTCGTCTGCGCCCAGGATCGTCAGGCGGACCGGACCCGGCAGGACCTCGTCGAAACCGAAGCGGCCGAGACTGTCGCTACGGGTGCTGAGGACGCGGTCGCTGCTGTGCAACTCGACCGCCATCTCCGCGCCCGGGATCAATTGCCCGATGATGCGCCGGGTGGCGTCGTCGATCACCATCACCTCGACCTCGACTCCGGGAGCCTGGAACGTCACCTGGCGGGCGGTGTCCTCGCTGCGGACTCCGGTGAGCTCGGTCGCCGAGTCGAACACCAACTCCGCCAACTCGGCGTCGATGGTCCGCCACGTCCACGCGGCGAGGGCGCCGGTGATCACGTGCTCGGGTACCGGCTCGACCGTACGCAGGGCTCGGCCCACCAGCTCGAGCAGTTCGTCCTCACGGCCGTTCATGGCTGTCCTTCCTTCGGGTCGAAGCCGGGCGGCAGCAGCCGCTTCAACCGTTCGAGGCAACGGGCCCTCGTGGGTCCGATGCTCCCGATCGGGCGGCCGAGCATCTCGGCGATCGTGTGGTAGTCGAGCGGCGGCACCGTGCACAGCAGCCGCAGAAGCTGCTGATCGTCATCCGCCAGTTGGGCGAATGCGCGCAACACGGTCCGCATGTCGACGTCGTCGGTGATCCGCTCCTCCACCGACGGCGACGTGAGCTCGGCTGATTCGGCGATCGTCGCCTGCGGCAGCAGCCGGGTGTTGCTCCGGATGACCCGCAGCGCCTCGTTCCTCGTCGTCGTGGCCAGCCACGACGCGAGCCGATCCGGCTCGCGGATGCGGCCGCAGTGCTCCGCCAGCCGCAGCCACACCGTCTGCACCACGTCATCGGTCGACGACGAGGACAGGCGGTACGAACGCGCCACGGACCACACCAGTCCGGCGTAGCGGTCGACGAGCTCTTTCCACGCCTGCTCGTCGCCGTCGACGACCCGACTCAGCAGCTCCTGGGCCTCCACTGGCGCAGAGCGTAGGCGGGTCGCCTCCTCCAGCACGATGCTCACGTAAACAGGAGCCGGCGAGGGTGGGCGTGATACCCGAGAATTGACCGCGCGGTCAGCCGCCCTGGTCAGGCGCCGATCGCCAGGAATGCCACGGCGGTGGGGTCGATGGCACCGTCACCGACGACGGTGCCGGCGAGCGCGGCGGCCGGCGCCACACCGTGCGCCATGGCCTGATGAACAGCGACCATGACCGGAACGACCCGCTCGTCACTCACCGGGGTGAGAGGGGCGATGATCGTCGACGCGCCGAAGGTCATCAGCGCGCTCGCCAGTCCGAGCAATGTGCCGCCGCGGAGCACGGACGACGTGGCGACGCTGCACGCCGACAGCACGACCGTGCTGGGCATCGTCCGACAACGCTCCAGGTCGTACACCGTGAGCGGGCCGTCGGCGAGCGCCAACGTCGAGAACAGCGGGTTGTCGGCCCGGTACGAGCCATGGCAGGCGAGGTGGGCGAGGCGGCTCCGCCCGAGGGCCTGCAACGCGGCGTCGGCGGTAGCGGCGGCGCCGAGGATCACGGTCGGCCGGCGGTACAGGCCGGCGAGGGCCTCGACCTCCGCCGGCGCGGCCGGCAGGTTCGGCCCGGCGGCGAGCAGGACACCGCGTCGAGCGCCTGGCACTTCGGTCGCCCGCCTGGCGACCGCCCACCCGATCAACGACGGCGAGACCGATACCGGCCGGCCGGAGAGCCCCGGCAACGCACTCCAGGCCAGGCCGTGCAGAGGGCCCGTGGGGACGACGACCAGCGGCCGATCCGACCGGCGCACCCGCGTCGGCACGATGCGGTCGGCGAGGCGCCGGCCCAGTTCGTCAAGCGTCGCCCGTGCCGCCGCCTTCGACGCCGCCGAGCCCTGGACGCGGTTGAGCCGGTGGATCGCGAACGCGCACGCATCGACGTCGTCGGCAAGGCCTGCCGCGGAGCCCAGCTCGTGCAGCCGCGCCCGCCCGCCGACGACCGAGACCGCGAAGAGCCCGCCATCAACGGCGGCGTACTCCAGCAGGGCGTGATCGCCGAGCGCGGCGATGGCGTCGCCCACGCCGACCGACATCGCATCGCCCGCCGCCCTCGCCCGCCGGGTGTGATCGCGGATCGCCCGCTCGAGCTCGACCCGACGGCGGCGTAGGTCCGCCGGCTCGCCGCCGGCGCCGATGGCCGCGCGCAGGTCCTCCGTGACGACGCGCAGTTCGGCGAGCAGCGCGGCGAGCTCGTCGTCGCTCGGCGGCGTCGCCCGCGGCGCCAGCCACAGCGTCCGGCGCGTCGCCTCGACCCGGTCGAGCAACTCACGAGGGTGGTGGTCGCCGACCGCCAGCCGGACGCCGAGTTCGACCAGCGCCTCCCCGTGCCCGGCGGCGAACGTGCGGAACTCGAGGGCGCCGAGGCTGGTCTGGTTCTCGGCGACGAGCCGTAGCCCGCGCCGCACCGCCGCCCGCGCCCGCGGCCGGTCGCATCGCGCCTGGGCCAGCAGGCCGCGGGCGAGGTACGCCGCCGCCCGATCCCCCGCCGGCCGGTCGGCCACCACCCGCAGGCCGCCGAGTACGTCAGCGGCCTCGATCGACTCGCCCGCGCCGAGGAACAGCTGCGCCGGCCCGGACCCGAGCGACCGTCGCCTCGCTCGACCAGCCGTACTTTTCGAGCCGACGCGAGACGTCCCACATCGCCTCGGCGGTCGCCGCGGTCGGCCGCTCCGTCGCCTCGATCTCGGCGAGGACAAACTCCGCCAGCGCCAAGTGCGCCGAGCGATGCTGGCGACGCAGGAGCATGACGCTCTCCTCGGCGGCGATACGCGCGCCGGTCCAATTGTCCAGCGGCAAGCCGGCACCGGACGGCCAGTAGGGCGTAGTCGGCGAGATCGGTCTCGGTGCCGTGCGTGCGTACGCCTTCGAGCGCATCGTCTGCAGCATCGACCGCCTCGGCGAGAAGGTTGCTCCGGAGCAGGACTTCGGCTCGATCGGCCTGGGCGAGTGCAGCATGGTCCGATCGGCCGAAGCGCTCGAATTGGGCCTGGGCGGCGGTGAGGTCGTTGATCGCCGCCGAGAGCTGGCCGGCCCTGGAGCGCGCGTACCCGAGATTGTGGAGCGCGCCTCCGGTCAGCACGCCCTGCCCGGCACGACCGGCAACCTCGGCCGCCTCGGCGAGCAGCGCCTCGGAGCGCTGCAGGTCTCCGCGCTGGACGTACAGGATCCCTGAGTTCACGAGGAGCCGGGCCAGTCCGACGAGGTCGTCCGTCCCGGCGAAACGGCGACGAGCGGCGGCGTAGTCGCGCTCGGCCGCGCCCAGGTCTCCGGTGCGGTGCTTGATCATCCCACGCTGCGTCTCCAGCCGCGCCAGATCGGCGCCGCGCAGATGAGGCCGCGCCTGCTCGAGAACCTCCAGCGCCCCGTCGGCGGATCCGGTGTACAGCGCAATGGCCGCCAGCGTCGTGTCGACCCGCGCCGCGAGCACCCGGTCACCGTGCTCGACAGCCTGTTGGCGAGCGGTGAAGAGATCCTCGGCTCCGAGCGCCATCTCGCCGCGCTCGCGGAGAGCCATTCCGCGCGCCCAGCGGGCCCGGATCTGATCAGCGGGCGGCGTGGCGGAGGCGTCGATGACGTCGGTCGCCAATCGGATCGCGAGGCTGGGATCGTCGTGCACCGCCGCGAAAGCCGCTTCAACGGTGTGATCGGGCTTGACTCGCACCGCTGGGGATCGTACGAGTATCACCCGTACACCGGCACGCTCCCCAGTTGCGGAGCCCCAGCGAAGGAGCACCAGTGGCACAGAACGACGAGCCCAGGACCGTCAGTCTCGACGCCCGCCTGGCCCAGCGCGGCATCACGGTGGCGGTCAACGACCGCGGCGACGCCTGCTTCGTGCGAGCCGACGAGGCGATCGTCCGCCTGCGTCGGGACGACGAGGAGGGACTCGCTCGGCAGACGGACGAGGCCAAGAAGGTGCTGACCGACCTCGGGCTGTACCAGCGGCCGCGCGGCGCCAAGGACGACACGGTCTCGAGGATCGGTTCCCTCCTGCGTGTCGACATGCCCAAGGAACGCGACATCACCCGCACGCCGGGCGAGCGGGTTGTCGATGCGACCAGCCGGGCACGAGATCGGGGCCTGGACCTCTCGCCGAACTACGTCTACTTCGGGAGCACCAACTTCGAGGGCGCCCCGTCCTTCTTCGCCAATCCGTCCTTCTTCGCCAACCCCTCGTTCTTCGCCAACCCGTCCTTCTTCGCCAACCCCTCTTTCTTCGCCAATCCCTCGTTCTTCGCCAACGTCCCCGTGCGGACGTCGGCCGTGCCGGGTGACCCACTGCCGGAGCTGGCCGATGGCGTCGGACCACAGTCGACCAAGGACGGCGGCGGTCCGAAGGTTCTCGTCCTCGACACCGGGCTCTACACCGTCGACGACGGGAACGGTGGTCGGCAGATCGGGCCGGCAGCCCTGCGCGGCGCCTGCGTGCTCCACGCCCCCTGGCGTCTCTCCGGCGAGGAGAAGGAGGAGGACGACGAGGACGAGACCGACGGGAACGGCGATCAGGCCCTCGACTTCCAGTCCGGGCACGGCACGTTCATCTCCGGCATCGTTCGCCGGCTCTGTCCGACGGCGGAGATCCACATCGACGGCGTGCTGTCGAGCCTTGGTGACGGCGACGACGAGTCGATCGCTGCGGGCCTGGGACGAGCCGTGGGACGCCTCGAAGACGGCGAGCAGTTCGACGTGATCGTGATGAGCCTCGGCGCGTACACGCTGGATGACGAGCCGCCACCTGTGGCGACGGCGGTCGCCGAACTTGTCGATCCAGCCAAGACGCTGGTGGTCGCGGCCGCAGGAAATGCCGGCTCGTGTCGGACGTACTGGCCGGCCGCGCTTCCGGGCGTCGTCGCCGTCGGCGCCCTCGACAGCGGCGGCCGGGCGGGGTTCTCCAACTACGGCGGCTGGGTCGACGCCTGCGCACCGGGCGTCGATGTTCGGAGCACGTTCTATGGCACCGACGACGATCCGCTGCGCGAGCCCATCGACGACGAGAACTTCAACGACTTCAAGGGATGGGCGATGTGGAGCGGGACGAGCTTCGCCGCGCCGAAGGTGGCGGCGGTGATCGTCCACGAGGCGGCGCGCCTGGGCATCTCCGCGCCGGCGGCGTGGAAGCGGCTGTCCCACTATCGCCACTTCCGCTACCCCGATCTCGGCGTCGTCTTCAACGTCCTCTGACTCCCTCGTTTCTGTCGTTTGGGATCAGCCCGAACCGGTCGATTCCGAACGACAGAACGGGAGACCTGCAACGATGGTGGGGTGATCGTCGACGCCGCGTGGTACGTCGAGGGCCGGCGGACCCTGGAGACGGACTCGATCGAGAAGCTCGCGGCCGAACGCGGCGGGACCGGGTTCGGGTGGCTCGGATTACGGATGCCGACCGATGCCGAGCTCGACGAGACCCGCGACGCCTTCGGGCTCCCCGACCTCGCGATCGACGACGCCCGCAACAAGCACGACCGGCCCAAGGTCGAGCGCCACGACGACTGTCTCCTGACCGTCGTGCCCACCGCCCGCTACGTCGACGAGCGGGAGGAGGTCGAGTTCGGCGAGCTCTTCTTCTACGCCGGCCGGGACTACATGCTCACCGTCCGGTACGGGCAGGCAGCCCCGCTGACCGGCGTGCGACAGGAGCTGGAACGCCAGCCCGAACGGCTCGCCCACGGCCCGGGCGCCGTGCTCCAGGCCGCCCTCCTCCACGTGGTCGAGTCGTACATCCCGGTGGTCGAGGGACTCGAGCACGATGTCCGGGAGGTCGAGCGCGACGTCTTCAGCGACACGCGCGACCAGCCGACCAAGCGGATCTACTTCCTCATCCGGGAAGTGCTCGACTTCCTCGTCGCCCTCGAACCACTGTCGACGTCCGTGAAGCAGCTCACGTCGGTCGAGTGCATGCCGTGGGTGCACCCCGACATCAAGCCCCTGTTCCGCGACGTCGACGACGTGCTCTCGGAGGTCGTCGAGCGCGGCCGCACCGTGCACCAGCTGCTCCAGAACGCGCTCAACGCCAGCCGCACCGAGGCGTCACTCCGGCAGAACGAGGACACCCGGAGGGTCTCGGCATGGGCGGCCCTGCTCGTGATCCCGACGCTGGTGTCAGGGATGTTCGGCATGAACCTCGGCGGCATCCCGGGCGCCGACCACGTGCTCGGCTTCGCCATCGTGTGCGCGCTCACACTGGGACTGTGCGTCTTCCTCTACCGCAGGTTCAAGGACGCCGGCTGGCTCTGACTCCCGGTTTCTGCAGCTGGATCGGCCCCTCTGGGGGCCGATCGAGCTGCAAGAACGGTGGGGCTCAGGCCTCCGCTGAGGTCGACGCCGGCGCGGGGGCCTCGCCCTCGTAGCTGCCGGCGATGCCGGCCAGCCAGGCGGCGGGGTCCTCCTCGGCGTCGCTCGAGTAGAACGTCATCGGCTGGTAGTCCGGCGCTTCGATGCCGAACTCGCGGTAGCGCATCATCCCGGTCCCGGCCGGGATCAGCTTGCCGATGATGATGTTCTCCTTGAGCCCGATGAGGCTGTCGCCGCGGCCGTCGATGGCGGCCTCGGTGAGCACCCGGGTGGTCTCCTGGAACGACGCCGCCGACAGCCACGACTCGGTGGCCAGCGACGCCTTGGTGATGCCCATGATCTCGGGGCGCCCCTCGGCGGGCCGCTCGGCGGCCTCGACCATCCGCCGGTTGGTGTCGCGGAACTTCTTGGCGTCGACCCGCTCGCCGGGCAGGAAGTCGGTGGCTCCCGGCTCCTGCACGCCGATGCGCCGGGTCATCTGGCGCACGATCAGCTCGATGTGCTTGTCGTGGATCGACACGCCCTGGTCGCGGTACACCCGCTGGACCTCCTCGACCAGGTAGAGCTGGGTCTCGCGGATCCCCTTGATCTCCATCAGCTCCTTCGGGTCGAAGGGGCCGTCGGTGATCGGATCGCCGGCCTTGACCTCCTGGCCGTCGTGGACGATGGGGCGGGCGCCGAGCGGCAGCACGATGGCGTGCTCGTCGCCGTCGTCGTCGACGACGCTCACCGGGATGCCCTTGCCCTCGTCCTCGCCGAGGCGGAGCACTCCGGACGCCTTCGCCAGGCGCGCCGCGCCACGAGGCGTGCGGGCCTCGAACAGCTCGACGACGCGGGGCAGACCGCCGGCGATGTCCTTGCCGGCGACGCCACCGGTGTGGAACGTCCGCATCGTCAGCTGGGTGCCGGGCTCGCCGATCGACTGAGCGGCGATCACGCCCACGGCCTCGCCGAGCTCGATCGGCTTGCCGGTGGCGAGAGACCGCCCGTAGCACATCGCGCAGACGCCGAGGTCGGCATCGCACGTGAGCACCGAACGCACCCGGACCCGGGTGATCTCCTTGTCGTCGCGGAGCTGGGCCATCTCCTCGTCGCCGACGATCGTGTTGCGCTCCAGCTTGGTGCCGTCGGACAGCTCGAGGTCGTTGAGCAGGGCCCGCCCGAACAGCTTGGTCTCGAGGTAGGTGCGCCGGTTCGGTGCGTCGGCGACAACGTCCTCGACCCAGACGCCGAGCGTGGTCTCGCAGTCGTCCAAGCGGACGATCAGCTCCTGGGCGACGTCGACCAGGCGCCGGGTCAGGTACCCAGAGTCGGCGGTGCGCAGGGCGGTGTCGACGAGTCCCTTGCGGGCTCCCGGCGTGGCGATGAAGTACTCGAGCGTCTCGAGACCCTCGCGGAAGTTCTTCTTGATCGGCCGGGGGATCATGTCGCCGCGGGGGTTGGCGACGAGGCCGCGCATCCCGGCGATCTGGCGCATCTGGGTCATGTTCCCGCGGGCGCCCGACCCGACCATCATGTCGATCGGGTTGAACCGCTGGGCCTTGAACTCGGCTTCCATCGCCCTCTGCACCTCGGCGGTGGCGTCGGTCCAGATGCGCACCTCCTGCTGGCGGCGCTCGCCGTCGGTGATGATGCCGCGGCGGAACTGGTTCTCGACCTTGTCCGCCTGGTCCTCGTAACGGTCGAGAATCGCCCCCTTCTTCGCCGGCGTCTTGACGTCGTCGATCGACACCGTCAGGCCGGACTGCGAGGCGTAGCGGTAGCAGAGGTTCTTGATCGCGTCGAGCGACGAGGCGATCAGCGCCTTCGGATAGTTGTCGGACAGGCGCTCGACGATCACGCCCATCTCTCGCTTCTTGACGACCTCGGTGATGTGGCCGAAGCGCCCGGTGTAGTCGTCGGGCAACGCCTCCTCGAACAGGGCGCGGCCGATCGTCGTCTCGAACGGCTCACCACCCGGCGGCCGCATCGTGACCTTGGCGTGGAGGGCGGCATGGCCCTCGTCGTAGGCCCGCAACGCCTCCCACAGGTGGCGGAACACGCGACCCTCGCCGGCGGCTCCTTCGACGGCCTCGGTGAGGTAGAACGCGCCGATCACCAGGTCCTGGGTCGGCGTCACGATCGGGCGACCGGACGCCGGCGACAGGATGTTGTTCGCCGACAGCATCAGCACCCGGGCCTCGGCCTGGGCCTCGGCCGACAGCGGGACGTGGATCGCCATCTGGTCGCCGTCGAAGTCGGCGTTGAACGCCGTGCAGACGAGCGGGTGGATCTGCAGCGCCTTGCCCTCGACGAGCACCGGCTCGAACGCCTGGATGCCCAGGCGGTGCAGCGTCGGCGCCCGGTTGAGCAGCACCGGGTGCTCCTTGATCACGTCCTCGAGGACGTCCCAGACCTGCGCCCGGCGACGCTCGACCATCCGCTTGGCGGTCTTGATGTTCTGCGCCAGCTCGAGGTCGACGAGCCGCTTCATCACGAACGGCTTGAACAGCTCGAGCGCCATCAGCTTGGGCAGGCCGCACTGGTGCAGCTTGAGCGTCGGGCCGGCGACGATGACCGAGCGGCCGGAGTAGTCGACGCGCTTGCCGAGCAGGTTCTGGCGGAACCGGCCCTGCTTGCCCTTCAACATGTCCGACAGCGACTTGAGCGGGCGGTTGCCCGGACCGGTGACCGGCCGGCCGCGGCGGCCGTTGTCGAACAGGGCGTCGACGGCCTCCTGCAGCATCCGCTTCTCGTTGTTGACGATGATCTCGGGGGCGCCCAGGTTGAGCAACCGCTCGAGCCGGTTGTTGCGGTTGATCACGCGGCGGTACAGGTCGTTGAGGTCCGACGTGGCGAAGCGACCGCCGTCGAGCTGGACCATCGGACGCAGCTCGGGCGGGATCACCGGCACGACGTCGAGGATCATCGCCTTGGGGTCGTTGATCCGCCGGCCGTGCTCGTCGCGGCGGTTGAACGAGGCGACGATCTTGAGCCGCTTGATCGCCTTCTGCTTGCGCTGGGCGCTCAGCGGCTTGCGACCCGAGTCGCCCGGGTCGATCGCGTCGCGCAGCTTGATCTCCTCCTCGTCGAAGTCGATCCGGTCGATCAGTTGCTTGATCGCGTCGGCGCCGGTGCCCCCCTCGAAGTAGTCCCCGTACTTGTCGCGCAGCTCCCGCCACAGCATCTCGTCGTCGATGATCTTGCGGGCGTGGAGGTCGCGGAACTCGTCCCAGGTGCGGGCGACCAGATCGAGCTCGATCTCGTACCGCTCGCGCAGCGCCTCGACGTCGCGGTCGGCGTCACGGCGCAGCTTCTTGGTGTCGCTGCCCTCGGTCTCGGCCGTCTCGGCCTCCGCCTCGAGCTCCTTGAACCGACGGTCGATCGCCAGCTCCAGCTCCTTCTGGATCGCGTCGCGCTCCTCGAGGTACTCGGCCTCCAACGTCGACAGGTCCTCGTGGCGCTTGTCCTCGTCGACCCACGTCACCAGGTTGGCGGCGAAGTAGATCACCTTCTCCAGCTGCTTGGCCTTGAGCTCTTCCTTGGGCTCGATGCCCGCCAGCAGGTAGGCGAGCCACGACCGGGTGCCGCGCAGGTACCAGATGTGCACGACCGGCGCCGAGAGCTGGATGTGCCCCATCCGCTCGCGGCGCACCTTGGAGCGGGTGACCTCGACGCCACAGCGCTCGCAGATGATCCCCTTGAAGCGCACCCGCTTGTACTTGCCGCAGTAGCACTCCCAGTCCCGCGTCGGGCCGAAGATCTTCTCGCAGAACAGGCCGTCCTTCTCCGGACGCAGCGTGCGGTAGTTGATCGTCTCCGGCTTCTTCACTTCACCGTGCGACCAGGTGCGGATCTGGTCGGCGGTGGCCAGCCCGATCTTGAGCTGGTCGAACATGTTCACATCGAGCATCTGCGTTCCATTCTTGATGCGGCCGCCGAAGCGCCTGGAGGCGCCGGCGTGCCGAACCGGGCGATCAACTTCTGAACTACGGGTCTGGCCACTGCCTTCGAGCGACTCATCAGTAGGCGCGCACCGGGCGGCGGCGCTGTTTCTTCGTGTTTCGTGTCTTCGTCGTCCGAGCCATCTTCATGATCAGTAGGCCCTGACTGGACGGCGGCGCTGTTCGTCGTCTTCGTCGTCCGAACCGCGCTCGGGACGGGAGATGTCGATGCCGAGCTCCTCGGCGGCGCGGAAGACGTCCTCGTCGAGCTCGCGCATCTCGATCTCGGAGCCGTCGTCGGCGAGCACCTCGACGTTGATGCAGAGGGCCTGCATCTCCTTCATCAGCACCTTGAAGCTCTCCGGCACGCCCGGCTCGGGGATGTTGTCGCCCTTGACGATGGCCTCGTAGACCTTCACCCGGCCGAGCACGTCGTCGGACTTGATGGTGAGCAGCTCCTGCAGGCAGTAGGCCGCGCCGTACGCCTCGAGCGCCCACACCTCCATCTCCCCGAAGCGCTGGCCGCCGAACTGCGCCTTGCCGCCCAGCGGCTGCTGGGTGATCATCGAGTACGGGCCGGTCGAGCGGGCGTGGATCTTGTCGTCGACCAGGTGGGCCAGCTTGAGGATGTACATGTACCCGACCGTGATCGGGTTGTCGTAGGGATCGCCGGTCCGGCCGTTGTACAGAACCGTCTTGCCGTCGCCGCCGATGAGGCGGGTGCCATCAGGCGACTCGGCGTTGAGGTTGGCGAGGATCTGCTGGATCGTCGGGTGGTCGCCGGATTCCTCGGACTCGTCCCAGTGGGCGCCGTCGAACACCGGCGTGGCGACGAACGTCGCCGGCGGGGTGCTCGGCCGGGTCTTGGACTCGGTGCCGCGGATCGGCTCCTGCCCGACGGTGTCCCCCGAGGACGGATCGGTCCAGCCCCAACGGGCGCAGTAGCCGAGGTGGGCCTCGAGCACCTGACCGACGTTCATCCGGCTCGGCACGCCGAGCGGGTTGAGGATGATGTCGACCGGGGTGCCGTCGGCGAGGAACGGCATGTCCTCGACGGGCAGGATCTTGGAGATCACGCCCTTGTTGCCGTGGCGGCCGGCGAGCTTGTCGCCGACGGAGATCTTGCGCTTCTGGGCGACGTAGACCCGCACCAGCTGGTTGACGCCGGGCGGGAGCTCGTCGCCGTCGTCGCGGTTGAACACCTTGACGTCGATGACCTTGCCCGACTCACCGTGGGGCACCTTCATCGACGTGTCGCGGACCTCGCGGGCCTTCTCGCCGAAGATCGCCCGCAGCAGGCGTTCCTCGGGCGTCAGCTCGGTCTCGCCCTTCGGCGTCACCTTGCCGACGAGCACGTCGCCGGCGTCGACCTCGGCGCCGACGCGGATGATCCCGCGGTCGTCGAGGTCGGCGAGGATGTCGTCGGAGAGGTTCGGGATGTCCCGGGTGATCTCCTCCGGCCCGAGCTTCGTGTCGCGGGCGTCGACCTCGTGCTCGTGGATGTGGATCGAGGTCAGCACGTCGTCGCGCACGAGGCGCTCGGACAGGATGATCGCGTCCTCGAAGTTGTAGCCCTCCCACGGCATCAGGGCGACGAGCAGGTTCTTGCCGAGGGCGAGCTCGCCGTGGTCCGTCGACGGCCCGTCGGCGAGGATCGTCGCCTTGTGGACCTTCTGCCCCTCGACCACCTGCGGCCGCTGGTTGATGCAGGTGTCCTGGTTGGAGCGGCGGAACTTGGCCAGCCGGTACACCTTGCGCCCGGCGTTCTTGTACTGGACCGTGATCGAGTCGCCGGTGACCTCGGTGACCTCGCCGTCCTCCAACGCCTGCAGGAGGTCGCCGGCGTCGCGCGCCGCCCGGTCCTCGATGCCGGTGCCGATGTACGGGGCCTCGGAGCGCACCAGCGGCACGGCCTGCTTCTGCATGTTGGCGCCCATCAGGGCCCGGTTGGCGTCGTCGTGCTCGAGGAACGGGATCAGCGCCGTGCCGACCGAGACGATCTGCTTCGGCGACACGTCCATGTAGTCGACCTCCGACGGCGGCACGTAGCCGATGTCGGTGGTGGCGCCGAAGAAGCTCTCCGCCTCGAGCATCTTGCGCAGGTCGTCGAGGCTGGCGGCCTGCGGTGAACGGCGCACGAGGACGCGGTCGTCCTCGAACGTGCCGTCGGCGTTGAGCGGCGTGTTCGCCTGGGCGACGACGTAGTTCTCCTCCTCGTCGGCCGCCATGTAGACGATCTCGCCGGTGACCTTGCCCTTGACGACCTTGCGGTACGGGCTCTCGATGAAGCCGAACTCGTTCACCCGGGCGAACGTCGACAGGCCGCCGATGAGGCCGATGTTCGGGCCCTCCGGCGTCTCGATCGGGCACATCCGGCCGTAGTGGCTGAAGTGCACGTCGCGGACCTCGAAGCCGGCCCGCTCGCGGGAGAGGCCGCCGGGGCCGAGTGCCGACAGCCGGCGGCGGTGGGTGAGCCCGGACAGCGGGTTCACCTGGTCCATGAACTGGGAGAGCTGGCTGGTGCCGAAGAACTCCTTGATGGCGGCCACGACGGGACGGATGTTGATCAGGGTCTGCGGCGTGATCGCCTCGACGTCCTGGGTCGTCATCCGCTCGCGGACCACCCGCTCCATGCGGGACAGACCGATGCGGACCTGGTTCTGGATCAGCTCGCCGACGGAGCGGATGCGCCGGTTGGCGAAGTGGTCCTGGTCGTCGAGGCGGTACCCCGGCTCCTGCTTGACGAGGTGGAGCATGTAGGTGACGGCGGCCAGCACCTCGCAGCGGGACAGCACGTTCTGGTCCGGCTCGGGCAGGTCGAGCTGGTCCTTGGAGAGCCCGAACAGGGCGCCGAGCCGGCCGACCTCCTCGCCGAGCTTGCGGTTGAGCTTGTACCGGCCGACCCGGCTGAGGTCGTAGCGGCGGCTCTCGAAGAAGGCGTTGCGGAAGTAGGCGCGGGCCGACTCGACCGTCGGCGGCTCGCCGGGGCGGGCCCGCTTGTAGATCTCGATGAGCGCCTCGTCCTGGGTGGGGGCGACGTCGCGCTCCTTGTCCCACTGGCCCTGGAGGAAGTCGAAGTGGGCGACGAACCGCTCGAGGAAGCCGGGGGCGTTCTCCTCGTCGTAGCCGAGGGCGCGCAACAGGGTGAAGATGCCGAGGCGGCGCTTGCGGGCGACGCGGGTGCCGGCGGTGACGTCCTTGCCCGGCTTCTGCTCGACGTCGAACTCCATCCACTCGCCGCGGTAGGGGTGGATCGTGCCCTTGACGAGCTGGTGCTTGGTGAGGTTGCGGAGCCGGAAGCGCTCGCCGGGCTCGAAGATCACGCCGGGGCTGCGGACGAGCTGGCTGACGACGACCCGCTCGGTGCCGTTGACGATGAAGGTGCCCTTCTCCGTCATGATCGGGAAGTCGCCCATGAACACCGTCTGCTCTTTGATCTCACCGGTGTTGCGGTTCATGAACCGGGCCCGCACGAAGACGGGCGCCGAGTAGGTCATGTCCTTCTCTTTGCACTCCTCGACGGAGAACTTGGGCGGCGGCCGCAGGTCCTCGTCGTCGGGGTCGAACTCGAGCTCGAGCTGCAGCGCCTCGGAGAAGTCCTTGATCGGGCTGATGTCACGGAACGTGTTGGCCAGGCCTTCGTTCAGGAACCAGTCGAAGCTCTCCCGCTGGATGGCGATGAGATCAGGCAGCTCCAGGGGCTCGACCAGGTTGGCGAAGGAATAGCGCTCGCGAGACGTCGAACGAGTGGTCACAGATCACTCCTGGGGGTCGGTGAGAGGGCGCGCTGAAGCCGACCCGGCAAGGGGAGACGGGACAGCAGACGCACGGCAACAAAGCAGGCTAGCTACCAGGGCGCACGAAATCAACCAGCTCCTGGGCGGGGACGCCCAGGCCGGGAGTTCGGTTGGCTGAGAGGGTAGAGAACGCCCGGCGCAGTGTCAAGGGACTCCTGCTGATCGGGGAGTTCCGGGCCCGGCCCCGACTTCCCGCAGAGGCGGCGAGGGTGGAGACTGGGAGTCGTAGAACCCAACCACCGGCGCGCCTGCGTCGTGTCCTAGGCAGTGGTGAGCGCCGTGCTGGAGCCCGACCCGACCCTCATCGAGCGCACACCGCCGACCGAGATCGAGCATGTGTTCCGCGCCCACTACGACCGCCTCGTGCGCTCGCTGACGATCGCGTGCGGTGACGCCGAGCAGGCCGCCGACGCCGTGCAGGAGGCGTTCGTGCGGGCCCACGTGCGCTGGCGCCGGCTGCGCCACTACGAGGATCCGGTCGGCTGGGTACGGCGGGTCGCGGTCAACCTGCTCCGCGACCAGCATCGCCGGACGATAGCGCAAGGACCGGGCGCTCGCCCGCCTGGCCGCCACACCGGCTCAGCCCGTCGGGGCGCCGGAGCACGATCGGCTCGGCGAGCTGCTCGACCAGCTCCCGCGGCAACAGCGGACGGCGGTGGCGCTGTACTACGTCGAAGGACTGACCGTCGCCGAGGTCGCCACGGCGATGGGGCTCGCCGAGGGCTCGGTGAAGTCGCATCTCCACGACGCGCGGCGCCGGCTGCGCGAGGTCATCGGAGAGGAGGTGTGATGGACGAGTTCGAGGACTCGGAGCTCAGCGCCGCGCTGCGCGAGCGAGCCGCCCGCACCCGCCCACCGCTCGACGTCGGGCAGGCGTTCGAGTCGGTTCGCCACCGGGCCCGGCGCCGCCGGATCCGCAACGGGATCGCGGCCGGCGTCGGTGGCGTGGCCGCGGTGGCGGCGATCGCCATCGGCGTCGGGGCCGTGACGTCTGACCGCGACACGGTCCGGACCCCGGCCACGGCCACCCCGGAGACCCGCGCCGTCGTGCCGCCGCCGACCATGGCACCGGCGACCACCGACGACGACGCGACCTCGACGACGTACACCCACTCGACCACGACCACCACCACTCCTCGGACAACCACGACGACCGACCACGCGACGACGACGACGACGGGACCGGCCGCGACGCCCGTCACCAGGACCTACGAGAGCGTCGGCGGCTCGATCACGGTGCGGCTGGCCGACGGGCGGATCGCCCTCGTCGGTGAGGCCGCGCCCGCGGCGGGCTTCACCGCCCACGTCTACGACAACGGCCCCGACCGCGTACGGGTGCGGTTCGAGTCGGACACCGACGAGGCCGAGATCCGCGTCGACCTCATCGACGGCCGGATGGTCCGGCATCCCGAGAGTGAGGACAGCTCCGATTCGAGCTCCGAGGGCGCCGGGCCAACGACATCGGCGCGAGACAACTCGGGACCCGGCTCGGGTGAGGACAACTCCGGATCCTCGGGAGAGGACAACTCGGGACCCGGCTCGGGGAGCGACAACTCCGGCTCCGGCTCGGACGGGGACAATTCGGGGCCTGGCTCGGGCTGACCCAACCTCCACGACGGTCGCGTCGTGTCGAGAAGGACCACCCACTTCCGACCGAGGAGGGCACCGTGCGCCCGTTCGATCATCTGTCCCGCCGCCACGTCGTGCCGCTGGCCGCGTTCGTCGGCAGCGCCGCGCTCGCGGGTGCCGGCCTGACGCTGGCCACCAGTGACGGCGGCAGCGACACGCTCCCCCCACTGACCACGGCCGCGATCGCGGCCGGTGGCCGCGCGACCTCGACGAGCGGAGCGGCGACCAGTACGTCCGCGACCACTCGCGTCAGCGCGACCGCGCCGTCCACGTCCGTCAGCGCGACTGCCCCCTCATCTTCCTCCTCGTCGAGCGTTCCCGTCACGGCCACGCTCCCCACCGTCCCCGGGTCGAGCACGTCGGTCACCGTCACCACGTCGTCCGTCCCGGGATCGAGCACGTCGGTGACCGTGACGACGCTCGACGACGACGACGACGGCGACGACAACTCGGGACCGGGCAACGCCGACGACCGCGGCGATCACGACGACAACTCGGGTCCCGGCAACGCCGACGACCGCGGCGACCGGGACGACGACGACGACAACTCAGGATCCGGCTCCGGCGGCGACGACGACGACACGACGACGACAACTCAGGTTCCGGGTCCGGCGGCGACGACGACCACGACGACAACTCAGGATCCGGCTCCGGCGGCGACGCGACGACTGACCCTGATCTGCCGGGCGCCCGGATGCCCGGCACGCAACGGCCCCCGGGGATCGTGACCCACCCCGGGGGCCGTCGTCGTACTTGATGCGGCCGATGTGGTGAGCAGTGAGCGGCCTATCGGCGCTCACCGCTCACATCGAGTGTCACTTCATCTCGACGGACGCGCCGGCCTCTTCGAGCTTGGCCTTGGCCGCCTCGGCGGTCTCCTTGTTGGCCTTCTCCACGACGGGCTGAGGGGCGCCGTCGACGAGGTCCTTGGCCTCCTTCAGGCCCAGGCTGGTCAGCTCGCGAACGGCCTTGATGACCTGGATCTTCTGCGCGCCGGCGCCGGTGAGGATGACGTCGAACTCGTCCTTCTCCTCGGCGGCCGGTTCGCCCGCGCCACCCCCGGCGGGGGCTCCCGCGGCCGCGACCGCGACCGGAGCGGCCGCGGTGACCTCGAACTTCTCCTCGAACGCGTCGAGCAAGTCCTTCAACTCGAGCACGGTCATGTTGCCGATCGAGTCGAGGATCTCTTCCTTGGTAGCCATTGATCTTCTTCCTTCGTGGTGTTGGTGCGTGGTGGATGCGGGTCAGGCGGCGGCAGCCGTCTGCTGGTCGACCTTGTCGATGAGGGCCGACAGGCCGTAGGCGAAGTTGCGGGGCAGCGCCTCGAGCAGCCCGGCCGTCTGGACGAGCGGGGCCTGCAAGGCGCCGGCGAAGCGGGCCAGCAGCTCCTCGCGCGACGGCAGGTCGGCGAGGGCGGTGACATCGGCGGGCGTCAAGACGTCCGTGCCGAGCGTGCCCCCCTTGAGGACGAGCAGCGGGTTGGTCCGTGCCACGTCGCGCAGCGCCTTGGCGGCCGCGACGGAATCGTCGGTGGCGAACGTCAGCGCCGTCGGCCCGACGAGCAGCTCCTGCAGCCCATCGAGGCCCGCCTTGGCGGCGGCGAACCGGGCCAAGCTGTTCTTGTACACCTTGTGCTCGGCGCCGGCGGAGCGGAGCGCACCACGCAGGGTGGCCAGCGCACCGACGGTGAGCCCGCGGTACTCGGTGACGAACACCGCCTTGGCGGCGGTCAGCTTGGTCGCGATCTCATCGACCGTGGCGACCTTCTCAGGACGGGGATTGTCCATTCGATGCACACCTCCTTTCACTTCGGTTCGTGGCTGACTCGCTGTGGAGCGAGCACCACGAGCCGGGCTCATGGGGCGTGCACCTCGGCTGGCCGGACGATCAAACGTCCGATTACCCGCCCGGACGGGCGGACCAGCGGTCTACGGCGAGCAAACCTGTGGACTTGTCGACCGGCGATGCTATCGACTGCCCGCCGCGTTCAGGTTCTGACGACCTGAGGGGCCGGTTTCGCGTACCGAACTCTCCCAAGAATCGGCCGGAGGTCACTCCGGGAGGTCGTGGCCGAGCTCGAGGGCGGCGGCGCGGCGGACGTGGTTGCGCATCTGGGCGCGGGTCATCGTGCCGTGGTGGAGGACGACCTGCAGGCCGAGGCCGTCGAGCAGGGCGCTCAGGCGCCACGCGGTCTCCACCGGGTCCGGGCACGTGAACGAGCCGGTCGCGACACCGTCGGCGATCACCTCGGCGAGGATCTCCACCCACGTGCCGTCGAGGTCCTCGGAGATGCGCCGGATGTTGGGGTCGCGGAGCGCTTCACCCCACACGTCGATCCACAGCACCCAGGACTGATCGCGCCGCAGGGACGGCAGGTACTCGTCGATGAGCCGGGCGAGCCGGGCCTCGGGAGTGGCGAGCGTCGCCAGTGCCCGGCGCAACGCGACGACCTCGGCGGCCGCGGTCTCGCGCAGCATCGCCTCGAGCAGCTCGTCCCGCGTGTCGAAGTGGTAGTGGATCAGGCCGGTGCTCACGTCGAGCTCGGCCGCGACGTCGGCGATGCGGACGTCGTGCAGCCCTCGCTGCAGGGTGACGCGATGCGTGGCGTCGAGGATCTGCTGCCGCCGCTGCTCGACACTGATGCGGGTCCGTGTCGAGCTGGGCATCGCCGGCGAGCGTACCGATGGCGGCTCAGTGCCCGGTGGCGAGGGCGCCGAGCAGCAGCTGGTGGATGTGGGCGACACCGGACTCGTGCTCGGTGGACAGCACCCCGTCGGCGGAGAGCCCGGCGTCGTACGTCCCCTGGAGCGCGGTGCAGATGGCGAGGTCCTGCTCGACGACCTCCCGGGTGGCGGCGAGATCGGCGGCCCGACGTTCGGGAGCGACCGACGGGTGCCACAGGTAGTCCCGCTCGACGACCGTCGTGGACGGGCCGGTCGGCGTGAGCCGGAACGTGGCGGCGAAGCCGGCGAAGCAGGACACCGCGGTGTTCGGGAACAGGGCGAGGTAGGAGCCGTTGTTGAACGAGTCGTCGGCGGCCACGTCGGCCACCGCCGCCCACCCGGGCTCGCCCGGCCGGTGATCGTGCAGCGCCGCTTCGGAGCGGTCACGGGGCTCGAGCGGGCGATCCCAGGCGAAGACGACGTTGCCCACGCACTCGATCGGGTACTCGTAGCCGCCGACCGGCAGCTGGGCGTGGATGAACGGCGTGTGGTAGTTCTCGCAGTAGTTCTCCAGCAGCACCTTCCAGTTGAAGCCGCACTCGTAGCGGGAGCGCTCACCGAGCTCGAGGTCGTCGAGGCGGTACGGGTCGAGGCCCGATCCCAGCGGACCGGGATCGAACGGCGCCGCCGACGGGTCGGCGTTGACCATGATCGAGCGGGCGAACGTCGCCACCTGGATCTCGCGCAGCCCGAAGTCGGCGACGTCGAAGCCCTCCGGCTGGCCGACACCGCCCGCCCGCGCCAGCGACCCGTCGAGCCGGTACAGCCAGGCGTGGTAGGGGCACGACAGGGCGCGGGCGTGCCCGCACCCGCTGGCGAGCGGGGCGCCCCGGTGCCGGCACACGTTGAGGAACGCGCGCAGCGTGCCGGACGTCGTCGCGGACGACCAGTACCGGCAGCCGCCCCGCCGTCGACGCGAGGTACGAGCCGGGCGTCGGCGACGTCGTCGGTGGACCCGACGCTGACCCACTGGCGCCCGAAGATCGACGTCGAGCTCGCGCTCGTGATGGGCCGGATCGCTGTACCAGCGTCCGGGCAGGGTCCGCGCCCGCTCGAGGGGAGCGCCGAGCAGGTCGGTCGGCACGTCGTCGCAGCATCGTCGTCCTTACTGACTCGTGAGTCAGTCACTGTAGCCTTGCGGCGGTGAGGCCGGGTGAGCAGCACGGCGGGCGCGTCGAGCTGGTCGGGCTGCGCAAGCAGTTCGGGGACGTCGCCGCCGTCGACGGGATCGACCTCTGCATCGAACCGGGCGAGTTCTTCTCCCTGCTCGGGCCGTCCGGCTGCGGCAAGACGACCACGCTGCGGCTGATCGCCGGCTTCGAGCGACCGACTGCCGGGCAGATCCTGCTCGACGGCCAGGACCTCGTGGACACCCCGCCGCATCGCCGGCCGGTGAACACCGTCTTCCAGTCCTACGCCCTGTTCCCCCATCTGACCGTGGAGGACAACGTCGCCTACGGCCTGCGCTGGCGGCGCGGCGTCGACAAGGCCGACCGGAAGCGGCGGGTGAGCGAGGCGATCGAGCTCGTCCGCCTCGGCGGACTCGAACACCGGCGGCCGGCGCAACTGTCCGGCGGACAGCAGCAGCGCGTCGCCCTCGCCCGGGCCCTGGTGCTGGCGCCGTCGGTCCTGCTCCTCGACGAGCCCCTCGGCGCCCTCGACGCCAAGCTGCGCAAGTACCTGCAAGGCGATCTCGCCGCCCTCCAGCGCGAGGTCGGGATCACGTTCGTCTACGTCACCCACGATCAGGAGGAGGCGTTGACGATGTCCGACCGGCTCGCGGTGATGGACGACGGCAGCGTCGCCCAGGTCGGCACGCCCAGCGAGGTCTACGAGCAGCCGGCGACCGCCTACGTCGCCGACTTCCTCGGTGTCGCCAACCTCATCGCCGCCACCGGCGAGGTCGGCCACGGCGGCCGCCGTCGGGTGCACCTCGGCGAGTTCACCCTCGACGCCGCCGGCGACGGCGCGGCCGGGCCGGTGAAGCTGGTGATCCGACCCGAGCGGGTCCGCGTCACGGCCGGCGAAGCGGCGGGACCGAACTGCCTGCCGGGAATGGTCGAACGGGTCGTCTACGTCGGTGCGACGACGCAGGTCCACGTCCGGTTGCCCGGCGGCGAGGCGTTGCAGGCGCTGACCGCGAACCACGAGGGGCGCCCCGACTGGCCCGCCGGCACCGCCGTCGGGGTCACCCTTCCGGTCGACGCCCTGCGCGCCCTGCCGGCCTGACGTCTCACAGCCGCAAACCGAAGAGCCAGCCGTCGGACCCGTCGTGGTCCGGGCCGATCGGCGCGAAGCCGAGGTGCTCGTAGAAGCCGATCGCCCTGGCGTTGGCGGCATCCACACCGAGATGGACACCGGGGACGCCGCGGCGGCGGAGGACGTCGAGCAGAGTGTCGACCAACCGGCGGCCGACACCCCGACCCTGCAGGCGGGGGAGCAGGTCGATGTGGAGGTGCGCCGGGTAGCTGGGCGAGCACGTCGTCCGGTGTCGGCGGTGGATGGTGGATCCACTTGTGCAGCTCCTCGTCCGGGGTGAGGTCCCCGGATGCCGGCGGCTCCGGATAGCGCTGCCGGAGGTCCGGCCACCACCGCTGCTCACACGCCGCCTCGAACGCCGCCGTGTCGGCGGCGCCGAGGACGTAGCCGGCGACGCCGGCGCCGTCGACCGCGACGAAGGCGAGATCCGGCTCGAGCACCAGATAGGGCCCGACCCAGACCGTGCCCAGCAGATCCGGGTCGGCGTACCGCCCGCTCGCGTCCTCGCCAGCGTCGCCGGTCAGCCGGCAGATCTCGTACAGCGCCGGACGGTCCTCGGCCACCGCCGAGCGGATCGCGATCTCGTCCATCACCGCGTCCTCAGATGTCCAGGCGGGCGAGGTCCTCGACGGCCGAGCCGCGCCGGCCGCGGCGGAACATCTTGAGCGCGACGACCGCCAACACGATCGCGACGGTCGTCCCGACGAGCATCGCCGTGGCCAGCGCGTTGAGGGCGGGGGTCGGCGAGCCGCGGACGTTGGAGTAGATCTTGATCGGGACGGTCTCGCTCGACGCGTCGGCAGAGAGGAACGCCGAGATCACGAAGTCGTCGATCGACGTCGCGAACACGATCATCAGGCTGGCGAAGATGGCCGGGCCGAGCAGCGGCAGGACGACGGTGCGTAGCGCCTGCATCGGGGTCGCGCCGAGGTCCTGGGCGGCCTCCTCGAGATCTCCCCCGATGGTGAGCAGCCGGCCCCGGACGATGACGACGACGTAGGAGATCGAGAACGTCACGTGGCCGAGGATCATCGCCGGGCGACCGAGCGGGATCGACGTGTAGAGGTTGTCGAAGACGAGGAACAGCATCGCCCCCATCACGATCTCCGGGGTGGAGAGCGGCACGAGCATGAGCAGGTTCGAGCCCCGGGCGACCGGTCCACGCCACCGGGAGAGGCCGATCGCCAGCGCGACGCCGAGCGGGGTCGCGATCAGCATCGTCAGCCCGGCGAGGGTGAGGCTGTTCACCATCGCCTCGCGGAGTGATGCGTCGTGCCACAGCGAGCGATCTGGATCGCCCCACCACCAGCGGAACGAGAACCCCTGCCACGTGCTGCGTGAGCGCCCGGAGTTGAACGAGAACTGGATCGCGATCAGCACCGGCACGATCGACCAGATGATGTAGAGCCAGGTCACCGTGGCGAGGAACACCGGACGGCGCCAGGGGTCCTCCCACCACCGGATGAGGCGCGTCATGCCCGCAGCTCCCGCGCCGACCGGTCGATCGAGCGGAGGTAGTAGACCATCGCGACCATCAACGCGACCGACAGGATGATGACGAGCGCGGCGCCGGCGCTCTTCTGCGAACCCTCGAAGAGGTAGAACTCGATCTGGTTCCCGATCATGCTCGTCCGAGGCGAGCCCGAGAGCAGGTCGGCCGTGTAGAAGTCACCCGTCATCGGCAGCGCGGTGATCACCGCGGCGGCGAGCATCCCCTGGCGCGACAGTGGGAGGGTGATGCGGAGGAACGTCGTGGCCGGTCCCATGCCGAGGTCGCGCGACGCCTCGAGGAGTCGGGGGTCGATGCGGTCCAGGGCGGCGAACAGCGGGAGCACGAGGAACGGCACGTACCCGTAGGCGAGCCCGAGCACGACGGTGACCGCCCGCCCGTCGAGCCAGTTGACCCGGTCGAAGCCGAACGCCGCGGTGACGTCGTTGACGTAGCCGTCCGTCTGCAGCAGGTTGACCCAGGCGAGCATCCGCATCAGGTAGTTGATCCAGAACGGGGCGAGGAGCAGGGCGAGCAGCAGACCGCGGCGGCGGCCCGCCATGCGCGCGATGTAGTAGGCGACCGGGTATCCGATCAGGAAGCAGATGGTCAGGGCGGCGATGACGTAGACGAACGTGCGCACGAAGACGCGTCCGAGCTCGGCGGCGAAGACCCGCTCGAGGATCTCCGTGAACGACGTGAAGTCCCAGTCGAGGGGGTTCCACACCGGCACGGCGTTGCCGAAGATCGGGTCGAGGCTGCCGAAGGCGACGGCCAGCACGCCGTAGAAGGGCACGACGAACAGCAACACCAGCCAGAGCACGCCGGGCGCGGCGAGCGCTGACCACAGGCGTGACTGGCCCCGCCCCCGGCGCCCCGTCGTGGCGGCGCTCAGATCATCCTCCGGCGCTGAACGTCGACCACGCGTTGTCCCACATCTTCTCGCCGGCGAGCGACAGCTGGAGCAGCTGGTGGCCGGTGTCGAAGTCCTCGGGCTTGATCACCGCTGGCGAGAGGTGGGCCGGGACGTACCCGTCGGCGACGACCGTCTCGGGGTTGATCGAGTTCTGCGGTGGCTGGTAGCCGAGCCAGCCGTAGTTCTCGAGGGCGTGGGCCTCGTCGAGCAGGAAGTTGATGAACATGTGGGCGAGCACCGGCTTCTCGGCGTTGCGCATGACGGCGATCGTGTCGCTGCCGATGACTCCGCCGCCGTCGGGCGGATACCAGTAGCCGATGTTGTCGATCGACTCGCCCTCCGGCAGGTAGTACTGCGCGTTCACGACGTCGCCGGACCAGCACTGGTGGACCCAGGCGCGCTTCTCGGGCAGCACGGTGTAGGCCTCGGCCCCGACCTTGACGTTGACGGCATCGGTGAGCTCCATCACGTCCTCGAGCGCGGCGGCGATGAGCTCCTCGTCCTCGGTGTTGACGTCGTTGTCGGGACTCATCCGCAGCAGGGCCATGCCGAACACCTCGCGGTCGTCTTCCAGGAGGTACACCTGGCCGCTGTTCGCCGGGTCCCAGAAGATGTCGTACGGGTTGGCATAGGCGTCGGGCGCCTTGGCCACGCCGTCGATGCGATAGCCGATCCCGGTCTGGAACATCACGTAGGGAACCGAATAGACCGATCCCTTGTCGTAGAACGGGTCCTGCAGCGACTCCCACACGTTGGGGAGGTTCGGGATGTAGGACTTGTTGAGCGGCTGCAGCAGCTGTCCGGCGGCGAGCTTGGCGATCACGTCGGTGGTCGGGAAGAACACGTCGAACTCGGCCTGCCCCGACGACAGCTTGGCGATCGCCTCGTCCATGCTGGTGAACGTCGTGACCTCGACCTTGACGCCGTACTCCCGCTGGAACTTCTTGAGCACACTGGGGGCGATGTACTCCTCGTAGTTGAACACCTTGAGGGTGCCCGTCTCCGGCGCCAGACCGTCGGCGATCGGCTCGATGTCGTCGAAGGTCGGCAGCGTCGCCGGGTTGTCGGGGCGCGACAGCTTGACCCCGCCCTCCGTCTCCACTGCGCGTCGGCGACGCCGGTGACGTGGCGGTCGAGTCGCCCGGTCGTGAGGATCCGGGCGCGGACGATCCCGAGCGTGGCGGAGGACTGGTCGTCGTCGTCCCCTCCACATGCGCCGAGCAGCGTCGGACCGAGCCCGGCGACGGCCGCGCCGTACGCCGACAACCTGATGAACTGCCGTCGGCCGTAGCCCCGGCGCTCCCGCGGGTGAAATGCCATGCTCGTCCTCCCCTTCGACGCGGTGGCTTACTGACTAGCCCGTCAGTTAGACTACATCAATGCCGTCGCCCGAACCGTACGACGCGATCGTGGTCGGCGGGGGCCACAACGGTCTCGTGGCCGCGGCCTACCTCGCCCGGTCCGGGTTGCGGACCGTCGTGCTGGAGGCCCGCGACGTCACCGGTGGGGCAGCGGTCACCGAGACGCCGTGGGGCGACGAGTTCAAGATGACCGCGCTCTCCTACGTGATGAGCCTGATGCCACCGACGATCATCGCCGACCTCGACCTCCCCCGCCACGGCTACGAGGTGATCCCGATGGGGCCGAGCTTCGTCGCCTTCCCGGACGGGCGCTACCTGCTCGTCCACGACGAGGCGGCGCGCGACACCGGCGAGATCGCCAAGTTCTCGCGGCGCGACGCCGAGCGGGTCGGCGACTACGAAGCGTGGCTGCGCGGGGTCGCCGACGTGCTCGCGCCGTTGCTGCTGCGCACGCCGCCGCGCGTCGGTTCGCGCCGCCCCGGCGACCTGCTCGACCAGCTCCGCACGGCCTGGGGGATGCGCGGGCTCGATGTGCGCGGAGCGGCGGAGGCCACCCGCCTGTTCACGATGTCGATCGCCGACGTGCTCGACGAGTGGTTCGAGTCCCCGGAGGTGAAAGGCGTGCTGGCGATCAACGGCGTCATCGGCACGTGGGCCGGGCCGGAGGAGCCCGGGACCGCGTACGTGATGATGCACCACACGATCGGCGACGTCGGCGACGGCCAGCTCGGATCGTGGGGGTACCCCGTCGGTGGGATGGGCGCGGTCACGGCGGCGATGCGGCGGGCGGCGGAATCGTTCGGCGCGGAGGTGCGGACCGGCTCACCGGTCGGTCGCATCGACGTGCGCGACGGCCGCGTGCTCGGAGTGACGACCGCGACGGGCGATGTCCTCCGAGCCGCGGTGGTCGTCGCCGCGACGCATCCCCAGATCACGTTCCTCCGGCAGATCGACCGCGCCGAGCTCCCCGGCGACTTCGTGCGCGACATCGAGCGCTGGCGATCCCGGTCCGGCGTGGTCAAGGTCAACGTGGCCCTGGCCGAGCTCCCCGACTTCCTCGCCTGGCCGGGCACCGAGCCGCACGAGCGGTTCACCGGATCGGTCGAGCTGTGCCATTCGATCGACTACCTCCAGCGGGCGTTCCAGGACGCACGCGAGGGGCGGGCGTCGGCCCGACCGTTCTCCGACGGCGTGATCCCGTCGACGCTCGACCGCTCGTTGTGCCCCGACGGCACCCACGTGATGTCGCTGTTCACGCAGTGGGTCCCCGCGTCGTGGGCGGCGGAGCCGCACGCGGCCGAGCTCGAGGAGTACGCCGACCGGGTCATCGACGGCTACACCGAGCTGGCCCCGAACTTCAAGCAGTCGGTGATCCATCGCCAGGTCATCGGGCCGTGGGAGATGGAGCACGAGTACGGCCTGATCGGTGGCAACATCTTCCACGGTGAGCTGTCCCCCGACCAGCTGTTCCACATGCGCCCGGCGCCCGGCTACGCCGACTTCACGACGCCGATCGACGGGCTCTACCAGTGTTCGTCGGCCACCCATGGCGGTGGCGGCGTGACCGGCATCCCGGCGCTGTTGTGCTCCCGGCGGGTCATCGCCGACCAGCGCCGGCGTCGCCTCACCCGCATGTTGCGGCGATGAGCGCGCTCACCGTCTCCGCCCCCATCGATGGCGCCGCGCTGGCGCCCGTGCTCGAGCTGGAGACCGGTTGCATGCTGCCGGCCGCGGCCTACCTCGACGATGCCGTCCTCGCCTGGGAGCGGCGCCACCTGTTCGCCGATGCGTGGGTGTGCGTCGGGCGCGGCGATGAGCTCGCCGCCGTCGGCGCCCGGCGGGCGATCACCGTCGGCGACGACGCGGTGCTGCTCGTGCGCGGCGAGGACGGCCGGCTCCGCGGTTTCTTCAACGTGTGCCAGCACCGGGGTCACGAGCTGGCCCCGTGCGGGACCACGAGCGAGGCGGTGCACCGCTCGATCCACTGCCCGTACCACGGCTGGCGGTACGGCCTCGACGGGATCCTGCTGTCGACGCCCCGCTTCGAGGCCCCGCCCGGCTTCGACCGCGTCGACCACGGGCTGGTCCCTGTGGCGGTGGAGGAGTGGCACGGCTGGATGACTGGTCAACGTCTCGGGCACCGTTCCGGCGGTCGGTGAGTACTTCGCCGGGCTCGAGGTGCTCGTCGCCCCGTACGAGCCGGAGCGGCTGGTCGTCGGGGCCACCCACCGCTACGAGATCGCGGCCAACTGGAAGATCGTCGTCGAGAACTACCAGGAGTGCTTCCACTGCCCCAACATCCACCCGGAGCTGTGCCGCGTGAGCCCGTCGACCAGCGGCGAGAACTACTCCGCCCACGGAGGGCTCTGGGTCGGCGGCTGGCAGGAGCTGATGCCCCACGCGGTGACGATGTCGCTCGACGGCCGGTCCGGGGCCACCCCGCTCCGCGGCCTCGATGCCGTGGCCCGGCGGCGCATCGAGTACCTCGGCCTGCTCCCGAACGTGCTCGTCAGCCTGCACCCCGACTACGTGATGACCCACCGGCTCGAGCCGCTCGCGCCGGGCCGCACGGCGATCGAGTGCCAGTGGCTGTTCGCGCCCGAGGTCACGGACGGGTTCGACCCGTCGTTCGCCGTCGACTTCTGGGATCTCACCAACCGCCAGGACTGGGCAGCGTGTGAGGGCGTGCAGCGCGGTACCGCGTCGCGCGGCTACCACCAGGGCCCGTTCGGCGCCGACGAGGACGCGGTGGCCGAGTTCGTGCGGCTCATCGCCGCGGCCTACGTCGCCGGCGGCTGGACCCGCTGACGGGTCGCGCGGATATCGCCTCGGAAGCGCGCCCCGATCGTGTAGCTTCCTGACTGACGAGTCAGTAAGGGAGTGATTCTGATGGCGCTCGCCACCGCCCGCCCAGGGGAAACTGACGCCCTCGACGCGCTGATCGACGCCGAGGAGCTGACCCTGCGGGCGCGCACGCAACGCTCGCACCAGCTGCACACCACCGCGGCGGCCCACCTTCCCGGCGGCGTGGCCTCCTCCTGGCAGGACGCCCCGCCGTGCCCGATCTTCGTCGCCCGCGGCCGCGGGTCACGGGTGTGGGACGTCGACGGCAACGAGTACGTCGACCTCCACAACGGCTTCGGCGTGATGGTCGCCGGCCACGCCCATCCGGCCATCGTCGCCGCGGTCCGCGACCGTGTGGTCGCCGGAACCCACTTCGCCCAGCCCGTGCCGGACATCATCCCGGTGGCCGGGGAGCTGGCCCGCCGGTTCCGGCTGCCCCTGTGGCGCTTCGCCAACTCCGGGACCGAGGCGACCCTGGCCGCCGTCCATCTGATGCGCGCCGTCACCGGACGCCCCCGGCTGATCAAGATCGAGGGCAGCTACCACGGGCACCACGACGCGCTCCAGGTGTCGGTGTACCCCGAGCCCGCGGAGGCCGGCCCCGTCGGCAGGCCACGCGGGGTGCCCGAGCACTCGGCCGTGTCGCCGGAGCTGGCCGCCCTCACCCACGTCGTCCCGTTCGGCCGCCTCGATGCCGTCCGCCGCGTCCTGCTCGACCATCCCGGAGAGATCGCCGGGATGATCATCGAGCCCGTGCTGATGAACATCGGCGTGGTCCCGCCTCCGCCGGGATACCTGGCTGCGCTCGCCGACCTGCTCCACGCCCACGGCTCCCTGCTCACCTTCGACGAGGTCAAGACGGGGCTCACCATCGCCCCGGGAGGGGCCACCGAGCGCTTCGGCGTCGTGCCCGACATCGTCTGTCTGGCCAAGGCGCTCGGCGGTGGAGTGCCTTGTGGGGCGATCGGCGGGACCGCCGAGGTGATGGAGGTGATCGCCGACGGCACCTACGAGCAGGTCGGGACGTTCAACGGCAACCCGCTGACGATGGCCGCGGCCAAGGCGATGCTCTTCGACGTGCTCACCCCCGCGGCCTACCAGCACCTCGACGAGCTGCGCGACGATCTCACCGAGCGGGTGCACCACGTCCTCGGCCGCTACCGCATCCCCGGCTACGTGAGCGCCTACGGCGCCAAGGGCGCGGTCGTGTTCTCCCCGGTCCGGATCCGCGACTACCGCGACTTCTGCCGGTACGACGCGCGCTACGGCCACGCCCACTGGCTGTACCAGCACAATGGCGGCGTCTTCCTGCCTCCGTGGGGCAAGGCCGAGCAGTGGACACTCTCCGTGCAGCACACCACGGAGGACATCGACCGCGTCGTGGCCAACCTCGAACGGTTCGCCCGGGACCTGCACTGGATGACACCGGACCCGGTGTCGATCCACGACTCGCTCGGGCGGGTCGGCCTGCCGGCACCGCTCGCCGAGCTGACCGGCAGGATCTGGGACGTCGTCGTCGTCGGCGGCGGGCACAACGGCCTCACGTGCGCCGCGTACCTCGCCAAGGCCGGCCGCTCGGTGCTCGTGCTCGAGCGCCGGGACCGTCTCGGTGGGGCGTGCACGCTCGAGCAGCCGTTCGCCGACCCGGAGTACGTCGTGAGCCCGTGCGCCTACGTCGTCGGCCTGCTCGACGAGCGGGTGATCGACGAGCTCGAGCTGCGCCGCCACGGCTACAAGGTGTACGTCGCCGAGCCGTTGATCTGGTGCCCGTTCGACGACGGCACCTGGTACGCCCAGTTCCTCGACCCCGAACGCACCGTCAACGGGATGCGCGAGAACGGGTTCTCCGAGGCCGACATCAAGGGGCAGTTCGAGTACGAGGACTTCTTCGACCGCATGCGCCGCGCCCTTCGTGAGGGTGTGCGGGACACGTGGGTCGGGGACGCGCCGGACGAGGAGGAGCTGAGCGAGCTGCTCGGACACGACCCTGAGCTGCTCGCGGCATTGTTCGAGGACTCCGTCGCCGACGTCATCGACCGTCATGTCAGCGACCCGCGCCTCCAGCAGGCGCTCTACGGGCAGGGCGTGATCGGCGCCTGGGCCGGTCCGCGCACGCCCGGGACGGCTTCGATCAAGCTGATGCACTTCCAGGGAACGATCGAGGGCGTGCCGATGGCGTGGGGCTACGTCGAGGGCGGCATGGGGCGGATCTCGTTCGCCATTGCCGAGGCCGCCCGGGAGGCGGGCGCCCAGCTGGCCGCGGGAGTGCCCGTGGCGGCGATCCGCCCCGGCGAGGGCCAAGCAGAGGTCGTGCTCGAGGGCGGTGAGGTCATCCGCGCCCGCGCCGTGGTCTCCAACGCCGACCCGGTGACGACGGCCCGGCTGGCCGGCGACGCCGTCGACGCCGCGTTCGCGGCGCGGGTCGCCGGGTGGCGGACGGCGAGCCCGGTGCTGAAGGTCAACTGCGGCTTGTCGCGGCTGCCGCGCTGGACCGCACTGCCCGACGAGAGCTGGCCCAACCACGCCCCCGTCTCGGTGGCGCTGCCGCTCGACGAGGCCCAGCGGGCGTTCGAGGAGTGCACGCGCGGCGTCGCCGCGGCGGGGTTCGCCGAGCTCTACTTCCAGACCGCCTACGACCCGACGGTGGCGCCCGCCGGCAAGCACACGATGTCGGCCTTCGTGCAGTACGCGCCGTACGACCTCGCCGAGGGCACCTGGGACGAGCGGCGAGACGAGATCGGCCAGGAGGTCCTCGGGCTGATCGGCCACTACTGCGACGTCGACGACGTCGTCGAGCACATCGAGGTGCTCGGGCCGCCCGACATCGAGGCCCGCGTCGGCCTCACCGGCGGGCACATCTTCCAGGGCGAGTGCACGCCGGACCAGATGTGGTGGCGGCGCCTGCACCCGCGGTCGCCCGGCGCGGGCGTCTACCTCTGCGGGGCGGCCACCCATCCCGCCGGCAGCGTGATCGGGCTCAACGGTCGCAACGCGGCGATGGCCGTGCTCGCCGATCTGGCGGTCTGACCGTCGCGCTCGCCCCGACTACGGTCGGCGCATCAGTCGGGCCCGTCGCCCATCGTCCATCGCCCTCGCGTGCACGCTCGTCGCACTGATCGTCGCCGGCGGCTGCACGTACTCGACTGCCGATCCGAACACGGATCCCACCGCCACGCTCGCGCCGCTCGGGCCGACGACGGCTCCGGCTCCCGCCACGGCCGCGGCGACCCCTGCGCCGCCCGCGACGACGGCGCCGGCGCGCGCGGCGGCCGCGGCGCGGCCCCGGCCCAGGAGACGGGTGGTGCTTCGGCCCGCGCGCGCCGCCGTCCAGGTCGTCGAGGCCAGCAGCGCCGCCGCGCTCGCCGTCGCCACCAGCCGGGCGCTGATCGCGTCGGCCCCGGCGGTCGTCGTGGCGACAGCCGATCCGCGGGCCGGGGCGCGGGCTGCGGTGGCTGCCCAGCGGCTCGGCGTCCCGCTCCTCGTCGCGACCTCCCGCAACGTCGCGGCCGTCGTCAGGGAGGTGGACCGCCTGGGCGCGCGCACGGTGGTCCGCCTCGGCCGCCTGCCGAGGTCGATGTCCCGGGCGTTCGGACGCCGGGTCGAGGTCGTCGCGGCGCGGCGTCGCTTGCCGCGGGCCCGGCCGGCGGCGCCCGCGACGACCGGCGTCGTGTTGCTGGAACCGCGGCGACCGGACGGTCGCGGCCGCCCGGGTCACGGCCGGGATCGCCGGGCTGACCGCCGTCCGTGTCGACGACGGTGACCCCCGCGCCACCGCCGCCGGACGCCGCCGGCTGCAGCGGCTCGCGCCGCAGCGAATCGTCGCCCTCGGTGCTCGCGGGACCTTCGCCAACACCCGGGTGCTCGGCGGACTGGCCCGCACGGCGGAACGCGGGGTGGAGCTGCCCGGCGGTGGGCAGCTGATGTTCCCCGGGCGCCGCGTGGTCGCGATCTACGGCCATCCCGGCGACGACAACCTGGGCGTGCTCGGCGAGCAACCGGTCACTGCGGCGGTACAGCGGGCGCGCCGCGTGGCCGCGCCGTACCGCCGGCTGAGCAGGCGACGTGTGGTGCCGGCCTTCGAGCTGATCGCCACGGTCGCGTCCGCGGAAGCAGGTCCCGACCGCGACTTCTCCCTCGAGAGCCCACTCGAACGCCTCCGCCCGTGGGTCGACGCCGCGGCCACGGCCGGACTCCTCGTCGTCCTCGACCTGCAACCCGGGCGTACCGACTTCCTGACCCAGGCTCGGCGCTACGAAGCGTTGCTCCGGCAGCCGCACGTCGGCCTGGCGCTCGACCCGGAGTGGCGGTTGGCGCGAGGGCAGCGCCACCTCAGGGACGTCGGCAGTGTCTGCCGCGGCCGAGGTCAACCGCGTGGGCGCCTGGTTGGCCGCCCTCACCCGCCGCCACGCCCTCCCCCAGAAGTTGTTCGTCGTCCACCAGTTCCGGCTCGACATGATCAGGAACCGGTCCCGGATCCGCACCCACCCCGAGCTGGCCCTGCTCTTCCAGATGGACGGTCAGGGGACGCCGCGGCAGAAGCTGGCGACGTGGCGGGCGATCACCACGCGGGGACCGGCGGAGGCCCGCTTCGGCTGGAAGCACTTCTACGACGAGGATTCACGGCTGCGCTCGCCGGGGGCAACGGTGGCGTTGCGCCCGACGCCGTCGTTCGTCTCGTATCAGTAGACCTCCCGTAGCGCCGGCGGAGCGTCGCTCGCGCCCGCTGCAGCGCGCTGTTCACGGCCGGAACCGTGTCGTCGAGCAGCTGCGCGGTCTCGATCGCCGAGAACCCGAGGACCTCGCGGAGGATCAGAGTGGCGAACTGCTTGGCCGGGAGGATCCGGGCCGCGGCGAGGAAGGCCGACTCGATGGTCTCCCGGGCGACCACTTGGGCGTCGGGTTGCTCGTCCTCGTCAGCAGCAGGGTCCGGGAGCACATCGACGGACGGGGCGCACTTCCGCTTGCGCATCGCGTCGATGCACACATTGGTCGCGATCCGGTACAGCCAGGCCCGCACGGTTGCCCGGCCCTCGTAGGAGTCGCGGCCGCGCCACGCGCGCAACAGCGTGTCCTGGACGAGTTCCTCGGCCTCGTCGAACGATCCGATCATCCGATAGCAGTGAACGTGGAGCTCCCGGAAGTGGCGCCGCGAGATCAGCCCGAAGGCGTCCCGATCGCCGCGCCGGAAGGCGTCGACGGTTGCGGGATCGACGACCGTGAACACTGGGAGTTCCATCCTCTGCACGGCGGAGACCGGCACTCGAACGATCGACGTCCATCGGCCAAATCGGCACCGGCGACCGGTCCATCGGCGCGAACCGGCGTCGCTGGCACGTCGCGGCCTGCCGACGACCGAATCGGCGGCGCCGTCGGCAGCCCTCGACGCGACCCTCAACGCCCTCCGCTGAGTCCCGACCGCGCCGGCGACTTGGACTGGTGCGGCACGCGTCGAATGGCCCTGGCCACCAGACGATCGATCGGCGCACGATGCGCTCTCGGGTGCGGACGTGACCGGCCTCCGTCCGCAGCCATGAACGCAAAGGAGCCCCCGATGATCACCCGTCGCCGTACCGCCCTCCTCGGCTTCGCCCTCGCCGCCGCCCTGCTCCCGTCCTCGGTCGCCATCGGCGGCCACGGGTCGGCGGACAACACCAACCGCGCCGCGGGATGCGCGCGGAAGTTCGAAGCGGCGCAACGTCAGGACATGGAGTCGTTCCGCGACTTCGACGCCGAAACGTTCCGCGCCGTCCACGATCCGGACGCGATCAGCATCTTCCCCAGCGGGTTCACGGCGGTCGGGATCGACGACATCATGGACGCCCTGTCCGGTCACTTCACCGACCGCAACGCGGTGTGGTCGTGGACCGAGCTGAGCCGGCGGGTCGAGGGCTGCCGCACCGCGGTCATCCGCTACGACGCCACGTACGACATCCCGTCGGCGGGCTACCACCAGCGGGCCATCACCGTGGTCACCTACATCTACAAGCGGGGACGGTGGCTGGGCATCATGGATCAAGGCACGATGCTCGAGCTCGAAACGGGCGACTGACTCGTCGGGCACCGTCTCGCCGCATGCGGCGCTCGGTGCACGGGGTCAGACCGTTTCGGGGCGGAGGCGGTTGACGTCGACGTGGACGCCTGGGCCCATCGTCGAGGAGACCGTGATCTTGCGCAGGTACCGCCCCTTGGCGGACGCCGGCTTGGCCCGCTGGAGCTCGTCCATCACCGCCCGGAAGTTGGTCTCCAACGCGGTGGGCTCGAAGCTCGCCTTGCCGAGGGGAACGTGGATGTTGCCGTACCGATCGGTGCGGTACTCGACCTTGCCGCCCTTGAACTCGCTGACCGCGCGACCCACGTCGTTGGTGACCGTGCCGGTCTTCGGGTTGGGCATCAGGCCGCGGGGCCCGAGCGCCCGGCCGAGCTTGCCGACGAGCGGCATCATGTCGGGGGTCGCGATGGCCACGTCGAAGTCGAACTTCCCGGCCTCGACCTGCGCCGCGAGATCGTCGGCGCCGACCAGATCGGCGCCTGCCTCCCGGGCCTCGGCCGCCGCCTCACCCGTGGCGAACACGGCCACGCGGACGTCCTTGCCGGTGCCGGCGGGGAGGGCGACCGTGCCGCGCACCATCTGGTCGGCCTTGCGCGGGTCGACGCCGAGGCGGATCGCCACGTCGACGCTCTCGTCGAAGGTCGCCGCGGCCATGTCCTTGACGATGCCGAGCGCCTCGTTCGGGGCGTAGAACCGGTCGCGGTCGAAGGTCTTCAGCGCGTCGGTGTGCTTCTTGCCGGTCATCATTCCCTCCTCAGACGACTTCAATGCCCATCGAGCGGGCCGTCCCACGCACCTGCTGCTTGGCGGCCTCGAGGTCGTAGGCGTTGAGGTCGGGCATCTTGATCTGGGCGATCTCGGCCACGTCGGCCTCGGTGACCCGCCCGACGGTCTGCTTGCCCGGCTCCTGGGAGGCCTTCTCGAGGCCCGCCTTCTGGCGCAGGAGCACCGGGGTCGGTGGCGTCTTGAGGATGAACGTGAACGACCGATCCTCGAAGATCGTGATCTCGACCGGCACGATCGTGCCGACCTGGGACTCCGTGGCCGCGTTGTAGGCCTTGACGAAGTCCATGATCGCCACTCCGTGCGGGCCGAGGGCGGTGCCGACGGGCGGAGCCGGGCTCGCCTTGCCCGCGGGGATCTGGATCTTGACGATCGCGGCGACTCTCTTCTTGGCCATTCAGGGCTTCTCTTTCGTGACGGCTGGGCGCTGACCGCCCGCCGAGGTCGTTACAGCTTCGCCACCTGGCTGAAGTCCATCTCGACGAGCGTTTCCCGCCCGAAGATGTTCACCAGCACCTTGAGCTTCATGTGGTCGGCGTTGATCTCGGCGATCTCGCCCGAGAAGTCGGCGAACGGCCCCTCGCGCACGCGCACGCTCTCGCCGACCTCGTACTCCAGTCGCGGCTTGGCCCGGGCGGCCTGCTCGGTGCCCTCGCCCTTGGCCGACAGGAAGGTCCGCACTTCCTTGCGCGACAGCGGGGTCGGCTTCTGGCCCTGCCGGCTCTGGCCCACGAACCCGGTGACGCCCGGCGTGTTGCGGATGCAGTACCACGACTCGTCGCCCATGTAGCAGCGCACGAGGAGGTAGCCGGGGAAGACCTTGCGCTGCACGATCTGCTTGCGGCCGCCCTTGAACTCGACGACTTCCTCCATCGGGATGACGACCTCGAAGATCTTGTCCTCCATGTTCATGCTCTGGATGCGGGCATGGAGGTTGGCGGTGACCTTCTTCTCGTAGCCGGACTGCGTGTGCACGACGAACCACTCGCCCGGCCGCGTCCAGGGATCGTCTTCTTCGGCTTCCTCCGGCGTCTCGGTGAGAGCTTCCTCGGTGGGGACGTCGTCGGCGACCTCGGCCGGCGCGTCGGCATCGACCACGAGCACCGGCTCGTCCTCGGCGACGGCGCCATCGACTGGGCGCTCCTCGAGCACCGGCTCCTCGGGGACCAGCTCGGCGTCCACCGCGCGCTCCTCGAGCACCGGCTCCTCAGGGACCAGCTCGGCGTCCACCGCGCGCTCCTCGAGCACCGGCTCCTCGGGGACCAGCTCGGCGTCCACGGCGCGCTCCTCGAGCACCGGCTCGTCCACGTCCACAGGGCTCTGGTTCTCCACGTCGCTCATCCGTACATCCATCCCGACAGCAGGCCGAACAGGTAGTCGAAGCCGCCGACGAGGGCGGCGTAGATGACCACGGTGATCACGACGACGATCGAGTAGCGGACGACCTCGTCGCGCTTGGGCCACGCGACCTTCCGCATCTCGTCGCGGACCTCGCGGAGGTACTGGGCCGGACCGACCCGCTCCTTGGTGCGCGGCGCCTGCCGCTGCACGCGCGTCGGGGCACCCTTCTCGTCGAGGGCGCCCATGCGGCGCAGGTGCCGCTTCTGTTCGCGGTTGAGATCGTCCAGTGACATTGGTGCTCGGTGTCTTCGTGTGGGCAGGGCAGGAGGGACTCGAACCCCCGACCGTCGGTTTTGGAGACCGATGCTCTACCAGCTGAGCTACTGCCCTCCGTGGGGGAGATCAGGCTACCGGGTCGCAACCAGGTGGCTCGCCTCGCCCCCGGATCGAGTCAGCGGGTCTCCTTGTGCAGCGTGTGCCGGCGGTCGTGGCTGCAGTACTTCTTCATCTCCAAACGTTCGCGGTCGTTGATCTTTGACTTCATCGTGATGTAGTTGCGCCGCTTGCACTCGGTGCACTCGAGGGTGATCTTCACCCGCTTGTCGCTCTTGGGCATGTCAGCCTCTCACTTGATGATCTTGGTGACGCGGCCGGCGCCGACGGTGCGGCCACCCTCGCGGATGGCGAAGCGGAGGCCTTCGTCCATCGCGATCGGTTTGCCCAACTCGACGGTCATCACGATGTTGTCGCCGGGCATCACCATCTCGGTCCCCTCCGGCAACTCGATCGTGCCGGTCACATCAGTGGTCCGGAAGAAGAACTGCGGCCGGTAGTTGTTGAAGAACGGCTTGTGCCGCCCACCCTCGGACTGCTTCAACACGTACACCTGACCCTCGAACCGGGTGTGGGGCGTGATGCTGCCCGGCTTGCACAACACCTGACCCCGCTCCACCTCCTCCTTCTTCGTCCCCCGCAACAACGCCCCGATGTTGTCCCCCGCCCGACCCTCATCGAGGATCTTGCGGAACATCTCCACCCCCGTACACGTCGTCTTCTGCGTGTCGGTCAACCCGACGATCTCCACCTCATCACCGGTGTGCACCACCCCCTGCTCCACCTTCCCAGTGACCACCGTCCCCCGCCCCGTGATCGTGAACACATCCTCGATCGGCATCAAAAACGGCTTGTCCAAATCCCGCACCGGCTCCGGCACGTAACGAATCCACCGCATCCATCAACTCCAACACCTTGGCCTGCCAGTCCGCGTCCCCCTCCAACGCCTTCAACGCCGACACCCGCACGATCGGCGCGTCATCCCCCGGGAACTCGTACTCCGTCAACAACTCCCTGCACCTCCAACTCCACCAGATCCAACAGCTCCTCGTCATCCACCATGTCCGCCTTGTTCAACGCCACCACGATGTACGGCACCCCCACCTGCCGGGCCAACAACACATGCTCCCGGGTCTGGGGCATCGGCCCATCCGTCGCCGCCACCACCAGAATCGCCCCATCCACCTGCGCCGCCCCCGTGATCATGTTCTTGATGTAATCCGCATGACCCGGCATATCCACATGCGCGTAATGCCGCTTCTCCGTCTCATACTCGATATGAGCAATCGAAATCGTGATCCCCCGCGCCTTCTCCTCCGGCGCCTTATCAATCTGATCAAACGACGTGTACTCCGCCAACCCACGCTCCGCCAACGTCTTCGAAATCGCCGCCGTCAACGTCGTCTTCCCATGATCAATATGACCCATCGTCCCAACATTCACATGCGGCTTCGTCCGCTCAAACTTCGCCTTGCTCATGATGTGGTGCCTCTTCTCCGGTGAGGTGTGTGGTTGAGGTGGTAGCGGCGATCGGGATCGAACCGATGACCTTCCGATTATGAGCCGGATGCTCTGACCAACTGAGCTACGCCGCCAGGCAGTCGCCCTACGGCCGGGACGGTCCCGGTCGCATGGTCGAGCCCTCTGTGGGAATCGAACCCACGACACCAGCCTTACCATGGCTGTGCTCTGCCGACTGAGCTAAGAGGGCGTTTTCCGGCGCGCCGACCTGGTAGTGGCCTACGAGCCAGCGCACGAGCATAGCGCTCAAGCTGGGGCGATCCACAGGGGTAGCGGTACCCTCGCCGCCCATGGGCGAGATCACCGTGCGGCTCGCCGAGCGCGGCGACGCCGAGGCGATCAGGGCGATCTACAACGCCGAGGTGAGGACCTCGACGAGCACGTTCGACCTGATCCCCCGCTCGCTCGGGCAGCAGGAGGACTGGCTCGCCGCGAGGTCGGGCGCCTTCTCGGCCATCGTCGCCGTCGACGGGGCCGACACGGTCGTCGGCTTCGCCTCACTCTCGCCGTACAAGGAGCGGGCCGCCTACGGCACCACCGTCGAGGACTCCGTGTACGTCGATCCGTCGCGCCAGGGCGCGGGGATCGGCAAGGTGTTGCTGACCAGGCTGATCGACATCGCCAGAACGTCGGGCTTCCACACCGTGATCGCCCGCATCGAGGCCTCCGGGACGGCGTCGCGGGCGCTCCATTCCCGGTGCGGCTTCGAGCTCGTCGGCATCGAGCGCGAGGTCGGCCGCAAGTTCAACCGCTGGCTCGACGTCGCCGTGATGCAACTCCTGCTCTGACGCATCCGAGGGTTTCACGGCACCCGAGGGTTTGCGGCCCGGACGGGGCGCAGCAAACCCTCGGATCGCGTCGCGCCGGTAGCGTCGCGGGGTGCCTGCGAATCGATACGACGCCATCGTCATCGGGGGTGGCCACAACGGGTTGGTGGCCGGCGCCTACCTGGCCCGGGACGGAAAGCGCACCGTGGTCCTCGAACGCCGGCCCATCGTCGGCGGGGCCGCGGTCACGGAGCAGCCGTGGGGGCCTGACTACAAGGTCACGATGCTGTCCTACGTCGTGAGCCTGCTGCCCCCGACGATCCTCCGCGACCTCCAGCTGGAGCGTCACGGCTACAAGGTGTACCCCCAGGGCCCGTACTTCGTGCCCTACCCCGACGGCCGGTCGCTGCAGCTGCCCACGGACCCCGCCCGCCGCTACGCCGAGATCGCCAAGTTCTCCACCGCCGACGCCGAGGCGATGACCCGGTGGGACGACTGGCTCCACGGCTTGGCCGACGTGCTCGCCCCGCTGCTCACGGCGGTCCCGCCCCGATTGGGCAGCACCCGCCCGGCGGACCTGCTCGGGCAGGCCCGGTTGGCCTGGCAGATGAAGGGACTCGGGGTCCGCGGCGTCGCCGACGTCACCCGCCTGTTCTCGATGAGCGTCGCCGATCTCCTGGACGACTTCTTCGAGTCGCCGGAGGTGCTCGGCGTGCTCTCGGTGTCCGGGGTGATCGGGACGTGGGCCGGCCCGCGCTCGCCCGGCACGGCGTTCGTGATGGCCCACCACAAGATCGGGGACGTCGGCGACGGCGAGCTCGGCTCGTGGGGGTTCCCCGAGGGCGGGATGGGCGGCCTCACCGCGGCGATGGCGTCGGCGGCCCGGTCCTTCGGGGCCGAGATCCGCACCGAAGCCCCGGTGGCCCGCATCGCCAGCACGAACGGACGGGTCAGCGGCGTCGTCCTGGAGAGCGGCGAGGAGCTGACCGCGCCCATCGTCGTCACCACGGCTCATCCCGCGGATCTCGTTCCTCCGGCTCGTCGACCGCGACCAGCTCCCGGCGGAGTTCGTCGCCGACATCGAGCGGTGGAACACCCGGTCGGGCACCGTCAAGGTCAACGTCGCCGTCGACCGGCTTCCCGAGTTCACCGCCAAGCCGGGATTCGACCCCGAGGTCCACGGGGGCACGATCGTGCTCGCCCGCTCACTCGACGAGGTCGAGGCGGCCTTCCAGGACGCGGTCGCCGGCCGGGGCGCGACCCGCCCGTTCGCCGACATCTGCATCCCCTCGGTGTTCGACCCGACGCTCGCGCCGGAAGGGCACCACATCGTGTCGATGTTCAGCCAGTGGGTGCCGCAGAGCTGGGCCGGGGCGCCGATGGAGGCCGAGCTCGACGCCTACGCCGACCGGCTCGTCGAGACCGTCGACGAGGTCGCCCCGGGATTCAAGAGCTCGATCCTGCACCGCAAGGTCATCGGGCCGCACGAGATGGAGCACGAGTACGGACTCGTCGGCGGCAACATCTTCCACGGCGAGCTGTCACCGAACCAGCTGTTCCACCTCCGCCCGGCCGCCGGCTACGCCGACTTCCGCACGCCGATCCGTGGCCTCTACCAGGCCGGGTCGGCGACCCATGGCGGCGGCGGGGTCACGGGTATCCCGGCGCTGCAGGCGGTACGGCAGATCCGGCGGGACGAGCGGATTCTCGGGCGAGAGCGACGACGGCGAGCAGCCCGGTAGCGATCTCGATCGCCACCGAGAGCGCGGCGTCGGGTGTCGGGTTCCAACCGCGCTCGGTGAACTCGAAGATGCCGCGGTCGGTGCGGCTCAAGCGCGAAGGCCACGAGGGTGGCGTTGGCCAGGACGAGTGGGCCGAGGAGGGCGAGCCGGCTCGGCCAGACCAGCACGACGACCGCCGCCACGCCAGCGGCGACGGCGTTGAGGACGAAGCTGCGGCCGACGTTCTCGATGGGGATGTCCCGGTAGGAGTCGAAGTACAGCCGCAGGTGGATCGCGCCGATGAGCACGCAGCCGATGGCGATCGCCAGGCGCAAGACGCTCGGCCGGTTCATTCCGTCACCGTCACGGTCCCGGTCATGAAGTCATGGATCCCGCAGACGTAGTCGAACGTGCCCGCTTCGTCGAACGTCTGCGTGTGGCTCTGCCCGTGTCCAGAACGGCAGACGAGATCGAGCCATCCGAGCTCAGGCTGTGCGGGGCATCGTCCTCGTTGGTCCACGTGACGGTCGACCCGACCGCGACCGAGAGCTCCGGCGGCATGAAGGCGAACTCGGCGATCCTGATCTGCTCCCCCGCCCCGGTTGCGCCGGTCCCTTCGGTCTCGGTGGCCGTGTCGGTGTCATCGTCGCTCGTCACCGCGGCGGCGACGGCGAACGCGCCACAGCCGACCGTCACGACCGCCGCGACACTGCCGGCCACCACCCCCAGCGCGTGCCCGCGCCGCGCGGAGCGCTCGACGACCCCGAGTCCGTGGGCGGATCCACCGAGCGGCCACACTATTCCGGCGATGACCGCAGTCGTGGCGTTGACCGCGGCCGACGTCGGTGCGGCTGGTGCGCTGCTCGCCGCGCGGCACGCCCGTGAGCGCGAACGGTTCCCGCTGCTCCCCGCCGCCTACGAGGATGCGGCATGCGCCGCGGATCTGGTGCGAGAGGTGCTGTCGGTCGGTGACGGTGTCGCTGCCGTCGACGATCGGGGCGACTTCGCCGGCTTCCTCACGTCGCTGGAGTCGGCTCCCGACCCGACGTCACCGATGGCCCGCTACCTCCCGGAGCGTTCGTCGCTGCACCTGGTGCACGGCCACGCCGTCGCCGGACATCTCGATCCTGGCCCGATCTACGCGGCGCTCTTCGGTGAGCTCGCCGCGCGCGCTCTGGAACGGGGCGTGGTCGATCACATCGTGCACGTGCCGATCGGTCACCCGGCGATCGAGGCGGCGTGGGTGGCACTCGGGTTCGGCCGGACGGCTCTCGTGGCGGTGCGCGATCTCGCGCCGCTCGACCGGCCGGTCGGGCCCGACGTCGAGATCCGAATCGCCACTCCCGATGATCTCGACATCGTCGACCGGCTGGTCGACGAGGAGGCCGTGTTCCACGCCCGCAGCCCGATCTTCCGCCCCTACCGGCGCGACGAGACGGTCGAGGCAGTCCGGACCGAGCTCGCCACTCACCTCGCGAGCGACGACCACGCCTACCTGATCGCCCGACGCGATCGGAGCGACGTGGGCGTCGTGTCGATCGGGCCGGGTATCGGCTCGCCGTTGTACGTGCCCGACCGCGCCGCCTACATCGCGGCGACCGCGGTGCTGCCCGCCCACCGGGGATCGGGAGCGGGGGCTGCGCTCGTCGCGGCGGCGTTGGCCTGGGCCCGCGACCACGGGTACCGCGCGGCGTGTCTGCACTTCTCGACGGCGAACGTGACGTCGACATCGTTCTGGACCGGACTCGGCTTCACCCCCGTCATGGCCCACCTGCGCCGGCGACTCGACGAGCGCATCCTCACCAACCGTCCTCCCGCCTGACGGGACCGACGATCTGGGCGCGGCGAGTCTCGGATCCGAGACTGTCCGCGCCCAGACGGACGCTGCCTGGTGGGCCGGGCTGGATTTGAACCAACGAAGGCGTACGCCGGCAGATTTACAGTCTGCTCCCTTTGGCCACTTGGGTACCGACCCATCGTCCCGCTAGGCGGGACGGCCCACGATCGTACCGTCGCTAGCCTCGACGGGCATGGCCAGCTTCGACGTCGTGTCCGAGGTCGACCGCCAAGAGGTGCGCAACGCGGTCGATCAGGCCCAGCGCGAGATCGCGACGCGCTTCGACTTCAAGAACACCAACTCAGCGATCGAGCAGAACGAGCTCGTGCTGACGCTGCGCAGCGTCAGCGAGGACCGTCTCGCCGCGATCCGCCAGGTCCTCGAGGAGAAGCTCGTCCGCCGCAGCGTCTCGCTCAAGGGCCTCGAGTACGGCGACGTCGAGGAGGCGGCGCACAACAACGTGCGCCAGGTCGCGACGATCAAGGTCGGCATCTCGTCGGAGAAGGCCCGCGAGATCAACAAGCTGATCAAGGACAAGGCGCCCAAGGGGGTCTCGAGCCAGACCCAGGGAGAGACGGTGCGCGTCAGCAGCAAGAAGCGCGACGACCTGCAGGCCGTCATCACCGCCCTCAAGGCCGCCGACCTCGGCATCCCGGTGCAGTTCGAGAACTTCCGCAACTGAACCCCGGTGAGCAATCGGGGCCGTGACGGCGCTCACCGCTCACATCGGTCGATGGCGTGCCGGACCCGGTGAGCGATCGGGGCCGTGACGGCGCTCACCGCTCACAACTGGCGAGGGGAGGCGGCCGGGCCGTTCGGCAGCCGCACAGATTTTGCTACGTTGCTCGCTGGCTGGCCGGAGGGGGCCAGCCACGAATCAGGGGGATGGTCGCTTGGCTCTGCTCGACGTGCGAGACGTGTCCGTTCGGTTCGGGGGCGTCGTCGCCCTCGATGACCTCTCGTTCTCGATCGACGAAGGAGAGATCTGCGGCCTGATCGGCCCCAACGGCGCCGGCAAGACGACCCTCTTCAACGTCGTCTCCCGCATCTACGAGCCGGCGGCGGGCAAGGTCGAGTTCGACGGCCAGGACCTGCTCGACGGTCCAGGCGCACGGCATCGCCAGCCTCGGCGTCGCCAGGACGTTCCAGAACCTGGCGCTGTTCCCGCGCCTCTCCGTCCTGGAGAACGTCATGGTCGGGGCCCACAGCCAGTGCAAGGTCAACTTCGCCACGGCGCCGTTCCGCTTCGGCGTGCGCGGCGGAGGAACGACGCCTGACGCAGGACGCGGTCGACATCCTCGCCGACCTCGGCCTCGCCCAGCACGCCCTGCGCCCGGCGGCCGGTCTGTCCTACGGCACGCTCAAGCGGATCGAGCTCGCCCGGGCGATGGCGGCCCACCCGCGGCTGCTCCTGCTCGACGAGCCGGCGTCCGGACTCGCCCACTCCGAGGTCGACGATCTCGGCGAGACGATCCGCGGGCTCCGCGACCGCCATGGGCTGACGGTCCTGCTCGTCGAGCACCACATGCAGCTCGTGATGGGCATCTCGGACAAGGTCGTCGTGCTCGACTTCGGGCGCAAGATCGCCGAGGGAACGCCGGCGGACGTGCAGAACGACCCGAAGGTGATCGAGGCCTACCTCGGGAGCAGCGCGGCATGCGGGACGCACGTGACGCGCGATGCTCGCAGGTCGCCGGCCTCGACGCCGCCTACGGGCCGGTCCAGGTCCTCCGCGGACTCGAGTTGCACGTCGACGAGGGCGAGGTCGTCGTCCTGCTCGGCGCCAACGGCGCCGGCAAGACCACGACCATCCGCGCGATCTGTCAGATGGTCGACACCAAGGGCAGCGCCACGATGGGCGGCGTCGAGCTCGTCGGGAAGCGACCCGAGCAGATGGCGGGGCTCGGGCATCGCCCACGTCCCGCAGGGCCGCGGCACGTTCCCCGAGCTGACCGTCGACGAGAACCTCGAGGTCGGGGCGTACGTCCGCAAGGACCGAGGCGCGATCCGCGAGGACATCGATCGCTGGTACGGGCTGTTCCCCCGCCTCGCCGAGCGCCGCACCCAGACCGCCGGCAGCCTGAGCGGTGGCGAGCAGCAGATGCTCGCCGTCGCCCGGGCCCTGATGAGCCGGCCCCGCCTGCTCCTGCTCGACGAGCCGTCGCTCGGGCTGGCGCCGATCATCATCCGCGACCTGTTCGCCAAGTTCGACGAGCTCAACGAGCAGGAAGGGGTGACCATGTTCGTCGTCGAGCAGAACGCCAACCTCGCCCTCGACATCGCCGACCGGGCCTACGTGCTCGAGGCCGGGCGGGTCGTCCTCACCGGCAGCGCCGGCGACCTGCGCGCCGACGATGCGGTCCGCCGCGCCTACCTCGGCTTCTAGGAGACACGACGATGACCGCCTTGCTCGCCATCCCCGGTATCGAGGACAACTTCTTCACGCTCACGCTGTTCCTCCAGAACCTCACCAACGCCCTCGCCAACGGCGCCGTGTACTCGCTGATGGCGCTGACCGTGGTGATGATCTACAAGACCACCGGCCACCTCAACTTCGCCCAGGGCGAGATGGCGATGTTCACGACGTTCGTCGTCTTCGTGCTCGCCGTCGAGCAGGGGCTCAACGTCTGGCTGGCGATCGGGATCGTCGTGCTGGCGGCGATGATCGTCGGCGCCGCGTTCGAGCGCTTCCTCATCCAACCGCTCGAGAGCCGCAGCGTGCTCGCCCCGGTGATCCTCACGCTCGGTCTGTTCTTCATCCTCAACGGCGGGGCGGCCACCATCTGGGGCACCCAGCCGAAGTCGCCGATCCCGGCGCCGTTCCCCGGCGGGCTCGACGACAAGATCGACGTGATCACGAACCGGGTCGCCGAACTTCTTCATCACCTACAAGGCGCTCGGCGTCTGGATCACCGTCGCCGTGCTGGTGATCGGGCTCAACCTGCTGCTCAAGCGGACCAAGCTCGGCCTCGCCTACCGGGCGGTCGCCGCCAACGCCGAGTCGGCGCTGATCGTCGGCATCCCGGTGAAGCGGATGCTGATGCTCGGGTGGGCGCTCGCCGCCGGCATCGGCGCGATCGCCGGGGCGATCATCGCCCAGTACCGCAACGTCCTCGACTTCAACTTCATGGGGGCGGTGCTGCTGTTCGGCTTCGCCGCCGCGTGCGTCGGCGGGTTCGACTCGATCATGGGGGCCGTCGTCGGTGGACTGCTCGTCGGCATCGTCGAGACGTTCGCCCCGGCGTTGTTCACGTTCGTCGGCAGCGAGCTCGCCCTCGTCATGGTCCTGCTCGTGATCCTCATCGTGCTCTACGTCCGACCGCAGGGCCTCTTCGGATCGAAACAGGTGGAACGGGTATGAAGAACCTGCCCGTCGTCATCCAGCGCGGCTCGCGCGACCCACCGCGCCCTGCAGTTGCTCGGCGTGCTCGCCCTGCTCGGGTTCTTCCTCATCGTCACCAACGTGCTCGCCAACTTCAGCGCGCTCCGCTGGGCGATCGCGGTGACGCTCGCCATCGCGATCCTCGGGCTCAACATCGTCACCGGCTACTCGGGCCAGATCTCCGTCGGCCACTCCGCCTTCTTCGGCATCGGCGCCTACACCACGATGATCCTCGTCGCCGACCACGGCTGGCCGTTCCTCGCCACCCTGCCCGTCGCCGGCGCGCTCGGCTTCGCGGTCGGCTTCGTGCTCGGCATCCCGGCCCTGCGCATCCGCGGCCTGTACCTGGCGCTGATCACCCTCGGGTTGGCCCTCGCCTTCCCCGCGATCGTCAAGTCCGACAACTTCTTCGGCATCGACTTCGCCGCCCTCACCGGCGGGAGCAACGGCATGTCGATCACCGGCGGCGACGTGACCGCCGTGGAGGGGTTCCGCTGGGCTCCCCCGTCGTGGGCGCCCGAGCAGCTGGTCGACGAACGACTGGGTGTTCACGACGGTGTTCGTCATCGCCCTCGTGCTGTTCGCGCCTGACCTCGAACCTGGTCCGCAGCCGCGTCGGTCGCGGTCTGGTGGCGATGCGCGACAACGAGACCGGCGCGGCCGTGTCGGGCGTCTACCCGGCCCAGTACAAGGTCCTCGCCTTCGCCACGAGCGCGCTCGTCACCTCGATCGGAGGCGGCTGCTTCGCGCTCGCCGTGACGACGATCGGTCCCGACACGTTCGGGCTGCAGCGCTCCATCGAGTTCATCGCCGGCCTCGTGATCGGCGGCGTGGCGACGATCCTCGGCCCGGCGATCGGCGGCGTGCTCGTGGAGTGGCTCCCGTACTGGGCGTTCGAGATCGACTGGCCGATCATCGGCCGACTCGAGGGCCCGGAGGCCGGGATCCTCTACGGCACCCTGCTCGTCCTCATCATCTTCTTCATGCCCGGTGGGATCGTCTACGGGCTGCGGCTGCTGCGCTCGAAGTTCATGCTGATCGTGCCCCTGCTGCCGGCACCCAGCGCGTCCGACGACGACCGAGGCCGACGAAGCCGCTCGCGCGCGGCGTTGGCGGAGGCCCAGGAGGTGATGTCGACGCCGACTTCACCTTTGGACCAGGCGTCTGTCCTAACATCCACACCGGTCCACCAACCAGAGGGGGAAACAACCAATGATCAGTAGATCCCACCGGCTCCCGACCGCGCTCGCCGTGGTCGCGTGCCTGTCGCTCGTGGCCGCGTCCTGCGGCGACGACGACGACGACGATTCCGGCGCGACCGCCACCACCGGCGGCGGCGACCGCCACCACCGGAGCGACCGCCACCACCGGAGCGACCGCCACCACCGGGGCGACCGCCACCACCGGGGCGACCGCCACGACCGGGGCGACCGCCACCACCGGAGCGACCGCCACGACCGGCGCCGCCGGGGGTGAGGCGTTCCAGGTCCCGACCGACAGCTGCCCGCCCGAGGCGACCGAGCCGTTGGCCGACGGCGCGCCGATCAAGATCGGCTTCATCGGACCCCAGACCGGCCCGCTGGCCGCGTTCGGCGTGATCGGCCAGGGCATGAAGATCTACTTCGACAAGATCAACGAGGAAGAGGGCGGCGTCGACGGTCACCCGATCGAGCTGGTCATCAAGGACGACGCCTACGACCCGGCGAAGTCGGCGCCGGCGGTGCAGGAGGCGATCGAGGGCGACGAGATCTTCGCGTCGGTGTTCCAGGTCGGCACGCCGAACGTCGCCGGGACGCGGGATCTGTACGCCGCCGCGTGCGTTCCCCAGGCGCTGGTCGGAACCGGCTTCCCGAACTGGGGCGATCCGGAGAACTACCCGTGGACGCTCGGCGGCATCCCGTCCTACGTGGTCGAGTCCAACGTGTGGAGCCAGTTCATCCCGGAGAAGTTCCCGGACGCGACGAGGGTCGCGCTGCTGACGTTCAACAACGACTTCGGCAAGACGTACCAGACCGCGATCAACGAGCTGCTCCCGGCGGCCGGGCTCGAGATCGTCGCCGACGTCGTGCACGAGCCGACGTCCGACCTGTCGAACGAGGTGACCCAACTCCTCGCGTCCGATCCGGACGTCATCATCGGCGGCACCACGTCGACGTTCTGCACGAACCTGATGACGCTGGCCCGCCAGGGCGGGTTCGACGGTCCGATCATCAACTCCTACACCTGCCAGGAGATCCAGCTCGTTCATGGTCCCCGCCGGTGAGGCGGCGGCCAACGTCCACACCCTGGTCGTGAACAAGGACCCGGCGGACCCGACGTACGCCGAGGACCCGGCGATGCAGCAGTACCTCGCCGACGTCGAGCACGTACGGCGCCGGACGTCGATCCGACGCTCGGCAACACGCTCACCGGGTACGACGCCGGGCTCGTGACCGTCGACGCGCTGACCCGGGCCGCGGAGATGGAGGGTGGCCTGACCCGGGCCAACCTGATGAACGCGTTCTGGTCGATCGACCTCGAGCTCGCCGCTGGCGCTCGGTGGCGTGGTCCATGTCGACGGCGTCACCGACGCCTACACCGCCGAGTACGGCGTGATGTCCGAGTTCGACCCGGCATCCCCGGCTACAAGGTGGCCGAGGGCGTCGAGATCGACGTCGAGGGCGAGGGCGGGCTCTTCGCCGGCTGACCCCGGCGCCAACCCCGTTCTGTCCGTCGGAATCGGCCCATTCGGGCCGGTTCCGGCGGACAGTTCGCGTACTTGACGTTGACGCCGGGTTCATGTCGGGATCGGCGTCATGAAACGAGTGCTCGCTGCCCTCATCATCGGTCTCGGCCTGGTCGTCATCCCGACGGCGCCGGCCGGCGCCCAAGCCGAGCCGACGTTGCCGATCGTGTTCGTGCACGGGTTCTCCGGCTCGGCGCAGCAGTACGAGACGCAGGCGCTGCGGTGGGCGAGCAACGACTACCCGAACGTGGTCACGGCGATCGACCGCAACTCCCTCCTTCCGGCCGACTTCACCGTTCTCGACGCGTTCTTCGACGACCTGATGGCGCAGACCGGCGACGAGCAGATCTACGCCGTCGGCCACTCCCAGGGCACGTTCGTGATGGCCGCAGTACCTCAGCAGCTCGCCCGAGCGGGCGAGCGCGCGTGGCCAAGTACATCGGCATCGACGGTTTCGCCCTGCGCGACGTGCCCAGGCGGCGTCGAGTGCATGGGCCTCTGGGCGCGGGGCCCCACGACCCGGGTCTGGGGACGACAAACGTCTACCTGTCCGACCAGGGCCACACCCAGTCGGTCGGGTCGGCGGAGTCCTTCGCCGCCCAGTACGAGTTCTTCACCGGCGAGGAGCCCGACACCAAGCTGGTCCTGCCCGAGCCGCCCGGCCAGGTGGAGATCGCCGGGCGGGCGGTGAACTTCCCGGCCAACGCCGGCCTCGCCGGGAGCACTCTCGACGTCTACGAGGTCAAGCCCGAGTCCGGCGAACGCAAGAGCGACACGCCTCGGCACACCGTGAGCATCGGCGCGACGGCAACTTCGGGCCGCTCGCGGTCAACGGCCGCAAGCGCTACGAGCTCCAGATCACGCGGGAGAGTCCCGGACGGCCCGCGGTTCCAGCACTTCTATTCCGAGCCGTTCCTGCGCAGCAACTACCTCCTCCGGCTCAACCTCTCGCCGCTCGACTCGGCGCTGTCGATGGCGATCGACCGCGGGCCGCACGCGAGTGTGAGCGTCGTGCGGCAGAAGGAGTGGTGGGGCAACAACACCGTCGATACGACGAACATCGACTCGCTCGAGATCACGACCCGCAGCGGAGGCGAGACCGAGCGGGCCGGCAACATCATCAACGCCGCCACGGCTCCCTACACGGGCAGCCTGATCGCGGTGATCACGTTCGACGACAACGTCGACGGCGTCACCGACACGACCGCGCCGGTCCCAGTGCAGCCACCGTTCATCTCCGGAGTTCGACGCCTACATGCCGCGACGGAGCCTCCCGACGGCACGATCAGGTTCCGGCACGAGCAACGCCGGACGGTGCGACCGCAGATCATCAACACCGCCAACTGGTCGTCGGAGGCAGGGCACGGAATGACCGTGACGTTCCGGGACTGGGTCCAGGACATCGACACGTGGAGCGAGTGCAAGCGGGCCAAGCCCAGCCCCTGCGGGTAGCAACGTCGAATACGCTCGGCAGATGACCACGGCAGGCGAGGACGGGCTCCGCGGGGGCCAGGCGACCGGCGGTCGGCGGTTGACTCCCCGCGGACTGCGCACGCGGGCGCGCCTCGTCGCCGCCGCCCGCGAGGTGTTCGAGCAGATCCCGTTCCGCCAGGCCCGCCTCACGGACATCACCGCGGTGGCCGGCGTCGCCGCCGGCACCTTCTACACCTACTTCGACTCGAAGGAGGAGATCTTCCGCGAGGTCGCCGACGAGGTCCTGCACGAGCTGTCCCACGCCGCCCGCCGTGATCCGGACAACACCGAGGGCGACGCGGTCCGCGACATCGCCCACGCCAGCCGCCAGTACTTCCTCGCCTGCCTCCGCAACGCCGGCGTGGTGCGATCGATGGAGCAGCTCGCGGTCAGCGACGAGGGGATCGACAGGTCCCGGCGCGCCACCGTGAAGGTCGGGGTCAAACGGGTCGAACGGTGGATCCGCGGGCTCCAGGAGCGGGGCATCTGCGACCACGAGCTCGATCCGCGGACGACGGCGATCGCACTGCACACGATGAACGTTCGGGTCGCCTACGACCACCTGCTGCCGTCGGGCGATCCCGGCGACGTCGAGCCGCTCGTCGCCGCCGTCACCCGCGTGTGGGCGCGCACCGTCGGGCTCGAGCAGCCCGCCGGCGACGCCGCCCTCGCTACTCCTCGACCGGTGACTCCCGCGCCCGCCGCTGGATCTCCTCGACGACGGTCGCGTCGGCGAGCGTCGTCGTGTCACCGAGGTTGCGGCCGTCGGCGACGTCGCGCAGCAGCCGGCGCATGATCTTGCCGCTGCGCGTCTTGGGCAGATCCGGTGTGAGGTAGATCGTCTTCGGTTTGGCGAGCGCCCCGATCTCGGCGGCCACGTGGTCGCGGAGCTCGTCGACCGTCACCTCGGCCCCGCCCCGCGTGATCACGTAGGCGATGATCGCCTGGCCGGTCGTCGGGTCGTTGGCCCCGACGACGGCCGCCTCGGCCACCGCCGGGTGCGACACGAGCGCCGACTCGACCTCGGTCGTCGAGATGCGGTGGCCGGAGACGTTCATCACGTCGTCGACCCGGCCGAGCAACCAGACGTAGCCGTCGTCGTCGAGCTTGGCGCCGTCGCCCGCGAAGTACCGGCCGGGGAAGCGCGCCCAGTAGGTCTCGCGGTAGCGGTCGGGATCGCCCCAGATGCCGCGCAACATGGCCGGCCACGGCCTCGTGAGGGTGAGGTAGCCGCCGCCCTTCGTGACCACGTCGCCGCTCTCGTCGACGACCTCGGCGAAGATCCCCGGGAGCGGGAAGGTCGCCGACCCCGGTTTGGTCGTGGTGGCGCCGGGGAGCGGGCTGATCATGATCCCCCCGGTCTCGGTCTGCCACCACGTGTCGACGACCGGGCACCGCTCGCCGCCGATGTGGGCGTGGTACCACATCCACGCCTCCGGGTTGATCGGCTCACCGACGGTGCCGATGACCCGCAGCGAGGAGAGGTCGTGCTTGGCCGGCTCCTCCACCCCCCACTTCATGAACGTCCTGATGGCGGTGGGCGCGGTGTAGAGGATCGTCACGCCGTACTTCTCGACGATCGCCCAGAAGCGGTCGTTGCCCGGGTAGTTGGGGACGCCCTCGTACATCACGACCGTCGCCCCATTGGCGAGCGGGCCGTAGACGACGTAGCTGTGGCCGGTGACCCAGCCGACGTCCGCGGTGCACCAGAAGACGTCGCGCTCGGGGTCCAGGTCGAACACGTACTTGTGGGTGAAGGCGACCTGGGTGAGGTAGCCGCCCGTCGTGTGCATGATGCCCTTCGGCTGGCCGGTCGTGCCCGACGTGTAGAGCAGGTACAGCAGGTGCTCCGAGTCGACCGGCTCGGCGGGGCAGTCCGGGTCGGCGGCGGCCATCAGGTCGTGGTACCACTGGTCGCGGCCCTCGACCATGTCGATGTCGTTGCCGCCCCGCCGCACCACGACCACGTGCTCCACGGTGGACGTCGACGCGAGCGCTTCGTCGGCGGCGGGCTTCAGGGGGAACACCTCGCCGCGGCGGTGACCACCGTCGGCGGTGATCAACACCTTGGCCTCGGCGTCGTTGATCCGGTCGGCCAGCGCCTGGGCGGAGAACCCACCGAAGACCACGCTGTGGGGAGCACCGATGCGGGCGCAGGCGAGCATCGCCACGACGACCTCGGGGATCATCGGCAGGTAGATGTTGACCCGGTCGCCGGAGCGCACCCCGAGCCCCTTGAGCACGTTGGCGAATCGCTGGACCTCGGCGAGCAGGTCGGCGTAGGTGATGGTGCGGGTGTCGCCCGGTTCCCCTTCGAACTCGATCGCCACCTTGTCGCCCTTGCCGGCCGCGACGTGGCGGTCGAGGCAGTTGTGGGCGACGTTGAGCTGGCCGCCGACGAACCACTTGGCGAACGGAAGGTCCCACTCGAGGATCGTGTGCCACTCCGTCGACCAGTCGAGCAGGTCGGCCGCCTGCCGCGCCCAGAAGCCCTCGAAGTCGGTGGCGGCCTCGTCGTAGAGGGCGGCGTCCGTGACCAGCGCATCCGCCTTGATGGACTCGGGCGGCGGGAACGTACGGTTCTCGGCCAGCAGGGCGTCGATCGTGTCGTGGACCTCGGACATGCAGGCGTCCCCCTTCTCGGTTGCCCGCGCGCATGGTAGGCCAGCGGCCCGTGCTCGGGCTCGGCCGAGGGGAGCGTCAGGCGGCGACGATCTCGCCGGAGTCCGCCGGGAGGCTCGCCGGCCGACCGGTGATCTCGAGGCACGCGTCGACGAGTTCGGGGACGAACAGCTCCGGGTCGACGGTGCACGCCGAGTGCCCGCCGGCGACGCGACGGAGGGTCGCGCCGGGGATCGCCTCGGCCAGCGAGAGCTGGCGCCCGATCGGGACGACCTCATCGTGTTCGGTGGCGATGACCGCCGTGGGGATCGGCACATCGCCGATCCACGCCCGGGAGTCGAAGCGCCCGATCTCGCGGCCGGCCTCGATGATGCGCGGCCAGTCGTGGCGGGCGACCTCGTCGAAGCCCCACCACGGACGCCGACGCAGGTGGTGCCACCGGCACCAGGCCGTCCAGGCGGCACCCGTGAGCGAGCGCAGCGGCACCACACCCGCGACCGCCGACGTGCCCGACGCGGCGACGAACACCAGCCGCTCCCGCAGGTTGGCGGCGAAGTGGGTGCTCGTCGCGCAGAGCACCAGTCCCGACACCAGCTCGGGATGGCGCTTCCAGAGCAGCTGAGCGATCGGACCACCCATCGAGTAGCCGACCGCGACGTAGCGACCGAGGCCGAGGACATCGGCGAGCGTGGCGATGTCGTCGGCGCAGTGCTCGAGGCGGAACGGCGCGAGGCGCGTGTAGTCCCGCGACCGTGGCCCCGATGGTCGAGGGCGATGACCCGGAAGTGGCGGGCCAACGGTTCGAAGCAGGCGAACCAGTTGAGATCGGCGGTGGCCGACCAGCCGTGGAGCAGCATCACCGCCGGAGCACCGGGCGGTCCGGCGAGCTCGCGGATGAAGGTGCGGCCGCGCCCGGGCAGCCAGACGTATCGACCGTCCGGCAGCACCGGGCGCCGCCCTCCGCTCCGCTGACTGGTCCCACTCATGTGCCCGTCCCCGTCCCGTTGAGAACGGGAGCGCGCCGGGCCGGTTCCGATACGCGGCGGAGCCGACGAGATCTGCTACGGGATCAGCGCCTGCGGTTCACCCGGTGTCGGATCGAAATCGAAGTCGAACTCCTCGCGAGGGTCGGAGCCCGGGCAGACGGTCACCCGCACGTCTTGGCGCACGTCGGCGATCGGGATGACCACGGCCGCGCCCGGCGGGCAACGGGGAGGCGAAGACGAAGTCCTCGAAGAAGCCGGCATCGCTCGGGGCGACGAAGATCGCGCACACCGGGTCCTCGCCGTTGTTCACGAACTGCTGGTCGATCCGGACGGCGTCCACGACGAAGCTGGCGGCCGCCGAATCCGTGCCCTCGGCATCGGTGGCCACGAACTGGTAGGCACCGGGCTCGATCGGCTCGGCGTCGTTGTCGATGCAATCACCGAACCCGGGCGCGTTGCGCAGCACGAGTCCGGTCTCGGAGATCTCCTGTCCGTCCCGCTCCCATCGGCCCGATACCTCGATCGGGCCCGCCAACTCCACCGTCGCGCAGAGCGTGGCGACGGTGCCCGGCAGGGCGACGTCGTGGCGCCCGCCGTTCGCCAGCAGCTGGTCGACCGTCGTCTGCACCTGCTGCGGGCTGGCGAGGAAACGGCGAGAGGCAGCGATGTCGGGGACGATCGAAGCAATCGAGATCGGCCGGCCGGGCGCCACCGTGGTGGGCCCGCCGGCACCGCCTCCCGCCGTCGTGGTGGGAGGGGGAACCGTCGTCGGCGCGGCGGTGGTGGGAGCCACCGTGGTCGTTGGGGCAGCCGTGGTCGGGGCCGCCGTGGTGGGAGCCACGGTGGTGGGGCCGCGGTGGCGGGCACGGCGGTCGTCGGAGCAGGGGTCGGGCGAGGGGCAACGGTGGTCGTGGCGTCGGTGGTCACAGGGGTGTCGCCGGTCGGCAGGGTGATGCCGAGATCGTCGTCGTCGTCGGGTGGCGGCGCGGCGAGGTCCCCACCGCCGACCGTGAAGCCGATCGCGGCGACGACTCCGACGGCAGCGATGATGCCTCCGGCGATGAGCAATCGCCGGGGGCGGTCCATGGTCGCCGGCGGCGGCGGCTCGGCGGGAGGGGAGCCGTCAGGATCCTCACTCTCTGGCGTCGGTTGTTGCGGCTCTCCGCCGTCCTGCTCCAACGAAAGACCTCCCTTGGCGTCGAACCTACTCGCACGCAGGCCACGAGTCCGGTATGCCCACGATCCACTCGGCGACCGTGAACGCACCGAGCCCGCCCGGGTCGAGCAGCGCCTCCGCCTCCCGCACCCGGCTGCGCATCGTCACCGCGGCGAGGTCCGGAGATGCCGCGGCCTGGGTCCACGCCGCCCGGCCCTCCGCCGCCAACTCGGCGATCCCCCACCGGCGCAGGAACTGGCCTTGCGTGCCCACGGCATCGGGCTCGGCGAGCTGATCGAGCGCGACGTCGGCCGTGATGTCCTGTTCACCCGGCGCCGCGAGATAGTGCTCGCCGCGCCCGTGCCTCCGGTACGTCCGCAGCCACTCCCGCCACGGCCGAGCCGCCATCTCCGCGGTGCGTCGGCCGGGCGTAGTCGATGATGACGACACGTCCGGAACGGAGCGTCGCGCGGGCTTCGTCGACCCACGCCGCGGCCCGGTCCTGGAGCGGAGCGCGCGCTCCGTGCGCCGGTCGTGGTGGAAGCACCTCCGGGACAGGGTCGAGGGGCGCCGACAACACCTCGACGCACGCGCCATCATCGCCCGTGACGACGAACGCCTCCCTCCACGCGCCGTCGAACACGGCGAGCCGGAACGGAAGGTTGTCGAGCAGCTCGTTGGCGAGGATCACCCCGTCGATCGGCCCCGGTGGGAGGTCGGCTCGAGATTCGACACCATCAGGGTGCTGGTCGCGCTGGGCCGGTGAGCGCTCGACGGCGACGTACCGCAGCGCCGTCATGCACTGCGGGCGGGCGGACGAGCACGGCTCGGGCCAACGTGCCCGGACCGGCCCCGGCGTCGACGACCGTGAACGGATCGGGACGCCCGAGACGGTCGAACTCGGCGTCGAGGAAGCGGGCGAGGACCGCGCCGAAGAGGGGGCCGACTTCTGGCGACGTGAGGAAGTGAGCCCGTCGTTCTCCGGCTCGGGCGTAGAAACCGTGCTCACCGTAGAGGGCGAGCTCCATGAACTGCTCGAACGAGATCTGGGCGCGCTCAGTCTCCGGAAATCGCAACTCTCCGCGCCCAGATCGAAGGGGCTCACTGACCGAGGGCGCCGGTGAGGTCCCCGATGTCCGCGAACCGCATCACGAGCCCAGGTAGGACCCCGAGCACCACCGTGCCGGCGGCGGTGATGGCGAGCGCGGCGAAGATCGGGGCAGGAGTGACGATCGGCGTGGTGTCGCCGTCGGGCACCGGCTTCATCCACATCTCGCGCATCACCTTGATGTAGTAGGCCGCGCCGATGGCGGTGTTCACCGCGGCGATGACCGCCAGCGTGTACGCCGCGCCGTTGCCGGCGTCGAGGACGGCCTTGAAGACGTTGAACTTGGCGATCCATCCCCCGAGCGGCGGCACGCCGGCGAGCGAGGCGAGGAACACGGTCATCAGCACGGCGAGGCCGGGTGCGTACGTGATGAGACCGCCGTACGAGGAGATCTCGCCACTGTGGGTCTTGCGGGCCACGGCGATGACGACCGCGAAGGCGCCAAGGTTGGTGAAGCCGTAGATGACCAGATAGACGACGACGGCCTGGATCGCCGTCTCGGCCGCCTCGCCGTCGCCGACGAAGGCCAGCGGCATCAGCATGAACCCACCCTGGCTCACGCTCGAGTACGCCAGCAGGCGGACGATGTTGGTCTGGCGCAGGGCGAGCACGTTGCCGACGGTCATCGTCAGCGCGGCGAGCGTCCACACCAGTGGCCCGTACACGCCGTCGGCAGTCGGGAAGGCGATGAAGATGACCGCCATCAGCGCGACGAAGCCGGCCGCCTTCGCCGAGACGGACAGGAACGCGGTGACGGGGGTCGGTGCGCCCTCATAGGTGTCGGGCGCCCACGTGTGGAACGGCACGGCCGACACCTTGAAGCCGAAGCCGGCGATGACGAACGCCACCGCCACCACGTCGAGCCCGATGAGGTCGCGGTCGGCGAGCGCGGCGCCGATGTCGACGAGCTTGGTGGAACCCGTCGCGCCGTAGAGCAGGCTCATCCCGTACAACAGCACGGCGCTCGCGAACACGCCCATCAGGTAGTACTTGACTCCGGCCTCGTTGCTCTTGGTGTCCCGTTTGCGCCACGCGGCCAGCATGTAGGCGGGGATCGAGAGCAGCTCGAGGGCGATGAAGACGCTGACGAGGTCGCGGCTCGACGCCATCATCACCATGCCCATCACGCTCGCCAACAGGAGCACGTAGAACTCGCCCTGGTAGTAGCCCCCCTCCTCGAGCGTCGTCTGGCTCATCAGCACGACGACGTAGGCGGCGAGCAGGAACAGCGCCTTGAGGATCAACGAGAACTCGTCGACCACGTAGCGCCCGTCGAACAGCGAGCGCACGTCGTCGCCCGTGACCGCCAGGGTGACCAACGGGACCGTCGCGCCGAGCAGGACCAGGCCGGTGAGCGTGGCGGTGGCCCACTTGCGCGACTCGTCCACGAGCAGGTCGGTGGCGAGCACGATGTTGATGCCGACGATGAGCACCAGCTCGGGCGCGAGGGCGTGCCAGTCGATGACCGGTGAGACCCACCCGTCGGCCTGACCGAGCAGCGACGCGATCACGGCGACGAGGTACTCCCCGAGCCTCGACACCACGCTGGTCACCGCCGGGTCGAAGACCCGGAACAGCAGCTGCGGGTACACGCCGAGGACGACGATGAAGATGACCATCGGCGTCCACGCGATCCACTCCGCGACGGTGACGTCATGGATGTCGGCGTGTCCGTCGTCCGCGTGCTCGTCGTTCACCGCCGCGCCGACGGCGTGCGTGGCCGGCGTGGAGAACTCCGCGCGCGGCTCGCCGAACGCGGTGCGCTGGTACATCCACAGGAGGTAGGCCGCGGCGAACACGGTGCCGAGGGCGGCGAGCACCATCAGCGTGCGGAACAGCGGTTCCGACAGGCCGAAGCCCGGGCTGTACGCCGACAGGATCGCGGGGAACTCGCCCCAGAACCCCGCCAGCCCGGGCAGGCCGAGGCTCGCCATCGCGCACAGGCCGAGGATCCAGCCGAGCCGGGGCATCTGCACCAGCATCCCGGAGAGGCGGCTGATCTCGAGGGTGTGGTAGCGGTGCTTGATCGACCCGGCGAGGAAGAAGAGCATCCCCGTGATGAGACCGTGGGCGACCATGCCGAACATCGCCGCGTTCATCCCGAACGTGGTGAGCGAGGCGATCCCCAGCATCGTGAAGCCCATGTGGGCGACGGACGAGAAGGCGACGAGCCGCTTCAGGTCGGTCTGGGCCAGGCAGCACAGCGCGCCGTAGAGGATGCCGATCACGGCGAGGATGCCCAGCACCGGCGCCCACGCCTTGGCCGCTTCGGGCAGGAACGGGATCGCGATCCGGATGAACCCGTACGTGCCGAGCTTCAGCAGGATCGCGGCCAGGATCACGGAACCTTCCGTCGGCGCCTCGGTGTGGGCGTCCGGGAGCCACGTGTGGAACGGGAACATCGGCACCTTGACGGCGAAGCCGACGAACAATCCGGCGAAGATCCAGATCTGCGTGGTGCGGGCGAGCTCGGGACCTCGGGCGAGGAACCAGGAGAAGGCGAAGCTGCCGTCGGGATCGCTGTTGCCGTCGGTGACCACGAACATCGCCAGGAACGCCACCAGCATCAGCGCCGAGCCGAACATCGTGTAGAGGAAGAACTTCAGCGACGCGTACTGCCGGTTCGCGCCGCCCCAGACGCCGATGATGAAGTACATCGGCAGCAGCACGACCTCGAAGAAGACGAAGAACAGGATCATGTCCTGGGCGACGAACGTGCCGGCCATGCCCGTCTGGAGGACGAGCATGAGGATCAGGAAGGCCTTGGTGTTCCCGGCCTCGGGCACGTGGTCGTAGGTGTAGATCATCACGACCGTCGTGATGAACATCGACAGCACGTACAGCGGCAGGCTGATCCCGTCGACGCCGACGATGTAGTTCGCCCTGATCGCCTCGATCCACTCGACGTCGGCGAAGAACTGCAGCTTCTCGGCCTGGTCGTAGTCGAACTGGGTGAGGGTGTAGATGCCGACGCCCAGGGTGGCGAGCGAGGTCAGCAGGGCGATCTGCTTGTGCAGCCGCACGTCGCCGCCGGGGATGAAGAGCATCACCAGAACACCGACGAGCGGGAGGAACACCCCCACACTCAGCAGCCAGTTCTGATCAGTGAGTGTTTCCATTGTTCCTCTACACGTTCACGATGACGAGGACGACGGCGCCGATCGCCGCGGCTCCGAAGAGCAGGGCGCCGTACTGGTTGACCCGGCCCGACTGCACCGGGCGCAGTGACTCGCCGGTCTCGGTGGCGACGTAGCCCGCGCCGTCGACCGCGCCGTCGACGACCCGCTGGTCGATGTTGCGGTAGAACCATCCGCCGAGCCACCGTCCGGCGCGGCCGACTGCGTTGACGATCCCGTCGAGGATGTGCTGGTTGGTCCAGTACGCCGCGTTGGCGATGGGATGGGCGATCGAGCGGACGATCACGTTGTCGTACAGCGCGTCGAGGTAGTACTTGTTGGCCACGAAGACGTAGCCCGCCCGGGCGGGGGCGAAGCGCTCGGTGAGCCCGACCAGCCGGCGGTCGCGTCGCGTGTAGAGCAGGACGCAGACGACCCAGGCGGACACGAGGCCGAGCACGACCACGGCGAGCGACACGGCGGCCTTCGACCACTTGAACTCGGCGTGGTCGATGGCCGGGAAGTAGCACACCGTCCCCGCGGCCGGCTCCTCGTGCCCGCAGCCCGACGCGTGGGCGGCTTCCTCGCCCTCGCCGTCGTCCTCCGCCGCGGGTGCGAGCAGGCCCTCCACTTCGGCGGCCTCACCCTCAGGGGCCTCGGCGACCGCCTCGGGGCGGGGCTCGACGTACTCGCTGAAGTTCTCCCATTTCTCCCCGAACGGCACCGCGTTGGCGAGCCCGGCCACCGCGGCGAGCACGGCGAGGATGCAGATCGGGATCAGGATCAGCTTCGGCGACTCGTGCGGGCCGTGGGCGTCGTGGCCGACCTCTTCGAGCGCCGGCTCGCTGTCGACGTCGTGGGCATCGCCCGTGTGGGCGGCGTGGACGTCGTGCAGGTGGCCGGCGGCCGCCCCGCGGGGCTCGCCGAAGAACGTCAGGTACGTCGCGCGGGCCGTGTACGCCGCGGTCAGGAACGCACCGCCGATGGCGATCCACATGAAGACCTCGTAGCCGGTGTGGCCGACGTTGTCGATGATCTCGTCCTTGGAGAAGAACCCGGCCAGCGGGAACACGCCGCAGAGCGCGACACCGGAGACGATCCACGCCGCCGCCGTGATCGGCATCTTCTTCGCCAGCCCGCCCATGTCGCGGCGCATGTCGAAGCTGTGGTGGGAGCCGGAGTGGCTCACCGAGCCGGCGCAGAGGAACAGGCAGCACTTGAAGAAGGCGTGGGTGAAGATGTGGAACACCGCCGGCAGCCAGGCGCCGGCGCCGAGGCCGAGCATCATGTAGCCGAGCTGGCCGACGGTCGAGTAGGCGAGCACCTTCTTGATGTCGTCCTGCACGAAGGCGAGGAGGGCGGAGATGACGATCGTGACCGCGGCGATGACGACGATGAGGTTGGTGCTCGCGTCGGGGATCGAGAAGCCCTCCCAGAACACGGGATAGAGGCGGGCGACGAGGAACACGCCGGCGACGACCATCGTCGAGGAGTGCAGCAGGGACGACACCGGCGTCGGCCCGGCCATCGCGTCCGGCAACCACGTGTGCAGCGGGAACTGGGCGCTCTTGCCGATGCAGGCGATGAACAGGGCGACGGCGATCCAGAGCAGCAGGGTGTGGCTACCGTCGCCGGAGAGCGCCCACCCCTGGATCCCCTGGATGGTGAAGCCGCTCACCCCCAGGTTCTCCTGGGCCCATGCGTTCGTCGAGAAGAACAGCATTGCCGTGCCGACGAGCAGGCCGACGTCGCCGACGCGGACGGTCCAGAACGCCTTCAGCGCGGCCTTGGCGTTCGCCTCGTCCTCCCACCAGTGCCCGATCAGGAGGAACGAGCAGAGCCCCATGATCTCCCAGCCGAGGATGAGCTGGACCATGTTCTCGGCCAGCACCATCACGAGCATCCCCGCCGAGAACAACGTGATCGAGGCGAAGTAGTGGGTGAACCGGCGGTCGCCCCGCAGGTACTCGACGGAGTAGATCTGCACGAGCAGCGAGATGAACGCGACCAGCAGCAGCATCATCGTCGCCAGCCCGTCGACGTACTGTCCGATGCCGAACTCGATGCCGCCGCTCTCCCACCACGTCCACGAGCGCACGACCGGGTCGACGAACGCCTCCTCGCCGGCCGAGTCGGTGCGCTCGATCCACTGGTAGGCGGTGCCCGCGGCGAGCACGGTGGCCGCGGCCATCGAGGCGATCCCGACCTCGGCGCCCTTGAACGGGAGCCGCGGGCCGATGAGGATGATCACGGCGAAGGCGAGGCCCGGGATCAGCGGGATGAGCCAGGCGTTCTCCAGAAACCAGCCGCTTGTCAGCTCCATCTCAGCCCTTCATCTCCGACAGTTCGTCGAGGGCGATGGAGCGGCGGTTGCGGTAGACGAGGAGCACCATGGCGAGGCCCACGCCGACTTCGGCGGCGGCGACGGCGATCACGTAGAGGGCGAACACCTGGCCGTCGACGTTGCCGTTCATCAGGGCGAAGGCGATCAGGTTGAGGTTGACGGCGTTGAGGATGAGCTCGACCGACATCAGCACCATCACCGCGTTGCGCCGGGCGATCACGCCGAACACCCCGATGCAGAACAGGACCGCGCCGAGCAGGAGGAAGTTCACCGCGAACACGTCAGTCCGTTCCCCCATCTGGGCGGGAATCGTGCCAAACGGGGATCTGGGCGGGATTCTTCTCAACTGTTGACACAGATCCCGCCCAGAACGCGGGCACGGTCGGATTCGCCGCGAACACGGATCAGTCCTTCCGGGCCAGGACCATTGCGCCGATGGCGGCGGCGAGGAGGATGAACGAGATCCCGAGGAACGGCACCAGGTACGGCGAGAGCACCTCGTCGGAGATCGCGGCGGTCGGGGTGGCCCCTTCCTGCTCGGGCAGCTTGGTGTCTTCGTAGGCGTCGACGATCACCCACGTGAGCAGCCCGAGCAGGACGACGGCGACGGGGATGCCGATCGCCCAGCCCCGGTTGTTGAGCCCGAACTCCTTGCCGATCTGGGCCCGGGTGAGCATGATCCCGAACAGGAAGAGCACCATCACCGCGCCGATGTAGACGAGCACTTGGCTGACGGCGACGAACTCGGCGGCGGCGAGGATGTACTGCGCGGCGATACCGCCGAGCACCACGACGAGCCAGAGCGCGGCGTGCACGACGTTCTTCGTCGTCACGACGAGCAGCGCGGCGACCACCATCGGTACGGCGATGATCACGAACGCGACGTTCTGGGCGACGTTCACGTCGTCGGCGACTTGCGCGAGCACTACTTCTTCCCCTTGACCGCACCGGCCTCCAGCTCGGGGGCCTCCGGGACGGTCTCCATCCACTCGCCGAGTTTCTCCTTGTCGTGGAGGAGGTCGGCGATGTGGGACTCCGAGTACTCGTACTCGGGACTCCAGAACAGGGCGTCGAACGGGCACACCTCGACGCAGATCCCGCAGTACATGCACAGTGCGTAGTCGATGTCGAAGCGGTCGAGGAGGCTCACCGAGCGGGGCTTGCCGCCGGCCCGGCGGGGCGGCGCGAGGGTCTTGTGGCCCTCGATGTAGATGCACCAGTCGGGGCAGGAGCGGGCGCACAGCATGCACACGGTGCAGTTGCCCTCGTGCAACGCGATCACGCCGCGCGCCCGGATCGGCGGGGTCTCCTTCTCGTGCGGGTACTGCACCGTCTCGGCGCCCTTGGTCACGGTGCGCCCGAGCGTCTTGAGGGTGACGCCGAGCCCCTTGAACAGTCCGGGCACCTTGGGCTTGCCGATCGGCATTACACGGCCACCTTGAGGATCGCGGTGACGACGATGTTGGCCAGCGCCAGCGGGATCAGCAGCTTCCAGGCGAACCGCTGGAGTTGGTCCTCGCGGAAGCGGGGGAAGCTGAAGCGCACCCACATGATGAGGAAGCTGAGCAGCATCATCTTGGTGAACAGGATGAGCGGGCCGGCGAGGTTCATCCAGTCGGCGACGTCGTCGAGGCCGTCCCAGCCGAACCAGGCGAACGGCACCCCCCACCCGCCGAGGAAGAGGACCGACGCGATCAGCGCGAACACGCCGACGGTGGCGAACTCGGCGATGAAGAAGATGAGGAAGCGGAAGCCCGAGTACTCGGTCATGTAGCCCGACACCAACTCGGACTCGGCGATCGGCATGTCGAACGGCGGCTGGGTCAGCTCGGCCTGGACGGCGACCATGAACACCAGGAAGCCGACGAACTGGGTGAGCACGTAGGGGTTGCCGAGACCGTCCCAGCCGAAGATCTCCCCCTCGTTCTGCACGACGACGATCTCCTGCATGTTCATCGTGCCCGCCTGGATCACGACGCCGATCGTGGCCAGCACGAGGGGGAGCTCGTAGGCGATCAGCTGTCCGGCGGCGCGCAGGCCACCGAGGAGCGAGTACTTGTTGGCGCTCGACCAGCCGGCGACGAGGATGCCGAGCACGCTGATCGACGACACGGCCAAGGCGTAGAAGACGCCGGCCTGGAAGTTGGTGATCCAGGCATCGGGTCCGAACGGGATGGCGGCGACGAGCAGGAAGGTGGACCCCAGCACGATCAGCGGGGCGAGCTTGAAGATGCTGTGGTCCGCCCGCGCCGGTGCGGTGTCCTCCTTCTGCAGCCACTTGCCGACTTCGGCGACCAGCTGCAGCGAGCCGTACGGGCCGGCCTCCATCGGGCCCAGGCGGCTCTGCATGAACGACATCATCTTGAACAGGAAGACGTAGACGATCGTGCCGGCCGGGATCAGCACCGCGACGATGCCGCCGAGCACCCGGATCAGCGACTGCCCCCAGTAGGGGATCTCCACGGCCAGGGAGCTCATCGATCAATATCCCCGAGGATGAAGTAGAGACTGGCGAGGATGGTGATGACGTCGGGCACGTAGACGCCGCGCAGGACCCACGGCACGACCGAGATGTTGTTGAAGCTGGCCGAGCGGATCTTCACCCGGAACGGCCCGAGGTCGCCCTTGGACACGACGTAGTAGCCCATCTCCCCGAGCGGGTTCTCGGTCGAGACCCATGCCTCACCGGCGGGGACCTTGATGATGCGCGGCACCTTGGCCATGATCGGCCCCGACGGCAGCCCGTCGAGGAGCTGGTCGACGATCTTGGTCGCCTCCCGCGTCTCCTGCAGGCGCACCCAGCAGCGGGCGAAGCTGTCACCGTCGGGATGGGTCCACACCCGCCAGTCGACCTTGTCCCACGCCATCGGCAGCACCTGATCGCGGCGGAGATCCCAGTCGACTCCGCTCCCCCGGATGTTCGGGCCGGAGAGGCCGTACTGCAGGGCCACCTCGCGCGGGATGATGCCGACGCCACGCGTGCGGGCCTGGAAGATCTCGTTGCCGATGAGCAGGTCCTCGATCTCGTCGCAGAAGTTGCGGATCTTGCGCATCCCCAGGCGGCACTCGTCGATGAAGCCCTTGGGCAGATCCTCCTTGAGCCCGCCGATGCGGTCGAAGTTGGGGTGGAACCGCCCGCCGGTGACCGACTCGATGAGGTTGAGCACGTGCTCGCGGTCGCGGAAGGCGAAGAACACCGGGGTGACGGCGCCGAGCTGGACGCCGAGGTCGCCGAGGAACAGGGTGATGTTGGCGATCCGCGACAGCTCGAACAGGATCGTGCGGATCCACTGCGCCCGGGGCGGCGCCTCGATCTCCATCAGCTTCTCGGCGGCGAGGATGAACGGCACCTCGTTGGCGAAGCTGCCGAGCCAGTCGATCCGATTCACGAGCGTGGTGACCTGCGGATAGGTCCGGACCTCGCTCAGCTTCTCGTAGCCGCGGTGCATGTAGCCGCACCCCGGATCGGCCCACACGACCTGTTCCCCGTCGAGCCGGACCATGATCCGCAGGGTGCCGTGGGTGGCCGGGTGCTGGGGCCCGATGTTGAGGGTCATCCCCTCCGTCTCGAGCTCGACGTTGAGCCGGGCGTCCGCCGCCTTGGCGGCGATGTAGGAGAGCTGCTGGCGCTCGCTGAGGAGATCGGTCATGGTGTCTCCTCGTCGGACGGGGGATGGGCCGAGTCCGGCGCCTCCTCCACGCTCATCTCGTGGGCCGCTTCGTCGGCGACGTCTTCGGCCGGCGGCTCCCCGAGCCCGGCGTCGCTCTGCGCCGGCGTGGCGCTCTCCGGCGCGACCTCGCCCACGACGGCATCGTCCGGCGGGGCCTCCTCGGCCGGCATCGGCTCGACGTCGACGATGCCGGGCCACGGCTTGACCATCCGGGACAGCAGCGGGAAGTCCTTGCGCAGCGGGTAGCCCTCGAACTCACCCGGGAGATAGATGTGGCGCAGATCGGGGTGTCCGGCGAACCCGATGCCGAACATCTCGTTGGTCTCGCGCTCGTGCCAGTTGGCGCCGGCGTACACGGTGAACCACGACTCGACGCTCATCGAGTCGTCGGGCACGTCGGCCTTGACCGTGACGCCGACGTGGCGGCGCGGGTCGGTGACCCGGGCGAACACCTGGAATCGGGTCGCGCCACCGGCGTAGCCCTGAACGACCTCCGTCGACCGCTCCGGCGGCGGCTCGGTGGGGTCGTCCTCGCCACGTCCATAGGGCGACGGCAGCCAGTCGAGCGCCGACAGGAAGCAGAAGTACTCGAATCCCATCGCTTGAGGAGTGCCTCGCCGGTTGGGCGCCATGCCTCCGTCGAGACGCGCACCCAGAGGTCGTCATTGGGGCGCAGGTGGGTGTCGAGCAGGGCGTCGCCGAGACGACGGCGCAGCTCATCGACGATCCCCTCGCGCAGTCCGTCGCCGGGCAGCGCCTGCGGCTCCGCCTCGGTGCTCGCCTCGGTCGCGTCACTCAATCGGGCCACCTCCGACCACGATCGGCTCGCGACGCGGGATCACGTCGACGCCCTCGCCCTTCCACTTCGCCGCCATGTCCTCGTCCTTGATCCGCTGCTGCAGGAGCACGATCCCCTCGAGCAGCGCCTCTGGCCGCGGGGGACAGCCGGGCACATAGATGTCGACGGGAATGACCTGGTCGACGCCCTTGGTGACCGAGTAGCTGTCCCAGTACGGGCCCCCGCAGTTGGCGCAGCTGCCCATCGAGATCACGTACTTCGGTTCGGGCATCTGGTCGTACAGCCGCCGCACGGCGGGTGCCATCTTGTCGGTGACGGTGCCCGAGATGACCACCAGGTCGGCTTGGCGCGGGCTCGCCGGCAGGGGGATCACGCCGAGCCGCATGACGTCGTAGCGGGGGGAGCCGAACGCCGCCCCCATCTCGATCGCGCAGCACGCGAGGCCCCACTGGTACACCCACATCGAGTAGGAGCGCCCGAGGTTCATCAGTTTTGTGAGCGCGCCAGGCATGCGGCCGCGGTCGACTAGACCCACCGCAACAGCCCCCGTTTCCAGGCATAGAGCAGGCCGTCGAGGAGCAGGACGATGAACGCGATCATCACGACCAGCCCGAATGTGCCGTAGCGCTCGATGTTCGCCGCCCACGGGAAGATGAAGACCGCCTCGACATCGAAGATCACGAACAGCAGGGCGAAGACGTAGTAGCGGATCTGGCTCTGCGACCAGCCCAGGCCCACGGGGTCGACCCCGCTCTCGTACGCGATCGACTTGGCCGGGTTCGGCTTGACCGGCCGCAGCACCGAGGCGACGCCCAGTAGCAGGCCACCGACGAGGAGAGCACCGACGCCGAACCAGACGACGGTCAGGTAGTCGCGCAGGAACGACGACATCGACGGGGACGCTACCAAGGTTCGAGAAGGCCCTCCCAACCTGCTAGGACGCGCTGACCTCGGCCAGGAACCAGTCGACCAGGGCCGCCGCGTGGGGGCCGCTGCGGGTGACGTTGGCCCGGGTCTGGGCGAGCATCTCGGCCGGCTCGATGCCGTGACGGCGCAACTCCGCGTCGCCCCCCATGCCGAGCCAACGGACGATCATCGTCTCGGTGGCCTCGGGATGGAACTGCGTCGCCAACGTCCTTCCGCCGCGGACGAGCTGCGGACCGGCGGCGGTCCGAGCCAGCTCGGAGAACCCGTCGGGCACCGTGAACACGTCGTAGTGCCACACCACCCACGGCCCAGCGGGGAGGGACTCGCCCCCGCCGTCGAGCTCGATGTCGCACCAGCCGATCTCGGGCGTCGTCATGCGGCTGACCGTGCCGCCGAGGGCGTGGGAGAGCACCTGGGCACCGAAGCAGATGGCCAGGAGGGGCACGTTGCGATCGACGACGTCGCGGACGAACGCCGCCTCGGCCTCCACCGGCTCGGCAATCTCGGCGCGGTAGACGTTCCACTCCGACCCGAGCGTCAGCACGAGGTCGACGCCGTCGAGCGACGGCCACTGGTCAGGGTGCTCGCGGTGGCATTCGGTGAAGGTGTAGCCGTGCTCGCGCAGACGGTGCCCGACGAACCCGGTGTCGAAGTCGTTCCCGTTGCCGATGGCGAGCGCACGCATCCGGACGGAAGGTCTACCGTGCTTTCCACATGTCGGTCGAACACGCAGCCACGTCGGTGTCGATCGCGGACGTCCACGCCGCCCGGGCCGTCATCTCGAACGTCGCCAAGCGCACTCCCATCGTCACGTCGGTGACGCTGTCGGAGCAGTACGGACGACCGGTGGTGCTCAAGGCCGAGAACCTCCAGCGCACGGGGGCGTTCAAGATCCGGGGGGCGATGAACAAGGTGGCCCAGGTCGCCGCGCTCGACGTCGCCGCCAACGGAGTGACGACCGCCAGCGCCGGGAACCACGCCCAGGCGCTCGCCCTCGCCGCCCGCCACCACAATGTGCGCTGCGACATCTTCGTCCCGGCGGGCGCGGCGATCACCAAGATCGAGGCCTGCCGGTCCCACGGCGCCGAGGTGTTCGAGGTCGGGACGTCGTTCGAGGATGCGATGGCCGCGGCCCGGGAGCGGGCGGCCGAGCGGGGGATGACCCTCTGCCATCCCTTCGACGATCCCGCCGTGGTCGCCGGGCAGGGCACGCTCGGCCTCGAGCTCGTCGACGACATCCCCGACCTGACGTGTGTCGTCGTCCCGCTCGGCGGGGGAGGGCTGGCGGCCGGAGTGGCCATCGCCGTGAAGAGCCTCGTCCCCGGCGTCCGCGTCGTCGGTGTGCAGGCCGCCGTCTGCGCGCCCTACGCCGGCGGGCCGGCGCCGGCCGGCCCCGTGCTGACCCTCGCCGACGGGATCGCGGTCAAGCACCCTGGTGAGTTCACCGGCCCGCTCATCGACCGCTGGATCGACGAGATCGTCAGCGTCGACGAGGATGCGATCGCGGATGCAATGGTGCTGCTGATGGACCGGGCGAAGCTGTACGTCGAGGGCGCCGGCGCGGTCGGGGTCGCCGCGCTCCGCTCGGCCGCGGTGACGCCGGCGGCGTCGGGCACCACGTGTGTGGTCTTGTCGGGCGGCAACGTCGACCTCGGCGTGGTGCCCGGGCTGATCCGCCGGCACGAGACCGCGGCGGGGCGGCGACTGGTCGTGTTCGCCCGGATCGACGACCGGCCGGGCAGCCTCGTGCGGCTGCTCAGCGTGTTCGCCGCGGCCGGCGCCAACCTGGTCGAGGTGCAGCACGAACGGGAAGGCGTCAACCTCCACGTCCGCCAGACCGGCGTCCACGCCACGTTCGAGGTCCGCGGCGCGGACCACGCCCGGAAGGTCATCGAGGCGGCCCACGCCGCCGGGTACCCCGACCTCCACGTCGCCAGCGACCTGTGAGTCGGTACGGCCCGACCCGGTGAGCAATCGGCGCCGTAGGGCGCTCACCGCTCACACTGTCTGCGAACATACTGGCGCACAGAAACCTCATGGCGCCAGTCGGGCCGGCGCGGCGCGGGCACACTGGCGGCCATGACGATGACGGTGATGGTGCGCCGTGTCCGCGGCGCCACGAACGTCGGCACCGGCGCGATGGGGCTGGCACCGGCTTGATCCTGCGGCCGCCCGCCACGTCGTGGCGCGGGCGGGAATCCGTGACGGTGATCTCGTCGTCGACCTCGGCGCGGGCACCGGCGCGCTGACCGGCGCGCTCGTCGAGGCGGGGGCCCGCGTGATCGCGATCGAGTTGCATCCTGCGCGCGCCGACGCGCTCCGCGAGCTGTTCGCCGGGGCGCCAGTGACCGTGGTGCGCGCCGACGTGGCCCGGGCGCGCCTGCCCCGGCGACCGTTCCGCGTCGTCGCCAACCCGCCGTGGTCGCTCGCCGAGACCGTCCGCGCCGCGCTGCTGCGCGCCCCCGGACTCGAGCAGGCGGACCTCGTGCTCCCGCGCTGGCTGGTCCGCCGCTGGGCCGCGCGCTACCCGCGCGTCGAGATCGGCGCGTCGCTGCGAGCCGAGTCGTTCCGCCCCGCCGCCCCGACCGGCGCGGCGGTTGCAGTGCTCCGGGGAGCACGGCGTCAGGCCGGCAGGACGACCCGGGAGATGCGTTGCGTGGAGCCCGGCTGAACGTGGACGACCTGGTGCTCGGAGCCGGTGCCGGTGATGATCGGGACCGGGGGACCGTCGAGAACGGTGACCGAGCATCCCTCGGGGTCGAGCTCGACGGCCAACTTCGCTCCATGTCGTTGCATGCGGAATGACAGCCCCTCCCACGCCGCTGGAAGGCTCGGCGCGAACTGCAGCGCGTATCCGTGGTCGAACAATCCGGCGAACCCGAACACGACGGTGTCCCACGCCCCGCCGCACGACGCGACGTGCACGCCGTCGCTCGTGTTGCCGTGGGTGTCGCAGAGGTCGACGAACAGCGCCGCCTTGAAGTAGCTGACCGCCAGCTCCTCGTAACCGATCTGCGCCGCCGCCATCCCCTGGACGCAGGCCGAGAGCGAGGAGTCGCCAGCCGTGATCGGGTCGTAGTAGTCGAAGTTGCGCCGCTTCTGGTCGAGCGGGAACTGGTCGCTGCGCAAGGCCATGGCCAGCACCACGTCCGCCTGCTTGAGCACCTGGTGGCGGTAGATCACGAGCGGGTGGTAGTAGAGCAGGAGCGGATAGTGATCGTCGGGGGTGCCGGCGAAGTCCCACGACTCGCGCTCGAGGAAGTTCTCGTCCTGCGGGTGGATGCCGAGCTCCTCGTCGTACGGGATGTACATCGCCTCGGCGGCCTTGGTCCACCGCTTCGTCTCGTCCGGCTGGAGACCCACCCGGCGGCACAGGCGCCCGTACGCGTCGTTGTCCCACTCCTCGAGCAGCTCGACGACACGGGCCGCGTAGCGCATGTTGAAGCGGGCCATCACGTTCGTGTACAGGTTGTCGTTCACGACGGTCGTGTACTCGTCCGGTCCGGTCACGCCGTGGATTCGGAACCTCGGCTCGTCGTGGTTGCTGGCGTAGAAACCCAGGTCCTCCCACAGGCGGGCGGTCTCGACGAGCATCTCGGACCCCTCGTTGGCGACGAAGCTCACGTCCCCGCTGGCGTCGAGGTAGCGCTTGAGGGCGAAGGCGACGGCGGCATTGATGTGGTACTGCGCAGTGCCCGCGGCGTAGTACGCGGAGGCCTCCTCCCCGTTGATCGTGCGCCACGGATAGAGCGCGCCGATCTGGTTGACCTCGGCGGCGCGACTGCGGGCGGCCGGGAGCATGTGCCACCGGAAGCGCAACAGCTTCCGCGCCGTGTCGGGACTGGTGTAGGCGAGGAACGGGACGATGTAGATCTCGGTGTCCCAGAAGTAGTGCCCCTCGTAGCCGCCGCCGGTCAGGCCCTTGGCGCCGATGCCGTGCTCCTGGGTCTGGGCGCTGGCCTGGGCGAGCTGGAACAGGTTCCACCGCAGCGCCTGCTGGGCGGCGTCGTCCCCGCGCAGCTCGACGTCGCTCGACTCCCAGAACCCGGCGAGCCACTCCCGCTGCTCGCCGAGCAGGGCCTCTCGTCCGTCGTCGACGGCGCGATCGAGCGTGCGGCCACAGCGATCGGCGAGCTCCTCCGGGGGCACGCCTCGAGACGTGTGGTACGTCACCAGCTTGACGATGCGGATCGTCTGGCCCGGCTCGGCCCGGGTGGTGAAGACGGTCTTGGCGAGGTCGGGGCCGACTGTCGTGTCGACCTTCACCGACGTCGACGACTCGACGAGGTGACGGTACGCGCAGGCCAGCGTCATCCCGCTGTTGGCGCACCGGTAACCGAGCACGACACCGTCGCGGATCTCCCGGTGCAGTCGCGGGATCAATACCCGATGGTCGAACTTGCGCATCTGACGCGGGTCACGGCCGTGGCCGAGAGCGGCCGCGGCGACGTGGTACTCGTCCTCACCATCCTGGCGGTTGAGCAGTTGCGACGAGATCACGATCGGCGCGGCGCCGTCGAGCATCGTGACCTCGAACGTCATCATCGCGAGGTGCCGGTGCGCCAGGCTGACGAGCCGCTGGGACCGGACCCGCACCCGCTTGCCGGCGGGCGTCCGCCAGACCAGATCGCGGTGAGGGTGCCCTCGCGGAAGTCGAGGACCCGCTCGTACGCCTCGAGGTCGGCGACGGACAGCAGCAGCGGCTCGTCGTCGACGTACAGCTTCATCAACTTGGCGTCCGGGACGTTGACGATCGTCTGGCCGGTCTTGGCGAACCCGAACGCCTCCTCGGCGTGGTGGATGTGCCAGGTCTCGTGGAACGAGTTCAGGTACGTGCCGTGGCTGTGGGCGTCGCGCCCTTCCTCCGGGTTGGCGCGCATGCCGATGTAGCCGTTGGCCACGGAGAAAATGGTCTCGGTCACCCCGATGTCGGACACGTCGTACTCCCGCTCGACCAGCCGCCACGGGTCGAGCGGATAACGGTGCAGCGGCAGGTGTCTGGGCGCGCGGTGTCTCATCGGTCCGCTCGGTTCTGCCGGCACGAGCTCGGCGAGGTCATCGACCACGACGTCGGCGCCGTGGGCGGCGAGCGCTTCGCGGCCGGCGCCACGGTCCACGCCGACGACCAACCCGAAGCCGCCCGCCCGTCCGGCGGCGACGCCCGACAGCGCGTCCTCGACGACGACTGCCTTGTCGGGCGGCCCGCCGAGCTGCGCGGCCGCGGCGAGGAACAGGTCTGGCGCCGGCTTGCCGGGGATGCCGCGTTCGGCCGCGACGACGCCGTCGGCGACGACCGTGAAGCGGTCGGCCAGGCCGGCGGCCTCGAGAACCTCACGAGCGTTGCGCGACGACGACACGACCGCGGCAGGGATGCCGAGGCCGGCGAGATGATCCAGCAGCCGGATCGATCCGGGGTAGGGCGCGATCCCCTGCGTGCGCAGGAGGTCCTGGAACACCGCATTCTTCCGGTTGCCGAGGGCGGAGATCGAACCCGTTCCAGGGGGCTCGTCGCGGTTTCCCTCGGGGAGGTGGATGCCCCGCGACTCCAGGAACGAACGCACACCGTCGAAGCGGGGCTTGCCGTCGACATAGGCGAGGTAGTCCCCCTCCGTGTACGGGGCATGGTCGGCGCCGACGTACTCGTCGAGGAACTGTTCGAACATCTCCTGCCACGCCTGCTGGTGCAGCTCGGCGGTGGGGGTCAGCACGCCGTCGAGGTCGAAGAGCACGGCGTCGTACGCCGGCCACGAGACCTCGCCGTTCGCGGTGACGGGGGGAGCCATGCCGAATCAAATGTACGCCGCGCGCGTCGTGGGGAGCCGGAGTTCGACCGTCATTAGGGTGAACTCGTGGAGTGGGGCGCCCAGACCGAGTTGGCTCTCGCCAACTTCCCGATCGCCAACCGTCCCCTCGACGTCCGGGTCGCCCGGGCGCTGGCCACGATCAAGCGTCACGCCGCTCGCGTGAACGCCACGCTGGGAGTTCCGGGCGTCGACGAGCGGGTTGCCGCGGCGATCGCCACCGCGGCGCAACGGGTCGAGGCCGGCGAGCTCGACGACGCGTTCCCGGTCGATGTGTTCCAGACCGGATCGGGGACGTCCACCAACATGAACGTCAACGAGGTCCTCGCCAAGGCAGCCACGGACCTGCTCGGCGACGGCACCGTCGTCCACCCCAACGACCACGTCAACGCTTCGCAGTCCTCGAACGACACCGTGCCGACCGCGATCCGCCTGGCGGTCGCCCGCCAGCTCACCGACGATCTCGACCCGGCCGTCACGACGCTCGTCGAGGCCCTGCGGGCGCTGGCCACCCGCACCGCCGATGTCGTCAAGGCCGGACGCACCCACCTCATGGATGCGACTCCGGTCACGGTGGGTCAGGAGGCCGACGCGTGGGCGGGACTGCTCGATGCGGCGCGAGCACGCTCGCGCGCGGATGTCGACGTCCTGGGCGAGCTGCCGCTCGGCGGCACCGCCGTCGGCACTGGCATCAACGCTCCGCCCGGATTCGCCAGCGCCGTGATCGACGCGATCGCGGCCGAGACCGGCCTGCCCTTGCGGCCAGCGAGCAACCCGATGACCCATCAGGGTGGACAGGGCACGCTGGCGGAAGCGTCCGCCGGCCTGCGCGGCATCGCCGTGGCGCTGACCAAGATCGCCAACGACATCCGGTTGCTCGCGAGCGGCCCGTCGACCGGCCTCGCCGAACTGCGGCTGCCCGAGCTTCAGGCCGGGTCGTCGATCATGCCGGGCAAGGTCAATCCCGTGCTGTGCGAGTCGGTGAACCAGGTCGCCGCCCGGGTGTTCGGCAACGACACCGTCGTCGCCTACGGCGCCTCCCAGGGGATCCTCGAGCTCAACACCTACCTGCCGGTGATGGCGGACGCCCTGCTCGAGTCGGGCACCCTGCTCGCCAACGTGAGCCGGGTCTTCGCGGCCAAGTGCGTGGCTGGGATCGAGGCCGACGTCGAACGCTGCCGGGCCTACGCCGAACGCACCGCCGCGCTGGCGACCGCCCTCAACCCGATCGTCGGCTACGAGCGGGCCGCCGAGATCGTCCACCGCGCCCAGGCGGAGGGGCGCTCCATCATCGACGTCGTCATCGACGAAGGCGTGCTCGCCCCAGAGGAGGCCAGAGCGGTCCTCGACCCACGCTCGATGACCCGTTCTGTCGTTCGGGACGAGCCGGATCCGGCTGATCTCAAACGACAGAACGAGTAATCGCCAGCAGCGCGTCGAGCAGGCCGCTGGCGCCGAAACGGAACGTGTCCGGGGAGACCCAGCCGGGGCCCATGATCCGCTCGGCCAGCTCGATGTAGATGCGGGCGTCGGCGAGCGACTTGACGCCGCCCGACGCCTTGAAGCCGACCGGCATCCCCGACACCTCGATCGCCTCGAGCACGGTCTCGGCCGCCTCCGGCGTCGCCGACACCTCGATCTTGCCGGTCGAGGTCTTGACGAAGTCCGCCCCGTGGGCGATCGCGAAGTGCGTCGCCCGATCGATCGCCGCCCGATCGGGAAGGGCGCCGGTCTCGATGATCACCTTGAGCAACCCGTCGCCGTGGCTGAGATCGGAGCGCTCGTTGACCGTCTCCCGCACCCGGTCGAGCAGGTCGGCGGCGGCGTCCTCGTCGCCGTGCAGCCAGGAGTGGTACGGCAACACGGCGTCGATCTCGTCGGCGCCGTCGGCCAGGGCCCGCTTGGTCATGTCGATCACGTCGTCGAGGGGCTCCTCGCCGGACGGGAAGTTGACGACGGTGGCGACCTTGATCTCGGTGTGGGTGAGCTCCTCGACGCACTGGGCGACGTAGGCCGGCCACACGCACACCGCGGCGACACCGGCGGCGACCGCTCGATCGCAGAGCTCGTCGACCGCGTCCGCATCGGTGTCGTCGCCGAGATCGGTGAGGTCGAGCAGGGTGATCGCCAGCCGGGCGAGGTCGCGGTCCTCGAGCTGCTCCATCGCGGTCGAAGATACTCGGTGGATTCAGAGCACGTTCTCGCCGACGGCGTGGATCAGCAGGCCGGCGAGCCCGCCGACGACCGTGCCGTTGATGCGGATGAACTGGAGATCGCGGCCGATCTGCAGCTCGATGCGCCGGGACGTGTCGGCACTGTCCCAACGCTCGACCGTCGTCGCGATGAGGTTGGCGGCCTCACCGCGGTAGTTGTCGACGACGTAGCCGGCGATGCGCTCGACCCAGCCGTCGAGCTTCGCCTGCAACTCCGTGTCGAGGACGATTCGTTCGCCACCTCGGGCCAGGCCCATGGTGAGGCGGCGCCGCAGCTCGCTCTGCGGATCCCCGGCCGCATCGAGCATCGCCTGCTTGAGCTCGCCCCACAACGACTGCAACCAAGCCTGGACGTCACGGTGGGCGAGCAGGTCCCGCTTGACCTCCTCGCCCTTGGCGAGCAGCTCCTGGTCGGTGCGCAGCCGCTCGGCGAACAGGCGGATGCGTTCGTCGATCGCCGCCCGGACCTCGTGCTGCGGGTTGCCGCCGACATCCGCGAGGAAGCGTTGGACCCCGGTGAAGATCTTCCGGAAGATGCGGTCGTCAACCGGCTCGGGGATCCACCAGGGCGACTCCTTCTCGAGGCGCGACCGCAGCGTTGCCCGGTTGTCGTCGAGGAAGGACGACAACCCGGTGAGCACGGCGTCGAGCAGGCGCTGGTGATGCCCACCCTCGACGGCGACATCGATCGCCTTGCCGACGAGCGGGGCGACCGGCGTCTCCTCGAGGCGCCGCTGGACGAGACCGCCGAGGGCATCCTGCACGTCACGGTCGTCGAGCACCTCGATCGTGCCGCGCGCCGCGTCGGCGATGGCGGCCGCCGCCCGCTCAGCGTTCTCCGGCTCCCGCAACCAGAGCCCGAGGCGCCGGCCGATGTGAGCACCGTGGAGGCGTTCGGTCAGCAGCTCCTTGGTCAGGAAGTGGTTCTGCACGAACTCGCCGAGGCTGCGCCCGATCTGGTCCTTGCGCTTCGGGATGATCGCGGTGTGCGGGATCGGGAGGCCGAGGGGGTAGCGGAACAGCGCGGTGACGGCGAACCAGTCGGCGAGCGCGCCGACCATCGCCGCCTCGGCGAACGCCTCCACGTAGCCCACCCACGCCGGGCCGTCCTCGTTGGCGCGGGCGACGATGAAGACCACCGCCGCGGCGGCGAGCAGTCCGGTGGCGAACCCCTTCATCCGCCGCAGCTCGCGTTGGCGGACGAGGTCCGTGACAGCGACGGTCGACGACATGCCGGCGACGCTAACGGTCACACCGGGGGAGCCCGGGGGCACTCACCGCTCACATCGGAGTGCCTGCCGCCGAACCCGGTGAGCAATCGGCGCCGCATGGGCGCTCACCGCTCACATCGGCCACGCTAACGGTCCCGCCTAGCGGGCGAACTGGGTGGTGACCTCGGAGGCGTCGATCAGCCAGTCCGGGAAGAACCCGACGGCGAGCGTGAAGGCGACGGAGGCGGCGATGGCGAGGCCGCTGGAGAACGGCAACCGGACGGGCTCGCGCTCGTCGTCGCCGGGCGCCGGCTCGATCCATGTCGCCACCATGATCCGCAGGTACAGGAAGGCGGCGATCACCGACGTCACCATCGCGGCGACGGCGAGCACGTAGCTGTGCTCCTCGACGGCCGCCTGGATCACGCCGAACTTGGCGATGAAGCCGCTGGTGAAGGGCACCCCCGCCTGGGCGACGAGCAACACGGTCAGGGCCAGGGAAAGAACTGGTCGGCGCTGACCGAGGCCGCGGTACGAGTCGAGATCGGTCGCCACGTCACCGGTGCGGGCGACGAGGGCGACGATGGCGAACGTGCCGATCACCATCACGGCGTAGGCGAACAGGTACACCATCACGCTCGGCACGCCGGGGCCACTGTCGACCTCGCCGGCGCCGTGGGCCGCGGCCTCCAAGCCGACGAGCATGAATCCAGCGTGGTTGATCGAGGAGTAGGCGAGCATCCGCTTCACGTCGGTCTGCACGACGGCGAGGATCGAGCCGACCAGCATCGACACCAGCGCCAACGCCCACACGACCGGTCGCCAGTCGTCGCGGTAGAACGGCAACGCGACCACGAACACGCGCAGCAGCGCGGCGAAGGCGGCGACCTTGCCGACCGACGCCATGAACGACGTCACCGGCGTGGGCGCGCCCTGGTACACGTCGGGCGTCCACACGTGGAACGGAGCGACGGCCACCTTGAATCCCAGCCCGACCAGCAAGAGGGCGGCACCCGCCAGGACGAGAGCGTCGTTGCGTTCGAGCGGCGTCGTGCCCTGGAACGAGGCGACGATCGTGGAGATGTTGGTCGATCCGGTGGCGCCGTAGACGAGCGCGATCCCGTACAGCAGGAACGCCGACGAGAAGCTGCCGAGGATGAAGTACTTGATGCCGCTCTCCGTGCTGCCGGCGCGCCGGCGATGGCTGGCGGCGAGCACGTACAGCGCGAGCGACAGCGTCTCCAAGCCGACGAACAGCACGATCAGATCGTTGGCCGCCCCCATCACGATCCCACCCGTGGCCGCCACCAGGTACAGCGCGTAGACCTCGGGCCCGTCGTTGTCCTCCCGCCGGAGGAAGTCCTCGGTGACGAGCGCGACGAGCAGCAGCGCGGCGCAGATCACGATGGTGACGAACATGGCGAACGTGTCCAAGGCGAGGGCGTCGCCGACGAGGGTGGTGGGTTCGCTGTCGGTGATGTCGTCCCACAGCACCATCGCCAGGACCCCCGCGGCGATCGCCGCCGCCGCGGTCACCCCGGCGTACAGCCCCCGCGGCCACCGGGGGGTGAGTGCCCCGGCGACGAGGAGGAACAGGGCCGCGCCGACCAGCACGAGGATCGGCGAGAGCGAGAACCAGGCGACATCGGGGCCGTCGAACGGCACGGGATCCTGCTGGAGCGGACTCACCCGCCCTCCTCGACCAGCTCGGGTTCCGGCTCGGGGACGGTCTCACCGGTGCGGCGCTCGATGTGCTCGATGAGGGCATCGACGCTCGGCTCCACCCGCTCGACGAGCGGCTTGGGGTAGATGCCGAGGAACACGATCAAGGCGATGATCACGCCGAGGACCGCTCCCTCGCGCGGCTTGATCTCGGCGAAGCCCCGGTTGTCCTCGTCGGGCTCGCCGTGGAAGACCCGCTGGTAGGCCCACAGGAGATACAGGGCGGCGAGGATCACGCCGGTCGCGGCGACAACGGTCCACCAGCGGGCGGAGAGGAACGACCCGATGAGGATGAGGTACTCGCCGATGAACCCGTTCAGCCCGGGCACCCCGATCGACGAGAGCATCACCACCATGAACCCGGCGGCGAACACCGGGGCCACCGCCTGGATGCCCCTGAGCTCGGCGATCTCGCGGGTGTGGCGGCGTTCGTAGATCCATCCGACGAGGAGGAACAACGCGCCCGTGGACAGGCCGTGGTTGACCATCTGGACGACGCCGCCGGTCAACGCCTGGCTGGTGATGGCGAACGTGCCGAGGATGATGAAGCCGAGGTGGGCGATGGACGAGTAGGCGACCAGTCGCTTGAGGTCCTTCTGCATCGTCGCCACGACCGCCCCGTAGATGATCCCGACCACGCCGAGGGTGAGGAACAGCGGACGGCTCCACCACGCCGCCTCCGGGAACAGGTACAGGCCGAACCGCACCAGTCCGTAGGTGCCCAGCTTCAGCAGCACTCCGGCGAGGATCACCGAGCCGGCGGTCGGCGCCTGGGTGTGGGCGTCCGGCAGCCACGTGTGCAGCGGGAAGATCGGCACCTTCACGGCGAACGCGATGGCGAAGGCGAAGAACAGCCAGCGGCCGGTGGCGAGCGGGAAGTCGGCCCGCTCCGCCAGCGTGACGAGGTCGAACGTGATCTCCCCGACGCCGTTGTCGCGCGCGATGAACACGGTGGCGACGATGCCGACGAGCATGAACGCCGAGCCGGCCATCGTGAAGAGGAAGAACTTGGTCGCCGCGTAGACCCGGTTCTCGTAGCCCCAGCCGCCGATGAGGAAGTACATCGGCACGAGCACGATCTCGAAGAACAGGAAGAACACGAACAGGTCGAGGCTCAGGAAGCTGCCGATCACCCCGGCCTCGAGCAGCAGCAGCCAGGCGAGGTACCGCTTGTGGTCGTGGTGCGGATCGGCGCCGAGGATGGCGAGCGGGAAGAGCACGCCGGTGAGCACGACCAGCGGCAGCGAGATCCCGTCGACCCCGACGTTCCAGGAGATCCCCCACGGCTCGATCCACGGGTGCTTGCTGACGAACTGGAAGCCGCCTTCGCCGGTCTCGAAGCTGGCGAGCAGCCAGATGCTCAGCGCGCCGGTGGCGACACTGGCGAGCAGGGCGACGAGCTTGACCACCTCGGGGTGGCGCTTGGAGACGAGCAGCGTCAAGATCGCACCGGCCGCGGGCAGCACGATCAGCGCGGTGAGGATCGGGAAGCCGGGGTCCATCACAGAATTCCTCGGGCGACGACGAACCAGGCGAGCAACACCACGACGCCGAGACCGATGATCCCGGCGTAGGCGCGAACGAACCCGTTCTGGCCCTTGCGCAACTCGCGGGCCGTGCCCTGCACGACGCGACCAGTGCCGTCGACGGCGCCGTCGACGACGTTGGCGTCGAACCACGCCGTCGCCTCGAACGCCTCGCGCCCGGGCCCGCCGGCGAACTCGGTGACCGCGTCGTCGTAGTACCAGGCGTGGGCCAGGATCGCCGGCTCGACGGCCTTCACCCGCCGCTTCTGGTAGACGAGCCAGCCGAGGAAGATCCCGACCAACGCGATTACGGCGGCGAGCACGAGCAGCAGGTACTTGTTGTCGTCGGCCCACGTGCCGTCGATGTTCGCCTCGCCGAACTCGACGACCGGTTCGAGCCAGTGCCCGAGCCGATGCCCTTCCTCGCTGAACGGCAACTCGATCCCCCCGCCGACGAACGACAGCAGGGCCAGGACGACGAGCGGGAAGAGCATGATCCACGGGCTCTCGTGCGGCCGCTTGTCGCCGCGGGCGCCGTGCTCGGCCGAACGGTCCTGCCAGTGGGCCTCGCCGAAGAAGACCATCATCACCTGGCGGGTCATGTAGTAGGCGGTGAGCAGGGCGGTGACGAGACCGACGACGTACAGCGCGGTGCTGTCGGCGAGGGCGTACAGGAGGATGTCGTCCTTGGACCAGAACCCGGCGAGCGGGGGCACGCCGGCGATCGCCAGCCAGCCGACGATGAACGTCGCCGCGGTCACCGGGAGCAGCGGCCGCAGCCGGCCCATCCACCGCATGTCCTGCTCGTCGTGGAGGCCGTGGATCACCGACCCGGCCCCGAGGAACAGGAGCGCCTTGAAGAAGGCGTGGGTGATCATGTGGAAAATCGCGGGGACGTAGGCGGCGGTGCCGACGGCGAGGAACATGTAGCCGAGTTGGCTGACCGTCGAGTAGGCGAGCACCTTCTTGATGTCGTTCTGGGCGACCGCGACGGTGGCCGCGAACAGCGCGGTGATCACGCCGATCCAGGCGATCAACGGGAGCAACCAATCGGCGCTCACGGTGAGGAGCGGGTTGATCCGCACCATCAGGAACACGCCGGCGGTGACCATCGTGGCCGCGTGGATCAGGGCCGACACTGGCGTCGGACCCTCCATGGCGTCAGGCAGCCAGAAGTACAGCGGCAGCTGCGCGCTCTTGCCGACCGCGCCGAGGAACAACAGGGCGGCGATCGCCGTGGCCGTCGACTGGGCGAGCACGCCCTCCTCGGCGGCGCCGTTGAGCACCTCGTAGTTCACCGAGCCGAGCGCCTCGAAGGCGAGGAACATGGCGAGCATGAAGCCGAAGTCGCCGACCCGGTTGGTGATGAACGCCTTCTTGCCCGCCGTCGCCGCCGACTCCCTCGTGTGCCAGAAGGCGATCAGGAAGTACGAGCAGGTCCCGACCCCTTCCCAGCCGAGGAAGGTGACGAGCAGGTTGTCGCCGAGCACGAGCATCAGCATCGAGAAGGCGAACAGGTTCATGTAGAGGAAGAACTTGGAGAAGTCGGCGTCGCCGTGCATGTAGCCGATGGCGTAGAGGTGGATGAGCGCGCCGACGCCGGTGACGAACAGGCACATCGCGATGCTCAGCGGGTCGGCGAGGAACGCCATGTCGATCTGCAGCGAGCCGACCGGCACCCACGTGAACAACGTCTCGACCTGCACCCGCTCGTCCGCCGGCCGGCTCAGGAGATCGAAGAACACCCCGACCGTGACGACGAACGAAGCCGCCACCATGAGCGTCGCCAGCCAGCCGGCGCGGGGATCGCCGAGACGGCGACCGAAGACGAGGATGAGCAGGAACCCGGCCAGCGGGAGGGCGGGGATCAGCCAGACGACGTCAGTCACGGGAGCCACGTCAGCCCTTCAGCTCGACGAGATCGTCGGCGGTGGCGCCCGGGCGGCGGCGGATGATCGCGACGGTGATGCCGATGCCCACGACGACTTCGGCGGCGGCGATGACCAGGACGAAGAACACCGCGGTCTGTCCGCCGATGTCGCCGAGCCGCTGCGAGAGCGCGATGAAGCTGAGGTTGACGGCGTTGAGCATCAGCTCGACCGACATGAGGATGACCAGCGGGTTGCGGCGAACCAGCACCCCGACGGCGCCGATGCCGAAGAGCACCGCGCCGAGCACGAGGTACCACGTCGTCGTGGGCACGACGTCGGCGATCACAGGTCAACCCTCTCGCTGATGCGAGCGAGTGAGCGCCAGCGAGCGAGCGGCCAGCTGCGGCTTGCGTGGCCGGGGAACGCAGTCGGCGATCACTTGTCGGCCTCGGCGACCGTCTCGCGGCGGCGCTGCCGGCGGGTCAGCACGACCGTCCCGGCGACGGCGACGATGAGCAGCACTGACGTCAACTCGAAGGCGAAGACGTTGTCCCCGAACAGGTTCCGGGCGAGCTGGCGGATGTTGGCGTCGTTGTCGACGACCGCCCCCGCTTCGTCGGTGGCGCCGGCCACGTCGATGCCGGCGCCGATCCTGAGCGGGGCGGTGTCCCTCGACGAGGCGATCGCGGCGACGAGCAGGCCGACGATCCCGAGGCCCATGACCACGGCCAGCGGGCGCTGGATCGGCAGCGGCTCGACCCGGAGGTCCTCCGCCTTGTCGACGCCGAGCAGCATGATCACGAACAGGAACAGGACGACGATCGCGCCGGCGTAGACGATGATCTGCACCGCGGCCAGGAAGTGGGCCTCCAACGAGACGAAGTGCACGGCGATGCCGAACAGGGTGAGCACGAGGCTCAGCGCGCAGTGCACCGGATGCCGGCGCACCACCACGCCGACGGCGCCGACGAGCACCATCAGCGAAGCGATCACGAAGACGACGAGCTGGATCATCCGGCGCTCCGTGTGCCACTCGCGGTCGTCGCGGCCGTCGGCCACGTCCTGCGGCGGCTCGGGAGCCCGCAGGCCGTAGCCGAGGTCCGCGCTCCAGCCGACCACACCGATGAAGTCGGCGTCGCCCGATGGCGCCGTCGCCCGGACCCAGCCGCTGGTGGCGGCGTCCTCGCCCTCCCGCCAGTCCTCCCACGGCAGCCGCTGCGGCCGGCCGTCGTCGCCGACGAGCAGCTCGGTCTTGGTGTAGATCGCGTCGTCGCGATTGGTGAAGGAGAACTCGAACAGCTTCGACTCGGTGATCGCCTCGGTCGGGCACGCCTCGACGCACAGGTCGCAGTGGATGCAGCGGAGGTAGTTGATCTCGTAGACGAATCCGTAGCGCTCCCCCGGCGACGTCGGGTTCTCGGGGTCGTTGTCGAGGCCGCGCACGTAGATGCACTTGGCCGGGCAGATCCCGGCGCACAGCTCACAGCCGATGCACTTCTCCATCCCGTCCTCGTAGCGGCCGAGGACATGACGGCCGTGCAGGCGCGGCGGCTTCTCGGCCTTGACGTCGTCGGCGACGTCGGGCGCGGCCAGCGACCCGGTGGCGGTCGTGCCCTCGGGCCCGGTGTCCTTCTCCTTCCGGCGGCGGCGGGTCACGATCTTCCTGGCGACGCGCCCGCCCGAGTACGGCGCGGTGACCCGCTTGCCGCCGAACAGTCGGTGCTGCCGGACCGTGACCCCGAAACCTTCGAAGTAACCCATCAGAAGAAGGCTCCCTCGCGCTCGCGGTTGCGCTGGCTCACCCGGAGCGCCCACACCATGAGGGCGTACGACGTCGCCAGCACGACGAGGGTGACGGCGATGACCGCCCAGGTGTCCCAGTCGTTGTCCCGCCCGACGCGGATCGCGGCGAGGAGCAGGAACCAGCCGAGGGCGATCGGGATGAGGACCTTCCAGCCGAGGTCCATCAGCTGGTCGTAGCGCAGGCGCGGCAACGTCGCGCGCAGCCAGACGTAGACGTACAGGAACAGGAGCACCTTGAGCAGGAACCAGATCGTCCCCTCGAGCCCGCCGGGGATGCCCGGGATGTCGAGGGTCGTGTCGCCGAAGGCGATCGGCTGCGGCCCGCCGAGGAACAGGGTGACGATCACCGCGCTCATCGTGATCGTGCCCATGAACTCGGCGAGGAAGAACAATCCGAAGCGGATGCTCGAGTACTCGGTGTTGAACCCGCCCACCAGCTCCTGCTCCGCCTCGACGAGGTCGAACGGCGGACGGTTCAACTCGGCCGTCACCGAGATCATGAAGATGACGAACGGCACGACCGCGGTGGCGACGATGTTCCAGTTCGACAGCGTGTCCTGTTCAGTGACGATGCCCGCGGTCGACAGCGTGCCCGCGGTCAGGATCACCGCGGCCAGGCTCAGGCCGAGCGCGGCCTCGTAGCTGATCATCTGGGCCGTCGACCGCACCGAGCCGAGCAGCGGGTACTTCGAGCCGCTCGCCCACCCGGCGAGCATGTGGCCGTAGACGGCGATCGACGACACGGCGAGCACGAGCAGGATCCCGATCGGCGGGTCGGCCAGTTGCACTCGCGTCTGCTCGCCGAACCAGGTGACGATGCCGTCGTCGCCGTCGGTGAAGTCGCCGCCGAGCGGGATCACCGCCCAGACGAGGAAGGCGGGGACGAAGGCGAGGTACGGGGCGAGCTTGAACACGAACCGGTCGGCCTTGTCCGGGAGCAGGTCCTCCTTGAAGAACAGCTTGACCCCGTCGGCGAGGGTCTGCAGGGTGCCGAACGGGCCGGCCTTGTTCGGCCCGACCCGGTTCTGCATGCCGGCGATGATCTTGCGCTCGAACCAGACCATGAACAACGTGCTCACGAGGCCGACGACGAAGATCACGACGACCTTGAGCAGGACGATGATCAGCGGCGTCCACAGGAGGTCGCCGATCAGCAGCGGATCGAGGGCGAGCACCGCGCTGATCACATCCGCTCCACTCTGACGTCGTTGGCCGGCGCGCGGGCGTCGACGATGTCGGCGATCGACGCCCCCGGCACGTTGAACGGCACCAGCAGCGAGCCGCGGGGCACGCGCGAGGTCGGCGGCCAGCGGGAGCACGACGCTCCCCCGCGCCCCGATCACCTGCACCTCGGTGCCGTCGGCCACGCCGAGCCCGGCGAGGTCGAACGGGTTGACGTGCGCCGCGCTCGGCGGCGCCAGCCCGGCCAAGGACGGCGACATCGCCGTGCCCACCGCCCGGTCGTACAGCTTGCGGCTCACCACGAGGCGGTAGTCGTAGCTGTTGCGGTCGAGGGCACCGGCCGACGCCGCCTCCGGCCACTCCACCGGGCCGTCGGTGGGCGGCAGCGCGAGCACGCCGTCGGGCTCCTCGTGCCAACGCCTGCCGGGTCGCGCCGGCGTACGCCGGCACGTGGGCGGCGATGGCGTCGGTGATCGCGTCGAGCGAGGCGAGCTCGTCGGCGACGTCGTCATGGCCGAGCCGCTCGGCCAGTTGGGCGGCGATCATCCAGTCCGGCCGCGAGGTCCCGGCGACCGTCACCTTCTGGGCCACGGCGGTCACGCGACCCTCGAGGTTGGTGGTCGTGCCGGACTTCTCACCGAAGGCGGCGGCGGCGAGCACGACGTCGGCCCGGCGGGACGACTCGGTGAGAAACGTGTCCACGGCGATCACCCGGCGGGCGCCCGCGAGGGCCCGGCGGGCGAGATCGGCATCGGGGCAGTCGGCGATCGGGTCGACGCCGAGCAGGACGAGCAGGTCCGTGCGACCGTCGGCGGCCGCTTCGAGGATGCCGAGACCGTCGGAGCCCGCACCGCGGGCGGTCAACCCGAGTTGGAGGGCGCCGACGACGTTCCCCCTGCGGAGGGCCGGCAGCACCTTGGCGTCGGGGCAGGCCTCGAGCACGGTTCGCAGGGCGGACATCGCCGACGCGGCCGACTCCGCCAGGTTGGCCCGGCCGGCGACGACCACCACCGGTCCGGATCCGAGCTGCTCCTGCACCGCGGCGTCGGCGAGGGCGGCCCCGAGCCGGGCCCGGGAACCGGTCTCGACGCGCACACTGCGCCAGGCGTAGCGGGTCAGTCCGGTCTCGATGGGACCGAGCTCGAGGATCCGGCTGCGCCGCTGCTCGGCGGCGTGGCGCAGACGCAGGTAGAGGACGGGGAGCTCCTCCTTGAGGTCCGGTCCGAGGAGCACGATCGTCTTCGCCGCCGCCGCTTCGTCGATGGTGGCCCGCGGCAGGTCGAGGAGCTCGGCCGGCAGCCCGTCGCCGACCTGGGCGTCGCGGTGGTCGATGCCGATGGCGTCGGCGAGGCGGGCCCAGGCGAAGGCGTCCTCGTTCGTGCCGCGTGCCCCGCCGAGCAGGGCGATGCCGCCCGGCCCGCTCGACTTCACGGTGTCGGAGATCAACTGGGCGGCGACGTCGAGCGCGGCGTTCCACGTCGTCTCGGCCAACCCGCCCTCGCCGCGCACGAGGGGCGCGCCGAGCCGTTGCTCCGAGCCCACGGCCTCGAAGTCGAAGCGCCCGCGGTCGCACAGCCAACCCCAGTTCACGGGATCGGAGTCCACGCCCAGGTAGCGCACGAGCTGGTCGCGGCTGGACTGGACGACGACACGGCAGCCGACCGCGCACGTCGTGCACGTGCTCTCGACCTGCTCGAGATCCCACGGCCGGGCCTTGAACCGGTAGGGCGTGGCCGTGAGCGCGCCGACGGGACAGATCTGCACGGTGTTGCCCGAGAAGTACGACGCGAACGGTTCGTCGGGGAACGTGAGGACCTGGGTCTCGTTGCTCCGGTAGGTGAAGGCGATGAGCGGGTCGCCGGCGACCTCGTTGGCGAACCGGGTGCACCGGTCACAGAGGATGCAGCGCTCGCGGTCGAGCAGGACGAGGTCGCTGATCGGGATCGGCTTCTCGAAGTGGCGCTTCTCCTCGAGGTACCGGCTCTCGCCCGGGCCGTGGCTCAACGCCTGGTCCTGCAGCGGGCACTCGCCGCCCTTGTCGCAGACCGGGCAGTCGAGCGGGTGGTTGGCGAGGAGCAGCTCGAGCACGCCCTCCTGGGCCCGCTTCACGCCCTCGGTCGCCGTGCGCACGATCTGGCCGTCGGCCACGTTCGTCATGCAGCTGACCACCATCATCGGGCCCCGCGGCCCTTCGATCTCGACGAGGCACTGCCGGCACATGCCGACCGGCGTCATCCGCGGGTGGTAGCAGAAGCGGGGCACGTACACGCCGGCGTCCTCGCACGCGTCGATGACGAGCTGGCCGGGCTGGGCCTCGTGCGGTCGATCGTCGATCGTCATCGACAACGTCGTCTTGGGGGGCGGCTCCGGTTCGGTCTCGGGGTCCGCGGCCGACGCCATACCCGCCGTCGACTGCCCGATGTCGTCGCTTGCCGCCCGCTTCGGTGGCGCGATGTCATCGGCGTGGTCGTCCGCGGCGGCCGTGTCGGCGCCCCCCGTCTGTTCGTTCTTCGTCGCGTCGGAGTCAGACATGGACCATCGTTCCGGGGATCGGGTGTCGGTGGACGCCGTCGATGGGCCGGCCGTGTTCGACGTAGTGCTCGAACTCGTCGCGGAACCGCGTGACCGCCGACCCGATCGGGCTGACGGCCGAAGGGCCGAGCGGGCAGATCGTGGTCTGGCGCGGCGGCCAGGCGATCCCCGGGCTGATCGACTCGCAGACCTCCATCAGGGTGTCGAGATCCTCGGTCCGCCCGTGGCCCTCGAGCATCCGCTTGAGGATCCGGTCCAGCCACGTCGTGCCCTCCCGGCACGGGGTGCACTTGCCGCAGCTCTCGCGGGCGAAGAAGCGCACGATGCGCCAGCACGCCGCGACCACGTCGGTGGTCTGGTCCATGACCACGATCGCGCCCGACCCGAGCATCGATCCGGCCTTGTCGACGGTCGGCTTGTCGAGCGGGAGGTCGAGGTGCTCGGGATAGAACCACGGCGCCGACGCCCCTCCGGGGATGAACGCCTTCACCTCGCCACCGTCGCGGATCCCGCCGCAGTACTCGGGCGCATCGATCAGCATGCGGAACGTGGTGATCCCCTGGGGCACCTCGAACACGCCGGGGCGCTCGACGTGGCCGCTGACGGCGAACATCCTCATGCCCGTCGACGTCGGCGCGCCGACGTCGTGGAACGCCTGCCCGGACTCGGCGACGATCCACGGCACGTTGGCGAGCGTCTCGACGTTGTTGACGATCGTCGGCTGCATGTAGAGACCCTTGGACGCGGGGAAGTACGGAGGCTTCAGCCGCGGCATCCCCCGCTCGCCCTCGAGGCTCTCGATGAGCGCGGTCTCCTCGCCGACGATGTAGGCACCGGCGCCCCACGTGAGCGTGATGTCGACCGAGAAGTCCGTGCCGAGGACGTTCCTGCCGACGAGGCGGTTGGCGTAGGCCTCGTTGAGCGCCTCGGCGATGCGCTCCTGGGCCAGCGCCATCTCTCCCCGCACGTAGAGGAACGCCTGGGCGGCGGCGAACGCGTAGCACGAGATCAGCACGCCCTCGATCAGCTGGTGCGGATCGAGCTCCATCAGCAGCCGGTCCTTGTACGTGCCGGGCTCGCTCTCGTCGCCGTTGACGACCAGGTAGCGGGGGAACACGTCGGGGGGTAGGAAGCCCCACTTGGTGCCGGTCGGGAAGCCGGCGCCCCCCCGTCCCTGCATCTCCGACGTCTTGATCTCGTCGTGCACCTGTTGCGGCGTCATCTCGGTGAGCGCCTTGCGCAGCGCCTGATAGCCGCCCGTGCGGACGTAGCCGTCGTAGGTGTAGCCGTCGGCGACGTCGAACCGCGACGTCACCATCGGCGGTCCCGTCGGCACCAGCCCGGGCACCCGGAAGCTCGGCGTCTCGCTGTCGCTCACGCCCCGCGGTCCTCTCGACTGTCGCTTTCCCGCAGCTCAACGGCTGGAGAGCGACACTTTTTGTCAGCTTGGCACAAGAGTTGTGGATTTGCGACACGTGATCATCGGGCGTCGACCTTGGCTTGGGCCTCGGTGCCGGTGTTGGCCCAGCGTTCCGAGGTGCGCTGGCGGACTCGGGCGAGGGTGCCGAACGGCGGGATCTCGTCGTCGAGCCGGCCGTCGCTGAGCTCGTCGAGCAACGTGTCGAACTCGTCGTTGGTGACCTGGTAGCGGAAGCGGTAGTTCACCTGGAGGGCCGGGGCCTCGGTGCAGGCGGCGATGCACTCGACGTCCTCGAGCGTGAACACCCCGTCGTCGGTGGTCGATCCGGCGCGGATCCCGAGTTGCTCCTCGGCGTGCTCGAGCAGCTCCCACGCCCCGAGCAACTGGCACGAGATGTTCGTGCAGATGTTGATGCAGTAGCGCCCGACGGGCTCGAACTTGAACATCTCGTAGAACGTGGCGGTGCCGTACACCTCGGCCGGCTCGAGGCCGAGCAGTTCGGCGACGTGGCGCATCGACTCCTCGCTGATCCACCCGTGCTCCTCCTGGGCGAGGTGGAGCAGCGGGATGAGGGCCGACTTCGGCCGGGGATAGCGGCCGATGATCTCCTTGGCCACCGACACGTTGGCGTCCGAGAACCGACTCACCTGTCCACGTCTCCGAGCACGGGATCGACGGACGAGATCACCGCGACCGCGTCGGCGATGAGCCGGTCCCGCATCATGTGTGGGAGGCACTGGATGTTGACGAACGAGGGCGCGCGGATGTGCACCCGGTAGGGCCGCGCCGACCCGTCGCTGACCATGTAGCAACCGAGCTCGCCTCGCGGGCTCTCGATCGCGACGTACGTCTCGCCCGCCGGCACCTTGAAGCCCTCGGTGAACAGCTTGAAGTGGTGGATCAGGGCCTCCATCGACTCGTCGATGCGCGCCCGCGGCGGCGGCGTGACCTTCTTGTTCTGGATCCGATAGTCACCCGCCGGCATCCGATCGAGAATCTGGCGGACGATCCGCATCGACTCGCGGACCTCGTTGAGCCGGATCGCGTACCGATCGAAGGCGTCACCGTAGGACCCGACGATGACGTCGAACTCGACGTCGGCGTAATGCAGGTAGGGCTGATCTCGCCGCAGGTCCCACTCGACCCCGGTCGATCGCAGGACCGGGCCGGTGGCCCCGAGGGCGACGGCTTCGGTGGCCGTGATCACGCCGACCCCCTGGAGCCGTTCCCGCCAGATCGGTTGCCCGGTCAGCAGCGTGTCGTACTCGTCGAGCCGGGGCGGGATCTGGTCGAGGATCCGCAGCACGTCGTCGCGCCAACCCGGCGGTAGGTCGGCTGCGACGCCACCCGGCCGCACGTAGTTGTGGTTCATCCGCAGCCCGGTGACCTTCTGGAAGAACCGCATCACGTCCTCGCGATCGCGGAAGCCGTAGATCATCATCGAGACCGCGCCGAGGTCCATCCCGTTCGTGGCGAGGAACACGAGATGGCTCGTCATGCGATTGAGCTCGGAGACCAGCATCCGGATCCACACCGCCCGCTCGGGGATCTCGTCGGCGATCCCGAGGAGCTGCTCGGTGGCCATCGAGAACACGAGCTCGTTGAAGAACGGGCTCAGATAGTCCATCCGGGTGACGTTGGTGCCGCCCTGCATGTAGGTCAGCTGCTCGCCCTGCTTCTCCATCCCGGTGTGGAGGTAGCCGATGATCGGCTTGCACCGGAGCACGGTCTCGCCCTGCAGTTCGAGCATCAGCCGCAGCACGCCATGGGTGCTGGGGTGCTGCGGCCCCATGTTGATGATCATCGTCTGATCCTCATCGGGATCAGCGGGCAGGTCACCGAGCTCGGCCACCTCGGCCTCGCTCATCCGCAGCACCGCGCCGACCTCGCGCAGCAACTCCTGCGCCGTCACCTCACTGCGCGGCTTGAGCTCCTGGCCGTCCTCGGCGGTCTGCCGGATCATGTCGGTCACCGTGGACCTCGTCCTCGTCACGACGGCGCGTCCTTGAACTGGACGGGGATCTCACCGACCGCGTAGTCCTTGCGCAGCGGGTGGCCCTCCCAGTCCTCCGGCATGAGGATGCGGGTCAGGTCGGGATGGTCGGTGAACGTGATCCCGAACATGTCGAACACCTCGCGCTCCAGCGCCTCGCTGCCGGGGTGCAGGTCGAACAGGGTCGGCACCGACGGGTCGGCCTCGGGAACCTGCACCCGCACGCGCACGCGGCGAGCGGTTTCGATGTCGACGAACACCGCCACGACCTCGAAGCGCTCGGGCGCGACGTCCTCGGGCAGCGCCCGGTCGGCATGGGTCAGGTAGTCGACCGCGGTGACGTCGACGCACATCGTGTAGCCGTCGTCGGCCAGTCCCTTGACGACGTCGATGTACTCGTCCCGGCCGGCGAACAACACCGTCTGGTCGCTCACTCGCCACTCCCGAGCAGCACCGTGATCGGCTGCCCCGACGATGGGATCTCGGTCACGTGGATGTCGGCGCCCGCCCCGGTCTCGCGTCGGCGGCGGAGCAGCTCGCCGTCCTCGATCTTCTGGTGCAGCGTCTCGATCGCGTGGAGCAACGTCTCCGGAGTCGGAGGACACCCCGGGGCGTACACGTCGACCGGCACGATCTGGTCGACGCCCTGGACGATGGCGTAGTTGTTGAACATCCCGCCGGTCGAGGCGCACACGCCCATCGAGATGACCCACTTGGGTTCCATCATCTGGTCGTAGATCTGGCGGAGGACCGGTGCCATCTTCTGGCTCACTCGGCCGGCGACGATCATGATGTCGGCCTGCCGCGGCGAGGCGCGGAACACCTCCATCCCGAACCGGGCGAGGTCGTAGTGGGCGCCGCCGGCGGCCATCATCTCGATCGCGCAGCAGGCGAGGCCGAAGTTGGCGGCCCACGAGCTCCGGGCGCGGGCCCATTGGACGAGGTCCTCGAGCCGGCCGGTGAGGATGTTGTGCGAGAGCCCGCTCAGTCCGTCATCGCGCACATCGCTCACAAGGCCCATGACCCGTGCTCCTCCTCGGCGTCCGATCCTCAGGCGGCTTCTTCCGGCGCCCCGCGACCATCGGAACCGACGCGCCGGATGGTCGACGTCGCGGTGCGCTCGGCGCCGAGGGCCTCGTCGGGCACGAATCGGCGCGCCCGCTGCACGGGACCCCAGTCGAGCCCGCCGCGTGCGACTTCGTACACGAACGTGAGAAAGAAGAGCACCGAGAAGATCACGATCGCCACGAACCCGTAGAGGCCCAGGGTGGCCCGGGACACGGCGTACGGGTAGACGAAGATGATCTCGATGTCGAACATGATGAACAGCATCGCCACGACGTAGAAGCTCACCGGGAACCGCTCGGGTGGCTCCCGGCTCGGCAGGATGCCGCACTCGTACGGCGCCTCCTTGGCCGCCGACGGGCGGCGCGGGGCGAGCAGCCGGGACACGCCGAAGCTGAGCACGCCGAAGACCACGCCGAGGGCGGCGAGCACCACGATCGGCAGGTACTGACCCACTAGCTCTGCCCCGCTGGGACGAGTTCGGCGCTGCGATTGGTGGTGAGCACCCGCTCGCGTCGATGCAGGAGCCAGCAGCCGGTGAGGAAGATGAGGCCCGACCCGAGGGTGACGAACGCTGCTGGCTGCCGCCGCGCGCCGAGGTCGCGGATCATGTAGACGTACTGCCGCTGGCGCGTCTCGTCGATCGTGGGCGCAGGCGGGGCGCGTCCGGCTTCGGTGCGGGTCGGGACGAGCGCGGCCACCTCGACCACCACGTAGTGCGGCTTGTGGAAGAACGCGAAGAGGTCGAAGTTCCCGATCATCGGGTAGCGCTCGCCCCCGGTGTCGAAGACCCGCTCGGCCTGGTACTCGCCCGCGGCGAACGTTCCGGTCTCCTCGAGGAACTCACCGGCCGCGGCCGCGGCCTGGCCGAACGCCGGGGCGTCCTCGCTCAGCAACTCCCATCCCTCGGCGGCGAACTCGGCGGCGACGATCTCGGCTTCCTCGAGAACGACGCGTCCTCGGGCACCTCGACCCGTTGCTCGAACACGCCGGCCTGGTACAGCGCGTCGGTGTCCTGGAGCACGGTGCGTCCCGGCACCTCGGCCCACGACGGGTCAGGGCCTTTGAGACCGATGCCGTAGATCATCCAGATGATCCCCAGCAGGGTCATCCATCCGGCCAGGCCGCTGAGGGCGACGAGGAAGCCGAGGCGGGCGCCGAGGTTGGTGGCGAGGAGCAGATAGATGCTGCCGCAGAACAGGGTGACGGAGATGATGACGATCAGCGTCCCGCGGAGCTCCCACTCCCAGCTGACGGCCAGGACGTTGGCGGCGAGCGCGGTCACCTAGAGCCCTCGCACGTACTCGACGATGGCCTGGATCTGGGCGTCGGTGAGCATGTTGCCGAAGCCGGGCATGCGGCCGCTGCCCTGCGCCTGCGGGGCGTAGCCGACCCCGTTGTCCGAGCCGGTCGAGACGAACTCGAGCTGGTCGGCCTCGTTCGGGAAGCGGGTGTTCTCCGAGCCGCCGGTGAGGTTCCACCCGAAGGCGCCCTGTCCGGGCACGCCGGGATCGCCGTAGCTCCAGCCTCGTGTGTGGCAGCGGGCGCAGCTGAACGCGCCGCTCGCCAGGTCGAGGTTGAACAACGCCTCGCCGTAGCTGGCGTAGGTGCCGTCCTCGACCGCCTGCCGCGCGGTGGCTTCGATGTCCTCCTGGATCTCGGCGGGGAGATGGCCGCTCTCGCAAAGCGGATCGTCCGCCTCCTCCGCCGAGCAGTCCTCCCGTGGGATCTGAATCGACTTGAGGTACTCGAGCAGGGTCTGGATCTGCTGCGCGTTCATCGGGCCACCCCCGTCGAGCCCCCACGCCGACATCGGCGAGCCGGGACGACCGTAGGTGATGATGTAGCGCACCTCGTCCTCACTGAAACGGTAGAAGACCGTGTTGAGCGCCGGGGCCCGCCAGGTGACCGCCTCGACCTGACCGGTGGCCGGATTGGTGACCGTGTACGCGGCCGAGCCGCCGTTCGCCTTCATCCCCCCGTGGCACCCGGCGCAGTTGAACCCGAGGTTCGCCGTCGTCTCGAAGAGGTCGGCGCCCCAGCCGGCCAGTTGGTTCTGCAGGCCTTCACGCGCCCCGGCCTGCCGGTCGGGTTCGAGCACCCAATAGAGCGGCAGGCCGATGGTGATGACGACGAGGAGCAGCAGCCCGTAGAGCTGGACCCGCTCGAGGCGCCGCCCTTCCAGCGTCTCGTCGTCGAAGTACGGCCGGCGGTTGGGGGCCAGTTCGAGCTCGGAGCCGACCTCCCGCCGGAAGGAAGTGGTGTGGAGGACGATGTAGACGAGCCAGCCGACGGCGACGACCGCCAGCAGGATCCAGGCGACGACGGTGGTGGTCAGCCCGAGCACCGCTGCCATCAGTGTTCACCCGCACTGGTGATGCAGTGGGGACCCTCGGCCTCCTGACCGGTGGTGTTGGTGCCGATCGGCGGGCCGGTCACGATCGTGCCGGTGTCGACGGTGACGTCGCCGTTGCCGGCGAGCGTCCACGGGAAGCGGTCCATGCCCCGGGGCGCCGGCCCGCCCTTCTTCTCGCCGACGCGGTTGTACTGCGAGCCGTGGCACGGGCACTCGAACCACCCGCTCGACGGGCAGGAAGGCACCCGGCAGCCCAGGTGCGGACACTTCTGGTAGAGGGCGACGAGGCCCAGCTCCATCCCGGTGACGATGGCCGGCTCGTAGACCGCCTGCGCGTTGGGCACGGCGTCGGCGGGATACTCGGTGAGCCAGGTGCGGGCGTTCGACGCGTAGAAGAACCCGTCGCCGGTGCGCAGCGTCTCGAGGATGTCGTCGATCTTCCCGACCGTGACCTGCTGGCCGAACCCACCGGCCGCCGTCGGCCACAGGAAGGCGACGAACCCGGCCGCGGAGAACGCGCCGATGCTGGCGCTCATCAGCGTGACGTTGGCGCGGTTGAAGAACTGCCGCCGGCTCACGCCGATCGCCTCCGGATCGGGTGGGACCCAGGGGGCCGGCACCCGTTCGGGCGCCGGCTCGAGCTCGGCCCCAGGCTCGTCCCGGCGAGCGAGCGCGCCCTGCGCTTCGACGTCGCGCCGGCTGGGCGCGGCGTCCTCGGGCGGGGGCTGAGCTTCGCGGGCGGCGCGGTCACGGCGCCGCGTCTCTGCCGACAGGGCGCCGGCGCCGCGCACGTCCGACCGGCGGGCCATCGTCACGAACGCGACCGCGGCGAGGATCAGCCCGGCGCCGACGGCGATGGCGATGATGGCTGCTGAGCTCATGACGGATTCCTCCTCGACCTCAGAGGTCGAAGAACACGCCGTCCTTCCACGGCAGGGTGAAGTTGAACCCGGGGCCCCGGAAGAACGATCCGATGATCACGAGCACGGCCCAGAACATGAGGTGCACGGTCATCAAGGCGGTCGCGAACTTGCGGTCCTCGGGCTTGTTGGACGGGTTCTTGTCGATGTACGGGGCGAAGATCAGGACGATGATGCCGACGCCGGGGATCGTCACCCCGGCGATCATCGGGTGGAACATCGTCAGCAGCTCCTGCAGGCCGAGGAAGTACCACGGCGCCTTGGACGGGTTGGGCGTCTGGTTGACGTTGGCCAGCTGGAGCAGCGGGGCGTTGACGAAGATCGAGAAGACGAACGTGAACGCCGTGCACAGCAGCGACGCCACGAACTCGCCGGCGAGGAGGTGGGGCCAGGTGTGGACCTTGTCGACCGGCGCCGCCTTGACCTCCTGGATCGAGCCGCTCTTGACCACGGTGAGCAGCCGTTGCGTGTGGCCGCCCGGACCGGCCCCGACCGGGACCCCTGCCGCGGCGGGGGGCGCCTGCACGACCTCGGCCACCCGCTCGGCGACGGCCACCGCGCCACCACCGCCCGCCGCCGCCTCTTCCCCGTCGCCGCCTTCGGCCTTGGCCTTGGCGGCCCGGCTGCGCTCGAGCAGGTGGGCGGGGATGCGCGGGTCAGCCGCCGGTTGCTCGGCCGTGACGTCCGGGCCGCCTCCGGCGGCCTCCGTGCTCGCCTCCGGCTCGCCCGAACCAGGGGTGGATTCGTCCGCGGCCTTGTCCCGCGCCGCCTGCGCTCGCTTGAGCAGGTGTTCGGGGATCTCAGTCATCGGTGCACCATCTCTCGAATGCGAGCGACCGAGCGCCAGCGAGGGAGCGGCCAGCTACGGCCTGCGTGACCGGGGAACGCAGTCATAACGGTCCTGACAGGCCGCCGTCCTTGCGGACGCGCCAGAAGTGGATCGCCATGAAGATGACGATGATGAACGGGAAGAACAGGACGTGCAGCACGTACCAGCGCAACAGCGTCTCCGGGCCGATCTCGGCGCCACCCAACAGCACGAAGCGGACCTCGGTTCCGAACACCGGGGTGTAGCCGATCATGTTCGTCCCCACCGTGACCGCCCACAGGGCGAGCTGATCCCAGGGCAGCAGGTAGCCGGTGAACGACAGCAACAGGGTGAGCGTGAGCAGGATCACGCCGATCACCCAGTTGAACTCGCGCGGCGGCTTGTAGGCACCGTGGTAGAAGACCCGCGCCATGTGCAGGAAGACGGTGATCACCATCAGGTGGGCGCCCCACCGGTGCATGTTGCGCACCAGGAGGCCGAACGTCACCGACGTCTCCAGATTGGAGATGTCGTTCCAGGCCGCCGTCGCCTCGGGCCGGTAGAAGAACATCAGGAAGATGCCGGTGACGGTCAGGAGGATGAAGAGGAAGAAGCTGAGCCCGCCGAGACACAGCGTGTAGCTCACCTTCACCGCGTGGCGCTTCACCTTCACCGGGTGCAGGTGGTAGAGCACCGAGTTCATGATCACGTAGCTGCGGTTGCGCGGGCTGTCGGTGTAGCCCTTGCGGAAGATCGAGCCCGGCCGGAAGATGCTGCTCCACGCCTGGCTGCCCTGCACCGAGTCGATCGTCTTGTTGACCCGATCCTTGATCGTCGGCCGCGGCTGCTCGTCGACGACTCTGGCCATCAGAAGCGCATCCCGTAGGCGTAGCCGTGGCTGGCGGTGCGGATGTGGGCGTCGCCCGTCGCGCTCGGCGCGCCGGCCTTGCCGAGGATGATCACCCCGGTCGGACAGCGGTCGACGCACAGCGCGCAACGCGTGCAGATGTCGTCGTCGATGGTGAACACGACTTGGTCGGACGGGTCCTCGCCCGGGAGCTCGGTGCCGATGGCCTCGACGATCGCGTCGGGCGTGACCATGTGGATGCACTTCCACGGGCAGATGTCGACGCAGCCCTCGCACATGATGCACTCGGTCTGGTCGATGTGGATGAACTGCTTCGGCTTGACGGCCCGGGTGAGGTAGTCGGCGTCGACCTCGACGAGCGTGTACTCGTCGGTGTAGGGCATCATCGGCGGGTTCGCGTCAGTGCGGGCCATCGTCAGGTCTTCCTCACGAGCGGGCGGCCGTAGGTGCTGGTCTCGATCTCGGCGGCCGGCGTCGACGCGGCCGCGGGCCTGCCACCAGTACCAGATGTAGATGATGAGGCCGAAGTAGAGGGCGTGGAGGAGCACGACGACGATGTCGCGCACCGCTTGGTACTGCAGCGTGAGCGGGAGCCAGCCGCCCTCGGCCTCCGGCTTCAGGATGCCGCCGGGGCCGTGGATGATCTTGTCCTTGCTCCAACCCAGCTCGCGGTCGGCGTGGTCGATCCACGCGTTGGGCACGACGCCGAAGGCGAGGAACATCACGCCGAAGGAGTAGGTCCCGGCGAGCATCCCCTCGCCCCACGTGAGCGGCTTGCCGACCGGGCGGCGCTTGCCGTACGGGATCACGATGAACGTGAGCGCGAGCGAGGCCGCGAACGACGTGAGGAACGGCACGCTCATACCGGGCCACTCCAAGATGTCGATGGCGATCATCTCGCTCGGGATGCTCCTACGTGCTGTTCTCGCTCGGGGGTCGTTCCGTCGTGTCGCGAGGCCACCGGCGGGCGGCTCGTGAACGTCTGCACGAACCGTAGTCGCACCGCACGTCGGGCTCGAAAGCAGTCTGGCACGGGAGTTCCGCCCTACCCCGAGGTTGTGCGTAAGTGCTCGCCCGACCTGCGACTCCGCTTGTTGCTGGGCTCCACGTCGTTGCGCCTATCGTGGCGCCGAGTGACCGAGGTCCCCGAACATCTGCTGCGCCGCTCGAAGGAACGGCGGGCCGCGCTCGGGCTGGGCGGCGGAGATGAGGGCGGCGAGACGCCCGCGACCGAAGCGCAACCGGCCACCCCGGCGACCACGGGCGAGACCGCCCCGGCGGCCGCGGCACCGAGCGGGCCACCGGGTCGCCAGCCGCCGAGCGCGCCGCCGGCGCCGCCCCCGCCGAAGCCCGATCCGCCCTACATCGCGGCGGCGAAGGCCCGGCCCAAGATCCCGATCTGGGCGCTGGCCGCGCTGAGCCTGATGCCGATCTGGGCCTTCATGTACGTCCGCGCCCTGACCCAGCCCCCGGAGGTCGCGAGCGGGCCGCTGGGAATCGGGGCCGAGACCTACTCCGGCTGCGCCAGCTGCCACGGCACCAACGGTGAGGGAGGCGTTGGCCGTCAGTTCTCCGAGGGCGAGGTGCTGGCGACGTTCCCCCACATCGAGGACCAGCTGCGATTCGTCTACTTCGGGACCGAGAACTACAACATCGAGGGCGTTCAGATCTACGGCAACCCCGAGCGGGAAGGGGGTGTGCACGAGACCGGATCGCTCGGCCCGATGCCGCCGCAGGGCGCCCTCGCCGGCGGCGACCTCACCGACGAGGAGATCCTCGCCGTCGTCTGCCACGAGCGCTACACGCTCGGCGGCGCCGGTCCGACCAGTGACGAGTACGTCGCCGAGTACGAGAACTGGTGCGCCGAGGAGGCGCCGACGTTCGTCGCCCTCGAGGACGGCAGCACGCTCGACGAGCTCAACGACCTCGGCCTCACCAGCGCCGAGGGTGAACCGCTCGACATCATCGACATCGGCGACGCTCCGCTCGCCGGGTCGGCCCCCTGATGACGGCAACCGAGATCGAGCCGGGCTCGACCGCGCTCGCCGGGGACCGTATCTCGACCGAGGTACTGATCGTCGGGGGCGGGCCGGCCGGAGCCGCCGCCGGATACTGGTTGGCGCGTCACGGCCACGACGTCACCGTCGTCGAGAAGAAGTCGTTCCCGCGGGAGAAGACGTGTGGTGACGGGCTGACGCCCCGAGCCGTCAAAGAGCTGATGGACATGGGCCTCGGCGACGAGCTCACCCGCTTCCATCGCTACCAGGGGCTGCGGGCAACGGCGATGGGGCGGGTGCTCGAGCTGGAGTGGCCCGAGCATCCCGTCTACCCGCAGCACGGCTACGTCGTGCGCCGGCGCGAGCTCGACCAGCTGGTTGCCGCCAACGCCGAACGGGCCGGCGCCCAGGTGCTCCAGGGGCACGAGGCCGTGCGCCCGATCGTCGACCGGGGATTCGTCAAGGGCGCCACCATCAATGCGCCCGGCGATCGGACAGTGGAGGTGCGATCCGAGTTCACGATCGTCGCCGACGGGGCGGCGAGCCGGTTCGGGCGCGAGCTCGGGACGTTCCGCAAGCGGGAGTGGCCCTACGGCACGGCGATCCGTACGTACTGGGAGTCGCCGCGACACGACGAGCCGTGGATCGAGTCGGCGCTCGACGTCAGGGACCGCAACGGCAACCCGCTGCCCGGTTACGGCTGGATCTTCCCCGTCGGGGACGGCACGGTGAACATCGGTGTCGGGCTGCTGTCGACGTTCCGCGACTTCAAGAGCGTCAACACCACCCACCTGCTCGACTCCTACGCCCACCAGATCGCCGAGCGCTGGCAGATCGACGCCGCCCGGCCCGAGTGCCGGCCGACCAGCGGCCGGGTGCCGATGGGCGCGTCCGTCGGGCCCAGCTCGGGGCCGACCTACCTCGTCGTCGGCGACGCCGCCGGCTGCGTCAACCCGTTCAACGGCGAGGGCATCGACTACGCCTACGAGACCGCGCGCATGGCCGCCGACGTGATCCACGAGGCGCTGGTCGAGGGCGACGCCACCCCGCTGCAGCGCTACCCGAAGATGCTCGAGGACGAGTACGGCCAGTACTTCAAGGTCGCCCGGCTCTTCGCCCGGTTCATCGGGCACCCGGCGCTGATGCGCGAGTTGACCCGCGTCGGCATGCACAGCCGCACGCTGATGGAGTGGATCCTGCGGATCATGGCCAACCTGCTGCGCCCCGACGAGATCGGCCCGGCCGAGGCCGCCTACAAGGCCGCCGCCGCCCTCGTCCGCCTGGCCCCCAGCGCCTGACCATCCTCAGGCGGTGACGGCGGCTCGCTGGAGGAAGGCTCCCGGCGCGGCGCGCAGGGCCTCGGTCGCCGGGCTCGACGGGAGGTCGGCGCACGCGGCCTCGGCGGCGTCGACGTACTGGCGGGCGGAGACGATGGCGCTCTCCACCCCTTCGTTGGCCCGCACGATGGCGAGGGCCTTGTCCCGCTCGGCGACGTCGAGCGGGCCGCCGAGGAGGGAGCCGAGCTCCTCCCCCGCGGTGCGGTCGAGGGCCAGCGTGCGTAGCACGGGCAGGGTGTAGACGCCTTCCACCAGGTCGTGGCCGGCGGGCTTGCCGAGCTGCTCGGTGGTGTCGGTGATGTCGAGGATGTCGTCGACGATCTGGAACACCATGCCGAAGGCGTTGCCCCACTCGGTGAGGTCGTCGATCAGCTCCCGCTCGAGGCCGGCGACGATTCCGCCGATGCGGGCCGCGGTACCGAACAGCGACGCCGTCTTGCCGTGGATCGACACGAGGTAGCTCTCCTCGGATCGACCGACGTCGTAGGTGTAGCGGAGCTGCTCGATCTCGCCCTCGCACAGCCAACCGATGGTGCGGGCGAGCAGTCCGGCGACCTCGGTTCCGAGCGAGGCCGCGATCTCCGAGGCGCGCGACAGGAGAAAGTCGCCGGCGAGGATCGCCTGCAGATTCCCCCACTTGGCGTTGACGGTCTCGACGCCACGGCGAGTGTCGGACTCGTCGATCACGTCGTCGTGGTACAGCGAGCCGAGGTGGACGAGCTCGCAGGCGACCCCGCCGCGCACCACGTCGTCGCTGGCCGGGGCGCCGGCGACCTGGGCCGCGGCGACGGCGACGACCGGTCGCAGCCGCTTGCCCCCGGCGACGACGAGGTGCGACGCGATCTCGGTGAGATAGGGGTCGGAGTTGCGCACCGCCTCGTGGATCGTGGCCTCGACGCGCTCGCGATCGACGTCCATCTCCCTCAGCGTGAGCAACGGAGACCGCAAACGGGCGTCGAACACCCAGGGGAGGCTAGCCCGGCGCGAGTTGACCCGTTCTGTCCGCGAGAACCCGCCCGATCGGGTCGATTCCCGCGGACAGAACGTGACTACGGCAGGTCTTCTGCGATCCTCAGGGCTTCGGCCAAGGTCAGTTGTATCCCCTCGATGCGCACGATCTCGTCGCCGTGCTGCCACACGAGCGTGTTGCCGGCGAGGCGCTGTTCCCGCCGGCTCCCGTCGCGGTCGTACGTGAAGAACAGGTGCTCTCCGCCGGAGATCCAGAACCCGGGGCGGCCGTTCACGTCCACCTCGCGCACGTCCGTCCCGATCCTCGTCAACTTGGCGAACGCTTCGGTGGTCAGATCACCGCGGGTGACGAGCGGTCCGATCGGAGCCGGCCCGGCATCGACGTCGGGAAGGTCGACCACCCGCTCGATGCGGTAGCCGTCGAAGCCGAACCACCGGGCGACGGCACGGCGGCTGCCGGGCACGGCCAGCGTCGTCGCCACGATCACGATCATCGCCGCGGCGACGGCGAGCAAAGGCCGCCGCCACCGACGCCGCTGCCGGATGGCCACCGGCTCCTCCAGCGCGCCGAGCACATCGTCCGCCAACGTGGCGGCCCGCGGGAACTCCATCGCCTCACCGAGCGCCAGCAGGCGGGTTTCCAACGTCAACTCAGCCATCGCCGGCCTCCCCGAGCAACTGCCGCGCCCGCTCCAGCGCCCGTGACGCCCGGGACTTGACGGTGCCGACGGGGATCCCCAACGTCGAAGCGGTGTCGCCTTCGGACAGCCCGGCCACGAACCGGCAGGCAAGGACCTCCCGATCGCGGTGTTCCAGCCGGCTCAGGAGCTGCAGCATCCGCGCCGTCTCGTCGCGCGCGGCAACCTGCTCGGCGACAACGTCATCGGCGCCGGACGACGACACCCGGCCGAGCCCTTCGTAGCGCTCTTCCCGACCGATCCGCCGGACCCTCGCCCGCACCGCGTTCTTGGCGTCGTTGGCGACGATCCGGAGCAGCCACGCCCGCACCGGCGCATCGCCCCGGAACCGATCCAGCAACCGGAACCCCTTGACCAGCGCATCCTGGACGATGTCTCGTGCCTCCTCGGTCGACCCGCACACGGCGGCGGCGAGTCGCAGGGCCGCCTGCTGATGACGTCGCACCAGCTCGCCGTAGGCGACGCGATCCCCGGCGCGGGCGCGCCGAACGAGATCGTCGTCGGACGCCTCGTCGAGCGACGCGTCGGGCGGGGCGTGCGATGCCATCTCGGTGGGGCCAGCCTGTCGTACGTCCAGACACCGAGAGAACCGAAATGGTTCCGGCGACGAACAGTGGGTATCTCCCGAAGAGACGAACCATCATCAGCACAAGGCACACCATCCACGGCAGCGGGGATCGGGGCACCGGTACACTTGCTCTCCAGGTCGTCCCAACTGGAAAGGGCGCACATGTTCGAGAGATTCACCGACAGGGCCCGCCGGGTGGTGGTGCTCGCCCAGGAAGAGGCGAGGCTGCTCAACCACTCCTACATCGGCACCGAGCACATCCTGCTCGGGCTCATCCACGAGGGCGAGGGCGTCGCCGCCAAGGCGCTCGAGAGCCTCGGCATCTCGCTCGAAGCCGTGCGCAGCCAGGTCGAGGAGATCATCGGCCAGGGCGGGTCGTCGCCGTCGGGACACATCCCGTTCACCCCGCGGGCCAAGAAGGTGCTCGAGCTCTCCCTGCGGGAGGCGCTCCAGCTCGGCCACAACTACATCGGCACCGAGCACATCCTGCTCGGGCTCATCCGCGAGGGCGAGGGCGTCGCCGCCCAGGTGCTGGTCAAGCTCGGCGCCGACCTGTCCCGCGTCCGCCAGCAGGTGATCCAGCTCCTGTCCGGCTACCAGGGTCCCGCCGGGCGGGCCGAGGGCGCCCCCACCGCCGGGGCCAGCGTCGGTCCTTCCAAGGAGGACCCGGCGTCCGACAAGGGCAACAGCCAGATCCTCGACCAGTTCGGCCGCAACTACACCCAGCTCGCCCGCGAGCGCAAGCTCGACCCGCTGATCGGACGCACCCGCGAGCTCGAGCGGGTGATGCAGATCCTCTCCCGCCGGACGAAGAACAACCCGGTGCTCATCGGCGAGCCCGGCGTCGGCAAGACGGCGATCGTCGAGGGTCTCGCCCAGATGATCGTCGCCAACGACGTGCCCGACACGCTGCGCAACAAGCAGCTCTACACCCTCGACCTCGGCGCCCTCGTCGCCGGCAGCCGCTACCGCGGCGACTTCGAGGAGCGCCTGAAGAAGGTCCTCAAGGAGATCAAGTCCCGCGGCGACATTCTGCTGTTCATCGACGAGATCCACACGCTCGTCGGCGCCGGCGCGGCCGAGGGGGCGATCGACGCCGCATCCATCCTCAAGCCGATGCTCGCCCGCGGCGAACTGCAGACGATCGGCGCCACCACCACCGACGAGTACCGCAAGTACGTCGAGAAGGACGCCGCCCTCGAGCGCCGCTTCCAGCCGGTCAAGGTCGACGAGCCGACGCTCGCCCACACGATCGAGATCCTGAAGGGCCTTCGCGACCAGTACGAGGGCCACCACCGGGTGACGATCACCGACCAGGCGCTGGTGGCCGCGGCCAACATGGCCGACCGCTACATCTCCGACCGCTTCCTGCCCGACAAGGCGATCGACCTCATCGACGAGGCCGGCAGCCGCCTGCGCCTCAAGCGGATGTCCACCCCGCCGGATCTGCGCGAGATCGACCAGAAGCTCCTCGAGGTCCAGGACGCCAAGAAGTCCGCCGTCGAGGAACAGCGCTTCGAGGAGGCCGGGCGCCTGCGCGACCAGGAGAAGTCCCTGCTCGAGGAGAAGGCCTCCAAGGAGGCCGAGGTGCGCGCCGACGGGGTCGACCTGTTCGACGAGGTCGACGAGGAAGCGATCGCCGAGGTGCTCAGCCTGTGGACCGGGATCCCGGTGTACAAGCTCACCGAGGAGGAGACCGAGAAGCTGATCCACATGGAGGATGAGCTGCACAAGCGGATCATCGGCCAGGAGAGCGCGGTCGCCGCCGTGTCGCAGTCGATCCGCCGCACCCGGGCCGGCCTCAAGGACCCCAAGCGCCCCAGCGGCTCGTTCATCTTCCTCGGCCCCACCGGGGTCGGGAAGACCGAGCTGGCCAAGACACTCGCCGAGTTCCTCTTCGGCGACGACTCGGCGCTGATCGTGCTCGACATGAGCGAGTACATGGAGAAGCACACCGTCAGCCGGCTGGTGGGCTCGCCCCCCGGCTACGTCGGCTACGAGGAGGGCGGCCAGCTCACCGAGGCCGTGCGCCGCAAGCCGTTCTCGGTGGTGCTCTTCGACGAGATCGAGAAGGCCCACCCGGACGTGTTCAACACGCTGCTGCAGATCCTCGAGGAGGGCCGGCTCACCGACGCCCAGGGCCGCACGGTCGACTTCCGCAACACGGTGCTGATCATGACGTCGAACCTCGGCACCCAGGACCTGCGCAAGGCCAACGTCGGCTTCACCACCGCCGACTCGGCGATGAGCTACGAGCGGATGAAGGACAAGGTCATGGACGCGCTGAAGCAGCACTTCCGGCCCGAGTTCCTGAACCGCATCGACGAGGTCATCGTCTTCCACGAGCTCGACCGGGCGGAGGTCGTGCGAGATGGTCGACTTCATGACCAAGCGCCTCGTCGCCCAGCTCGAGGGACAGGGCCTCGGCATCGAGCTCACCCAGGCGGCCAAGGAGCTGCTCGCCGCCAGGGGGTACGACCCGCAGCTGGGTGCTCGTCCGTTGCGCCGGGCGATCCAACGGCTCGTCGAGGACCCGCTGTCGGAGATGATCCTCTACAAGCAGTTCCACGCCGGCGAGATCATCGTCGTCGACACCGAGGACGACCCCGACAAGCCCGACGAGCAACGCATCAAGTTCTCGTCGGTCGAGGGCTTCGTCCCGCCGGCGTCGGTCGAGCTCGCCACCACCGGCCCCGCCGACCCGGAGCCGAGCGGCGAGCCGGCGCCGCCGGTCGAGTAGGTGTAAGGGCGTCGAGACTCGGGCATAGCCTCCCCCGGGCGAGATCGGGGAGGTCATCCGTGTCCACGAGAATCCTGCGCGTGCTGCTCGTGAGCGTGCTCGCCGCTCACCGTGCTGGCCACGAGCCGGCCGGAGCCGGCGTCGGCCTACACCACGATCGTCTACAACGGCGCCGGACGGGGGACTCCCCAAATCGGCCTGATCGGCGACTCGACGCTCGCCGCGACCCGCTGGTACGGGAGGCTCGGCGGGCTCACGCGGTACAACTTCGTCCTCGACGCCGAGTCCTGCCGCCGGACCACCCACACGTCGTGCCGCGGCCGCGAGGGGTACGCCCCGGAGAACACGCTCACCGTGATGCGGCGGCTGGAGGGCCGATGGGGCCAGGTCCTGGTGCTGATGACCGGCTACGACGACCCGGGCACGACGTTCGGCGACGCCATCGACGCGGTCATGCGCGAGGCAATCCGCCAGGACATCCCGCGGGTGATGTGGCTCACGTTCCGCACGGCCGATGTCACCTACGTCGGGCCGACGTACCACTCGGACCAGTACACGTTCCGCGACAACAACAAATTGCTCCTGCAGAAGGCGCTGAAGTACGGCGGGCGGCTGCAGATCGCCAACTGGGCGCGGTACAGCGCCCGCCATCGTGACTGGGTCACGTCCGATGGCGTCCATCTGACCCCCGCCGGCACCGACGCGGTGACCGACTTCATCGCCGACAACGTCGCCCGGGTGCTCGCCGGCCAGACGATCACGCCGCCTCGACCGAAGATCCCGGCGTGTCGGACCGGAGTGGTCCTCGGCCCTCGAGATCGACTCAACGACGTCGCTCTGCCTCGAGCGCCACCTGCAGTCGCTCGGCTTCCCGCTCCGCGTCGACGCGCGGTACCGGGGCGCGACGACCGACCGCGGTCAAGTTCATCGACTACGCCCGCAGCTGGCCCCAAGATGGCATCGCCAGTCGACGAGTGCTCCGGGCGATCGGTGCGTACCGGCGACCGACGGCTCCGCCGTGGTGCACGCACGACGCACACGCTGCGACCGGGACAGCGCGGGCCCCAGGTGAACTGCCTGGTTCGGGCCCTGGGCGCGCGCGGCTACATCCTGACGCCCCGCGTGAGGGAGTTCCGCCCGGCCGTTGGCGCCGCGGTCGACTCACTTCCGGCGCCACCTGGAGATCGGGCGCAGCCCGGTCGCCGGCCCGGTCACCCTCTCCCGACTCGGCGTCTACCGCCCCTCGTGCCGCATCTCGACGCCCCTCGACCTGGGCGACGGCGGGGCGGCGGTGTTCTGCCTGCGTCAGTTCCTCGCCGGACGCGGCCGACCCGTGCCACTCGTCGGGCCGTACAACGGGCGGGTCGCGAACGCGGTACGGACCCTCGAATCGCGCCGCGGCCTCGCCGTCGACGGCATCGCCGACGAGCAGTTCCTCCGCGTGATCGGAGCGTGGCGCTCCTAAGGTCGCAGCCCATGCGCTTCTCGATCTGGCCCACCCTCGCCCAGCCGTGGTCCGCCGTCGTCGAGACCACGAGGCACGCCGAGACGACTGGTTGGGACGGCGTGTACGTCGCCGACCACTTCATGGGCTCTGGTGATGCCGCCGGTGGCTCGATCACGCCGACCCACGAGGCAACGGCCGCCCTGGCCGCGCTCGCGCCGGCGACCGAACGGCTCCGTCTCGGCTCACTCGTGTTCAGCGTCACCTACCGCCACCCGGCGGTGCTGGCGAAATGGGCGGCGACCGTGGACCACGTCAGCGACGGGCGGCTGCTGCTCGGCATCGGCGCCGGCTGGCAGGAGAACGAGCACGCCCAGTACGGCATCGAGCTCGGCTCGCGGCGCACGCGCATCGAGCGCTTCGAGGAGGCCTGTCAGGTCATCGTCGGGCTGCTGCGCGACGACGTGACCAAGGTCCACGGCGGGCACTACGTCGTCACCGACGCGATCGCCGAGCCCAAGCCGGTGCAGCGACCGCTTCCGATCCTGATCGGGGGCAAGGGCGACCGGATGATGGGCGTGGTCGCCCGCTACGCCGACGCGTGGAACATGTGGGGCCTGCCGGACGCGATCGCCGAGCGCGCCGCCGTGCTCGACGCCCGGTGCACCGAGATCGGGCGCGACCCCGGCTCGGTCGAGCGTTCCTGCCAGGCGTTGTGGTTCGTCACCGACGACGTCGCCCGCGCCGACGAGATGATCGCCGGCGCGCCGATGCCGGCCATCGGTGGGCCGCCGGCGCGGCTCGCCGAGGTCGTCGCCGGCTGGCGCGACGTCGGTGTCGACGAGGTGATCGTCCCCGACTTCACGCTCGGCACCGGCACCGAGCGCCTCGACCGCATGGACACGATCATCAACGACGTCGCGGCCGACTTTCGCTGATTGCCCGGCATCCTTGGGCGCCGTGCTCCGCCGCCTGCTCGTCAGCCTCGTCGGCGCGCTGCTGCTTGCGGGCTGCCGGGTCGACGTCACGGTCGACCTCATCATCGGCGCGGACGGCACGGGCGATCTCACCGTGACCGCGACGGCGGACGCCGAGGTCGTCGAGCAGGCGGCGGGACTGGCCGAGGACCTGCGCCTCGACGACGCGATCGCGGCCGGCTGGACGGTCGAGGGCCCGACCCCGACGGACGACGGAGGGCTGACCGTCACCCTGGGCCATCCGGTGACGTCGGCGGCCGAGGCGACGAACCTGCTGGCCAGCCTGGGCCCGCCGTTCACCGATGTCCACGTCGAGCGCACGACCGTCGACGACGAGACCACGGTGACGTTGTCGGGTCGGCTCAACCTGGCGAGCGGCTTCGAGTCGTTCGCCGACTCGGAGCTGCTGGCCTCGGCCGGCGGAGCGCCGTTCGCCGACGAGCTCGACGGCCTGACCCCGGCCGAGACGATGTCGGTCGTGCTTCGCGCCGACCTGCCCGGCGAGGTGGTCGAGACCACCGGTGAGCGACGCGACGGAGCGCTCGAGTGGGAGGCGCCGCTCGACGGCTCGTCCGTCGATCTGGCCACGACCACGGTGCAGCGACCGGCGCGCGGAGGGTCGTGGGCGCGGCCGCTGTCGGTGCTGGCGCTGGTGCTCCTGCTGGGATGGCTCGTCGCCGCGGGGGCGTTCATGCTCTCCGTCGCCCGCGTGCGCCGCCGGCGCGGGGCCCGGCGGGCCGTGTAACGACCGCGATTCGGTCCGCTCTGCGTACTATCGTTCGTTGTACGAACACACAGCGACCGATGACCGCGGGCAACGGCGGCGCCGACTTCGTGCAGTCGCTGGAGCGGGGGCTGGCCGTGATCCGCGCCTTCGATGGCGAGCACCCCCGCCTCACCCTGAGCGACGTCAGCCGTCGCACCGGGCTGACCCGCGCCGCCGCCCGCCGCTTCCTCCTCACGCTCGTCGCCCTCGGCTACGTCCACAACGACGGCCGCGAGTTCTCGCTCCGGCCGCGTGTGCTCGATCTCGGCTTCGCCTACCTGTCGTCGATGGGTCTGCCCGAGGTGGGTCTCCCCCACATGGAGACGCTCGTCACCGAGGTCCAGGAGTCGTCGTCGATGTCGGTGCTCGACGGTTCCGACGTGGTGTACGTCGCCCGCGTACCCACCCGCCGGCGGATCATGACGGTGTCGATCGCGGTCGGCACCCGGTTCCCCGCCCACGCCACCTCGATGGGCCGGGTGCTGCTCGCCGACCTCGACGATGACGACCTGGCCGAGTTCCTGGCGACGACCGAACTGCTCGAGCTCACCGCGGCGACGGTCCACGACGAAGCGCAGCTGCGGCGCGTGCTCGACCAGACCCGCCGCCAGGGCTACGCGGTGGTCGATCAGGAGCTCGAAGAGGGTTTGCGCTCCGTCGCCGCGCCGGTACGCGCCGAGGGCGACCGCGTGGTCGCGGCGGTGAACGTGTCGGTCCACGCCAGCCGGGCGACGGTCGCGGAGATCGAGCAGCGACTGCTGCCGCCGCTCCTCGACGCGGTGGCCAAGATCGGCGCCGACCTCGGTGCAGTGGGCAGCGCGGCGCTCGCCCGCACCTGAGCCCGGAATCAGAAGTCTGGGCAGGTCTCCCGATAGGGACGGTCACCGAAGGCGTCGCGCCACTCCCGCTCGGTGAGGTTCCGGCCGGCGACCGCGCAGGCATGGGCTTCCCACGCGGCGGGATCGGTGTCGAAGGTGACCACGGAGCCGTCCTCGTAGGCGACGATGACCGTGTGGCCGTCTTCGTCGTAGGCCATCATGCCGCGGAGGTTCGGCGGTCCCGGCTGCGCCCGTGCCCGCGGCGTCGCCGTCGCCGCGTCCAACAGCACCATCTGGCCGTCGAAGCCGATGCTGGCGAGCGTCGTGCCATCGGGCGAGAACGTCACCCAGTTCGTGGGACCCTGATGCAGCGGGGCACCGGACCCGGAGCGTTCGCCGCTGGCGACGTCGATCACGCCGACGGTGCCGTCGAACGCGCCGTAGGCGTAGCGGCGACCGTCGGGGCTGAAGTTCGCCCGGACCCCCCAACCCGGGATCTCGAGGCGGTGCAGCACGCGGCCGTCGTCCAGATCGGCGAACACCACGTCGGTGTTCGTCCTCCCGTCCTCCTCGCTCGAAGTGACCGCCACCACGCCGCCGACGGTCGCGCGGATGCCGCGTGACGGTGTGCCGAGTTCGAGGGTTCGTCCGGTCGGTGCGAGGGTCCGCGCGTCGAGCTCGGTCACGACGCCTTCGACGTCGGCGACAACGAGGTGGCGGCCGTCGGCGGAGTAGGCGATCGCGCCAAGATTCTCGACTGCGCCGGAGCTCTGGGTCGCCAGCAGCTCACCGGTCGGGACCTCGTACAGGCGGACCCCGCCGTCCTCCCCGACGATCGCGAGATGGTTCCCGTCGGGAGCGAAGACTGCCCAGGTGGGAATGAAATCGCCGGCCAGGAGCGGGGTCAACTGGCCCGTCCGCACATCCAGCAGTTGGAAGTGCGTCACCGACGAGCAGCACGGCGTTGCCCGCTGGGCTGAAGTTGAGGTCGTACGCGTCCGGTACCGATGGTCCCAGGACGTCCCGGGTCAGACCGCGGGTGCGAGCGACGTCCCAGATGATCACTGATCCGTCGGCACCCGATGTGAACAACTCGGAACCGTCGGCGCTGAAGTCCACGCCCAGCACGCTGCCGGCATGACCGTCGAACTGCTGGAGAGGTTCGCCGGTCGAGACGTCCCACACGATGACGCTCTCGTCGTTGCTCACCGACGCAAGCATCGTGCCGTCGGCGCTGAAGGCGGCGTCGGTGACGGCGGCGTCGTGGCCGGCCAACACCGCTCGGCGCCTCCCACTCGCCGTGTCGAACAGTCCGATGCGATCCTGCGTCGTGCTGATCGCGATCGTGCGCCCATCGGGGCTGAGGGCGAGGGCACCGAGCCCTTCGAAGCGCCCGACCTCTGCCCCGCTGGCGAGGTCGAAGGCGACCGTCGGTCCGGCGCCGCTGGCATACAAGCGCCGGCCGTCGGGCGAGAACCGGATCCATCCGGATTCTGGGCTGAACGGAGCGATCTCCACGAGGCGGCCGACGTCCCGCAGGCTGAGACGGGTCGCCGGTTCGTCGGGGGCATCCACGCGCCAGACGGCGATGTTCTCGGAAGATCCAGACCACGGAAGCGGTCCGATCGCGGCGAGTGACGAGCCATCCGGCGAGTACGCGACGTCAGCGGCGAAGAACCGGAACCCCTCGTACCGAACGCCACGCGGGCTCAGGTCGCGGGCGTCGAACACCTCGACGCCCCCGTCGGCGCAGTCGGCGGTCAGATGGCACGGCGTCGGGTACGACGACACGGCGACGACGTCGCCACCGGGGCTGAAGTCCGCGGCCGGGTAGCTCCAGCCCGCTCGGGCGAGACTCGCCACGGCCTGCCGACTGGACATGTCGTACATCGTGACTTCCTCGCGGCTGTCGAACACCAGCGCCCGTTCACCTCGTGGGGCGCTGTCCACGCCGGCCAGTCGGGGCTGGCCGTTGCGGATGACTCCCAGCGCCTGGGGGTTGCGCTCGATCGTGTTCAGCAGATTGCCGCGAGTCTCGGCGCTGTCCCAGAGGTGCTGTCCCTCGGCCGCGAGCAGCAGGGCGCGGTCATACGCCCGCTCCTCCATTCCCTCGGCACCCGCACGACGGGCATCCGCGATCGTGGCCGCTTCGTCGGCCGCGACGCGTGCCCGCTTGGCGTCGTTGCGCTGCAGGACGGCGATCGCGCCGACCACGAGGGCGATCGCGGCGAGCACCGAGGTGACCGCGGCGAGGACGCGAAGCCGGCGGGACCTCCGTCGTGTCTCGGCCTGTTCCCGATCCCGCAGCCGACGTCCGGCCTCCACGAACTCGGCGTCCTGCCCGGGAAAGGGCTCGCGGGCGGCGAGGTCGAGCGCGGCGTCGAGACGTAGTCCGCGGTACAGGTCTCCGTCGCTGCGTCCGCCCGCCGCCCAGCGCTCGGCGGCCCAGCGCACCTCTTGACGGGCGAGGAGGTCGGCCCGCTCCTCGGCGATCCAGGTCTCGAGTCTCGGCCACGCCCGCAGGAGGGCTTCGTGCACCACCGTGATCTGGTCGCGGTCGACGACCAGGAGACGAGCGTCGGCGAGCGTGCCGACCACGTCGGCCGCCCGGCGAGTGTCGATCTCGGTCACCTCGCGGTGCGACGCCCAGCGTCGGGCGTCGTCACCGTCCGGCCGCAATTCGACCATCCGCAACAGGACCCGCCGCGCGACCTCCTGGTCTTCGCGATCGAGCGCGGCGAGCGCCTGGTCCGCGGTGGCGGCGATCGCTGAACGCACCCCGCCGGACGCCCGGTAGCCGGCCAGCGTGATCGTGCGGCCCTCTCGGCGCCGCCACGCTTCGCGGAGGGCGTGACCGAGCAGCGGCAACGCGCCCGGTGCGGCATCCAGGTCGGCGGCGATGACCTCGGCGAGGCCGTCCTCGACCTGGAGCCCACAGCGTCGGGCCGGCTCCTGCACGGCGCGCCGCAGGTCCGGTTCGGCGAGCGGTCCGAGCAGCACCTGGCTGGAGGCGAGCCGCTCGGCGAGCTGGTCGAAGACACCGAATTCGCCGTAGAGATCGGCCCGCACCGCGACGATCAGCCCGCCGGGATGGGCGAGGATGGCGTCGACGAACGCCGCCTGCTCGATGGGGTCGTGGCTCAGGGTGACGAGCTCTTCGAGCTGATCGACGATCAACACGGCGTCGGCCTGACCGGGGAGGTCGGCGGCTGTCGAGCGACCGGCGCGGGTCGACGCCGGGGCGCAGGACCACGAACTCGGTCAGCCGCGGCGCCAGCCCGGCGAGGACGAGCGACGACTTGCCGCTCCCGGAGGCGCCCACCACGGCGACGAACTGCTGAGTGCGGAACAGCTGCAGGCATCGCTCGATGGCCTCCTCCCGGCCGAAGAACAGGTCGGATTCGTCGGGCGCGAATGGCGCCAGACCGGGATACGGGCTGCGCGCCGGATCGGGCGGCGTCGAGACCCCCTCGGCCACGACGGCCGCGATCTCGTCCGCACCGTCGAGGCCGCGCAGCACGTGGGGCCCGAGTGCGAGCACATCCACGCCCGAAGGAGGCGCGGCGCGGACCACCTCAGCGGTCGAGGCCGACAGCAGGACCTCGCCGCCACGGGCGAGATCGCGGACACGAGCGGCGCGGTTGAGGGTCGGACCGAGCACGTCGCCGTTGAGCGACGACCAGCTCGCCGGTTGCCATACCGGCGCGCACCCGCAGCGCGCCGGGTCGGCTCGCCAGGTCCTGTTGGATCGCGATCGCCGCGCCGCACCGCGCTCGCAACGCTCGGAAAGACCGAGACGGTCGTGTCGCCCTCGACGGTCGCGCCGATGCGCCGGCCGCCGTGGTCCTCGACGTTCCGGTCGACGATGAGCTGCATCTCCGCCAGCAGCGCGGGCACCCGCTGCGGCGACTGCTCCCACAACGTCGACGAGTCGACCACGTCGGTGAGCAGCGACTGTGGCGACACCTGTCGGCGTCTGGTCGTCCCAGCCCGCGCGCAGCCGTTCGACCAGCTCGCCCGGGGTTGCCGGCCGGCGGGCCGGATCGATCGACAGCCCGGCCCGCAGCGCCGCCTCGAGCCGCTCGGCGACGTCAGCGGCGATCCCCAACCACACCGGCGGCCCACCCGTCGGCGGGCTCCCGGTGAGCAGCGTGAACGCCGTCGCCGCCAGCCCGAACACATCACTCAAGCGATCCGCCGGCGCCCCGCCGGCGATCTCCGGGGCGCGGAAGCCCGGGGTCCCGCCGCGAGGACCCTCGTGCAGCGGCACGGACGACGAGCCGAGGTCGACGAGCACGACCCGGCCGTCACGGTCGAGGATCAGGTTCGCCGGCTTGACATCACCATGGACGACCCCGTGCTGGTGGAGCGCCGTCAACGCCTCGGCGGCCTGGGCGATCCAGCGGAGCACGCTCGACACCGGCAGACCCGGACGGCCCTCGTCGGCGAGCAGCCGGGCGAGGTTGACCCCCTCCACCCAGTCGAGCACCAGCACGTGGCGGCCGTCGTCGAAGAGATCGTCGCGAGCGTGGGCCAACCCCGGGTGGGGCGGGAGCGACAGCAACGCCCTGGCCTCGGTGAGGAGGTCGTCGGGCGATCCGGCGGGTGGCACGACGCGCACCTTCAGCGCGACGAGTCGCTCGTGCCGCGTATCGACTGCTTTGAGCACGGTGGCCTCGCCGCCGCGGCCGATGACCTCCAACGGCTCGTAGCGGTCGGCGACCCGGGTGTCAGTCATGTCGAGCCCTCAGGTCGGCGAGGGTGACGACCCCGGAATCGAGGGCGGCGTTGGCGAGGCGTGAACGCCGACGTTCCGGGCCGTCGATGCCGAACTTGGCCACCAGGTTGGCGAGGTGCAGCTTGATCGCGTTCTCCGTCACCGTCAGCGCCGCCGCCATCTCGCGCACGGTGGCGGGTTCGGTGAAGATGTCGCCGTTGGCCAGCGGACCACACAACGCGACCAGGACGTCGTGCTCACGAGCGGTGATCGGTGGCCGCTCGATGACAGCTTCGGTCGGATTCCCGCCCGCCGACACCTGACCGCAGAACACCAGCCGGGCTCGACCCAAGCGCACCTCGTCGGACGACCGCAGCGGATGCATCGCGGTGAGTTGCCGTCCGTTGACGGCCGTGCCGTTGCGGGACCCGCAGTCCTCGATGAACCATCTCCCGTTGAGCTGGTGGAGCATCGCATGGATGCGCGAGACCGACGCATCGTCGACGACCACGTCGTTGTCCGCCGCGCTGCCGACGGTCAAGCGCTCACCGTCGAGCACCAGCGCCCGCCGCTCCCTCCCGTCCCACCAGTCGAAGTAGGCACTCACGCCGGACTCCCCTCCTCGCGCTGCCCCCATCGTGCCCGGTTGGGGGCGTCCGCACACTGTCCAATCGACCAGGTCGCCCTGATGTCACGACGACTCCGAGCCCGGGCACGTCTCGCGGTAGGGACGGTCGCCGAACGCATCACGCCACTCCTGCTCGGTGAGGTTCCGGCCGGCGACGGCACAGGCATGGTCTTCCCACGCCGCCGGATCGGTGTCGAAGGTGAGCACCGACCCGTCCTGGTAGGCGACCACGATCGTGTGGCCGTCCTCGTCGTAGACCATCATGCCGAGAAGGTTCGGCCGGCCTGGTTGCACTCGTGCTCGCGGCGTCGCCGTCGCCGCATCCGCGAGCACCATCTGTCCGTCGAAGCCGATGCTGGCGAGCGTCGCGCCGTCGGGCGAGAAGGTGACCCACCTCGTGGGGCCTTGATGCAGCGGGGCGACGGAACCGAAGCGTTCGCCGCTGGCGACGTCGATCACACCGACGGAACCGTCGGATGCTCCGTAGGCGTAGCGGCGACCGTCAGGGCTGAAGTTGCCCCGCACGCCAGGCCCTGGGATCTCGAGGCGGTGCAAGACCGCGGGTCAGGCCGCGCGTGCGATCGAGGTCCCAGATGATCACTGATCCGTCGGCGCCCGACGTGAACAACTCGGAACCGTCGGCACTGAAATCCACTCCAAGGACGCTGCCGGCGTGACCGTGGAACTGCTGCCGACGTTCGCCGGTCGAGACGTCCCACACGATGACGGTCTCGTCGTTGCTCACCGACGCAATCATCGTGCCGTCGGCGCTGAAGACGGCGGCGATCACGGCGGCGTCGTGGCCGGTCAGCTGGGCTCGCCGGGCCCCACTCGCCGTGTCGAACAGCTCGATGCGATCCTGGGTCATGTTGATCGCGATCGTCCGCCCATCGGGGCTGAGGGCGAGCGCACCGAGCCCGTCGAAGCGGGCCACCTCTTCACCGGTGGCCACGTCGAGGGCGATCGTCGGGCCGGCTCCACTCGCGTACAAGCGGGTGCCGTCGGGCGAGAACCGGATCCAGCCGGATTCTGGGCTGAACGGCGTGAGGAACCGGTCCTCTCCGACGTCCCGCAGACTGAGACGTCTCGCCGGCTCGCCGGGGGCGTCTACCCGCCAGACGGCGATGTTGCCGCCACTGTTCGCCCATGGGAGCGGTCCGATCGCGGCGAGCGAGGAGCCATCCGGCGAGAAGGCGACGTCGGCTGCCCGGTAGGGGAAACCGTCGTAGCGGACGCCACGCGGACTCAGGTCACGAGCGTCGAACACCTCGACGGCGGCATCGGCGCAGTCTGCTGACCCGAGGCACTCCGTCGAGTACGACGACACGGCGACGACGTCGCCGTCCGGGCTGAAGTCCGGGACCCGGTAGCTCGTCCCCGCTTTGGCGAGGCTCGCCACGGCCTGCCGAGTGGACATGTCGTACAACGTGACCTCGTCGCGGCTGTCGAGCACGATCGCCTGTCGACGGATCGGCGCGCTGTCCACGCCGACCAATCGGGGCTGGCCGTTGCGGATGACCCCCACCGCCTGCGGGTTGCTCTCGATCGTGTTGAGCAGATTGCCGCGGTCGGCGGTCGAGGCCGACAGCAGGATCTCTCCGGCCCGCGCGAGATCGCGAACGCGAGCGGCGCGGTTCAGGGTCGGACCGTGGACGTCGCCGTTGAGCGGGACCAGCTCGCCGGTGGCCATGCCAGCGCGAACTCGGAGCGCGCCGGGTCGGTTCGCCAGGTCGCGTTGGACTGCAACCGCGGCGCCGAGCGGCGCTCGACACGCTCGGGAAGACCGAGACCGTGGTGTCGCCCTCGACCGTCGCCCCGATGCGGCGGCCACCGTGTTCCTCGACGTTTCGGTCCACGACGAGCTGCATCTCCGCCAGCAGGGCTGGCACCCGCTGGGGTGACTGCTCCCACAGCGTCGAGGAGTCGACGACGTCGGTGAGCACGACCGTGCCGACACCGGTCGGAGTCTGATCGTCCCAACCGGCGCGCAGCCGCTCAACCAGCTCGCCCGGCGTCGCCGGGCGGCGGGCGGGGTCGATCGAGAGGCCGGCGCGGAGCGCGACCTCGAGTCGCTCAGCGACGTCAGGCGTGACCCCGTTCCACTCCGGCCGGCGACCCGTCGGGGGAGAGCCGGTCAGCAGCGTGAACGCCGTCGCCGTCAGGCCGAACACGTCGCTGACCCGATCCGCGGGCGTGCCGGCGGCGACCTCAGGCGCCCGGAACCCCGGCGTCCCACCGCGAGGACCCTCGTGCTGCGGCACGGACGACGAGCCGAGGTCGACGAGCACGACCCGCCCGTTGCGGTCGAGGATCAGGTTGGCCGGCTTGACGTCGCCGTGGACGACGCCGTGCTGGTGGAGCACGGTCAGGGCTTCGGCGACCTGAGCGGTCCAGCGCAGCACGCTCGTCACCGGCAGCCCCGGAGCACCCTCATCGGCGAGCAGTCGGGCGAGGTTCACGCCCTCGACCCAGTCGAGCACCAGCACGTGGCGGCCGTCGTCGAAGAGATCGTCGCGAGCGTGGGCCAGGCCCGGGTGGGATGGGAGCGACAGCAAGGCGCGCGCCTCGGTGAGGAGGTCGTCGGGTGATCCGTGAGGTGGCACGACCCGCACCTTCAACGCAACGAGTCGTTCGTGCCGCGTATCGACCGCCTTGACCACCGTGGCCTCGCCGCCGCGGCCGATGACCTCCAACGGCTCGTACCGGTCGGCGACCCGGATGTCAGTCATCACGCGCCGACACCGTCAGTGCCGCTCCCTCGCGGCCCACCAGTCGAAATACGCCCACGCCCGGACCCCCTCGCCGCAATGATCGCATGGTGACCCCCTCGGCGCGTCGGCACACTGGCGAATCGACCAGGTCGCCCTGACGACGCGCCTCCATCGGACGGGGTCGCGAGGGTCAGACCCGTTCGACGAGCGTGGCGATGCCCTGGCCGACGCCGATGCACATCGTGGCGGCGCCGCGGGTCCCGGACGGTCGAGCCGCCAGCTGGTGGACCAGCGTGGTGAGGATGCGGGCGCCGGAGCAGCCGAGGGGATGGCCGAGGGCGATCGCCCCGCCGAGCGGGTTGACGCGTCCCTGGTCGAGGCCGAGCTCGGCCACCACGGCCAGCGCTTGGGCGGCGAACGCCTCGTTGAGCTCGACGACTTCGAGCTCGTCGAGCTTCCATCCCGCCCGTTCCAGGGCCAGCCGCAGCGCGGGCGCAGGACCGATGCCCATCCGCCGCGGCTCGACCCCCGCCGCGGCCCACGTCACCACGCGCGCCAACGGCGTGAGCCCGTGGCGGGCGATGCCGTCGTCGTTGGCGAGCAGTACTGCCGCCGCCCCGTCGTTGAGCGGGCTGGAGTTGCCGGCGGTCACCGTGCCGTCGGTGGCGAATACCGGCTTGAGTTTCGCCAGCCGCTCGAGACTGGTGTCGGCACGCGGCCCTTCGTCTGCGCTCACCTCGGTGTCGCCGGCTTGGACCGGGACCAGCTCGGCATCGAACCGGCCCGACTCCTGGGCGGCGATCGCCTTGCGATGGCTGTCCAGGGCGAACGCGTCCTGGTCCTCGCGACCGATCTCGTACTCGGCCGCCAGCACCTCGGCCGTCATGCCGAGGCTGATCGTGTGCTCGGCCGGCATCGTCGGGTTCACCAATCGCCAGCCGAGTGCGGTGTCGACCAGCTCCTGGGTGCGCGGAAGACCGATCAGTGGCGCGGCGGCAGGACGAACGGAGCTCGGCTCATCGCCTCCACGCCGCCCGCGAGGGCGACGTCGCCGTGACCGAGGGCGAGGTCGGCGGCGACCCGGTTGACGGCGTCGAGGCCCGAGCCGCACAGCCGGTTGACGGTCGCGCCGGGAATCGACATCGGCAGCCCGGCGAGGAGTACGGCCATGCGGGCGACGTTGCGGTTGTCCTCCCCCGCTTGGTTGGCCGCCCCGAGCACGACGTCGTTGATCGCCTCCGGCGGCACGGCGGGGTTGCGGTCGACCACGGCCCGGAGGGCGTGGGCGGCGAGATCGTCCGGGCGGACGTCCGAGAGCGCGCCCCGGTGGCGGCCGATCGGGGTCCGGCAGGCGTCCACCACGTAGACGGTTCGCGGCGCGTCGGGCATCGGCCCAGCGTAGGCGCGTGTTCACTTGACGAACAACCGTGCGCTCTGCGTATCATTTGGCGGGCTGCGTCGCCCGAGTATGACGACGATCACGTCACTGTCCGAGGCGGTCGCCGAGCTGGTGCACGACGGCGACACGGTCGCGCTGGAAGGGTTCACCCATCTCATCCCGGTGGCCGCCGGCCACGAGATCATCCGCCAGGGCCGCCGCGACCTGACGGTCGTGCGGATGACACCCGACATCGTCTACGACCAGCTGATCGGCGCCGGGTGCGTGCGCAAGATGATCTTCTCGTGGGGCGGCAACCCCGGCGTCGGATCGCTGTACCGCTTCCGGGACGCGGTCGAACGGGGCTGGCCGCAGCCGCTCGAGATCGAGGAGCACAGCCACGCCGGGATGGCGAACCGCTACGCCGCCGGGGCCGCCGGCCTTCCCTTCGCCGTGCTGCGGGGGTACCGCGGCACCGACCTGCTCGACCACACGCCCACCCTCGCGCCGGTCACCTGCCCGTTCACCGGCGAGGAGCTCACCGCGGTCGCGGCGCTCAACCTCGACGTCTCGATCATCCACGCCCAGCAGGCCGATCGCACCGGCAACGTGATGATGTGGGGCATCACCGGGGTGCAGAAGGAGGCGGTGCTGGCCGCTCGGCGCGCGCTGGTCACGGTGGAGGAGATCGTCGAGGAGCTCGAGCCGCGCCCCGGCAGCGTCGTCCTGCCGAGCTGGGTCGTGTCCCACGTGGCGGCCGTGCCCGGTGGCACCCACCCGTCGTACGCGCAGGGCTACTCCGTCCGCGACAACGACTACTACCGGGCGTGGGACACGATCTCGGCCGACCGCGACCGGTTCCTCGAGTGGCTCGAGTCCACCGTGATGAACACGGTGGGCACGTGAACATGGCGAACGACTTCACCCCGGACGACGCGATGACCATCGCCGCCGCCCGCTGCCTGGAAGACGGCGCGGTGTGCTTCGTCGGGATCGGGCTGCCGAGCACCGCCGCCAACCTCGCCCGGCGCACCCACGCCCCGAACCTGGTGCTCGTCTACGAGTCCGGCACGCTGGGCTCCAAGCCGCAGCGGTTGCCGCTGTCGATCGGCGACGGCGAGCTCGCCGACACCGCCGACAGCGTGATCTCCGTGCCCGAGGTCTTCAACTACTGGCTCCAACCAGGGCGCATCGACGTCGGGTTCCTCAGCGGCGCCCAGATCGACCGGTTCGCCAACATCAACTCCACGGTCATCGGCGACTACGAGTCGCCGAAGGTGCGCCTGCCCGGCGCCGGCGGGGCGCCCGAGATCGCGGCGTCCTGCCGGGAGGTGATGGTGATGCTGCGGCAGACACCACGGGCGTTCGTGGAGCGAGTCGATTTCGTGTCGTCGATGGGGTTCGGCGGGGGCCCTGGCGACCGGGAGCGGCTGGGCCTGCGCGGCGCCGGGCCGCGGACCGTCGTCACCGATATCGGCATCCTGCGCCCAGACCCGGAGACGTGCGAGCTGACCCTGGTCGCGCTGCAGCCGGGGGCGACCGTCGACCACGCCCACGAGGCGACCGGCTGGAAACTCGCCGTCGCCGACGAGATCGAGGAGGTGCCGCCGCCCACGCCCGACGAACTCGCGGTGCTCCGCGAGCTGCAGGCCACGATCACATCCGGGGCGACCGCGTGAACGACATCCCCGACGAGACCCAGGTCGGCATCGTCGGGGCCGGACCGGCCGGCCTCGTGCTCGCCCACCTGCTGCGCGAACGGGGGCTCGACAGCGTCGTGCTCGAGCTCCGCGACCGCGAGTACGTCGAACACCGCGTCCGCGCCGGCGTGCTCGAGGCACCGACCGTCGAGCTCCTGCGCGACCTCGGCCTGGCCGAGCGCCTCGACCGCGAGAGCCTCCCGCACCGCGGCATCCAGCTCGCCTTCGACGACCGGCGTCACCACATCGACTTCGTCGAGCTCGTCGGCCGGTCGATCACCGTGTACGGCCAGCAGGAGGTCGTCAAGGACCTCATCGCCGCCCGGCTCGCGGCCGGCGACCCGATCGGGTTCGAAGCGCTCGACGTCGAGCCGGTCGACGTCGACACCGACAAGCCGCTCATCCGCTACCGCCACCACGGCGAGCCGCGGGAGCTGCGCTGCCAGGTCGTGGCGGGCTGCGACGGGTTCCACGGCGTCTGCCGTCCGCTCGTGCCCGACCGCGCGGAGTACGACCGGCAGTACCCGTTCGCCTGGCTCGGCATCCTGGCCGAGGCCGCCCCGACCCAGGACGAGCTGATCTACTCGAGCCACGAACGGGGCTTCGCCCTCTACAGCATGCGCTCGCCGACGATCACCCGGCTCTACCTCCAGGTCCCCGCCGACGAGACCCTCGACGGCTGGTCGGACGACCGCATCTGGTCCGAGCTCGAGACCCGCCTGCCGACCGAGGACGGGTTCGTCCTCAACACCGGCCCGATCCTCGACAAGGGAATCACCGAGATGCGCGGCTTCGTGACGACGCCGATGCGCCACGGCAACCTGGTGCTCGCCGGCGACGCCGCCCACATCGTGCCGCCGACCGGAGCCAAGGGGATGAACCTGGCCATCGCCGACGTGTTCGTGCTCGCCGGCATCCTCGACGACGTCCTCAACCACGGCCGCGGCGAGCGGCTCGACGACTACACCGCGGCCTGCCTACGCCGGGTGTGGCGGGCGCAGCACTTCTCGTGGTGGATGACGTCGATGCTGCACCGCTTCGGCGACGACCCGTTCCAACGGCAGCTGCAGCTCTCCGAGCTGGCCCTCGTGACCGGCTCGGTCAACGCGGCGCGCAACCTCGCCGAGAACTACACGGGCCTACCGTTCGGCGACATGTACGGAGGTACTTCATGACGATCACCAGCGACGACTGGGACTCTTTCGCCCCTCCGCCGCCGGGCACGCATCCGCCGCTGGACTCGGTGGAGTACCGCTCGGCGGCGTTGCGCCACCCTCGGCGCGATCCGGTCGTGCTCGATCCGGCCAAGGCCGACCTCACCGAGCTGTCCGGTCCGGTCTTCGGCGAGAGCGCGGTGACGCCGGCCGACACCGACTTGACGATCGGACCCGACGGGGAGGCTGTCGGTCAGCGCATCGTCGTCACCGGCCGGCTGCTCGACGCCGGCGGGCGGCCGATCCCGTCGTCGCTGATCGAGATCTGGCAGGCCAACGCATCCGGCCGCTATCGCCATCCGAACGACCAGTGGCCCGGCCCGCTCGACCCCAACTTCACCGGCGGCGGCCGCTGCCTCACCGGCGCCGACGGCAGCTACCGCTTCGTCACGATTCGCCCGGGCGCTTATCCCTGGCGCAATCATCCCAACGCGTGGCGACCCGCCCACATCCACTTCTCGGTGTTCGGCCGCTCGTTCCGTCAGCGGCTGGTGACCCAGATGTACTTCCCCGGTGATCCGCTCTTCTTCCAGGACCCGATCTGGAACTCGATCCCGGACCCGGCCGCCCGCGAGCGCGTGATCTCCGAGTACGACCACGACGTCACCGAGCCCGAATGGGCGTTGGGGTTCCGCTTCGACATCGTCGTCCGCGGGCCGGCGCGGACCCCGTTCGACAACGACCGGGCCGATGGCTGACTCTCCGCCCGGACACACGGCGTCGCAGACCGTCGGGCCGTTCCTCCACATCGCCCTCGCCGACCCGGCGGACCGCTTCGCCGTGACCGACGGCGCCGACGGCGCGATCGTCGTGCGCGGCCGGCTCACCGACGGCAACGGCGACCCCATCCCGGACGGGCTCATCGAGACGTGGCAGGTCGACGAGCGCTTCGCCCGCAGCGCGACCGACGCCGACGGCGGTTGGGAGATCCGGACCACCAAGCCCCCGCCGGCCCCCACACGCGACGGCACCGCCCAGGCGCCACATCTCGTCATGTCGGTGTTCGCCAGGGGGCTGCTCGACCGGGTCGTCACCCGGGTGTACTTCGGCGACGAGGAGGACGCCAACGCCACCGACCCGACGTTGGCGGTGGTCGACCCGGACCGGCGGTCGCTGCTCGTCGCCACGCCGGACGGCGAGGCCACCTACCGCTTCGACATCCGCCTCCAGGGCGAGGATGAATCCGTCTTCTTCGCCATCTGAAGGCGGTCCGTTCGACTTCCTCGTCAACCGCGGCCCGGTGGCCGCGGCGACATCGGCGACCGCCTGGTTGGCGGCGATGATCGAGGTCGAGGCGGCCTTGGCGCAGGCGTGGGCGCAAGTGCTCGCCGCGCCGCCCGACGTGTCGACGGCGATCGCCGACGCGTGCGCGGTCGAGCGCGTCGACCCCGCGGCGGTGTTCGCCGCCGCCGAGCTGGGCGGCAACCCGGTGATCCCGCTCGTGCCGATGCTCGAGGAGCTGGCCGGCTCTGCGGCGGGCGAGCTGCTCCATCGGGGGGCGACCAGTCAGGACATCCTCGACACCGCGGCGATGCTCGTCGTGCGGCGTTGCTCGGACCTGGTCCGCGACCGGCTCGTCGCGGTGCGGGGCGTTGCCGCCGACCTCGCCCGCGCCCACGGGGCGACGCCGATGATCGGGCGCACCCTGCTCCAACACGCCGTGCCGACGACGTTCGGCGCGGTGGTCGACCGCTGGCTCGCCGGGCTCGATGCCGCCCGGACCGAGATCGGGCGGGTCGACACCCAGCTGCCGCTCCAGCTCGGCGGGCCCGTCGGCGACCGAGCGTCGTTCGGGCCGGAGTTCGGAGCCGTCGTCGCGCTGGTCGCCGCGCGGCTGACGCTGGTCGCGCCGGCCACGTCGTGGCACACCCAGCGGGCCCCGACGGCGGCGATCGCCGGGGCCTGGGGACTGGCGGCGTCGACGATCGGTGCGATCGCCCTCGACATCGTGCTGCTGGCGCAGAGCGACGTGGGCGAGGTGGCCGAGCGCGCCGCGGGTGCCGGCGGGTCGTCGTCGATGCCGCACAAGCACAACCCGGTCGCCGCGGTCAGCGCCCGGGCCGCGGCCATGCAGACGCCCGGACTGGTGGCCACGCTGCTCGCCGCCGCCGGCAGCCACGAGCTCGAGCGGGCGGCCGGAGCGTGGCACGCCGAGTGGCCGGCGCTGAACGCGCTGCTCCGTGCGACGGCGGCCGCGGTCGACTGGCTGGGGACGAGCCTCGAGCGGTTGACCGTCGACGAGCAGCGGATGGCGGCCAATCTGGCGAGGAGTCAGGAGGAGCCGCGATGACCAACATCACCGACCTGCACATCGAGGAGACGGGATCGTCCGCCGGCCCGGTCGTCGTCTGGCTGGGGTCCCTCGGGAGCACGGCGGCGATGTGGGAACCGCAGATCAGCCAGCTCGGCGACCGCTTCCGCTGCCTGCTCGTCGACCACCCGGGTCACGGCAAGAGCCCGGCCGCGCCCGGCCCGTACACGATCGCCGGGCTCGCCGACGGGGTCGTCGCCGCCCTCGACCGGGCCGACGTCGACCGGGCGCACATCGTCGGGCTCTCGATCGGGGCGATGATCGGGATGGCGCTGGCCATCGATCACCCCGAACGCGTCGATCGCCTGGCCCTGCTCTGCACGTCCGCCCAGCTCGGGCCGCCATCGGCGTGGGAGGAGCGGGCGGCCGCGGTGCGCGCCGGCGGGACCAGCGCGATCGCCGAAACGGTCGTCGGGCGGTGGCTGTCACCGGACTATCGGGACGCCCATCCCGACGAGTTCGCCGAGCTCGTGGCCATGGTGTCGTCGGTCGACCGGGATGGCTACGCCTGGTGCTGCGAGGCGATCGCGGCGATGGACCTGCGCGCCGACCTGCCCGGCGTGGCCACGCCGACACTGGTCGTCGCCGGCGCACTCGATCCGGCGACGCCGGTCGAGCACGGCGAGCTGATCGCCTCGCTCGTCCCCGGCGCGCGCGTCGAGATCCTCGAGGCCGCCCACCTGGCGAGCTGGGAGCGGGCGGCCGAGGTCAACGCCTTGTTGGAGGACCACCTGCTCGGCGGAGGGGGCGGCGGATGAGCGACGACCGCTACGAGGCGGGCATGCGGGTGCGCCGCGAGGTGCTCGGGGACGAGCACGTCGACCGGGCCGTCGCGGCCACGACCGACCTCGACGCCGACTTCCAGCACTACATCACGACGTCGGCGTGGGGCTCGCTGTGGACACGCGACGACCGCCTCGACCGCCGCACGCGATCGTGCATCACCATCGCCCTGCTCACCGCGCTGCGGGCCGAGCACGAGCTGGGGATGCACATCCGCGCCGGGCTGCGCAACGGACTCACCCCGGAGGAGATCACCGAGGTGATCCTCCACACGGCCGCCTACGCCGGCATCCCCGCCGCCAACACGGCGATCGCCGTCGCCAAGGAGGCGCTCGCCGACGACCCGCCGTGACTCCCCCATCTGGGCGGGAATCTTGTCAATCCACCATCTGGGCGGGAATTTTGCCAACTGTTGGCAAGGATCCCGCCCAGACCCACGGCATGGGGCGAGGTGCTGACACCCCTTCTTCATGATGGGGCCATGGTCAGGACGAGGACCGTGCACGCCTGCCAGGAGTGCGGCACCAATCACCCGAAGTGGTCGGGGCAGTGCTCGGGGTGCGGCGCGTGGAACAGTCTCGTCGAGGAGGTGGGCGACGACGCGGCCGCCGCCGGCCGGCCGCCGGGCGTCGCCGCGATGTCCGAGCTCAGCCTCCTCCACGACATCGACGCCCTCCTCGGCCAGCCCCGGCCAACGGGCATCGGCGAGCTCGACCGCGTGCTCGACGGCGGCATCGTGCCCGGTTCCGTCACCCTGCTCGGCGGCGAGCCGGGCATCGGCAAGAGCACGCTGCTGCTGCAGCTCGTGGCCTGGTGGCCGGGCTCCACCCTCTACGTCAGCGCCGAGGAGAGCCCGCAGCAGGTGCGGCTGCGCGCCGAGCGCCTCGGCGCGGTGCGACCGGAGCTGTGGATCGCCGCCGAGAGCTCGCTCGAAGGGGTCCTCGCGGCGATCGACAGCACCGCAGCCGACCTCGTCGTGATCGACAGCATCCAGACCATCGCCGACGGGCGCCTGGCGTCAGCGCCCGGGTCGATCGGCCAGGTGCGCGACTGCGCCCAGCAGCTGGTCGTCGAAGCCAAGCGGCGAAGCGTCGCGATGGTGCTCGTCGGCCACGTCACCAAGGACGGCTCGCTCGCCGGCCCCCGTGTGCTCGAACACGTCGTCGACACCGTGCTCTCGTTCGAGGGTGAACGTCACCACGCGCTGCGGATGTTGCGCGCCGTGAAGCACCGCTTCGGCTCCACCAACGAGCTCGGGCTGTTCGAGATGACCGGGCACGGCCTCGTCGGCGTGCCCGACCCGTCCAAGCTGTTCCTCTCCGACCGCCGCCGCGGGCTCACCGGCTCGGTCGTCGTCCCGGTCATCGAGGGGCACCGGCCCGTGCTCGTGGAGATCCAGGCCCTCACCGTGCCGAATGCCTCGGGCTCCCCGCCGCGGCGCAACGCCCAGGGCCTCGACAGCGGCCGCCTGGCGCTGCTCCTCGCCGTGCTCGAACGTCACGCCCTGGTGCGGCTCGGCGCCCAGGATGTCTACGTCTCCGCCGTCGGCGGGATGCGGCTCACCGAGCCCGGCACCGACCTCGGCGTGGCCCTCGCCGTCGCCGCGGCCGCCGCCGAGCTGATCGTGCCCGACGATCTGGTCGTGATCGGCGAGGTCGGGCTCGGCGGCGAGGTGCGCCAGGTCGCCCGCACGACCCGCCGGCTCACCGAGGCGGCCCGGCTCGGATATCGCCGGGCGATCGTGCCGCCGTCGTCGCCGCCCGTCGACGGCATCGAGTTGGTCCGCGTCGCCACCCTGGCCGAGGCGCTGGCCCGGGCGTGCGGGCCGGAGAGTGGTTGGGGGGCCTCGGCCGGCGACTCCTAGAATCCCCGTATGGTGAGCCGGCACCGCGCCGTCAACGACGAGCTGCGCGACGCGCTTTCCAGGGTGGCGCCGGGAACGCCCCTGCGTGACGGCATCGACCGGGTGATCCGATCCCACGCCGGCGCCCTGCTCGTCCTCGACGACGGCCCGACCGTGTTGACGATCTGCTCGGGTGGATTCCTCGTCGACGCCCCCTACAGCCCGCAACGTCTGTCCGAGCTGGCCAAGATGGACGGGGCGATCATCCTGTCGTCCGACGGCAGCCGGATCGCCCGAGCCAACGTCCACCTCGTCCCCGACCCCACCGTCCCGACCGTGGAGACCGGCACCCGGCACCGCACGGCCGAGCGGGTCTCGCGCTCGCTGAACGTGCCCGTCGTTTCGGCGAGCGAGGAGATGGGGATCATCAACGTCTACGCCGGCGGGTCCCGGCACCAGCTGCAGGACATCGGCCGGCTCCTCGACCGGGCCAACCAGGCGCTGCAGACGCTCGAGCGGTACAAGGTGCGCCTCGACGACGCCATCGCCAACCTCACCGCCGCCGAGCTGGAAGATGTCGTGTCGCTGCGCGACGTCGTCACCGTGGTCCAGCGGGGCGAGATGGTGCACCGCATCGCCGACGAGATCGAGACGATGATCATCGAGCTCGGCCTCGACGCCCGCCTCCTGCGGTTGCAACTCGACGAGATCTACAGCGACGTCGACGACGAGCTCGATCTGGTCATCGCCGACTATCTCCCGGCCGGGCGGACCGTCGCCGAGACCCTGGCCGAGATGTCCCGGCTGGACGACGACGAGGTGCTCGACCATCGCATCGCCGCCGCCTCCCTGCGCCGGGACAGCGACAGCCGCAACCTCGACCAGGAGGTCGTCCCCAAGGGTTTGCGCCTCCTCCACCGGGTGCACCGGCTGCCCGCGGACAAGGCCGCCACCATCGCCGACCACTTCGGTGGGCTGGCCAAGCTGCAGCGGGCGACGATCGCCGATCTGATGGCCGTCGACGACGTCGACGAGGTGACGGCGATGGCGATCAAGGACACCCTGGAACGGGTCACCGAGTCGACCATCCTCGACCAGTACAGCTGACCGTCCCCGACTTGCTACGCGACGGCGTACGTCGCCACGGTGCAGCCCACGGCGAAGATCGGGATCGGCGCGTAGAAGTGCACGGTCCCCTCGGCGCCGGCAGCGGCACCCGCCACGGCGACGAACGTACGGATCTCGAACCCGCCTTGCCCGGCGTCGGCGTAGACGTCGAGATCCTCGTAGCCGACGAGCGCCTCGCGGTCGTTGCGGCACCACCGGTCGAGGAACTCCCGGTCCCAGGCCTCGTTGATCTTGCCGGAGTCCGGCGTCGCCGGCCAGTGCGAGATCCCACCCGTGCCGATCACGGCGATGCGCTCGGGCACCGCGTCGACCGCCCGCCGCAGGGCCTCGCCGAACGCCCACGCCCGGTGCAGCGGGGCGAGCGGGGGGCCCTGGCAGTTGATGTTCGCCGGGACCAACGGCAAGTCGTACCGCGGCGTCAGGAAGTGCAGCGGGACCATGATCCCGTGGTCGAGGCGCCACTCCTCGGCGTAGGCGACGTCCACGGTCTGCATGATCTCCTCGATCAGGCGCTTCGACAGGTCTCGATCGCCGGGCACCCGGTTGCGGTCGATGCGCAGCCACGCCGGATCCTCGATCGGGCCGTCGTAGAAGTCGGCCATGCCGACGGCGAAGCTCGGCATGTTGTTCATGAAGAAGTTGGCGAAGTGCTCCGCGGCGAGCACCACCAAGGCGTCGGGTCGGGACGCCTCGAGCCGTGCCCGCAGGTCGTCGAACGCCGCGTACAGCCCGTCCCGCAATTCGGGGTCGGCGAGCTCGGAGCGGGCCGTGATGCCGGGAGCATGGCTGCACACACCGGCGAACACCAGGCTCACGACTCGCTCCGCTCCCGCTGGGCGGCCTGGGCGTCGACGCCTTCGTAGCCGGTCATCGCGTAGACCCCTTCGCGGACCGGGCCGTAGGTGGCGATGCCGTCGCGCATCCGCTGCAGGTAGTCAGCCCACGGGATCTCGTGCAGCGCGGCGAAGTACATCAGGATCTGGCCGTTGACCCCGAGGTGGTACAGGAATCCGATGTCCGGCGCGACGAGCGCGGCGCGCTCGTCGTCGGCGAGCTCGTAGCCGGCCAGCGCGCTGTCCCGGTCGGCCAGGTACGCCTGCTGCCGCGCGGGGTCGCGGTTGAGCTCGAAGAGGAACTTCTGCACGTAGTAGAGGCTCATGGCGAGGCCAATTCCACCACACGGGTGGTCAGTCCGGCAGCAGCGGCATCGCGGGTGGGCCGTCGTTGCCGAGCAGCACGGCCCGCGTGACGGCACTGGTGCCGAAGCGCTCGCGCACGGCGTCGACGACGGTGTCGAGCGGGCCGCCCGGTCGTTCGAACGGCAGCGCGAGCTGGACGGTGTCGTCGTCGTCGAGGTTGGCGACGGCGATCCCGACCAGCGTCAGGCCGCGCTGCTCGACCAGCGGCGTCGCCGCCTCCATCAGACCACGAGCCGCGGTGAGGATCGTCCGGGTCTCCGCCGTCGGCCAGCGCAACGTGTGCGACCTCGTGGCCCGGGAGAAGTCGTCGAAGCGCAGCCGCAGCGTCACCGTCCGACCGATCCGCCGAGCGGTGCGCATCCGGCGGGTGACGCGGTCGACGAGGCCGACCACGACAGCGTCGATCGCGTCCGGTGGCCGCGCTCGGCGACCGAGGGCGCGCTGGGAGCCGATCGACCGGCGCCGGCGCCGAGCCTCCACGGGCCGGGGATCACGGTTGTGGGCGAGGGCATGGAGGTGGTGACCCGACGCCCGGCCGAGCATCGAGACCAGCGCGCCCTGGGGGAGCCGGGCGACGTCGGCGACGGTCGTGATCCCCCGCGCGTGGAGCTTGCCGGCGGTCGCCGGCCCGACGCCCCACAACCGCTCGACCGGTAGCGGGTGGAGGAAGGCCAGCTCGCCGCCGACCGGCACGACGAGCAGGCCGTCGGGCTTGGCCACCCCGCTCGCCACCTTGGCGAGGAACTTCGTCCGCGCCACCCCGACCGTGATCGGCAGACCGACCCGCTCGCGCACGTCCCGTCGCAACTGCAGGGCGATCTCCGCCGGAGTGCCGGACACCCGCCGCAGCCCGCCGACGTCGAGGAACGCCTCGTCGATCGACAGCCCCTCGACGAGCGGTGTCGTGTCGTCGAACACTTGGAACACGGCCTTGCTCGCCTCCGAGTAGGCCTCCATGCGCGGCGGGACGACGATCGCGTGCGGGCACAGCCGGCGCGCCTGGGTCCCGCCCATCGCGCCGTAGACGCCGTACGCCCGGGCCTCGTAGCTGGCCGCCAGCACGACGCCGCCGCCGACGATCACCGGCCGGCCGCGCAGGCGCGGGTCGTCCCGCTGCTCCACCGACGCGAAGAAGGCGTCGAGGTCGGCGTGGAGGATCGTGGCGTCCTCGTTCACCGCCTCGCATCGTACACTCGTTTGTCGAACGAGCGTTCAGCGGAATCGCTATGCGGGATCGGGGATGTCGGTCGGATCCTGGACGAGCTGGGTCGTCGGGGTGGAGTCGAGCGCTCCCGTCGCCATCAATTCGCGCACCGCCGGCACCGGGTCGCTGTCGGCGAACAGCCCGTCGTCGCGGTAGTCGGCGTCACGCCCGGTGGCGTCGTCGACCCACCACGACGCCTCGAGGGCGATGCCGTTCGGATCGGTGAAGTAGATCGAGCGCATGAACCCGTGGTCGACGACGTCGGTGACCTCACAGCCGGCCTCCTTGAGCCGGGCGCGCAGCGACTCGAGGGAGCGCTCGTCCGGGAGGTTGAGCGAGAGATGGTCGAACTGGATGGCCCGTTTGTCCGGTACCCCTGCGGGTTTGGCGAAGCGCGCCAGGTCGGCGTCGGCGTACTCGAAGAAGGCGATCGTGTTCTGCGCTCCGACCTCGAAGAAGTAGTGCCGGAACGAGGCGGTGCCGATCGTCGCCACCAGCCGGGCACCGAGCACGCCGTGGTAGAAGCGCACCGTGGCGTCCATGTCGGACGTGACCAGCGCGAGATGGTTGATGCCCCGCCAGCGGGGCTGCTCGGCGGTTGCTGTCATGCGTCGATCGTACGCCTGCGGACCTGGCCCGCAACCTCCGGTGCCCGTGCGCGCACCCTCGGGATAGGGTGCGAGCGATGCCCCACACCGCCACCACCGGTCGCTCGACCCGCACCGCTGTCGGCCGCGAGGGGGCCGGAATCGAGGGCGAGCTCGAGCAGTACCGGGTCGAGCTCACCGGCTACTGCTACCGCATGCTGGGCTCGGCGTTCGAGGCCGAGGATGCCGCCCAGGAGACGCTGATCCGGGCGTGGCGCAGCTTCGATCGCTTCGAGGGACGGTCGTCGGTGCGCACCTGGCTCTACCGCATCGCCACCAACGTCTGCCTCGACTTCCTCGGCGGACGCCAGCGGCGGGCCCGTCCGATGGATCTCGGGCCGGCCGTCACAGCACCGGCGGGTCCCGGCGACACCCTGCCCGAGAACCACTGGTTGCAGCCGATCCCCGACGGCCGCGTCCTCGGCGCCGACGACGACCCGGCCGAGGTGGCGGTCGCCCGGGAGACGATCCGCCTCGCCTTCGTCGCCGCCCTGCAGGAGCTGCCGCCCCGGCAACGGGCCGTGCTGATCCTGCGCGAGGTGCTGCACTGGAAGGCCGACGAGGTCGCCACGCTCCTCGACACCACCACCGCATCGGTGAACAGCGCGCTCCAACGGGCCCGGGCGACGCTCGCCGCGAGCGATCTCGCCAACGCCGAAGCGCCCACGTTCGACGACGCCCAGCAGGAGCTGGTGGATCGGTACGTCGATGCCTTCGAGCGCTATGACATCGACTCGCTCGTCGCCCTGCTCCACGAGGACGCCACGATGTCGATGCCGCCGTACGCGCTGTGGCTGCGCGGCCCGTCCGAGATCGCCCGCTGGCACCTCGGTCCCGGCGTCCACTGCCGGGGATCGAAGATGATCCCGACCCAGGCGAACGGCGGCCCGGCGTTCGGGCAGTACCGGCCGAGCGGTCCCGGCGAGTGGAAGCCATGGGCGCTCCAGGTCCCGGAGGTCTCCGGCGACCGCATCGTCGGGCTCAACGCCTTCCTCGACACTGACACGCTGTTCCCGCTGTTCGGGCTGCCGCCCCAGCTGTCGAGCTGAGCGCCGGCCCGCAGGGTCGCGATGATCGAACGCTTCGGGTCGGTCGAGCTCGTCGTCGTCGGTTCGCTGAACGTCGACCAGGTCGTGTACTGCGAGCGCGTTCCCGACGAGGGTGAGACGCTCGTCGCCGAGCAGTACGGGCAGGGATTCGGCGGCAAGGGCGCCAATCAAGCGGTGATGGCGGCGCGCCTCGGCGCCCGGGTGGCGATGATCGGCTGTCTCGGTGACGACGACCTCGGCGACGCCACGATCGCCAACCTCGCGGCGATGGCGGTCGACGCGACGGGCATCACGCGGGTGTCCGGGGTGTCGAGCGGGGTCGCCTCGATCTGGGTCGATGCCGCGGGCAGCAACCGCATCCTGATCGTCCCCGGCGCCAACGGCGCCCTCACCGCCGGTCACGTCACGGACGCCCTCGCCGGCCGCCGGCCCCACGCCGTCGTCGCCCAGCTCGAGACGCCGCAGGCTGCGACGGCCGCCGCGTTCGACGCGGCCCGCGCCACCGGCGCGCTGACCGTCCTCAATCCGGCACCGGCCGCGCCGGTCGAGCCCGCCGTCCTCGCCCACGTCGACTGGCTCGTGGCCAACGAGTCGGAGTTCGCCCTCCTGTTCGGCTCCGGGCCGACGACGGACGCGGTCGCCGCGGCGGCAGCCGAGTGGCGCTGTGGCATGGTGGTCACGCTCGGCGCGGCCGGGGCGCTCGTCGCGGCGAGCACCGAGGCGGCCGATCCGGTGCCGGCACCAGCCGTCACCGCCGTCGACACGACCGGCGCCGGGGACGCCTTCGTCGGCACGTTCGCCGTGGGTCTCGCCGCCGGGCTGAACCCTCGCGAGGCGGTCCGTCTGGGCTGTGTCGCCGGTGCCCTGTCGGTGCAGCGCCAGGGCACCCAGACCTCGTTTCCGACCGCCGCCGAGCTCGAGACCGCTGCGCACCAGCTCTGACGTCCCGGCGGAGGGCGATGAGTTTCGGTGGCGGCGCCAGTCTGGTTCCGGTGATGAGACGAGAGTCACACGCCGTGGCCGCGGCCCTGCACCCCCCGCATGGGCCGCGCACGGTCGTGCTGATGATCGACGCACCGTTGACCGCCGACACCGTCGCCTCGCTGTGCGACCGGGTGGGGGCCGCACTCCGGGGCGTCGACGTCGACCTGGTCACGTGCGACGTCCGCCGGCTCACCGCCCCGGACGTCTACGTCGTGGACGCGTTGGCCCGGCTGCAGCTCACCGCCCGCCGCGCCGGCAGTTCGATCAGGCTCCGCGCCGTCTCGGCCGATCTTCGTGACCTGCTCGAGTTGGCGGGCCTGCGGGGCGCCGTGCCCTGCGCATCCTGATCACGCTCAGGGCAATCGCTCGATGAACTGGACGTAGTTACCGTCGGGATCGAGAACCGTGCCGATGAGCCCGCACGGCCCCGCCTCGAGCTCCCGCACCCACACCGCCCCGCGGGCGATGAGTCGGGCCTCGACGGCGGCCGCATCGCCGACGAGGACGTTGGCGATCAACCGCTGCGGCTCGCTGGCCCGCGGCGCCAACTCGGGTCGGTGCACGATCGGCACGTCGAGCTCGAGCACCGAGCGGTACCACTCGCGCAACCGATCGGGGTCGGCGCTCCCGAGCAGGATGGTGCCGATTGCGGGCGTCGCCTGGGCCATGATCGTCGTTTTCCTCCGCGAGGTCTCAGCCATGGACCGATGCGGGCGAGGAAACTCATCGGACGAGCCGACCTCACGTTTCGCGGGCGGCGAGCGTTTACTGGGTGTGACCATGGCCGAGCAACGACCGTTCGAGGAGATCGTCACCGAGCACGGGACGGTCGTGATGCGGGTGTGCAGGGCGCTGCTCGGCCCGAGCGACGCAGAGGATGCCTGGGCCGAGACATTCCTCGCCGCACTCCGCACCTACCCGACGCTGCGGCCAGACAGCAATGTGCGCGGGTGGCTGGTCACCATCGCCCACCGCAAGGCGATCGACCACATCCGGTCGAGCGCCCGCACGCCCCGTCCGGCGGACGGCTTGCCCGAACCCGTGGCGACCGGGTCGAACCCGGCCGACTCCGTCCCCGACACCGAGCTCTGGTCGGCGGTGGCGGCGCTGCCCACCGGTCAGCGCACGGCCGTCGTCTACCACTACGTCGCCGGGCTGCCGTACGCCGAGATCGCCGCGATGACGGAGACGACGGTGGCGGCCACCCGCCGCCGCGCCGCCGACGGCATCGCCAACCTGCGCCAGCACTACCCAGGAGGAAACCGATCATGACCACCACCGAGATGCTCGCTCGCATTCCCGCCCCCGATCCGGACGCCGCCGCCCGGCTGCATGACCAACTGGTCGCGCAGGCCGACGGCGAGGGACTGCTGGACGTCTCCTACCGCACGCTCGACAGCCCGGTCGGACCGCTCCTGCTGGCCGCGACGTCCGACGGCCTGGTGCGGGTCGCCTTCGATCGCGAAGACCACGACGCGGTGCTGGCCCGGCTCGCCGCCGAGATCAGCCCGCGCATCCTGCGGTCGCCGCGTCGCCTCGACGCGGCCGCCCGGCAGCTCGACGAGTACTTCGCCCGGAGTCGCCGGCGGTTCGACCTGCCGGTCGACCTCCAGCTCGCCCACGGCTTCCGGCGCACCGTGTTGACGCACCTGCGGGCGATCCCGTACGGCGCGACCGAGTCCTACGCCACGGTCGCCGCGGCGACCGGGAAGCCGGCGGCGGTGCGGGCGGTCGGAACCGCGTGCGCGCGGAACCCGCTCCCGCTCGTCGTGCCGTGCCACCGGGTCGTGCGCAGCGATGGGACGCTCGGCCAGTACGGCGGCGGAGCTGAGGTCAAGGAACAGCTGCTGCGGATGGAGGGGTCTGCGTGAGCGTGGCGACCCACGCCTCGGTGGACGAGCGGGTCGACCGTTTGGACTGGCCGGCGATCGCCGCCGGGCTCGACGATCTCGGGTGCGCGTCGACCGGTCCGGTCCTGTCCGCCGACGAGTGCCGGACCCTCGCCGACCTCTACGCCGAGGACGACTCGCTTCCGGTCGACGATCGACATGGCGCGCTACCGCTTCGGCGAGGGTGAGTACCGCTACTTCGACCACCCCTTGCCGGACCTGGTCACCGACCTGCGGGCGGCGTTCTGGCCGCACCTCCTGCCGATCGCCCGGGAGTGGGCGACGAAGCTCGGGCGCCCGGCACCGTGGCCGGACAGGCTCGACGACTGGCTCGCCCAGTGCCACGCCGCCGGCCAGCGGCGCCCGACTCCGCTGCTGCTGCGCTACCGACCAGGCGACTGGAACGCGCTCCACCGCGATCTCTACGGCGACCTGGTCTTCCCGCTCCAGGTCGTCGTCGGCCTCGATGCGCCCGACGTCGACTACACCGGGGGCGAGTTCCTCGTCGTCGAGCAGCGTCCGCGGGCCCAGTCCCGCGGGACGGCGACGATCATCGGCAAGGGACAGGCGCTCGTCTTCACGACCCGCGATCGTCCCGTCCTCGGCTCGCGCGGCTGCTCTGCTTGGTCCGCCGCCCCGATGCGCCATGGCGTGAGCGTGCTGCGCAGCGGCCATCGACTCACCCTCGGGCTCGTCTTCCACGACGCCGCATGACCGAGGCGACGCTGCTCCCTCGGGCCGGCGGGGAGATCGGGCCGGGCGCGGTGCACGTGCCGGACTGGCTCACGCCCGCCGAGCAACGAGAGCTCGTCACGGCGTGCCGCCAGTGGGCGCGCCCTCCGGCCCCGATGCACGCGCCCCGACTCCCGAACGGAGCGACGATGTCGGTGCAGATGGTCTGCCTCGGCTGGCACTGGGCGCCCTATCGGTACACGCGGACGGCCGACGACGTCGATGGCGCCCCTGTCACGCCGTTCCCGTCGTGGCTCGGCGAGCTGGGCCGACGCGCCGTCCGGGACGCCTTCGACGATCCCGCGCTCGCCGCTGGCTACGCGCCTGACGTGGCACTCGTCAACCTGTACGCCGACGGCGCCCGGATGGGCATGCACCAAGATCGCGACGAGCGAAGCGACGATCCGGTCGTCTCGCTCAGCCTCGGCGATGCGTGCACGTTCCGCTTCGGGAACACTGTCAACCGCGGGCGCCCGTACACGGACGTCGAGCTGGCGTCCGGCGACCTGTTCGTGTTCGGCGGACCGGCGCGCTTTGCGTTCCACGGGGTGCCGAAGGTCCACCCGGGCAGCGCACCGGACGGCATCGGGCTGACCGGGCGGCTGAACATCACGATGCGGGTGACCGGTCTCACCACCACGTGATTCGTCACACCGGCGCGGGCGCTGCCTCGGTGGAATCGTCGTCGACGACCGTGTCGTCGGAGGAGGCGACGGCGTCGCCGTAGAGGAACGTCATGACCAGCGCGCCGTAGGGCATCGCCAGGACCTCGCACGCGGCGATGATCGCCGAGAGCGCCCACAGTGGGAGCCCGGTGAAGATGACGAGGAGCAGCAGTCCGACGATCACGCCGACGGTGCCGATGAACACCGCGACCAGCAACGTGACGAGGGCGGTGTGCCACCACCGCTTCCTCACCAGTTCGGCGCTGCGGGCGAGGGTGCGGAAGCCGCTCCGCCCTTCGAGCATCGTGACCTGGGGGATGAACTGCCAGCGCACCAGCAGCCAGATCGCGATCGGGATCCCGATGACGGCGAGGTCGAGCACGACGATGATCAGCGCGGCGGGGAAGAACGCGGCCGCGAGCGGCCCGATCCGGCGTGCCACCGCCTGCAGCGCGTCGCCTGCGGAGGCCCGGATGCCCTGGGGACCGCCGACGATCCACGCGACCGCGCCGGAGATCAGGACGAAGGCGAGGACCCCGAACAGCGCGGCGATGCTCGAGGCGATGACGAGCCGGCCGCCGGTGCCCTCAGTGTCCGAGACGGTGACGAGATCGCCGATGAACGGCAGCCGTTTGATCATCGCACCGGCGAGGAGCGCGACGACGGCGACCGGAACGGCGATCGCACCGACCGCGGTGAACGTCCCGGGATGGCGCCGGTACGTCGCGCCCGAGACTCGGGCGATCTCGCCCGTCCGGCGCCGAAGCGGGAGGGGGACGGGTCCGACCGAGCGCCACGACGTGCGACGGACGATGAACACGGCCAGCGCCGTGAGCAGCGCCAGCACGAACAGCACGCGAGCGGGCGAGGCGACGAACCTCACGAACTGGACCGAGCCCCACTCGACCACGCTGCAGAAGGTGTCGATCAGTTCCGTCCCCCGCGTGTCGCCGGTCGGGACGACGAACGAGCTGTCGCGTAGGCCCTCGTGCCACGTGACGGGCTCGGTCCACTGCGGCTTGGTGTTCGGACCGGTCGGTCCGTTGTTCGGCGCCGCGTGCCGTTCGCCCCAGCGTCCGTCGAACCCGACCCAGGCGAGCAGGTCGCTCGGATCGTCGACCGCGTCCGGGAGCACGACGACGTCCGGCTCGACCCTGGTCGAGGGTTCCTCGGTGTCGTCGCAGCCGAACCCCTCGGATCCACTCCGCCCCATGTAGAGGGCGGCGGCGAAGTAGCTGGCGTGGGAGCGTTGCGATGAGTAGACGACCGGGTGGGTGCCTCCTTCGCGCTCGAGCTTGTCGTCGGTCCAGTCGGCGCGCTCGCCCCCCTCGTGTTGGGCGTAGCCGACGCTGACCGGGTCGGTGGCGAGCGCCTCGGCGACCGTCGACGCCGGGAACAGGAGCTGGACGAACTCCCAGTCGCCCTCGTGCTTGTTGTTCCAGTCGTTGTAGTACCAGAAGAGCCAGTACTGCAGGGCGAGCAGGTCGGGACGGTCGGGCTGCTGGGCGACGTGGGCGTAAACCACGGCCGGCTGCCCGGCGTTGAAGCGGTTGTGATCCTGCTCGTAGAGACATCCCGGCCGGAGCGAGTCGCCGGGAAAGTCGAGGTAGAAGCCCTCCCCGAGGTTGGCGAGATCGCTCGCGCCCGGGGCGCGGGTCACCGTCGGGTCACCGTTGCCGACCTGGCGGAGGGCGATCTGCGGGTTGTCCAGCAGCAGATCGACGGCCATCGGGGCGAACGGCTCCCCGTCGCTGTCGCAGTCCGCCTCCTGGGTGCGCAACTTCACGATGGGCGCGTACCGCTCGGCGAGCTCCTGCTCGTCGGCGGACTGCGCGTCGACCGCGGACGCCGCCGGCACGAACGCGAGCATCGTCAGCGCAGCGCCGATCCCCAGCCGCAGCGGACGCCGCCATCGGGACGACCGCGGGCTCATGCGACCGGCACCGTACCGGTTGGCGCGAGGCGCCGACGCCGGGCAACATCGCGGCCGACGTCACTGGACGGCGAGCGATGAGGAGAGCCACGTGCGCGTCGAAGGATCCGTCACCACGATCTCGTGGGTCCCGGCGGAGGCGGTCGAACGGGAAGCAAGGGCAGGGTTCCGGCTGGGGAACTCGCGCGCCGACGCCGCGCCGCCGGTCGACCTCGGACCGGACATCGATGCCACGCTCGACGCGCTGGGGGACCGGTACCGCTTCGCCAACCACCTCCGGGGCTTCGCCGAGTTCGACGACGACGGAGAGGCCCGGCGCTATGGCGAGCAGGGCAGCGGGCGGCTCGGCCACGGCACGGTGCGAGAGCGGGGCCGGTCTGGCGATCGGGACGATCCCCATGCCAGAGCGTCGGGGCGAGCCGGTGGTCGGACCGGGCTGGGTGCGCTTCCACCAGACCTGGGGTGGACGCACGGCGTCGAACCTGGCGAAGGCGACGCTTCGGCCGCCCTTCGTGCGCTTCAACGCGCCCGTCGCCTGGACGACGCTCGAGCTCACGCTGCACGCCGACGGGCGCGTCGACGGACGGTTGGACGGCGCTTCGCCCTTCCCGCGCCACTGGGTCTATGACACGGACGGTCGCCTCGACGCGACGAGCGCGATCACGGACTGGAAGGGCTGGGCCGGATCGGCGATCGGCATCCATACGCCGTGGGGCGACGAGGACTCGCCGGCCTTCGTCACCGCGGCCGCGTCGGCGCTGGAGCGGGAGCTCGCCGAGCTGCTCTTACGCGACACCCCTCGCCCGGCCGTCCGGCGGCTGCAGCCCGGCGAGGTACTGACCCGGCAGGGCGATCCGGGCGACGAGCTCTACATCATCGTCGACGGCGTGCTCGTGGTCAGCGTCGACGGGGTCGACGTCGTCGAGCTGGGCCCGGGGACCGTGCTCGGCGAGCGGGCCGTGCTGCAGGGCGGCCGCCGGACCGGGACCCTGACCGCCGGGACGCGGGCGAAGGTCATGGTCGTGCCGGCCGAGCGGGTCGATCGCGACCGTCTGACCGGCCTCGCCGCGTCCCACCGCCGGGAGCTGCCGCTGCGTACCCGATGACAACTGAGGGCGAGCGCGCTCAGACGTTGATGACAGTGCCGAGACAAGGGAGGCGCGCCAGGTGCGGCGCTCGCACGACTCGCTCGACGGCGGTCACGGCGTCGAGGTCGTTACCGTCCGGGCTGCGGCCGCAGACGAGTTCACGGGCCACGGCGGCGACGACGACCGGAACGGCGAACGACGTGCCACTCCATTCAGCCCAGCCGCTGAAGTGGTCGGGGTCGTAGGTGTTGACGGTCGGGAAGTCCCCGTCGAAGCGGTCGAAGAACGTGCTGACGAGGTCGACCCCCGGCGCGCACGCGTCCACCCAGTCGCCGTAGTTCGTCCAGTACGGGGGACCGTCGGGGCCAAGGGCCGCCACCGCGATCACGCCGGGGAACGCGGCGGGGTATTGCGGCGTGCACAGACCGTCGTTGCCGGCCGATGCGATGATCGGGATCCCGGCTGCGATCGCGCGTGCCACGGCCTCGCGGAGATAGCCGGGCGGCTGCTGCGCCTGCCCGCCGAACGACATACTGATGATGAGGGGCCGCGAGAGACCAGCCGCGGCGGCGGTTGCGGGGGTTTTCAGGGCGTCGACCACGTCGTGGATCTCGTTCGCGACCGGTGGTCGACGGTGTCGCCGAGCGGCCGGATGACCTTCCGCACATGGATCGTGCAGCCTGGCGCGAGCTGCTCGATGATCCCGGCGATGAAGGTGCCGTGCCCGGCGGCGGGGTCGAGGTAGCGATCGGCCGGTGCCGTGCTACCAGCGGTGAGCAGGATGTCGACATCAGGGAGGTCGACGTCACCTCTGATCCGAGGACGCGTGTTTGCTGCGACCGTTCCGATCGCCGTGACGAGGAACGGCGATCGATGATCGACCGCCGCCACCGTCGCGGAAGCGGCGGCCGCTTCACCGGCGAGACCGGTATCGAGCACGACGACGTGGGGACGCGGCCCGGGCCCGGTGAGCTCCCACGTCCCGAAACGCTGCCCGTCGACGGGCACCGCGGTGTTCTCCATCGGGTGGTTCGCCCGCATCGGGTTCGCCCGCATCGGGTTGGCCCGCATCGGGTTGGCCCGCATCGGGTTCGCCCGCATCGGGTTCGCCCGCATCGGATCGGCGAAGAGACCGTATTGGACGAGCTCCTGAACCGCCGCCGGATGCGGTGGGCACGGCGAACCGCAACCATGGGCGAACATCGCGTGGTTTGGCTGCGTGTTCGTACCCCTCGGCGACGAGCACGTCGATCGCCTCGAGCGGACGGTCGACGAGCTCGGCCAGCTGCCATCCCCGCTCTTCCCGTCCTGCCTCTCGAGCCGTGACGGGCTCGGCATTTCGCCCGGTCAGACTGTCGAGGCGAGCTGCGGCCTCGGGCCCGCGGAGAAGCACCTGGCCGGGCACGTACGCGAATCCTTGGCCCCGGTCCGACACCGCCACGACGTCGGACACGGTCGGACGTCGGCGCACAGCACCATTGGACTCTTCATCTTCATCGGTCATACCGGTTCCTCCCGTCTCACCGCGACCTTGTGCAGCTGGCGGCGGCGATGTCCGCCGCGTCGTCGATCCGGAGGGTCCGCCCGCTCGCCGCTGCGGCGGCGAAGCCTTCGCGGTCGAGCTCGGCCGCCGGGCGTCGTCCAGGAGCTGTCGTCGCTGGTCCACGTCGGCGCCATAGAGCGCCCACTCGGCGGCGTCGAGCTCCCCGTCGGCTGCTGATTGCAGGCGGACTGCGCCCCACCAGTCCCCTTCCGCCGCCGTGAGGTGGGCGGCGACGATCATCGAGAATGCCCGTTGCACGACGCCTCCGTTCGAGCGGCAGAGCTCCAGACAGTCGAGCTGGCTGGCCGCCGCGTCGGCGGCGCCACCGTCGTGGAGCAGCACCTCGGCGAGGTTGCCGTAGGACGTGACGAGATACGTCTCCATCCCGGCCTGGCGCGCCGCGTTTCGATTCCTTCCCGGATGACGTCGGCCGCGGCGGCGTTGTCGCCGGTCTCCCCGAACGCGAGACCGAGCAGGTTCAGCAGCCGCGCCGTCCCCGCGGCGTTCGGGCTCGGCCAAGTCCCTCGTGGCGATCGTGATCGCCCGATCGAACTGGCCGCGCCGCAGCGTGATCCTCACCGAGCTGGCGGTCGAGACCGGTCTCGTCCCAGGCCGGCAGCCCGACGTCGGCGGCCAGCGCCGCCGCCTCCTCGAGCACCTCGGTGGCAGCCGCGGTCTCACCGAGACGCAGGTGCAGCTCGGCCAGCAGGGTGAGCAGGGCCGCCCGCTCCGGCGTCGGCACGGTCAGCGCGTCGGTCCAGCGGCGGACCTCCTGCGTGCCGGCCCGAAACGCATCCGTGCTATCGAGGTACCGGCCGATCGACCACGCCAGCGTCTGGGCGATCGCGAGCTCCTCGAGGTCCTGGCTCGCCGCGAGAGTGGCGACGATCGGGCGAACGTTGTCGAGCTCGACGGACATTGCACTGCGCCATGCGAGGTCGGTCGGATGGTCTGGCCCGATGCGGTCGAGCCTTCAGCCGGGCGAGCCGGCGCATCGCCGTGGACGCTTCCTCGTCGCCCGCGAGCGAGCGGGCGTGCGTGCGCACCACGCGTAGCATGCGGTACCGGGTTGCGCCGGCGGCGGCGTCGGGGTCCACCAACGAGGCGTCCACCAACGCCCAGACGAGCTCCGCAACGTCGGCGGTGGCGACCCCGCCGCCATCGCCGCCCCCGGGCAGACCTCCTCGGCCGCGGCGAGATCGAGCTCGACGCGAAGACCGAGAGTCGCCGGTACACACGGCGAGCCGGCTGATCGAGCAGCTCGTAGCTCCAGTCGAGCGATCGTCCCAACGACCGTTGCCGCTCGGGGCGTCCGGGGTCGCGGCTGCGCAGCACGGGCGCCGCCGCCGGCGCAGCCTGGCGAGGATTCGGCGGGGCTGATGGCGGTGGTTCGGGCCGCGGCGAGCTCGATCGCGAGCGGCAGACCGTCGAGCTCGCGGCACAACGCCACGACGTCGTCCCTGCGGAACCGGTCGGCGTCGCCCGCGGCGCGGAGGAGGAACAGCTGGACGCCGGGGTCGTGCTCGGTCTCGGTGGCGAGGGGGCCGAGCCTGTCGACGTGCTCCTCCACCAAACCCAACGGGGTGCGGCTCGTCGCCAGCACTCCGACCCCAGGGCAGTGCACCAGCAGGTCATGGACGAGAGATGCGATCCCCTCACCGACGTGCTCGCAGTTGTCCAGGACGATCAGTGCGTCGCGGTAGTCGAGGTGGGCGAGGACCTCCCGCCGAAACGTCCTCCCCCGGTGCGACCGAGGCGCCCACGGCGACCGTGACCGTGGATGGCGTGTCATCGGCCGACACCACGGAGCTGAGGTCGACGAACCACACCCCGTCGGGCCAGTCGGGCACCGCGGCCATCGCCGCCTCGACCGCGAGCCGGGTCTTCCCGACGCCTGCCGGACCGACCACGGTCGCGAGCGCCGCCGGACGCAGTTGCGCGACGGTCAAGGCCACCTCGGCCTCGCGCCCGACGAGAGCGGTGGTCGGCCGCACGATGTTGTGACCCTCGGCCGGCCGGACTCGGGGCGCCCGATCCACCTCAGGCATGCCCGCAGCGCGAACCGAGTGGAGTCCCATCGGGCCGTCGAAGTCGCGCACCCGGTAGCGGCCGAGAGGCACGAGCGTCACGTCGCCGATGCCGTCGGTCAACAGCACCACGAGATCCTCGGTGGCGAACGTCTGGCCGCCATGCGCGCAATCCACGACGTGGGATGCCTGGTTGATCGACAGGGCTTGGTAGTCACCGTCCACGCAACGGGCGTATCCAGCGTGCAACCCGATCCGGACTCGCACCGGTCGCTCGTCGGGCCACGGTTCGGCGGCGATCCGACGTTGCGCGTCGACCGCCGCGAGCACGGCCGCGTCCGGTCCGCGAAGGCGACAAGGAACGAGTCTCCCCTCGTGCCGAACACGTA
>CAVWJT010000013.1:0-164774 GCA_963755235.1 uncultured Acidimicrobiia bacterium
CGGCGGAGCCGCGGCGGTGGGCCACTGGGGTGGTGGGGCGGGGGAGACCGGACCGCCCGCCGACGACCACGCCGGGCTCGGCGGCGGCGGGGGCGGGACGTTGGGCAGTGGCGCGGGAGGTGGCGGTGGCGGTCCGGGTTGCGCCCGGGGCGCGCCCGGATCCTGCGTCGACATGGCCGCTGATGGTAGGCGGCGCGGGATGACCGCCCACCGGACGGCGCTCAGAACCCTGGCGCCGCCCAGACCCGCCGGCGGTAGTACTCCTTCACGCCGCGGATGTACTCCACGGCCGGTTGCGTGTACCAGCGACCCGAGTACCAGCGGCCGATGCAGCCCCACTCGTCGCCGGCCCGGTAGACCCGGCCGTGCTCGACGTCGTTGAGCCACGTCTCGTCGCCCCGCCAGCACGAGCGCCAGACCGCCAACGCGACGTCGAGGTTGTACGCCGAAGATCTGAGCGACCCGACGATGAACCGGCGGAAGTACTGGGTGCGGATCTGCATCAACCCCACCGACTCGGGACACTCGCCCGGGCGACCGTCGCGGCCGAGTCCGTGACCTGGTGCACAAAGCCGCGGATTGGTCGTCCAGTCGCCGAGCGCGGACTGGTACCACCAAGACTCCTTGGCGACCTGGGCGCGCAGCACGCGAACGTTGAAGCCCCACTTGCACGCGGCCCACTGGATGATCTCGTCGGTGGTCCCCCGAAATTGCCCCTCACTCGGGGGCGAGGAGAGCGCGGCTGCCGCGGCGCATGGTTGTAGCGCCGGTTGCTCGGGCGAACCTCTGGGCGCCTCACGACGTGGGCCGCGCACCACCTGCCCGTGCGCAGCGGACCGGCCTGCCACGCCGCCCGAACGGGCGCCTGCGTCGGGGCCGGCGCGTGCCCGGCCGCCGCCGGGTCGACCTGGATCAACAGGGGCAAGGCGATGGCGGCGCCGACCACGAGGATCGGGTGCCTCGACATCGTCACTGTCTACTCTTCCCGACGGGCCCGGCTCGGGTTCACCCGTCGGGCCTCGTGAGGCATCTTCGGGTAGACGGGCGGCCACGGAGCGTCGGGGATGCCCCTGGCCAGGTCGTCGCGGTAGCGGTCGACGAGCGGCTCGATCGACTGCGGAACGTCGTCGATCGCCGCCCACGGATCGCCGTCGGTGGCGAGGCGTGCGGGCACGGTCACCATCGTCAGCTCGTCGGGATGGATGGTCGGCAGCTCGTCCCAGCGGAACGGCGTCGACACCTGCGCACCCGGGCGGGCGCGCACGCACCACGCACCGAACACCGTCTTGTGCGGCGCGTTCTGGTTGAAGTCGACGAACACCCGGGCGCCGCGTTCCTCCTTCCACCAGGCGCCGGTGATCAGGTCGGGTCGGCGGGATTCCATCTCCCGGGCGACGCTGACCGCGGCCTGGCGGACGGCGTAGGAGTCCCAGCCCGGCTCGACGCGGACGTACAGGTGGAGGCCGCGGTTGCCGGTCGTCTTGGGGAACGCCGTGATGCCGAGCTCACCGAGGAACGTGCGCACCTCGGCCGCCGCCTCGCGCACCATCTCGAAGGTGACGCCCGGCGACGGGTCGAGGTCGATGCGCAGTTCGTCGGTCTGCTCCGGGGTCTCCGAGCGGTACGGCCACGGATGAAAGCCGAGGCAGCCCTGGTTGGCCGCCCACAGCACGTGGGCCAGATCGGCCATCACGATCGCCCGTGACGTCGTCCCGTTCGGCGTCGAGACGGTCGTCGTCTCCAGCCATTCGGGCGCCGAGTCGGGGATCCGCTTCTGGAAGAAGGACTGCCCGGTGACCCCGTTGGGCAAGCGCTGCAGCAGCGTCGGCCGGTCGCGCACGGTGCGCATCAACGGCTCGCCGACGGCGACGTAGTACTGGGCGAGGTCGAGCTTGGTCTCCCCGCGCTCGGGGAACATCACCTTCTCCGGGCTGGTGATCGAGACCGTCCGCCCCCCGGCGTCGAACTCGACCGGTGCCCGTGGTCGGCGGCCATCACCGCCGACCGTACCCGGCCCATACCGGTTCTTGCAGCTGGATCGGCCCGCAGAGGGGCCGATCCAGCTGCAGAAACCCGGATCAGTGGTGGTGCAGCGCCTCGTTGAGGCCGCCCCACGATCCGGTCCGCTGACGGGCCTCGACGGCGCCGGTCTGGCTGTGGCGGATGAACATCATCCCGCTGATGCCCGACAGCTCGCGTGCCCTTGACGACCTCGCCGTCGGGGAGCTTGACGAGCGTGCCGGCGGTGACGTAGAGCCCGGCCTCGACGACGCAGTCGTCGCCGAGGCTGATGCCGATGCCGGTGTTGGCGCCGAGCAGGCACCGTTCGCCGATCGTGACCTGCTCCGTACCGCCGCCCGACAGCGTGCCCATGATCGAGGCCCCGCCGCCGATGTCGGAGCCGTCGCCGACGATCACGCCCTGGGAGATGCGCCCCTCGACCATCGACGTGCCGAGCGTGCCGGCGTTGAAGTTGCAGAAGCCCTCGTGCATCACCATCGTGCCGGCGGCGAGGTGGGCGCCGAGGCGCACCCGGGCGGCGTCGGCGATGCGCACGCCCGGCGGGGATCACGTAGTCGGTCATCGGCGGGAACTTGTCGAGGCCGCGCACGAGCGAGTCGGGCGACCCGTCGCCGAGCAGCGCGAGCCGCACGTCGTCCAGATCGACGGCGGCACCGGGCCGAGGTCGGTCCACGCCACGTTGGCGAGCAGGCCGAACACGCCGTCGAGGTTGATCGAGCGGGGCGCGGCGAGCCGGTGCGACAGCAGGTGCAGTCGCAGGTAGACGTCGGCGGCCGACGCCGGGGCGACGTCGACGTCGATCGTCATGCCGGATCGGCCGGACAGTGCACGCCGCGCACGGCGTCGGTGCGGTCGCCGCCGGCGAGGGCGTCGTCGACCTCCTCCGGCGCGTCGGCGCCGTACTCGCCCCAGCCGAGCCAGCGGTACCAGGCGTCGAGCGTCGTCCCGTCGGCGGCCTCGGTGGTGAAGCCGGCGCCCCACGCCGTCCTCGTCACGACGAAGCCTCCGGGCGCAGCGTCGGGAAGAGGATCACGTCGTGGATCGTGTCGACGCCGGCGAGCAGCATCACGAGCCGGTCGATGCCGACGCCGAGCCCGCCGGTCGGCGGCATGCCGTACTCCAGGGCGCGCAGGTAGTCCTCGTCGATGGTCCCCCGCTCGGCGTCGCCGGCGTCCTTCGCCCGCTGCTCCTCCTCGAAGCGCAGCCGCTGCTCGACCGGGTCGTTGAGCTCGCTGTAGCCGTTGGCCAGCTCGCGCGAGTCGACGAACAGCTCGAAGCGCTCGGTGAGGTACGGGTCGTCGCGGTCGACCCGGGCGAGCGGCGAGACCTCGACGGGGTGGCCGGTGACGAACATCGGCGCCACGATCGTCGGCTTCGACCGTCGCCTCGAACAGCTCCTCGATCGAGCTTCCCCGAGCCCCAGGCTCCTCCCACCGCACGCCGAGCGCGTCGGCGAGCTTGCGCAGCTGCTCGACCGGCTGGCGACGGGTGGACGTCCTCGCCGATCGCCTCGGTGACGAGGTCGATCATCCGCCGCCGCGGCCACTCGTCGGCGAGGTCGACCGGCTCGCCGCGGATCGTCGACGATCGTCGTGCCGAGCGCGTCGCCGCGCCGCGGTGCACGATGAGCTCCTCGGTGATCGCCATCACGTCGGTCACGTCGGCGTACGCCTGGTACGACTCCATCATCGTGAACTCGGGGTTGTGGCGCGTCGACAGACCCTCGTTGCGGAACATCCGGCCGATCTCGAACACCCGGTCCATGCCGCCGACGATCAGCCGCTTGAGGTGCAGCTCGAGCGGCGACGCGGAGGTAGAGCTGCATGTCGAGCGTGTTGTGGTGGGTCACGAACGGGCGGGCGTGGGCGCCGCCGGCGTCGACGTGCAGGACCGGCGTCTCGACCTCGACGAAGCCGCGCCCGTGCAGCGTGCGGCGGAAGCTGGCGATCACGGCGTGGCGCACGTCGAACACCCGCCGGGCGTCGGCGTTGACGATGAGGTCGACGTAGCGCTGGCGGAACCGCGTGTCGGGATCGGTGAGGCCGTGCCACTTGTCGGGCAGCGGGCGGATCGACTTGGCGAGCAGGTCGAGCCGGTCGACCTTCACCGACAGCTCGCCCGTGCGGGTGGTCATCACCGTGCCGTGGACGCCGACCCAGTCGCCGCGGTCGAGCTCCTTGACCTCGGCGAAGGCTCTCGTCGCCGACCACGGCCTTGGACATGAACAGCTGCACCTCGGCGCCGCGCTCGGCGATCGTGGCGAACACGAGCTTGCCGGTGTCGCGCTGGAGCAGCACCCGGCCGGCGACGGCGACCTCGTCGTCGGTCTCGGTGCCGGGCTCGAGCTCGGCCCACCGCGGCGCGCACCTCGGCGAGGGTGTGGGTGCGGTCGAAGCGGTACGGGTACGGGTTCGCGCCCGGCCCGGCGCAGCTCGTCGACCCGCGCCTGGCGCCGCGCCCGCTCGGCGGCCAGCCCGCTCCCGACCGTGGGGCGCACCGTCGGCGTCGGCGGGATCGGCGGTCGGCTGGTCCACGGGTCGCTCACCGTACAGCGGGGCACTCACCTCACTGCTCACCGGGAGCCCTAACCTGACGCCGTGACCACACGCTTCGTGATCATCGGCGGCGGACCGGCCGGCAACACGGCGGCCACCTACGCCGCCCGGCTCGGCGCCGACGTCACGATGATCGAGCGCGACGTCGTCGGCGGCGCCGCCCACCTGTGGGACTGCATCCCGTCGAAGACGATGATCGCCACCGGCGGGGCGATGAGCTTCCTGCGCCGGTCGACGGGGATGGGCCTCGAGCAGACGATCCCCGAGGTCGACATCGACGCGCCTGACGTCGCGGATCGAGGGGATCAAGGGCCACCTCCAGCACGGCATCGTCGCAGCTGCTGCAGAGCCAGGGCGTGCGCATGGTGCGCGGGGCGGCCCGGTTCACCGGCCCGCACGCGGTGCAGGTCGCCGGCGTCGACGGCGCCGACGAGGTGATCGAGTTCGACAACGCGCTGATCTCCACCGGGTCGCGCCCGCGCATCCCCGACTGGTGCACGCCCGACGGCGACCGCATCCTCACGACGCGCGACTGCTACCCGCCGAAGGTGTTCCCGGACAGCGTCACGATCATCGGGTCCGGCGTCACCGGCGTCGAGTTCGTCCACATGTTCTCGTCGTTCGGCGCCAAGGTGACCCTCGTCGTCTCCCGCCAGCAGGTGCTGCCGGGCAAGGATCCGGAGGTGGCCGCCGTGCTCGAGGAGGACTTCCTGCGCCGCGGCGTGACGCTCCTCAAGGGGGCCCGGGCGATCGCGATCGAACGTGATCCCGACGCCGACGTCGACGGCGGTGGGGTCGTCGTGCGCTGCAACGACGGCCGGGTGGTGCGCTCGACGCACGCCGTGCTCGCCATCGGCTCGGTCCCCAACAGCGACGACCTCGGGCTCGAGGCGGCCGGCGTCGAGACCGACGACGGCGGCTACATCCCGATCGACCACAACTGCGTCACCAGCGTCCCGCACATCTACGCGGCCGGCGACGTGAGCGGCAAGCTGCCGCTGTCGTCGGTGGCGGCGATGCAGGGCCGCAAGGTGGCCGAGCGGTTGATGGGGCTGCACGCCCGCGAGCACCGTCACCTCGACTACGACAAGGCGGCGTCGGCGATCTTCACCGAGCCCGAGATCGCCGACGTCGGCCTGGCCGAGGCCGAGGCGTTCGCGTCGGGCCGCAAGATCCGGGTCACCAAGGTGCCGTTCTCGGCGAGCGCCAAGGCGCTGATCAACAACGACCCCCGCGGGTTCGTCAAGATCATCTCCGACCCGGCCACGGGTGTCGTGCTCGGCGGATCGATCGTCGGCCGTCACGCCGCCGAGCTGATCTCGGTGATCGCCCTGGCCGTCACCGCCAACCTGAAGGTCACCGACATCGTCGAGAGCATCCTCGTCCACCCCGCCCTCTCCGAGGCGCTCGCCGAAGCCGCCGAGTGAGCCGGTTCTGTCGTTTGAGTATCGGCCCGATCCGGTCGATTCCGAACGACAGAACCTCGTGGTTCAGTCGATGACGACGACGACGTCGCCGCCGCCGACGGTGTCGCCGGGGGCGACCTTGATCTCCTTGACCGTGCCGGCCTTCTCGGCGGCGATCTGGTTCTCCATCTTCATCGCCTCCAGCACGACCACGGGCTGACCGACCTCGACCTCCTGGCCGACCTCGACGAGCACCTTGACGATCGTGCCCTGCATCGGCACGGTGACGTGGCCGCTGCCGGCCGCCCCGCCGCCTCCGCCACCGCGGCCGCGCGCCGGCGCCCGTCGCGGCTTGACGCCGCCGCCGGCGGCGAGCCGGCCATCGGCCCGGCGGACTCCGGGACCCACACGTCGACCTCGAACCGCTTGCCGTTGACCTCGACGGTGGTGTGCCGGCGGACGAGCGGCTCTGGCTCGTCGCCCTCGTCGGCGGCGCCCTCCGGCTGGGCCGGCGCGGCGACCCCGGACAGGTCGAGCTTCTCCTCGACCCACTTCGTGGAGTGGGTCGACGTTCGCCGAAGTCCTGGTGGCGCAGGATGGCCAGATCGGCCGGGATCGTCGTCGCCACCCCTTCGACGGTGAGCTCGTCGAGGGCCCGGATCGTGCGGGCGATCGCGGTCGGGCGGTCCTGGCCCCACACGATCAGCTTGCCGATGAGGTTGTCGTAGTACTGGCTGACCTCGTCGCCGTCGTGGTAGCCGGTGTCGAAGCGCACGCCGAACCCGTCCGGCGCGGTGAGCTTGGTGATCCGACCCGGCGACGGGAGGAACTTCCCCCCGGACGGATCCTCGGCGTTGATGCGGACCTCGATGGCGTGGCCCCGCTGCTGGGCGCGCACCTCGTCCTGGCTCAGCGGCAGCGGCTCGCCCGAAGCGACCCGGATCTGCCACTCGACGAGGTCGATCCCGGTGATCGCCTCGGTGACCGGATGCTCGACCTGGAGGCGGGTGTTCATCTCGAGGAAGAAGAACTCGCCGTCCTGGTAGATGAACTCGACGGTGCCGGCGTTGTGGTAGCCGACCGCCTTGGCGGCGTTGACGGCGGCGGCGCCCATCGCGTCCTCGACCCCGTCGGGCAGGCCCGGTGCGGGCGCTTCCTCGATCAGCTTCTGGTGGCGGCGCTGGGCCGAGCAGTCGCGGGTCGAGACCCACACGAGGTTGCCGTGCTGATCGCCGACCACCTGGACCTCGACGTGCCGCGGCCACGTGAGATAGCGCTCGACGTACACCTCGTCGCGGCCGAAGAAGCTCTTCGCCTCGCGCTGGGCGCCCGCCATCGCCTCGGCCACGTCGGCGGCGCGACCGGACGACCTTCATCCCCCGTCCGCCGCCGCCGAACGCGGCCTTGATCGCGATCGGCCAGCCCTGCTCCTCGCCGAAGGCGACGATCTCGTCGGCCGAACGGGCGAACTCGGTGGTGCCCGGCACGATCGGGGCCCCGCCGCGCAGGGCCGCCTTGCGGCTCGACACCTTGTCGCCCATCGCCTCGATGGCGTCCGGTGGCGGACCGATGAACACCACGCCCAGGTCGGTGATCGCCCGGGCGAAGTCGGCGTTCTCGCTGAAGAACCCGTACCCGGGGTGCACCCCGTCGCTGCCGCTCTTCCGGATCAGCGTCGAGGATCGCCTCGGTGTTGAGGTAGCTCTCGGCCGCGGTCCGCCCGCCGAGGGCGTACGCCTCGTCGGCCAGGCGCACGTGGAGCGCGTCCCGGTCGAGCTCGGAGTAGACCGCCACGGTGGCGACGCCCAGCTCGCGGGCCGCCCGGATGACCCGCACGGCGATCTCACCGCGGTTGGCGATCAGGATCTTGCGCAGCACGGCTGCCAATGTAGGTGCCGTGACTCGAGCGTGCCGCGATCCCGCCTCGGCCCTGGCCGCCGGCTGGACGGTCGAGCACGTCGCCGAGACCGGCAGCACCAACGCCGACCTGCTCGCCACCGCGGCGTCGCGTCCGGACCGCAGCGTGCTGGTCGCCGACCATCAGACCGCGGGGCGCGGCCGCCTCGATCGCCGCTGGGACGCGCCGCCGGGGACGAACCTCCTCGTGAGCCTGCTGTTCCGCGATGCCGTCGGCGACCCGGACGAGCTCACCCGGCGGGTCGGGCTCGCCGCCGTCGACGCCTGCCGCGAGGCCGCCGGCGTCACCGCGGTGCTCAAGTGGCCCAACGACGTGCTCGTCGGTGACCGCAAGCTCGCCGGGATCCTCGCCGAGCGCGAGCGCCGGAGCAGTCGTCGTCGGACTCGGTCTCAACGTCCGTTGGGCGCCGCCGGGAGCGGCCCGGCTCGGGCCGGACGTCGATCCGCTCGACGTGCTCTCGGCCCTGCTCGTCGCGTTCGACGAGCCTGCCGGCAGACGTCACCGCGCGCTACCGCCAGACCCTCGCCACCCTCGGCCGGCGGGTCAGGATCGAGTTGGTCGACGGGGTGATCGACGGCACGGCCACCGACGTCGACCCCGACGGCCGCCTCGTGGTCGTCGACTCGTGCGCGTCACCCACCGCATCGCCGTCGGCGACGTGGTCCACCTGCGCTGACCGACGCAGCCACGGGTGCCCCCGGAATCGGCAGCGGCGGCCACCGTTAGCGTTTGTACGGCCATGCCTGGAAGCCGACTGCGCCGCCCACCGACGGGCCTGGCCCTCGGCTTGGCCGTGCTCGTCGGCGCCGCGGGCAGTGCCGGGGTCCTCTACTCGGCCCGGGAGCGCTCCGAGGACGTCGAACGGGTGCCCGACCTCGAAGAGGTGCTCGCCGCCAACGACGGGCCGGCCGAGAACTTCCTCGTCGTCGGCTCGGACTCGCCGGGAGGGCGTCGACATCGGCGACGAGGAGAACGCCTCGATCGGCGACGAGGCCGAGGTCAGCGGCCAGCGCAGCGACACGATCATGGTCCTGCGCCGGGACAAGGAAGGCGGCGCATCCCTGCTCAGCCTGCCCCGCGACCTCTGGGTCCCGATCGCCGGCACCGACCACTCGGCGAAGATCAACTCGGCGTACAACGAGGGCCCGCAGCGGCTCGCCCGCACGGTCACCGAGTCGCTCGGCATCCCGATCCACCACTACGTGGAGATCGACTTCATCGGCTTCACCAAGCTGGTCGACGAGATCGGGGGCGTCGAGATCTGCGTCAAGAACTCCGCGCAGGACGAGAACACCGGACTCCGGCTCAACCCGGGCTGCCAGGTGCTCAACGGCGAGCAGGCCCTCGCCTTCGCCCGCAGCCGCCACTACCAGGAGTTCATCGACGGCGAGTGGCAGCGAGGATCCCCGCGCGCCCGACCTCGGCCGGATCGCCCGCCAGCAGCTCTTCATCCGCACCGCGGTCGACGAAGCTGCTGCGCCGAGATGCGCCGCGACCCGTTCGCCGCTCGGCGACCTCATCGGTGCCGCCACCGGAGTCGCTGCGCATCGACGAGGACGTCGACCCGTTCGACGCCGCCGACGCGCTGCGCGGGGCCGCGGAGGAGGGGCTGGCGACGTACACGCTCCCGGTGAACGGCATCGAGATCGACGGCCAGTCCGCGCTCGAGCTCGCCGACGGCGCCGAGCCGATCCTCGACTACTTCCGCGGCGTGGCGCCGGCGCCGCCCCCCACGACCACGGTTCCAGGCTGAGGCGTAGCCGTACACTCCCGATCCGTATGAAGGCGCTGATCCTCGCCGGCGGTGCGGGCACGCGCCTGCGGCCGATCACCCACACCAGGGCCAAGCAGCTCGTGCCGGTGGCCAACACGCCGATCCTCTTCTACGGCCTCGAGGCGATGGTCGCCGCCGGCATCACCGAGGTCGGGGTGATCATCGGCGACACCGGCGACGAGATCCGCGACGCCGTCGGCGACGGGAGCCGGTTCGGCGCCACGGTCACGTACCTCCCGCAGGAGGCGCCGCTCGGACTCGCCCACTGCGTGCTCATCGCCAAGGACTTCCTCGGCGACGACGACTTCGTGATGTACCTGGGCGACAACCTGCTGGAGCAGGATCTCGGCGCGTTCGTCGAGGCGTTCGAAGCCGCCCGCGAGTCACCGTCGCCCCCCGCCGCCCAGATCCTGCTCAAGCAGGTCCCCGATCCGCAGCGGTTCGGTGTCGCCACCCTCGACGGCGACGGCCACGTCGTCCGGCTGGACGAGAAACCGGACGACCCGTCATCGGACCTCGCGCTCGTCGGCGTGTACCTGTTCGACCCGGTCGTCCACGAAGCGGTCAGGGCGATCGAGCCGTCGGACCGCGGCGAGCTGGAGATCACCGACGCGATCCAGTGGCTGATCGACCACGGGCACCGCGTGCGCACCGAGCTGCTCACCGGCTGGTGGATCGACACCGGCAAGCTCACCCCGCTGCTCGAAGCCAACCGGCTGCTCCTCGAGCAACTGGCCCCGCGGGTCGACGGCAAGGTCGACGAGACCTCGACGATCGACGGGCGGGTGGTGGTGGAGGAGGACGCCGAGATCGTCAATTCGATCGTCCGCGGCCCGGTCGCGATCGGTCGCGGCACGCGGATCGTCGACAGCTTCATCGGCCCGTTCAGCGCGATCGGTGCCGGGTGCGAGATCGTCGGCAGCGAGATCGAGCACTCAGTGGTGATGGACGACTCCAAGGTGCTGCACATCCCCCGTCTGGAGGACAGCCTGATCGGCCAGGAAGCGCTCGTCACCCGCACCAACCGCCGGCCCCGCTCCCTCCGCCTGATGGTGGGCGACCACTGTCAGGTCGACGTCGAGTGATGCCCACCGTGACCGAGTCCGATCGGATCGCCGGGGTCCGCCTCGTCGAGCCGACGATCCACGCCGACGAACGAGGGCTGTTCGTCGAGACGTATCGCCGGGAGTGGTTCCCGAACGGACGCGAGATGATCCAGGCGAATCGGGCCGACCGCCAGGCCGGCTCGATCGTCGGGCTGCACTACCACCTCCGCCAGTCCGACTACTGGTACGTGCCGATCGGCACGGCGCGGGTCGTGCTCCACGACCTGCGCGAAGGCGGGCCGACCGACGGGGCGACGCTCACCGTCGACCTGTCGGGCGACACCCACGGCGGCGTGTTCATCCCGCCGGGCGTCGCCCACGGCTTCGCCGCCCTCACCGACGTGGTCATCACCTATCTCGTCGACGGCTACTACGACCCCGCCGACGAGCTCGGGGTGGCGTGGGACGATCCCGCCGTCGGTGCCGATTGGGGCGTCGTCGGCCCCGATCCTCTCGGCCCGCGATCGGGCGAACCCGTCCCGGGCGGCGCTGCCCGCCGACCAACGCCCGCGCTGGCGCCAGTGAGCACGGTCCTGGTCACCGGGGCGGCGGGGTTCATCGGGACGAACTTCGTCCGCTACTGGCGGGACGAGCATCCCGACGACCACGTCGTCGCCCTCGACGCGCTGACCTACGCCGGGGTGCGCGAGAACGTCGACGGCCTCGACGGGGTGACGTTCGTGGCGGCCGACATCGGCGACACCGATGCGGTCGCCGGCCACCTGGAGGCCCACGGCGTCGAGGTGATCGTGAACTTCGCCGCCGAGTCGCACAACAGCCTCGCCGTGCTCGACCCGGCCCGCTTCTTCCGCACCAACGTGCTCGGGACCCAGGGGCTGTGCGAGGCGGCGCGGCGGGCCGGCGTCCGCCGGTTCCACCACGTGTCGACGTGTGAGGTGTACGGCGATCTCGCCCTCGACAGCGCCGAGGCGTTCACCGAGGACTCGCCGTACCGGCCCCGCACGCCGTACAACGCGTCGAAGGCGGGTGGCGATCACGTCGTGCGGGCGTACCACGAGACGTGGGCCCTCCCGGTCACGATCACCAACTGCGCCAACAACTACGGCCCGTACCAGTTCCCCGAGAAGGTGATCCCGTACTTCACCACCCTCGCCCTGCGCGACGAGCCGCTGCCGATGTACGCCTCGACGCAGAACCGGCGCGAGTGGATCCACGCCGTCGATCACTGCCGGGCGATCGACGTGATCCTCGAACGGGGCCGGGTCGGCGAGACCTACCACGTCGGGACCGGGGTCGAGCGGAGCATCGAGGAGATCGCCGACATCGTGCTCGGGCGGCTCGGCAAGCCGGCGTCGTTGAAGACGATCGTGCCCGATCGGCCCGGTCACGACCGCCGCTACGTCCTCGACTGGTCGAAGATCCGCGGCGAGCTCGGGTGGGAGCCGCGGGTCGACTGGGACGCCGGGATCGCCGAGACGATCGACTGGTACGCCGGTCACCGGGAATGGTGGGAGCCGCTGCGGGACCGCGCCCCGGTGGTCGAGACCACGGCCTGGAGCTGACGTGCGCCTGGTGGTGACGGGAGCCGGCGGGCAACTCGGCCACGATCTGGTGCGCGTGGCCGCCGCCGCGGGCGACGAGGTGGTCGGCGCCGACCACGCCGCGCTCGACGTCACCGACCGCGATGCGGTGCTCGGCGCGATCACGACCTGGCGCCCGGAGGTCGTCGTGCACGCGGCGGCGTGGACCGCGGTCGACGCGTGCGAGGGGGACCCCGAGCGGGCGTTCGCCACCAACGCCCTGGCCGTGCGCTGGGTGGTCGAAGGTTGCGCTCGCGTCGGCGCCCACCTCGTGCACGTGTCGACCGACTACGTCTTCGACGGCACGCTCGAGCGCCCCTACCACGAGTGGGATCGCCCGAATCCGCAGTCGGTGTACGGCGCCTCCAAGCTGGCGGGCGAGATCGAGGCGCTCGCCCTGGGCCCGGACGCCACGGTCGTGCGCACGTCCTGGCTGTGTGGGGCCCACGGGTCGAACGTCGTCGAGAAGGTGCTCGGCGCGGCCGGTCACTCGCCGGACGGGTTGGCCTTCGTCGACGATCAGCGCGGGTGCCCGACGTTCACCGCCGATCTGGCGCCGGTGCTGCGCCGCCTCGCCCTCGATCGCCGCTCCGGGCTGCACCACGTGACCAACCAGGGCGTGGTGACGTGGTTCGAGTTCGCCCGGGAGATCCTCGCCGCGGGCGGGCACGACCCTGATCTCGTGCGCCCGATCACCACCGCCGAGCTCGATCCGCCCCGCCCCGCCCCGCGCCCGGCGAACAGCGCGCTCGACAACGCCGCCCTGCGGGCCGCCGGCATCCCGCTGCTGCGCGACTTCCGCGAGCCACTGGCCGAGCTGATCTCCGCGCCCTGACCGTTGCGGAGTGCCAGGATTGGCGCCGTGGGTGGACTCGATCCTCGACCTCGCCGCGGCGTGGGCTCGTGGCCGTGGATCGTCGTCGGCCTCGTCGTCAGCGTCGCCGGCAACGTGCTGCTGATCCGGACGCGGCCGTGCGACTCGTTCCACCTCGCCGTCCAGCTGGCGGGATCCGATCAGCGGCTGACGGACTGGATCCCCGCTTGCCCGCCGGACCTCGGCGCGGCCCGCGCCAGCATCGGATGGGACTTCCTGTACATCGCCGGCTACGTGATGGCGGGGACCGGCATCCTCCGGCGATGGTGGCCGCTCTACCAGGCCCCGAAGCTGAAGGCCGCCGAGCGGGTGGTGATCGCCCTGCCCGCGGTGGTGGGTGCGCTCGACGTCGTCGAGAACGGGCTCGTCCTCGCCGGGCTGGGCGTCGATGACGGACGCTTCGCCTACCCGACCAGCCTGCCGTTGCCGATCACGATCGCCACCGTCGCCTGGACGAAGTGGTTCGTCGCCGGTGTCGCCCTCGTCACGGTGGTGATGGCGTTGATGCTGGCGTTCGCCCGGCGCAACGAGCGGGTGCCGCCGGTGGTCCACCACGGCCCGGCCCCCGCGGCCGGGCCCCCGCCGGCACCGGCCGGGCTCGGGGTGTGCTGCTCGGGCGGCGGCATCCGGGCGGCCGCGTTCTCGCTCGGCGCGCTCGATCGTCTCGAAGCGGGCGGCGTGATGTCCCGGGCGCGCTGGCTGACGGCGGTGTCCGGCGGTGCCTACGCCGCGACGGCATGGCGCCTGGTGCGCGCCGCCGATCCGGCGCGTCCGGCCGCCGCCGACATCATCGAATGGCTGGAGGAACCGCCGCGGGGGAGCCCCCATGGCCGGCACCGCTTCCTGCGCAACGGTCCCGGTGGCCTCGGCCGGCCGGTGTTCGCCGCCCTCCTCTACATCGGGTTCAACGTCGTCGTCCTCGGCGCCCTCGTGTACGCGCTCGCCTGGCCGCTCGGCTGGGTCATCGGCAGCAACGCGGTGCAGCCGGTGCTGCGGCAACTCGGCGGCCTGCCCGACCGCCTCGACGTGCCGGCCGAGCTGTGGCTGCCGGGGCTGCTCGTGGCTGGTGTCGGTGCGCTCGTCCTCGCCGTGTCGGCGTTGCCCTCGTGGACCGTCGCCACGTGGTGGCGACTCGCCGCGCTGCTCGGTGCTCTGGGCCTCGTGCTCGAGATCGTGCTCGTCGTCATTCCGGTGGCGATGGTCGCCGTCGGCAACTGGATGCAGGGCGGTGCCGACGCCGCGCGCGCGTCGTGGGTCGGCATCGCCGCGGTGGCCGGTGTCGCCGGGACGATCTGGCGGCTGGTGAGCAAGCCGCTCGTCGGCCAACTCCAGTCCCGGCTGCCCGAACTGGGCGGTGTGCTCCTCGTGATCGCCGCCGTCGTCTGGGGTGGCAAGGTGGCGACCGACGCGGCGACCGGTACCGGCGTGTTCCGGTCGGCGGTGGTGTGGGCGATCGTGACGGCCGCGTTCGTCGCCGTGTACGCCTTCGTCGGCATCACCCAGGTGTCGATCCATCGCATCTACCGGAAGCGCCTCCGGCGGACGTTCGGCCTGGCCCGGGACGGCGCGGGCGGCGTCTACGCGCCGGACGAGGCGAACCAGCTGAAGTGGAACGAGATGCCGGACGATGAGCCGGAGCTGGTGGTGTGCTGCGCCCAGCAGCGCACCGGGATCGCGCCGGGTGGGCTGCCCGCGGAGACGTTCACGATCTCCCCGCGGGAGGTCCGCATCGGCGACGACGTCGTGCCGACGGACCGCTACCTCGCCGTGCTGCCCGGCGACCAGGCGGTCGAGCGTTGTGTGTCCTCGTGGATCGCGACCAGCGGCGCCGCGTTCGCGTCGGCGATGGGACGGATGAGCAAGGGCTCGACGAACGCGCTCATGGCCGCGACGAACCTCGATCTCGGGATCTGGCTCCCGAACCCCCGCCTCGTGCTCGACCCCAACGCCCGCTTCCCGCGGGTGCGGCTGGGGTACCTGCTCAAGGAGATCCTCGGGTGGTACGACCCGGCGGACCGGTACGTGTTCGTCGCCGACGGCGGCCACTGGGAGAACCTCGGGTTGGTCGAGCTGCTGCGCCGGCGCTGTCGCACGATCGTGTGCCTCGACGCCAGCGGCGACTCGATCGGGGCGTTCACGACCCTCCGTCAGGCCGTCGAGCTCGCCGGACTCGAACTGCCCGACGTCGTGGCGGATTTCGACCTCACCGGGCTCGACACGATCAGTGCCGGGTCGGCCGCCCTGCCCGGCGGGCTCGTCGCCACGCTCACGGTCACCTACCGGGGGTCGGGCGAGGAGACGTCGACCGGGACGATCCACTACGCCAAGGCGCAGGTGGCGAGCAGCCTCGACGTCGCCCTGCGCCGTTACGCCAAGGCCGACCGTCGGTTCCCCAACTACTCGACGGGCGACCAGTTCCTGCGCGACCTGCAGTTCCGCCAGCTCGTCGAGCTCGGCCGCGCCGCCGGCGACGAGCTCGTCAAGCTGACCAGTACCTAGACCCGTTCCCCCATCTGGGCGGGAATCGTGTCAGCCGGCCTTCTGGGCGGGATTCCTTTCACCTGTTGGCACAAATCCCGCCCAGATTGCGGGTGGGACGTAGCCTCCGCCGCCGTGGGGTTCACCCGGGCCGAGCTGGAGAGCTTCCGCGGCGCCACCGTGCCCGACCTCGTCGGTCCAGGGCTGCGGCTGCTGTTCGTCGGGATCAACCCGGGACTGTGGACCGCGGCGACGTCCACCCACTTCGCCCATCCCGGCAATCGCTTCTACCCGGCGCTGCTGCGGGCGGGGGTGATCGACCGGCCGATCGACCGGGGCGTCGGCATGACCGACGACGACCGCCGCTACCTCGTGGAGCGGGGGATCGGGATCACCAACCTCGTGGCCCGGGCGACGCCACGGGCCGCGGAGATCGCGGCCGAGGAGCTGGTCGCCGGTGGCCGGCGACTGCGCCAGTTCGTCGTCGAGCACCGCCCGAGCGTCGTCGCCGTGGCCGGGATCACGGCGTACCGCACCGCCTTCGACGAGCCACGCGCGGTGCTCGGCCGCCAACCGCGAACCGTTGGCCGACGCCGAGCTGTGGGCGGTCCCCAATCCCAGCGGCCTCAACGCCCACGAGACCATCGACTCGCTCGCCGAGTGGTACCGGCAGGCAGCCGTCGCGGCCGGCGTGGTGTGACTGACGGTCAGGCCGGGGCGCGCTCGGCCTCCGCCCGGTGGGCGAGGTACCAGTCGATCGTGGCCTGCAGGCCGTCCTCGAACGACGTGCGGGCCCGCCACCCGAGCAGCTGCTCGGCCCGCGACGCGTCGACGCGGCGGCGGGGCTGCCCGTCGGGCTTGGACGGGTCCCAGCGCAGCTCGCCGTCGAAGCCGACCAGGCGGGCGATCGTCTCGGCGGTCTCGCGGATCGTGATCTCGTGGTCGGAGCCGAGGTTGATCGGCTCGGTGCCGTCGTGGTCCTCGGCCGCGAGCACGATCGCCTCGGCGGCGTCGTCGACGTAGAGGTACTCGCGGCTCGCCCGGCCGGTGCCCCAGACCTCGACCTTCTGCTCACCGGTCTCGACGGCCTCGACGCACTTCTTGATCAGGGCCGGGATCACGTGGGAGACCCGCGGATCGAACTTGTCGCCGGGCCCGTAGAGGTTGGTCGGGATGAGGTAGGCGAAGCGCTGCCCGTACTGCGCCGCGTTGACCTGGGCGTGGACGAGGTGGGCCTTCTTCGCCAGGCCGTACGGCGCGTTGGTCTCCTCCGGGTACCCGTCCCACAGGCTCTCCTCGCGGAACGGCACCGGCGTGAACTTGGGATACGAGCACACCGTTCCGACGAGCACGGTCTTGTCGACGCCCGCGCCTGGCGGGCGGCCTCGATGACGTGCGTGCCCATGAGCAGGTTGTCCAGGTACAACGGCGCCGGCTCGGCCTGGTTGAACCCGATCCCGCCCACTCGGGCGGCGAGGTGGATCACCGACGCCGGCCGGTGGTCGGCGAGGAGCGCCTCGGCGGCGCCCGGAGCGGTCAGGTCGTACTCGGCCCGGCGGGGGGCGACGACGTCGGCGCCGCGGTCCCCGAGCTGGGCGACCACCTGACGCCCGAGAAAGCCGGACCCTCCCGTCACCACGACGCGACGATCGGTCCAGAAGGCATCGGAGCCAGGCATGCGGGACATCGTAAGACCGCACCCACCATCATTGGCTGCATGCGCGTGGCCTACACCCTCGAGCAGCTGTGGCACGACGCGCCCGGCGGCACCGCCGTCGCCGCCCTCGAGGTGGCCCGGCGGCTCGTGCCGCGGGGTGAGATCACGCTGCTCGGGGTCGCCGCCCGGCACCGCCGCCCGCCGGCCCCGCCGTGGCGCCCGCCGATCCCGGTCGCCCAGCTCCCGCTGCCCCGTCCGTTGCTCTACGAGTCCTGGCTGCGCGCCCGGCGCCCCGCGGTCGAGCGGGCGACCGGTCCGGTCGACGTCGCCCACGCCACCGGTCTCGTGCCGTGCCCGACCGCCGCCCCCCTCGTGGTGACGGTCCACGACCTGGCCTTCCTTCGCGACCCGACCAAGTTCACCCGCCAGGGCGTGCGGGTGATGCGGCGCAGCCTGGACGTGATCAGGGGCGCGGCGACGCTCGTGCTGACCTCGAGCGAGGCGAGTCGCCGTGATCTCGAGGTCGCCGGCATCGAAGCCGCCCGCCTGCGCGTGATCCCGCTCGGCGTCGACGCCGCGCCGGCCGCCGCGGTCGACGTCGAACGGGTCCGTCGGCACCACGATCTCCCGGAGCGGTTCGTGCTGTTCGTCGGCACGCTCGAGCCGCGCAAGAACCTGCACCGCCTCGCCGCCGCCGTGGCCCGTCTCGACGATCCTCTCCCGCTCGTCGTCGCCGGGCCCGACGGATGGGGACCGGGCAGCGAAGGTGTCGTCGGCGACGCCCAGTTCCTCGGCTTCGTGCCACGCGAGGACCTGCCGGGCCTCTACTCCGCGGCGACGGTCTTCGCCTACCCGAGCGAGGTCGAGGGCTTCGGGCTGCCCGTCGCCGAGGCGATGGCCCAGGGCACGCCGGTCGTCACGAGTGCCGGGACCGCAACCGAGGAGGTCGCCGCCGGGGCCGCGGTGCTGGTCGACCCGTTCGATGTCGACAGCATCGCCGGCGGTCTCGTCGAGGCGCAGCGGCGGCACGGCGAGCTCGCCGCGGCCGGACGCCGCCGGGCGGCCGAGCTCACGTGGGAGGCCACCGCGCAACGCACCCTCGACGCCTACCGCGACGTCGTCCGGGCATCCGTCGCCACCGCGTCATGACCGCACCGCGCACCTCGGCGAGCAGCGCCAGCGAGTGGCGGCCACACACGGCCTGCGTGGCCGGGGACGCACATGACCGAGCTCGTCGTCGGGGTCAACCTGCTGTGGTGCCTCCCGGGTGAGGTCGGCGGCTCCGAGGAGTACCTGGCCCGGCAACTCGTCGGCCTGCACGACGCCGACCCCGGGATCATCACCCGGCTGTTCGTGCTGCCCGGCTTCGCCGCCGCCCATCGCGACGTCGCCGCCCGCCACGAGCTGGTCGTGGCTTCGCTGGACGCCCGCCGCCGCAGCTGGAGGGTGGTCGTGGAGGCGACGTGGCTGCCCCGCCAGCTCGTCGGCACCGACGTCGTCCACCACGGTGGCGGCACCGTTCCGGCCCGCTCCCCGGACCCGATCGTGCTGACCGTGCACGACCTCCAGTACCGCACCTACCCGGCGTACTTCCCGGCCGTCAAGCGCCACTACCTCCAGGTCACGATGCCGCGATCCGTGAGGCGGGCCACGGTCGTGGCCGTGCCCAGCGAGTACGTGCGGGCCACGGTGATCGACGGCTTCGGGATCGATCCCGATGGGGTGGTGGTGGTGCCGCACGGGCTCGACCCGCCACCGCCGGACGGCGTCACCGACGCGGGCGTCGCTGCGCCGGCGCTACGGGATCGGCGACCGCCGTTTCGTCGTCTACCCGGCGATCACCCACCCCCACAAGAACCACCGCTTCCTGCTCGACCTGTTGTCCGGGCCGTGGAGCGACCCAGGGCTCGCCGTCGTCCTGCTCGGCGGGCGCGGCCTCGCCGACGACGACGTCACCGCAGCGAATCGCGGGCCACGGTCTCGGGGGTCGCGTGATCCGCCCCGGCCGGGTTCCTGACGAGGACCGGGACGGGCTGGTCGCCGCCGCCGACGCCCTCGTCTACCCGTCGGAGTACGAGGGCTTCGGCGCGCCGGTGCTCGAGGCGATGGCGCTGGGCACGCCCGTCGTGTGCAGTGACCGCGCCGCGCTGCCCGAGGTGGCCGGCGACGCCGCCCTCGTCCTGCCCTTGGATCGGGACGCCTGGGCCGGGGCGCTCGACACGATCGCCGCCCGCCACGACTTCATGGTCTCGGCGGGACGGCGCCGCGCCGGCCAGTTCACCACGCGCGCCGCGGGGGCGCGACTCGCCGCCGCCTACCACTTGGCCGCGGCGCGGGCGGACCCGGGTGCGCCGCTCGCTGCACCGGCGCCGCTTGCGGCTGATCGTGCTCTGCCCGCACTTCGATCCCGACACCGCACCGACCGGCCGGGTCATGACGCGGATCGTCGCCGAGCTCGCCGAACGCGGCCACCGCATCGACGTCGTGACCTCGCTCCCGTGGTACCGCGCCCACCGCGTCGAGACCGGATGGACCGGCCGGCTCGCCCGTACCGAGCGGGCCGCGTGGGGCACGATCCACCGGCTGCACCCGTTTCCCGGCGGCGACAAGCGCGATCTCGTCCGCCGGGTGCTCGGCTTCCTCGGGTTCTCCGCCCTCGCCGGGTGGGCGGGGCTGGGCGCGGGTGGATGGTTCCGCCGCGCCGACGCGGTGATCGCGATGTCGCCACCACTCACGATGGGCGTCACCGGACGCCTCGTCGCCTGGTCCCACCGCGCGCCGCTGGTCTTCAACATCCAGGACGTGTTCCCCGACGCCGCCGTCACCACCGGCGCGATCACCAACCGCGGCGTGATCGCCGTCGCCCGCCTGCTCGAACGGCTCAGCTACCGCCTCGCCGACGCGGTCACCGTCCTGTCCGACGACCTGCGCGCCAACGTCGCCACCAAGTTGCCGAGCGGCCGGGTCGCCGCCGTGCGGACGATCCCCAACTTCGTCGATACCGAGCGCATCCGACCCACCGACCGGATGACGCCCTACCGGGCCGAGCTCGGCCTCGGCGCCGAGCCGGTGTTGCTGTACGCCGGCAACGTCGGCTTCTCCCAGTCCGTCGAACTGCTCGTCCAGGCCGCGCGCCGCTTGCCCGGGATCAGCGTCGTGATCAACGGCGAAGGTGCGGCCCTGGACGACGTGCGCCGATCCGCGGCCGGGCTCACCAACGTCCACTTCGCCCCGTACCTGCCCGAAGAGCGCCTCGGTGAGTTGCTGGCCACCGGCGACGTGCACGCCATCCCGCTCCGGCCAGGCCTGGCCGCGGTGAGCGTGCCGTCGAAGACCTACTCGAGCCTCGCAGCTGGGCGGCCGATCGTCGCCGCCATCGATCCCGGCACCGTCGTGCCGAAGATCCTCGACGAGTCCGGGGCCGGGATCGCCGTGCCCCCCGACGACGCCGAGCAGTTCGTGGCCGCGGTGGACGAGATCACGGGCGATCTCGAGCGCGCCCGCCGGATGGGGGAGCAGGGCCGGGCGTGGGTGGTCCGGGCCGCCTCCCCGGCGGCCGTCGCCGCAAGTTATGAATCGCTCGTGAGCGAACTCGGCCGGAGGCCGACCTGACCTGCTCACCGATAGGCTCTCGCCCTCGTGGTTTCGTCATCGTCGACCAGAAAAGCCGCCCGGCTGGCCCAGAAGGGCAAGGGCAAGAAGGTCCGCTTCCAGGGCGGCACCCTCTTCCCGCTCATCGTCATGGCGATCCTCGTGCTCGGGTTCGGGACGATCGTCTACGCCCGCCAGTCCCAGCCCGAGGCCGACGCCTCACCACCGACGATCAACGACCACTGGCACATCGCCTACGGCTTCATGCTCTGCGAGCCCGACAACTTCACCCAGCTCACCGGCGCCCTGGAGGAGGCCGACGCCAACGGCCAGCTGATCAGCGACGCCTTCCGGCGCACCGGCGTGCACAGCCACGACGACGGCGTCATCCACTGGCATCCGTCGACGTCGGCGGCCGTCGGCACCAATGCTGACCTCGGGCTGTTCCTCGACGTCTACGACGTCGAGCTCGACGACGACTCGTTGCGGTTCCCCGAGAACCAGGGCGGCGAGGAGTTCATCGAGGGCGAGACCAAGTGCGGCGACGAGGATGCCGAGCTCAAGGTGGTCGTCTGGGACACCTTCGAGGACACGGGCTCGGGTACGACGTACGTCTCGGACTTCGACGACATCCGCATCACCAACGACGGGATGGCGATCACGATCGCCTTCGTGCCGTCGGGCACCGACGTGACGATGCCGCCGTGGGCGGCGAACCTCCCCGCGCTCGGCGCGGTCGACACGCCACCGCCGGACAGCGTCCCGGCTGGCGGAACGGTCGCCCCCACCGTCTCTGGCGCGACGACCGTGCCCGGGGCGGCCACGGGCGGCTCCGCGCCGGCCGGCTCCGCACCGGCGACGAGCACGCCCTCGCCGGCCGCGACGACGACGCCGCCGGCGTCGACCGCACCCGCCGCCACCGGCTGATGCGGGCCGTCGTCCTCGTCGGCGGGTACGGCACCCGCCTGCGCCCGCTGACCGACAGCATCCCGAAGTCGATGCTCCCGGTCGCTCACGTCCCGCTGATCGCCCGCCTCATCGGCGGGCTCGAGCGGGGCGGGGTCGACGCCGTCACCCTCGCCCTCGGGTTCCGCGCCGAGCCGTTCGTCCAGGCCTTCCCGGGCGGCCGGTGCGGCGGGGTGGCCATCGACTACGCCGTCGAGCCGGAACCGCTCGACACCGCAGGCGCGATCCGCTTCGCCGCCGAGCACGCCGCCATCGACGAGACATTCGTGGTGGTGAACGGGGACGTGCTCACCGATCTCGACCTCGGAGCGCTGTGCGCCACCCATCGCACGGCCGGCGCCGGCGCCACGATCCATCTCACGGCCGTCGAGGACCCGTCGGCGTTCGGGGTCGCCGACCTCGACCCGAGCGGCCGGGTGCTCGCCTTCGTCGAGAAGCCGTCACCAGGCAGCGAGCCGAGCAACCTCATCAACGCCGGGACGTACGTGTTCGAACCGGACGTGCTCGACCTCATCGAGCCCGGCCGGCCGGTGTCGGTCGAGCGGGACACCTTTCCCCGGCTCGTCGCCGCCGGCCGGATGTACGCGTTGGCCTCCGACGACTACTGGATCGACGCCGGACGGCCCGAGCTCTTCCTCCGGGCGAACCTCGACCTCGTCACCGGCGACCGCCAGGAGCGGGCCGAGCCGGTTCACGTCACGGCTGACGTCGCCGCGGACGCCGAGGTGCGGACGGCCGTGATCGGGGCGCGAGCCCGCGTCGGTGCCGGCTCGACCGTCACGAGGTCGGTGCTGCTGCCGGGCGCGACGGTCGGTGCCGGGGCCGTGGTCGACGATTCCATCGTGATGGGCGCGGTCGGCGATCGCGCCCGGGTCGTTCGCGCCGTGGTCGGCGCGGGTGCGATCATCCCCGACGGTGAATCCGTCGTCGACGCCAGAGTCCCCGAACCCGTCGGGTGATGCGGTGGCCGACCGCGCACTGGTCACTCCGGACGTCGATGAGCGCGCCGTCGTCCCGGCCGTCGCCGACGAGACCGAACGGGCGGTTCTCGTCATCGGCGGGGCCGGGTTCATCGGCTCCCACCTCGTCGACCGGCTGATCGTCGAGGGCGAGTCGGTCGATGTCGTCGACGACCTGTCCACCGGGTCGCTCGCCAACCTGGCCGATGCCCGGGCCGCGGCGCGCAGCGTCGTCGAGGCGACCGCGGCGACCCGCTCGGCGAGCGAACTGCGCATCCACACCGTCGACGCCTGCGCCGATGAGCTGGCCGGTCTGATCGCCCTGCGGCGGCCGCGGGAGATCTACCACCTGGCCCTGCTGGCGCGGAACGACGCGTCCGCGACGGTGCTCGGACGGTCGTTCACGTCGATGCTCGGGGTGCTCGAGGCCGCCCGCCGGGCCGCGGTCACCAAGGTCGTCGTCGCCCTTCCGGCGACCGCGCTCTACGGCCATCCGCCGACACGCGACCTGCCCGTGCGCGAGGCGGCGATCGAGCCGCGCGGGGTGCGGGGGGTCGTCGCCAAGGCGATCATCGACCTGCTCGCCGCCTACCGCGAGCGGTGGGGCATCGAGTTCACCGCCTTGGCCGTGGCCAGCGTGTACGGCCCGCGCCAGCGTCCCGACGGTGGCGTCGTCGCCGCGGCGGTGGCCACCGCCGCCGGAGGCGAGGCGTTGCGCATCGCTGGCGACGGCCGGCAGACGCGGGACTTCGTTTTCGTCGACGACGTCGTCGACGCCCTCGTGCGGTCGGGGCGGCGGGGCAGCGGGCTGGTCGTGAACGTCGGCACCGGAGTACAAACGTCGCTGCGCGACCTCTGGGCGCTGCTCGCCCCGGCCGGCCCGCCCCCGGAGTACGTCGCTCCGCCGGTCGACGAGCTCACCCGCTTCGCGGTCTCGCCCGTACGGGCCCGGATCCACCTCGGCTGGTCGCCGTGGACGCCCCTCACCGAGGGCCTCGCCGCGATCCGCGCGCCGACCGACCGTTAGCGCGCGGCGGACAGAGTGGCCGCGGCGAGCGCGGCGGCGGTCGCGGCGTCCGTCATCACCGACGGGACGACCAGGGCGCGCATCCCCGCGGCCTCCACCTCGGGCGCGAGGGCGGCATCGGCCGGATCGATCACGAGGGTCGACGCGATCGGCGCGTACAACCGGGCGACGCCGACGACGGAGGGTTCGTGGCCGAGCTCGGCCAGCAGGCGGTCGGCCGGTCCCTTGAGGGCGGCGCCGCCGACGATCGGGGAGACCGCGACGACCTGATCCCGTCGGCCGGCCAGCATCTGCTCGACGCTCGGCAGGGCGCGGACGGGACCGATCGACACGATCGGGTTCGACGGGGCGATCGCGATCGCGTCGGCGTGCTCGAGCACGTCGAGCACCTCAGCCGTCGGGCGGGCGCCAGCACTCCCGGCGAAGCGCACGGCCCGCACCGGCACCGCGTGCCGCAGCCGCACGAAGTAGTCCTGGAATGCCACCTCCTCGCCGGTCGCCAGCTCGACCCGCGTGGCGACGGTGGCGTCGGTCATCGGCAGTAGCCGCACCCCGACGCCCCACGCCCGGCCCAGCTCGTCGGCGACGTCCGTCGGCCGGGCACCCTCGGCCAGCCGGGCGGTGCGGTACAGGTGGGTGGCGAGGTCGTGGTCGCCGAGCCGGAACCACGTCGTCCCGGCGGTCGAGTGGGGAGGGCGGACGTCGCCGAAGCGCTCGAGTGCGGCCATCGCCCCCCAGGTCTCGCCGGCCAGGCCCCAGCCCCGCTCCGGGTCGATGGCTCCGGCGAGCGTGTAGACGATGGTGTCGAGGTCGGGCGAGATCGCCAGGCCGTGGACCACCGTGTCGTCGCCGGTGTTCACGATCGCCGCCACCCGGCGGGGGTCGACGACCTGCACCACCCCGCGCAGGAAGCGGGCCGCGCCGACGCCGCCGCAGAGCACCGCGACGGCGACGGTCACCGCGACCCCTCGTCGCGGAGGCGGCGGTACAGCCGGACGAGGTTCGCCGCGGTCGCCGTCCACGAGAAGCGGGCGACGTTGGCCGTTCCCGCCGCCACCAGCGCGCGGCGCCGGTCGTCGTCGCCGAGCACGCGGACGAGCGCCCCGGCAAGGGCATCCGTATCGCCGAGCGGGACCAGCTCGGCCCCGTCGCCGGCCACCTCGGGGATCGAACCAGCGCGCGTGGCCACGACCGGACGGCCCGCCGCTTGGGCCTCGAGGATCGGGAAGCCGAACCCCTCGTCGAGCGAGGGGTAGGCGACGGCGGCCGCGTGATGGAGCAGCCACGACTTGGTGGCGGTGTCGACGGCTCCCGGCGCGAGCACGTGGTCGCGGGACTCCGGGGGCAGGGCGGCGAGGGCCGCGGCAACCCCGGGTGTGTCGTCGCCGGGGGCGCCGGCGAGCACGAGCACGGCGCCGTCCAGAGCCGGCGCGGCCCGCCCGAAGGCCTCGACGAGGGCGGGCAGGTTCTTGCGCCGCTCGGTCGTTCCGATCGCGAGCACGAACGCCCGCCCGTCGAGCGCCCTCGCCCACGCGGCGCTCGCCGGGAGCGCCGGTGCCGGCGGAACCGGGATCGCGCCCAGGTGGATGACCGCCACCCGCTCGGTGCCGAGCAGGTCGCGGACCTGATCGGCGGTCGCCGCGCTGGACGCGTGGACCCATGCCCCGTGCGCGGCAGCCCGCCGCAGCACGGCGGCCGCTCGGCGCATGGCCGGCGACGCCAGGCCGGGGTTGGCGAGGAACCAGCAGTCGTACACCGAGACCACCTGCGGCAGACGGCTCGGGGGCACGACGTAGTTGGTGCCGTGGACGACCTCGGCCGGCGCCAGCCAGCGGTCGACGCGCGGCCAGTCGGCGTGGGCCCACAGCCGGTGCGCCAGGCCGGCGGGGAGGGGGAGTCGGCGGGTCGACGGTTCGGGCCGGGTCCGGAAGCTGAGCAGGTAGGGATGGGGCTCGACGTCCGGGTCGGCGGCCAGGGCGGCCGCCAACTCGGCGACCGCGGTGCCGACCCCGGTGCGGTGGCCGTACAGCGGGCCGACGTCGAAGGCGAGGCGAACCGGGTCCATGCGGCCCGCCCGACGCTACCGTGACGTCTTCATGCCCCGAGCGTTCATCACCGGCATCACCGGCCAGGACGGCCAGCACCTGGCCGAGTTCCTGCACGGCCAGGGCTACGACGTCTACGGCATGGTGAAGGGCCAGAACAACCCCAAGGCCACCCAACTCGTCGAGGAGATGCCGTTCGTCGAGCTCGTGCCCGGCGACCTCGCCGACCTGCCGTCGCTGGTGGCTGCGCTCGAAATCGCCCAACCGGACGAGGTCTACAACCTCGGCGCGATCTCGTTCGTCGCCCTCAGCTTCTCGCAGGCCGAGCTGACCGCCAACACGACCGGGCTGGGCGTGCTCCGCATGCTCGAGGCGATCCGCATGATCGGCGGCACCCAGAACAACCCGATCCGCTTCTACCAAGCGTCGTCATCGGAGATGTTCGGCAAGGTGCGGGAGACCCCGCAGAACGAGCGCACGCCGTTCCACCCCCGGTCGCCGTACGGCTGTGCGAAGGTCTTCGGCCACGACATCACGGTCAACTACCGGGAGAGCTACGGCCTGTACGCCTGCTCGGGGATCCTCTTCAACCACGAGGGACCGCGGCGGGGGATCGAGTTCGTCACCCGCAAGGTCACCAACGCCGCCGCCCGCATCAAGCTCGGCTTGCAGCACGAGCTCGTCATGGGCACGCTCGACACGAAGCGGGACTGGGGCTACGCCGGCGATTACGTCCGGGCGATGTGGTTGATGTTGCAACAGCCGGAGCCCGACGACTATGTCGTGGCCACCGGAGAGACGCACTCGATCCGCGAGCTGGTCGACCGGGCCTTCGCCGAGGCCGGCATCGAGGACTGGTCCCGCTTCGTCCGTCAGGACCGCAAGTTCTACCGCCCGGCGGAGGTCGACCTGTTGATCGGGGACGCCACCAAGGCCCGCAGCCGCCTGGGGTGGCAGCCGGAGGTCGACTTCCCGTCCCTGGTCAAGATGATGGTGGCCCACGACTTGCGCACCGAGGCCGCCAAAGCCGGCATCCAGATCTGAGCGTTACGTCTCCAGGGGCATGTCGGTGATCGCCTCGTACATCGAGCCGTCGTCCGGGACGGCGCCGCTCGCCAGCTTGTAGCGGAGCGCGAGGGCGAACGCCGTCATTGCCGCCACGGACGAGACGAGCAGCCCGATCTCGACCCGGCGGAACACGTCGTCGCTGGACAGCCAGGTCGCGAGCAGAAAGGCGACGACGCCGACGGCCCAGCCGAGGGAGACGAGGGCGTGTCCCTTCAGCGCGATCACCGCTTGGGCGAGGGCGAGGGCGACCATGTAGCACGCCGAACCGAGAGCGAGCATGGCCAGCGTGCGCCCGGTCAGGTCGGCGTCGTAGACGACCTCGAGCACGAACGGGCCGAGCACGAACGCACCGATCGTGCCGACGACCCCGACCGCGAGCACGAGCACCATCAGGCGACGGAGCCCGGCGCGGAACTCGAGCAGCTCGCCCTTGGCGGCGAGGCGGCTCAGGCGGGGGAGCAAGGCGGCCTGCACCGCCTGGAACATGAACAGCGGGATGCGGGCGAGGAGCACGCCGTACGCGAACTGGGTCACTTCCGCACTCTCGCTCTCGTCGGCGAGCAGCGTCGTGGCGATCGGACCGGCGTTGAGCAGGGCGGCGGCGAACACCGAGCCGAGCAGCAGCCAGCCGAGGTTGGGCGTGACCTCGTCCCACGGCGCCTCGGGGCCGGGATCGGTGACCAGCGCCCGCCGGGAGTACACGTACCCGATCCCGATCATCGGGGCGAGGGCGACGGCGAAGCCGTACGGTCCGGCCGCGGTGATCCCGACGAGGGCGAGGATCACACACAGGACGATGCGCACGACGCCGTCGCTGCCCATCACGATGGCGTACTCGCGGAAGCGTCCCGATCCTGAGCAGATGCCGCGAGCGAGGTGGGCCGGCGCGTAGGCCGCGAACGCGACGACCAACGCCGCCAGCATCACCCAGTCACCGTCGAAGTAGTGGCTGGTGATGAGCGGGCTGAAGGCGAGGATCGTGATGACGACGAGGGCGACGAGGATCGCGCTCAGCCGGACGATCTTGTCGACGACGGGCCGCCCACCCTCACCGATCGCCCGCCGGTGGGAGAGCGCCCGTCCGAGCTCCTGCTCGAGGGGCAGGAAGAAGCCGGGGGCGAGGGCGAACGTCGCGAACCAGAGCGACGAGATCGGCTTGAACTCGTCGGCGCCGCCGACGGCCCACGTTCCGACCTTGAAGAAGGCGTAGGTCGCGACGCCTGCGATGAGCAGGGCGGCGGCGACAGGAACTGTGCCCTCAGGGAGCGGAGCGCGGGTCGACGCCGGTGAGGACACGAAGGTGCGAGGTTATCCCGCCCGCTGTCTCGATCGGAGGGCGCGGGCGCCCGGACGCGCCACCGCCGGCTGGGGGGCCAGCCGGCGGTGGGCGTCGAGGGAGCGGTCAGGCGGCGGGGCGGACCTTGTCCACACCGGCCTTGAGGGTGTCGAGCAGCTGCTGCTGCAGCTCCTGGACCCGCTCGACCGTGGTCACGGCGAGGCCGACGCCGACGTAGGCGGCGTTGCGGGCGCAGCTGACGACCTGCTCGGCGGAGGGCAGGTCGACGTCGGCGAGGTCGAACTTGGGCAGCTCGAACTTGGGCAGGTCGATCTTCGGGAACTCGAACTTGGGCAGCTCGAACTTCGGCACGTTGGTCTTGGGGGCGGTGGGCACGGCGGTGTTCTCCTGAGCGTGGGGGGATCGGACCACTTCAACATACCGCAGTCTGCTAACTATTGCAAGCACTACTCGCCGATGTCGTCGTGTTGTGAGCGGTGAGCGCCCAGAGGCCGCTCACCGCTCACAACGGTCGACCACGACCGACGAAAAGATGACAGATCCGTGACGACGGGGCTTCAGGGCCGGCCGATAGCCTCGCTCCACCGTGAGCGAGCGCAGCGAGATCATGCCGGACGCGAGCGCCAGCGAGCCGTACGGCGATGGCGGCGCAGCCCCCACTGCGGATGGAAACCGACGCCCCGCCCGCGCCTCCGGTCGTCGCGGTCGTCGTCGTCCACGATCCCGAACCCAGCGAGACCTGGTTCGACCAGACGCTCGCCTCGCTCGCCGCCCAGGACTACCCCAACCTCAACACCCTCTTCCTCCTCACCGGTCCGAGCGACCCCGCGGCCCTCGAGGAGCGGATCACGTCTCGCCTGCCGGAGGCGTTCGTGCGCGACCTCGGTGCCAACCCCGGCTTCGGTCCGGCGGCGAACGAGGTGCTGCGCCTGGTCGATGGCGAGTCCGGGTTCTTCCTGTTCTGCCACGACGACGTGGCGCTCGACCCCGACTGCGTGCGGATGCTCGTCGAGGAGCTCTACCGATCCAACGCCGGTGTGGTCGGCCCCAAGCTGGTGTCGTGGGACGACCCCGCCGTGCTCCAGCACGTCGGCCTCGGGCTCGACCGCTTCGGCGAGGTCGACCCGATCACCGAACCGGGCGAGTACGACCAGGAGCAGCACGATGCGGTCCGCGACGTGTTCACGCTCCCGTCGGCCTGCCTGCTCGTCCGGGCCGACCTGTTCCGGACGCTGGGCGGCTTCGACCCCGCGATCACCTTCCACGGCGACGACATCGAGCTGTGCTGGCGGATCCACCTGAGCGGGGCCCGCGTCGTGGTCGCCCCGCAGGCCCGCGTACGCCACCGCGAAGAGCTCGAGGTGCGCCGTCCGGACCTCGACCACGACGTGCTGCGGGCCCGCCATCGGATGCGCACCGTCGCCACGCTCACCAGCGGCCGACGGTTGCCGGTGCGCTCGATCGAACTGGTCGTGTTGACCCTCGCCGAGCTGGTCGTCGGGTTGTTCACCGGTCGCCTCGGCGAGGCCTGGGCGTCGCTCCGCGCCCTCGTCGGCCTCGTCCCACGCACGCCCGCGCTGCTCGCCCGCCGGGGGACGGTCTCCAAGGTCCGTCAGGTCAGCGACAACGAGATCCTCCACCTCCAGAATCGGGGGAGCGCCCGGCTGACGTCGTACCTCCGGGCCCGCGACACCGAGACCTACGTCGGGGTCGAGCGCAACGTCCGCAGGTGGCGGCCGCGGTCGCTGGGGCCGGCGATCGCCTGGATCGTCGTGCTCGTCGGGGTCCTCGCCGCCAGCCGGACCATGTTCGACACCAGGGTGCCGTCGATCGGCGAGTTCCTCCCCCTCCCGGACAGCCCGCGCGGGCTGTGGAGCGACTTCACGACGGCGTGGAACCCGGCCGGTCTCGGCAGCACGTCGGCCAACCCGACCGGATGGGCGGCGGTGACTCTGGCCAGCCCGCTGTGGCTGGCCCGGTCCGGGCTCGGGCTCACCGTCATCGTCGTCGGACTCGTTCTGCTCGGGATCGCCGGGGTGTGGCGGTTGGCCACCGTGTTCCCGACCAACCGGGCGCGCGTCGCCGCCCTCGCCGTCTACGCCGCGGTCCCCCTCACGCCGGGTGTCATCTCGACCGGACGGCTCACCGCGCTGGTCGCCTACGCCGCGGTCCCGTGGTTCGTCCACCTGCTCCGCGGTGCGGTCGGGATCGGCACGGCCGATCCCTCGTCGCCGGGCGACGACATGGTCGACGGCGTCTTCGAGCTCTCGACCCGGGAGCGGGCGCGCCGCACGGCCGTGCTCGCGGTCGTCACGGCGGTCGCCGTCGCGATGGCCCCTGCAGTCCTGCCGGTCGTGGCGCTCGTCGCCGTTCTGCTCGCCGTGGCGACGCTCGTCTCGGCGAGCTGGCGCACCGCCGCCTGGATGGGCGGGCTCGGCCTCGCCGCGTGCGCGGGCGCCTACGTGCTCAACCTGCCCTGGTCGCTCACGTGGTCGTGGGACGACCTCGTCGCGCCCACCCTCGCCGGCGCGCCGGGACGCGGGCTGGTCGACGTGGCGTCGATGGCGATCGGTCAGGCGCGGCTCGAGGTCCTCGCGCTCGCCCTGTACGTACCCGTCTTGATCGCCCTCGCCATCGCCCGCGCCTGGCGGTTCACGTGGGCTGTGCGCGCCGCCTTCCTCGTCGCCGCGTTCGGTGCGCTGGCGGTTCTGCAAGATCGCGACGCCCTGCCGTGGCGGGTGCCCGACGTCGGAGTCCTGCTCGTGCCCGTGGCGCTGGGGATGGCGCTGGCGGCGGCAGCCGCAGTCGCCTCGCTCGGGCGCGACGTGGCCGGTCGGACGTTCGGTTGGCGGCAGCCCGCCGGCGTGCTCGCCCTCGGCGCGGTCGCGGTCGGCGTTTCCCCCGCCGTGCTCACCCTCACCGATGGCGCCTGGTTCACCCCCAGCAACACCGTCGTCGACGCGGCCGAGGCCCAGCTGCCGACGGACCCCGCGATCGGTGACTACCGGGTCCTCTACGTGGGCGATCCGCGTCTGCTTCCCGCGCCGGTCGATGACCTCGGCGACGGCGTGGCGATGGCGCTGGTCGACGACGGGAACCTCGACCTCCGTGATCGCTGGCCGACCCCCGATCAGGACACCGACGCGGCGCTCGCCGGGGCGATCGATCAGATCCGCTCCTCGTCCACGCTGCGCGGCGGCCGGCTCCTGGCCCCGTTCGGCGTCCGCTTCATCGTCGTGCCGTTCGTCGACGGCGCCAATTCGACCGCCGCCGACCCGCTGCCGGTCCCGGCCGGACTGCTCGACGCGCTCGGCGCGCAACTCGACCTCGCGCCGCGCTACAGCCCGCCCAGCCTTGCCGTGTTCGAGAACCGGGCCGCGATCCCGACGACCGCTGGCCTCGAGGGAGCGCTGGCCGAGGCCTCCCGAGTCGACACCCCCGACGAACTGGTCGCCGTCGACACGTCCGGGGCCGGGCCGGCGATGGTCGGCGTCGACGAGTCCCGCCGCGCCGCCGACTCGGTGGCGGGGGAGGTCCTCCACTTCGGGGTCCCACTCGACGAGTCGTGGGAGCTCAGCGCCAACGGCGAGCCCGTCGCGGGTCGCGTCGGGTTCGGCGTCACGACCGCCTACGACATCACGGCCGCAGGGACGGCCGAGCTGCGCTACCGGTCGCCGGCGAGCCGGACGACCTGGCTGTTCGTGCTCGGTGGCCTCTGGGTCGCGGCCCTCGTGGCCTCGAGCCGGGTCCGCATCCCGGCGCGCCTGCGACCCGTCCGTCCGGCCGGCGAGACGCTGATCGACCTCGATACCGAGGCGCAGACGACGATGCCGCCTGAGCGTTCGCACGTTTCGGTCGTCGACGCCGACGACCAGTCCGACTTCGGCTGGGTGGAGGAGCTGCTCACCGACGAGGAGGCCCAGGTCATCAAACACGAGGACTCGCAACCGTGAACTGGCGGAGGCTCCCGATCCTGGTCCTCTTCGTCGCGGCTCTGGCGGCGCTCGTCGTCGTCGGCCGCGAGGCCGTCACGCCGACGCCGCCGGTGTTCTCGACCATCAGTGCCCCCTGGATGCCGGCGGTGCCGGTGCCGGGCGGGTTGACGAGCAGCTGGTTCTGTCCCGGGGTTCCCGCGTCCGGCGCGGCCGGCACCGGTGGGGAGGTCGTGATCGCCAATGCCGGCGGATCGGTGCTCGACGCCCGGGTCACGCTGCTCGCCGGACCGGGCGAGGCCGTCGAGCAAGCGGTCTCTGTGCCGCCGCACCAGCGCACCGTCGTCGACGTCGACGCCGCCCTGGCCGCCGACTTCGTCAGCGCGATGGTCGAGATCGACGGCGGCGGCGGACTCGTGGAACAGACGGCGGTCCATCCCGAGGGCACGTCGGTGGCCGCGTGCGCCAACGCGCCCGCACCGTCGTGGTACCTCGCCGAGGGGTTCACGGCCGAGGGCAGCGTGGAGCGGCTCATCCTGACCAACCCGTACGACGAATCGGCCATCGTCGACATCGGGTTCGCCACCGAGGAGGGGTCGCGCGAAGCGCTCGAGGGCGAGCCCGTGCCCGCCCGCTCGGTGAAGGTCATCGACCTGGCGGAGATCGCGGCGCGGGACGAGCCACGGGTCGCGGTCAACGTCATCGCCACCAAGGGCAACCTGATCGTCGGCCGGGCGCAGGTGCACGCGGGAGACGAACGGCGCGGCTTCGGCGTCACGCTGGCCTCGCCGGCGCTCCGCGACCAGTGGTGGTTCGCCAACGGCGAGAAGGGCCCGGACGTCGGCGAGCGTTACAGCATCTACAACCCCACGGAGGAGGACGTCGAAGTGTCGGTCGTACCCCTCGGGATCCCGCTGACCGCCGAGCTCGTCACGATCGAGCCGATCCCGGTCCCCGCCCACCAGGTGGTCACGTTCTCGCCCGACGACCTCGCCGATCTGCCCGCCGGCCGCCACGCGATGGTGTTCAGCACCGGCAACCAGCAGTCGATCGTCGTCGAGCAGGCGTTCACCCGCACGATCGAAGATCGCCCGACGACGGCCGTCCTGCTCGGGGCGCCTCCGCGCCTGGCCGACGGATACGTCGCCACGACGTGGAGCGTCGCCGTCGGTCCCGGCGAGCCGACCACTGACGCGTTCGTCGTCTACAACGTCGACAACGCCGACGCCACGGTGACGGTGCAGACGGTGACCCCGGACGGGATCGAGAACGTGCCGTCCCTCGCCGCGGTCGACCTTCCCGCGAGTGGGCTCATCACCATCGACCTCACCGAGCGGGCCGTCCTCGGCCGGCAGCTCATCGTGCGCTCGACCTCGCGGGTCTTCGTCGCCCGGCTGCTGCCCCGCGAGCCCGGCGCCCAGGGACGCACCAGCTCCTGGGCGGTCCCCGCCGCGGGATGATCCTTCGCCTCGCGATCGCGGCGGCGATCGTCGTCGTGGCCGTCGCGGTGGCGTTCGCCATGAGGCGACGACGGGCTGATGCCCCGACCCAGGCGACGCGGGCCGTGCCGAGCCAGCTCGACCGGACCGACTTCGCGCGGCCCGACGTCGAGTGGCTGGTCGCCGTGTTCACGTCGGCGACGTGCGACACCTGCGCCGGCGTGCTCGCTGCCGCCCACACGCTGATCGACTCGGCGGTCGATGTCGCCGTCGTCGACGTGGAGTACCAGGCCCTGCGGCCGCTGCACGAGCGCTACGGCGTCGAGGCCGTCCCGCTGCTCGTGATCGCCGATGCCGAGGGCGTGGTCCGGGCCAGCGTGTTCGGCCCGGTCGGGGCGGCCGACCTCGCCCGCGCGTTCGCCGCCGCCCGCGCGTCGAGCTGAGCGTCGCCGCGTCAGGCGCCGGCGGCCGGGCGGGGAACGATCTTCGGAGTCTCGCGGAGGGAGGACCGTGCCGGCGCCGGGTCGGCCGGGGCCTCGGCCGGCACGTCGTCGTTGGTCTCGTCGACGACCGAGAAGTTGAGACTGACCTGCTCGACGTCGCCGGACTCGGTGAGGCCCTGCTGGATCAGGCGGGCGACCTCGCGGCCGTCGATCGTCTCGTGCTCGAGCAACGCCTCGGCGACGAGCTCGAGCCCTCGGCGGTGCTTCAAGAGCAGGTCGGTGGCCCGCTGCTCCTGTTCGTTGAGGATCCTCGCGACCTCCTCGTCGACCAGTTTCGCCGTGTCGTCGCTGTACTCGCGGCCGTTCGTCATGATGTCCTCGCCGAGGAAGACGTGCTGCTGGCTGCTCCACGCCATCGGCCCGACGCGGTCGCTCATGCCCCACTCGCGCACCATCCGCCGGGCGATCCCGGTGGCCTGCTCGAGATCGTTGGCGGCACCACTGTTCACGTGGCCGAAGACGATCTTCTCCGCCACCCGGCCGCCCATCGCCTTGCAGATCGTGTCCTCGAAGTACTCCTTCGAGTACGTGTGGCGCTCCTCCGGCAGGCTCCACGTGACGCCGAGCGCCATGCCCCGGGGCAGGATCGTCACCTTGTGCAACGGGTCGCCGTGCGGGAGGACCGTCGCCAGCAGGGCGTGCCCACCCTCGTGGTAGGCGGTCGAGCGCTTCTCCTCGGCGGTGAGCACGAGGCTCTCCCGCTGGGCCCCGAGCACCACCCGGTCGCGGGCGTTCTCGAAGTCGATCCGCTCGATCTGCTTCGACCCGCGTCGCACGGCGACGAGGGCGGCCTCGTTGACGAGGTTGGCCAGGTCGGCGCCCGACATGCCCGGCGTGGCCTTGGCCATCACGTCGAGGTCGACGTCGGAACCCATCCGTTTGTCCCGGCTGTGCACCTCGAGGATCGCCTTGCGCTCCCCGAACTCGGGCAGCGGGACGACGATGCTGCGGTCGAACCGGCCGGGGCGGAGCAGCGCCGGGTCGAGGATGTCGGGCCGGTTGGTGGCGGCCATGATGACGATGCCCTCGGCGGTCTCGAACCCGTCCATCTCCGAGAGCATCTGGTTGAGCGTCTGCTCCCGCTCGTCGTGGCCGCCGCCCAGGCCGGCGCCGCGCTTGCGCCCGATCGAGTCGATCTCGTCGATGAAGATGATGGCCCGGCCCATGCGGCGAGCCTGCTGGAACAGGTCGCGCACGCGGCTGGCGCCGACACCGACGAACATCTCCATGAAGTCGGAGCCGGTCACGGACAGGAACCCGACCCCGGCCTCACCGGCGACGGCGCGGGCGAAGAGCGTCTTGCCGGTACCGGGCGGGCCGACGAGCAGCATGCCCTTGGGCACCCGGGCGCCGATCTCGCGGAACCGGTCGGGCATGCGCAGGAAGTCGACGACCTCGGTGATCTCCTGCTTCACCCCCTCGTAGCCGGCGATGTCGGAGAACGTGGTCGACGGCTTGTCGGTGGTGTACGCCTTCGCCCGGCTGCGCCCGATCGACATCACGTTGCCCATCTGGCCGGCGGCGCGGCGCTGCATCCAGACGAAGAACCCGATGATCAGGAGCACCGGCAGCAGCAGGCCGGCGATGCTGAGCAGCCAGTTGTTCCCCGGGGTGCGGAACTCGATGTCGACGCCCTCCTCGCGGAGCACCTGCTCGTCGGCCTCGGACACGCCACGCTCTCCGCCGCCGGTGGTCGTGAACTCGGTGCCGTCCTCGAACGTCCCGGTGATCGTGCCGGACGAGTTGTTGATCACGATCGACTCGACGTTGCCCTCGCGCGCCTCGGTCATGAACGCCGAGTAGCTGACCTTTTCGCCAGACGGGTCAGGCCAGAGGCTGGGCAGGATGAGGGCGAGGGCGACGACCCCGAGCAGGACCCACATCGTCCACCGCGGCCAGCTGCCGGGGCGGCGCAGCCCGTCACCTGGTCCCGAAGGCCCCTTGTCGTTCGCAGGGCGCTCCTGACCGCGCCCGCGGCCCGGAGGCGGCGGAGGGGGCGGCGGGGGCAGGTTGCTCATGGATCCATGCTACGGCGGCGAGGGCCTGGTGGCTCGCCAGTTGGCTGTGGCGCCGACCACTCCGGCCCGTCGGGTGAACACCGGGTCCACCGCTGGATGCGCCGTGTTTCGTACTGTTCGTCGCCGTGTCCAGCGCGGATGGAGGTCTCGGGATGTCTCGCCGCCAATGCTCCCGTTCGGGCTGTGCGGAGCGGGCGGTGGTGTCGTTGACGTACGAGTACGGCCGCTCGTGTGCGTGGTTGGATCAGCTTCCAGCCGAGCGGGACCCCCACGCGTACGACCTGTGCGCGCGTCACGCGATCGGGTCTGTCGGTCCCGCTCGGATGGAAGCTCGTCTGACCGCCGTGATTCGCCGTTCTGTCGTTTGGAATCGACCGGTACCGAGCAGTTCTGAACGACAGATCTCGCCTCTAGGGTGGGTCGACGTGCGGGGAGTCGTGTCGCGAGCGCCGTTGCGCGATGCCGGGCGCCGCGTCGACGTCCCCGTCGCGGTCGCGACCTGGGTCATCGCCTTCGTGGTCGGCCAAGCCGTCTCGGCGATCATCCTCGCCTCCGCGGGCGTCGACGACGCCGATCTGGTCCCGATTCCCACCCTGTTCGCCGGGGTCGCGGCGACCTGGATCGCCTACCTGGCCGGGATGTGGGTGGCGTCCCAGCGCTCGGCGTCAGGCGACTTCGTCGAGGACTACCGGCTCCACTTCGCGCCCATCGACCTCGTCGGCGTGCCGATCGGGGTGCTCAGCCAGCTGGTCCTCGTCCCGCTGGTGTACCTCCCGTTGGCGGAGCTGTGGCCGGACACGTTCTCGGAGGATCGGCTGTCGGAGAACGCCGAGAAGCTCGTCGACCGCGCCGACGGCGCGTCGATGGTGCTCCTCGTGCTCATGGTCTGCCTGTTCGCGCCCGTCGTCGAGGAGCTCGTCTACCGGGGTCTGTTGCAGAGCTCGTTCGCCGCCCGCTTCGACCACGTGCTCGCCCTGGTGATGGCGGCGGCGTGGTTCGCCGTCATCCACTTCCGCCCGGTGGAGTACCCGGGGCTCTTCGTGTTCGGCCTCGTGGCCGGCGCCGGCCTGCTCGTCACCGGCCGGCTCGGACTCCCTATCCTCACCCATGCCGCGTTCAACGTCACCGGCCTGCTGCTGGCCCTTCCCTGACCGAGCACCTGACCTCGTGATCGCCGTGTTCCCTGCCATGATTTCCGACCGGGATGACTGACTTCGACGAGCACGACCTCGAGGGCTCGCCCGCCGACACTGGCGCCGTGCTCGCGCCTGAGCGCGAGGCGGAAGCGGAGGGCTTCGAGGAAGGCGAAGTTCCGGAGCTCGAGCGCGAAACCGGCCCCGCCGGCGCGCCGTGGTGGGAGCGGGCCGCCCGGCGGATCGTGCGGCGTCCCGTCGAGTGGGCCACTCGGCCGTGGCCGACCGAGCGGATCGTGGGGGTCGGCGTCACCGCCTTCAGCCTGATCGTGACGACCGTCATCATGATGAACGTCGTCCACTTCAATCCGCTCAACGGTGGTGCCGACCTGGTGTTCGACGACAACACGCCGACCGGCGGCGACATGGGCGCGCACGTGTGGGGTCCGGCGTTCCTCCGCGACCATCTGCTGAGCAACTTCCAGCTCAACGGCTGGAGCATGGACTGGTACGCGGGCATGCCGGCGTACCGCTTCTACATGGTGGTCCCGGCGCTGGCGATGGTCGCCCTCGATGTCGTCTTCCCGTACGGGGTGGCGTTCAAGCTCGTCGCCATCGCCGGGCTCGTCAGCCTGCCGTTCGCCTGCTGGGCGTTCGGCCGGCTGGCCCGGTTCCGCTACCCGATGCCCGAGCTGTTCGCCTTCGCCGGCCTCCTGTTCGCCCTCGACGAGAGCTTCAGCATCTACGGCGGCAACCTCAAGTCGACGATGGCCGGTGAGTTCTCGTTCTCCATCGCCCTGACGTTCATGGTCCTCGGGCTGGGACTGCTGGCCAACGGGATGCGGACCGGGAAGTACCGCGGCTGGGCGGCGATCCTGCTGGCGCTCGCCGTGGTCTGCCACGGGATCGTGGCGATCTACGTGCTCATCGCCGCGGCGGTCTTCGTGCTCGTCCACCTCGACAGCGTTCGCCGCCTCTGGTTCGGCCTGTCCGTCGGGCTCGGCGTCGTGCTGCTGTCGGCGTTCTGGATCGGTCCGTTCGTCGGCGATCACGACTTCATGACCGACATGAAGTACGGGGCCCGCCCGGAGGGCGCTGCCGACTCCTACTGGGACATGTTCTTCCCGCTCACCGCGCCGCTCGACATCCTCGTCACGACGCTCGCCGTGATCGGGTTCGCCGCCTGCGTGGCCCGCCGCCACGCCAACGGCACGGCCCTTGGCGTCATCGGGCTGCTCGGCGTCGCCGCGGTGTACCTCATCCAGGAGGACGGCCTGCCCGGCCTCGGGCTGCTGTGGAACCCGCGGCTGCTGCCGCTGCTGTACTTCGTGCGCTACCTGCTGATGATGGTGGGCATCGTCGAGCTTGCCGGCCTGATCGTCGCCGCCCTCCGCAACCGCCCGGCGACGACCCCCACTGGGCTCCTGTCCGGTTCGATCACGTTCGGGGTCGCCGCGCTGTCGGTGCTGCTCGTGCTCGGGTTCATGTTCGAGGTGCTGCCGGGCGGCGGTCGGAGGCAGTCGCACGACAAGGTGGTCTACGCCTGGGGGCCGCTGCGCAAGACCGCCACGGGTGGCGACGCCCAGGGCGATGGCTGGTCGCGCTACAACTTCGCCGGGTACGAGGGCCGCACGCCGTACCCCGAGTACTACGACGTCGTCACGAAGATGACCGACATCGGTCGCACCAACGGATGCGGCCGGGCGTCGTGGGAGAACAACGAGGACAACGGCGAGTACGGCACGACGATGGCGCTGATGCTGCTGCCGCACTGGACCGACGGCTGCATCGCCTCCATGGAGGGGTTGTTCTTCGAGGCCTCCGGCACGACGCCGTACCACTTCCTGACCACCGCGGCGATGTCGAAGCAGAGCTCCAACCCGGTCCGCGAACTGCGCTACGTCGACAACGACGCCTCCGTCGGGGTGCCCCACCTGCAGGCGCTGGGCGTGCGCTACGCGATGGTGCGGACCGAGGAGGCCAAGCGCGAGGCGCGGGAGCAACCCGAGCTCACCCTCCTCGCGACCGTGGGGCCGTGGGAGATCTACCAGGTCGCCGAATCCGACATCGTCGTCCCGCTCGATACCCAGCCCGTCGTCGTCGAACGGCGCGGCGGCGACCAGCGCGAACGCAACCTGGAGCTCGGCACGAGCTGGTTCCAGCACCCCGAGGAGTGGGCGGCCTTGCCCGCCGACGACGGGCCCGACGACTGGCAGCGCATCGAGGTGGCCGTGGACGAGAGCCGGCAGATCCCCGACCCCACCCGCCCGCCGGACGACCCCGACACCCGCGGCAAGCAGGTCGACATCGTGGTGCCGCAGCAGCCGATCGAGCCCGTCCCGCTCGACCCGGTCCAGGTGAGTGACGTGGAGATGGGCCAGCAGGACCTCTCGTTCCGCGTCGACCAGGTCGGCGTGCCGGTGCTGGTGAAGGTGAGCTATTTCCCGAACTGGGAGGTCGACGGCGCCGAGGGCCCGTTCCGGGTCGCCCCCAACCTGATGGTCGTCGTGCCGACCGACAACGAGGTCCGCCTGCACTACGGCCGGAGCGGGTCGGAGCTGTTGTTCTACGCACTCACCCTGGTCGGGATCGGCATGTTGGTGTTCTTCCGCCTGCGGGGCGACGAACGGTTCGACGATCCTGATGCGGCCGGCTCGGAGCCGGTGGCGACGGACGACACGTTTTCGTTCTCCCGCCCCGGGTACACGCAGGGCGATGCCGAGTTCGATGCGCCCCCGCCCACAGGCCTCCCCGTCACGGAACAGCCACCAAATCGATCGCCAGTTGACGCCGAAAGCTCTCCCTGGGCGCCGGACCCACCACTAGCCTGACCGCCCGCGATGCCCAACTTGGATCAGATCGTCAAGGCGTACGACATCCGCGGCACGGTGCCGGATGAGCTCGACGCCGAGGTCGCCCACGCCATCGGGGTCGCCTTCGCCCGCTTCGCCGGAGCCGACGAGCTCCTCGTCGCGAGGGACATGCGGCCGTCGGGGCCCGAGCTCGTCGACGCGTTCACTCGCGGGGTCCTCGCCCAGGGCGTCGACGTCGTCGACCTCGGGCTCGCCTCCTCGGACCTGCTGTACTTCGCGACCGGCAAGCTCGACCGCCCTGGCGCGATCTTCACCGCGTCACACAACCCCGCCCAGTACAACGGGATCAAGCTCTGCCTCGGCGGGGCCCGGCCGGTCGGGTCCGACTCCGGGTTCGCCGAGATCAAGGCGACCGCGGCCGCGGTGCTCGACGGTCACGCCCCGGCACCAGCGGGGCGAGCGGGTCGGCGTAGTGAACGAGACCTGCTCGCCGCGTTCGTCGATCACGTCGTGTCGTTCGTCGATCAGGCGTCGTTGCGCCCGCTGCGGGTGGTCGCCGACACCGCCAACGGGATGGGCGGGCTCGTCGTACCGGCGGTGTTCGAGCGACTGGAGTCGATCGAGCTCGAGGTGATGTATCCCGAGCTCGACGGCACGTTCCCGAACCACCCCGCCGACCCGTTGCAGACCGCCAACCAGCGCGACGTGCGGGCGCGGGTCGTCGCCGGTGACTTCGACCTCGGCCTCGCGTTCGACGGCGATGCCGACCGGGTGTTCGTCGTCGACGAGACCGGTGCCGGGCTGTCCGGTTCGACCACGACCGCGGTGCTGGCGGCGGCGACGCTGCGCACCAATCCCGGGGCAACGATCCTGCACAACCTGATCTGCTCGCGCGCTGTGCCCGAGGTGATCCGCGAGCACGGCGGAGTGCCGGTGCGCACGAAGGTCGGACATTCGTTCATCAAGCAGGTGATGGCCGACACCGGTGCGGTGTTCGGAGGCGAGCACTCGGCCCACTACTACTTTGCACGCAACTACCGGGCCGACAGCGGGCTGATTGCCTCGATGCTCATCCTCGACGAGCTCAGCCGCGCCGACCAGGAGCTGTCCGTCGTCCGCAAGCCGTTCGAGCGCTACTCGCAGAGCGGTGAGATCAACACCCAGGTCGCCGACGCCGCGGCCGTGCTCGCCCACGTCGGCCGCGAGATGTCCGATTGCGCCCAGGACCACCTGGACGGGCTGACCGTCGACGCCGGCTCGTGGTGGTTCAACCTGCGCCCGTCGAACACCGAGCCGTTGCTGCGCCTCAACCTCGAGGCCGAGACGCGCGACGAGTGCGACGCTCGCGTCGCCGACGTCCTCGCGATGGTGACGAGCGTCTGATGGCGCTCGATCCGGCCTTGGTCTCGATCCTCGCCTGTCCGGAGGACAAGGGGCCCCTCTACTACATGGAGGACGAGGACATCCTCTACAACCCGCGCCTGCACCGGGTCTACGAGATCCGCGACGACATCCCGGTGATGCTGATCGACGAGGCCCGCGCCGTCGACGAAGCGGAGCACGCCCGGCTGCAGTCGCGCATCGAATCGGAGGGCATCGCCCCGACGTGGAGCTAGGCTTCCCCGTCGCGACGGCTGATCCGAGAGGCGCCAGTAGGCCCCGGCCCCGCAGTACAAGTTGCGCCCTCGCAAGGAGATCACCATGTCGTCCAACCTCGCCACGCGTCGGGATTACCGCGTCGCCGACCTCGCCCTCGCCCCGTTCGGGCGCAAGGAGATCCTGCTCGCCGAGCACGAGATGCCCGGCCTGCGGGCCCTGCGCGCCGAGTTCGGGCCGTCCAAGCCGCTGACCGGGGCCCGCATCTCCGGATCGCTGCACATGACGATCCAGACCGCGGTGCTCATCGAGACGCTCGTCGAGCTCGGCGCTGAGGTGCGGTGGGCCAGTTGCAACATCTTCTCGACCCAGGATCACGCCGCGGCGGCGGCCGTCGTCGGGCCGGAAGGCACGGCCGACGATCCGCAGGGCGTCCCGGTGTTCGCGTGGAAGGGCGAGACGCTCGAGGAGTACTGGTGGTGCACCGACCAGATGATGACGTGGCCGGACGGCGACGGCCCGAACATGATCCTCGACGACGGCGGGGACGCCACGCTGCTGCTGCACAAGGGGGTCGAGTACGAGAAGGCGGGCGAGGTCCCCGACCCGACGGGCGCGTCGAACCCGGAGCTGGCGATCGTGCTCGGATTGCTCCAGCGCTCGCTGCGGACCGACCCCACCAAGTGGACCCACATGGCCGCCGGGATCAAGGGGGTCACCGAGGAGACCACGACCGGCGTCAAGCGGCTGTACCGGATGCACGCCGACGGCGAGCTGCTGTTCCCGGCGATCAACGTCAACGACTCGGTCACCAAGTCGAAGTTCGACAACCTCTACGGCTGCCGTCACTCGCTCGTCGACGCGATCAACCGGGCGACGGACATGATGCTCGGCGGCAAGGTCGCCGTGGTGTGCGGCTACGGCGACGTCGGCAAGGGTTGCGCCCAGAGCCTGCGCGGCCAGGGCTGTCGCGTCATCGTGACCGAGATCGACCCGATCAACGCGCTGCAGGCGGTGATGGAGGGCTACGAGGTCACGACGCTGGAGGACGTGGTCGGGAGCGCCGACGTGTTCGTCAGCGCGACCGGCAACTCGGAGATCATCACGATCGAGCACATGCAGCAGATGAAGCAGAACGCCGTCGTGTGCAACATCGGGCACTTCGACAACGAGATCGACATGGCCGGGTTGGCCCGCTCGGGCGCCGCGCGTGACGAGCTCAAGCCGGGCACCGACGTCTGGCGGTTCCCGGACGGCCACCAGATCATCGTCCTCGCCGAGGGGCGGCTGGTGAACCTGGGCTGCGCCACCGGCCACCCGAGCTTCGTGATGAGCTGCTCGTTCTCCAACCAGGTCATTGCCCAGATGGAGCTGTTCGGCAACACCGAGAAGTACCCCGTCGGCGTGTACGTGCTGCCCAAGCACCTCGACGAGAAGGTGGCCGAGCTGCACCTCGGCGCCCTCGGCGTCACGCTCACCAAGCTCACCGACGAGCAGGCCGACTATCTCGGCATCGACCCGGGCGGCCCCTTCAAGTCCGACCACTACCGGTACTGAGCCGACGCGCGAACTGAGACCTCAGCGGGCCCGATGTGAGGCCCCGACGGTCACGGTTCGCGAGCCGCCGACTCGTTCACGATCGTGACACCCCGCCGGCCGTACGGTCGTCCACATGCCGGACGACGCTGTACGCGCCGTTGCCGAGCTTGCAGCCTCTCAGCATCGTGCGTTCACCCGTCGCCAGGCTGCCGAACTGCAACTTCGACAAGGGACGCGTCGCGACCGCCAAACGGCTCGGGTGGCTCGACGAGCCGTTCCCGGGCGTGCTGGTCATCGCCGGCGCGGATCGGAGGCTGGCATTCCCGCTTGATGGCGGCGACGCTGGCCGAAGGCGGGCACGCCGTGGCGTCCTCGACCGCGAGCGCGGCACGCCTGCATCGCCTTGACGGATTCGAAGACTGCGACGTCGTCGAAGTCAGCGTGACTCGCAGCCATCGTTGGCGGCGGAACAATGGCGTCGTTGCCCATCACGTGGCCGCTCTCGAACGGGCGGATGTGTCACGATCGACGGGCATCCGCTGTACGGGCACTGGCCCGGACAGCTGGCCGACCTCGGTGCCGTCGTCGATCCGCTCGGCGTACGGCGAGCACTGACCGCGGCGACGGCGACGAGATCGCAGCCTCCGCTGGATCCAGCTCACCGCCCTCCGCCTCCATCGGCCCGGTCCGTCCGGCGCCGCCGTCCTCCTGCGCCAGCTGGCAACGATCCCGTACGAAGGCCGTCGTACCCGACTCTGGTTCGAGGAGCTCGTCGCGCTGTGCCTTGACGATCCCGCGCGATCCCGCCGATCGAGCGTCACAGTATCCGATCCGCGATGCCCACGGTCGCATCGTGGCGAAGACCGACATCGGCATTCCGTCGGTGCGCCTCGGGCTCGAGGCGCACAGCCGCCGGTTCCACTTCGGCCCTGACGCGGAACCGCTCGACGAGTCAGCGGGACATGGCGGCGGCCACGCTGTGGTTGGGACCTGCAGTATCTCGGCTGGTACGCGCACCCGTCGTCCGGCCGAGGTCGTCGACGTCGTCAAGCAGATCATCGCCGCACGCCGACGCGATCTGTGACCTGTGCGGACTCACACCGGTCCCCAGAGGTCACAGTTCCTCATCTGCGCGACCGAAACCCGCTCTCGCCGGCGCGGAACGCGCCCGTAGGTTGACGCGCGTGACGTCGACGGCTGCGCGCCCGCCCGGCGCCCGCCGCCTTCTCTCGACCGCCGAGGGCGCGAGCGCGGCCGCGTTCGCGCCCTTCGACTGGACGCTGCTGCTCGTCGCCTCGGCCATCTGGGGCTCGTCGTTCCTGCTCATCGCCGAGGGACTCGAGTCCTTGGAGCCGGGCACGATCGCCCTCGGTCGCGTCGTGTTCGGCTTCCTCGCCCTCGCCACCGTTCCCCGCGCCCGCCGCGGTCGGATCGACGCCGAGGACCGGCCGCGGATCGCCCTCGTCGGTCTGCTCTGGATGGCCCTGCCGATGACGATCTTCCCGATCGCCGAGCAGTGGATCTCATCGTCCGTCACGGGCATGCTCAACGGGTCGATGCCGCTGTTCGCGGCCACCGTCGCGGCGATCATGCTGCGCCGGCCGCCCGGCCGCCTGCAGCAGGCCGGGATCATCGTCGGGTTCCTCGGTGTCGTCGCGATCAGCCTCCCGTCGATGCAGGGCGGATCGCGCACCGCGCTGGGCGCCGCGATCGTGCTGATGGCGATGGTCTCCTACGGGATCGCGACCAACGTCGTCGTGCCGTTGCAACAGCGCTACGGCGCGCTTCCCGTGATCTGGCGGGCGCAGATGGTCGCCATCGTCCTCACCGCGCCCTACGGGTTGGCCGGGCTGAGCTCATCGTCGTTCGCGTGGGGGCCGGTCGGCGCAGTGCTCGTGCTCGGCGCTTTCGGTACCGGCCTCGCCTTCGTCGCGGCCGGCACGCTGATCGGGCGAGTGGGAGCGACCCGCGCCGTCGGTGCTCGCGTACATCATCCCGGTCGATCGCACTCGTGCTCGGCGTCGTGCTGCGCGACGAGCACGTCGAGGCGCTGGCGATCGCCGGACTCGCCCTCGTGCTCGCCGGCGCCTGGTTGACGAGCCGCGCCGGCCGCTGACCCTCGCTCACTCGGTGAACGCGGCGATCACCGGAGCGAACGCTTCGACCTGGTCCGGCGTCCCGTCGACGTGCAGGGCGACGACGGCCTCCTGGACCCCGCCTCGGCGTACGCGCGGTAGCGCCCGATCTGCTCCTCCACCGTGCCGACCACGGGCGCGTACCGCTCGGCGGCGCTCGCCGACCCGCCGAGGATCGCCGCCTCGGACAGGTTGGTCACCGTGACGTCGGCGGGGTCGCGCCCCTCGTCCGCACAGTGCTCGTGGAGCACGGCGACCTTGTGGCGCACGGTGTCGGGATCGCCGAAGAGGTTGCACGCGTCGGCGTGGCGGGCCACGAGGCGGAGCGTGCGCCGCTCGCCGGAGCCACCGACGAGGATCGGCACGTGGTCCTGGAGCGGCCGCGGGTAGCACGTCGCGGCGGCGACGGAGACGTGCCGGCCGGCGAACGGCGGCGTCCCCTTGCCCCACATGAGCGGCAACAGCTGCAACGTCTCTTCGAGCAGCTCGTAGCGTTGCGGCAACGGCGGGAACTCCCAGCCGTAGAGCTCGTGCTCGCGCCGGAACCACGCGGCCCCGATCCCACAGAACGCCCGGCCGCCGGACAGCACGTCGAGCGTGGCGACGATCTTGGCGACGTGAGCCGGGTTCCGGTAGGTCACGCCGGTGACCAGCGTGCCGAGGCGGGCGGTCGACGTCGACGCGGCCAGGTACCCGAGCGTGGCCGTGCTCTCGAGCATGTCCTCCCACTCCCGGCCGACCGACGGGATCTGGACGAAGTGGTCCATCACCGAGATCGACGAGAACCCGACCTCCTCGGCGGCGCGGGCGATCACGCCCAGCCGGGCCGCGGTCTCCTCCGGGGCGCCGGGCCAGGTGAAGCGACCGATCTGCAATCCGAAGCGCAGGGCCATCGGGTCCTCCTCCTGGCGACGGGCGAACGTGGGCGACTCGAAGAGTCGCCGCGGAACGCTGACGACCGGCTCGTCGGAGGCGCGGTGGACATCGTCGAAGCCCTCGTGACCGTCCTCGTCGAGGACCACCGTGGTCGCGGCGAACGAGCGCAGTTGGCCGGACAGCACCGCGGAGGGGACCGCCTCGGGCCGGCCGCGGTTTCGGGCCCGGCACTCCCGCTCGGGGGTGTCGACGGCGACGGCGTGACACGGCACGCCGGCCGCCGCGGCCAGCGCCCGGTAACGGGCCCGCACCTTGGCGTCGAGGGCGGTCGAATCGATGACGGTGAGGAGACCGCGGCGCAACCGCTTCGAGACGATCAGCTCGAGCACCTCGAGGGCGTCCTTGGTCGCCCGCAGGTCGTGGCGGTGCAGTCCGACGGTCGCGCGGAGTTCATCGGAAGACACGATCGCCGCCGGCTCGAACCAGCGGGACGCCCACGTCGACTTGCCCGCGCCGGATGGGCCGACGAGAACCACGAGGCACGGATCGGGCAGCCGGATCGTCACCGGACGACTCCGAACCTGTGACACCCCTTGTTCATGATCGGGCTCATGATCTTCGTGACGCAGTGTGCCGGATGCGACGCCCGCGGGGCGTCACTGTGCAGGACCTGCCGGTTCGCCCTCGTGGCCCGCACGATCCCGGAGGCGCCGCCGGGCGTGATCGCCGCGATCAGCTTCTCCGGCCGGGCCCGTCAGATCCTCCTCGGGTTCAAGTACCGCAACCGGCGTGCCGTCGCCGCCCACCTCGCGGGCCTGCTCGTCAACCGCATGGCCCGGTCGGGCACGCGTGCCGATGTCGTCACGTGGGCACCGACCAGCCCGCCCCGCCGGCATTCACGGGGGTTCGACCAGGCGGAGATGATCGCCCGCCACGTCGCCCGCCAGCTCGGCGTGCCGTGCCGCCGCCTCCTCGAGCGCGAGGGCCGGGGCGATCCGCAGACCGGGCGCGGGCGGGCGGGACGATTCCACGGGCCCGCGTTCCGCGCCCATCCGCGGGTCCCGCGCGCCCGCATCCTGGTGGTCGACGACGTGGTCACCACCGGGGCCACCCTCGCCTCGGCGGCGCAGGTCCTCCGGCAGGCCGGCGCCGCCGAGGTGGTCCGGGCCGCGGTGGCGGCCACGCCCGCGGGAAGGAGCTCGGTGCAGCGCGTCGCCTGACCCACACGGCCGCTTCGAGGTACGCCGGGGCGAGCGCCCCGTGGTCGTCGGTAGGCTCGAAACCCGCATGGGCATCCTCGATCGCATCCTCCGGGCCGGCGAAGGCAAGAAGCTCAAGGCGCTCAGCGGGATGGTCCCCGAGATCAACGCGCTCGAGCCGGACCTCAAGCGGTTGTCCGACGACGAGCTGCGCGGGCGGACGGGCGAGTTCCGCCAGCGCCTCGAGAACGGCGCCGAGCTCGACGACCTGCTCATCGAGGCCTTCGCCGTCGTCCGCGAGGCCGCCATCCGGGTCATCGGCCAGCGCCACTTCGACGTCCAGCTGATGGGTGGCGCGGCGCTGCACTTCGGCTGGGTCGCGGAGATGAAGACGGGGGAGGGCAAGACCCTCGTCTCCACCCTGCCCGGCTACCTCAACGGCCTCGGCGGCAAGGGCGTGCACCTCGTCACCGTCAACGACTACCTCGCCCGGTTCCACGCCGAGTGGATGGGTCGTATCCACGGCTTCTTGGGCCTCGAGGTCGGCCTCATCATCCCCGGCTTCAAGGCCACGCCGGCCGAGAAGCGCGCCAGTACGCCGCGGACATCACCTACGGGACGAACAACGAGTTCGGCTTCGACTACCTACGCGACAACATGGCCGGCCGGCTGGAGGACAAGACCCAGCGCGGCCACAACTACGCCATCGTCGACGAGGTCGACTCGATCCTCATCGACGAGGCCCGCACGCCGCTGATCATCTCCGGCCGCGTCGCCGACGCGGCCAAGCTGTACTACCGCTTCGCCTCGATCGTGCGCTCGTTGCAGCGCGACGTCGACTACGAGGTCGAGGAGGACAAGCGGGTCGTCGTCCCCCTCGAAGCCGGCATGGACAAGGTCGAGTCCGCCCTGGGCATCGAGAACCTCTACGACGAGGTCCAGCAGAACCTGGTCCACCAGATGCAGGTCGCGCTGAAGGCCAAGGAGCTCTACAAGCGGGACAAGGACTACATCATCCAGAACGGCGAGGTGAAGATCGTCGACGAGTTCACCGGCCGCATCCTCGAGGGGCGCCGCTGGTCCGAAGGCATCCACCAGGCCGTCGAGGCCAAAGAGGGCGTGAAGATCAAAGAGGAGAACCAGACCCTCGCCACGATCACCCTCCAGAACTACTTCCGGATGTACGACAAGCTCGCCGGGATGACCGGTACGGCGGCCACCGAGGCGGCCGAGCTGATGAACACCTACGGCCTCGGTGTGGTCTCGATCCCCACCAACGAGCCGGTCATCCGTGCCGACCAGGCCGACCTGATCTACAAGGGCGAGGTGGGCAAGTTCGACGCCGTCGTCAACGACATCGCCGAGCGCTACGAGGCCGGCCAGCCGGTGCTCGTCGGCACGGTGAGCGTGGAGAAGAGCGAGTACCTGTCGCGCCAGCTCCAGCACCGGGGCATCCCCCACGAGGTGCTCAACGCCAAGCAGCACACCCGGGAGGCGGCGATCGTCGCCCAGGCGGGGCGGCTCCACGCCGTCACCGTCGCCACCAACATGGCCGGTCGCGGCGTCGACATCATCCTCGGCGGAAACCCCGAGGGCCTGGCCCGTCACGAGGTGCTGAAGGAGGGTCACGAGCCCGACGTGTTGGTCGACCACTTCGCCCTCCCGCTGCCGCTCGAGCAGATGCCCGAGGACTTCCGTGAGGCGCGGGCCAAGGCGCTGGCCCGCTACGACGAGCTGCTCGCCGAGCTCAGCCAACACTGCGCCGAGGAGGGTGACCAGGTCCGTCAGGTCGGCGGGCTGTACGTGATCGGCTCCGAGCGCCACGAGTCGCGGCGCATCGACAACCAGCTCCGTGGTCGGTCGGGACGGCAGGGCGACCCGGGGGAGAGCCGCTTCTACCTCAGCCTCGACGACGAGTTGATGCGGCTCTTCGCCACGGGCGCGCTCTCGTTCGTCATGAACAAGGCGCTGCCCGACGACGAGGCGATCGAGGCGAAGATGGTCACCAAGGCGATCGAGCGGGCGCAGACCACCGTCGAGACGCGCAACGCCGAGATCCGCAAGAACGTCCTCAAGTACGACGAGGTGATGAACGAGCAGCGCAAGGTGATCTACCAGCGCCGCGATCAGATCCTCGAGGGCGCTCGACCTGAAGTCGGCGGCGATGGAGTACCTCGACGAGGCCGTCGAGGCCTTGATCGAGAGTCACTGCGCGAGCCCGGCCGACGACGAGTGGGACCTCGACGGGTTGGCCAAGGAGCTGAAGACGTTCTGGCCGACGGCGATCACCGAGGAGCAGCTCTCGCAGTCGCGTGACACCGACGACATGCGTGAGCTCGTCATGGCCGACGCGCTCGAGCACTACGAGCGGCGCGAGGAGGAGCTCGGCGAGCAGGTGATGCGCGAGGTCGAGCGGCAGGTGATGCTGCGCATCATCGACCAGCGCTGGCGCGAGCACCTGGAGGAGATGGACTACCTCAAGGAGGGCATCAACCTCCGGGCGATGGGCCAGAAGGATCCGCTCACCGAGTGGCAGCGCGAGGGCTACGAGATGTTCGGGGCGATGATGAAGGGGATCGCCCAGGACTTCGTCCGCTACGTGATGCACGTCCAGGTCGTGCGCAACGACCAGCAGCCGGCGACCGTGCAGAACATGCAGGAGGAGTCCTCGGACACCGAGCTGACGTCGGCGTTCGACCGCGCCGCGACTGGTGCGTTCGTCGACGACGAGGTCGAGGAGCCGGCGGCACCGTCCCCGACCGCGATCACCGCTGGGCGGGCGACGCGCGAGGGCGGCCCGCGCCCGGCGGCGAAGCAGGAAACGGTCGTCAAGGACGAGTGGGCCAAGACCCCACGCAACGCCCCGTGCCCGTGCGGCTCGGGCAAGAAGTTCAAGATGTGCCACGGCGCCGCTTGACGGCGCCGGGCTCCGCTGATGCGTGACTTCACCGACGACCTGCGCGAGCTGCGCCGCCGCCTCGGCGAGGCGGAGGTCTATCTCCGGGTCGGCGAGGCGCGCGGCCGGCTCGACGAGCTGGAAGCCGACATGGCCCGCCCCGACCTCTGGGACGACCCCGAGAAGGCGAAGGCGATCTCCGGCGAGTACGCCAACCGCCGCGACGACGTCACGACGTTCGACGGGCTGGCGTCGACGCTCGACGACGTCGAGGTGCTCCACGACCTGGCCCGCGAGGAGGAGGACGAGTCGCAGGAGCCCGAGATCGCGGCGATCATCGACGACCTCGGCCGGCGCCTCGACCAGCTCGAGCTGCGCAGCCTGTTCATCGGCGAGCACGACGACGCCGACGCGATCCTGCAGATCAACGCCAAGGACGGCGGCGTCGACGCCCAGGACTTCAGCGAGATCTTGTTGCGCATGTACGGAAGGTGGGCCGAGCGGCGGGGCTTCGCGATGACCGTCGACGGCACCTCCGAAGGAACCGAAGCGGGCATCCTGTCGGCCGAGGCCACGATCAGTGGCCGGTACGCGTACGGCCTGTTGACCGGCGAGCGGGGGATGCACCGGCTGGTCCGGATCAGCCCGTTCGACAACCAGGGCCGCCGCCAGACCAGCTTCGCCGCGGTGCAGGTGTGGCCGGTGATGGACGCACCGGACGTCGAGCTCAACGACGCCGAGATCCGCATGGAGGTGTTCCGGGCCTCCGGCGCGGGCGGCCAGCACGTCAACAAGACGTCGTCGGCGGTCCGCCTGATCCACGAGCCGACGGGCCTGGTGGCGAGCTCGCAGGAGGAGCGCAGCCAGCTGCAGAACCGGGAGAAGGCGTTGGGCCGGCTCAAGGCGATGGTGGCGGCCAAGGCCGAGGAGGAGCGGGCCGCGGAGATGGCGGCCATCGGCGGGAAGCAGGCGCAGGTCGGGTGGGGGAGCCAGATCCGCAGCTACGTGCTCCAGCCCTACCAGATGGTGAAGGACCTGCGTACGGACATCGAGACGGGCAACGTCGCCGCCGTCCTCGACGGCGACCTCGACGAGTTCATGGAGGGCTACCTGCGCTGGCGCCGCGCCGGCGAGGTGACGACGGCACGTCCTGAGTCCGCCGCCGGTAGCCTGCGGCGGCGCCGTCACGGAACTGTCACACAGCTCCCTGATGATTCGCCTCGAGAACGTCACCAAGACCTATCAGAACAGCGTCGTCGCGCTCCGCGATGCCAGCTTCGACGTGCCCAAAGGGGAGTTCGTCTTCCTCGTCGGCCCGTCCGGGTCGGGCAAGAGCACGCTCCTGCGGCTCCTCAACCGCCAGGACCGCCCCGAGGAGGGTGCGGTGTGGGTCGCCGGCCGCAACATCATCGATCTGCCGCCCGGCCGGGTGCCCCAGCTGCGGCGCAACATCGGCAACGTCTTCCAGGACTTCAAGCTGCTGCTGAACAAGACCGTGTTCGAGAACGTGGCCTTCGCCCAGGAGGTCATCGGCAAGCCCAAGCACGTCATCCAGCAGCAGGTGCCCGCCGTGCTCGACCTCGTCGGCCTCGCCGGCAAGGAGGATCGCTTCCCGCACCAGCTCTCCGGCGGCGAGCAGCAGCGCGTGTCGATCGCCAGGGCGTTCGTCAACCGCCCACTGATCCTGCTCGCCGACGAGCCGACCGGGAACCTCGACCCGGCCACGGGTGAGGGGATCATGCGCCTGCTCGACCGGATCAACAAGACCGGGACGACGGTGCTCATGGCCACCCACGACCAGCGCATCGTCAACACGATGCGCAAGCGCGTGATCCAGCTCGACCAGGGCGTGATCGTCCGCGACCAGGCCCGGGGGGTCTACGAGTAGATGCTGTCCCGTCTGGCCTACACGTTCCGCGAGACGTGGGCGAGCTTCCGGCGCAACATGACGCTGACCGTCGCCGCGATCATCACGTCGGCGGTGTCGCTCCTGATCTTCGGCCTCACCCTGCTGATGCAGCGCGGGTTCGACAACCTGCTCGTGCAGTGGGAAGGCGACGTGGAGATGATCGTCTACGTCAACGCCGGCGCGACGAACGACCAGCGGGTGGAGATCACCAACGCCCTGAGCGCGCAAACCCAGCTGGTCGATGACTACACGTACTGCGACGCCGACTGCTCGCTCGCCGAGGCGAGCACGCTGCTCGCCGGCGACCCGGGGACGCTCGAGTTGCTCGACGAGTCCAACATCCCCACGCAGTACAAGGTGGTGCCGACCGACGCCACCGACGTCGACACCCTGCGCCAGCTGCGCGAGAGCCTGCGGGGACTCCCGAACGTGCAGAACATCGTGCTCGCCGACGAGCAGCTCGACGTGATCTCCAAGCTCAAGGGGTTCGTCGGGCTGTACACGTTGATCCTGTCGATCGTGCTGCTGTTCGCCGCGATCCTGCTCATCTGGAACACCATCCGCACGGCGATGTTCGCCCGCCGGCGAGAGATCGAGGTGATGAAGCTGGTCGGGGCGACCGACTGGTTCATCCGCGTCCCGTTCATGCTGGAGGGCCTGATCCAGGGGTTCATCGGTGGCGTGGCCGCGTGCGGCGCGCTCTGGCTGATCAACAACCGGTGGACCGCGGGCGTGAGTGACTTCCCGCCGAACAGCGGCTTCGCCGCGCTCGTCGTGAACGACGGCTACGTCGGTTGGGTGATGCTGATCATCGTCGCCATCGGCATGGTCGCGGGCGCGATCGGCTCCGGGATCGCGGCCTCCCGCTTCCTGGACGTCTAGCTTCGGCCCCATGCGCATCGGGGTGAGTGGCGCCGGAGGGCGGATGGGGGCGACGGTCTGCCGGGCGGTCACGATCGACCCCGAGCTGGAGCTGGTCGCGGCCGTCGATCCGCGGACGACAGGTGAGGAGATCGAGGGGATCCCGATCGCGGGCGAGCTGAAGGCGTTCGCCGACGCCGGCGTCGAGGTGGTCGTCGACTTCACCGTCGCCGACGCGGCGCGGATCACCGTGCCGTGGCTGGCGATGCACGGGATCCATGCCGTCGTCGGCACCACGGGTCTCACGGAGGACGATCTCGGCCTGTTCGCCCAGGAGTTCGGCGAGGGCGGGCCGAACTGCGTCGTCGCGCCGAACTTCTCGCTGTCCGCGGTGGTGATGATGCGGCTGGCCGAGATCGCCGCGCCCTACTTCGACACCGCCGAGATCATCGAGCTGCACCACGACGGCAAGGCCGACGCGCCGAGCGGAACGGCGATGGCAACGGCCGACCGGATGGCGGCGGCGTCGGACGAGTGGGCGCCCGACCCGACCAGGACCGAGGTGCTCGCCGGCGCCCGTGGCGGTACTGGTGCGGCCGGGATCCGCATCCACGCCGTGCGCATGCGCGGGATGGTCGCCCACCAGGAGGTGATCCTGGGCGCCCTCGGGCAGTCGCTCACCATCCGCCAGGACAGCTACGACCGGGACAGCTTCATGCCCGGCGTGATCCTCGCCTGCAAGCACGTCGCCGAGCACGACGGGCTCACGGTCGGCCTCGACAAGCTCCTCGGGCTGTAAGGGCCTACTTCTTCAGGTTGGCGATGACGGACTCGTAGTCCGGTTCCTGGCCGATCTCGGGGACCTGTTCGGTGTACGAGACCACGCCGTCGCCGTCGACGATGACGATGGCGCGGGACATCAGCCCGGCCAGCGGACCCTCGGCGATCTTCACTCCGTAGGTGTCGCCGAAGTCGCTGCGGAACATGGAGGCCGACTGGACCTTGTCGATCCCCTCGGCGCCGCAGAACCGGCCCAGGGCGAACGGCAGGTCGGCGGAGACGTTGAGCACCGCCGTGCCCTCGAGCGCGGCCGCCCGCTCGTTGAACGTGCGCACGCTCGCCGCACAGACCGCGGTGTCGACGCTGGGGAAGATGTTGAGCACGACGTTCTGGCCGGCGAAGTCCCCGAGGGCGACGTCGGAGAGGTCCATCCCGGTCAGGGTGAACGCCGGGGCCGGCGAGCCGACTGCGGGGAGCGTTCCGACGGTGTTGAGCGGGTTGCCGCGGAAGGTGATCTCTGCCATGGCCGGGAGTTTGTCAGGCCCCGCTCCCGCGGCGGAAGTTGCGGAAGTTGACGGCCAGCACCACGGCCAGCGAGAGGCCGAGCGCCCACCACTGATAGCGCTGGAGGAACCCGAGGACGTCGAGCAGTTCGTCCTCGAACGTCTGCGCGAGATACCACATGAGGGCGAGGCGGCCGGCGATGCCCACGGCGAGCAGCACGGCGAGCCGCGCGGGCGGTGTGCGGTGGATCCCGGTGAGGACGGCGACGATGTTGCTGCCGGCGAAGAACGGGATCAGCCCGATCTCGGCGGTGGAGAAGCCGCGGTTGTAGACCTCGAGCGACTCTTGGGTGACGCCGAGGTAGCGGGTGAACCACACCAGTGCCTGTTGGCGATAGGCCCGGCCGATCAGATGGCAGACGACGAACGCGATCGCGATGCGCGCCGCACCGATGACGGCGTAGGCGAGCGGGGAGATGCCACCGGCGACGGTGAGCACGAGGTAGCGCTGGCGCGACGACAGGGCGAGCAGCGCCGCCGGGTTGTCATCGGCCCACGACGCCCACACGACGTTGGCGACGTTGGTGCAGATCACCAGCCCGACGAACGCGACCAGCGCGACCGGCCCCCACCAGGGGCGCGCCGGGGCCGCAGTCTCCTCGATGGGTGACGCCGTCGGTCCGATCCTCGGGACGCTACCGCCCAGCCCTGTCGGCTGTTGGACGCTCGGATACCGTTCCGCCGTGGTGCGTTTGGCCGGCCGCAACCCCGAGCTGGAGCGGGTCGAGGCATTCGTCGGCGCGACCGGCCGGGACGCTCGGGGTCTGCTCATCCGCGGTGAGGCCGGCATCGGCAAGAGCGCGATCTGGCGCGTCGCCCTCGATCGCTTGCGCGCCGCGGGCCACTGCGTCCTGGTCACCCGCCCGGCGGAGGAGGAGCTGCAGGGATCGATGGTCGGGCTGCTCGACCTGTTCGAGACCATCGAGACGGAGCCCACGCGTGCTCGATCCGGACGCCGACGTGTTCGACCGCGGCCGGGCGATCCTGCGGACACTGCGCCGGCTGACCGCGAGCCGCCCGACGGTGCTCGCGATCGACGACGTGCAGTGGCTCGACCCGATCTCGGTGCGCTCGCTCCGCTACGCCTTGCGCCGCCTGGAGGACCAGCCCATCGCGGTGCTCGCGACCGAGCGTTCCGGGCCCGGGGACCCGCCCGGTCCGCTCCTCCTCCCCCTGGATCGAACGGAAGCGCTCACGGTCGGCGCGCTCTCGATCGAGGCGATCCGACTGGTGATCGCCCCGGTCGTCGGGGCGATTCCGCGCCCCGCTCTCGAGCTGATCCAGCAGATGTCGGCGGGCAACCCGATGTACGCGCTCGAGCTCGCCCGCACCACTGACCCGGGCGGGAACCGCCTCGCAACCGCCCGGCGCGACACGCTGCGCGGGATCCTGTCGGCGCGTCTGGCGGCGACACCACCCGAGGTGCTCGACCTGCTCCGCACGGCAGCCGCGCTCGGCCCGGCGCCGTCCGGGCGCCTCATGGCCGCATGCGGGGGACCGGAGGGCGGACCGCAGCTCGCGGCCGCCGTCGAGCTCGGGCTGCTCACGGTCGACGAGAGCTTCATCGTCCGTTTCACCCATCCGCTACTGGCGTCGGTGGTGCTCGGTCAGATCACCCCCGCCGCGCGGCGGGAGGTGCACGCCCGGCTCGCCGCGTTCGTCGCCGAGCCCGACGACCGCGCCCGCCACCTGGCCCTGTCCACGATCGAACCGGACGCCGACGTCGCGGCCGAACTGGACGCCGCCGCCGACCGCGCCAATCGGCGCGGCGCGCCCGGCCTCGCCGCCGAGCTGATCGCCCACGCCCGGCAGGTCAGTGCCGCCGGCGACACCGTGGGCCGCGAACGGCGAGAGCTGACGGAGATCGCCCTCCGGGCGGCGGCCGGGGAGACGGCGCGCGCCCTCGCCCTCGTGGACGGCGCGTTGGCGCGGCTCCCGCCGGGCCGTCACCGGCTGGACGTGCTCTCCCTGCGCGTCTATCTCGACACGGCCCGCAGCGACGCCTTCCTGGAGGCGGCGCTCGCCGACGCCAGTGAGGACGAGCTGCAACGGGCACGGGTGCTCAGCATGCAGGCCTGGATCGCCGGGATCAGCGGCGGCCGTCTCGACGACGCCATCCGGCTCAGCGAGCAGGTCCTCGACACGGCCCGCAGTCACGGAGACACGGACCTGGAGATGCTCGCCGCAGTCATCCTCTCGACGAGTGCGCTGCTCGCCGGACGACCGCGGCGGGACGTGCTCGCCGCGGCGGTGGCGGTCGCCGACGCGCCGCGGCGGCCCGCGGCTGGGAGCCTGGCCCCAGGTGTTCCACGGTCGACAGTGCCTGTGGGACGGACAGCTCGGCGAGGCCAGGACGCGGTTCGACGAGATGCGCGCCGTCTTCGCTCGGTCGGGCACCGAGTTCCAGCGCCCGTACCGCATGTACGACCTCGCCCTGGCCGACATCGCAGCAGGCGACCTGACCCGCGCCGCCGAGCTCGTCGACGACGGGCTCGACGCGGCCGACGACGCCCACAACGAGCAGGCCCGGGCCTGGCTCGCCTACCCGGAGGGACTGGTCCATGCCCATCTCGGGGCGAGCGATCGCGCGCTGCGCGCCGCTGACCTTCTCGCCGCGTGGGGTCGCGAGCGCGACGAACCGCCTCGGGTCGTGTCCGCCCACCACGTCCGGGGGGTGGTGGCGCTGGCCGCGGGTGACCTCGACGACGGCCGTGCGCGAGCTCGGTGCCGGGGTCGAGCTGGCGGTGCGGATCGGCTACCGCCATCCCGGCCCGATTCCGGTCCTCCCGGACGCGATCGAGGCGGTGGGACGCACTGGCGACGACGAGCGCGCAACCGCGATGGCGGACGAGCTCCACGAGCAAGCTGCCGCGCTCGCCGCTCCGTGGGTCGACGCCGCCGCGACGAGAGCTCGCGGCGTCGCCGCCTCCGCCCGCGACGTGCCCTCGGCCCTCGAGGCCTTGGGCGCGGCGGCCGAGGCCTTCGCGTCGTTGGGCTACCAGCTGGACGCGGCGAGGACGCGGCTGACGCTCGGCCGAGCCCTCGTCGCCAGTGGGCGACGCACGTCCGCGGCCGAGGCGCTCGCCGCCGCCCGCGATGAGTTCCGGTCGCTCGGCGCCACGCCGTGGGAGCGGCAGGCGGCGGAGGAGCTCGAGCGGGTCGCTCCCGGCCGCACGACCGGCACGCTCACGGACACTGAGGCGCGGATCGTCGCGCTCGTCGCCGACGGGCGACGCAACCGAGAGGTCGCCGCCGAGCTCTTCGTGAGCGTGGCGACCGTCGAGGCGCACCTGACGCGGATCTACCGGAAGTTGGGCGTGCGCTCACGCACGGAGCTCTCCCGCCGCGCCCTCGAAACGTTCGAGTAGGCGGTCACCTCCTCAGCTACCGTCGCTCTGTGACCATCCGGTCCGCGGTTTCGGTCGAGCCCGTCCTGGTCGGCCGCGAGCCGGAGGTCGAGCGCATCCGTCAGCTGGTGCGCTCGACCGACTCCGGCGCGCGCTTTGTCGTGATCCACGGCGAGGCGGGCATCGGGAAGACCGCCCTGTGGCGATGGGGCGTCGATCAGTACCGGAGGGCGGGGCACCGGGTCCTCGTCACCCGGCCGTCGGAGGAGGAGCTGCACGGGCCGATGACGGGTCTGCTCGACCTCTTCGAGGAGGTCGGCACCGCGCCCGGCACGCTCGACGCGGAGGCCGACGTGTTCGACCGCGGCCGGGCCGTGCTGCGCACGTTGCGCGACCTGAGCAGCGACGCGCCGGTCGTCGTGGCGATCGACGACCTCCAGTGGCTCGACGCGATCTCGGCCCGGGCGTTGCGGTACGCCGCCCGCCGTCTCGACCGCGAGCCGGTCGTCGTGCTGGCGACGGAGCGGGCGGACGCCGACGCGCCGGCAGAGATCGTCCTGCCGTCCGATCGGGTCGAGCAGGTGGTGCTCGGACCGCTGTCGCCCGAGGCGATCCACCATGTCGTGCGGGCCGTCGCCGGCACGATCTCCCGGCCGGCGCTGGAGCGGATCGGCGAGTTGTCCGGCGGTAACCCGATGTACGCCTCCGCGCTCGCCCGGTCGCCGGAACTGCTCGCCGACCCCCTCGGCGCGGTGCCCTCGCCGACGCTCCGGGGCGCGCTCGAGGCGCGCCTCGACGACGTTCCCGGTCCGCTTCTCGCCGTTCTGCGGACCGCCGCCGCCCTCGGCCCCGCCCCCGCCGAGGTCCTCGCCCGCGCCTGTCAGACGGCCGGGGCGGCGACGTTGATCTCCGACGCCGTCAGTGAGGGTTTGCTCGTCGCCGGTGACGACGGCGTGGTGCGGTTCACCCATCCGCTCCTTGCCTCGGTGGTGCTCGACGGGAGCAATCCGCTCGAGCGCAGGGAGCTCCACGCCCACCTCGCCGACGTGGTCAGGGATCGTGACGCCAGGGCCCGTCACCTTGCGCTGTCCTGCGGGGAGCCGGACGCCGCGGTGGCCGCCGAGCTGGAGTCGGCCGCGGAGCGCGTCGCCGCGGCGCGGTGCCGCCGCCGCCGCCGCCGAGCTCGCCCGCCACAGCCTCCGGGTGACCCCGCCCGACGACACCGTCGCCGCCAGCCGACGGGCGCTGGCCGGGATCTCGTACCGCGCCGCGGCCGGTGAGACCGCTGGTGCGACCGCGTTGATCGACGTCCTGCTCGATCGCCACGAGCCGGGGCCGGCCCGGGTCGAAGCGATCACCCAGCGGGTCTACCTCGACATCGATCGCGGGGACGAGTTCCTCACCCGCGCCCTCGAGGAGTCCGGCGACGACGTCGTGTTGCGGGGACGCGTGCTCGACCTGCACGGGTGGCTGCTCGGCATGTATCGGGGCCAATTGGAGCGGGGAATCGAGCTGAGCCGCGAAGCGCTCGCCATCGCCGAGCAGCACGAGGACCCGGTGCTCGAGATGCTCGCCGCCGGAACGTTGTCGACGGTGGCACTGATGGCCGGCCGGCCGATCCCGGGGCTGATCGAGCGCGCCCTCTCGCTCGCCGCCGTCCACGAGGGACCACTCCTCGGTCGTTGGCCACCCATCTTCCGCGCCAGGCAGTGCCTGTGGGCCGGGCACCTCGCCGAGGCGAGGGAACGGTTCGAGGTGATGCGGGAGGCCTTCGGTCGCCGCGGCGTCGAGTTCCAGCGGCCGTACCGCCTCAGTGAGCTCGCCCAGGTGGAGGTGAACGCGGGGAACCTCGATCGGGCCATCGAGCTCGCCGACGACGCCCTGGAGGCGGCGTTCGATGCGAGCAATCCACAGGCGTCGGCTTGGGTGCGGTACCCGGCCGGTCTCGCCCGGGCCCACCTCGGTGACGAGGTTCGCGCCGCCGACGACGCCGCCGAGCTGCGGGCGTGGGGTGCCGATCACGACCAGCCACCGCGCATGCTGATGGCCGCGCACATCCTCGGTCTCATCGCCCTCGGGCGCGGGGACGCCACCGCCGCGGCCGAGGAACTGGGCGCCGCCCTGGCGCTGGCCACCACCCTTGGGTACCGCCATCCCGGCTACATGGCCCTGCTCCCCGACGCGATCGAGGCCCGCGCCCTCGCCTCTGACGTCGCCGGCAGCGAGCAGCTGGCCGACGAGCTCGACCTCCAGGCCGCCGCCCTCGACGCGCCGTGGGTGGATGCCGCCGCCCGTCGCGGTCGCGGCCTCGTGGCCCTCGCCAAGGGCGACCCCGAGGCCGCCGACGCGTTGGCCGACGCCGCGGCCGCGTTCGACACCCTCGGGTACCGCCTCGACGCGGCGCGGACCGTCCTCCTCAACGGCCGCGCCTTGCGCCGGGCGGGACGGCGCAACGACGCGACCGCGGTCCTGGCCGACGCCCGCGCCCGCTTCGCCGGGATGGCCGCCAAGCCGTGGGGCGCCCAGGCGGTGGCCGAGCTCGAACGGGTCGCGCCCGCTCGACTGGCAGGCGAGCTGACCCCGACCGAGGACCGGATCGCCGACCTCGTCGCCCTCGGCCGCCGGAACCGGGAGATCGCCGGCGAGCTGTTCATGAGCGTCGCCACCGTCGAGGCCCATCTGACCCGCATCTACCGCAAGTTGGGCGTGCGGACCCGGACGGAGCTCTCGCGCCACGTCCACCGCAGTCCTCCTTGATCTAGGGAGCGGTTTCGGGAAACCCCGCTACCGCCCCGACCAGCGCTTTCGTACGTTCGACGCATGCTGGACGGCCGCGCGCACTTCGTCGGGATCGACGAGTGCGTCCCGACGCTCAGCGGCCGGCTCGTGCCGTACGTCAACCTCGACAACGCCGCCACGACGCCCGCGCTCGTGGCGGTGATGGACGCGATCGACCGGTACCTCCCCTTCTACGCCAGCGTTCACCGGGGCACCGGCTACAAGTCCCGTCTCAGCACCCGCGTCTACGAAACGGCGCGGGATGTCGTCGGCGGCTTCGTCAACGCCGACCCGGACCGCGATGTCGTCGTGTTCGCCAAGAACACGACCGAGGCGATCAACAAGCTCGCCCGCGCCATGCCCTTCAACGACGGCGCAGTCGTCCTCACCACGCTGCTCGAACACCACTCCAACGACCTGCCGTGGCGGGCCCGGGCGCGCACCGTGCACGTGCGGGCCTGCCCCGACGGGTCGCTCGACGAAGAGGACCTCGATCGGCAGCTGCGGCGCCACGCCGGGCGCGTCGCCCTGCTCGCCGTGTCGGGCGCCTCCAACGTCACCGGGCTCGTGCCGCCGATCCACCGCCTGGCCGAGCGGGTCCACGCCGCCGGCGGTCGCATCCTCGTCGACGCCGCCCAGCTCGCGCCGCACCGACCGATCGACATGCGACCGCATGACGACCCGGGCCACCTCGACTTCGTGGCGATGTCGGCACACAAGCTCTACGCCCCGTTCGGCAGCGGCGCCCTGGTCGGCGCGCGGGACGCCTTCGGGATGGTCCCCGACCATCCTGGTGGCGGAACCGTTCACGCCGTCACGGTCCATGACGTGGCCTGGGCCGATCTACCGGATCGCGAGGAGGCCGGCAGCCCCAACGTGGTCGGTGCGGTCGCCCTCGCCGCCGCGGTGGAGCAGCTCACGCGCATGGGCCGCGACTGCATCGCCGCCCACGAAACGGAGCTGCTCCGCTACGCGACCACGCGCCTCGGTACTGTCCCTGGCCTCCGCCTCCACGGGCCGTGCGGCCCACGGGCGCTCACCTCGCGGGTCGGCGTGATCCCGTTCACCCTGGACGGCACCGATCACGGGCTGGTCGCCGCGATCCTCGGCTACGAGCACGCGATCGGGGTGCGCAGCGGATGCTTCTGTGCCCACCCGTACATCTCCCACCTCCTCGGCCACGACGACGCGCAGCGGCGGGAGTGGGTGCGACGGGTGCGCGACGGCGACAAGCGTGGCGCGCCGGGGATGGTGCGCATCAGCTTCGGTTGCTACAACACCACGACCGACATCAACCGTGCCGTTGATGCCCTCTCGCAGATCGCAGCCGGCGAGTTCGCCGGCACGTACCGCTGCGACGAGCACGGCGACTACCGGCCGGTCGACTACCGCGAACCGTCGTTGTTCGCGTTGGGAGGAATCCGATGACTCGTGCCCTCGCCCTCGGGTTGGGAACCAGGAAGGTGACGAACAAGCGCCGGCCAACGGCGCGCGTGCGACGGCGAAGGTTCTTGCAGCTGAAACGGCCCCTATAGGGACCGATTCAGCTGCAGAAACCAGAGGATCTATCGTCGCGCCTGATGAAGGCGCTCATGCAGGAAGTTCCGTTGACCGTTACCCATCTGTTCGATCGGGCGGAGCAGTACTTCGGCCACAAGGGAATCGTCACCGCGACCGCGACGGGTCGCGAGTGGCGCGCCTACTCCGAGTGGGCCGAGCGCACCCGCCGCCTCGGCGGCGTGCTCGACTCCCTCGGGATCGCGCCCGACGCTCGGGTGGCGACGTTTGCGTGGAACACGGCCCGCCACCTCGAGCTCTACTTCGCCGCCCCGTGCACCGGGCGGGTCCTCCACACGCTCAACATCCGCCTGTTCCCTGAGCAGCTCACGTACATCGTGAACCATGCCGACGACGAGGTGATCTTCGTCGACCGCTCCCTGCTGGCCCTGCTGGCCCCGCTGCTGAAGACGTTCGAGCGGGTCGAGCACCTGGTACTGATGGACGACGGCAAGGGTGACGATTCCGTCCGACCTCAACGGTCACGAGCTGCTCGATTACGAGGAACTGCTGGCCGCGGCCGACCCCGTCGAGTTCCGCGTCGACGACGAGAACCAGGCCGCCAGCATGTGCTACACGAGCGGGACCACGGGCAATCCGAAGGGCGTCGTCTACAGCCACCGCAGCACGTTCCTCCACACGATGGCGGCCCTGATGGCGGATGCGCTCGGCGCCCGAGAGTCCGACCGCATCCTGCCGGTCGTGCCGATGTTCCACGCCAATGCCTGGGGACTGGCCCACGCCGGTGTCGCCGCCGGCGCCGACCTGGTGATGCCGGGCCCTGACCTGTCGGGCAAGGCGCTGGCCGACCTCATCGTCGAGGAGAAGGTCACGGTCGCGGCCGGGGTGCCGACGATCTGGATGCAGGTGCTGCCCGAGCTCGCCGGCCGCGACACGTCCAGTCTGCGGGCGATCCCCTGCGGCGGATCGGCCGTCCCCCGGGCGCTGTCGGAGGGGTACCGCGAGCAGCTCGGCCTGCCGATCCTGCACGCGTGGGGGATGACCGAGACCAGTCCGGTGGCGTCGGTGTGCCGGCTCGATGGCGATGAGGAGTCCTTGCCGGTCGCCGAGCAGGCTGACCTGCGCACGTCGGTCGGCCGGGCGCTGTACGGCGTGGAGTGCCGCATCGTCGAGCCGGACACGCTCGCCCCGCTCCCGCACGACGGGCAGGCGAGCGGGGAGCTGCAGTGCCGCGGGCCCTGGGTCGCGGCGAGCTACTACAACGATGCGCAGGGGGCGGCCAGCTTCACCGACGACGGCTGGCTGCGCACCGGCGACGTCGCCACGATGGACGAGCGGGGCCGGATCAAGCTCGTCGATCGGACGAAGGACCTGATCAAGTCGGGTGGCGAGTGGATCTCGTCGGTCGAGCTGGAGAACGAGCTGATGGGACACCCGCTCATCCGGGAGGCGGCGGTGATCGCGATCCCCGACCCCAAGTGGTCCGAGCGCCCGCTGGCCTGCGTCGTCCTCGAGGAGGGGGCCGAGCTGAGCAAGCAGGAGATCCTCGACTTCCTCGCCCCGAAGGTCGCCAAGTGGCAGCTCCCGGATGACGTCGTGTTCATCGACGAGGTCCCCAAGACGAGCGTCGGCAAGTTCTCCAAGCGGACGTTGCGGGAGCGCTTCGCCGGCCACGCCGTGACCTGACGTCGACCCGCGGCACTGCCATGCCCAGATGGCGGAAGGGGTGGGCCGGTATCGTGGCGCAGCCTCCTCGACGGCTGCGCTGGACGACCTGTGACGACGACCTCATCCGACCCCGCCGCCGGCCTCCGACGGCTGGACACCCAGCTGCCGACCGGTCGCTACCTCGCCGACATGTGGGCGCGGCGCGATTTCGTGCTGGCGATGCCGATGGAGCAGCTGCGGGTCGCCCACCAGGACACGCTGCTCGGCAACCTCTGGCACCTCGTCAACCCGCTGCTCAGCACGGCCGTCTTCTATCTCGTGTTCGGAGTGATGCTGGGGGTCAGTCGCGGCGTCGACAACTTCATCCTCTGGCTGATGGTGGGGGTCTTCGCCTTCGGGCTCACCTCGCGGACCATCATCGGCGGGGCGGGTGCGATCTCCACCAACCGGGGGTTGATGCGCGCGATCAGGTTCCCCCGAGCCCTGCTCCCGGTGTCGGTCGTGATCAGCCGGCTCCTGAACTTCGGGTTCCAGCTGGCCGTGCTCGTCGTCGTGGCCATCGCCACGGGGGAGGGGATCTCGCGGCGGTGGCTGGTCCTGCCGCTCGTGCTTCTGGTCCACACGGCCTTCAACCTCGGCGGGGCGTTCGTCGCCGCCCGCCTCAACGACGCCGTCCGCGACGTGCAGCAGATCCTGCCGTTCATCTTCCGCCTGCTTGACGTACGTGTCCGGGGTGGTGTTCCCGATCGACTCCGCGCGCATCGCCAACGCGGACGTGCCGCCGCTCGCTCCTGCAGTTGATCAACCTCAACCCGATCGTGCCGCTCCTCAACATGTACCGCTGGGTGTTCCTCGGCGATCCCGTGGCGTTCGACGACGTGGTGTACGCGATCGCTGCTTCCGGCGTGCTGCTGGCCTTCGGGTTCTGGTTCTTCCGCGCCGCCGAGCTGCGTTACGGGCGGGCGTGATGGCGGGCGACAGGCTCACGCTCCGCGTGCGCGACCTCCGTGTCGACTACGAGATCTTCGCCGACCGCCGCGCCGCCCTGCGCAAGCGGGTGGTCACCCGCACCGGGCCCGGACGCAGCCTGGTCCACGCCCTCAAGGGGGTCTCGTTCGACACGTTCGAGGGCGACTCCGTCGGGGTCATCGGCTCCAACGGTTCGGGCAAGTCGACCCTTCTCGCCGCGGTGGCGGGACTCCTGGCCCCGACGGCCGGCGAGGTGCTCGTCGCCGATGAGCCCAAGCTTCTCGGCGTCGGGGCGACGTTGCTCCCAGCGGCGTCCGGCTACCGCAACATCCGGCTCGGCTGCCTGGCCCTGGGGATGTCGACCGACGAGGTCGAGGATCGGATCGACGAGATCATCGAGTTCACCGAGCTCGGCGACGCGATCAACCGTCCCTTGCGGACGTACTCCTCCGGCATGCGCGCCCGCCTCCACTTCGCCATCGCCACGTCGGTGCGGCCACGGATCCTGCTCATCGACGAGGCGTTGGGAGTGGGCGACCGACGGTTCCGCAAGAAGGCGGCCGAGCGCATCGGGGAGGTGCTCGATCGAGCAGGCACGCTGATGTTCGTCAGCCACGGGCTGGGCGAGATCCGTCGCCATTGCACCCGTGGGCTCTGGATCGAGCAGGGAGTTCTGCGCGCCGACGGCGCGATCGGCGACGTGGTCGATCAGTACGTCGCCCACACGTCCTAGTGGCCTAGGCGCCGGTCTCCTGGGCGACCGCGGCATCGAGCGCCGCCGGCGCGTCGGGCCCGAAGCCGACCAGCCCGTCCGACACGGCCACCACGCCGTAGAGCCGCGGCACCGTCGTGTTCGAGGTCGCGGTGACGATGATCGAACGCACCCACACCAACGCGCCGTCGGCGAGCACCGGTGTCATCGGTCCGTACTGCACCGTCGAACCGTTGGCGTTGAGGAGGGTAAAGGTGCGAGCGAGTTCGGGGTCGGCGTCGATCGCGCTCTGCGCCACCAACGGCGTGGCGACGGTCTGGCCCGGCGCGTGCTCGACGTCGAGCAGTCGCATGACCTCCGGATCGTCGTGGTCGGCGACGGCCAGCGCGGCGAGCTCGTCGCGGGTCGAGCTCGCGCCGGGAGCGGTGCCAGGGCTGAACGGCACCGTCGCCACCCAGTGGCCGCCGAGCACAGGGTCGCTGCTCGGTTGGAACGATGACACCGCCGGGGCCGGTCCCGAGCCGGACTTGGCGACGCCCGTGCTCGCCGCGGCCGAAGGTGTCCAGCGGGCGGTGCCGCTGAAGAGCGTCTCGGCGTCGGCGACGTGGTACTTGCCGAGCAGCGCGGTCTGGACGCGGATCAGGGCGGCCGGGTAGCGCTGATGCTCCACGACCTCCGCCGGCATCGCGCTGATCGGTTCGAGCAGGCCGGGGAAGATCTCGTCCCATGCGTCGAGCACGGGGTCGTCCGCACCGGCCCCGGCCGTCCGGTACAGGTGCACCGTCCCGTCGTAGGCGTCGATCGTCGCCCGTACCGAGCCGTGCAGGAAGTTGACGCGGTCACTGCTGGCGACCGGCACACCACCGAGTCCGACGTACTCCGCGTACGGGTACGACGAGGAGGTGGTGTAGGCGTCGACGATCCACACCACGCGGTCGTCGAGGACGACGGGGTACGGGTCATTCTCGAAGGTGAGGAACGGGGCCAGGGCCTGCAGCCGCTCGACCACGTCGCGTCGATAGAGGAGCTGGGATTCCGATGTCAGCTCGGCCGAGAACAGGGGCTCGATCTCGCCCTCACTGAGGGCGAGCACGGCCCGCCGGTACAGCGACGACATCGGGATGCCGGTGTCGGCCGCGAACATCGCCCCACCCTGCTCCACCCGCTTCGTCCCGACGATCGCGTACCAGTCGGCGAGTCCTTCCCCGAAGTACAGCTCCGGCCGGTCGGGGACGAGCGTGGTGGCGAGGGCGTCGACGTCGGGACGGCCATCGGGATCGGGGATGTCGGCCGGCGCGGTGACCACTCCGTCGCCGTGGGTGTACACGAGGTGCTCCTGGACCCAACCCTGTTCGGGGAGGTCGTTGCGGCTGGCGTTGCGCGGGGCCACGAACACCGGGCGGGTCTCGCCCTCGATCGGGTAGCGGTCGAGGTCGACGTCTGTGATCCGGGTCGCCGTCGTGCCCTCGAGCACCTGCAGGGCACCGGGGAGCTGCTCGGTGTCGAAGAGCGGGATGCGCGACAGGTCACCGGCGAGGGCCGCGGCAGCCGTGGCGTCGCCGCCGAGGCCGTCGGTCAGCGGCGTCTCGATCTGGTCGACGGTGTCGAGCCGGAACGCGGCGCGGGTGGCATCGAGGTTGTGGCTGAGGTAGGGGAGCTCCCGGGCGGCCTCGGCCGGCGCGACGACGTAGCGCTGGACGAGCCACGGCGCGGCGACGCCGAGGACCAGCTGCAGCACGGCCCAGCCGCCGAGCGCGATCACGGCGAGGCGCCACCGGCCCCGGCGGGCTCCGTCGACGAGCAGGAAGCCGGTTCCGAGGGCGACCACGGCGAGCAGCCATGTCGTCGGCACGCCCACGTTGAGCTCGGTGTAACCGGCGCCGACGAAGGAACCCCCGGAGCTCGTGGCCAGCGTGGGGCGGCGAACGAAGACATAGTCGAGTGCCTGGGCCGCGGCGAGGGCGGCGGCGAGCAGGCCGAGATGGGCGAGCGCTGGTCGGGCCGATCGCCGACCGTCGAACGGCAGCCGCAGCGCGCCCGACATCGCATAGGCGAACGCGGTCAGGGCGAGCGCGAACAGGAGGAGCTGGCGGATCCAGCTGCTCACCGTCGTGAGGAAGGGGAGATCGAAGAGGTGGTAGCCGAGGTCGGTGCCGAGCTCGGGGACCTGCTGGTCGAGCTCGGGACCGTGCCGGAACAGCAGCCACGACTGCCACTGACCGGTGGCACTGGCGCCGATGCGCAGGGTGAGGAACACGACGACGCCGATGAGCAGCCACACGTGGGCCGGGCCCATCCGATCGCGGTAGCGACGGACGAGCGCACCGAGCTCGGCTCGATCCACGCCGTGGAAGCGGAGGGCGAGCGCGGTCGTCCCGCCGAGGACCAGGGCGGTGACTCCTCCGGCGACGAGCGCGAGCACCAGCTTGGCGCCGACGACCGTCGACCAGACCGAGGCGTCGGTGACCGAGTCGTACCACCAGCGATCGAGCTGGAGGCGGGCGACGAACTGCAGCAGCAGGTACAGCAGATAGAGCGCGACCAGCCCGAAGAAGACGACCCACTGCCACCGAGGGCGACGCTGGAGCCAGCCGACGATCGGGAACGGTCGCGGTTGGATCTCGCCACGCACGGCCGGACACGCTACGGGTCTGCCGGCGGATTGCCGCGGCACCCCACCTCTGCAGTAAATCCGCACTCTGCGGATGCGCCGCGATTATCGCGTGAAAGCCTCACACTGCGGACTACGCATCGGTTTTCTGCTTCGCCAGCCGCAGTCTGCGGATTTCGTGTCGACCACCGCGCCTCAGCCGCAGTCTGCGGATTTCGTGCGGCTGCGCACCTACATCCGGCCGGCTTCGATCACCCGTTGGAGGAAGCGACGGGTGCGGTCCTCGGTGGGCGCCTCGAAGATCATCTCCGGAGTCCCCGCTTCGACGATGCGACCGCCGTCGAGGAAGCAGACGCGGTCGCTGATCTCGCGGGCGAAGGACATCTCGTGGGTGGCGAAGAGCATCGTCATCCCGTCTTGGCGCAGCCCGCGCACGACGTCGAGCACCTCGCCGACGAGCTCGGGATCGAGCGCCGAGGTGATCTCGTCGAGGAGCATGACCTCCGGCTGTAACGCCAGCGAGCGGGCGATCGCGACGCGTTGCTGCTGCCCGCCGGAGAGCCGGTCGGGGTACTCCTTCGCCTTGTCGGCGAGGCCGAGCCGGGCGAGCAACTCGAGGGCCGCGGTGTCGGCCTCGGCCCGGCTCCGGCGCTGGACCTTGCGCGGGGCAAGGGCAACGTTCTGCGCGACCGTGAGGTGAGGAAAGAGGTTGAAGCTCTGGAACACCATGCCGATGCGGCGGCGGATCGGGTCGGCGTCGCGGCCCGGCTCGCTGATGTCGTCGCCATCGAGGAGGATGCGCCCGTCGTCGATCTGCTCGAGCAGGTTCACGCAGCGCAGCAGCGTGCTCTTGCCCGAACCGGAGGCGCCGATGAGGGCGACCACCTCGCCCGGTGCGACATCGAGGTCGATCCGGTCGAGCACCCGATGAGCGCCGAACTCCTTGACGACGGACTCGAGGCGCAGCTTCAGCACCGTGCCAGCCGCCGCACTCATCGAACCACGGTGGCTGACATGCGACCCCGCTCGCGGGCGAGGAGGTGGTCGGTGAGCCGCGTCAGCGGGATGGACACGCAGAGGAAGAGCACGGCGGCGGCCACGTAGGGCGTGAAGTTGAACGTGCGGGCCACCTCGATCTGCGCCTGGCGCAGTGCCTCGACCGGCCCGAGGACCCCGATCAGGGCGACGTCCTTCTGCAGGCTGACGAAGTCGTTCATCAATGGCGGCACGACCCGACGCAGGGCCTGCGGGAGGACCACTGACCGCATCGCCTGGCCGGACGAGAGCCCGAGCGAGCGGGCCGCCGCCCGCTGCGACTCGTGCACGCTCTCGATGCCGGAGCGGAAGACCTCGGCGACGTACGCCGAGTACGACACGATGAGCGCGACCGACCCCCAGATGATGAACTTGCCGTACCAGTCCGGCGTCTGCAGGATCCCGGGCACCCCGAAGCCGAGCAGGAGGATCCACAGGATCACCGGGATCCCCCGCACGATGTCGGTGTAGAGCACGGCGAACAGGCGCACGGGGTAGAGCGCCGGGGACCGCACGTTGCGGGCCATCGCGATGAGCAGGCCGACGATCACGATGCACGGCGCGCACCAGAGGAAGATCTGGACGTCGTACCAGAACGGCCCGAGCAGCTCCGGAAAGACGTCGCGGAAGACGTCGGGGTTGAAGAACGACTGCTGGACGTTCTCCCATCCCGAGGATTTCGGGACCAGCCAGACGAGCAACCCGACGACCACCGCGGTGCTCGTCGTCGCGGCGGCGATGCTGTGCCGGCGCTGGCGGCGCTCGAAGTGCTCCCGACGGGTGCGGGTGGAGCGGGCGGGTGCGACCGGAGTCGGCGCCGATGTCAATCGAGGGGGATCTCCGGCGCGTCCACGCTGCCCGACATCCACTCGACGGTGATCTCCTCGAGCGCGCCGGACTCGCGGAGCGCGGCGAGCGCGAGGTTGGCGCACTCGACGAGGGGGTTGTCCTTGGCGAACAGCAGGCCCCACGGCTCGCCCTGGGTGCCTTCCGACGGCGGGAACTGGCCGAACACCTCGGTGCCCTCGATCTCCACCGCCGAGATGAACAACGCCGTCGGCAGGTCGGCCACGATGGCGTCGATCTGCTGGGTGTCGAGCGCCTGCTTGGCCGCGGCGTTGTCGTTGTAGACGAACGGGTCGCTGGTCGGCTGCAAGATGTCGGTCACGAACGTGAGGCTCGTCGTCCCGGCGGCGACCCCGATCTTGAGGTCGCGGATGGCCGCCGCCGTGGTGGCGCCGGCGGCGGGGGAGTCGGTGTAGCCGAGGATGGCCTGGTTGGCTTCGTAGTAGGGCTCGCTGAAGCTGACGACTTCCTCGCGCTCCGGGCTGATCGAGTACTGCTGGAGGTTGAAGTCGAAGTCCTTCGGACCCGGTTGGATCGCGCCCTCGAACGTCGTGCGCACCCATGCGACCTGGTCCTCGGCGAAGCCCATCTCCGCGGCGACGGCGTAGGCCACCGCGGATTCGAAGCCTTGTCCGCTCTCGGGGGTGTCGTCGATGACGTAGGGCCCGAACGCCGGCTCCCCGGTGGCCACGGTCAACTGGCCTTCGGTGAGCGTCTTGCCCTCGGCGCAGGCCGCCGCCTCCGAAGCACCGGCGGTGGTGGCGGGTGCCGCGGTCGTGGCCGCCGCGGCCGAGGTGACCGGCGCCACGGTTGCGTCCGGGTCCACGGTCGTGCCCGGCGCGCCGATCTCGACGCTCGTGTCGGGGGCGGTGGACGACCCGTTACCGGCGTCGTCGTCGTCATCGTCGCCGCAGGCGGTGAGCAGGAGTCCCGCTACCGCCACGACGGCGAGCGCTGTGCGTCGCATGAGTGATCCTCCCGGTTGCCCTCTTCACGCTGGTGCGTCGCGACAGTACTTCCGGCGTACCCACCAAGACGGGGATGCGAGTTGACAATGAGACGGTTTGCGTCTTATCGTCTCATCCCATGTCGTCGGTCGAGATGCGGGTGCTCGACGCCGCCAAGGCTTGCTGCGAGCGGTGGGGCTTCGAGAAGGTCACCATCGACGACATCGCCGCTTCGGCCCACGTGTCCAGAGCGACGATCTACCGCATGTTCCCGGGCGGCAAGGACGTGCTCTTCGAGGCCCTGCGGGTGCGCGAGCTGGAGAGGTTCTTCGCCCTGTTGCTGGATCGGGTCGAAGGAGCCACCAACCTCGAGGACCTGCTCGGGCGGGCAGTGGTCGCCGCCACCGCCGAGCTGCGCGCCGACGAGCACCTCGCCTTGATGCTCGCGTCCGAACCCGGCCGCACGATCAGTCAGCTCACCGTCGAGGGACTGCCCCGCATCATCCGCTTCGCCAACGCCTTCCTCGCCCCGCTCGTCGAGCCGTATCTCGACCGCGAGCAGTCGCGCGCCGTCATCGACGTGCTGGCGCGACTCACGATCTCCTACTTCCTCGCGCCGAGCGACGCCGTCGATCTCGGCGACCCCGAATCGGCACGGGCGTTCCTCCGCCCGTTCCTCACCCCCTACCTCACCCAAGGAGCCTTTCCATGACGGTCACCCATCGCGCCAACGACGAGATCATCGGTCGCGACGAGATCGACGACATCGAGGCGATCCTGGCCGTCAGCAACCAGGACCTCGACGAGGTCGAGCATGCCGTCAAGGACAACGCCGACGCCATGTTCACGTGGGACTACTCGCTCGCCCGGCCGCAGTTGCGCAAGCTCTACGAGAAGGCCAAGACCGGCCAGTGGAACGCCACCACCGACCTGCCGTGGGACACCGATGTCGATCTCGAGCAGGTCGTCACCCGCGACCAGGCGGCGTTCCAGGCCGGCCTCAGCCCCGACCACTACGCCGGCACGATCGTCGAGAAGTGGGACGACAAGCAGTGGCTCGAGTTCGGCATCGATCAGCGCCGCTGGACCCTTTCCCAGTTCCTCCACGGGGAGCAGGGCGCCCTGCTGTGCACGGCGAAGATCACCGAGACCGTGCCGTGGTACGACGCCAAGCTGTACGCCTCCACGCAGGTGATGGACGAGGCCCGCCACGTCGAGGTCTTCTCCCGCTACGTCGAGGAGAAGCTCGGCGGCAGCTTCCAGATGAACGCCCACCTCCGGATGCTGCTCGACGACATCATCCAGGACAGCCGCTGGGACATGACCTACCTCGGGATGCAGGTGATGGTCGAAGGGCTCGCCCTCGCCGCCTTCGGCTACATGCACCAGCTCACCGAGGAACCGCTGCTCAAGCAGATGCTGCGTTACGTGATGAGCGACGAGGCCCGCCACGTGGCCTTCGGGGTGCTGTCCTTGCGGGAGATCTACGCCGGGATGACCGACGCCGAGATGAAGGAGCGCCAGGAGTTCGCCTACGAGGCCGCCATCCGCATGCGCGACCGGTTCCTGTCCCAGGAGGTCTGGGAGCGCCACGGCGTCAACCCTCGCGACGTGGTTCCGCTCGTGCTCAGCGACCCGACGCGGGAGCTGTTCCAGCAGATGCTGTTCACCAAGATCGTGCCGAACTGCAAGAAGCTCGGGCTCCTCGATCGCAACGAGTCGTGGCTGCGCCACCGCTTCGAGGAGATGGGCGTGATCCAGTTCGAGCACGCCGAGGACACGGGAGAGGAGTACATCAAGTTCGAATTGGGAGAGGAGGTCCCCACCCCCGCCGCGTGACGGTTCTGACGACGGTTTGGGTCGGTTTCGCGTACCTAAGTCTCCAGAGAACCGAGCATCGGCGTGGGTGACGCCTGGAAGCCGGAGCAGTACGGCAAGTTCGCCGAGGAGCGGGCCCAGCCGTTCTGGGACCTGCTCGACCTGATCGAGCGGCGCCCGATCCGGCGGGCGGTCGACCTCGGGTGCGGCACCGGGGAACTGACAGAGGCGGCGGCCGAACGGCTCGCCGTGAAGGACATGACCGGCATCGACTCCTCGGAGGCGATGCTGGCCGAAGCTCGGGAGAGGGCCCGCTCAGGGCTCGCCTTTGCGGGCGGCGACATCGGGTCGTGGTCGTCGGGCGGCGACCACGACCTGGTGCTGGCCAACGCCAGCTTGCACTGGGTGCCCGATCACGTCGGCGTCGTCACCCGTTGGTGGGCGGCCCTCGCCCCGCACGGTCAGCTGGCCGTGCAGATCCCGGCCAACGCCGACCATCCGTCGCACCGCCTGGCCGGCCAGGTCGCCGCGACCGAGCCGTTCCGGTCCGCACTCGGAGGAACACCACCCCCGGACCCCGTCGCCGTCAACGTGCTCGAGCCCGAGCAGTACGCGATCCTGCTCGATCACCTCGGCGCCGCCCGCCAGCACGTCCGGCTGCAGGTGTACGGCCACACCCTGGCGTCGTCGGCCGACGTCGTCGAGTGGATGCGCGGTACGTCGCTCACCCGCTTCTTCCGCCTGCTCCCGGCCGAGCTCCACGAGCCGTTCGTCGCCGAGTACCGCCGGCGGCTGCTCGCCGCGATCGGCGACCGGGCGCCGTACTTCTATCCGTTCAAGCGGATCCTGTTCTGGGCCTCCAAGCCCTAGGTCGCCCGAGGGTTTACTGTGGGCGCCATGGCACGTTTCGGACGAGTCCTCACGGCGATGATCACGCCGTTCACCGACGACGGATCGCTCGACGTCGACGGCGCGGCCGCCCTCGCCGCGTGGCTGCAGGAGCAGGGCAACGAGGGACTCGTGATCGCGGGGACCACCGGCGAGTCGCCCACCCTCAGCGACGCCGAGAAGCTGACCCTCTGGGAATGCGTCGCCGACGCCGTCACGATCCCGGTGATCGCCGGTTCGACGACCACCGACACCGCTCATTCCGTCCACCTCACGGCGGAGGCCTCCAAGCTGGGCATCGCCGGTGTGCTCGCCCTGTGCCCCTACTACAACCGGCCGTCGCAGGCGGGCATCGAGGGTCATCTCCGTGCCGTCGCCGAGGCCACCGACCTCCCGCTGGTGATCTACGACATCCCGGTGCGCACCGGGCGCAAGATCTCCACCGCTCTGCTCGTCCGCCTCGCCCACGAGGTCGACAACATCGTCGGGCTCAAGGACGCCGCCGGCAATCCCGGGGAAACCGCCCGCGTGATCGCGGCCGCCCCGGACGGCTACGAGGTCTACAGCGGTGACGATGTGCTCACCCTGCCGCTGCTCGCGGTGGGCGCGGTCGGCGTGATCTCCGTCGCCGCGCACTGGGTGGCGCCCGACTTCGTCGAGCTGTTCGACGCCTGGGACGCCGGTGACACGGGACGCGCCCGGGCGGTCAACGCCCGGCTGCTCGAGAGCTTCGCTTTCGAGACCGGGGACGAGGCGCCCAACCCCGGACCGTCGAAGGCCGTGCTGCGCCACCTGGGTCAGCCCGCAGGTCACTGCCGCCCACCGATGGGTGCCGATCCCGATTGGCTCGACGCCCGAGCCGGCGAGGTCTACGCCAACTTGCTGAGCGCGCGTGGCTGAACCGGTCCGCCTCGTCTTCCTCGGGGGGCTGGGGGAGATCGGGCGCAACTGCATGGCGGTCGAGCAGGGCACCGGCGACGGCCGGCGGATCCTGCTCATCGACTGTGGATTGATGTTCCCCGGCCCCGACCTGCACGGCATCGACCTCGTCCTTCCCGACTTCACCTACCTCCGCGAGAACGCCACCCGCATCGAAGCGTTGGTCGCGACCCACGGGCACGAGGACCATGTCGGCGGAATCCCGTTCCTTCTGCGGGAGATCAGCTTTCCGATCTTCGGCTCCGCCCTCACCCTCGGGCTCGCCCGCAACCGCATCGAGGAGGGCGGGCTGCTCGGTCGGACGTCGCTCCACGTGGTGGCCGACAACGAGCGCCGGCGGATCGGGTCGTTCGATGTCGAGTTCATCCCCGTCACCCACAGCGTGCCCCACTCGAACGCCGTCGCCGTACACAGCAGCCAGGGGGTCATCCTCCACTCCGGCGATTTCAAGCTCGACCTCACGCCCGTCGACGACCGGCGCACCGACCTCGCCCGCATCGGCGAGCTCGCCCGTACCGCCGGCATCCGTGTCCTGCTGGCGGACTCCACCAACGCCGAGGTCGCCGGCCACGCGCCGAGTGAACGCAGTGTCGGGCGCGTCCTGCGCACGCTGTTCGCCGAGCACCGCGACCGGCGCATCGTCACGGCCAGCTTCGCCAGCCACCTCCATCGGATCCAGCAGATCGCCGATGCCGCCGTGGAGAGCGGCCGCCGGGTCGCCACGCTCGGGCTGAGCATGCGCAAGAACGTGCAGCTGGGCATCGACCTCGGGGTGCTGCGCATCCCGGCCAGCTCGCTCATCGACATCGAGGACATCGACGGTTACCCGCCCGGCGAGGTGTGCGTGATCTCCACCGGCTCGCAGGGCGAGCCGATGTCGGCCCTCGCCCTGCTCGCCCGCGGGGAGAACAAGTTCGTCAAGCTGTCGGAGCACGACACCGTCATCCTCTCGAGCCACGCGATCCCGGGCAACGAGAGCGCGGTCAACCGGGTGATGGACGGGCTCCTGCGGGCGGGTGCCGAGGTGGTCCACTCGGGCATCCAGGACGTTCACGCCACCGGGCACGCCCAGGCCGACGAGCTGAAGACGTACCTCTCGATCGCCCGGCCGGAGTGGTACGTCCCGATCCACGGCGAGTTCCGCCATCTCGTCGCCAACGCCCGGCTCGGCGAGTCGATGGGATTGTCCCGCGACCGGGTGCTGGTCTGCGAGGACGGCGATGCGCTGATGGTCACCGACGGTGGCGTCGAGGTGGCCGGGCGGGTGCCGGCCGGGTACCTCTACGTCGACGGGATCGTCGGCGACGTCGGCACGGGCGTGCTGCGCGACCGCCGGGTCCTCGCGTCGGAGGGCGTCGTCGTGGTCGTCGTCACGGTCGACACCCAGACCGGCAAGGTGCTCGTCGGGCCGGAGATCATCACCCGCGGGTGGGTGTACGCGCCGGAGGCCGAGGACCTGCTCGACGAGGCGTGCGAGACGATCTCGATCAGCGTCGAGAAGGCACTGGCCGGCGGGGTCCGGGACGTCGAAGCGCTCGAGCGCGACGTGCGCCGGGCGGCGGGACGGTTCGTCAACGACCGCACCCGCCGCCGCCCGATGATCGTGCCCGTCGTGATGGAGGCCTGAGGCAGCCGAGCAAGCATGCAGCAGGGTTCCGGTACTCGGTTGGTACCGTGAAAACGTGACGACGTGGGGCCCGTCAAAGGGCAAGTCGCGGCGACAGTCCTCGAGCGGCGCGACCCCGCGCCAACCCGGCCGAACGGCCAACGGTCGCGCCGCCACGCCGGCGGCGGGCACCGGGCGCCGGGCCCAGGCGACCCAGGAACTGCGCGGCGCCGTCGCCGGCCGCGAGCACGAGTTCCTCGGCATCGGCCTCATCGTCGTCGGCGCGCTCCTCGCCCTGGCGATCTACTTCGGCGTGGCCGGTCCCCTGGGGCGCGGCATCGAGGAGTTGTTCGGCTGGTTCACCGGGGTGGCCCGCTTCGCCGTCCCGGTCGGGCTGATCGTGGTCGGCGTCGCCCTCGTCCGCGCCGGCCGGTCGTCGAGCCCGTGGCGCCTGGCCATCGGGTGGGGGCTCGTCGCCGCCGCCGTGCTCGGCTTCCTGCACGTGGTCAACGGCCCCGACGGCTTCTCCGGGCTCGACCGGCTCGAGGACGGCGGCGGTGTCATCGGCGCGGTGGTGGCCGAGCCGCTCCAGGCTCTGATCGCCACGGCCGGTGCCGTCGTCGTCCTCATCGGGCTCCTGATCGGCGGCATCGCGCTCATCACCCAGACCTCGTTGCGCACGATCGCGCTCGGCACCGGCCGTGGCGTCGGTGCGGTGGCCGTGCCACTCGGGCGCGCAGCCCGCAAGGCCTTGCACGAGCTCTCGTCGCTCAGCAGCGACGAGCGCGACGACGCATCCGCCGACGGACCGACGGACGCCACGCTGGTCATGGGCGAGCGCCCCGGCCTGCCCCCGCCGTACGACGCCGCCGGCGACTTCGACGACGGGCCCAGAGGTTCGACTCGTCGGGCCCTGCCGGCGCCGGATCCGGACTCCGCAGACGGCGCCGCCGCCGAGCGGGCGGATCACTGGCGGCTGCCCCCGGTCTCCCTGCTCCAGCGCACGGGCGCGACCACCGTGAACAAGGCCGACGTCGAGGCCCGCGGCCGGGTGTTGCAGGAGTCCCTCGCCCAGCACGGCGTGGAGACGTCGCTCGTCGGGATGACCGTCGGCCCCACGGTCACCAGGTTCGAGCTCGAGCTCGGCGCCGGGGTCAAGGTCGCGCGGGTCACGACGTTGCAGCGCGACATCGCCTACGCGATGGCGGCCACCGACGTGCGGATCCTGGCGCCGATCCCCGGTCGCTCGGCGATCGGCGTCGAAGTGCCGAATCACGCCCGCCAGCTGGTGGCGCTCGGCGACCTCCTGGTCGCGCCGGAAGCCGCCACGTCGTCTGATCCCCTCGACGTCGCCCTCGGCAAGGACATCGCCGGCAAGGCGGTGTTCCTCGAGCTCGCCACCACGCCGCACCTGCTCATCGCCGGGGCCACGGGCGCCGGCAAATCGAGCGCCCTCAACAGCATCATCTGCTCGATCCTGATGCGCAGCACCCCCGACCAGGTCCGCCTCATCCTGGTCGATCCCAAGCAGGTCGAGATGGGGCAGTACAACCGGCTGCCCCACCTGCTCACCCAGCCGGTGACCAACCCGAAGAAGGCCGCCAACGCGCTGGGCTGGGCGGTGAAGGAGATGGAGCGCCGCTACGACCTGCTCTACGAGGTCGGCTTCCGCGACATCACCGGCTACAACAGCGCCTTCGACCGTGGTGAGCTGTCCGGCGACGGGTCACCGTCCGCCGAGCGGGCCTACGAGCGCCTGCCGTTCATCGTCATCGTCGTCGACGAGCTCAACGACCTGATGATGGTCGCCGCCCGCGACGTCGAGGACTCGATCACCCGCATCGCCCAGAAGGCGAGGGCGGTCGGCATCCACCTCATCGTCGCCACCCAGCGCCCGAGCGTGAACGTCATCACCGGGGTGATCAAGGCCAACATCCCGGCCCGCATCGCGTTCGCGGTGTCGAGCCTCACCGACTCGCGCGTGATCCTCGACCAGCCCGGCGCCGAGAAGCTCGTCGGCAAGGGCGACATGCTCCTGCTCCCGGGGAACTCGTCCGTGGCCCAGCGCGTCCAGGGCGCGTTCGTGGCCGAGGAGGAGATCCGCAACGTCGTCGCCCACTGGCGCCGCCAGGCGCCCGAGGTCGTCTACGTCAGCGGCGTCGAGGGCGACGACGGGGATGCCGTCACGTCCAGCGCCAACGCCTTCTCCGCCGGGGACGACGACGATGCGGCCATGTTGCGCGAGGCGATGGAGCTCGTCGTGCGCAGCCAGCTCGGTTCCACGTCCATGCTCCAGCGCAAGCTCAAGGTCGGCTTCGCCAGGGCGGGACGGCTGATGGACCTGCTCGAGCAGCGCGGCGTGGTCGGGCCCAGCGAGGGCTCCAAGGCCCGGGCCGTGCTGATGACCGTCGAGGAGTTCGAGCTGCTCCAGCAAGCGGAGCGGGACTAGACACTCCCCGCCGGTAGTCTGGCGGGCCGTGTCTTCGAGCTTCTACGTCGAGACGTTGGGGTGCCCGAAGAACCAGGTCGACTCGGACAAGTTGGTCGGAACGCTGGTGGCCGACGGGATGGCGCCCACCGAGGAGCCCGGGCGGGCCGACCTGATCGTCGTCAACACGTGCGCGTTCATCGACGCGGCCCGGCGCGAGAGCATCGACACCGTGCTCGCGCTCGCCGATCAGCGGCGGGCGGGCGCCCGCCTCGTCGTCACCGGCTGCATGGCGGAGCGCTATGGCGACGAGCTCGCCGCCGCCCTGCCCGAGGTCGACCAGGTGGCGGGCTTCGGCGTTCCGGTGCGGCGGACGATCCCGGTGCACGAGGCGCCGCTGCCACGGCTCGACCTGCTCAACCTGCCGCGGCCGCCGGCGACCAGTCCGTGGGCGTACGTGAAGATCGCCGAGGGCTGCGACCGCCGGTGCGGCTTCTGCGCGATCCCGTCCTTCCGCGGCCCCCAGCGCAGCCGGTCACTCGACTCGATCCTCACCGAGGTGGACGAGCTCGATGTGCGCGAAGTGGTGCTGGTGGCGCAGGACCTCGCGTCGTACGGCAAGGACGCCCCGGCCACGCTCGGAGCCGGGGCGATCGTGCCGCTCGTGGGTGCCGTCGCCGAGCGGGTCGACCGCGTGCGGCTCCTGTATCTCTACCCCAGCGACCTCGGCGATCCCTTGATCGACGCCATCTGCGCCACCGGCGTGCCGTACTTCGATCTCTCGCTGCAGCATGTGAGCAAGCCGTTGCTGCGGCGGATGCGCCGTTGGGGCGATGGCACGCGGTTCCGCCGCCGCATCGACGAGATCCGCCGGCGCGAGCCCGCCGCGGTGTTCCGCAGCAACTTCATCGTCGGTTATCCCGGCGAGACCGAGCGCGATCACGACGAGCTGCTGCGCTTCGTCGAGGCGGTCGAGCTCGACTGGTGCGGATTCTTCGCCTTCAGTCGCGAGGACGGCACCTACGCCGCCGATCTCGATGCTCAGGTACCGGAACACTTGGTCGGCCGAGCGGCTCGGCGAGCTGTCCGAGATCCAGGACGCGATCACGGCCCGCCGACGAGACGACCTCGTCGGGCGCCGGGTCGAGGTGCTCGTCGACGCCGTCGGAGTGGGACGCTCGCACCGCGAGGCTCCCGAGATCGACGGCATCGTCCACGTCGCCGACGACCTCGCCGTGGGCGAGTTCGCCGACGTCGACATCGTCGACGCCCTCGGGCCCGACCTCGTCGCCGCTGGTGCGGCGCCCGAGCGAAACGACGGCTGATGCCCGTCGATCCCAGCGCGCTGGCGACGTGGGCGAACGCGATCACCGTCGGCCGCCTGCTGCTGTCGCCGCTGATGTTCTGGGTGATCCCGGATCACGAGCGGGGCAGCTGGATCGCGTTCAGCTTGTGGTTCGTGCTGTGCGCGAGCGACGCCGTCGACGGTTACATCGCCCGGCGCCACGGCGCCACCCGGTCCGGCGCCTTCCTCGATCCCCTCGCCGACAAGGTGCTGGTGCTCGGGGCGATGTTCACGCTCGTCGGCGAGGACGTCTTCTGGATCCTCCCCGTGGCGATCATCGCCGTGCGGGAGTTCGTGATCAGCATGTACCGCACCGTCCTCGGCTCCCGCGGGGTGAGCGTTCCGGCGAGCCGCATGGCCAAGCACAAGACGCTCGCCCAGCAGCTCGCCGTCGGGTTCGCCCTGCTGCCGCTCACCGCGGTCGACTCCACGTGGCTGTGGAACGGATTCCTGTGGCTCGCGGTGGTGCTCGCTGTCGTCAGTGGGGCGCAGTACCTCTGGCGGGCACGAACGGCCCAGCCGGAGACGATCCATGCGTTGTGACGTCCTCGCCGTGGGCACGGAACTGCTCCTCGGCCAGATCGTCGACACCAACTCGGCCTGGATCGGAGAGCAGCTCGCGCGCAACGGGATCGCCTCGCTGACGCAGGTGAAGGTGGGTGACAACATCGGCCGCATCGAGGCCATGCTGCGCCGGCTGCTCGCCGACGCCGATGCGGTGATCGTCTCCGGCGGGCTCGGCCCGACGCACGACGACGTGACGCGAGAGGCGATCGCGGCGTTGATGGGCGTCGGCCTGCGCGAGGACCCCGCCGTCGCGGCGGTGATCCGCGACCTGTTCGCGTCGCGCGGCCGGACGATGCCCGACAACAACCTGCGGCAGGCGCAGGTGCCCGACGGAGCCGTCGTGATCCCGCAGACCAGGGGTACCGCCCCGGGCCTCATCTGTCCCGTCGGCGACAAGGTCGTGTACGCCGTCCCCGGTGTGCCCCACGAGATGCGCGAGATGCTCGAGCGGGCGGTGCTGCCCGACCTGCGCGCCCGCAACCCCGAGCCGGGCGTGATCGCCAGCCGGGTCCTGCGCACGTGGGGGGAGAGCGAGAGCGGCCTCAACGAGCGCCTCGACGATGTCGTCGCCCGGCTCGACCGGGCCGGTGATCCGACGCTGGCGTTCCTCGCCCGCGGGTGGAACGGGCTCGAGGTCCGCCTCACCACCCGCCAACCGGACGAGCAGGCCGCGGCTGGTGTGCTCGACGAGTGGGCGGCCGAGGTCCGCGGCCGCCTCGGATCGCTGGTGTTCGGTGCCGACGACGAGTCGATGGAGTCCGTCGTGCTCGACCTGCTCCGTACCCAGGGCCTGACCCTCGGCATCGCCGAGTCGGTCACCGGCGGGCTGGTCGCCGCCCGGTTGACCGAGATCTCCGGCGCGAGCGATGTTCTCCGCGGGTCGGTGGTCTCCTACGCCAGCGAGGTCAAGTTCGGACTCCTCGACGTGACGCCCGGGCCGGTGGTCAACGCGGCCGCGGCCACCGAGATGGCCGATGGCGCGCGGCGTGCGCTCGGGTCCAGTGTGGGGCTCGCCGTCACCGGAGTCGCCGGGCCCGCCGAGCAGGACGACGTCCCGGTCGGCACGGTGTTCGTCGCGGTCGCCGTCGCCGGCGCGGAGACGGTCACGCGCGAGCTCCGGCTTCCCGGTCAGCGCGATCAGATCCGCCAGTTCGCCGTGATCGGCGCGCTCGACCTCCTGCGCCGCCAGCTCGTGGTCCGCGACGAGGCGACAGGTGCCGGGCGCCCCCGACAGGATTCGAACCTGCGCGCTGCGGATTAGAAGGCCGCTGCTCTGTCCTGACTGAGCTACGGGGGCCGTCGACGCCCTCATCCTATGGGTCGGATTTCAGGGCTTTTGGCCGTAGCCTGGAACGTTGCCGTCCTCCCCAATCGGTGTCTCGGGCGGGTCATTTTCCGTGATGCGAGAGGTTGCCGCGTGAACTTCAAGAAGGGCGAGACCATCATCTATCCCCAGCACGGCGCGTGCATCGTGCTCGGGACGAGGAAGATGGAAGCGTTCGGCGAGAAGCGCGAGTACCTCATCCTGCAGACCGTCATCAACGAGATGACCCTCAAGGTGCCCGTCGACAAGGCCGAGGAAGTCGGGGTCCGGCCACCGGTGTCGGCCGACGAGTTGGAGGACCTCGTGGCCGTGCTCTCCAAGCCCGATCCGCGCGTCCCCTCCAACTGGAGCCGGCGCTTCAAGAACCACCAGGAGAAGCTGAAGAGCGGCGACGTGTACCAGGTCGCCGAGGTGGTGCGCAACCTGGCGGCGCGCAATCGCGACGCCTCGCTGTCAGCGGCCGAGCGGACGATGTACGAGCGGGCCCGCGTCAACCTGGTGAGCGAGATCTCGCCGGCACTCAAGGTGTCGGCCGAGGACGCCGAGGCCTACCTCGACCAGGCGCTCGCCAAGGGCGTCCTCAAGCCGCCCAAGGAGCCGGCGCGGCGCAAGTAGCGGGACCCGATGCCGCCGCCGCCGCCCGTCACCGGCGCACGGCGAACATCGAGTCAGCGCTCGCGCGGGCTCACCCCGCGATCCCTGCCGCCGGGTCGTGTCGACCGGCAGCGCGGTCGTCGGCGAACTTGTCCAGCCAGTCGCGCATCTCGGCCGAGCCGCTGGCGTCCGCCCACTGCCGGGGGATCGCCGGGAACTCGTAGTCGCCGAGGTCGCGCCGTCGGTCGTCATCGACCTCGGCCTTGCGGGCGAGGGCCGCGGCGACGACCGGGGCCAGCCGGTCGGCCTTGGCCGCGGCCAGCGCCGGATCGCGCTCGGCGAACTCGGGCAGCACCTCGCGGCCGAACACCTCCATCGACTCCATGATGTGCTCGTGCCGGTTGCGTCCGGCCTGGAGCACGAAGATCACCTGGTCGACACCGGCCTCCTCGTAGCGCCGCAGGTACTCCCTCGCCTGCTCCGGTGTGCCGACGCAGCCGCGGAGTCCGGCCGTGTCACCCGACGCGATCTTGGCGCCGAGGCGCTCGTTCTCGATGCGGCCGGCGAAGGCGCTGGAGCGCCCGCCGTGCCGAACCGGGTCTTCGCCACTGTCAGATGATTCACCCGCGTCCTGGCTCGGATGACCGCGTCGGGGTCGAAGCCCTGGGCGGCCCGGCGCTGCGTGTACTCGGCCCAGACGTCGGTGCGGCCGGGCCGGTGGGTCCCGAACACGTAGTAGTGGCCGAGGCTGTAGCCGAAGAAGTTGGCCCCCTCGACGCCGCGGCGGATCGCCTCGTCCTCGTCGTGGTGGATCATCATCGGGCTCACGCAGGCGACCTGAGGGTTGACCGACCAGCCGACCGGCAGGCAGTCCGCCGCCAGCACCCGCTCGTACTCGGTCACCCAGTTGCGGGCCTCCTCGGGGTCGATGAAGGCGAACGTCAACGCCCCCATGCCCTTGCTCGCCGCGAGCAGGATGGTGTCCCGCCGGCTGCATGCCACCCACAACGGCGGGTGGGGCTGCTGGTAGGGCTTGGGGACCACGTTGCGCGGCGGCATCTGGACGTACTCGCCGTCGACTCCCGTGAACGGCACTTCGACCATGCACCGCAGCGCGGTCTCGAGCCCCTCCAGCCAGGCCTCCCGCTTGCGCGCCGGGTCGATCTGGAACCCGGCCAGCTCGGCCTCGCTCGAGGACTCGCCGCTGCCGAAGTCGACCCGCCCACTCGGAGAGGAGATCGAGGGTGGCGATGCGCTCGGCGACCCGGGCGGGATGGTTGAACGGCGGCGCGGTCAGCACGACGCCGTGGCCGAGGCGGATGCGCGACGTGCGCTGGCTGCAGGCGGCCAGGAACACCTCCGGGGCGGAGGAGTGGCTGTACTCCTCGAGGAAGTGGTGCTCGACCTCCCACACGTAGTCGAAACCCAGCGCGTCGGCGAGCTCGACCTGTTCGAGGGCGTCCTGGAGGAGGCGGTGCTCCGCACCGTCCTCCCAGGGACGGCCCATCTGGTGTTCGTAAAAGACGCCGAACTTCATCGCAGACCTTGCCCGATGTAAACACATCTGTATACATAGGGTCAAATGGCGACGTCGACGAGAATGCCGCGCGCGGCCCGCCGGGTCCAGCTCCTCGATGCCGCGGCGCGGGCGTTCCTCGATCGCGGGTTCGACGGCACCTCGATGGAGGACGTCGCCCACGAGGGAGGCGTGAGCCGGCTGATCGTCTACCGCATCTTCGACTCCAAGCAGGAGCTCTACCGGGCCGTGCTGGAACAGGTCAACCGGGCCCTCGCCCACGAGTTCGTCGGCGTCGGCCTCGACGAGATCAGGAGTCGGGGAGCGGCCCGGATCATGCTGCCCGTCGCGCGGGCGCACCCCGACGCCTTCCGGCTGTTGTGGCGGCACGCGTGGCACGAGCCCGAGTTCGCCGACCAGGCGCGCGAGTTCCGTACCTACGTGGCCTTCTACGCCGGGGAGATGCTGCGCCCGTTCATCGCGGACGGGCTGATGCTCGAGTGGGCGGCGCGCAGCGCCGGCGCCCATCTCGTCGAGGGGATCTGCAACTGGCTCGATCTCGGAGCTCAGGAGCGCGACGACGAGATGGCGACCACGCTGTCGACGGGACTCCGGGCGCTGGCCGCGGCGTGGTCCGACCGCGGCGTCAGGCCCTAGCTCAGCGAACCGCGGTCGAGAGGGTGTCCACGATGCGGTCGATCTGGGCGTCGGTCGTGACGAGCGGAGGGCAGAACGTCAACGTGTCGGAGCCGATCGCCCGCGTGATCACACCCCCGGCGAGCATCGCGTCCCGCACCGCCGCCGCGTCCTGGTCCGGCCGGAGCCCGGCCGCCCACACCGCGCCGTCGCCGCGGGCGTGGTCGATCGCGCCGTCAGCGGCGAGCGCGAGCAGCCCGTCGCCGAGGCGGGCACCGAGGGTGACGCTCCGGCCGACGAGCTCCTCCCGCTCCATGATCGCCAGGTTCGCCAGTCCGGCCGCGCACGCGGCGGGGTGACCGGAGTAGGTGTAGCCGTGGCGCAACACGTACGCCGGATCGGCTTCGAGCGCGGCCCGCACCCGGCTCCCGACGAGCACGCCGCCGAGGGGCTGGTAGCCGGACGTGATCGCCTTGGCGAACGTGGTGAGGTCGGGCACGACCCCGTAGTGCTGGGCGGCGAACCACGTGCCGAGCCGGCCGAAGCCGGTGATCACCTCGTCGAAGATCAACAGCGCGCCGTGGCGGTCGCAGAGGCGACGAAGGTCGGCGAGGTAGTCGGCTGACGGGGGGAACACCCCGCCGGCACCCTGGACCGGTTCGACGAGCACGGCGGCGACTTCGTCGTGGTGCTCGGCCATCATCACGGCGATGGCCTCGACGTCGTCGGACGGTGCCTGCACGACATCGGGCACCAGCGGGCCCCACCCGGCGCGGTTGGGCGCGATCCCCTGGGCGCTCGTCCCGCCGAAGTTGGTGCCGTGGTAGCCGCGCTCGCGGCTGATGACGAGGGTGCGCTCGGGCTGCCCGGCGAGGACGTGGGTGAGCCGGGACAGCTTCATCGCCGTGTCCACCGCTTCGGAGCCGGACCCGCAGAAGAAGACCCGGGCCGAGTCGATCGGCGACAGCGTCGTCACCCGGTCGGCGAGCTCGTCGGCCGGTCGGTTGGTGAACGGCTCGAAGCAGGAGTAGGCCGCGAGGGTGCCGAGCTGCGCGGCGACGGCGTCGGCGATCTCGGTCCGGCCGTGGCCGACGGCGCAGTACCAGAGACTGGCCATCGCGTCGACGTACTCGGTGCCGTCGGCATCCCACACCGTCGCTCCCTCCCCGCGCACGATCGAGACGAAGCTCGGTCGGGACGGGCTGGCGAACGGATGGAGGAAGGCAGGCGGTGCTGAGCTCACGGCATCGACCGTACCCGCGCACCCATTTGCCAGGCTGTACGGCGATGGCCATCGATCCCCGCGGCTCCGTACGGGTGCTCACGTGGAACCTGCAGGGTTCCACGGGCGTCGACACCGGCGCGGTCGCCGACGTGATCGCACGGGTGGGCGCCGACATCGTGATGCTGCAGGAGGTCCAGCGCCGGCAGACCTCGCGGCTGGCGTCGGCGGTCGGCATGCCCGGACGTCGCTGGGCCTTCAAGCACTGGGCGGTCGTCACCCGGGCCGAGGGGGTCGCCGTGCTCACCCCGCACCGACTCGTCGCCAGCCGGTCGTTCGTGCTGCGGAGCGCGCCGTTCTGGAGCTGGCGCCGCCGAGTGGGGCTCGAAGCCACGTTCGCGCCGGACGATCAGCCGTTGCCGGTGCTCAACGTTCACCTCTCGCCACACGACGAGGGCGATCGGCGGGCCCGTGAGGCCCGCGACCTCATCGCCCGCTCGGCCGGCCTGCCGTCCCCGCCGGTCATCGGCGGCGACCTCAACGACACGCCGGGGGGACCGGCATACGAAGTGCTCACCGCCGCCGGCTGGATCGACGCGTGGCGGGCGGTCCACGGCGACGACGAGCTCGCCGGCGCCACCAACTGGACCGCTGGTCACCGGCTGGGCCGGCCACCGACGCAGCGCCTCGACTACGTGCTCGCCCCGCCCGGCTGGCGCGTCGAGTGTTGCACCGTCGCCGTCGATGGCGCCCGGCTCGACGACGCCTCCGTCCTCTCCGACCATCTTCCGGTGGCGGCCACCCTGCGGCCGCCGGCGCACGGAAGCGACCGCGTCGTGAACGACCATCAGGCCGACAGCACGGCCCGGCATCCCGACCTGCTCCGCAAGGTCCGCAAGTTGCTCGCCAAGGCCGAGGCCACTGACAACCCGCGGGAGGCCGAGGCGTTCTCGGCCAAGGCGGCGGCCCTGATCGCCGTCCACCGCATCGACGCCGCTCGGCTCGCCGACGACCGCAACCCCGACGAGCTCAACGTCCGCCGCGTCCCGGTCGGCCGCGGCGCGTACGTCCGGGCCCGGCTCGCCCTGCTCCAGGCGATCTCCGATGCGCACGGTGCCGAGCTCGTGTGGCAGGCAGGGCCCGACGGCGCCACCGCGCTGCTCGCCGGTTTCTCGTCCGACCTCGACACGGTCGTCGTGCTCTTCGAGTCGTTGCATCTCCAGGCGGCGGCTCAGATGGCCGCGGTACGCCGGGCGACCCCGGCCGCGACCCAGCGGTGGCGGCGGGCGTTTCTCTTCGGCTTCGCGTCGCGCATCGCGGAGATGCTCGATGCCGTCCGCGAGCGAGCCGCCGACCGCATGGTGAGCGAGCAGGCCTCGGGCGCGGCGCCGCTGCCGGATCTCCTGGCCCGGGCCGAGCGCGTCCGGGCGTACGCGGCCACGGCCTTCGGGCGGGTGGTGTCCGCGGCGGCACCGAGACCGGCGCTCGCTTCGGGCTGGGACCACGGACACCGGGCGGCCGGTCGGGTCGACGTCGGGCGGGCGCGACTGCCGTCGCGGCGGGCGATCGGTCGGGGAGACCGATGACGACTGTGCCGGCGAGGACGGACTGCGCCGCCGACCACGGGCGGGAAGCGGTCTACGCCGCGGAGGAAGCGGCATTCGGAGGTACGACCTTGGGGGAGCGGCGCTCGTTGGCCGAGCTCCAGGGACGGGCGAGCATGATCGTCGACGGCGACTGGTGGCGGCAGGCAGGGGGACCGGCCGTCGATGTGGTCGCCGCCCGCAGCACGGCCCGATCGTCGAGTGCGCGGCACGACGCTCGCCACGCCGCGGTCATCCGCCTGGCGACCGGCCAACTCGACGACGTGACGATCGCCCACGAGCTCGCCCATCTGTTGGCGGGGATCGATCACGGTCACGACGATCGGTTCCGGGCCGCCCTGCTCGATGTGGTCGCGCTGTTGGCCGGGGCCGGCACCGCGTCGAGATTGGCTGACGCGTACACCGCCTTCGGGCTGACGGCCGGTCGCCGGGCGTGGCCACCGCCGGCGCGGGGATCCGGCCCGACGTTCGTGATCGTGCCGTGAGATGCAATCATCGCCGTGTGACCGCGGAGGTGCGGGGGTAGTCTGCGCCCCATGTCTGCGGAGGCGACCAGGCTCGATCTGATCGACGACGTCGACGGGACGCTGATCGCCGCCGGGGAGATCGACAGCTACACCGCCCCTGCGCTGGCCCAACGGCTGTCCGCCGAGCCGAAGATCGTCGTGCTCGACCTCGCCGGCGTCTCCTTCATCGATTCGTCCGGCCTGCGCATCCTGATCGAGGCCCATCAGTCACGGATCGACGCCGCGTCCTCGCTCACCCTCCGGTCGCCGAGCGCCGCCGTGCAGCGGTTACTGGAGATCAGCGGCCTGTCCGCCCACCTCGACGTCACGGCTTGACATGCGCCGCCGCCGGGCGGCTGGAGGCCCGACACGCACGATCGCGTTTGGGCAGGCCCCGCCGTGGGAAGGCACTCTCCGATGACGCGCGCTGGCGGAGACTCGACGCTGGATCCGATGACGGATCGCCTCGTGCTCCAACTCCGCGCTCGTTCTGCTGACGTGTCCCACGCCCGCCGCGCGGTCGCCGCCTTCCTCGCCGACCACGGCGTGTCGTCCACGGTGATCGACGACATGGAGCTGGTCACGAGCGAGCTGGTCACCAACGCCGTCGTCCACGGACGCGAGGGATCCATCGGGGTCGAGGTCGACACCGACGGTGAGATCGTCGTGACGGTCTCCAACGTCGGGCCCTCCGCGGCCATCCCGCCGGTCGATCAATGGCGGACCGTCCCGCCGCAGTCGCGGTCGGGGCGCGGGCTCGGCATCGTCCGCCGCCTCTGCGACGCCGTGGCCGTGCTCGAGATCGACAAGAGCACGGTCGTCGTCGGCCGCCGGCGTCTCCCCGACGCCGGTGGGGCACGATGACCGATGCCGAGAGGCGCGGGCTTGGGCAATCCGAAGAGCGGTCGGGCAGGATCTCGGTAGCCGTCATCACCGATTACGACCTCGTCGGGCGCGGGGTCGAGTCGATGCTGGCGCCGTTCGACGACCGCGTCCGGGTGGTCGGCCCCGAGCTCGGTGCGCCCCCGGACCAGTCGGCCGACGTGGCGCTGTTCGACACGTTCGCCGGTCGCCGGCGCACCCTGGCCCGTGCCGCCGAGATGGTTCGCGTCGGCGCGGCGGAGCACGTCGTGCTGTACACGTGGGACGCCGCGCCCGAGTTCGTGCGCGCGGCGAGGGACGCCGGCGCGTCGGGCGTGCTCCTCAAGACCCGCTCGGGTGAGCTGCTCGTGGATTCACTCGAGCGCATCGCGTCCGGTGAGAAGCTCGGCCTCGAGCCCGGCAACGGCCTCGAGCCCGGGCCGCGCGTCGTCGAGCTCTCCGACCGCGAGTCGGAGGTGCTGGCGTTGATCGCGATCGGCCTCACCAACGCCGAGATCGCCGACGAGCTGTACCTGTCGATCGAGACCGTGAAGACCTACGTGAAGCGGCTCTACGCCAAGCTCGGCGTGCACAACCGCGCGCAGGCCGCGATCGCCGCGTCGACCCACCAGCTCACCCCGCGTCAATCGGCTGGCTAGGTCGGGCAGACTCTCTGCGTGACTGCAACCGAGTCCGATCAGTCGGTCCGCCTCAACCTCCCGGCGTCGACCCGATTCGTGTCGTCGGCGCGCGTGGTAGCGGCGTCGATGGGAGCCGAGGTCGGTCTCGACGTGGACGATCTCGACGATCTCCGGCTCGGGGTCGACGAGCTCGTGTCCACGCTCGTCGACGGCGCGGAGAGCGCCGCGCGAGTCAACATCGAGTTCATCACCGGGCCCAACTCGGTCACCGTGCGGGGCGTGCTCGAAGGCTCGGCGGGAGTTGCAGAGGCGGACGAGCTGACCCGCCGCATCCTCGACGCGGTCGCCGACCACTACGAGTTGAACCGCACGTCCTTCACGCTCATCAAGGCATCCGCGACTGCGTGAGCGGGCCCGACGCTCGACACGAGGTCCCCGCGGACGAGCAATCCGCTGGCTCGGGGGAGGACGTGCTGTTCGCCGAGTTCGCCCGTTCACGGAATCGGCGCCTGCGCAACGAGCTGGTCGAACGGCACATGGGCCTGGCGGCGCACGTCGCCCGGCGCTTCGGGCGCCGGGGCCCGAGCGACGACGATCTGCGCCAGGTCGCGTTCCTCGCCCTGGTGAAGGCCGTGGACCGGTTCGAGCCTGACCGCAACGTCGCCTTCTCGACGTTCGCCGGGCGCACGATCGAGGGCGAGATCAAGCGCCACTTCCGAGACAACACGTGGACCGTCTCGGTGCCCCGGTCGGCCAAGGAGGTCCACCTCCAGTTGCGGCGAGCCACCGAGGAGCTGACCCAGACGCTGGGTCGGGCGCCCACCGTGCCGCAGCTGGCGGAGCGGCTCGGCGTGGCGGCCGATGTCGTGATCGAGGGCATCGCCGCCGGGTCGGCGTACTCGACGGCGAGCCTCGACACGCCGTCGATGGTCGATGGTCCGGGCTCCGAGCTCGGCGCCGAGGATCCCGGCTTCGGCTACGTCGCCGACAGCAGTGTCGTCGGCGAGCTGATCAGCCGGCTGCCGCCTCGCGAGCGAGAGATCGTCCGCCTGCGGTTCTACGACGAACTCACCCAAGGTGAGATCGCCGACCGCATGGGAATGTCGCAGATGCACGTCTCGCGGTTGCTGCGCCGCAGCTTCGAGCAGATGCGACGCCTGATCGACTCGCCGTGACGAGAACTGGTTTCCCGGCGGGGGAGCGCCAATGGGAGGATGACCCGATGTCGCAGCGCAGCGCCGACGAACTGATCGCCGGTCTCGACGAGGTCGCCCGCTCACCGGTCGGCGCGGGACGGTTGGAGATGATCGTGCGTCGGCCGGCCGTCGCTGCGCGCGAGGTGCTCGCGTCCGCCGACCTCGACCTCGAGGTCGGGCTGGTCGGCGACACGTGGCGCGAGCGGGGCAGCAGGCACACCGAGGATCGGTCCGCGGATCCGGAGCGCCAGATCACGCTGATGAACGCCCGAGCGGCGGCGCTCGTCGCGGTCGACCGCGAGCGCTGGCCGCTCGCCGGCGACCAGCTCTTCGTCGACCTCCATCTCGGCGCCGAAGAGCTGCCTCCCGGGACCCGGATCACGATCGGCGACACCGCGGTGATCGAGGTGAGCGCCGCTCCGCACACCGGCTGCGCCAAGTTCTCCGCCCGCTTCGGTCACGACGCGCTACGCGTCGTCAACTCCCCGGCAGGCCGGGCCCTGAACCTTCGCGGGATCAACGCCCGCGTCATCGTTCCGGGAACGATCCGGGCGGGCGACCAGCTCTTCGCCGTGCCCGCGGAGGTCGCCCGCGCCGGCTGACCGAGCCCTGTCGCCGGCTCCGGCCGGTCAGTAGCGTGACGGTTGCCGAACTCGCCTGTTCAGCAACCGCCACCCGTCAGGGGGTCGAGATGGAGCAATCCACAACCGTCCAGATCCGGCTCGACGAGGACGACGAGCACACCGAAGCGCAGGCCACCTTCAGGCTGCGTGAGCGCGACTTCATCGCCAGGGGTACGGCGCGGCGCAACCCGCACGATCCGAACGTCCCCGTGGTCGGGGAGGAGCTCGCCGTCGCTCGGGCGCTGTCGGAGCTCTCCCACCAGTTGCTCGCCGCCGCGGCCGAGTCGATCGAAGGCTTCGTCGGGCATCGAGTGACGCTGACGGAATAGGGGTGCCCCAGACACGCCGGCTGTACCTGCTCCGGCACGCCAAGTCGAGCTGGAACGACCCGAACCTCGACGATCACGCTCGCCCCCTCGCCCCGCGGGGGGAGGAGGCGGTGCGTCGCCTCCTCCGCCACCTCGCGTCCCGCCCGGACGACCGACCCGAGTTGGTCCTGTGCTCGTCCGCTCGGCGGACGACGATGACGCTCGACGGCATCGCCGCCGCCCTTCCGGCCTCGATCGAACGGCGGATCGAGGATGGTCTCTACGCGGCTCCCTGCGGCCGCCTGCTCGAGCGGCTGCGCGAAGTCGACGACGACGTGTCCCGGGTGATGATCATCGGCCACAATCCGGGCCTCGAGGACCTCGCCCTCATGCTCGTCGGCCCGGCCGCCGACGCCGCGTCCCGGCGAATGGCCACCAAGTTCCCCACCGGCGCGCTGGCGACCCTCACGTTCGCCGGTCGGTGGGCCGAGCTCGCTCCCGGCACGGCCACCCTCGAGTCGTTCGTGGTGCCCCGAGACCTTTGACTCGGACACAAAATTTTTCGGCGGAACGAGAACCGGACCGACGATCCCGGCGTAGTGAACGAACGGGGGATTGTCTCGTCAAGGTTCAGGAGGAGATCTGCTCATGGGCTCTCGAAGAATCGTCCGTCTCGCCGTCTGCCTCGTGGCGACGGCCATGTTTCCCTTGGCCGCATCGTCGGCCTCGGCCGGTCGCGACCGCACGCCGCCCACCGCACCAACCAATCTGCGGGTCACCGGCAGTCACCCAAACCAGCGTGAGCCTGGCGTGGAACGCGTCGACCGACAACGTCGGGGTCAGCTGGTACAGCGTGTCCAGGGAGGGCAGCCAGGGCGTCCTCAACGCGCTGGCCCCCGGCGACGAGCGTCACCTGGTCGTTCCTGCAGCCGGGCGAGACCTACACGTTCCGGGTGACCGCCTACGACGCCAATTCCAATGCGTCACGGCCAAGTGCCCCGCTCACGGTGACGACCCTGCCACCGAGCCCGTCGTCGCCGCCCAGCGGTTTGGCGGTCGAGGCGGTCACGGCTTCGACGGTCTTGCTGAAGTGGAACAGCGGCCACGACCCGGCCGACCCGGACCTCGTGAGGCACGAGGTCCTCGTCAACGGGGAGCCGACGGCCAACGCGTGGTCGACCGTCGCGCCGGGGCAGTTCCCGCGGCCGCCGATCCAGGGGGCCTGGGTGCGCCAGCTCGACCCGCTGACGACCTACCAGTTCAGCGTCCGCGCCTTCGACGCGTCAGGCGACCTGTTGGGGTCGAGCAACACGGTCAGCGCCAGCACGGGGGCGAGCTCGGACACCGTGGCCCCGTCCACACCGACGCTGCTGCGGGCGAGCGATGGAGGCACCAGCTTCTGCCCCGAGGAGATCGAGCTGGCCTGGACCCAGTCCACTGACAACGGCGCCCAGAGCGAGATCGAGTACGAGGTGCGGATCAACGGGAGGATCAACGACGTCCTGCCTCACTTCAGCAAGGTGATCATCTACACCGAGGTCCGGGGCGTCAACACCGTGACCATCGTCGCCGTCGACAAGGCCGGCAACGCATCGGCGCCGAGCAACGCCCGCACCGTGCGCGTCGACTGGGGCGCCGGCTGCGAGTCGCCGGAGGGATAACCCGTTCAGCCAGCGGCCCGTCGGCGCTCTACCGTCGGGCCGATGGCCATCGAGATCCGCGCCATCACGGCTGAAGAGGCCGTCGACTTCCGCCGGGCCGTCCAGGCGGGTTTCGCGCGGGGCGACACGGTCGACGACGTCGAGTGGTGCCAAGCGGCGTTGACACCGTTCGATCGCACCTACGCGGCGTTCGACCGGGGCGTGATCGTGGCGACCCTGCGGTCGTTCCCGACCGAGCTCACCGTGCCGGGTGGACACGCCATCGCCGCCGGGGCCTTGACCGCGGTGACGTGCCACGCCACCCACCGCCGCCAGGGGTTGCTGACGCGGATGATCACGGCCGACCTCGCCAGCAGCGTCGAGCGGGGCGAGCCGGCCCACGTGCTGATCGCGTCGGAGTACCCGATCTACGGCCGGTTCGGCTACGGCCCGGCGACCCAGTCGATCGCCTGGGAGCTCGATACGACGGCAACTGGCTTCGCCGCGCCCACCGCCGGGACGGTCGAGTTCATCGACAACGACACCTTCCGCAAGGAGGCTCCGGCGATCTTCGAGGTCGTCCGGACGAGCCGGCCGGGCATGATCGCCCGCGACGATCTCAACTGGGACGTGCGCGCCGACCTGCGCCGTCGCCCCGAGGACAAGCCGTGGCAGGGAATCCGCGTGCTCGTCCGCGACGACGACGGGGTCGCGCAGGGGTGGGCGAACTACAAGGTCGACAACAGCTGGATCGATCTGCGGTCGCAATCCAAGGTCGAGGTCACCGATCTCTGCGCGGCCAGCACCGCGGCGGAGGCCCGGCTGTGGCGGTTCCTCGTCGAGCTCGACCTCGTGAAGACACTGAAGGCGGTGGACCGGCCGGTCGACGACACGTTGCCATGGCTGCTGGAGAACGCCCGCGCGGTGAGGAAGGCGGGATGGGCCGACTTCCTGTGGGTGCGCCTGCTCGACGTCCCGGCCGCTCTGGCTGCCCGCTCGTACGGGACGGCCGGCCGGCTGGTCCTCGACGTCACCGACCCGTTGGGCTTCGCCGGCGGGCGGTTCGCCCTGGACGCTTCGCCGGACGGGGCGACCTGCGCGTCGACCGACGAGGCCGCCGATCTCACGATCCCGGTCCGCACGCTCGGCGCCGCGTTCCTCGGAGGAATGCGCCTGTCCACGCTGCACGCCGCCGGCTGGCTGGACGAGCACAACGCCGGTGCCGTCGCCCGCGGCGACGCGATCCTCGCCGGCGGGGTCGCCCCGTGGTGCAACACCTGGTTCTGATGCCGGGTGGAGCCCGCCGGCGATCAGAGTGCGATCAGCTTGACGTCGTCGATCAGCGATCCGACGCTGTCGGCGTCGCTCTCCCGGAACGAGATCCGGTCGTTCCCCCTGGCCGTCACCGTGAAGGTCGTGACCTGCCACGAGGGTGCGATGAGCCCGACGCCTGTACGGTTCACGGTCCCGATCTTGGTGCTGTTCCAGTACACGTTGAACTTGTTGCTGCTTCGACGCCACACCCGGTCGCGGCGACTGCATGAACGACAACCGGTAGCTGCGGCCGGCCTGGGTGGTCACCACCTGCTCGACGCGGTTGCCGCTTCCGGTGCGATCGATCTCGATGTTGGAGTGTCCCTGCGCTGCTGGCATGCCCAGCGACGCTGCGCCAGACCTCGACGGCACCGGCCACGTTCGTCCACCCCTGCAGGTTGGTCACCCCGGTCATCGTCCCGCTCGGGACCGTGTTGTTCTCGAAGCCACCGTTGACGACGAGGTTGGTGGGGGGCGGGGGAGGCGGTGAGGTCGTGGTGGTCGTGCTGGTGGTGGACGTGGTCGACGTCGTCGACGTCGTCGACGTCGTACGACGTTGTCGTCGTCGGCGGTCATCGTGGTCGTCGTCGTCGTGGGTCGTCGTCGTCGTGGTCGATGTGGTCGTCGTGGTCGTGGTCGGCGGCGGGGGATTCGTTCCGGCCACGTCGATCCGGACGATCTTGGCCTCCGAGGGCACGCCGGCGCCGTTGATCACGAAGATCATGTAGTAGCCGGGCGGGGTCTGGTTGACGTTGGCCGGGAGCGTGGCCTGCAACGCCCCGCCCGTCCGGGTGAAGGGCAGGTTGAGGAACCGTTGGTCCATGTCGACCGAGTGCGTCACCGAACCCAACTTGACCAGCGAAACGCGCGTGCACCGCCGCCGCGTCCGGCGTCTCGATGTCGAGCGTTCGTGGCGGGGTCGGTAAAGGTGGTCGCGGTCGTGATCGTCGGCCGGGTGGCCGGGTTGCCGCCGCTGTCGAACAGGTACGGCGGGTAGTAGATCTCGGCGTTCAAGTTGGTCTCGGGTCCAGGAGTGCCGCCGCCCATCGTGATGACCGTGGCGTCCGGCAGCAGCAACGACACCGAGTGGTAGAGGCGCATCCGGGTAGCGGTCGGGCCGGTGGACCACGATGTTGGTCGCCGGGTTGAAGATCTCCGACGTGTAGGCGACGCCGGTCGCCGCGTTGTTGACGGCGCTGCCGCCGGAGACGAACACCCGGCCGTCCGCCATCACGGTCGCGTTGCCCCAGTGCCGGCCGAACTGCGCCTGAGGCAGGGCCGTGACCTGAGGGTTGCCGCTGCCCGGCGGGGTGCCCCCGTTGATGTCGATGATGCTGGCGTTGCGGCTGGCGGCGCTGGCGTTCCCCCCGCCGACCTGCAGGATGCGCCCGGGAGCGAACATCACCGAGGTCGCCGTCCCCCCGGCGTTGTCGGTCGGGAACGTCCCGAGGCTGGTGATCGACCCGTTGCCTGCCGGGTTGACCCGGTACATGGTCTTGTTGGCGAGGCCGAAGACGAGGCCGTCGGGACCGACGAAGTTCTTCGGATAGCCGCTCGAGAGGCCGTTGGTCGACGCGCCGGTGAGCAGCTGGAACTGGCCCGTGCTCGTGCGCCGCTCGGGGAAGTCGGCGCCGCCGGAGCCACCTTGGATGTAGACCTCGGCGTTGGGGAGGACCGTTGCCGAGGAGTACCAGCGCAGCCGGTTCATCGAACCGGTGCGCTCGAGAGTGTTGTGCGCCGTGTGGAACTGGTTGACGTCGTGGTTGTAGGTGTTGCTGCCAGTGGGCAGGTTGTCGCCGCCGTAGAGCTCGACGTCGCCGTTCAGCAGGACGATCTGGGAGCTGCAGAAGATGTCGGTCGCCGTCTGGTTGGGCATCACCACGTGGGCGTTCGCGCCGATGCCGACACGGGGGTCCCAGAGGTCGTAGTCGTAGAACGCGGTCTGCGCGCCGTTGCGGTCCGTGCCGTAGGACATGACCCGCCCGTCAGGCAGGAGCACGGCATGGATCGGCATGATCGGCCAGCTGACCTGCGGGCCGAACGTTCCCGCCACCGGGTCGCCCGCCGCTGCCACTGCGGCCTCGGCGGCCATTCGCGACCTGCCCGCAGCCGCCGCGTGGTCGATGACCGGACCCTGTGGGCGGCTCTGGGCGATGGCGAAGCTGTCGTCGTAGCCGTTGGAGTCGAACGGCACCGGCGGCAACGTGTCGGCGGTCGCACGGGGTTCGGCGGCCACCCCAACGATGATCGTCGACGCAACAACCGCCGCCGCGCCGAGCGCGGCCCGCGCCCGAGGATTACCAAGTCCCGCTCCAACGCCCATCGCCCGTCCCTTCGCCCGTACGGCGCTCCCTCAGCACCGTTCCGACCCGGGACTGTACCTCGCAGCGGTGCCCGAAGGACGAAAATTCGCTTTCAGCGCGCGCGACCGCGGCTGCGCGCGGGCGCGCCGCTTTCCTTCGTGCATCGCGGCGACACGCGGGGTGGGGATCTCGTGGCCCTCGGTGATCAGCTCGGCGGGGATCCGCTGCGGGGCGGGCAGCGCTTCGGCCCACGGATCACGATCGCCCAGTCGTTCAATGGCGGTGAGGATCGTGAAGTCGGTGGGCGCGACGTCGTCGAGCTCGTCCCAGGCGATCGGGAACGACACCGGTACGCCGGGCCTTGCCCGCGGGCTGTAGACCGCGACGACCGTGGCTCCGCCGGTGCGGGTCCCGTCGACGAAGACCTTGCCCTCCCGCTCGTCTTTGAGGAACGCAGTCGTCGCCGTCTGCGGGTCGAGCAGCTCGGCGCGCCTCGCGATCGCCCGCGTCGCCGCGGTGGCGTCCTCCATCGTCGTGGCCTCCGGGTCGATCGGCACGAAGACGTGCACGCCCTTGGCGCCGCTGGACTTCACCGCCCCGGCGAGGCCCACGTCGTCGAGTGCCTGGCGGACGAGACGAGCAGCGGCGACGGCCTTGGCGAACCCGTCGGTGTCGGGCGGGTCGAGGTCGAGCACGAGGTGGGTGGCGCGGTCCAGCCGGTCGACGCGGGACAAGGTTGGGTGGTACTCGATGGCGCGCTGGTTGGCGAACCAGATGAGGGTGCGACGGTCGTTGCACAGCGCGTACGAGACCGTCCGCTTCGAGGCCTCCGCCCACAGCGGAACGGTCGCCACCCACTCCGGGGTGTACTTCGGGACGTTCTTCTGCATGAACGGCGCTTGTCCCCGCGTCACCCTGATGACGGAGAGCGGGCGGTCGCGAAGCTCCGGAAGGATCCGGTCGTGCACCTGGTCGAGGTATTCGACCAGGTCCCGCTTGGTGACTCCGGCATCCTCGAACAAGGGCTGATCGAGATTGGTGAGCTCGACCCCGTCCCGTGATTCGTCGCTGCGGCGGCCGGCCATCAGCGCAACGTCAGCCGGACGACCGGGCGCTCCGGTTTGCGGCGGGCAATCTCGGTGAACCCGAGCGGCTCGAACATCGACGGCGTGCCGGTGTAGAGGTCCCCGGAACCACGCTTCTCGCTCGGCGCGACGGGAATGGCGTCGACGGCCGGCGCGCCGTACGCCTTGGCCATGGCAACCGCGGCGTCGACGAGTGCCGTGCCGACCCCCCGCCGGCGAGCGGTGCGGTGGATGAACAGGCACGACACCGCCCACACCGGCGTGTCGTCGACCGGGCCGAACGTCGGTGACGACTGCAGGCGCGGGTACTCGTCCCGCGGAGCGACCGCGCACCAACCGACGGCGCGATCGTCGAGATAGGCCAGCACGCCGGGCGGCGGTGAATCCCCGAACCGCTCGGCCGCGGCGGCCTTGCGCTTGGCTGGGCTCGTGGCCCGCCACTCGGCGTTCCGCTGCCGCCAGAACATGCACCAGCAGCCGCCGGGGCCGCCGCGGTCGCCGAGCACGCTCGACAGGTCGGAGAAGCGTTCCGCCGAAGCGGGCTCGCAGCGCAGTTCCTCGCCGCCCGGGAGCGTCACGGTGACCCCCTTCCAACGGCTCATGGGTGTACCCGGTTCGCCCGACTCGCTAGGCGCCGCGGCTGTCGACGATGGCTTGGTCGTACGGCTCGATCATGATGCACTCACCGGGACACTCCTCGGCGGCCTCGACCGCGGAATCGATCAGCGAGTCGGGGATGCGGGCCACGCCGCGACCGCCGTCGGGTCCGTGGCCGGCTCCGTCCGCACCGTCGAACAGGACCGACGACCCGAAATGCTTGGCCTCCTCCTTCACCACCCAGAGGCCGTCGTCGCGGGCCGTGAAGACGTCCCCGCAGATCTCCTCGCAGATGCCGTCGCCGGTACACAGGTCCTGATCGATCCAGACCATCAGCGCCGTGGCCATGTCGTTCCCTCCCGGGGGTGCGGTCAGCAGTTCCTGCTAGACGCTACAGGTGGCGAACGTCACGGGACCGGCGCTGTCACAGATGCGGCCGACCGGGGACAGTACGAGGGCCGGAAGGAGAATCCGATGAATCGAAGGCGGGTACGCGTGGTGTCGGTCAACGTCAGTCGCGCGGTGGCGGTCGAGCACCACGGACGCACGGTGCCGACGGGGATCTTCAAGCAGCCTGTGTCGGGCCGGGTGGTGACGCACGGCGTCAACCTCGACGGCGACGAGCAGGCCGACCGGCGCGTGCACGGAGGTCCTGACCGTGCCGCGTACGCCTACGCGACCGAGGACCTCGCCTGGTGGGCTGGTGAGCTCGGAAGGCCGGTCGGGCCGGGAGCGATGGGCGAGAACCTCACCACCGAGGGACTCGACGTCACCGGGGCGCGAGTGGGTGAGCGGTGGCGGGTGGGTGGGGCCGTCTTCGAGGTCAGTGCCCCCCGGGTGCCGTGCTTCAAGCTGGGGATCCGCATGGGCGATCCCCGCTTCCCGCCGCGGTTCGCGCGTGCGGGCCGGCCCGGTGCCTACCTCCGCATCGTCGAGCACGGCAGCATCGGTGCCGACGACCCGATCGAGATCGTGTCGGCACGAGGACGTCGTTCACGTACCGTCGGCACGGAGGGCGGCAGCAGGGAGGGATCGATCAGGAGCATCGTTGTGGCCGATCTCCCTTGGCACGATCCGTCCGATGCCCTCAGGCGCAGCCATGGGGACCAGGGTGGGGGTCCGGCTGTTCGCCGACTCGAATACCTCCAGCTGGATCGGTCCGGGGTCGCGGCCGTCGGGCGTGAACATCTGCCTGCTCGCACAGCCACCGTCCAGCGTGAGGTCGAGCATCGTGACCAGGTCGTCGCAGGACGCCACCATCGCCCGCGCTGAACTGTCCGCCGATGTTCACCCCCACGACCTGGATTCCGACCGGCCGGCCTGCCCCGGGAACGGCCGCGACCGCGTCGATCACATCGGCCGCCACATCGCCCGCATCCGCGCTGGAATTCATGAGGATGGCCACGCTTCCGTCGTGGTACCTCGCGGTCGGCACCTTGACATCCGTGACGGTGAGCGCTGGACGAATCCCGGAGAAGAAGCTGACGACGAACATCGCGAGCACGACGCCGCCGATCGCGCGGTATCCGGCCCGGGGGTCGGCCGCCAGTCGCCGGGCCGCCACCAGCCCGGCAGGACCTCGGGCATGCCGCGCCAGCAAAGCCGCGGTGGCCCGGACGAGCACCGGCCCGGCGATCACGATGCCGGCGATGACCAGCACGAACGAACTCCAGGCGAGGGCGACGGCCTCGTCCGCCTCCGCATCGTGGGTGATCGCGAAGGCGAACAACGGCAGGGCAATGACCAGCGGAGCGATCCGCAGCGCCGACGGCTGACGCACCGGCGCCCGGCGGCTCACACCCAGCGGCGAGATGTCGAGCCGACGCAGCGACGCCACCGCGGCGGCCACGGTGACGAGCGGTGTGAGGACGAGGACGAGCGCGACGACGGCGGGCCTGGGCCACACGTCTTCGGCGAAGAAGCGGGTCCCCTCGGATGGGTTCAGCGGCAGACCGGCGATGGCGGGCTGCAGCGCGGCGAAGAGCCCCCAGCCGGCGATGGCGCCGACGAGGCCGACCAGCCCACCCTCCATGGCGGCCACGCGGCGGGTCTGGGCGGGCGAGGCGCCGACGAGTCGCAGCGTCGCCAGCCGTTGCTCACGCTGCGCCGCGGCGAGGCGGGCTGCGGTGGCGACGAGCACCACGATCGGCACCAGGAGCGCGAGCGCACCGATCACCACGAGGACCTGGCCAGACCGGCTCGGCGCCGCCTCCGGCACGCGGCGCTCGAACGAGTCGACGACGCCGACCGATGGACCGCTCCCGAGCATCGCGGGGTCGGCGCCGACGATGACGAGCAGCTCGTCGGGGAACTCGAGCCCCTCGTCGCCGACGATCGCGGTGACCTCCCCTGATCCGTAGCGGTCGCCGAGCTCGCGGGCAGGCGTGGTGCGGATCAGCTCGGCCAGCTCCGGCGAGGCTGTCACCTCGCCGGGACCGGGCAGGCGCTCCAGCCCGGGCGGCACGGGGGCACCCGGGCCCAGAGCCGCGACGTCGAAGCGGGCGAACTCGTTGCCTCGGAAACGGTCGAGGGTCACTCGCCAGAGCAGCGCTGGCGACCCGGCTTCGGCGTCGAGGCCCGACGGGCCCAGCGGCCGGATGGTCGGCTCGCGCCAGTCGGTGCGGTCGTCGCGCTGCTGCAGGGCGGCCCCGATGGCACCGGCCGCCAACAGCAGAGCGACGCCGACAGCCACGCCCACCGCGGTGACGACGAGCCGCGCCATCGACCCGCGCCCGCCGGCGAGTGCCAGTCGAACGCCGAGGCTGAGCTCTGACCATCTCATGACGACAACACCGGCGAGGTCGTGGTCTGCCCGTCGCGCACGACCACCTCGCGCGCCGCGTATGCAGCGACGCGGGCGTCGTGTGTCACCAGCACGACGGTGGTGCCGTCATCCCGGGTCGCGTCGACCAGCAGGTCCATCACCCGCTCGGAGGCGACCGAGTCGAGCGAACCCGTCGGCTCGTCAGCGAAGAGCACCGCGGGCCGCAGGACGAGCGCCCGCGCCAGCGCGACCCGCTGGGCCTCGCCGCCCGAGAGCTGGCCGGGCCGGGAGCCGGCGGCGTCGCCCATCCCCAGGCGCTCCAAGGCGTCGCGGGCAGCGACGAGGGCAGCGCGGCGCCCGGTACCGTCGAGCAGCAGCGGCAACGCCACGTTCTCGACCGCGGGAAGCTCGGGGATCAGCTGGCCGAACTGGAAGACGAACCCGAAGCTGTGGCGCCGCAGCGCGCTGCGCTCGGCGTCCGGCATCTCGTCGACGCGGCAGCCGTCGAACCACACCTCGCCGCCGTCGGGGACCAGCACGCCAGCCAAGCAGTGCAGCAGCGTCGACTTGCCCGAGCCGCTCGGGCCCATGATCGCCACCATCTCGCCGGCGAGGATCTCGAAGTCGACCCCGCGCAAGGCTTGGGTGGCGCCGAAGGTCTTGGTGACGTGGCGGGCGGACAGGAGCGGGGTCCCGTTCATTCAGACACCTCCTCGCGTAGGTCCTCGAGCCGGGCGGTGGTCTGGTCGATCCAGCGCAGGTCGGCTTCGAGGTGGAACAGCGCATGGTCGGCGAGCAGCGCCTGGGACAGCGGCGCCGAACGTCGCAGGACGGTCAGCTCACGCATTCGCTGCAGGTGGGCGGCGCGTTGGGCGTCCAGGTAGTCGTGCGCCGAGCGGTCCGACAGCAGCGCCAGCACCACCTTGGTGAACAGCACCGTCTGCAGGTGGGGCTCGGGTTGCTCGGGCTCGCGCAGCCAGCGTTCGAGGTCGGTCACCCCGGTGCGGGTGATGGCATAGCGCCGTCGCTCCGGACCCTCACCGGACTCGACGCCAGCCGCCTTCACCTTGCGGTCCCGTTCGAGGCGCCCGAGGGTCGAGTACACCTGCCCGAACGGCAACGGCTTCGTGGCGCCCAGGTGCTGGTCGTACGCCCGTTTCAGGTCGTACCCGTAGCTCGACCGCTGCTCCAACAACCCCAACAACGCATACGGAACCGACATGGCCCCGCACTATACACTCAATGACATCGAGGAGCGGCTGCGCACCGTCTGCGGCCATCTGAACGTGCTCAACGCCCAGCTGGTCGAGTTGGCCGCCGAAGCTCTGGAGACGGGCTCGTGGCACGGCTGCGGGGTGAAGTCGTTGGCCCACTGGTTGACCTGGCAGGCCGGCATCTCTACGGGTCACGCCCGGGAGATCGTCCGCCTCGCCGAGGCCAAAGCGTCGCATCCGCAGGTGATGGCGGAGTTCGCCGACGGGGCGCTGTCGCAGGATCAGGCGGCGATCGCCACCAAAGCCCCCGCCTATCTGGACAAGTGGTTCGCCGAGGTGGCCACGGCGGCGACGGTGGCCCAGTTGCGGGTGATGGTGCGCGGCGCCCGCCCCGCCCCAGCGCCGTGTCGACGAGCCGGAGGAGTCGTTGGCGGGCTGGTTCGACGACCAGGGCCGCTACCAGCTGCGCGGCGACCTGGATGCGGATCACGGCCGGATCGTCGACGCCGCGTTGACCGAAGCCCGTGACGCCTTGTTCCAGTCAAGGTCAACCCAAGGTGTCGTGGGCCGATGCCCTGGTGGAGGTCGCCCGCCGGTCGTTGGATGGGGCGCCAGAGCAGCGGCGGGAACGGTTCCGGGTCAACTGGTTCATCGACCCCGCCGATCCGGTCCCGGCCCGGTTCACCGACGGCCTCGCCGTCCCGGACTGGCTGCGCGACATGCTGTTGTGCGACGGCACCGTGTCCCCGGTGTTCACCGACAACGGCCGGCCGGTGAGCGTCGGCCGCACCCAATACCAGGTGCCTGACCGCACCCGCCGGCTCGTGCTGCGACGGGATCGAAAGTGTCGGGTGCCGTGGTGCAATCAGACCCGCTGGTTGCAGGTGCATCACATCATCCACGACCAGCATCACGGCCCGACCGACACGTGGAATCTGGCCGGGCTGTGCCCGGCCTGTCACCGGTTGCATCATCGAGGGCAAGCTCGGCATCTCCGGCAACGCCGACCAGCCCGACGGGCTCACGTTCACCGACGGCCACGGCCACGTGATCGACCCCGCGACCCGACCGATCAAACCCACCGGGCCACCACCGCACAGTCCGGTCAAACCGTACGAACACCCCCTCGGCGAACGACTGCAACGCTGGGCCATCCTCTTCCCCGACCCGCCACCCGACCACACCGACCTGACCGGACAGTGGAAGGCCTCGTGCCGACGGGCAGCACGAGGCCCTCCGTCCCCATTCTGCCGTCGGGACGGGTCAGGTCGCGGCAAGTCGGCGACGGTCGCGCGCTGTAACGGACGCCGGAGCCGTTTGGCGCGATGATCGCCCAGTGGCGACCCCGAAGCAGTTCACGGTGACACTCGTCGGTGATCACCGCCGCGTGTTCGTGCCGGTTCCGTTCGACCCCGACGAGGAGTGGGGCCACAAGGCCGACCACCATGTCCACGGCACCGTCAACGCCATGGGGGTACGTGGCGTGATCGAGCCGCTCGGTACCGACGGACGCGGCATCGTCCTCGGCCCGGCGTGGCGGCGGGACTGCGGGCTCGCCGCCGGCGACACGGTCGATGTGGTGCTGCAGCCCGAAGGGCCCCAGCGGACGGAGCTCGCCGACGACATCACCGCCGCCTTCGCCGCCAACCCGGAGGCCGGTGCGTTCTTCGACTCGATCGCCCAGTTCTACCGGCGCGCCTACCTCCGCTACATCGACGCCACCAAGCGCCGACCGGAAGAACGGGCGGCGCGCATCGCCGAGGTCGTCGCGCTGCTGGCTGCTGGGATCAAGCAACGGTGATCGTGGTGGTGGACGGGAACAACGTGATCGGCACGGTGCCCGACGGCTGGTGGCGCGACCGTCGGGCGGCCGCGCGCCGCCTCCTCGCCAGGCTGCAGTGCCTGCAGGCTCGGACCGGGACCGAGCTCGTCCTGGTGCTCGACGTCGCCGATCCCGAACTGCCCGAAGGCGATCATTCCGGCGTCGCCGTGCGCTACGCGACACGACGAGGGGCGAACGCCGCCGACGACCGCATCCGGGAGCTCGTCGCCGACCTCGACGGTGGCGCGGCGGAGGTCGTCACGTCCGACCGTGCGCTCGCCGCCGACGTCCGCCCGAACGCGCGGGTCGTCACGTCCAGGACGTTTCTCGCCCGCCTCGACGAGGCCGGCTGCTGACCCGCGCCACGGCCTAACGTCACGCTCACCATGCCCGTGGCCCCGCGGCTCCAATTCCCGCAACCGAGGCCGGACCCGAAACGCTCGCTGCTCCAGCGCCTCGGCGTCGCCGGAGGGATCGTCGTGGTCATCGCCCTGCTGCCGGCCGACGAGCTCGGGGGACCGCCGGACCAGAGCACGGGCCTCCCGATCGCCCTGATCCGGGGCGCGACGCGGATCCCGTTCGACGACGCGGCGTCGACGCGGCGTTCCAGCGAACCGAGCCGGGGGACGTCGTCGTGTGCGTGAAGGGACGCCACGGACCGTCGTCGGCCGCGTAGGTCGCGGCTGTCCCAAGCTCCTGAGCGGTGGCGGGCCGCTCCGTCATCTGCTGGTAGGAAGACGACGTGCTGATCCTGCTCCCGGCGTCGGACTCGAAGCGGCCGGTCCCCCGCGGCAAGCCGGTCGACCCGGCCGCGCTCTCCTTCCCGCCGCTGACGCCGACGCGCGGCGCCGTGCTCGAGGCGCTCGTGGAGGTCAGCGCTCAGCCCGACGCGACCCGCCGCCTCGGCGTGCCGGCGAGCATGAGCGACGTCGTTCGGCGCAACGTGGCGCTACGGGACGCGCCCACCGCGGCGGCCGGGACGGTCTACTCCGGGGTCCTGTACGAGGCGCTCGGACTGGCCGACCTCGACCCCGCGTCCCGCCGCCGGGCCCGGGGGTGGATCGTCGTCATCTCGGCGCTGTGGGGAGCCGTGCGCCTGGGCGACCGCATCCCGCCGTACCGGCTGGACATGTGTGGCCGCCTGCCCGGCCTGGAGCACCTCACCGACGTGTGGCGAGGACCGCTCGACGACGTGCTTCCCGCCGCCGCCGGTCGGGGCGTGGTGGTCGACGGCCGCTCGGGCGAGTACGCCACGGCCTGGCGGCCCGTCGGGGCGCTCGCCGACCGGACCGTGGTCCTGAAGGTGGTCCGCGACCGGCACGGTGGGCGCGGCTCCGCGTCGCACAACGCCAAGCGCACCCGCGGCCTCCTCGTGCGCCGGATCGTCACCGACGCCATCGACCCGAGACGGCCCGAGAGCCTGGCCGACGCGCTGTCCGAGTACTTCGAGGTGGACCTGAAGCGACCGGAGCGCCCCGGCCGGCCCTCGGAGCTGCAGGTCGTCGAACCGCCGCCCTGACGCGCGCGCAGTGAGCGGTGAGCGCCGATAGGACGCCTACTGCTCACCGCCCGGGGTTTCGAGCTGGGCCTTCAGCGTCGCCAGCGCCTGACGCCAATAGCCCTTGCGGGCCTCGCGTTCGTCGGCGTCGGCCAGCTTTGACTGCTCGACGAAGACGGTCGACTTCGCCGGGGTCTTGGCATCGATCGCGACGAGGAGTCGAGATGTTCCGTCATCCACGTCGAATCGGGCGGTCGTCGGCTTCGACACGCTCCGCTCCGCGAGCGCCACGTCCGGCAGCCACCCGGCTCGCTGCGACGGATCGACGAACGCCATGAAGACCTGCTCGGCGGGGGCGGCGATCGTCCTCGACGCGCCGGCGACGAACCCGCCGCCGACCCGCTCGCCGACCGCCCGCTTCCCGCGGGCGCGCTCGAAGCTCGTCGTCACGGCCTGGGCATCCCACCCCAACGGGTGGATCCCGAGCAGCTCGGCCACCCGCCGGGCGAGCTCGGTGTGGCCCATCGACTCGGCGTCCCAGGAATCGAGCAGGTCGAACCACCCCTCCCAGCCGCGGCCGGTGCGCTCCCGGATCCGCTCGTCCGAGCAGACGAGCTGCGGGACGTCCTCATCGGGGGACGCCTCGTCGACGGCGGCGAGCAGTTGGGCCCGGGCGGAGGTGTAGCTCTCGCCGGTCTTGGCCATGCGGGCCCGGACGAGTCGTTTGAACGACTTCTGGACGGTCATCGTGTGTTCCTCTCCACGGCCGGGGCCCCGCCACTCACGCTGGCGACGTCCCTGCCGGAAAGGACACGTGTTGGACCGGCGTCCCGAGAGCTGGGCTCCCTTTGCCCTCACGAGCCGGTGGCGTGAGCACCGGATGAGGGTTCGGCGATGGGACGTCGCCAGTGCGAACAGTACTCCGAAGGGATCCCGGGAACGACGTGACAACGGCCACCGTACAGAGGCGAGACTGGGGCCATGGCTAGCTCCGACCGGGTTCCCGAGCCGGCCGACGGGGATGTTCGCAGCGTGCTGCTCGGCTGGCTCGCCTTTCACCGCAACGCGCTGCAAGCCAAGTGCGCGGGCCTCGATCCCGACCAGCTGGTCGAGCGCTCGGCGCCGCCGTCGCCGCTGTCGCTGCTGGGATTGGTGCGCCATCTCACGGAGATGGAGCGGGCCTACGGGTCATGGGCACTGGGACCCCGGACCGACCTGCAGTGGGTGTGGGGCGAGTACACCGATGACGGCCCGGAGTGGGACATCGACGCCGATGCGTCCATGGTCGAGCAGTCGATGGCGGCATGGGAGCAGGAGAAGGCGGCCAACGACGAGCGCATTGCCGCCCACGCAACCTTGGACTCGATCGGTGCCGGCAATCGGCGCAGCCTCGGGTGGAACCTGCAGAAGTTGATCGGTGAGTACGCCCGCCACAACGGTCATGCCGACCTGATCCGCGAACGCATCGACGGTCAGACCGGCGAGTAACGCTTCAGTCAGAGCTGGACGCCCTTGGTCAGCGCACCGTCGACGACGAGGTTGGCGCCGGTGATGAAGCTGGCCCGAGGGCTGGCGATGAACGCGACGGCGTTGGCCATCTCCTGGGGAGTTCCCATGCGCCCGGTGGGGTTGAGCCCGAGGGCGGTGGCGAACAGGTCGGGGTTGCCGGTCTCGATCTGGTTCCAGACCCCTCCGGCGAAGTAGGTGTTGCCGGGCGAGACGGTGTTGGCCCTGATGCCCTTGCCGGCCAGGTGGTACGCGAGACCCTGGGTGTAGTGGACGAGCGCAGCCTTGAACGCGCCGTAGGCACCGGACGCGAAGTCGATCTCGCGGCCCGAGACGCTCGAGATGGTGATGATGCAGGGCGACGCGGAGCTCTCGAGGCTGGGCATGGCCGCGTCCACCAGTCGCACCGCGCCCATCATGTCGATCTGGAAGCCACTCCTCCACGAGTCCTCGTCGCCGCCGATGGCCAGCGCCGACACGTTGGAGACGACGATGTCGATCCCGCCGAGCTCGCCGGCGACATCCCGTACCCACTCCTGCAACGCCGGGCCGTCTCCGACGTCGACGGCCCGTCCGGTGGCCTGCACGCCCTTGGACTGGAGGGCAGCGACTGCCGCGGTGACGTCGTCGGCGTGCCGGGCGCAGATCGCAACGTTCGCCCCTTCGTCGGCGAGGGTCTCGGCGATGGCGCGGCCGATGCCCCGCGTGGCCCCGGTGACGATGGCGTTCAGACCGTGCAGTCCCAGGTCCATGTTCAGCTTCCTTCGAGGTAGGTCTTGCGAATGGCGGCGCCGACGGTGTACTTCGGGTCGACGAAGTTGCCCAGCCGCACTCGCCCGCACTGGCTGAGCATCATGTAGGCGTCCCAGCGGTCGAACCCGTAGTCGCGCTCCATCCAGAAGATCAGCTCCCGGTAGGCGATGCGGGCGGCATCCTCGAGCGGGCGGGCCGATCCGATGGCCATGATCACCTCGTCGTTCTCCAACCGAGGCCAGTCGATCGTCCACCCCTTGATGACGTCGACATGGATCGTGGTCAGGCTGGCGTACTCCACCGCCGTGCCGCACACCTCACCGTCGCCCTGACACGCGTGCGCGTCGCCGATGAACAGCCGAGCCCCGGCGGTGCGGACCGGGAGGTAGGTGACGCTGCCCGGACCCATGTCGGGCAGGTCCATGTTCCCGCCGTGGTTGTCGGGCGTGAGCGAGTTGATCGAATCGAGCTCCGGCGACGTGCTGAGGGTGCCGATGTGTGGCCGGTACGGCAGTGTCACCCGGTCACTCCAGTAGACGAGCTCGGCGTCGAGGTTCACCTTCCGCACGCGCTCGGGCAGCGGTTGGTTCAGCGTGGCCGTGAGCGACGTGCCCGTGAGCGCGCCGAACTCCGGGATCATCGCGCACGTTCCGCGAGGGTTGTCACCACGCGGCTCCATCGACTCGATGTAGACCGCCAATGCGTCGCCCTTCTCCGCGCCCTCCACCATGATCGGTCCGTTCTGCGGGTTCACGAACGGCAGCGTCAAGCGGGCGCTCGGCAGGTCGTCCTCGGTGTGGATTACGCCCCCGAACGCGTCGCGGGTCTCCACGGTGACCCGATCGCCCGGCTGGATCTGCAACACCGGCGACGAGTACGGCCCCATCGTGAAGTGAAAGGTGCCCTGCCGATCCTCAGTGAGCAGGTGCGTGGTCCCCGCTCGACCGCCCGCCACACCGCGGCGCGCCATGATCGATTCCGACGGCAACGGCATCTCGCCGAGACTACGACGCCGACTTCGGCGTGGACGAGTGGCATGGCCGTGTCTGTGTCAGCACATACCACCGCGGCAGTCGTTTGTGCTGACACAGGTGATTGCTAGTGGAAGGCCAAGGCGAGGTTGAGGCGTTCCTCCGGTGAGATCAAGTGGTTGTGGTCGTCCATCCCGACGGCGATCTCGACCCAGTTGACCTTGCCGCTGAACTTGCGCTCGCCGTAGTCGGTCGTGACGGGGGAGCCGAGCTCTTCGCCCAGATCGAGGCTCTCGTCACCGGAGAACGGCGGATACGCCGTCTCCGGATCCTTGGCATCGAAGGTCGTCAACCCGACCGGAGCCACATCCGGGACCGGCAGGACCTGACGAAGCGGGCCGTCCTTCGTGTTCGACATCGCCGACTCGTGTCACGCTCGGTGGTGCGGCGACACTACGCGTCGGTCATGGTCTCCAACCGAGCCAGTCGATGATCTGCGTCGCGACCTCCTCGATCGGGCCGGTGTTCGCAATCGAGAAGTCCTCGATCCCCGCTCCGATCGAGTCATGGAGCCACTGCGCGGCAACCTGCAGGTCGTCGCGTCGCCCGCTCGTCGGGTCGGATCGCAGTCGCCGGGTGATCTCGTCCAGCGGAACCTCGAGCCGCACGACGCGCACCGAGAGTCCCGTTGCTCCCTCCATCGCGCGCACCTCGTCGCGGTCCCGGAACGCGCCGGCCAGCACGATGTGCCGCACGCCGAACGCGCGGTAGTTGCGCACGACATCGGCGACGTTGGCGAGGTACACCCGGTTCGCCTCGGCCTCGTCCATCCCCGGCACCTCGAACCACGTCAACCAGTCGAGGTCGATCGCGCCATACGACACGCCGCGACGCTCCAGGGTCTCGGCGATCTCGGCCGCGACAGACGATTTCCCGGTGCCGTACACGCCGGTGATCAGCACCCCGTCGACATCCGCAGCCTCAGCCATGTGGTCCATTCCACCGCGTAGTTCCCCGGGCGCGAGAACTGGTTCTCTTCACCGCACGATCACGGACGCGGTCTTCAGTTGATCAACGCCAGCACCTCGGCCGCGGCGCGGTGACCGGAGCGCACGGCGCCGTCCATGTAGCCGTTCCACACGTCCGACGTCTCGGCTCCCGCCCAGTGGATGCGGCCCACCGGCTCGGCGAGCGCCCGGCCGTACTGCGTCCACCCGCCCGCCCCGAGCCGGCCGCCGTAGCAGCCCCGGGTGAACTCCTCGGCGCTCCAGTCCTGCTCGAGCACGTCGAAGGGTTCGGCGGCCTCCGGTCCCAGGAACCGGACCAGCGAGTTGACGACGAGGTCTCGCCGCTCCTCGGGCTTCGTCTGGCTGGCTGCTCGGGCGTGCGCACCTTCGATGAAGCCGACGAGCACGCCGCACGAGGCGTCTGGTGGTGAGTTGTCGATCACGACGCTCAAGGCGTCGTCGAGGCTCAGGACCAGGCCACTCAAACCGCGTTGGCGCCAGAACGGGGTCTCGTACCCGACCTGCACCTTGATCACCGAGCCGGCAGGCATCTGCTGGGTCAGCCCGTCACGCAGGGGCGGCAGGGCGGGGATGTAGCGCAGCCGGCCGGCCAGGGTGGGCGGGATGGCGACGACGACCCGCTGGGCGGTGACTTCGCCGCGTTCGTAGCTCACGCGCACACCGTGGTCGTCCTGGCTGATCGTGCGGACCACCGCGTCGAGCCGGACCCGTTGGCCGAGCTGCTCGGCCATACGCTCGGAGATCCGGTGCGTCCCCCCGACGACGCGGGCTTCCTGGGCGCCACCCGTCGTGGAGGTCAGCCGGGTGAGGCTGTTGCCCGACTTCACGTAGAACAGGAAGTGCAGCAGCGACATCATCGACGCCTCGGCGCAGAACAGGGCGGCGACGAGCATGCGGAAGAACCGCCGCGCCACCGGGTCGTCGGTGTTCGCGGCGAGCCATGCCTCCAACGTCTGCGCGTCGAGCTGTTCGGCGCCCGGGGATTTCCAGGGCGAAGACGTTGACACCGTCGACGCCAGCGCTTCGATTTCCTCCCACAGGCGACCGACCTCCACGGCACTGACCGAAGGAAGGCCGAACGAGCCGTCGGACGAGCGGACGACGTTTCCGTCGAAGACGGTGAGGATGTCACCCTCGTCGTAGGTGGGAAACGTCTCCAGGCCCAGCTCGCCGATCAGGTCGAGCACGGCGTCCTGGGTCGGGCCGACCCACTGCCCGCCCATCTCGACCGGCACCCCGTTGCTCAACACCGCGCCGAGGTTGCGGCCGGCCACCCGGTCCCGCGCCTCGAGCACGGTGACCGTCATGCCCGCGCCGACCAGCGTTCGCGCGGCGGTCAGGCCGGCGAGACCGGCCCCGACGATCACTACATCCACGGCGTCCGCTGGCTTGTCCATTCGGAGAGCAAAGCAGATCCACGGATTCGGCGAAACTGCACCCTGAAGAGCCAGAGACGCGAGGGGAGGCAGCATGCCGGAGGAGTTCGAGGGGGATCTTGCGGGCGCCGTGTTCTGGGGCGCCGATCTGAGCGGCGCCCGGTTCCGCGACGTCAACCTCACCGACGCGAAGATCAGCCACGCCTGGCTGGTCAACGTCGAGATCGACGCAATGATCGAGACGGTCGTCATCAACGGTGTCGATGTCACGGCATACGTGAACGAGCGCGACCCGTGGTATCCGCTACGCGGCATGCTCCGCCCGCCCGACCCGGAGGGGATGCGCACCGCGTGGGCGGCACTCGAAGCCGAGTGGGCGAAGACAGTCACCCGGGCGCTTGCGCTGCCCGAAGACCGGCTGCACGAGTCGGTCAACGGCGAGTGGTCCTTCGTCCAGACGTTGCGACATCTCGTGATGGCGATGGACAAGTGGTTCACGGTGCCGGTCCTCGGAGGAAGCTTCCACCCGATCGGGTTGCCGAACACTGGCTCCGTCGACTTCCCGTGGCCCGGCCTCGATCTCGACCTGACGCCGTCGGTCTCGGAAGCCCTCGCGGTGCGCGCGGATCGCGCCACGGGCTTTCGGGACTATCTCGCCACGGTTGCGCCGACCGATCTCACCCGACCGGTCGACGTGCTCGAGAACGGCCCGCACCCCTTGCAAGAGTGCATCTACACCGTGTTCGAGGAAGAGTTCTGGCACAACCGCTACGCCGGGCGCGACCTCGCGCACCTGGAAGCGGCGAACTGAGCGCAGACCCGGCTCGAGCGTCGTGATCGTGCAGGCGATCGGCGATCGTGAAAGAGTCCGGATGGCCATCGAGGTCCGGTGGTGAAGGAGGACAGGTCATGCGGATCGCATTGGTACATGGTGCATGGGCGGATGGATCGTCCTGGTCGGCGGTGATCCGTCGTCTGCAGGCGGCTGGTCATGACGTGATCGCCCCCCAGCTCCCTCACACGTCGTTGGCGGACAACGTCGCCAAGTTGCGCCACGTCCTGACATTGCAGGCTGAGCCGACGCTGGTCGTGGGGCACTCCTACGGATGTCAGGTCATGACCGCGCTCGGGGCGGACGCACCGAACGTCGTCGGATTGGTGTACCTGGCCGGGTTCGGTCTCGACGAGGGCGAGTCCCTCGGTGCGTTGCTCGGCCAGGGTCCACCGACGCCTGCCATCGCGGCGTTCCAGATCGACGATCAGGGCTTCGCCTGGCTGCCGGAGGACGCCTTCCTTCAGCACTTCGCTCCTGACGTCGATCCGGTCGAGGCCCGCGTGATGTACGCCGTCCAGCAGCCCCTGGCCGCATCGACACTGGACGACGTGATGACGGCGCCCGCGTGGAAGTCCCTGCCGACGTGGTTCGTCGTTGCCCAGCACGACGAAGTCATCCCTCCCGATGCGGAGCGGCAGTTCGCGCAGCGGATGGGCGCCACCACCGTCGAGATGGACTCGAGCCACGTCGTGATGATCTCGCACGCCGACGAGGTGACGGCCCTCATCCTCTCCGCCGTCGGCGCGGTGTAGTTGTCGGGCGGATGATGACAACTGACGAGGGCGCCGCTCCGATCCGGACACCCGATCAACGGCTGCGGGTCTTCGTCAGCTCGACACTGGCCGAGCTCGCTCCGGAGCGGGCCGCGGTGGCGCGGGCGATCTCGGCGCTCCGGCTGACGCCGGTGATGTTCGAGCTCGGGGCTCGACCCCATCCGCCGCGTGAGCTCTACCGGGCCTACCTGGCGCAGTCGGACATCTTCGTCGGCCTGTACTGGCAGCGCTACGGGTGGATCGGGCCGGGGATGGACATCTCGGGTCTGGAGGACGAGTTCCGACTGTCCGCCGGGATGCCGCGGTTGCTGTACATGAAGTCGCCGGCACCCGAGCAGGAGCCCCGCTTGGCGGCGATGATCGCCGACCTGCAGGCAGAGGGCGCCGACTCCTACCGATCGTTCAGCAGCACGCGCGAGCTGGGCCGGCTCGTGCGCGACGACCTGGCGCTGCTGCTCAGCGAGCGGTTCGCCGCGCCGGTCGCACCGGCCGCGCCGCCGGCGGCCACCGAGGTCCGGTCGTCGCGTCGCTCCCTGCCGGCGCCGTCGACGTCGTTGCTCGGTCGCGACGACGACATCGCCGCGCTGTCGTCGCTGCTCGAGTCACCCGACACGCGGTTCGTCACGCTGACAGGTCCGGGTGGCATCGGCAAGACCCGGCTGGCGATCGCGGTTGGCGCGGCGCTCGAGGCCGCCGGCCGCCGTACGGAGTTCGTGGCGCTCGCGTCGATCACCGATCCGGCGCTGGTGCTGCCGCGCGTCGCCGCCGCCGTCGGCGCGCCGATCGAGGGCACGCGGTCGGCGCTCGACACCTTGGTCGAGCACTTCGCGCAGACGCCGACGCTGCTCCTCCTCGACAACCTCGAGCAGGTGACCGGAGCGGCGACGGAGCTGGATCAGCTCCTCGCAGCGTGTCCCGACATCACGATCCTCGCCACGAGCCGCACCGTGCTGCGCCTGCGGGCCGAGCGGGAGTACCCGGTCGAGGCGCTGATCGGTGCCCGTGTTCGCCGAGCGGCCGCCGCTCGAGGAGCTCGCCGCGCTCCCCGCCGTGCGTCTGTTCGTCGACCGGGCCCGGGCCGTGCACCACGACTTCACCCTGGATGACACGAACGCCGCCGCCGTCATGGAGATCTGCCGGCGTCTGGATGGGCTGCCGCTGGCGATCGAGCTCGCCGCGGCCCGCACGCGGGTGCTCGCGCCGGTGGCGCTCCTGGAGCGACTCGAACACGTCCTCGACTCGCTCGGCACGGGACCGGTCGACCTTCCGGAGCGCCAACGCACCCTGCGGGCGACCGTCGAGTGGAGCTTCGGGCTACTCGACGACCAGGAGCGCGAGCTCATGGAGGCGCTGTCGGTGTTCGCCGACGGGTGGACGATCGAGGCGGCCACGCACGTCGTCGCGCGCTCGGAGGACGAGACGCTGGACCTCCTCGACGCGCTCGCCGGCCACAGCCTCGTCAGCGTCGTCGCCGACGAGCGTGGACCGCGCTTTCGCATGCTCGTGTCGGTGCGGGAGCTCGCCGCTGAGCGGCTCGCCGCCGGCGACGCCGGTGCCGACATCGCCCGTCGCCACGCCGAGTACTTCGCCGAGCTGGTGGCCGACGTCAGTTGGCCGGCGGAACGGCAGCTCGAGTGGGCCGATCGACTGGGCGTCGAGGAGGAGAACCTGCGCGTCGCGATCCGCTGGTTCTTCACCCACGACATCACGCCGCTGCCCCACATGTTTCGCGTGCTCTGGCTGTTCTGGCAGATGCGCGACCGGATGGTCGAGGGTCGGGCGTGGATCGACGAGCTGCGACCGCGCGCGGACTCCTTGGATGAGTACGCCCGGGCCGAGGTGCTGTTCATCTGGGCAGTGACGGCGGTCGAGGTCGGCGACGACGCCGCCGCCCTTGCGGCGATCGACGCCATCGAGCGCTTCGACGGACCGGTCGACGATCCGCACCTGCAGAGCGCGCTCCAGCTGGCCGTCGCGTGGACGCTGCCGATCCGGGACGACTTCGACGGCGCGTTGGACGCCGCCTCCGACGCGCTTGACGGCTCCCGCCAGCGCGACGAGCCGTTCCTTGCCTTCGCCGAGCTGACGGTCGGCATGCTCGAGATGAGCCTCGGACGCGCCGACAGTGCACGCCCACACTTCGAGCGGGTCGACGAGCTCGGCTCCCGGTACGGGAACAACTGGCTCGAGGCGAGTGCTCGGACGCAACTCGCGGCGCTCGCCGTGAGCGCCGGCGAACCCGAGGCGGCCCGTGCGCTGCTCGACCGATCGGCCGACGCCATCGACGCGACCCACCTGAGCACGCTGACGTTGACGTTCGCGCTCGTCACCGCGGCCCAGCTGGCGTGGGCTGACGGCGATCGGCAACGAGCCGCGACCGCGCTCGGCGCCGCCCACGGGTTGCGGAAGCGAGCCGGGCGGACCGCGTGGCCACTGACCCGGCGCCGGGAAGGTCAGCTCGTCGCGCTCGTGGCGGAGGGCACCGACCGAACGACGTACGAGGCCGCGTTCGCCGCTGGTGCCGAGCTCAACGCGCGGGACGCTCTCGCGCTCGTTCGCGGCGACCGGCGCTGAGGGCGCCGGCGACGAGGACGCGCCGGCGGTTGTCGGATGCTCGCCGGGGTGGGCGGGGCTCAGGTCGGCGGCGCCAGTGTGGTCCGGTCGAAGTCGCTGGGCGTCGCTCCGGGTCCGGGCCGTAGGTGGAGTGAGCGTCGGTCGGCGGGTTGGCCGCAGGCGCTGCAGGTGTGGTTGAGGTGCATGACCTGGCCGCACGCGTCGTGCACGACTTCGAGGGGGGCGCCGTTGGGCGCTGCCCATTTGTCGCCCCACTCGCGCATGGTGGTGAGGACCGGCGAGAGGTCGCGCCCTTTGTCGGTGAGGCGGTATTCGAAGCGCAGAGGGCGTTCTTGGTACGGCACCCGTTCGAGGACACCGGCATCGACCAGGGTTGTCAGGCGCACGTTGAGGATGTTGCGGGAGATGCCCAGGCGTGCTTGGAAGTCGTCGAAACGGCGGACCCCGAGGAAGGCGTCGCGGATGATCAGCATCGACCACCATTCGCCGACGACCTCGAGGCATTGGGCGACGGAGCAGTTCATCGTCTCGAAACTCGTGCGCTGCATCGCTGCGCAGGCTAGTGGGTTGCATGATAGAACGCAATCCTCTATGGTCCGTTCGATGAACGAACCCACCGGTGACCAGCCGAGCCGCACCGCCGTTGCCCTCGGCGCCGGAGGTCGGTCACGTGCCGTGTTCGTTGTCACCGCGCTTGGCGCGTTCATGGCCTCCCTCGACCTGTCGATCGTCAACGTGGCGTTTCCCGACATCGAAGCGTCGTACCCGGCCGCCAGTTCCGCATCGCTGGCCTGGATCATCACGGCGTACTCCATCGTGTTCGGGGCGCTGCTCGTCGTCGGCGGACGCACCGGTGATCGGCTCGGACGCAAACGCGTCTTCCTCGGCGGCATCGTCGTGTTCCTGCTCGGCTCGTTCCTCTGCGGGATCGCACCCAATGTGGGCACCCTGGTCGCGGCCCGCGCCCTGCAGGGCGTCGGCGCCGCGTTCTTGGTCCCGGCGTCAGTGGCGTTGCTGATCGGCGCCTATCCACCTGCGCGGCGCATGCAGATCGTCGCCCAGTGGGGCGGAATCGGCGCCTTGGCGGTCGCCACCGGTCCCTCGCTCGGTGCCGCCATCGTGTCCGCCGGAGGCTGGCGGTGGGCGTTCTTCGTGAACATCCCCGTCGGCCTGTTCGTGCTGCTGTTCGGACGACGGGTGCTGACCGAGACGATCGGCGAGTCGAAGCCGACAACGCCCGACTACCTCGGCGTCGGCCTCATGTCGCTGGCGCTGGCATCACTGGTGCTCGCGATCTCAGAAGGGGCGACGTGGGGCTGGGCCGATGGGCGCATCCTCGCCGCCTTCGCCGTGGCGCTCGTGGCCGGTGCCGTGTTCGCTCACCGCACCCTGCGCCACGACGACCCCGTCATCGACCCCACGCTGTTCCGGAGCCGGCCGTTCGTCATCGCCAACGCCGCGACCATCGTCTACGCGATGGGGTTCTTCGCCATGTTGCTCGGCAACATCCTGTTCCTCACCGGCGTCTGGGACTACTCGATCATGACCGCCGGTCTCGCCGTCACCCCGGGACCGGTCGTCGTCGCCATTGTCGCCGGACCAGCTGGCAAGTTGGCAGGTCGAGTCGGGTTCCGACCGGTGCTCCTGTTCGGCGCCTCGTGCTTCGCCATCGGCCTGGCCACCTACATCGCACTGGTCACCGAGACCCCGAACTATCCGGCGTCCTGGCTCCCCGGGACGCTGCTCGTCGGGCTCGGTGTCGGCTTCACGTTCCCCGTCCTGAGCGCCGCCGCGGTCTCGTCGCTCCCACCCGCACGCTTCGCCGTGGGCAGCGCCGTCAACCAGACAGCCCGTCAGATCGGCGGCGCCCTCGGGATCGCCGTGCTCGTCGCGCTCATCGGATCCCAGCGCCAGCTCACCGATCCGCTCGACGGGTTCCACCAGCTGTGGGCATTCGCCGCCGCCACCGCACTGACGTCCGGGATCATCGGATCATTCATCCCCCGAACGACGCCCCATCCGGCGGCCGACACCGACCGGCTGGCCGACGAACTGCCCATCATCGACGCCGACGGACTCCCGATCGCCGTGGACGGCATCTGAGGACCGGATGGACCCGGTCCGACGAAGCGCAACCGCACGCCCCGCCAGAGCAGCCTGCGCGTGGTCATCGGCTTCCGCTATTCGAGGTGAGCGATCTGATCTGACGGACGGCCGCCTTGTCGCAGGAGGGTGTGAACGAGGCGGGTGACGCTGTCTCCAAAGTCGGTCGCTGTTCGGCTGAATCCGAGCACGAGGCCGTCGACAGTGTCGCTGCCCTGGTAGTGCTGTCGCAGACCCCACAGGGCGAGGCGGTGGTTGTGAAGCGCTTGTTGGACAACGCTGAGTTCGTCGATGTGGGCCGGCAGGGCGAGGGTGAGGTGCAGACCGGCAGAGACGCCTCGGATGTCGGGCGGGTCGATCGCCAAGTGCAGCGCCGCGAGAAGGTGGTCGCGGCGTGTTCGGTAGAAGGCGCGGACTCGCCGCACGTGTCGGTCCAAATCGCCACACGCAATGAACTCGGCGAGCGTCGCTTGGGTGAGTTGAGAGACGTCACTGTCGCGACCGCGTCTGTTCGGCCATCGGCGCGCGAAGTGCCGGCGGCAGGACGAGCCAGCCGACGCGCAGCCCGGCCCCGAGTGTCTTGCTCGTGGTGCCGACGTACACAACTCGATCGGGCGCGATCCCCTGGAGCGCACCGACGGGGTGACGGTCGTAGCGGAACTCGCCGTCGTAGTCGTCCTCGATGATCCACGCGTCGCGCTCTCGGGCCCAATTGACAAGGCTCGTGCGGCGCTCGGGACTCATGGCTCGCTCATCGTCACCGCGTCCAACGGTGGTGCTGACCGAGCTCCCGGCTGGTGGCACAACGCCAAGACGAACGCAGCGGTCGAGGTCCAGATCGGACGCCGCAGGTTCACCGGTCAAGCAGAGGTGATCGGCGCCGACCACGTCGAATATCCCCGACTGTGGACCCTGGTCAACCACACGGCTCGCGGCCGCTACGACCGCTACCAAGGCCAGACCGACCGGGTCATCGAACTCGTCCGGCTGCGCATCCGTTGACCAGCGGCGTAGGTCTGCTCCTGTGTGCCTCCGGCCGGTGATCCCCGCAGGTGCGGATCGGAGCGTTCTCGGACGACGAGGGCAGTCGGTGTCAACGGTGCAGTCGCTCTCGACGCCTCCGTCCCGCGCGTTCTCGGGCGGGCGTTTCCGACATTCGTGCCGATCGCGCGAGCGTCCTCGACCGGCACATTGGGGACGGTCCAACGGGACTCATGGCGAATGTTGGAGCACGCATATTTGCGAACTCACGAGCCCCGTCCGGCACGACCAGAACGGTACTTGCGGGGCGACGCGCTTGGCGAGGTCCCCCGGAGCGGACAGCATCCACCATGCTCCGGTGTGGGCGAGGCTGGTTGGCCGGGTCGGTTTCGGGAGCGAAGGTGTGCAGCTACACCATGTCAATGCCGGGCATCGTTGCTGGCCGTGCCGAGCACCTGGCCGGGTGCCGGCGCCTCGCCGACGTCGATGGCAGCGTGGCGCACGGACCAGTCGTGGAGGAGTCCGTGCACGTCGAGCCGGTCGATGGCGTCGATCGCCTTGGTCGCCTTCTTCGTCGAGTCGCGTCCGAGGAAGCCGCGCACGAGCCACATGCGGGCGAGGCGGGTCAGCGGGATCCGCCGGGCATCGAGCGTCGGCGCGCGCTCAGGCTTGATGTACAACTCGACCGCCGCCCGCTTGACCAACGCCGGGTCGGCGGGGCGTCCGGTCGCCGCTTCGATGCGCGACGCGAGGTACGACCCGATGACCTGGACCTCGCGCACGCCGGCCCGCAGCCGCGCCGCCACGGCCGCTGTGGTCGTGGCCGTCAACACGAGCGGCACCCGCTTCACGCCGGGGATCTTGCGGACGATCGCGAGCCGCCGGATGACGGGCGTCGCGACCATCGCGATCTTCTGGATCTGGTCGGCGATCTCGCGCTGGTCAGTCGCCCCGCCCTTGAGGAGCTTCTTCGCCTGTGATGCAGTCACCGGACGATCGTCGCGGCCCAGCACCGCGTCGATCGCTCGGTCGTACAACGAGCCGACCATCGCCACGACCTCCGCGGCGCGTTCTCGCGTCAAGTCGGCCATCTTTCGGGCGACCTGGCGAGCCCGGCCGGGCTCGGCTGGCGGCGTCGGTGAATCGGGCGGCGACCAATTCACCCGATCATCCCTCGCACCCCGTCGATCCAGTCGTCGGCCTCGTGCCAGCGGATGTCGGCGTGCTCACGCGCCGCGGCCGCGTCCGCTCCGGCTCGCGGACGGCCCTCGTGCACCAGCCCCGCCGCCTCCGTCGTCGAGTTGGCGGCGCGAACGTCCACGTCGGGCAGGTTCGCCTCGAGAGAGTCGGCGCAGAGCACCGTCGCCATCGGCATCGACACCACCGTCTCCACGTCACCGCGTTCTCGTACCCCGTTGCCCCATCACGCAGTGCTCCACGTGGAGCACGAACTCGCGCTGGATGAGGAGGTCATTGGGGGAACGACGATACGGCGCGTGCTCGACACCGACGCTGTGCCTGCTGTCTCGTGCTGATTGGACCCAGGTAGCAGCCTCAACTGTGCCCTCCGCCCCAGGCCCGAACTAGGCAGTCCCGCTCGTGTTGCTGTCCGCGCTCTCGGGGCGCATGCGACGAACTCATGGTGAGGATGCGGCCATCAGCAGCGATGACGGTCAGGCGATGGCGTGGTGAGCGAGCTTGCCGAACGGTCCTCCAGAAGGAGCCGGATGTCGACCTGTGTGAGGACTCGGAATGGTGCGCCGCGGTCGTTCTCTTCGTGTACCGAGAGTCGAGGAGGCGATGGCGGTGCTGCGTGGTCCACTCGACGGTCGGCCGGCAACGGTACGTGGAACAAGGGGCCTCGAGTCGACTGCACAAATTTGCCGCTCCGCGTGCCCGCAAACGCCGGTCTGCGGCCGATGTGAGCGTCCTCGAACGCTCGACGCGCTCAAGTCTTGACTGTCGCCGCTCTTCAGGTCGTGCGGTCGGCGGCATCTCGCTGCATCGGTCGGCTCGCGCGTTGGTGGCCGTCGTAGCCTCAGGTCGCGCTACTCGAGCTCGACGAAAGCAACGGCATGAGCACCAACGAGGACACGGTCAGGTCCTATGACGCCTCGGCCGCTGAGTATGCCGTCGAGGCAGCGGCGATGCCCGAGTGGGTCGCGGGCGAGATCGACGCGTTCGTCGCCGCGCTCGGTGGCACGGGTCGGATCCTGGAGATCGGCAGCGGTGGCGGGCGAGACGCGCGTGAGCTTGAGCGTCGAGGGCTGAGCGTCCGGTGCACGGATGTTGCTCAGGGCTTCGTGGATCTGCTGCGCGCCGAGGGCTTTCGGGCGGACCGGCTGGACCCGCTGACCGACGAGCTCGCGGACCCGCAGCATCCGGACACGCCGTACGACGGCGTCTGGTCGTGTGCGTGTCTGTTCCATGTCGTGCGTGACGACCTCGTCACGGTGCTCGGTCGGCTCGCCGAGGCGACCCGGTCCGGTGGTCGTATCCATGCGTCGTTCAAGGAGGGCGACGGCGAGGTTCGGTTGACCGCTGGCACGCCCGATGCGCCCCAGCGCTACACGGACACGCTGTGGCGGGAGTCTGACTTGCGCGCGCAGTTCGCGGCTGCTGGATGGGTCGTGGACGAGGTCGGTTCACGCGGGGACAAGCCCTGGCTGGCCGTGCGGGGGCATCGACCCTGAGGATCGGGCCACTCAACACGTATCACGTGTTTGGTGGGCCCGGGTGATCGCCACGCAGCCCCAGAGCGACTACATGCGCAAGTGTCCCCGAACGAGGACCGGTAATGGCCTTCGTGCCCGTCCTCGATCGCCGGCTCCGAGGCGCTGATCTGTGCGGGTACCTCCGCACGGTCAGGTAGCGCATCACGGCAGATCGGTGTCCGACGCCTTGGTCACGAAATCGCGCGGACGCTCGTGCAATTTCGTGACCAAGGCGATCACCCCCGACAACGAGTGCCCGGTAGGGGCGCGGCTCGCAAGCCGCGGTCGCGCACAGATCATCCGATCTGTAGCTGCCCCAGAACGCCGGGTCGATGGCGAGGCGACCGAGGCATCCGAGGCGCATGCTTTCGCGAGCGTGCCGACTCGCCGATTCGCGTCGTCGAGCGGCCGGCCCACCGCGGTCCCTGCCGCTCCATATCGTCCGTCCATAATCGCGCCCCAACGACGATCGACCCGTCCGTAACGGCCCTTCCTGACCCAGGCGATACCGCTCGTCTCGAACACGGACCGTCGGCCGTCGCGACGGCGCCGGGCACCTGCGGCCCGGATCTGCTGCCTCGGCCATGGCGAGCGCGCCCGCCTCGGCCTGAGGTTCAACAAGATGGTGCTCCGCGGCGAGCTGCGCGCGCCAGTCGTCATCGGACGTGACCATCTCGACTCTGGTTCGGTCGCCTCGCCGTATCGCGAGACGGAGGCGATGGCCGACGGATCTGATGCGATCGCCGACTGGCCGTTGCTCAACGCCCTCGTCAACACGTCGGCCGGCGCGGCCTGGATCTCGATCCACGACGGCGGCAGTGTTCGGATCGGCCGCTCGATCCACGCCGGAATGGTCGCGGTCGCCGACGGCACGGAACTGGCCGCGCAGAAGCTGGAACGGGTGCTCACCACCGACCTCGGCACCGCCGTGATCCGTCACGGCGACGCCGGCTACGAGCGTGCTGCCGCGGTCGCCGCGGAGTGCGGCGTCCGGATCCCCATGACGGAGATCTGACCACCCGTCGCTTTGGTCACGGTTTCGGTGTGGGTCAACAGGTTGGGGTCAACCAATTCCGTGACCAAGGTGTGATCCCGACGGTTCAGTCGGTCGGCTGGAAGAAGTGCGTGGCCATCCAGCGGGCGACGTTCTTGCCGAGCTTGGCCCCTTGGACGTCGGCGGTGCGGAAGTGGATGCCCTGGTAGACGCGGGCGTCGATGGTGTCGACGACGACGTCCGTGAACCGTCGGTAGCGCCGGGTCTCTTCCGGCGTCTCGACGGCCTGGACCACGGTGAACGTCATCCGGTTCCGACCGAAGAAGGCCCGGGCCGCGTGCATCGTGCCGGCGGTCACGCAGTTGTACCCTGACGAGTGATCGGGGTACGGCGGAGTGACCTCGAGCGGCGTCCACGTCGCATCGCCGACGGTCCTGCGGTTGCCGTCGTTGTCGCCTTCACTGATCGCGGTGATCGGACGCCAGAAGTGGAAGAACGCCTTGTCGTTCCAGCAGTTGATCAAGCTGTCGGCGGCGGCCATGTTGAGCATGGCGAACAGCCGGGCCTGCTCGACGAGGGGTAGCCCTTCGTCCTCGGCGATCGTGCGCATCGTGCGGTTGAACAACTCATGGGGGTTGACGACGTAGAACTGGGCGACGGCCTCTTGGCGGTGAGTGCGAGGGCTGCGAGCGGTCCCGAGGGACTTGACCTCGTTGTACTCCTTGGCGTACGCGCGGCTGGTGACGGCGAGCGGTCCCCGTGTCCGGAACTGCGACGAGCTGTGGAGCACGAACGGGTCGACGTTCGCCACCCACGCGAACGGATCGTTGACGAATCCCGGTGGGGTCGGACGCCAGTCGCCGGGCCCCGGGCCGACGGGGTGCGAGAACGGCACGTAGCGACCGTCGTTCCTCCGCGCGTCGAGCATCGCGCTCGCGGCGGCGGAGCCGGCGGCGATTCCGGCGGTCTCCGCCGGACCGTCGGGGATCGCGGCCAGCGCTCCGGCATAGAGCGTGTCGAGCCGGTCGCGGACGACCTGCGGCAACGGCGGCACCAGACCGCCTCCCAGACCAACGAGCACATGGTGGGCGGCGGTTGCGACCGCGGCGGCGCTTCGACGCTCGCGGGGACGCCGGCGGCAGCCCGGCGAGGTACGGCTCGTATCCGCCGTCGATGGCGTTGACGGCGTCAAAGACCGCACCCTGCACCATCGCCACGTGGAGCGCCGACACCGGCGTGGTCTGACCGGCGCCGGGAATCGGGGCGTCCGTCGTGTTCGCCAGCGCGTCGAGGGCATGACGGTTCCAGTCGAGTACGGCGTTGGACCTCGGCGAGGCGGCAGTGACGGCCGTCTCGGCAAGGGGGGATGCAGTCAGTGCGACCGGCGCGACAAGCGCGGCCAGCGCAACGAGCGCTCCGCCCCTCCGTGCGGTGGACCTGGTGATTTGCATGTCAATTCCTCCCTCCCGCCCGATGGCTTTCCGCCCACGGCCCCGGATCACGACGTGATCCGGAGCGATGAACGGTACGGCGCAGCGGCGGGCACGTCGCTCATGGCTGGTCGATGCGGATCGAGTCGAGCACGGTGTCGGCGAAGTCAGCGTGAGCCGTCGCCGATGGCCCCGGCCACAGTTCCGTGCTGATGACGACCACCGTGCCGTCGATGTCGAGGACCCATAAGGTCTCGATCTGGCCCGGTGCGTAGCCCATGTTGATTCCGTCTGAGCTCTCCCAGCTCGGGAGAACGGCGTCACCTGAGAATCTTGACCCGCCGTCCCTGGTGGTGCAGCCCGCCATCACGGCGGGGGCCGTGCGTTGCAATGCTTTGCCGAGGTAGCCGTCGACGGAGATGTCCGACGGGGCGGTCATGTCGACCCATCCCCCCTGCTGCTCCCTGAGCGCGGTGACGAACCCGTCGACGGTTGCCACGGACCCCGGGTAGAACCCATCGGTCGGGTGGCAGGCGTCTGAGAACACGGCGACGGGATTGGTGATCGTCATGAGGCCGATGCCGCCCTCATCAGGGATGCCCCCCTTGGCGATGAACCATTCGCCGCACTCCACGTCCTCCCACCCGGAGTCGAGGGTGGCGAAGATCCGCGGCGTCGGTGTTCCGTTGACCTCGTCGACGTAGTACGTCCCCGGCTCGAGCGGCCCGTGCCGCGCACGTTCGGCAGCGGTCGGGGGTCGATGCGGATCGAGTCGAGCACGTCGGCGAACTCAGCGCGATCCGCCGCCGATGACCCCGCCCACAGATTCGCGTTGATGACGACGACCAGGCCGTCGATGTCGACGACCAACAAGGTCTCGAACTGGCCCGGCTCGTAGTAGAACCCGGCGTCATTCGAAGCGTCTTCGTTCAGCCAGCTATTGAGTCCGTTGCCATCAAGCTCTGGAAATCTCATGTGCCCAGGCGAAAAGTTGGGGCAGTCCGAGAGCACGGCGGGCACCGTGCGTTGGAACGTCTTGGCGGGGTAGCCGTCGACGGAGATGTCCGATGGGGCGGTCACGTCGACCCATCCGCGCCTGCTCAGTGAGCGCGGCGACGAGGCCGTCGAGGGTCGTCACAGGCCCCGGATGGAACCCATCGCTCGTGTGGCAGGCATCCAAGTACACCTGGTCGGGTCGGCTGAACCCGATCGTGCCGACGTCGATAGGTCGTCAGGAGCACGACGCCACCCGTCGGGCCGCGTTCTTCGCCGATGTCGACCACCCGTCGCCCAAGTGTCGACCACCCGGCGCCGATGGTGACGAAGATTCGCGGCGTCGGTGTTCCGTCGATCTCCTCGACGTAGTACGTCCCGGGTGCGAGCTGCTCCTCCTCTGTGCCGAACAGCGATCGCGGAGGCGTGGTCGGGGGAACGGTCACGATCGGGGCCGGTTGGTCGGCTGGAGCTCGGGTCGTCGTCGCGGCGTCACCACGACGACGATGGCAACCACGGCGGCGGCCGCCAGAAGCGCGGCGAACACGACCCGATCGAGACCCTGGCGACGGGGTTCGGTCGGGACCGGAGCGTCAAGGTCGATCATGGTCAGTGCCTCGTCGCTGAACGGAACGCGCGACCGTGTGTCCGGGACGGGCACGCGGTCGAGGACACGCGACCATGTGTCCGGGATTGGCACGTCGTCGAGAACCTTGAATCGGTCCGCCACCACGGAGTCGAAGTCGTCACGCATGCTCGGCCTCCATGATCGTGTCGCGCAACGCGGCGTGGGCCCGATGCAGCTGCACCCGCACCGTCCCCGCACTGGTTCCGAGCAGCTCACCGATCTCGGGTGCCGTGTACCCGCCGACGTAGCGCAACGCGACACAGGCCCGCTGCTGCGGGGACAGGTCGGCCAACAGGCCCAAGAACTCGGCGACGGAACCGGTCGCTGCCGTCGAGCCCTCCGCCGGCCCGAGACCGTTGGAGGGCGACCTGGTCGCCCGCAGGCCCGAGGCGATGCGGAACGCGCTACGCCAGACCCACGCGGCCGACATCGTCGACGGCCTCGCCCCGCCCCAGGGCCTGGGCGAACGCCTCGGCCTCGGCGTCGCTCGCCAGCTCGGCGTCACCCGTGAACGCGAGCAGCGAGCGCCACAAGCGGGGATGCAACGAGCGGTACACCGCCTCCACCCGGCCCTCGTCGCTCACACCGCTCATCATCACCCTTATAGGGCTCCGATGGGGGCGATTCGTTAACACGGCTGTTCAACATCGCCGAAATCTCTCGCGTCGATGACACGTCCGCCGAGCGTCAGCAACGCCAAACGACGGCCTGGCTGGTAAGTAACGCAGCCGTCGCTGGAATGACGGCCGCTCCGAATGCCCGCTCCGCGTTTCGTTCTGACGAGCCCGAGCGCGCACCGATCACTCGATCTGTTGGTGCCCCCAAACGCAGGGTCGGTGACGTTCGCGACCTCGCCAGCGCGGGCGACCGGCCAACGGCACTGTCGAGACGAGCGTTCTAGGCCAGTCCGGGTCGGCGGGCCGTTCCCGAGCGGTCTCGCCGACGTCGGTGGCCGGGTTATGGGCGCGGATATGGCGCGGTCACGGTGGATCGGCGACCGGCTCGACATCGGCGAGAAGCTGAGTGGGGGCGTGTGCCGATTCAACAAGGGTTGACCGACGGTCACGCCGACTACGAGTCGCGTCCTCCCCGGCGGGTGGCGGCCGTGGGAGGCGACACGGGTGCCGGCGAGTAGCGCACCGCCCGCGCCTCCACGCTTCCAGGGATCCTCAGACGGAAGGGGCGACGTCACGGTGGTCATCGTTGGCCACCAGCCGACGAGCACCTGGATGGTTACGAGCTCGGCATTTGGGGTAGACCGCGTGTCGTACGTCGCTCCAGTCCTCGGCGAGCCCATCGGGATGCGTTGATTGGAGGCCGACGTGGCCGCTTCGTCAGCATCGTTTGAGCGGTCGTTGCTTGAGCGTGAGGTTGTGGAGAGGGCGGCTGGCGGGCTGATGAGGTTGCGCCTCGATCACGACCTTTCGATGGTGAGGGCGGCGCGGCGTGCCGTAGGGCGCTGGCTTGATGAGCGAGGCTGCCGCACGGCCGATGATGCGCTGCTGGTCGTGTCGGAACTGGTGACGAACGCGATGGTCCACGCGGGAGCGGGCTGCATGATTGAGATGCAGCACAGCGAGGACCGGCTGCGGCTCGAGGTGCGAGATCGGAGCCCGAAGGCGCCCGTGATCGGTGTGGGAGGCCCCCGTGACTGTGGGGGGCGAGGCTTGCGCATTGTCGATGCTGTCAGCGAAGCGTGGGGTTGGGAGCCCACGGCCGACGGCAAACGTGTTTGGGCCATTGTTCACGCCGCGGTCGATCGTCCCGGCTGCGCTGACTGCCAGTCGCAGTCGTCCTCCGCCTGACACTCCAGCCGTGGGCACGCCGAGCAGTCAGCTGATCCTCGTCTTCGAGTTCGGGACCGACCAGCGGGCCGCCCACCTGTTGTCATCGTGGTCGCGTCACCCCGAGCGGCACAACGCCCGCTGGTCCGTACAGCCGCACGTCGCCTCACCGGCAGCGCTGCCACCTGCTGCTGACGTCGCGGCCCGGTCGGCGCCAGTGACGTCGGCAACGTACAGGTGGTGGTGCCAGGGGTACGGTGATAGCTGTCTTCAACAGTGAGGGCATGTCGCTTCGCGACCGGTTGGTCGCACCCGGCTTTCGAGCACGGGGGGCGGAGATGTCAGTTCTGTCGGAGAGGTTGAGCATTGCCAGTCACCGCTTGCCGGACGGCCGTGTCGCTGTTCGGCTGGTGGGACCGCTCGACACTGCCGGCGCCGCCCGGTTGATCGAGGCGACAGCAGTGCTTGCTGGACTGTCGTTGAGAAAGTATTCGCCGCGTGCCATCGGAGTGCTTAACCATCGGATGGAGTTGGCGTCATGTGACGCGTTGGGTCGGCACGCCCGTGATGCGCTGGTGCCGACGCGGGGTCAGCAGCGAGGACAGCAGGGCGACAAGTCCGGCGACGATCGGAATCCAGGCGTAGCTGCTCTCGGCCCCCAACTCCTCGACGGTCCAGTCGATCTCGGCGAGCACGAGCAGCCCGCCAAGCACGAGCGCTAGGCCGAGCACGGCGACGAACCATCGTCCGCCGGGCCGCAGGGAGAACAGAATCAGCAACGCTCCGGCGCCAACCTCGATGATGCCGAGCAGTGGGGTGTGGTTGTACCCCATGACCTGCTCGATGGGCTCGTTGAGTGGCGTGTCGATGCCCGTCTCGATGAGGGCGAACACCCCGAGCACGACGAGCGCCGCGCCGACGAGCATCGTCAGCAACTGGCCGACCGAGAACGAACGGGTACGCACGACCTCGATCTCCGCGTCCGCGTCACGGTCACGATCACGGGCGACGACGACCTGATCAGGGTCAGCCGCCACGACTCTCAGGTCGTTGCGATCGCGGTCGAGCATCTCGGTCTGATCGTCAGCCGCTACCAGTGGTCGATCGTCGCGGTCACGATCGACCGCGCCAGTCCGATCGTCCCGATCGAGGTCGGGTGCGACCAGCGGCCGATCGTTGTGATCACGATGGACCGGAACGTTCCACTCGTCGCGATCGCGGTCGGGCGATTCGAGGGGCCGGTCATCGCGATCGAAGTCAGTGTCGAACGACCCGTCCGGGCGGTGGTCCTCGGAGACCGCCATGGGCTCCTCCGTCGCAGCACCCAGTTGGCGTGCGATCCGTGCCCGTTCGTCGGCCCGGATCTGCTCCTCGTCGAGCGGTTCTCCGTCAGTGCGACCCACTGTTTTCTCATCCATCAGGACAACCTCCTCACCGCTTCGATCTGTGTGCGCACACTGTTCCCCGCTACTGGGCGCCCTAGTCGTCGCCCGCCCGGCTTCGCGGCGTACTCCATCAGCCCGACCTTTCACAACAGCGACGGACGATGCGGAGTTCACCCCCACCGCGCAGCCTCCAGCGGTGCCAGGAGAAGAGCGGCGCGACGACGTCTTCCCCCCGGGCGGGTGGTTTCTCGGCCGGGGACGGTTCGGGCCCGGGCCGGGGGGGTACCGGGGGGCCATGCTGGGACCTGTTCAACCGGCGGTGAGCCGGACCGGCGATCATCGCCCCGCCGTGCTTTCGGTTCCGGCCGACCATCCGTACACAAGGGCCGTGTCTGCCGCGACCGCCGACGCCATCGTCACGCTGCCCGATCCGACGACGCCATGGTGGCCGCACCCGGCGCTCGAACCAGGCTGGATCGCTGAACGCGCGGACTCGATCGACGTCGCCCACCTGCACTTCGGGTTCGACCACGTCCACCCGATCCGGCTGGCGGCGTGGTGCGATGAACTCGACGATGCGGGGATCCCACTCGTCCACACCATCCACGATCTGCGCAACCCGCACCACGCCGATCCCAGCCGACACGATCTTCACGTCGAGATCCTCGTGGCACGGGCAGATCACCTGTTCACGCTCACAGACGCCGCTGCCGAGATGGTGGCCCGGCGTCACGGCCGACGACCAGAAGTCGTCCCCCATCCGGGAGTTCTGTGGGAAGAGCGGATGGGCCTCGCGCGGGTCGAGCCCGGCCTGGTCGGCATTCATCTCGGGCCCCTGCGGTGCAACGTCGTCGATGCGGCTCGTGTGGCGGCGGCGGCGGCCGCGGCCGCGCACCGGCGGCGCGGACGCGTGCTCGTCGACCTCGACACCGGCGCCGGCTCTCACCGACCGGACGGCCAGGCTGAGCTCGACGCGCTCGATCGACTGGCCGCCACGGGTGAAGTGACGGTCGAGGTCCGGCCGCCACTGAGCGATGCCGCGCTCGCGCAGCACCTCGGCCGGCTGCACGTGGCGGTGTTGCCGTACCGGTTCGGCAGTCATTCAGGATGGCTCGAGGCGTGCCGGGACGCGGGGACGACCGTCGTCGCGCCGAACTGCGGGTTCTACGCCCACCAGTGGGCCGACGTGATCTCGTACAACCATGACGAACTCAGCGGGCTCGACGCCGAATCGTTGACTGAAGCCGTCGATGAAGCACTCTGCCGGCCGCCGCCCCGACCGTCCGATTGGGAATGGCGTGACCGTCAGCGTCGCGAGATCGCCCTCGCCCATGTCGCCGCCTACTGCCGGGTGCTCGACCGATGAACGTGTCGTCGCCACTGCGCATCGCGGTGCTCGGTGGTGTCCTGTTCGGCATCCGCCAGCCGTTCGCCGGCGGAATGGAGTCGCACACGTTCGATCTCGTGCGCGGTCTGCGCCGTCGCGGTCACGTCGTCGAGGTGTACGCCGGTCCGCGCTCGGACTCCCCGCTGGACGCCATCTCGATGTGGAACGGCGCTACACCGACGAACGTGGCGGCCCGCCGAGACGTCAGCTCGTGTCCCGAACAGGTCGTCGGCGAGCACTTCGCGTACCAGCGTACGATGCTCGCGCTCGCCCGGCGTGATGACGTCGATGTCGTTCACCTCAACGGGGTGCACCACCTCCCGGTGGCGATGAGTCCGCTGCTCGGGTGCCCGGTCACTGCGACGCTGCACTGCCCGCCGACGCCGTGGCTCGAGCTCGCCCACCGTGAGCTCGTGCGCGACGACAACCCACTCGACGTCGTGGCCGTCTCCCGCCACCTTGCCCGCAGCTGGCAGCATGCCCTCGGCGTCCCGGTCGCGGCCATCGAGAACGCAGTCGAGCTGGAGGTGTGGCGACAGGGCCACGGTGGTGGCGGGTATGCGGCCTGGTCCGGCCGTCTCGTGCCGGAGAAGGCGCCGCACCTGGCGGTCGCGGCTGCGCGCCTGGCCGGCCTGCCGATCATCCTTGCCGGGCCGGCCCACGACCCGGCGTACTTCGCAGCTGCGGTCGAGCCCCTGCTCGGTACGGACGCGAGATGGGTCGGCCCGCTCAACAGGTCGCGACTGGCCGAGCTCGTCGGCCGCGCCGAGGTGACGATCGTCAGTTCCGTGTGGGACGAACCGTTCGGTTTGGTCGCCGCCGAATCGCTGTCGTGCGCGACTCCGGTGGCCACGACCGGTCGCGGTGCGCTGCGCGACGTCGTCGACGCGGATGTCGGTGCTCATGGCTCGACGGACGTCCGCGAGCTGGCCGACGCCATCGTTGTCGCCCGGACGCGCTCCCGGCGCCTCTGTCGCGCCCGAGCCGTCGAGCGCTTCGACATGGAGCGGATGATCGATCGCTACGAGCGGCTGCTGCACGACGCGGCCACTCGGGTCACCGACTCGTTGGTCACGGTGGCATGACCGTCGCGGTGTTGTGGTACGTGCACCACCACGGGAGTGCGCACTGGCGCCATGCGACCGCGGTCGCTCGGCGACTCTCCCGCCCGGTCGTGTTCGCGTCCTCCCGCCACCCGCCGACGCCGTTGCGGGACGGCGACTGCTGGTTCCGCCTGACCGAAGACCTCGCGCCTGTCCCACGCGATCCGACCGCCGGCGGCCGTCTGCACTGGGCACCTATCGGCCACGACGGGCTGCTCGCCCGGCACCGCCAGCTGTTGACGCTGGCCGCCGACCTTGCGCCGGCGATCGCCGTGGTGGACGTCTCCGTCGAGGTGGCGGTGCTGCTGCGACTGAGCGGCGTCCCGCTGGTGTCGGTCCGACTGCCCGGGCATCGCGACGATCCGGCCCATCGCCTCGCCTTCGACATCAGCGACGTGGTGATCGCTCCGGTCCCGGCGCGGCTCGACGTCGTGCCGTGCGCGCCGAGGACGCGGCACGTCGGCTTCGTGTCGAACATCGCGCTCGAGGTTGCGGCCGTGGCAGGCGGGGGGACCGGTCGTCGTGCTCACCGGGACGGGCGGCACCCGACTCGACCTCGACTGCGCCGCTGCCCTCGCCCGCCGACTCCCCGGGCGCTCGATCGAGTTCGTCGGCACCGGCGCGGGGCAGGAGACGGGGCCGGGCCAACCAATCAACCTGCGCACGATCGGCTGGGTCGACGACCCCGAGCCGGTGTTGTCGCGGGCATCCGTCGTCGTCGGAAATGCTGGCGTGGGGACTATCGCCGACGCGATCGCGACCGGTCGGCCGCTCGTCGTGGTTCCCGAGCCTCGCCCGTTCGGCGAGCAAGCGGCAACGGCCGCGGCGCTGGACCGGGCCGGCGTCGCCGGCGTCGTGGCCGACCCGAGCGACGTCGACGCGTTGGTCGAGGCGATCTCGATCGCCGAACGGCGAGGCCCTGCCGACATCGAGTTGGCCGGCGGTGCGGTGGGCTTCGCCGAGCTCGTCGACGACCTCGCCAGTCGGCAGACTCCGGCGGCGGTGTCGTGATCACGGGTCGTCACACCGGCGGTGCGGCGCCCACCGTCGGCATCGTCACGATCGTCGCCGGACGATTCGTCGCGCTGTCCAACCTGCTCGTCGGGCTACGCCGCCAGATCCTCCCGGCTGATCGAGTGGTCGTCGTCCGGATGGATGGTCGCCCCGCCGTGGTGGCGGCCGGGGACGGTCTGCCACTCGTCCACGCCGACATCGAGGCTCGGGCCGACGGCGCGCTCCCGCTCGCCGCTGCCCGCAACGCCGGCGCGCGTGCGTGCGGCGACGTCGACGTGATCGTGTTCCTCGACGTCGACTGCATCCCCGGGCGTCAGCTCGTGGCGACCTACGGACGGCTGGCGGCCGCCGAGGATGCGTTGGTCACCGGGACCGTTGGCTATCTCCCCCCCGGCGTGCCCGGCACGGGGCCGTGGACCGAACGCGAGCTCGCCCGGACCGCGCGACCACATCCGGCCCGGCCCGTCGTGGCGGCCGGCACGGTCGAGCGGGACCGCCGTCATGAGCTCGCCTGGACAACGTCGCTCGCGTCGGCGCGGTCGCACTTCGAGTCGCTCGACGGGTTCGACGAACGCTTCGTCGGCTACGGGGCCGAGGACACCGACTTCGCCCACCGGGCCGCGCTCGCCGGGCTGCACGTGGCGTGGACCGGGGACGCGCCGGCGTTCCACCAGCACCACGGGCGGGAGGGCTTGCCGGTCGAGCACGTCGACGACGTCGTGCGCAACGCCACGTTGTTCCATGAGATCCACGGGTGGTTCCCGATGAACGGGTGGCTGCATGAGTTCGCCGAGCGCGGGCTCGTCGAGTTCGACCCCGGCCGCGGCCGACTGCGGCGGCTCGAAACGGCCTCGAGCGACCGATGACCACCGATCCGCTGACCGTCACCGTCGTGCTGCCGGAGCAGCCGGATCACGGCGTTGTGCGTCACGCTCGACGCCTGGCCCGGAGCCTCGGCGAGCTCGACGCCATCGAGGTCGAGCTCGTCCACGTCCCATGCGGCCCGGGTGCCGTCGATGCCGCGAAGCGAACCTGGGAGCGGGCAGGCCGGAGGGACGTCGTCCACCTCCACCTGACCGACCAGCTGTACGGCGCCGACGCCGACGAAGCAGCACTCGTACTCGCCGAGCTGCTCGACGCGATGCCGCCCGGGCCGAGGATCGCCACGCTGCACGACGTGCCGGCTCCCGACGACGAACGCGAACGGTACGAACGACGGGGCCGACTGTATGGCGAGGTCGCCGGCCGGGTCGATGCGGTCGTCGTGAGCAGCGAACACGAACGGCGACTGGCGGACCTGCTCGGGATCACAGGGGAAGTGATCCCCCTGCCGGTCGCCGCAGACGGGCCCGTCGTCACCAGCCGGCGCGGGAGTCGTCACGGCCCGCTGATAGTCGGCGTCCTCGGGTTCGTGTACCCCGGCAAGGGGCACGACGACGTGCTCGCGGCGATGGCGCTGCTCGCCGAACCGGCTTGCCTCGTGTGCATCGGACGGACGTCCGACGGGCACGACGATCTCGCCGACGACCTGCAACGCCGCGCCGCCGCAGCCGGCGTCGGGCTGCGGCTGACAGGCTTCGTCCCCGACGCCGGGCTCGGCGAGGAGTTGGCCGCGGTCGACGTGCCGGTCGTCCCGAACCGCCACCCGTCGGCATCGGCATCGCTGTGCACGTGGGTGGCTCACGCCCGCCGGCCCCTCCTCCGTGACGGTGACTTCGCCCGCGAGTTCTCGGCCCGTTGGCCCGGTTCCGTATCCACCTATGCCGGCGACGACCCGCAGCAGCTCGCCGACCGCATCCGTCGAGCCGCGGTGGAGCCAGGCACGACCTGGACCCACGGGGCGACGAACGGGCCATCGCTGACCGAGATAGCACGCCGGCACGTCGACGTGTTCCGCCGCGCCATCGCCGCCCCCGTCCGATGATCAGCGTGCCTCCGGTCACGACCCCAATCACGGTCAACGGCTGCACGGTCGTCCCAGGAAACAGGTGGGACCTGGTGGCCGACCTACGGCCGCCAGCCCCAACGGTCACCGTCGTCGTCCCCCACTTCGACGACGAGGCGCGACTCGCCCTCGTCCTCGCCGCGCTCGAACTCCAAGATCACCCGCCCGGGCTGATGCAGGTCGTCGTCGCTGATGACGGCTCACCGCGCCCGCCGCCGATGCCCCGCTGGTCGCGACACCCCTCACCCCTTCTGGTGCGGCAGCCGAACCTCGGTTTCCGCGCCGGGGCGGCGCGCAACTTGGGTGCATCCGTCGGTGACGGCGACGTGCTGATCTTCCTCGACGGTGACACCGTGCCGGCCCTCGACTTCGTCCGCCGGCTCTCGTCCTGGCCGGCGCGGCTTCCCGACGCATTGGCCGTCGGCCTTCGCCACCACGTCGACCTCGGAGGCTGGGAACCCTCTCGCATGACGTCGTGGCTTCGCGGCGGCGGCAAGTTCGCCGCCCCTCGCACCCTCGATGACCCAACCTGGCTTGCGGACGGCTATCGCGAGACGAGGTCGCTCCTCGATGCCGACGACCGGTCGTACCGCTTCGTGATCAGCGCCGTACTGGCCTGCGGCCGCCGCCTGTTCGAGGAGCTCGGCGGGTTCGATCCCCGCTTCGTCGGCTACGGCGGCGAGGACTGGGAATTCGCATTCCGGGCCTTCAACGCCGGAGCGGTGCTCGTCCACGAACCGCGTGCCGTGGCCTGGCACGACGGGCCCGACCAGGGGGCGAGAGCGCCCGACCCGCAGGCGAAGGCGGTGGAGCGGGCACGTCTCAACGAGCTCGTCCCCGTCGGGCGGGAGTGCGGATTCCCGGACGAGCGGACGCGCTACGTCGACACTGTCGTCACCGCGACGTCCGATCGACGCCCGCCACCCGCCGACGTGTTGACCCGTGCCCGATTCCACGTCGAATTGCTCGACGGGGCTGGGCTTGGTTCCGGCGCCGTCGCGGCACTTGTCGAGCTCCTCGCCCGCCATAAATGTGGCGAGATCCACGCCCGCATCGAAGGTCGGATCGTGGCGCGAGCGACTTCGACCCGAGCGTTGCGTCGTTCGGCGCGGTGGTCGTCGACGGATCCGCGAGCGCTGATCGGCCCGCTGTTCGGCCGCATCGAGGTCGGCGGCGTCGCGCCGCGCCGGCCGCTAGAAGCGGTAGCCGAACCGTGCGAGGTCGGGCGCGTGCACCTGTTCGACCAACGCCCGTGAGGCTGCGGAATACCACTGCCAGTACGGACGCTCGCGGACGGTGACATTGACGTGGGGCACTGCGACGTCGGCCGGCGACGTTCCCGTGAGCGCGGCGACCTCTTCATCCATTCGCTCCATCCGCACGACCACATCGGCCTCGGCAACATGGCCCGCGTTGAGGTGCATCGTGCGCCCACCCCGGGCAGCAGCGCCGAGCGCCAATTCCAGCCATGGATCGAAGTCGTGCTCGACCGCATCGACGATGCGGCCGATCATCCCCTCCTGGCGGTAGACCCACGACTCGCGACGGCGCAGCTCCGCCAACCACCGAGTCCGGGTGCGATGCCACTCAGCGACCCAGAAGTCGAACGGGTTGCGGGTCGTCGTAACCACGCGCTTGCCCGCCAGGTCGGTGGGGCTGATCATCCCCGCCACCTCGAGCTGTCTGACGGTGGCGTGCTTGGCGTCGACGACGACCACACCATCGCACACCCGATCTTCCGCGGGCACGGTACGCGCCGTCGGATAGGACTGGAAGTGTGCGAGCAGCGAGGTACTGCCGCTCCCCGGCGCGGCCGTCACAATCAGCCCGAGCTCATCCACAACCAACGCCATCACCGAAAGGTTCGCGCACCGACCGCGGAACGTAAGCACGTCAGTCCGCACGGGTGCGCGCGACATTGCCTTCCAGGTCGCCGGCGGTGCGACGACGTCAGTCTGCGAACTACCGATGGGGACCTGACGGCCTTGGGCGGGCCGCACTACCCGCGCCTCCCGGTCGCCCGACGAGGTGTGGCCGGGAGGCGGCACCACTACCGCTCTGTGAACACAAGGAGCTGGCGGCGGCATTGCGGTGTGTTCGGCTGACTTACGCAACGACCACTTGTCCGGACACGCCCCGCTCGGCACGGCAGATGTGCCACGCGCGAGTAATCACTGACACCGATCGTGCTGATTCACGGAAGAACGAAAGGCAGATGGGCAAGAAGAAGCAGAAGAAGATTGAGCAGGACTCGCGGACGCGTCATCACCACCGTCCAACACAACGACGCCATCGCCCTTCGCTTCAACGAGCTCGTCGCCATGGTCCGCAGACCCGAGGCGCTCCTCCCCCCGGCATTCGCTCGCCGCGTCCTCCATTGCTCGCGCCGGACCCAGCACCGGGATGCGGTCGACATGACGGCGACCAAATGCGGCACAGCCCTGAGCGGGTGGCTGGGCGGACACAAACGCTGGATGACTGTGCATTACCTGATTGACTGAATCCCGCCGCCCCGGCCCCGGTCACCCGTCCGCCCGCTTGGCCGTCGAGCCGGGGCGGCGGTGCTATCACCCCGCTGTCCCCAAGCCGAGGGCGGGCGTGCCGTCCGCCCGTTCCCCGACCTCTCCGCTGGGACCAGCGCCGGGAACGTGCTCGGCGGCGCCCGGATACTGCGCGGCTTCGGGCAGTACACCACGCGATTCCGGACGGTCGCAGATGCATGGACCAGCGAGCTCGGATCGCTTTCACCACAGCAATCGATAAGGAACGCTCTGGCATTGATGTGATCGTCGATTCGTGACTCGGCACACACGCGTCCCGGCGCGCGGACGGGGCGGCCTTCATGGGCCGCCCCGTCACCCCGGGGGATCATTCGCTCGTGGCGTTGATCGCTTGCTGCGTGCTCGAGCTGGACACCTCGATCTTGCGCGCCTTGGCCTTCTCGGCGACCGGGATCGTGAGGGTGAGCACACCGTTGTCGTAGGTGGCGTGGATGTCGTCGGCGTTCAGCGCGTTGCCGAGGAACAGCTGCCGGCTGAACGTTCCCTGGCGGCGCTCGTTGGCGACCACCTCGTCGCCCTCGACCGCTTCCCAGTGCCGTTCGGCGCTGATGGTCAGGACGTTCTGCTCCGTCGATACGTCGATCGACGCGGGATCGACCCCGGGCAGATCCAGGTGGACGACGAAGCTGTCACCGTGGCGGTAGGCGTCCATCGGCATGCTCGCCTGGCGGCTCGTCGAGAAGGCCTGGTCAAACACTCGGTCGATCTCCCGGAAGGGATCGAATCGCATCAGCATTGCCACAATCACCTCCAATGTTCGGCCCGAGGCGGGCGTTCATTTGTCACTCAACATAATATCATGACTGGCACCGATGGTCAAGCGCCGCCGGGGAGATGTCGTCGCGTCGTGCGAACATCGCTATGGCCGAGCTGGTCACGGATCGACTCGACGGACGCGCCGCCGGCGAAGGCGTTGGCGACGTAGCTGCGCCGCAGCGTGTTGGCCGAGACTGCCTGGTCGAAGCCGGCGTCGGCGCTGAGCCGCTTGAGCATGTAGTCGGCCCCGAAGCGGGTCAGCCGGCCGGGCATCCGCGTCGGGCTCTCACCCAACAGCAGCGGGCCCTCGGTTCTACCGCCGAGATAGGACACCAGCGGCGTGGCGGTGCGCGCGTCCAGCAGAAGCTCGGCCGGGTCGCCCCTGCGCTCCAGGGCGAGTTGGGTGCCCTGCTGGGTGGTTGACACGTCCTCCGCGTCGGCGGCGAGGACCTCGGCCAGCTTGAGGCCGTCGAACAGCATCAGACCGACGAGCACACTCGTCCGGTCACCGAGTCGCTCGCTGGACCGGATCAAGTCGGCGAGTTCGCGCGCGTCGAGGTCCGCTGTGGGCGTCGCGGTGGTGGGCGGGCGGCGGCTGCCCGGGACCGGCGAGGTGGGGATCGTCCCGTGGGCGGCGGCGAACGTGAAGAACGAACTCATGGCCGATACGCGGCGGGCGACCGTCGCTTCGGAGGAGCCGGCGTCGACACAGGCCTGCTCGAACTGCTCGACGTCGCCGGCGGTGGCGGTCAGTGGGGCGCGCCGGCGGTGCGCGTCCCACCAGGCGCGGAACAGATCGAGGTCGCCGCGGTAGGCCGCCTGCGTGTTCGGTGAGGTCTGGCTCTCGATCCATGCGGTGACCAGCGAGTCGAAGCTGGCACGGTCGTCGCTCATGCGCGGACCTCCTGACGCATGAACGTGATGTACGCGGCGACGAACATGATGATCGTTCCGGCGACGAGGGCCACGACCTGCCACCATGCCAGAAGCAGGCTCTGCTCGAGCGACAATGCGCTGGGCAAGGCGAGGTCCTCCTCGGTCAGCACGAGGATGCCGCTGCTCTTCATCTCCTTCCCCCTTCGCTCTATCGCTTACACAACATAATAACTTGAGATTATGTTCTGTGCAGGAGCGTTCACCGCCTGGATGATTCGTCGACAGCGTCGCTCACCGAGATCGGCTCGGGGGTCGTCGCCTGCCACGCCTCGTTGGGCGGCTCGGCGGACGTGTAGTCGCCGATGCATCGTGAGTAGGCGGATCCGAGATCGCGTCCTCCGCGGCCCGCTGGCGCCATAGCCGATCGCCATCGCGCGGGCTCGGCTGAGGGTTCAACGCGGCTCAACGGGGGCAATGGTGATCGTACGCATCGCTACGAACAAGGAGGTGAGCAAGATGGGGAGCGAGCACACCGTCGCCGACGACATCGTCTATGACCTCATCAGCATCCAATACCACGCCCTGAAGGCCGCCGAGGTCTACGACAAGTTCCTTGAGGACGCGCATTCGAGCGAGCATCAAGACGTTGCCACGTTCATCAGACAGTGCAAGGACGAGGATCAGCAGCGCGCCATGCGTTGCCACGAGTTCCTAGCTCAGTTGACTCGATCGGGCATCGGTTGAACCTTCAGCGAGCGGCGGACCTAGCGACGTAGGCGGCGCTGTAAGGCGAATGCCAGGGAGCTGAACGGAGCGGCTCCGTCGCGACGTTCGGGGGACGCTGCTGGGCGAGTATGCGCCCATGGCAGACCTTTGCCCGCCGCCCGCGCGACCGGGTCAGAGCGGGTGGTAGGCCAGTGGTTTGTTCTCGCCGCGGTCGTGGAAGCGTTCGTCGAGGCGAGGGCGACCACGTTGTGGTCAGACTCGCTGACGGTTCGGTCGCCGCGCAGGTAGTGGGCGACGTGGTCGGCGTCGAGGTTCCCCCGAGGGCGAAGTAGTCGATCCACGAATGGCGGCCTTGCGGCGTTCGGTCGCGCCAGAGTCGTGGCGCTCGATGAGGCATGGGACTCAGGACACCGAGGCGTCATTGGCAGTCCAAGGTTTCCCTTGTTCGCGGTCGTCGCGCGGTCACGCTCGCGGTCATCGCGACCTGTACCGTGGCTGACTTCCGCAGTTCCAGCGCTGAGCAGGACCACCAATGTCGGCTGTCGGCTGCGTCCGGACGTCGTTGCACCTGAGTCTGCCGCTGTTCGCGACTGTGTTCGCGTCGATGGAGAAGGTTGATCGCGAGCCGGCGGGAACCTCTTCGCGAGCCGCCCGAATCCCACCGACTGGCCAGGATTCACCGGCGAACAGCGTAGAGACCGGCCGACCGGGGCAGCAACCGAACTTGGTCCGCACAAGCGCGCCGTCAGGTACCCCGGCTCGGCCTTGGCGACGTGCGGGCGCTTCGCGTCGAGCCCGACAGCTGAACCCGACCGTCGCCACGACCGGGGCGACATAGCCTGGAGTGGTGCGGCTGTCGTTGCTGGCTCGTGTGTGCTGGGCGCTTGATGCTCGACGCTGGGTGCTGTCGGTGTGGAACATCGTCGCTGCGCTGTTGTTCGTCGCGGGCTGTATCGGGTTCTACCGTCCTATGTGGTACATCCCGTCGGTGACGTTGTTCCTGCTCGGCAGCGTGCTGTTCTTGCTGTCAGCGCTCGGCGCCGCCCTCTTGGAGCATGGTCCGTCGACCTGACTGTCCGTCGGTTCTGCTGTTGTGGGCGGGCTCGAGCGCTGCTTCGGCGAGGTCTCAGAGTCGGTGGCTCCGCCGTTCGAGGAAGGTGGTGTCGCGCCACACACCGGCGAGTTGTCCGATGCGTTCGCGGCGGCCGACGACCCGGAAGCCGGCACGTTGGTGGACGGTCAGGCTGGCGGTGTTCTCCGGGAAGATGCCGGTCTGGATGGTCCAGTAGCCGGCGTCCTCGGCCTGGGCGATGAGGGCGCGGAGGAGGATGGATCCGATGCCCCGACGGTGATGCTCGGGGTCGACGTAGACGCTGTCCTCGGCGACGCCGGCGTAGGCGCAGCGGTCCGACACCGGGCTGAGCGCCGCCCACCCGACAACTTGTCCGTCGGCGTCGGTGGCGACGAGGCGATGGTCGGCGAGGTGGCTTCGGTCCCAGTCGTCCCAGGTCGGGGGAGTGGTCTCGAACGTGGCGTTGCCGCTGGCGATGCCGGCGTCGTAGATCGTGCGGACGCTCGGCCAGTCTGCAGGGTCCATCGCCCGCATACCGACGGCTGGTCTGGTGGCGCGGATGATTGCGTTGCTCAAGCCGCCGCCGAGCGGATCGGTGGGCTGGATGGAAATGTCGGTGAGCCCGGCGCGGCGCAAGTTGGCGTCGTAGTCGGCGATGGTGATGGCTTGGCCGGCGCAGTCGACGGCGGGTGCGGTGCCGTCGTCGGCACCGTGGCGGATGATGTCGCTGATCCCGACGCGGCCACCGGGTCGAAGGACTCGGGCGATCTCGGCGAGCACGGCGTCTTTGTCGGTGGCCAGCACGAGGACGCAGTTGGAGATGACGACATCGACGGAGGCGTCCTCGAGCGGCACGTGGTCGATGGTCCCGTGGAGGAACTCGACGTTGCCGACGCCGGCGTCGGTGGCGTTGCGGCGAGCCAGTTCGACCATCTCGTTGGTGGCGTCGAGGCCGTACACGAAGCCGGCCGATCCGACGCGGCGCGCCGACAGGAGAACGTCGAGGCCGCCGCCCGAGCCCAGGTCGAGAACGGTGTCGCCGTCGTGGAGGTCGGCGACCGCGGTGGGGTTGCCACACCCGAGGCTGACTCGCACAGCTGCGGCGGGCAGGTCGTCGAGCTCGTCGTAGTGGCCGGCCCCGAACGGCGAGCCATCGGCGGCGCAGACGCAGCCGCCGTCGCCGGCTCGGCGGGCGGCGCCGGCGTACCGGGCGAGCATCGGATCGTGCTGTTCGGTGCCCATCAGCACGCCCCGTCCGGTCCGCAGACAGCAACGCTGTCGTCCCAGGGGACGGTGAGTGGGAGGCGGCCCATGATCAGCTCGGCGGCGGAGGGGAAGCAGTCAAGGCAGCGGTCGTTGATCCGCCACCAGCTCGTGTTGCCCACCCGTTCCACATGGACGAAGCAGGTCTCGCCGAGGATCTGTAAATGGTGCGAGATCGTCGACTGGCCGACGTCGACAGCGCCGACGATCTCGCCGACGTTCATCGGCCGCGACTCGGTGGCCAGCAGGTGCAGGATCAGGATGCGGGTCGGGTCGCCGAGCGCCTTGAACCAGCCCGCCCACGTCGTGGCGTCGTCACGAGAAATCTTCATCGATCATTGACGATAGTCGATGAACTCACTAAGGTGCAAGCATTCATCGACGAATGTCGATCTGACCACAGGAGTGTTCTGGTGAGATTGCAGCTGGCCCTCAACGTCGCCGACCTGGACGAAGCGGTCGACTTCTACACCCGCATGTTCGGCGTCGCGCCGGCCAAGACCCGGCCCGGGTATGCCAACTTCGCCATCGACCAGCCACCGCTGAAGCTGGTGCTGTTCGAGGGTGCCGGGGAGTCGGGGTCGATCAACCACCTCGGCGTGGAGACCGAGACCGCCGCCGAGGTGGTCGCCGCCGAGGCTCGGCTCGGCGCGGCTGGGCTGGAGACGACCGGCGTCGACGACACGGTGTGTTGCTACGCCGAGAAGACCGAGACCTGGGTCCACGGACCCGATGGGACAAGCTGGGAGTGGTACGTCAAGAAGGCCGACGCCGAGCAGCTCGTCAACGTCGTCGTCGGCCACCACAGCGAAGGACCGGGCACCACGTGCTGTGCCTCGTGAGCTGACTGCTGCTCGCCCGGGTTGTAGTCAGACGCCGCACGTTGACTCAACCAATGGTGAGTGAGATGATCGGTGCGTGCCACCGTCGCTCGACGTCCGCGCTGCGCGGCACGCCGCGTTGGGTGATCCGATCCGTTTGGCGATCGTCGACGAGTTGACCGCCTCGGATCGGTCCCCGGTCGAGTTGCGGCGCCTCACCGGATCGGAGTCGAACCTGTTGGCCCATCACCTCGATGTGCTCGAGGCTGTCGGGCTGATCACGCGGAAGCGATCGAGCGGCGACCAGCGACGGCGTTACGTGCAGCTGCAGCGAGACGCTCTCCATGAACTGGTTCCGGGCGCTCGCTTCCGCCGCCAGCCGGTCCTGTTCCTGTGCACACACAACTCGGCCCGCTCACAGCTGGCCGCAGCGTTGTGGGCCGTGCTGACCGAAGAGCCTGCGGACAGCGCCGGCACCCACCCCGCCGCTCGGGTGCATCCCGGCGCCGTCCAAGCCGGACGTCGCGCCGGACTCGACCTGAGCAACGCCACACCACGCAGGCTCGCCGACATCAGCGTCGGTCGCCGGCTCGTCGTTACGGTGTGCGACCGCGCCCATGAGGAACTCCAGCCGGGAGCGTCGTGGTTGCACTGGTCGATCGACGACCCCGTCGCCAGGCCATCCAAGACGGCGTTCGACACCACGGTGGCCGCGCTCCGTGACCGGATCACGGCGCTGGTCGACGTGGCCTGATGACCGAGCTGGCCAACCAACCAGAGACCGGCACCGGCGCGATCGGCGCCGACCTCGAACGCCGGCTGGTCGCCGAGGCGCTCGGCACAGGGTTCCTGGTCGTCGCCGTCATCGGCTCGGGGATCATGGCCAGCCGCCTCTCACCCGACGACGTCGGCCTCCAACTGCTGGAGAACGCCGCCGCCACCGCCGGCGCCCTGATCGCCCTGATCTGGATGCTCGGCGCCGTCTCCGGCGCCCACTTCAACCCCGTCGTCACCCTCATCGACCGCAGCTTCGGCACCATCACCACCCGCGACAGCACCCTGCTACATCGCCGCCCAGGTGGCCGGCGGCTGCCTCGGCGCCATCGTCGCCAACCTGATGTTCTCCCTGCCCGCCATCGAGCTGTCCACCAAGGAACGCTCATCCGGGGCGCTGTGGCTGTCCGAGGTGGTCGCAACCGCCGGGCTGCTGCTCGTCATCCACGGCTGCGTGCGCAGCGGACGCGGCCGACGTCGTCGCCGTCGCCGTCGGCGTGTGGATCGGCGGCGCCTACTTCTTCACGTCATCGACCAGCTTCGCCAACCCCGCCGTCACCGTCGCCCGCACCCTTTCCGACAGCTTCGCCGGCATCGCCCCGTCGTCGACACCGATGTTCATCGCCATGCAGCTCGCCGGCGCCGCCGTCGCGTTCGTGCTCATCCGCTTCCTGTTTCCCACCAACGTCGCCGCGGACCCGGAACCCACGACCTGAGCCAGTCTGGGAGCTATCACCATGCCTGACCTCGACAGCCTCTCCATCGACCAGCGCTACGCCATCGGGCTTGCCGCCGCCACCCTCCACGACGAATTCGACGACTTCTTCTCCACCGAGACCATCGAACTGTTCCTCGAGACCAGCTACGACCAGTTCGCCGACCGCGCCAAGTTCACCAACTTCCTGCCGCTGATGGCCGAACGCTTCGCCCGCCAACGACTGCGCGCCCTCGCCCGAGTCGAAGGCAAAGGCACCGACGGCACCCCGATCGTGCTGTTCCTGTGCGTGCACAACGCCGGCCGCTCACAAATCGCCCTCGGCTGGTTCAACCACCTCGCCGGCGACCGCGCCGTGGCCTGGTCCGGCGGCTCCGAACCCGGCACCGAGATCAACCCCGCCGCCGTCGCCGCGATGGCCGAAGTCGGCATCGACATCACCGGCGAGTTCCCCAAACCGTGGACCGAAGAGATCGTCCGAGCCGCCGACGTCGTGATCACCATGGGCTGCGGCGACGCCTGCCCCCTCTACCCCGGCAAACGCTACGAAGACTGGGAACTCGACGACCCCGCCGGCCAAGACCTCGACGCCGTCCGCCCCATCCGCGACGAGATCCGCACGCGAGTCGAAAGCCTCCTCGCCTCGCTACAAGTCGAACCCGCCCGATAGGCGACCGACAAGGCGTCAACCCCGCAACCGTCACGGTGACCTCGATGCAACGAGTCGCGTTCGCTAACCACGCCGGGTCGACGACGCGGTACAGAACGTGAGCGAGCGGAGTTCGGGATGGCCGACCTGACGGTGCAGCGGCTCGAGCTCCACTAGCACCGGTCAGCGATCTGCCGTTACCCGTGCACGCCGAACGCCGAGTAGGGGCGCGTGGTCAGCGCGTCACGGCGAGGGCGGCCATGCGGCCGATCGGCAGATCTGGGACGTTGGGTTCGCCAATCCGACAGACTTCGTTCGATGACTCCCGACGAGAACCGATCGCGTGTGCTCAGGCTGTTCGACGAGGTCGTCAACGCCCATGACGCCACAGCCATCGAGGGCTTCACGACGAACCCCGCGATCGCCGGGGAGCTGGCCGGCCTGCTCGACGCCTTCCCCGATCTCCACTTCGACGTGACCTGGACCGTGGCCGAACAGGATCGGGTCGTCGCCTTCCTCGAGATGTCCGGTACGCACGAAGGCTCGTGGCTGATGGTGCAAGAGGGCACGCACCGTCCCGTTCGCGCCTCGATCATGCTGTGTCTCCAGCTCGACGGAGACGGCATGGTCATCGACAGCTGGCTCGGCACCAACTTCATCGCCATGCTCGCCCAGGTTGGCTGGGGCGTCGCTCCCGAGGGCCGGCAAGTACCCGTCCGGACCTGACCGAACCGCGGAGTCCCCTGGGCGGAGTGCGTCCCTGCCATCCACCAGCACTGCGGGACAAACGGGCTCGGCATGGGCGGCGTAGCCCGTGAGGGGCCGATGTCCCACTCCGGCAGTTCTGGGACGTTCGGCTGGAACGCTGCAGCGGCAGAGTCGGTACCCTCCGGGCATGGACCTGCGGATGAGCGAAGACGAACGGCAGGCCTTTCTCGCTGGTGTGCACATCGGCGTGATCTCGATCGAACGGGAGGACGGGCCGCCGCTCGCCGTGCCGATCTGGTATGGCTACGAGCCCGGCGGCAACGTCTGGGTCACCACGGGCACCGACTCGTTGAAGAGCAAGCTGCTGCACAAGGCGCAGCGCTTCAGCCTCTGCGTGCAGACCGAAGAGGCGCCGTTCTACTCCTACGTGAGCGTCGACGGGCCGGTCGTGTCGGTCGAGCCGACGGATGAAGACGGCGTTGGCCGACCCATGGCCCACCGCTACTTCGGCGCCGAGCTCGGCGACTTGTACATCGAGAGCATCAAGGGCGAGGCGTCCCTCACCTGGACCATGCGCCCCGAACGCTGGTGGTCGGTGGACTACTCCAAGACAGGGCGTGTCGACCCCCGCCAGTCCTAGGCCTCGTCCTCCCTTGCCGCCGCGTTCGTTCAGATCAGGGCTCCGGCCTGCGTAGTGAGGCAGAAGGGATGGCCAGCGGGATCGAGGAGAACTCGCCAGTGTTCAGGGGACGGCTGAGAGACGGCGATGCGTGCTCCCGCTTGCACCGCTTCGACCGCGGCAGCGTCAAGGTCCTCCACAGAGAGGTCGAGGTGGATTTGCTTCGGGACGCCGTTCGCGGGCCATGTCGGCGGCCTGTAGTCGTCGACCTTGAGCGCAGCCAGCCACACCCAGTCACTTCGGACGATGACGGTCTTCTCGCTCTGGAAGGCGACCTCGCCACCGAGCACCCTCGCCCAGAAGCTGCCAAGTTCCAGCGGATCATCGCAGTCCAACGAGACGCACCCGCGTCGGGCAACCGCCACGCTTGGAGGGTACCCAGGCGCTCGGAGGCTCTGTTGCCATGGGCCCGCACCGGCTGCAGATTGCCCTGCATTGGGCGCGGCTCGCAAGCCGCGGTCGCGCACAGATCATTCGTTATTCCGGTGATCCGTCAAGTGGAAGTCGGGTTATTCCGGTGATCTGTTCTCAGGCGGTGTGTTGTTGCAGGCCGTCGGCGAGCTGGTTGTAGGTGGCGGCTCGCTCGGTTTGGTGGTTGCGGCTGGCGTGGTCGGCCTGGGCGCGCAGGGTGGGCAGGAACTCGATGGTGGTCTCGTAGTAGCCGCAGCCTTCGCAGATCGTCTCGTAGACGCAGTCGGTGTCGATTGGCCGGTTGCACCAGCCGTTGGCGAGCATCCGGCGGTGCTCGGACGCGAGCTGCTTGAGTCGGTTCTCTGGGTCGGCAGACGTGTAGAGCGCGTCGATCTTGGCCGAGGCGGTGGCGTACTCGTCGGCGACGGTCTTGTTGGCGATTCGGGCGTAGGTGAGCGTCATCCGCAGGCTGCGATGGCCGAGCATCGTGGCGATCGCCTCGAGCCGCATCCCACGGTTGATCGCCTGGGTCGCGAGGGTGTGGCGCAGCTGGTGTGGGTGGACGTGACCGAGCCCGGCTCGCCGGCCGATCTTGCGCACGATCCGTCCGATCTGGTGGCGGTCGATGTGGGCGCCGTCGCGGTGCAGCAGCCGACCGGCCAGCGGTGGGTTCGCCTCAGTCCAGTCGGTGAGCAGACGGGCGGCGTTGGGGTGCAAGGGGACGTAGCGGTCGTTGTGCAGCTTGCCGACTGGGATCCGCAACCATGGGGTGCCGTTGAGCACGACGACGGCGTCACCGGCGAGCGTGCAGAGCTCCCCGACCCGCATTCCGGTGCGTGACAGCAGCTCGATCACGAGCCGCTCGAACGGGACCGCGACCGTCGCTGCGGCGGCGAAGCGGGCGGCTTGGGCGTCGTCAAGGAACCGTGGCAGCGGGTCATCAGCGACGGGGACGTCGACGGCGAAGATCGGCATCCGTGCCGGCGCGTCGGGCCAGTCCCACTCGATGATCCGATCGAAGAAGGAGCGCAACATCCCCAGTCGCTGCCGGATCGTGTTCCGTGCCGGCGGCACACCTTTGACGGTCAAGCGGGCGGCGAAGAACACCTTGAACCCCTCGACATGGGTGCGCCGCACGTCGGCGAACCCGACGATCTCGGGGTGCGAGTTGACGAGGAACCCGGCGAAGCAGCGCAGCGTGTTGTCGGCGACATCGACGGTCGCGGGACGCATCGACACGGCCAGCTGATCGACATACGCCCAGGCAGTGACCGCCAACAGCGGTGCGTGGGCGAGAACTTGTTCCCAGTCCCGATGACGACCCGCCTCGACGCGGCTGCCTTCGAGCGCAGCAGCGGCGCTCACCGCAGGATCCCTGCGGTCGCGTCGATCAAGTCGGCTGCGCGGCGGTACTCATCTGCGAGCCAGTCGTCGGCAAGATGGAGATAGACCCGTGTCGACTCGATCGAACGGTGGCCGGCCTGGGCCTGAATCGCCTCCAACGCCATCCCTGCTTCGCGGCAGTCTGGTGAGGCAGGTGTGGCGCAGCTGGTGACACGTCGCCTGTCGCAGACCGGCTCTGGTCTTGGCGGCACGGACGATCTGCTCGAGCCCGTCGATCGACAGCCCGTCACCGCGGCGGCCACCCTTCAACGACACGAACAGCCGGTCGCTCGCCGCGTCCGACGGTCGTTCCGAGCTGAGGTAGTTCGACACGCTCGTGAAGAACTGTGCCGACAACGGCACCAGTCGTTGATGACCGCCCTTGCCCTCGGCGATGAACACCCGCCGCTGCGTCGGCTGCAGATCCTCGAGATGCAGACCGATCACCTCGCAACAGCGGAGACCGCCAAGGACCATCGCTTCGAGCATCGCTCGGTCCCGCCACCGCCGAACCGCTCCCAACAGTGCGATCACCTCGCCCGGGTCGAGCACCCGCGGCAGCGTCCGCGGGGTGCGGATCAACGGTGAGCCCATCGCCTTCGCGCCCGCTCCCGTGCGACGGTTCACGATCCCACGCGGCACCGGGTTCGCCCAGCGGTCACCGCACAACACGAGGTAGTTGAACAACCCCGACACGCTCGCCAATCGACGCTTGATCGTCCGTGCTGACAGGCCGGTCTCCCCATCGGCGAGACGCACTACCTGCGCGCCGTCGGGACCGCGACGCTGCGCCGCGATGAACGCGAACACGTCCCCCGGCGTCACCTCGACCGGGTGCTTGTCGATCACCGCGAAGAACATCCGCAGATCCGACTCCGCCGCGATCACCGTGTTCGGACGACACCTCCCCGCCACGAACTCGAGATACCGAGCAACGACTTCATCCCTCGTCGGCGACACCGACACACGCGCAGCAACAGACACCTCAATGTTCTCCGATCAGCTAGCACCACCTCCTCCACGAGAAGGGGACGCCAGCCTCGTCGATCACCGGAATATCTACCGATCTGTAGCTGCCCCCGAACGCCGGCTCGATGGCGCTACCGAACGACCACGGACGCGGTTCGGTAAGACCTACGGGACCGTCCCGGGCGGGCGCTCGCCGTCGTCGAGGAGCAAGCTCGTCATTGTCGACGCGACGACCAGGCCGAAGGCGGATTCGGTGGGCGCGGATGTCCTGCGGGTGGTCAGTGGAGGAGTGATCGGCAGAGGATGTCGGCGAGCCACGCTTCGTACTGGTCTGGCGTTCGATGGCCCGTGGTGTAGGTGGTGAACAGCTCGGGTTCGCTGAGTGCGAGCAGTGTGAGGGCGGTGTCGTCTCGTGAGAGCCGGAGGCGGTCGGCGGCCTTGGTGGCGAGGTTCTTGGCGGTGCGGCGGCTGCGGTCGAGGCGTTGGGCAGCGATGTCGTGCCACGCCTGGGCGAGGTCAGGGTTGAGTGGCGCCGCGGCGCGCAGGACGTTGAGGAGCTGGCCGGCCCGCTCATACATGCGTCGGGCGTTGCGGGCGATGAGCCGCAGCTGGCGCACCGGGTCGGGCTCGTCGAGCTGTTCGGTGAACCATGCTTGTTGGTCGATCGGGGCGGCGTCGTGGCCCGCCATCGTCTGGTTCACCGCGCCGATCAGAAGGTTCACCTTGTTGGTGAACGCCTTGTACACGGTGGGCACGGCAACTCCGGCCTCGGTCGCCACGTCATCGATGCGCGTTCCGGCGAAGCCCTGTGCTTCGAGTACCCGCACCGCGGCCTCGAGTATGCGCCGGCGGGTTTGGGCCGCCTGCTCGGTACGGATCGACGAAGAAGCCTTGACAGAGGCCATCTCGGTATCGTATCACTCTACTCAGTACAGTTGAACTATACTGAGGAGGAGCGTCATGAACGAGGCGGAGATGGCGAGGCTGTTCCAGGTTCACCGTGAGGCGGAGGCGCGGCGCGACTACGACGCGGTGCTCGAGACCTTCACCGAGGACTGCTATCTGGAGACGGTGCCGTTGGGCCTTCGCAGCGAGGGCCGGGCGGCCGCCCGGGCGGCCTACGTCGGCTACTTCACCGCCTTTCCCGACCTCGCCCCCGATGACGAGGGAACCGCGTTTGGCGACCACGTGATGGTCACCTGGGGCCACCTGGCCGGCACGAGCGGAGGCGAATGGCTCGGCGTGGCGCCAACCGGCGGAAGCTTCCGCGTGCCGTTCACCAACATCACGACCTTCACGGACGGGCGCATGGCGGGCGAGAGCATCTACTTCGACCTCGCCACCCTTTGCGAGCAAGCCGGCATCCCTCTCGACGCCATCCGCGCCGCAGCCGCGCAGCGCACGGCAACCACGGCCTCGACCCGATGACGGCCGTGCAACGTTCTCACCCGGCGGCAGCACGTCGGCCGCGACAGATCGAGGCTCCGCGCTCGCCACCGGGTCCTCCGGCCCGGCGCCGGCCAGCGACGCCGCCGACGTCAGGCTCAACGTCGAGGGCACAGAACCGCGAGGCGGTCCGGAAACAACGCCGACAACGCTCCGGGCCCAATGCCCGGAAACGCCGGCTTGATGGCAGCGCCTCGCTCGTGAAGAGGCCCAAGGGAGCTGGCCGTTGATCTCACGGTGTTGGCAGTCGACGGGTGCGGGTGGCCACCACCCCGACCTCATGTGGGTCGAGCCGCCGGCGGGCTGATGCGCCGGCCGTCGCCGCTCCTCTACGCTGCCCGCCGGGGTGGCCCGCAACGAAGCGCCACCGTGCCACGAGGAGATCTGCCATGGCTGACGAGACCGAGCCCACGACCAGCGCCGACGAACCCGCCGACGACACGACCGACGTCGCCGCTGCGGTCGTCACCGACGGCGCCTACGCGCTCGTTGTCGCCGATTTCTCGGACATCGACGCGGCGTGGGAGGCGTACGACGAGCTCGACCGGGCGGTTGACGCCGCCAGCCTGGAGATCGAGGGCGTGCTGGTCCTGAAGAAGGGCGGCGACGGCACCGTCGAGGTGCAGAAGCTCACCGACCACAGCGCGCGCCGGGGCCTGACGTGGGGCGTCGTGGGGGGCGTGGTGCTCGGTGTGCTGTTCCCGCCGTCGATCATCGGCAGCGCCGCGGTGCTCGGCGCCGCCGGCGCGGGCGTCGGGGGTCTTCAGAAGCGCCATCACCGCAAGGAGCTCGCCGAGGAGCTGACCGACGCTATCGACGTGGGCCATTCCGGGCTCGTGCTGCTGGTGTCCGACCCCGCCGCCGTCGAGCTGCAGCAGGCGCTGGCCAAGGCCGACCACATCGTCCAAAAGGCTGTCGACAAGGCTGCCGCCGAGGAGATCAAGGCCGAGGCCGAGGCGGCCCAGTCGACGGCGGACGACTCGGCGAAGAGCTGACGAGCAGGCATCGACGAGGAGATCGAGGCTCTCCCGATCGAGCTCGGCGCGGGTCGACGAGGTCGGGACCATCGCGGCGCTCGACCAGGCGGCCGTTCCGTGACCCCGCGACCTTGCTCGGCGTGTGGGTCAACCTCGATGACGAGGCCTACCTTTGGGCCGGCTTCTTGAGCGGGTGACGGGGATCGAACCCGCACCACCAGCTTGGAAGGCTGGGGCTCTACCATTGAGCTACACCCGCGTGGCGCTGGCCAAGGGTAGCGGCCCGCATCGATGCGCTCGCGGGGCCGGCGCCGTGATCTACACGTCTTCCGGCTTCTTCTGGTCGTCCGCCCGGGCGGCGTCGACCTCGGCGCCGATCAGCACCGCCAGCGCGCTGAGGAACAACCAGAGCAGGATGACCACGATCGAGGAGAGTGTTCCGTAGGTCTTGCCGTAGCTGGCGAAGTTGGCGGTGTAAAACGAGAACAGCACGGACACGACGAGCCACAACGCGGTAGCGGCGATCGCGCCCGGGGTGATCAGTCCGCGCCAGCCGCGCCGCTCCTCCTCCTCCTCCGAACTCGAGACGGCGATGCGGTACAGCGTGCTGAGGGCGAGGACCATCAGGAGCGCGAGCACGGGCCAGCGCACGATCCCGAACACCAGCCTCCCGGTGTCACCGAGCCCGACCTCCTCGATGAAGGCGGGGAGGAACGCCAGCAGCCAGACCAACGCGACGAGGACGATCACCGCGCCGAGCGTGAGCCCCACCGCCTTGCCCCGCTTGGCGACGAACGACTTCGGCTCGTCCTCCTCGTGGGCGACGTTGATCCCGGTCACCAGGGCGGCCATCCCGCCGGACGCACTCCACAAGGCGAGCGCGATCGAGGCGATCAACGTGATGGACACACCGGCTCGGTTGGCCCTCGTGAGATTCGTCAGCTGGGTCTCGATGAACGTGCGCAGTTCCTCGGGGAGCCCGCCGGCCACGTTGTCGATCTGGCTTTGCACGTCGTCGGGATCAGCGACCAGCCCGTACACCGACACGACGGCGATCAGGGTCGGCACGAAGGCGAGGAATGCGTAGAACGCCACGCCAGCCGACACCAGCGTGAGGTTGTGCTCGCGCAACCTCACCGGCAGCTGCGAGCCGACCGACTTCGCCTCCTGGGCAGCGCCCTCCACGTCGGACAAACGTAACCACGGCGCCGCGTCCCGATCAGCAGTCGTCACCCCCGGCGGGGTGAAGTCGGCGCCGCGCCTGGACGTAGCGGGACGCCAGCGGTCGCGCAGTGACGCCATGGGCGACGATGCTGAACACGATCGTGACCGCGATCGTGTTGACGGCGGCCTCGACCCGGGGGTCGGCGTTGCCCAGCTCCTCGACGGCAAGCAGGGCGAACACCGCCGATGCCAGCCCACGCGGGCCGAACCAGCCGATGAACGCGGCGGTCATCCGCCCCTGGCCTGAGCCGAAGAGGGCGATCGCGACCGGCACCATGCGCACCACGGTGAGACTGGCGACGGCGTACAGCACGATGCGGCCGTCGAGATCCTCGAATGCGGGGAGCACGAACCCGGCGCCGAAGATGAACCAGAGGACGAGCGACAGCAGGCCGCCGGCGACCTCGGTGAGCTCGACGGATTCGGCCGCGTCAGTCCTCGCCGCAGTGCCGAACACCAGGCCGCCGATGAACGCGGCCACGAACGGGTTGCCCCCGAGCTCGCCCGCCACCAGAAACGCGATGAAGGCCAGTGACAACGCGGCCAGGCGCCGGGATCCGTGCTGCAGCCAGCCATGTTGGTGGGCGACGACCAGCAGTCGTCCGCCGACGAGTGCGACGCCGGCTCCAATCCCAGCGCCGATGGCAAGCTCCCCCAACGCACCGATCCCGTCGTCGTAGTCGTGTCCGACCACGCCGAGCGCCGTCGCCGCGGACGCGATGCAGAACGTCACCACGGGCGTGGCGATGCCGTCGTTCAGTCCGCTCTCCACGTTCAGTACGCGCCGGACACCAATCGGGAGCCGCTCGTCGGCGATCACCGACGCGCTCAGTGCGGCGTCGGTCGGGGCGAGACTGGCTGCGACCAGGCCCGCCAGGGCCAGCGGCACGCTCGGGAACAGCACGAGCGCGACGGCGGTGCCGGCGACGATCGACAGCGGCAGTCCGATCCCCAGCAGCCGAGCGGTCAGGGACAGATCGTGCCGTGCTGCCGCCAGCGTCACGGCGGACGCGTCGGCGAACAGCAACAGGGCCAGCGTGAGCTCCGCCAGAACGTGAACCGTGGAGCTCTCGATGTCGACGCTCACGATCCCCCAACTCGGGTTCGCCAGGAGCAACCCGGCGACCAGGAACACGAGCGGCCCGCTGAGGTTCCGGGCGGCCAACCGCTCCGCCAGGATCGCCCAACCGAAGAGCACGATCGACAGCGCGACCAGCGTGGCTTCGTTCATGGTCCTCGATCCACGATGGGCCTCCCCCGGAGTGCCTCCTGGGTGCAGCGGATCGACGCCTGGCCCTCCACCTGATCATCATGGACGGCTGCGGCACCGAAGTCCTCACCCCCGGATCGTCATCGTGCGACGGCCGCCGCTGTTGCCGTCATGCGCGCTGTCCGGCGCCGCGCCGGAAGGCAGCCGAGGACATCAGCCGTCGGGCGTGGCGATGTTTGGAACACTGCGGGACGTGGAGTTGAGCTCACCCCAGCAGGAGGCCGCCTACATGAAGTGGATCGCCGCCCTGTGCTTCCTGTCCGTGACCGTGCTCGGCGACGACATCACGATCGCCTGCGACGCCGAAGGAGTCCCGGCGTGACCGCGACGAACGCCACTGGCGAGCCGCACCGGCGGGACTGGGTCGAGATCGTCGCCACCGTGCTGCTCGCCTTCTCCGCCGTCGCCACCGCGTGGTGCAGCTACCAGGCGAACCGGTGGAACGGGGAGAACATCAGGGCCACCAGTCGCGTCAACGCCCTGCGCATCGACGCCGCCCGGGCTCAAGGGCTGGCCGAGGGCCAGACGCAGGTCGACATCGCCGTGTTCATCCAATGGGTGAACGCTGACGCCAGCGATGATCAGGAGCTCGCCGACTTCTATGCGGCACGGTTCCGACCCGAGTTCCGCCCCGCGTTCGACGCGTGGCTGGCGACCGATCCGCTGACGAATCCTGACGCTCCACCGACGCCATTCGCCATGGAGGAGTACCAATTGCAGGCGCAAACCGACGCCGACCGATTCGACGCCGAAGAAGAAGCGATGGCTGCCGTCGTCCGGCGCAACGTCCAACGCTCCGCCAACTACGTGCTCGGCGTGGTGATGTTCGCCGTGTCCCTGTTCTTCGCCGGCATGAGCACCAAGCTGCGCGGCGTCGGCACGAGAAAGGCGCTGCTCGTCGTCGGCTGCCTCGTGTTCATCGGAACCCTGGCCTGGATCGCGACCTTCCCGGTCCGCCTGTCGGTGTAGCTGCCATTGAGCCTGGCGGTCCTCGACGCGCTTGCGCACCGTCGGCGGTGAGAGATGATGATCCCGAAGTCCCTACGCGACGCGATCGGGCTATCGCCAGCCATGAGTTCCACGAAGCGTGTTACGAGTCCGCCGGCCTGGTCGACGCCGCGATCAGCCACGCGCTCGTGGAGACCTATGCCGTACTGACCCGCCTCCCCCAGCCCTACACGGTGCCAGCGGTGCAGGCGAGCACGGCGCTCCGTAGCTACAGCTCCCACGTCCTCGCGATCCCCGGCGAGGAATTGGCCGACACGATCGACCGGTTCGTCGCCGCTCGCGTCAGCGGAGGCTCGAGCTACGACGCTCTGATCGCAGCCACCGCGGCGCACCATGGGGCCAACCTGCTCACCCGTGACGAGCGAGCCGCCGAGATCTACGAACGTCTCGGCGCCGACGTCATGTGGGTCGCGACATAGACCCCGTCGGCCGTGGAGACGCGGCGGGCGTGGGCGCCGGCGGCATGACAGGCGAGTGACGGTCACCTTCGAGGGATGGCAGGGAACTTGGGCAGACCTATGGTGGCGCGATGACGCACTACGACCAGATCTACATCGACGGAGCATGGGTCGCCTCGTCCGGCACCGGGACGATCGACGTCTACGACTCCACCAACGGTGAGGTCATCGCCGCCGTGCCGGACGGGACTCCCGAGGACGTCGACAAGGCGGCCCAAGCGGCGGCCGCCGCCTTCGCGTCGTGGTCGTCGACGACACCGGAAGAGCGGGCCAAGTACTGCACGCGCATCGCCGATGGGCTGCAGGCACGCGTCGACGAGATCGCCACCGTCGTCACTCGCGAGGCCGGGATGCCCAAGTGGCTGAGCCAGCTCGTGCAGGTCGGGTTGCCCGTCAACTCGTTCAACGTTGCCGCTCAGGTCGCCGAGAGCGTCCCGTACGAGGAGCAGATCGGCAACAGCCTCGTCGTGCGCGAGCCGGTCGGTGTCGTCGGCGCGATCACCCCGTGGAACTACCCGCTGCACCAGATCGCGGCGAAGGTCGCCTACGCCATGGCGGCCGGGTGCACCGTCGTGCTCAAGCCCAGCGAGGTCGCCCCGCTCGACGCCTACATCCTCACCGAGATCATCGACGAGGTCGGCCTGCCGCCGGGCGTGTTCAACCTCGTCTCCGGCACCGGCGCCGTCGTCGGCAACGCGATCAGCAGCCACCCGCTGATCGACATGGTGTCGTTCACCGGGTCGACGCGAGCCGGGTCGCAGGTCGCCGCCAACGCCGCGTCATCGATCAAACGGGTCGCCCTCGAGCTCGGTGGCAAGTCGGCCAACATCCTCCTCGACGACCTCGACGACGAGCGCTTCGAGAAGGCGGTGCGCGACGGCATCGGCAAGGCCTATCTCAACTCGGGGCAGACGTGCACGGCGCTCACCCGCATGCTCGTGCCCCGCGAGCGCCTGGCCGACGCCGAACGGATCGCCGCCGACGAGGTCGAGCGCAACTACCAGCCCAGCGATCCCTTTGCCGAGCGCGCACGCCTCGGCCCGCTGTCGAGCCAGGCGCAGGTCGATCGGGTGACGGGCTACATCGAGAAGGGGATCGCCGAAGGCGCCAAGCTCGTCACGGGCGGTCCTGAGCGGCCGGAGGGCGAAGGACTCGAGGGTGGGTTCTATGTCAAGCCGACGGTCTTCTCCGAGGTCACCAACGACATGACCATCGCCCGCGAGGAGATCTTCGGGCCGGTGCTGTCGATCCTGCCCTACGACGGGGAGGACGACGCCGTACACATCGCCAACGACTCCGACTACGGGCTGTCGGGTGGCGTCTGGGCGCAGGACGCCGACCGGGCCACGCGCGTCGCCCGGCGCATCCGCACCGGCCAGATCGAGGTCAACGGGGGCGCCTTCAACCCCAACGCTCCGTTCGGCGGCTACAAGAAGTCCGGCTACGGACGCGAGTACGGCCGCCACGGCTTCGAGGAGTTCCTGCAGGTCAAGTCGATGCAGCTCTGACCATCAGTCGGGTCCGCGATCCGCTCTCTATCGTCGATCGTCGTCGCTGAGGACCTCCTTGGCGACGATCACCTCGGTCGACTTGACGATCAGCACGACGGGATCACCGGGTGCGAGGTCGAGCTCGGTCGCCGAGTCCTTCGTGATCGCCGCGGTCAATGGCTGACCGTCGCCGAGCACGGCCTTGACGGTTGACATCACCTCGCCGTGCCGGACGGTGGTGATCACGCTGTGCAGCTGGTTGCGGGCGCTGAGCTGCATCTCCGGTTTGGTCGTCACCGGCTCGCCGGGCGGACGGAGGGCCTGGTCGAGGAACCGGCGGACGGCCCGGGCGCTTTCACGACGCCATAGGTCGACGAGATCAGCGTCGACGTCGCACGACGTGAGGACGTCGATGGTGGGGGCGAAGAGTTCCTGTTGGGCGGTGAGCAACGGATGGTTGTCGAGCCCGATGCGGTCGCGCAGGTACAGCTTGACGAGCAATTCGGTGCGGACGTCGCGCAGGTGGTCGACGGGTACGTCGAGCCACTTCTTGGCCAGGCGTCGACCGGCCGGGGTGGGGGCGAGGATGACGCGGTCCCGGCCCCGTCCAGCGGCTTGACCGGTTCGGGTGATGAGCTGCTTGTCGACGAGCCCGTCGATGGCTCGGTAGGTGAGGGGTCGGCTCAGGGTCCAGATGCGGCCGAGCTCGCCGTCGGGGGCGAGCAGCGTGCCGAGAGCCCACCCGTGGGACACCTTCTGGGTGATCAGGGTGAGACAGACCAATTCGGACAGCGGCAGCCGGGCCGCAACGCTCCGAGGTGGGGCGGATGGCGAAGGTGCTGGGGGAGCGGTCGCGGGCACGGACGTAGAGCGTACTCAGATTCTTCGTATCGAACGTGAGGAACTGATTACAGTGCTTGGCCATGAGGAGATCGTCCCGCCTGTTGCTGGTGCCGTTTGTCGTACTGGGCCTCGTCGCCGCGGCCTGTGGCGACGATGACGACGACGACGACGGTGCTGCCTCAACCGGCAGCGGCGCCGCCGATACCGGGGGCGGAGGTGGAGATCGGGAAGGGATCACCGTCTTCGCCGCGACATCGCTCACCGAGGCGTTCACCGAGGTAGGCACGGCGTTCGAAGCGACCGAGGACGGGGCGCCGGTGGAGTTCAGCTTCGACGCCTCGTCGGCGCTGGTGACGCAGATCACCGAGGGTGCCCCGGCGGACGTGTTCGCGTCGGCGGACACCGCGAACATGGACAAGCTCACCGCCGAGGAACTGAACGGGACGGACCCGGTCGTGTTCGCCACCAACCTGTTGACGATCATCGTTCCGGCCGGCAACCCGGCGGGAGTTACCGGCGTGGAAGACCTGGCCAACCCGGACCTGAATGTGGTGCTGTGCGCCGAAGAGGTGCCGTGCGGCAACTACGCCAACCAGATCCTGGACAGCGCGGGGGTCGAAGTGACGCCCGTGAGCCTGGAGGAGAACGTGCGGGGCGTGGTCACCAAGGTCACCTCGGGTGAGGCCGACGCGGGGATGGTGTACGTCACCGACGTGACCGCAGCGGGCGACGAGGCTGAAGGGGTCGAGATCCCCGAGGACATCAACGTGGTCGCCGAGTATCCGATCGCCGCCGTCGCCGAGTCGGGGAACCAGGCGGTCGGTGAGGCGTTCATCGAATTCCTCACCGGCGACGACGGTCAGGCCATTCTCGCCAGCTACGGGTTCGGGCCGCCGTCGTGACGGAGACGGCGTCCGCCCCGCCGGTCGCCGTCCGTCATCGCCGGGTGGGGCGGGAGCGGCTTCCGGTCCCCGCGCTCATCCTCGCCGGGGTCGCGATCCTCTTCTTCGCTCTGCCGTTCCTGGGGTTGCTGTGGAAGGCGCCGTGGGGCGACGTCTGGTCCATCCTCACCTCGGACAGCGCGCTCACCGCGCTGCGCCTGTCGTTGTGGTGCTCGCTGTGGGCGACGGTTGCCGCGATCGTGTTCGGGGTGCCGCTGGCCTGGCTTCTCGCCCGGGTCGAGTTCCCCGGCAGGGCGATCGTGCGGGCGCTGTGCACCCTGTCGATGGTGCTGCCACCGGTCGTCGCCGGAGTGGCGTTGTTCTACTCGCTGGGCCGGCGCGGCCTGCTCGGCCAGTATCTCGACCGGTGGTTCGGCTTCACCCTGCCGTTCACCACCGCGGGTGTCGTCGTCGCGCAGGCTTTCGTGGCCATGCCGTTCCTCGTCATCACGGTCGAGGCGGCGTTCCGTCAGATGGACACCCGCTACGAGGAGGCCGCCCGCACCCTCGGGGCGTCGCGGTGGTACGTGTTCCGCCGGGTCACTCTGCCGGCGATCCGACCGGGGCTCGTCGCCGGCGCGGTGCTCGCCTGGGCACGGGCCCTGGGTGAGTTCGGTGCGACGATCACCTTCGCCGGAAACTTCCCCGGCCGCACCCAGACCATGCCACTCGCCATCTACCTCAGGAACGAGGTCAACCCCGAAGAAGCGATCGTGTTGAGTCTCGTGTTGATCGCCGTGTCCTTCGGCGTGCTCGTCGGCCTGCGTGACCGGTTCCTCGGCGGCGGCCGCGCCACGGCGCCCACCGCATGACGCTGCAAGCACGCATCGACCGCACGCTCGGCCGGTTCCGGCTGGACATCGACCTGACCACAAAGAGCGGCGAGACCGTCGCCGTGCTCGGACCCAACGGGTCCGGCAAGAGCACCCTGTTCCGCTGTCTGGCCGGGCTGTTGCCGATCGACGAGGGGCGCATCGAGCTCGATCACGAGGTCCTCGACGAACCGGCCACCGACACCTTCGTGGTTCCCGAGCAGCGACCGGTCGCCGTCGTTTTCCAGGACTACCTGCTGTTCCCCAACCTGACCGCGCTGGAGAACGTCGCCTTCGGGCTGCGCGCCCGCGGCGTCCCCAAGATCGAGGCCCGCACCGACGCCGAGGCCTGGCTGGCCCGGGTCGGGCTCGCCGACCACGCCGGCCACCGCCCGCGAGCCTTGTCCGGCGGGCAGGCCCAGCGCGTCGCGCTCGCCCGGGCCCTGGCCACCCAGCCACGGCTGTTGCTGCTCGACGAACCGCTGGCCGCCCTCGACGTCGGCACCCGCGGCGACGTGCGCCGCGACCTCCGCCGTCACCTGGCCACCTTCGACGGAGTCCGGCTGCTCGTCACCCACGACCCCGTCGACGCCTATGCCCTCGCCGACCGGGTGATCATCCTCGAAGCCGGCCGGGTGGTGCAGACCGGAACTCTCGCCGACGTCACCGCCCAGCCCCGGTCCCGCTACATCGCCGACCTGGTCGGCGTGAACCTGCTCGCCGGCACGAGCAGCGACGGCGTGATCATCACCCCGACCGGTGGGCGCATCGTGCCGGCCGCACCGGTACGGGGCGACGCCTTCGTGGTCATCCAACCCCACGCCGTCGCCCTGTATCCGTCGCCTCCCGAGGGCAGCCCGCGCAACCTGTGGGAGATGACGGTGGCCGATGTCGACCGCCAGGCCGAGCGCGTCAGGGTCCGGCTCACCGGCCACATCCCGCTCGTCGCTGAGATCACCCCCTCCGCCCTCGACGACCTCGCCCTCCAACCGGGCGACCGGGTCTGGGCAGCCGTCAAGGCCACCGAGATCACCGCCTACCCTGCTTGACCCGGCGCCTCTACCATCCGGCGCTGGCTGTCGAGCGGCCGCTGCCCGCGTCCGCGGGGAGTCGGAGTCCGACCTGCCCGCTAACGACGCGCACAGCGAGCCGTCGAGGCCCCTGAGACACGCAGCCACATCGGCGGAGCTGTTCCGATCGCGCTGCACCTGTCGACGACTCGTTGACCGAAGATGGTGTCATGAATCGCGTGTCCAGTGACGTCTTGGAGGATCCCGCCTACTCGGTACCGGTAGCGCCTATCGCGCCGAGTGGAGTCGGGTGGCTTCGTGGGTCCGTGGCGCGGTTCAGCGAAGGCGACGCGCATCGTCGCCGCCGGGCGTTGGTCGTGGCCGTGATCCATCGCCTTGGCCTGGTCGCCTTTGAGGGCACCCCGACACGGTCCTTACTGTCCGCTCTCGGGCTTCCACACGATCTCGAAGCCGACGTCGCCGTGGTCGCGGAGGCCTACCAGCCGCACTTCCCGCGAACTGACGAAGCGGACCTGGCGGCCGACCGGCTCGTCGCGGCGTGCGGCGGAAGGACCGAGGAAGCCGCCGCAATCGCGTGCGTCCTCGTGCAAGCTCACACGGCCACACTGGCGCTGATTGACAAACGCCGGGGCGGATCGTCCTCCCCGCCTGTGCCGTTCACCCGCCGCCTCGCACCGAGTGGCAAGGAGGTGCTCGTGGACCTGCGCGACGCACACTTCGGTCGCGGACCGCACCAGTGCCCCGGTGAGCGACTCGCCCTTCACCTCGCCGACCGCGCACTGGCCTGAGGCGGCCGACCGATCACACCAGCTGTAGTCGGGGAGGGGGTGTGCTGGCTCATGACATCCCGGACAGAGGTCGCGAGACATGGCCGACACACTCGCGGCGACCAACCCGCCCGCCTCTGCGGTTGCGGACAACGCCTGACACCTCGAATCCGGCGGCAACCAACCGTAGGACAGCTCGATGTCCGACCAAGCCAGTCGCCCCGTCAACGAAGACCTCCATCGACCACCGCCTTACTCGGCTGAACGTGACGAGCGACGGGCGTCCGGCGTGACGATCCCCGCTGTGAACGGAGTCACCGTCCGAACCCGTCACGCCGATCCGCCCTCAGCAGTCACATCGTCATGGCCAACAACACCGTCATGCGCGGTGAACCGAGCTTGCGACACCCGACGTTCAACACGACGAACGCGATCGGCCAGCTGCGAGCCGTCGGCGGCCATTCACGAACACGAAGGACAACATCATGAACCTCACTCTGTGGATCACCACCGGCCTGCTGACCGTCGTCGCCCTCACCGGCGGCATCAGCAAGACGTTCGTGTCCAAGGACAAACTCGCTCACGTACCCGGTGGAGGATGGACCAAGGACCACACGGCCGGCTTCGTCAAGACCCTCGGGGTCCTCGAACTGCTCGCCGTGGCAGGCCTCACCCTGCCCGCCGTGGTCGACGTGGCTCCCGTCCTCGTACCCATCACCGCCGCCTTCTGGATCCTGTTGATGGTCGGCGCGATGATCACGCACCTTCGCCGCGGCGAGCGCACGTTCGTCACCCTCAACCTCGTCTACCTCGCACTCGCAGCATTCATCGCGTGGGGCCGGTTCGGCCCGCAATCCTTCAGCTGAACGGCGCATCGTCGTTCTGGGATCGGCGTGCCCGATTGGAGACCATTCTGAACGAACGTCACAGCGCCACCCAGCGTCGCCGCCGGTCGGCTCGCCGCGGCCATCGTCGCGAGCATGCTCGTCGGAACCGGGAGAACACGACAGGACCGGCAGCGGCAACTACGTGCTCGTCAACTCGAGCTCGCCGGAAGCCCCCGGACGGGGCGATGCGCGACAGCAAGATCGGGAGCGGCAACTACAAACTGTTGCGATGACGAGCCCAATAGCGCGGCCCATGCCGGGAGACAGACTCGCGCGAACGTCTGGCGGGTGCAGCGGGCGCGCCGCACATCACATGCGAAGCGCACGCCTGGACCGACGCCGAGTGCTAGGAGTCGTCGCTGAACGTGCCTCCGAAGATGTCGGAGTTGCCGAACGTTGCCGGACACTGGTTGTTGGGACCCGGCCGCAGCGCGTCGGAGTGTGACCGCGGGTAGCTCGGCGGCCGACGCCCGGTCGCGCGGGCGGTCGCCGACGATCGGCTGCGCGTCGCCGGCGAGGACGTCTTCGACGAACGCCTGCCGGTAGGCGTTGATCGCCGGGCACACGGCGCCGTTGCGCATGTCGTTCCACACGGCCGAGCCGAAGTCGCGGGTGGCGACGGCGTAGTTGTAGTCGCCGAGGAACTCGGAGGTGAGTCCGTTGGCGCTGGACGCGCGACCGTCACCGACTGCGCCGCGGAGCAACGTCGTCCACGCTCCGATCGCGCCGGTGGCGGCGTTCACGTCGGCGTGGCGGACGACGCCGAGCACCCGGCGTGGCGACGTGGTGTCGTTGCGCCACGGGTCGAGCCAGGCGTTGTAGACCAGCCAGGCGTCGGTGCCGTCGGGCGAGATCGCGATCGCCGGGAAGTTGGCCCGGTCGGTGCCGTCGTTGGCGTTGATCGGCGCCGAGTACGAGTCGCCGCCGTTGGTCGAGCTGACGACGAAGGCCCGCTCGTTGTTGGTGCCGGCACGGTCGTCGGACCAGGTGATCAGGATCTGGTCGGTGGCGTCGGCGCCCGACGGCGCGCCGTTGGCGATGTCGATGCTCGGGAAGGTGTTGGTGCGGGCACCGGCGATGCCGTCGATGGTGAACCGGCCCTGCGCCGGGTCGAACTGGCCGATGCCGCGCGAGCGGCTGCACGATCGCCCGCGGCCGCTCGAAGTTGGCGCCGCCGTCGAACGAGCGCGCCTGGAAGAACACGCCCGTCGCGGGTCCGGATGTCGGTGCCGATCCACACGACGTAGACGACGCCGTCGCTGTCGGTGCGGATGGCGCAGCCCTGGCGGCCACCGGTCTGGCTGTTGTTCGTCGCCGCGGTGAGCTGACGGGTCCGCCACGTGTCGCCGCCGTCGGTGGAGCGGGCGAACAGCACCGGCTCGGATCCGGCCGTGCCGCGGAAGCCGACGTTGCAGACGTAGACGTTGCCGAAGTGCGGGCTCGACTCGGCGTTGTCGGCCCAGATCTGCTCCTTGTCGCTGAACAGCGCCGAGTTCTGGCGGGTGACGATGACCGGGTCCATCCAGGCGTCGTTGTCGCCGGCGATCGCGCCGGCGATGTCGTCGGTGCGCGACACCGCGATCGCGCCGGCGCCGGCGAAGCCGGCTCGACCGGGGAAGTTGGTGGCGATGTTGGCGTAGTACAGGCGCTGGCCGTTGGCCCACGAGAAGTCGCCGTCGTCGTCGGGAACCGGACCGAACACCAGCTCGGGGTCGCCGTTGGAGACCAGGTCGTTCTCGAAGTAGTTCGGCAGCGGTGCCGATCGGGCCGGCCGGATCCGGGACACAGCCGGTGTCCGTCGCCGGCGGCTGGCCCGGCGCCGGATCCGGTTGCCCCAGGCAGCTCGGCGTCACCCGCGCCGAGAAGCCGGTGTACGTCGGCTGGGTCCAGGTCCGGCCCGAGTCGGTCGAGAACTGGACGCCGGACACGCCGACGCCCGGAGTGAACGGGCACGTGCGGTCATCGCCGGCGTTGCACGCCTCCATGTCGATGTTGTCGTTGGCGCCGGCCGCCAGGATGTTCGGTTGCACCGGGTTGACCGCCAGACCCGGCTCGTTCTGCTTGTTCTGCGAGAACAGCGCGTCGTTGCTGCCCACCGTCACCTCGGTGGAGCCGCCCGGCGTCACCGGGACGGCACCCGCCAAGGCAGGCAGTAAGACCGTCATAGCTGCCACAATCGCCAGCGCAGCGAAGCGAGTAGTACGCATGAAACCCCCCACACGTCTCTCCGCCCGCTGCCCTGACACTACCAGTGCCAAACGACCCCCTGAACGGTGACGGCCTGCCTCAGCCAGCTCTACCTCTCGAATCAGCGCACCAGCCAGCTGACCGTGCGCGCTCGGTGCTGCGACTGTCGGCGCGCCCGGAGCGTGCCGCCATCAGCGCGGCACGCTGCGACGCGTATGTCCGAGCTGGCGCGGCCGATGTTTGCCCGTCGCGGTGTCGATCCCGTCGACCCGCACGACCCACCTGTCGCGCTGCGTGCGGACCATCGGCTGCCCGGTCGCCTTCCACCCCATGGATCACCTCCGGGCGCATCCGAAGCCGCGGACTTCTGATACATCGTTGATACATGCGGTTTAGGCCGGCTTCCTGTCAGCCTCACACCAGCTAGATCTGGTCGGGGAGGGGGGATTTGAACCCCCGACCTCCTGCACCCAAAGCAGGAGCGCTACCAGGCTGCGCTACTCCCCGTAGGAGACGGAAGTGTACGGCGCCCACCGAGGGCCGACCCGGGTGCGATCGGTGGAATCAGCCGCCGGCGCGGCGAGACCGCCGCTTGGCGAGCAACTGCGCGCGGTGCTCGTGCCAGCGTTCCATCAGCTCCGGGAACTCGGCGCGGAGGAACGAGACGAACTCCTTCGCCTCGACGATGCGGTTCCTGGCGGCATCATCAGATCCCGTCAGCGCGACCCCTCGGCGAGGGTCTTCTCCCAAGCGCTCGAGGACGGCCGAGCGCTGCATGTAGACCTCGTACCACATGTCGTCGTCGATCCGGTAGTGGTCCCGGCCGGCTCCCGGCTCACGCTCGCGGCGCACCATGTTGAGTTCGACCAGGTAGCGGACAGCTCCGGAAATCGCAGCCGGGCTCACTTGCAGCCGTGTCGCCGTGTTGCTGATCGCCGTTGCTGCCGCGGTTGTCGGCGCGGGGGCGGTCGGCCTGAGCCGTCGCGAGCATCGGATGACCACGATCTGGGCGGGATTTGTGTCGACA
>CAVWJT010000014.1:0-68402 GCA_963755235.1 uncultured Acidimicrobiia bacterium
AGTTGGCAGCCGGCGGACGACCTCGCCGCCGAGCCGGTGAACGAGGCGAGGCCGGCGACCGCGGCGGCGACGGCCGGGATCGCGAACACGACCTTCACTGCATCAACCAGATCGTGGCGAACACGAACACCCAGATCACGTCGACGAGGTGCCAGAACAGCGAGACGCCGGTCGTCCACGTCTGGAGCGCGGCCCGGCTGCGGCTGCGCACGCTGCGCACGTACAGCAACCCCATCGCCGCCAGCCCGGCCGTCACGTGGGCGCCGTGGAGGCCGGTGAGCAACCAGTAGGCCGAGCCGTAGGGGTGGGTGTCGGCACCGAAGCCGAGGGTGGCGTACTCGGCGATCTGGTTGGCCAGGAACAGCGCGCCGAGAGCGATCGTGGCGAGCAGCCACCTGCGCATCGCCGGGCGGCCGGCGGGTCGTTCTTCGGCCCGTTCCGAGGCCATCAGGGTGAACGACGACGCCACGAGCGTCGCCGTCGCCAGCGCGGCACGGAGAACGTCGAGCTCGACGTCGGGCGGCGGCCACGGCTCGTTCGTCGAACGGAGGAGGAAGTAGGCGGCGAAGAACGGCGCGAACAGCATCACGTCGGAGGCGAGGAAGACGATGACCCCGAACGGAGCGGTGCGTCGCGCAGCGACGAGCGTCGAGCCGCCAGGCTCCCAGCCGGGGGACGTCACCCGGTCCGACACCGGCCTTGTCTATCGCGCACGTGGCGCGGCCCTGCGCGCACTGTTCGTGGGGCTCGCCAGATCGACCATGCGTTTCACTTGCGCACGATGTCAGGCATGATGTTGCCCATGCCTAGGCCAGTGTGGAGCGGAACGATCAGTTTCGGGTTGGTCGCGATCCCGATGAAGCTGTACAACGCGGTCAACCGCAAGAGCGTGTCGTTCAACCAGCTCGACGAACGCTCGATGAGCCGGATCCGCTATCGCAAGGTCTCCGACGAGACCGGTGAAGAGGTGCCGGACGAGAACATCGTCAAGGGGTACGAGGTCAGCAAGGGCCGCTACGTCATCGTCGACCCTGACGAGCTCGAGCCGTTCATCCCGTCCGCGACGCGATCGGTCGAGCTCGAGGAGTTCGTCGACCTGGCCGACATCGACCCGGTGTACTTCGACAACTCCTATTACGTGGCGCCCGACGGCAGCCCCAAGCCGTACGTCCTGCTGGCCCGGGCGATGGACCAGGCGGGCAAGGTCGCCATCGGCCGCTTCGTGATGCGCAACAAGCAGTACACCGCCGCGATCAGGGCGGTCGACGGGCACCTGATGATGTCCACGCTCGCCTACGGCGACGAGGTCGTCAGGAAGGACGCGATCGACGAGCTCGACGGCCTCGAAGAGGTCGACGTGTCCGACCGCGAGGTCAAGATGGCCGAGGCACTGGTCTCCTCCCTCTCCGACGAGTTCCAGCCCGACAAGTACCGCGACGACTATCGCGAACAGGTGCTGGATCTGATCGCCAAGAAGGCGGCGGGTGAGGAGTTCGAGGTGCCCGAGGCGGTGGCCGAGAAGCCCAAGATCGTCGATCTGATGGCGGCGCTGGAAGCCAGCGTCGAGGCCGCCAAGACGGCCCGCAAGCGCCATCCGACCGGTCGCAAGACCGAGGCCAAGGCGAAGAAAACGGCGTGAGTCCAGCGCGGGCGCAGAGCGTCACGACGGAGGTCGACGGTCGGGAGCTGACGCTCAGCAACCTCGAGAAGGTGCTCTATCCCTCGGGCTTCACCAAGGGCGAGGTGATCGACTACCACTTCCGGATCGCGCCCGTCATGGTGCCGCATCTCGAGGGCCGGTGCCTGACCTTCAAGCGCTTCCCCGACGGGACCGACGCCCAGGGTTTCTTCGAGAAGCGTTGTCCGAAGCACCGGCCCGATTGGGTGCCGGTGGCGCTCGGTCCTGGTGACCGCCGCGGTGGCGTCGAGTACTGCCGCATCGAGGAGACCGCGGCCCTCGTCTGGGCCGGCAACCTCGCCGCGATCGAGCTGCACGCACCGATGGCGTTGGCCGCCGATCTCGACACGCCCCGCGCCCTCGTGTTCGACTTCGATCCCGGACCGCGGACCGACATCAGCGACTGCTGCGCGATCGCGATCGAAGTGCGCGAGATCCTCGCCGCCGTGTCGCTGCAGGGCTGGTGCAAGACGTCCGGCTCCAAGGGCCTGCAGATGTACGTTCCGCTCAACACGCGAGGGCGTGACGCACAAGCGGGCCGCCGATTTCGCCCTCGCTGTCGGGCAGGTGCTCGAACGCCAGCTCCCGAAGCGGGTCACGACGACGATGGCCAAGGCCGTTCGGCCAGGGAAGATCTTCGTCGACTGGAGCCAGAACGCGTTCCACAAGACGACGATCGCCCCGTACTCGTTGCGGGCCCGGCCCGAGCCGACGGTGTCGACGCCAGTCGGCTGGGACGAGGTCGAGGCCAGTGCCGAGGGTGACGTCGAGCTGCGCTTCGAGGCCGGTGACGTGCTCGCGCGGGTCGAGCAGCACGGCGACCTGTTCGAACCGGTGCTCACCGTCGAGCAGCCACTCCCCGACGAGGCGCCGTGACGCGCACGCGAACCACGGTGGCGTTGGTGGTCGCCGCGCTACGCGCTCACCGCGTGTTCGGCGGAGCGGTCGGCGCCGGTGCTCACCCGACCTCCGCCGCCGTCGACGACCACGACGACGGCACCGCCGCCGACCACCACCGAGGCGCCGGCGGTCGTGCTGACCAGCCCATCGACGACGACGCCCCCGCCGACCACCATCAGTACGACGCCGACGGCCCGCCAGGTGGCCTGGGCGGAGTTCGACAGAGCGTTGGCGTCGCGGATGCTCGGAAGTGGGGACTTCGCCGTGTCGGTGGCCGTCGCCGTGGACGGCGACCTCGTCCACACCGGCGCGTTCGGCTACCGGGTGCCGCCTCCGTACGCCCCGCCGCGCGGTGGCGGCACGGTCGAGGGTCCGGCGCCGACCGCACCCCGGACGACCGTGCGGCGACAGCGGCCCGACGGGGTCGAGGAGAACGATCGCTTCCGCATCGCCAGCATCTCCAAGATCCTCACCGCCACCGTGGTCCTGCAACTCGTCGAGTCCGCCTATCTGAGCCTCGATCAGCCCGTCGGCCAGCTGCTGGCCGACCACGTCGGGGTCCGGATCCAGGATCCCGCCGTCGCCGGGATCACCGTGCGCCAGCTGCTGTCCCACACCTCCGGTCTCGTCCGGCTACCACGACCTGTTCTTCGGGGGCGCCGCCGATTCGTGTCCGAGCGCGGCGCACGCTGGGTTGAGCGGTCGGCTGATCGCGCCGCCGGCGACGCGGTACATCTACTCCAACCTCGGTTACTGCCTCCTCGGACTGCTCGTCGAGCAGGTCACCAACCGCCCCTACGAGGTCGAGGTCCGCGAGCGGCTGCTCGAACCGCTCGGGATCAAGGGGATGAGGTTGGCGGCGACGTTCGATCGGCACCCCCGCGAGGTCCAGCATCCGTCCGTGCCGACGCGCAACTACATGGAGGTGCTCGCCGCCGCAGGGGCCTGGACGGCGACGCCGGCGGACCTGGTGCGGATCCTCGACGCCCTCGACCCGGCCAAGCCGGGGTGGCATCCATTGTCGAAGCGGATGCTCGACGTGATGCGCCGGCCGATGCCGACCGTGCCGTACCCTCGGTCGCCGCAGTACTGGTACGGGCTCGGGTTGATGGTGTCCACCGACGGCTCGTGGTGGCACACGGGCACGGTCGAGAGCACCCACACGATGGCCTTCGCCCGGTCCGACGGGGTCACGTGGTCGGTGCTCGTCAGCGGCAACTACCCCGGGGAGACCGACGATCTGCAACGGATCTTCGACGAGACCGTTGCTGCCTCCGGGATTCGCTTCGACTGACGAACACCTCGGTTCTGTCGTTTGGAATCGGCCCGATCCAGCCGATCTCAAACGACAGAACGGCGGTTTCAGTTGACCTGGCGGTCGTGGCCTTCCCAGAACGGCGCCCGCAGCTTGTACTTCTGCAGCTTGCCGGTGGCGGTGCGGGCCAGCTCGTCGCGGAACTCGACCCGCTTCGGGCACTTGAATCCCGCCAGCCGCTTCCTGGTCCACGCGATCACGTCGTCGGCCGACAGGTCGCTGCCGGGCGTCTTCACGACGAGCGCGGCCACGAGCTCGCCCCACTTCTCATCGGGGACGCCGATCACCGCCACCTCGGTCACGTCCGGGTGTTGGAAGATCGCGTCCTCGACCTCGATCGACGACACGTTCTCCCCGCCGGAGATGATCACGTCCTTCTTGCGGTCGGAGATCGTCACGTAGTTGAACTCGTCCAGCGAGCCGCCATCGCCGGTGCGGAACCAGCCGTCGACGATCGCCGCGTCGGTCGCATCGGGCTGCTGCCAGTAGCCGTCCATCACGACGTTGCTCCGCGCGAGGATCTCCCCCTCGTCATCGACCATGATCTCGCAGCCGAGAGCCGGCCCGCCGGCCCGGTTCAGCCGGACCGCCCGATCGGCGGAGGACAGCTCGTCGTACTCGGCCCGCCCCCGGTTGAGCGTGAGCAGCGGGGAGGTCTCGGTCAGCCCGTAGATCTGGATGAACTCCCAGCCCAGCTCGGTCTCGGTGCGCTCGATCGTGCGCGTCGGCGGCGGGGCGCCGGCGACCACCATGCGCACGCGGTCGCGGCCGGGAACCTCTCCGTCCCAGTCGGCGGCGGCGTCGAGGATCATGTTGAGGACTGCCGGGGCGCCGCACAGCAGGGTCACGCCGTGCTGGTCCACGCGACGCAGGATCTCGGCACCGTCGACCTTGCGCAGCACGATGTGCTGGCCGCCCATGCCGGTGACGGCGTAGAGCATCCCCCAGCCGTTGCAGTGGAACTGCGGGAGCGTGTGGAGGTACACGTCACGGTCGCTCACGCCGACGTGCCAGCCGAACGTGGCCGCGTTGATCCAGATGTTGCGATGCGTGATCTGCACGCCCTTGGGCCGAGCGGTGGTTCCCGACGTGTAGTTGATGGTCGCCGTGGCGTCCTCGTCGCCGGCCCACGGTGCGGGCTCGACGCCGTAGCGGAGGAGTGCAGCATCTGATTCCGCCCCGATCACGTACCGCTGCTCGCACTTGACCTCGGCCATGGCGTCGTCGAGCTCGGGGTCGACGAGCAGCATCCGCGACCCGGAGTGCTCGACGATGTAGCTCACCTCGTCCGCCACCAGCCGGAAGTTGACGGGGACGAGGATCCGGCCCGAACCCGACACGCCGAACAGGGCCGTGATCAGGCGGGCCGAGTTGTGGGTCACCATCGCCACCCGTTCGCCCTGCCCGATCCCCAGCTCGTCCAGCCCGGCCGCGATCGCCCGCGCCCGCTCGGCGACCTCGCGGTAGGTGAGCGACCCCCACGACTCGGCCGGCTGGTTCGGCTCGTCGACGATGCCGATCCGGTCGGGATAGAGCAGCTCGGCGCGGCGGAGAAAGTCGTTGACGGTCAGCGGGACTTTCATGGGACCTCCCTTACGGTGGGGGCGCGACGAGCGGCCAGGGTCGGTTGCGTTCGACGATGAGGGCCAGCTCGAGCAGCAACTGTTCGGTGTAGTGGCGGCCGATGACCTGGAGCCCGATCGGCAGGCCGTCGAGCTGGCCGGCCGGGATCGAGATCGCCGGGTTGCCGTGGAGGTTGGCGGGGAAGGTGAGCTTGCCGTTGTTGCCCGCCCCGGCCTCGATGCCGCCGAACGTGTCGGGGAGCGGCCCGTCGGCGGCGAAGGCGACATCCGGGTTGCTCGCCGTGATCACGAGGTCGACGCCGTCGACGGGATCGAAGATGCGGGCCATCGCCTCGTTGACCTCCATCCGGCGCCGCTCGATGCGCGCCCGGGCCTCGGCCGAGTACTTGCCGTCCGTGGCCTGGAGGCCGTCGCGGACCTCCGGGGTGAGGTCGTCGGCGCAGGCGGGCCAGGCATCGCCGAGCTCGGCGGCGACGGCGATCATGCCGCTGATCGACCAGGCCATGCCCATGCGCGGCAGGCCGGTGTCGATGTCGTCGAGCCGCTGGAGGCCGGCGTCGGCGATCAGGTCGTCGGCCGCCCCGGCGAGCAGCTCCCACATCGGCGGCGACACGACCGCGTTCCCCCAGTCGGGGACGACCGCCACCCGCAATCCCGTCAGCGGCTCGCGCAGGGTGCCGAGGCCGCGCTCCCAGCCGTCGACGCGGGGCAGGCTGAGCGGATCGCGGGGGTCGTGGCCATTGGCGATGTCGAACCACCTGGCCGTGTCGCGCACCGATCGGGACAGACAGCCGATGGACACCGTGAGGCTGCCGTAGGTCGCCTCCGGCGAGCGGGGGATCCGGCCGAACGTCGCCTTGAGGCCGACGCAGCCCGCAGAAGCCGGCCGGGATGCGGATCGAGCCTCCGCCATCGCCGGCGGTGGCGAGGGCGAGCAAGCCGCCGGAGACCGCGGCCGCGGAGCCGCCGGACGACCCGCCGGGGGTGCGGTCGAGCTGCCACGGGTTGCTGCGTCGTCCCGTGGAGAATGGTGCGGGTGACGTTGACGCCGCCGAACTCGGACGCCGTGGTCTGACCGGCGAGCACGGCGCCGCCGTTGTCGCGGATCCGTTGCACCATCATCGACGTCGAGGTGGCCGATGCGATCGGCGAGCGGGACGGACGCCTGGGTGAACGGCCAGCCGGCGACCCGATCGAGCTCCTTGACCCCGATCGGGACCCCGCCGAAGGGCAGTTCGACGTCAGCGACACCGGCCGCGACGGTCGCGTGCTCCCGGTCGAGGTGGCTGAACGCGTTCAGCGGGCTCTCGTCGATCGCCGCGTACGTCGCCTCGAGCTCCTCGGTCGGCGACCGCTCGCCGCGCCGGAACGCCTCGACGAGCGAACACGCATCACCTGACCACGGGCGGTCCCCCATGGCTTCGAACGTAGTCGCCGTCTCCCCATCGGCTAGACACCGCGGAATGAGTTTGCCCGTGCGTCCCGGCATGACGGTGCCCCTGCCCGGTCCCTTGCACACCCACCGCGAGAAGCTCGCCGAGCTGGCCGACCTCGGGTACACCGACATCTGGTCGGCCGAGGCCGATGGCGCCGACGCCTTCACCCCGCTGGCATTGGCCGCGGCGTGGGAGCCCCGGCTGCGGCTCGGGACCGCGATCGTCCCCGCCTTCACCCGTTCACCTGCCTGCTTCGCCCAGTGCGTCGCGACGATGGCCGACGCCGCGCCGGGGCGGTTCGCGATCGGCGTCGGATCGTCGAGCAACGTCATCGTCGAACGCTGGAACGGGGTGCCGTTCGTCGAGCCGTACAAGAAGGTGCGCGACGTGGTGCGGTTCCTGCGCGACGCACTGAGTGGCGAGAAGATCGCCAAGCAGTACGACACGTTCGAGGTGCAGGGCTTCCGCCTCGGCATTCGGCCCGAGCAGGCCCCGCCGATCCTCGTCGCCGCGCTGCGCGAAGGCATGCTGCGGCTCGCCGGCCGGGAAGCGGACGGGGCGATCATCAACTGGCTGGCCGCTACGGACGTCCCGCGGGTGGTGAGCGTGGTGCAGGACGCCGCCGATGGCGCCGAGCGAGAGATCGTGGCCCGGATCTTCGTCTGTCCGAGCGAGAACGCCGAGGCGGTTCGCGCCGCAGCCAAGTTCGCCATCGCCGCCTATCTCAACGTGCCGGTGTACGCCGAGTTCCACCGTTGGCTCGGACGGACGGAGCAGCTCCAGGGGATGTGGGACGCCTGGTCGGCGGGCGACCGCAAGGGCGCAGTCGCAGTGATCCCGGACGAGGTGGTGGACGACCTCGTGGTGCACGGTTCGGCCGAGGTGTGCCGTGAGCGCATCCGGCAGTACTTCGACAATGGGGTCACCACGAGCAGCCTGGCGATCATGCCGCTCGACCCCGATGTGTCGTTCTGGGACGCGGCGCGGGCCCTCGCCCCGTCGGCCGGCTGAGGACGCTCGATCAGGCGGCGCGCCCGGTTGTCCGGCCAGGCGGTGCGGGTGCGCCCGGGGCCGGACGCCCGGACTCGAGGCGGGCCCGGATCTCGGCGACGTGGCGCAGGCCGCGGCGGCGGGTGGCGGCGTCGAGCCGGAACTGCACCGGGACGTCGGCGGTGGGGAGGTCGACCAGCGTGAGCTGCTCGGGGGTGGTGGGGGTGGTTGTGGTCGTCGTCATGCCACCATCATGAACAAGGGGTGTCACACCGCCACTGGCGGGGTGCGGCACACCGTGACCAGGGACGATGCTCAGGCCGGAGGGTTGAAGCGGGTCCTGATCTCGGCCTGGATCTCGGCGATCGAGCGGGTCGCGTCGATCGACGCCACGAACTCCTTGCGCTGGAACAGCTCGATCACCGGCTTGGTCTTGTCGTGGTACTCGCGCAGGCGCACGGCGAGCGCCTCCGGGTTGTCGTCCTCCCGCACGACCAGCGGCGAGCCGCAGACGTCGCAGACGTTCTCGTCCGCCGGCCGGTGGGCGATCAGGTTGTAGTCCAGCCCGCATCCCGAGCACAGCCGGCGGGCGAGCACGCGGCGGGCCACCTCCTCGTCGGGCAGCTCGAGGTTGATCACGCCGTCGATGTCGTAGCTCTCCAGGAAGAACTCGGCCTGGCGGGCGTTGCGCGGGAAGCCGTCGATGATGAACCCGTAGTTCCAGTCGTGGTTCGCCAGCCGCTCCCGGATGACGGACTCGACGAGCTCGTCGGCGACCAGGTGGCCGGAGGCGACCGTGCGGCGGACGTCGGCGCCGAGCTTGGTGTGGTTCTGCACGTTCCAGCGCAGGATGTCGCCGACGCTCATGTGCACGAGGTCGAGATCGTCGGCGAGCAGCTTCGCCTGAGTGCCCTTGCCGCTGCCCTGCACCCCCATGATCACGAACTTGCGCACGTCGCGAGCCTGCCAGATCGCCGCCGCCCACCGATCTGGGCGCATCTGATTCTCAAGGGCTGAGAAGAATCGCGCCCAGAACGGTGATTGGAAGGATCGCGCCCAGATTGCGGTGGGCGGGGCGGGGGGAACGTCAGTCGAGGCCCTTGCGCTGGCGGCCGAGGGCGCGCTCGATCTCCCGTTGGGAGTCGCGTTCGGCCATCGCCTGGCGCTTGTCGCCCTTGTGGCGGCCCTTGCCCAGGCCGAGCTCGACCTTCGCCCGTCCGTCGCGGAAGTAGAGGCGCAGCGGCACGAGGGCGAGGCGCTCCTGGGCGATGCGGGCCTGCAGGCGGTCGATCTCGTCCCGGTGGAGCAGGAGCTTGCGCCGCCGGGCCGGATCGTGGGCGCCGACCCCGTTGGCGAACTCGTACGGGGCGATGTGCACGCCCTCCAGCCACAGCTCGCCCTCGCTCCACCGGGCGAAGGCGTCGGCCAGCTGGACGTGGCCCTCACGCAGGCTCTTCACCTCGCTGCCCTGGAGCACGAGGCCGGCCTCGACGACGTCGAGCACGGTGTAGTCGCGGCGCGCCCGGCGGTTGGTGGCGATCGGGGTCGGGCGTCCGGCGTCCATGGGACGTTCGAGGGTATCCGGAGGCGTCACCGCTACGGTTCGGCGCCGTGCTGGAACTGCCGCAGAGCGTGGTCGACGAGGTCGTGGCGCGCGCCGTCGAGGAGTACCCGTACGAGTCGTGCGGCCTCCTCGCCGGCCCGCCCGGCGGGAACGTCGTCACCCACTTCTACCGTTGCCGCAACGCGGCGGAGTCGGCGCGGGTGTACACCGTCGACCCCGGCGACCACCTCCGCGCCGAGCGGGACGCCGAGGCCCAGGGCTGGGAGATCATCGGCGTGGTCCACAGCCACACCCACACCGCGGCGTTCCCGAGCCCGACCGACGTCGCCCAGGCACCCGATCCGGCCTGGCACTACGCGATCGTGAGCCTGCAGCACGACGAGCCGGCGCTGCGCAGCTTCCGCATCGACGACGAGATCGTGACCGAGGAGTCGATCTCGATCACGTGACCGATGGCGCGTCCGGGGGCCGAGCGGGTAGATTGTCGACTAAGCCCATCGGGATTATCGGAAAGGGACCCGGCGTCGATGCTCACCGTCAGTCGCGTGAACCAGAGCGTGCTCGAGTTGATCGGCAACACGCCCCTGGTCGACGTCTCGGCGCTGTCGCCCAATCCGGACGTGCGCATCCTCGCCAAGCTGGAGAGCCAGAACCCGTTCGGTTCGGTGAAGGATCGCATCGCCAAACAGATGATCGACGACGCCGAGCGGCACGGCCGGCTGCAGTCCCGGCCAGACGATCGTCGAGCCGTCGTCGGGCAACACCGGGATCTCCCTCGCCGCGATCGCCCGGCCTCAAGGGCTACCCGATCAAGATCCTGCTGCCCGACAACGTCTCCGTCGAGCGCCGGCAGATGCTCCAGCTCTTCGGGGCCGAGGTCATCCTCACTCCGGGCGCCGAGGGCTCCAACGGGGCCGTGCGCCGGGCCGAGGCGCTCGCCGTCCAGCATCCGGAGTGGTGCCTGCTGTACCAGTACGGGAACGACGCCAACCCGCGCGCCCACTACGAGGGCACCGGACCGGAGATCTGGCGGGACTGCCCGGAGATCACCCATCTCGTCGCCGGCCTCGGCACGAGCGGCACGCTGATGGGGACGGGGCGCTACCTCAAGGAGCGCAACCCCGACGTCAAGATCATCGCCGTCGAGCCGCCGCAGGGCGAGCGGGTCGAGGGCCTGCGCAACCTCGACGATGGCTACATCCCACCGGTGTTCGAACGATGGGGCGGTGCCCAGCTGCTCGACCGCAAGCGGGTGGTGCGCCCGCGGGAGTCGATCGAGTGGACCCGCCGGCTGGTCCAGCTCGGGGTGTTCGCCGGCCTGTCGGCCGGCGCCGCCCTGGCCGGGGCCGTCAAGGTGGCCGGGGAGATCGACGAGGGTGAGACGGCGACGATCGTGTTCATCATCTCCGACGGCGGGTGGAAGTACCTTTCTACGGGTGCCTACACCGATGATCTCGATGCGGCTGCGGCGGCGGCCGAACGCACCATCTACTTCTGACGTCGGCGCGCGGTCGCCGCGGTGAGTGACCGGCCGGGCCCCGACGACGGTCGAGACCCCGAACCGACCGAGTACTTCCCGCCGCCCCTCCCCGCCGAGCGCGTCGAGCCCACCGAGCGCACGGGCACCGAGCTGCCGCCGATCGGGACCGAACGGGAGCCGGAACCGACCCGCGTCATGCCGCCCAGCGAGCCTGATGCGGGCCCGACCGAGGTGATGCCACCGGTCGGCGGACCGTACGATCCGGGCCCGCCGTACGGCGGCCCCGGCGGCCCCGGCGGGGGCGGTGGCGACGACGGCGACTACGGCCTCGAACCCGAGCCCGAGCCGTGGTGGCGTCAACGCGGACCGCTCGCCGCCCTGATCGCCGGGATCGCCGCCCTCGTGGTGGGCCTGATCGCGCTGGTCGTGTGGACCGGCGGCGACGACGGCGACGACAGCGACGACACGTTGCCGGCATTGCCGACGAGCTCGACCCTCGCCCCGGCGACGACGGCCGTGACGACGACCGCACCGGAGACGACCGACGACCACGGCGCCGCCGACGACCACCACGACCACGACGACGATGCCGCCGACCACGACGACGACCACGGCGCCGCCGACGACCACGACCACGACCACGACGACGTTGCCGCCGACGACCACGACCGACGATCCCCGAGGTGACGGTGCCGCCCCAGCCCGCGGCCACGACCTGGGACGTCATCGTCAACAGCCCCGACCTGTCGGAGATGCGCGACGCGGTCGAGACCGCCGGACTCGTCGACCTCTTCGACGGGGATCAGCCGATCACCGTGCTCGCCCCGAGCAACGCCGCCTTCGAGGCGATGCGCGCGACGGAGGGCGGGGCCGACCTGCTCGAGGATCCCGAACGGCTCGCCGCCCTGCTCCGCCGCCACATCGTCGTCGAGCCGGTGAGCGCCGGCGAGTTCCCCGGCCGGGGCGAGCTGCAGACCGCGGCCGACGCCGCCGATTGCGAGCTCCTCGGCGCCGCCGAGGGCTGCGACGTGCTCACGACCGGAGGCGACGACGAATCACCCCCGACGGTCGAAGGCGCGTCGTTCCTCGTCAGCGACGTCGCGGCCGCCAACGGCCTGCTCGACGTCATCGACCGCGTCCTCGTCCCGTAGGACCCGGGATGTGAGCAGTGAGCGCCGATAGGCCGCTCACCGCTCACCGCGGGCGGAATTCAGCGGCGTAGCGGCGGAGGCCGGCGGACCCACCGCTCCCCGGGTACGCCGACCATCGACCCCGGGTACAGCCCGCTGCCGACGAGCCCGGCGAGGGCGAAGAGCCCGCCGAGCAGCATCGTCCAGTCGACGGTTCGCCGCGGCCGCGACGATGCGCTCGTAGAAGAAGCCGAGCTGGTGGCACAACCCCCAGACGAGCACCATGTTCACGAGGCCGAGCCACTCGATGCCCTCGCGGAAGCGGATGATGTCGACGGCGCCGGCGACTCCGGCGAGGACGACGAGCACGATCGTGTCGAAACGCTCGTGGAGCCACAGCATCACCGGCAGCAGCAGCACCAGCATGAGGTAGACGGCGATGAACCACAGCGGGCTGACGACGAGGATGACGGCGCGGCGGATCCACGTGGACGTCGAACAGCGCGCTGAGCACGACGCCGATCACGATCCACACGCCGAGCGAGGGCGAGCGCCGGGATCGCCAGCCGCTGCAGCCGCCGGCCGACGAGCTGCCAGATCGATTCCCCGCGGCGTTGCGCCCGCTGCCACGACCGCAGGTGGCCGTAGCCGCCGACGTAGAAGAACAGCGGCATGACCTGGAACAACCAGGTCGCCAGCCACAATCCGGTCGTGAAGCCGATCGGGTTGCTCGCGTGGGGGCCGTCGTCCTCCCACACGATGATGGTGAACACCCAGTGCCAGGCGACGACGACGAGCAGGCTGAACGCTCGGATGAAGTCGACGTACCGGTCCCGCTCGTCACCGCTCGCCGTTGCCGGCCGCGCTCGTCGTCCGTCCTCGCCATCGCCAACATTCTGACCAACCGGGTGCTGCCGGCGTGGGCGATACGTCCCGTTCAACCTGCGTCGTCGGCGCGAGCGTCGTACCTCCTCGCCCGCCGCGTCGTGACGCCGGCCGAGATGGGCCTCACGGAGTGGCGGCGCGGCGCGCCGCTGGGGCGGGGCCGTCGTTCGCCGCTGACCCTCGTGCTGTTGGCGATCGCGGCGGCCACGCCCGGGCCGGCCGACCTGTTCGAGGATCGCCGGGTCGACGCGCGGCGTGGCCACGCTCGCCTACCACACGCGTGGTGCGCGATCCCGCTCGGCACCGTGGTGCTCGAGGAGGTCGCGTTCCGCGGCGCGCTGCCCGCGGTGCTGGCCCGACGGTGGTCGACGCTCCGGTCCGTACGTCGTCGCGTCCGCTGTTGTTCGGGTTGTGGCACGTGCTGCCGGCGTGGTCGCTCGGCGACGTCAACCCGGTCGCCGACGACGTCCTCGGCGACGGCTGGGCCGGCCAGGCGGTCGGCGATCGGCCTCGCCGTCGTCGGCACGTTCGTCGCCGGGCTGTGGTTGTGCTTCCTCCGCTACCGCGTCGGGCAGCCTGCTCGCGCCGGTGCTCGCCCACGTCGCGACCAACTCACTCGGGTACACCATCGCCTGGTTCATCACTCGACGCTGACGCCGCTCTAGCCTGACCGCCCGTGGACCGGCCCATCGGGATGTTCGACTCCGGCTTCGGCGGGCTGACCGTCGCGCGCGGCGCTGATCGACCTGCTGCCGGCCGAGGACCTCGTGTACATCGGCGACACCGGGCGCTACCCGTACGGGCCCAAGCCGCTCACCGACGTCCGTACCTACGCCCGGCAGCTGGCGTGGAGCCTCGTCAAGGACCACGACGTCGAAGGCCGTCATCGTCGCCTGCAACACGGCCGCGGCGGCCGGACTCGACGACCTGCGCGGCGAGCTGCCGGTTCCGGTGCTCGACGTCATCGGTCCCGGGTCGGCCGCCCTCGTCGAGGCCACCGCCATCGGGGCGGGTCGGCGGTGATCGGAACCGTCGGGACGATCGCCTCCGGCGCCTACGGCACCGCCGTCGCCGAGGCGGCGAGCGCGACCGGTCGCCGGGTCGAGCTCGACCTCGGCCGCGTGCCCGGGGTTCGTCGAGTTCGTCGAGCGCGGCCAGACCTCGGGCGACGAGGTGACCGTCCTGGCCGAGCGGCTGCTCGCCCCGGTGCAGGCGGCCGACGTCGACGCCCTGCTCCTCGGCTGCACCCACTACCCGTTCCTCGCCAGGGTGATCAGCGACGTGGTCGGTCACGGCGTGACCCTGGTCAGCTCGGCGGACGAGACCGCGTTCTCCGCCCGCGCCGTGCTCGGACGTCTCGGGCTGCTGCGACCGGCGGAGCCCGACGTCGTCGGCGTTCACCGCTTCCTGTCGAGCGGCGACATCGCCACGTTCCGCGAGCTGGGCGCCCGCCTGCTCGGCCCCGAGCTCAACCACACCGAGGCCTGGGCGCCTCCGGCCGAGCTGATGTCCCGCCCCGACGGACGCGCCGCCGCCGAGCTGCGCCCGATCACGTTCGAGCGCGACTTCACCGAGATGGCCGACGGCTCGTGCCTGGTGTCGTTCGGCCGCACCCGCGTCCTGTGCACGGCCAGCGTCGACGACGACGTGCCGCGTTGGATGCGCGGCAGCGGCAAGGGGTGGGTGACGGCCGAGTACTCGATGCTGCCGGGGTCGTCGCCCGAGCGGGTCGGCCGCGAGGCGGCGCGAGGGAAGCAGAGCGGCCGGACCGTCGAGATCCAGCGGCTCATCGGGCGCAGCCTGCGGGCGGCGTGCGACATGGTCGCCCTCGGCGAGCGCCAGATCGTCGTCGACTGCGACGTGTTGCAGGCCGACGGCGGGACGCGCACGGCGAGCATCTGCGGCGGCTACGTCGCCCTCCACGACGCGCTCGCCCGACTCGTCCGCGGCGGCCAGCTCGCCGCCCACCCGCTGCACTCGTACTGCGCGGCGGTCAGCGTCGGCATCGTCGGTGGCGTGCCGGTGCTCGACCTGCCCTACGTCGAGGACAGCACGGCCGAGGTCGACATGAACGTGGTGATGCTGCGCCCGGTCGCCGGCGGCGAGCCGCGATTCGTCGAGGTCCAGGGCACCGCCGAGGGGATGGCGTTCACCCGCGGCGAGCTCGACGAGCTGCTGGCGCTGGCGGAGACCGGGTTGACCGAGATCGCCGAGCTGCGAGGCGGAGATGGTCTCCGTTCCGCCCGCGCCGCGACGCTGAGGGCGGCGGGTGCTCACGCTCGTCTGCGCCTCGGCGAATCCCGACAAGGTGGCCGAGATCGCGGCGATCCTCGGGTCCGCGGTGGAGCTCGAGCCGCGTCCGCCCGAGGTGCCCGAGGTCGTGGAGGACGCCGACACGCTGGAGGGCAACGCCCGGCTCAAGGCGACGGCCATCGCCCGCGCCGCCGGCCGGCCGGCGGTCGCCGACGACACCGGGCTCGAGGTCGCCGCCCTCGACGGCGCCCCGGGCGTGTACGCCGCCCGGTACGCCGGCGAGCGATGCCACCTACGCCGACAACCGGGCCAAGCTGCTCGCCGCGCTCGCCGGGTCGGCCGACCGCCGGGCGCGCTTCCGCACGGTGGCGATGGTCGTCTGGCCCGACGGCTCCGAGGTCGCCGCCGAAGGGGTCTGCGACGGCACGATCGCCGAGCGCGAGCGCGGCGAGCGGGGCTTCGGCTACGACCCGGTGTTCGTCCCCGCCGAAGGCGACGGCCGCACGTTCGCCGAGATGACCGACGCGGAGAAGCACGACCTCTCCCACCGCGGCCGCGCCTTCCGGAACCTGCTCACGACGCTCGGCTCACGCTGACGAGCAGCCCCCGGTGGTCGCTGCCGGGAATGTCGAGGTCGACGACGTGGTCGACGACCAGACCGTCGTTGACGAGGGCGTGGTCGAGCCGGATGAACCGGGGGGCGAGCACGTGGCCAACCGGCCACGACCCCGACAGCCCGCGCCCGACGATCTGGTGGACGTCCCGCCAGCCGTTGGCCAGGAGCGCCCGGAACTCGGGGTGCCACCAGGCGGCGTTGAAGTCGCCGGTCATCACGGCCGGGCGCCCCGGCGTGACCTGCGCCAGGATGGCGAGGTCGCCCGCCCACTGGCCGTGATGGATCACCGGGCTCTGGGTGTGCACGACGAGGATGCGCACCGGTCCACCCGGTCCCGTCGACGTCGCCGACGACCGCGTGGTGCCGCGTGGCCGGTGGGTCGTCCGGCGTGATGGGATGGCGGCTCCACAGGGCGGTGCCGGAGGCGAGGGCGGCGGCCATCTCGATCCGGTGCGGGTACTCCGCGGCCAGCGGCGTCGAGTGGAGGAGGCGGGCGTGATGCGGCGTGTACTCGCTGAACGTGAGCACGTCGGCGTCCAGGCGGGCGAGGGTGCCGGCGACATCGGCGATCCGGATGTTGTCGAACAAGCAGGTTGGCGTGGACGACCGTCAGCGGTCGGGCGTCGGGAGCCGAACGACGCTGCCGTCGACGCACCGTCAGCGGCAGGCTCGAAGCGAGACCGGCGCCGGCGACGGCGCCCGCCGCGAGCGCCAGGCGCCGCCGTCCGGCCCGGGCCGCGGCGACGGCGATCGGGAGGGCGGGGATCGTCGCCCACGGCATCAACGACCGCACGACCGTGAAGACGCGCCCGCGCACCGCGCGAATCCACGGCAGCACCGCGGTGGCGCCCATCCCGACGACGGCGATCCAGGCGGCTCGGTGATACGGCCGGCGCGGCCGTCCAGTCATCCCCAGCCCCGCAGGTCGATCTCCCACCGATCGACCACGGCGTCGCCGTGGACCAGCCAAGCGGCCTCGTGCATCGCCATCGTCGGGTCGATGTGGGCGGGGACCACCCGGATCCGGTCGCCGACGGCCGGGCGTCCCGGCGCCGGGCGCGAACGTGACGTGCTCGTCGCTGCAGAACCACACGGTGGCGCCGTCGATGGCGGGATTGCCGTGGTCCATCCCGAGCGCCTTCAGCCCGACGTCGGCGACGGCGTGGGTCGGCCGGACCGAGATCACGGTGCCGATGACGAAGGCGGCCTGGGCGAAGGGCAGCCCGAGCGTGGCGTAGTAGGTGTCCATGAGGGCGTAGCTGCCGGCCTGGATCTCGGTGACGCCCGTCGCCTCGTGGAGGTCGTGGGTTCCCGTCCCCCCGGCCGAGACCACGTCGCCGCCGACGTCGGCGTGGGCGGCGCGCAGCCGCTCCATCGCCGCCGCCACCTCCGCCCGCTGGCGCTCGCGGTCGTCGAGGACCATGAGGTGGCCCTCGTAGCCCATGACGCCGCGCACCTCGAGCCCGCGGGCGCGGGCGAAGTCGGCGAGGCGCCCGGCATCAGCCGGGTCGCAGCCGCATCGCGGGAGCCCGACGTCGACGTCGATCAGACACGACCGCAGCCCGGCGAGGGCGGCGGCGTCGATCGTCGCCTCGCTGTCGACGGCGACGGTGACGTTGACGCCGTCGCCGAGCGCGGCCAGCGCGCCGAGGCGGCGCGGGTCGACCACTTCGTTGGCGACGAGGATGTCGTCGCCGAGCCCCGCCTCCGCCAACCCGACGGCCTCGCGTGGCGTCGCGCACGTGAAGGCCGTATGCCCCGCGGCCCGCTGACGGGCGGCGAGGGCGGTGCACTTGTGCGCCTTGACATGAGGCCGCAGCGTCGTGCCCGGGTGGGCGGCCGCCATCGTCGCCAGGTTGGCGTCGAGCGCATCGGCGTCGATCACCAGTGCCGGCGTCGGCAGGTCGTGCACCTCCATCGGCCGCCGAGTGTGTCACGTAGCCTGTTGTCCAGCCGGCCGGTGTAGCCCAATCTGGCAGGAGGCGCGGCCCTTAGGGGCGACAGTGAGGGAGGACGCGGCCAGGTGGCCGACAGTGAGGGTTCGAATCCCTCCACCGGCACGCTCACCTCATTGGTGTCAGCGAATCCGCGCTCGACGACGGATTCGGTGACACAGAACGGGGACCCGCGGGTGAACAAGGGGTGTCGCGGGCGAGATTCGTTTGCCTTCGTCCGGCGAAACGTCGACAATGCATCCTCTTCTTATTCGCACAGGGAACGGGCGGTTCTTGGCTCGACGACTTGGGGAAGTAAATTCGACGTCAGCTGCGGGCGGGCTCCGCCGGCGGGTATTGCGCGTCGCATCCGGTCTGCGCATCGGCGTGCCCCTCGCGCTCGTCGACGCGATGCTGGTCATCGGGTCCTATCTGTCGCTCCTCGCCGTGCGGTTCAGCGGCGACGTCCCGGCCGGTTACAGCGACGCGATGTTCAAGAGCCTGCCGATGGTGGTCGCCGTCCAGCTGTTCTGCAACTGGGTGTGGGGCGTCTACGGCCACATCTGGCGTCACGCCAGCGTCGCCGAGGCGCGGCGGGTCGTGCTGGCCGGGGCCACCGGCTGCGCGGCCGTCTTCGTGATCAATCCGCTGCAGGCCTTCACCCTGCCCCGGTCGGTCATCCTGCTCGCCTCCGTCGTGGCGACCGCGTTCATGGGACTCGTTCGCTTCCAGGCGCGGCTGTTCAGTTGGAAGCGCAAGATCGACCGAGCGGCCCCGCCGGTGGCCGTCGCGGTCGTCGGCGCGGGCATCTCGGGGGCGTCGATCATCCGCGAGATGCTGGGGTCCCCGGCGAGCCGCCGGTCGCCGGTCGTCGTGATCGACGACGACGTCCGCCGGCAGGGTCGCTCGTTGCTCGGGGTGCCCGTGGTCGGCGGGGTCGACACCCTCGATCAGGTCGTGCGGCGCTTCGATGCCCGCGAGGTGCTCGTCGCCGACCCGAACGCCGACCAGGCTCTGTTGAACGTGGCGATGGAGGGGGCGGAACGGGCGCAGGTACCGCTCAAAGTGGTGCCGCCGGTCCACGAGCTGCTGACCATGACGCCGTCGGTGCGCGACGTCCGCGACCTGCGGATCGAGGACCTCCTCGGCCGCCAGCAGGTCCAAACCGATCTCGCCACCATCGCCTCGACGATCGCCTCCCGCCGCGTCCTGATCACGGGCGCCGGTGGGTCGATCGGGGCGGAGATCACCAACCAGGTCGCCGGGTTCGGTCCGTCACTGCTCGTCCTGCTCGACCACGACGAGACCCACCTCCACGAGGCCGCCGCCAACCTGCCCGCCACCACCGAGACGCACCTGGTGCTCACCGACATCCGCGACCGCTCCCGGCTGCGGGCCGTGTTCGAGGACGTGCGTCCCGAGCTCGTGTTCCACGCCGCAGCCCACAAGCACGTGCCGCTCCTCGAGGCCGACCCGATCGAGGCGGTCCACACCAACGTGCTCGGCACGGGCAACGTCGTCCACGCGGCCCGGTCCGTCGGCGTCGAACGGCTGGTCTTCATCTCCACCGACAAGGCGGTGCGTCCGTGCAACGTGCTCGGCCGCTCGAAGTGGATCGGCGAGCAGCTCGTCGCCCGCCGCGCGCCCCCCGGCGCCCGGTGGTGCGCGGTGCGCTTCGGCAACGTCGTGGGCAGCCGGGGGAGCGTCATCCCGACGTTCGCCGCGCAGATCGCCAAGGGCGGACCGCTCTCGGTCACCGACCCCCGGATGACGCGGTTCTTCATGAGCGTGCACGAGGCCGTCATCCTCGCCCTCCAGGCCGCCGCGCTCGCCGACGGCGGCGAGATCTTCACGCTCAACGTCGGCCAACCGGTCAACATCCTCGAGCTCGCCGAGCGCATGGTGCGGCTCTCGGGCCGAGTCGTGGGCGACGAGGTCGCGATCAAGTTCATCGGGGCCCGTCCGGGTGAGAAGCTGGAGGAGGAGCTCCAGGACGCCGACGAGGAGGCCCACGCGACCAGTCATCCGGCCATCACCCGCCTGTCGCCCATCGAGATCGACGGCGACCGGCTCGAGCGCGGCATCGACGAGCTCGCCCATCTCGGCGCGCTGGGCCGGGACGACTCCGTGCGCCGGCTGCTCGCCGAGCTGACGACCGTCGACGCCGTCGACGAGGAACCGGCGACGCTGCCAACTACGTTCGAGAGCACCGCGTGAGATCGAAGAACTGATGGAACCGCTCGCTTACCTGCAGATCGCGAGACGACGCTGGTGGCTGATCGTCGGGCTCGTGTTCGCCGCCGTGCTCATCGTGTACCTCATGACGCCCGACCGGTTCGTCGACCACTACGAGGCCACCCACGTGCTGCTCGTCGAGGGCGACCGCGAGAGCGGCGGTGGCGACAGCTCGGCCGCAAACCCCGAGGTCGTCGCCCTGTGGGCGAAGGACGACGAGGTCCTCTCGGCGGCCGCGGCCGAGCTCGGGCTCGGGCTGAACACCGAGCGGCTGAGTCGCGACCTCACCGTGGAGACCGATCGCGCCGTGGACACGGTGGCGATCACGGCCGAGGCCGACGATCCGGAGTTCGCCGCGTTGATGGCCAACACCGTCGCCGCCGAGACGGTCTCGTTCCTCGTCGACCGGGAGACCACCCGCCAGGAGGCCATCGACGAGGAACTGAACACCCGCGAGACGGAACTGCGGGGGCGGATCGCCGAACTGGATGCGGCGATCGACAAGAACCCGCCCGACGTCGAGACGATCACCGCGGAGCGGGACGCGCTCATCCGCCAACTCGGCGAGGTCCTGGAGGAGCAGGACGTCGATACCCAACCGGTGCGCTACACGTCGGTCGAAGTGCCGGAACGGGGCTCGAAGCAGGAGCGCCCGCTGGGGACGAGGACCCGGGAGCAGAGAATGGTGCTCGCCGGCCTGGTCGCCGCCGTCCTCGGATTCGGTCTCGCGATCATGCTCGATCGATCCGACACCCGCCTGCGGACCAAGCGCAGCGCCGAGGAGCACTTCGGCTTGCCCGTGATCGCCGAGGTCGTCGCCTTCCCGTTCTGGTCCCGCCATCGGCGCCTGGCCGTTGCCCGCCAGCCCGACTCCGCGGTCGCCGAATCGTTCCGCACGTTGCGCAGCGCGCTCGATGCTGCTCGGACCGGTCCACGGGACGGCGCGGCGGCACAGCCCGCCCGGCGAGCCCCCCGCGACCAACGGCGAACGGTCGCACCCGTCGGCCGAGGTGATCATGATCACCTCGGCGGGCACCGACGACGGCAAGACCACGACCGTGGCCAACCTGGCGGCCACCTACGGCGAGAGCGGGCAGTCGGTGCTCGTGCTGAGCTTCGACCTGAAACGGTCCAAGGTGCGCCCATCGAAGGACAAGCGCCACCCGGGGGTCAGCGACTACCTGGCGGCGTCCTCGCCTCCACCGCTCGAGACCTTCGTGCGTGACACGCGGGTGCCGGGTGTGCGGATTGTGGGCAGCGGCCGCGCCAGCCGGCCACCCGGCGGGCAGTTCGCCGCCCAGCAACGGCTGCTCGACGAGGCCCGGTCGATCGCCGACGTGGTCATCCTCGACACCGCCCCGTTGCTGTCATCGAGCATCGGTCGGGAGCTGGCGACGATGGTCGACCGCGTGGTCGTGCTGTGTCGCGTGGGGCGCTCGACGGCGGCCGAGGCGGAACGGGTCGGCGACCTCCTCGCCCAGCTCGAAGCCCCCGCCCTCGGCGTCGTGCTGGTCGGCGTGGTCGCCCCGAGCGCTTCGGAGTACTTCGGGTACTTCAACCTGCGCCGGGATCGGCGGGCGGTGGCGGGGGAGCAGGCGAGCGCGGCGGCGCCGCCGGTGGACGCCGACACGCCCACGCCCACCGAGGTCTCTGCCGCCGGGTCCGACCCGGACGACGGCTGAACGAGGCGGCGCCGCCGGCGATGACGCGCTTGGCGTTGCTCGGTGGTGAGCCCACGTTCGCGGCCGGCTTGGCGTTCGTGCAACCGGCGCGACCACCGCTGGATCGGGTGATGGCCCGGCTCCGGCCGTCGTACGACCGGGGGATGCTCACCAACGGGCCGCTCGTCCGCGAGCTCGAGGGCGCCGTCGCGGCCCGTCTCGGCGTGGCGCACGTCGTCGCCGTGTCGTCGTGCACGGCGGGACTGATGTTGACCATCCAGGCGCTCATCCGGGCCGGCGAATCGGTGCTGATGCCGAGCTTCACGTTCGCGGCAACGGCCCACGCCGCCGCGTGGGCCGGCGGTACGCCGCGGTTCGCCGAGTGCCGCCTCGACGACTTCGTGCTCGACGTCGACGACGCCACCGGGCGCATCGACGGCGCTGCGGCGGTGATCGCGACCCATGTGTTCGGCGCGCCGTGCCACCCGGAGCGCGTGGAGGCCCTCGCCGCGGCACGCGGCGTCCCGGTGGTCTTCGACGCCGCCCATGCCCTCGGCACGGTCAGCCGCGGGCGACCCGTGGGCGGGTTCGGTGCGGCGGAGGTGTTCAGCCTCAGTCCGACCAAGGTCGTCGTGGGCGGGGAGGGCGGTCTCGTCGCGACCAACGACGGGGCGCTGGCCGACGTGATCCGCATGGGCCGCGACTACGGCAACCCGGGAAGCTACGACTCCGTGTTCGCCGGGCTCAACGGCCGTCTGTCGGAGCTGCACGCGGCGATGGCGCTGGAGTCCCTGGGTGACCTCGACGAGCACCTCGCCCACCGGAGGCGCCTCGTCGCGGCCTACGCCGCGGTACTGGAGGAATTGCCAGGTTTGCGAGTCCAATACGTGGCACCGGACGACGAGTCGACGCACAAGGACTTCACGATCGTCGTCGACGAGGCCGCCTTCGGCGTCGATCGCGACACGCTCGTCGCGGCCCTGCGGGCGGAGGGCATCGACACCCGGTGCTACTTCTCGCCGCCGGTCCATCGCCACACGGCGTACCGGTCCGGTCCGGACGACTGCCTCCCGCGGACCGACTGGCTGGCCGCCCGGGTCATCAGCCTGCCGTTGTGGCGGGACCTCGACGCCGAGGCCGTCGAGACGGTCGCCGGCGTGGTGGCGCGGGTCCACCACCACGCCGAGGAGATCGTCGGGAGGACGGCGTGCGTGCCCTCGTGACCGGCGGGGCGGGCTTCATCGGGTCCCACCTCGTCGATGCCCTCCTCGCCGACGGAGCGCGTGTGATCGTGCTCGACGACATCTCGACCGGCGCGCCGGACAACGTCGCGCCGGCAGCCGAGCTCGTCACCGGCGACGTCGCCGATCCCGCCGTCGTCGCACCGCTGATGGCCGGTTGTGACGTCGTGTTCCATCTGGCCGCTCGGGGCTCGGTCCTGCGCTCCGTGGAGCGCCCGCTCGAGACGGATCGGACGAACGTGGCGGGCACGCTCAATGTCCTCTGCGCGGCGCACGACGCCGGCGTGCGCCGGGTCGTGCTGGCCTCGTCGTCGTCGGTGTACGGCGGCGCCGAGCACCGGCCGACCGGGGAGGACGCGCCGCATGCAGCCCCGCTCGCCGTACGCGGTGAGCAAGCTCGCCGGCGAGCACTACGCCCGGGTCTTCGCCGCCCTGCACGGCCTCGAGACCGTGCGCCTGCGCTACTTCAACGTGTTCGGCCCGCGCCAGCGGGCGGACAGTCAGTACGCGGCCGTCGTTCCCCGCTTCATCAACGTTCTGCTCGACGGCCGCCCGCCCGACGTCCACGGCGACGGTCGCCAGAGCCGGGACTTCACCTACGTCGCCGACGCGGTTCAGGCCAACGTGCGCGCCGCCACCGCACCCGCCGAGACGTGTGCGGGACGCGTCTACAACATCGCCAGGGGCGAGCCGCACACGGTGGTCGAACTACTCACCATCCTCGGCGAGCTGCTCGCGGTCGACGTCGCCCCCCGCCACGTCGACGGCCGGGCCGGCGACATCCGCCATTCGCACGCGGCCATCGACGCCGCGGTCCGCGATCTCGGCTACCAGCCAACGGTGTCGCTGCGCGATGGACTGGCCGAGACGGTCTCCTGGACCCGTGATGTCAGCCGAACGGTCAAGAGCGCGCCGTGACGTCCGAGCTCGGCGACCGCCTGATCTCGCGCATCGACGAGCGCCAGGCGCTGGTCGCGATCATCGGCCAAGGTCATGTGGGGTTGCCGGTGGCGATGCGGGCCGCGGCGGTCGGGTTCCGCGTCGTCGGACTGGACACCGATCCGGAGCGGATCGGTGCACTGCGGGCCGGCACGTCGTACGTGAGCGACGTCGCCGACACCGAGTTGGCGGCCGCGCTCGACGCGGGCTACCTGCCGACGACCGATCCGGCCGATCTCGCCTCGTTCGACGTCGCGGTGATCACGGTGCCGACGCCGCTCGGTGACGGCATCCCCGATCTCTCCTACGTCGAGCAGGCGGCGCACGCCGCGGCGGAGGCGTTGCGGCCCGGCGCCCTGGTCGTGCTCGAGTCGACGACGTACCCGGGCACGACGAACGAGCTGGTGCGGCCGATCCTCGAGCGGCCGGACCACCGGGCCGGACGCGAGTTCTTCCTCGGCTACTCGCCCGAGCGGATCGATCCTGGCAACCCGACCTGGGGGTTGGTGAACACGCCCAAGATCGTGTCCGGCATCGACGACGAGTCGTTGCGCTGCGTCGAGGCCTTCTACCGCGCCCTCGTCGACAAGGTCGTCGTCGTCGCCTCGACGGGCGAGGCCGAGCTCGTCAAGCTGCTCGAGAACACGTTCCGGCACGTCAACATCGCCCTGGTCAACGAGCTGGCGATGTACGCCAACGACCTCGGGATCGACATCTGGAGCGCGATCGACGCCGCGTCCACGAAGCCGTTCGGGTACCTGCGGTTCACGCCCGGACCCGGCGTCGGCGGCCACTGCCTGCCGATCGATCCGTCGTTCCTGTCCTGGCGGGTGAAGCGCAGCCTCGGCCATACGTTCCGGTTCGTCGAGCTGGCGAACGATGTCAACGAGCACATGCCGGACTACGTCGTCACGAGGATCATGGTGCTGCTCAATCGGGAGGGCCGGGCGGTCCGCGACAGCCGGGTCCTCGCCCTCGGGCTCAGCTACAAGGCCGGGACGTCTGACTGGCGGGGCTCACCGTCGCTCGGAGTCGTCGAGCGGCTGGTCGCGCTCGGCGCCGACGTGCGGGTGTGCGAGCCCAACCTGCCGCAGGTCGGGCGGCCCGAGATCCCGGTCCCCGTCGTCCGGTGCTCGGTCGAGGAGATCGCTGCCGCGGATCTGGTCGTCGTGCTCGTCGACCACCCGGAGTTCCCGCTCGACGACGTCGCCGAGCACGCCCGCCTCGTGCTCGACACCCGGGGCTGCCTACGGGACCGCGCGTTTCGCGGCGAGGTGCTCTGACTGCAGTCGCTTCGGCGTCTTGGTCACCATCTCGCGCGATCGGGCGCGCGATTCGGTGACCAAGGCCCGCGCCGGGACGGCGATCAGCACCAGCACGAAGGGCAGGACCTGGGTGCGCTGGCGGGTGAGGATGCCGAAGTTGCCGATCGAAGAGAAGGCGAGGATGAACAGCCCGGTGTAGACGAGCGCGAACATCACGTAGGGCGTGCGCATCGCGTATCCCGGTACCCGCACGAGGCGCGGCAGCGAGATGATGAACAGCGCCATCAGCACGACTCCCTCGATCGCCGCGGCGAGCGCCTGGGCGTTCCCCGCCTCCCACGGGAACGGGCGGAACAGGACCGAGAGCGTGGCGTACGGGTACTCCGCCGGCGACGTCACCCGGGCGGTGGCGAACTCCGAGCCGCCGTCGGACGACTGGTCGACCGTACGGTCGAGCACCTGGTCGACGCTGCCCCCGTCGATCGAGTCGAGGTGGAAGAACTGGGCCGTCTGGGCCACGATCAGCACCCCCGCCCCCACGATCACCGCGATCCCGGCGAGTCGCCCCAGCAGTCCGAGTTGGGACTCCCGCCACGATCGGCGGCGCACGAGATAGGCGACGAAGAAGGCGACGAACGCGAGCAGGGTGACGTGCGGGCGAACGGCGGCGGTGGCGGCGAGCCCGAGACCGAGGACGAGGTATCCGTGCGGCCGGTAGGTCAGGACGAGGGCCGCGCCGTAGGCGATGATGCCGAGCGTGAACAGCATCCAGGCTTCCTTGCCGATGCTGGAGGGCCAGTAGAGCAGCGACGGGAGGAAGAACAGGGCGAGCGTGTAGCGACGATGGTCGCCTTCGGGGAAGGCGATCCGGAACGCGCGGTAGAAGCAGTACAGCCCCCAGAAGCTGAGCCACCCGAAGACGAGGAAGCCGCCGAGCTTGGTCGGCCCGGTGACGACGTAGACCGCCCCCGTGGCCAGCCGCATGAACTCCGTGCCCACCAGCTCGGGCACCTCGTCGTGCAGGACGCGGTCCCAGGTCCCGTCCCAGAACGCCGCCGCCAACCGTGATCCGGAGCCGTGGTAGCCACCGGCGTCGGCGCGCCCTCCGTACACCTCGAACGTGACCGCGTACCGCAAGAGCGCGCCGACCATCTTCGCCGCGAACGCGGCGAAGAGGATCTTGCCCATCAGCGGATCGCGATCGGCGCGGGCGGCGCGGGCGAGGATCGGGATGCTGATGGCGATGAGCACGGGGCCGACGACCATCGCCCCCCACACGTCGTAGGACAGGTTCTCCATCGCCCAGCCGAGGGCGAGCAGGTAGCCGAGGGCGAACGCCACTCCGATCACGAGGATCCCGCCGGGCATCGCCGCTTGGCGCCGTGATGCAGCCGTGCTCAGCATCGCCCGAGCGCCTCGGCGTAGACCCGCTCGATCTCGCGCACCGCCCCGGTGACCGCGAAGTCGCCCGCCCGGCGGGTGGCGTTGCGCCCGAGCGTCTCGCGGCGGGCGGGATCGCCGAGCAGGGTGGTGAGGGCCTCCGCCAGCACGACCGGGTCGGCCGGGGCGACGAGCAGCCCGTCGTGCCCGTCGGTCACCACCTCCGGGATCCCCCCGACGGCGGTGGCGACGCAGGGCAGTCCGGTGGCCATCGCCTCCAGCAGGGCGATCGGCAGACCCTCGAACCGGGAGCTGAGGGCGAACACGTCGAAACCGGGGAGCACTTCGGGCACGTCGCCACGCGAGCCGGCGAAGACGATGTTGGCGTCGAGCCCGAGCGTGGTGACGAGCCGGCGCAGCTCGTCCTCCAGGGGCCCGGACCCGATGAGCACGAGGCGCACCGCGGGGATCTCCGCGGCCACCCGCGCGACGGCGCACAGCAGCGTGGCGTGGTCCTTCTTGGCGGTGAAGTTCCCGACGGTGCCGATCACCGGCGACGTCAGGGTCGAGGCCGAGCGATGTCCGCGCCGCCACCCGGGCGGTCGTCGCCGGATGGGTGCGCTCCGCCTCGATCCCGTGGCGCACGACGTCGACGGGGACACGCGATCTGATCGATGCGGCGACGCCGTCGGACACCGCGATCACCGCCCGGTTGCGCCGGTACGTGAGTCGGTTCGCCCAGCGCGTGACCGGCCGGTAGCGACTCCACAGGTTGTGCTCGGTGTGCACGATCGCCGGCCGGCGGCGACTCAGCGCCAGGCGGGCCGCGACCGCGGGCGACGGCATGTGCGTGTGGACGATCGCGATGTCGTGGGCGCGCACCAACTGGCGGAGGCGCCCGAGCCAGGCGACGCTCGTCGGGCGGGGACCGTCGAGGCAGTGGACGGGAACGCCCGCCTCGCGAACCTCGTCGACGAGGGCGTCCTTCCACGGCAGCAGGTATGCCACCTCGACCCGGTAGCGGGCGGGATCGAGGTGGCGTACCGCGTCGACGAGCAGCCGCTCCGTACCGCCACGCCCCAGTCCCTTGGTCAGCATCAGCACGCCGACGGGCCCATCCGCACTGTCGTCATGCCTGTCCACGCTGATCTCCCGTTTCTGCAGCCAAATCGGCCCTCAGGGGGGCCGATCCAGCTGCAAGAACAGTATTCGATTCAGCCCGTCGTGACCTCGGAGATCAGCTCGGCCCAGCGGGCGCCGACGACCCCGATCTCGAACCGGGCGAGGCAGCGCTCACGGGCGGCTTCGCCCATCACGGCCGCGTGGTCCAGAACCCGCCGGATGCCCCCGGCCAACGCGGGTACGTCGTCGGGGGCGACGAGCACGCCGGTCTCGCCGTCGACCACGACCTCGGACACCGCGCCGACGTCGAAGGCGACGGCGGGTCGGGCGGCGAGACCGGCCTCGATGAGCACGCCCGGCATCCCTTCGGTGCGACTCGACAGGATCACCGCGTCGGCGGCGGCGACGACGGTCGCGCCGTCGGGGACGCTCCCGGCGAAACGCACCCGCGCCGGCGCGTCCCGTGCCGCCTGGGCCTCGAGCACGGCCCGCTCGGGGCCGCTCCCGGCGACGAGCAGGTGCACACCAGGCACGCGGGCGACGGCGGCGATCGCTGCTCCGACCTGCTTCTCGGGGGTGAGCGAACCCAGGTAACCGACGACCTCGGCGTCGGCAGGGAGCCCGAACCGCAGGCGGGCGGCGAGACGATCCTCGGGGCCCGGTAGCGGGCAGCGGGCGGCGGCTACGCCATTGGGGATCACGCGGATGCGATCCGGTGCCACGGCGCCCCGACCGACCAGCACGTCGGCGGCGCCCGGCCAGAGGACGGCGACGAGCCGGGCGCGGCGCAACAGCCGCGTGGATCGCCGCTGCCGCGACGCGCTCGCCGACCACACCGCCGGGTCGCCGATGCTCCGGTAGGCGAACGGTACGCCGCTCGCGGCGAGTGCCACCGCACACGCCGGCAGTGTGCGCGAGCCGTGGGCGACGACCGCACCCGTCGACGCCGCGGCGCGCCGCAGCGCCAGCAGCGTCGACGGCGCGAGCGGGCTCGGCCCGAGCACCGGTGACGACAGCGGTTCCCCGTCCGGGCTTGCGGTGAGGGCCACGATCTCCGCCGAGAGCCCTCGCGTTCGGAGGTCGGCGACGAGGTCGGTGGCGAAGACCTCGGCGCCGCGCCGCTGCGTGGACGTGATCACGTTGAGCACGCCGCGCTCGGTCACGCGGCGGCCGATCGATACGACGGGCACGCGCGAGACGCGAACGAGTATCGTCCGCGGCGCTCGAATCGCGATCGGAGAACGACGGGTCGTCCACGCGTGAGGAAGGAACTTGACGGCAGTCCAGGGTCCGCCACCTGAACTGATCTTCCGGCGACTGGTGCGCCCGGTGGCGATGGCGCGCGAGCTGTGGGCGGGGCGCGAGCTCGTCGTCGTGCTCACCGAGCGGGACCTGCGCGCACGGTACAAGCAGACGCGCGTCGGGTTCGCGTGGGCGCTGGTCACTCCGTTCCTGATGATGGTCGTGTTCACGTTGTTCTTCAAGCGGGTCGCCGACGTCAACACCGGCGGGGTCCCGTACCCCCTGTTCTCGTACGTCGGGCTGCTGTCCTGGACGTTCTTCGCCGGGGCCTTGGGGAAGGGCGCGGTCAGCATCGTCCAGAACCTGACGCTGCTCAACAAGGTGTACTGCCCGCGGGAGGTCTTCCCGATCGCCTCGGTCGCCACCGCGGGGGTCGACAGCGCGATCGCGGTGTCGATCCTCGGCGTGTTGTTCGTGATCTACAGCTTCATGCCCCACCTCGCTTCCCTGTGGGTGCCCGCGCTGATGGCGGTGCAGCTGGCGTACACGATCGGGCTCGTGCTCATCATCTCGGCCCTCATCGTGTACGTGAGGGACATCCGCCAGTTGCTCCCGATGGGGCTCCAGCTCGGGCTGTTCGCGACACCGGTCGGCTACGACCTCACGGTCATCCCGGAGTCGTGGTGGCTGTGGTACTCGGCGCTGAACCCGCTCGCCCCGGTGATCGACGGCTACCGCCGAACGGTGCTCTTCGGCCTCCAACCCCGCCTCGACCTCGTCGCCATCGCCGCCGTCGCGAGCGTGGTCACCCTCGTCGGCGGCTACCTCGCGTTCAAGAAGATGGAGACCGGCTTTGCCGACGTTGCCTGACGGCACGATCGACGCCACGCACGTCTGGAAGCGGTTCCGCGCCGATCCGACCCGCCAGTCGCTGCGGGCGCGCGTCGCTTCCGCCAAGCGTCACCTGCGCGGGCGGGGTCGGCGGGGCTGGCGGTGGGCGCTCGAGGATGTCGAGTTCCGCGCCCAGCCCGGCGACGCCGTCGGACTGGTGGGGATCAACGGCTCGGGCAAGTCGACGCTGCTCAAGATCCTCACCCGGGTGATGTACCCGTACGCCGGCCGGGTCGAGGTCGCCGGCCGGACGGGGGCGCTGATCGAGGTGCGCGCCGGCATCCATCCCGAGCTCACCGGCCGCGAGAACATCCACCTGTACGGCACGCTGCTCGGTCTGCCGCGCAAGATGGTGGCATCCCGGTTCGACGAGATCGTCGAGTTCGCCCAACTCGAGGAGGCGGTCGACCGGCAGGTGAAGTTCTACTCGAGCGGGATGCAGATGCGGCTCGGCTTCGGCGTGGCCGCCTTCCTCGAACCCGACGTCTTGCTCGTCGACGAGGTGCTCGCGGTCGGTGACACCGGGTTCCAGCAGCGGTGCATCGACCGCATGCGGACGATGCTGACTGCCGGCACGACGCTCGTGTTCGTGAGCCACGACCTCGTCGCCGTCGAGAGCATCACCGAGCGGGCCGTGTGGCTCCACGCGGGACGGGTCCAGGCCGACGGACCCGTGCGGGAGGTCCTCGGTGGGTACCGCGAAGCGCTCGAGCACGTGGCCGAGATCACCGCCGACGCGGACGGGGTGGTCCGCCTCGTGAAGGCGAGGGTGATGGGTGTCGACGGGGAGATGCTGCGGAGCCAGCAGGCCGCCGACGTCATGCTCGTGCTGCGCAGCGCCCAGCCGGCTGCCGGCCGGGTGTGCATCGGCTGCAGCGAAGGCCCGGCGGCGCCGATCTTCCTGCTGCGCCACGATCTCCACCTGCCCGACGACGGCGAGGTCGAGGTGCGCTGCCGGATCGAGCGGCTCCCCCTGCCCCGCGGCCGGTTCTTCCTCTGGGTCGGGGTGTTCCTCGCCCGCGGCGAGCTGCTCAGCTGGCAGCCGGCGGCGTCGTTCGAGGTGGCCGGCCCGGACCTCGATGTCGGACCGCCCGGCATCGGCCGGCTGTCACCGGTCCACGTCCCGGCCCACTGGGACGTCGGCGCTCCGTGATGGCGTTCCCCGGCCACGCAGGCCGTTGCTGGCCGCTCCCTCGGCTGGCGCTCGGTCGCTCGCATCGGAGAGATGACCTGCCCGTGACCGGCGGCCGGCACGCGGTCCTGTTCGTCAGCATTCCAACCGGCATCGGTGGTTCCACCCGCTCGCTGGCGACCGTCCTGGCGTCCGTCGGCGGCGTCACCGACCGCATCCTCGCGGCCCCGCCGTCCGGTCGCTTCGTCTCGCTGGTCGAGGAGGAGCAGGCCGCCGAGCGGCATCTGCCGATCGTGTCGGCCGACCGACGGCTGCGCCCGCTGCGCCGGGCGTGGACGGCGGCCCGTCTGGGCGCCTTCGCCGTCCGGCGGCGCAAGCAGTTGACGGCCATCCACGCCAACGGCCTCAAGGAGCTGAGCCTGGCGCTCCCCGCCGCCCTGGTCAGCCGGGTGCCGCTCGTCGTGTGGGTGCACAACTTCGCCATCCCGCCGTCGGTGCGCTGGTTCGGGTGGCTGTGGCGACTCGTCCTGCCGCGCTGCGACGTGCGGTGGGCGGCGGTGTCACCCCTCGCGCGCGACCTCGCCGTCGACGCCCGGCTCGCGCGCGCCGACGAGGTCGAGATCGTCCCCAACCCGATCGACCCCGACGACGTCGTCGCGCCGGAACACCTCGGCGGCGACCCGGTCAGCGTCGCCTACGTCGGCGCCCCCAGGCAGTACAAGGGGTTCGACCTGCTGCCCGACATCATCGCCGCGCTGGGCGACCAGGTGCCGGTGCGGTGGCTGGTGTTCTCGCGTCAGACGGACGCCGACCTCGACGCCACCTGGCAGCGGCTGCAGGCGATGGCCGGCAACGGGCACGTGTCGATCGAGGGCAAGTTTCCCGACGTCCGCGAGGTGTACGCCCGCTGTGACGTGGTGGTGTGCCCGTCGGTGCTCGACTCGTTCTGCCGGGTGGCGGCCGAGGCGATGCTCAACGGCATCCCCGTCGCCGGCAGCGACCTCCCGCCGATCCGCGACCTGCTCGGCGACGACGAGGCCGGACTGCTCTTTCCGGTCGGCGACACCGAGGCCGCGGCGGCGGCGATCGGCCGCCTGGTCCGTGATGACGGTCTGCGCTCGCGGCTCGGTGCGGCCGGGAGGCGGCGCGCCGCGGCCTACGACCCGGCGACCGTGCGCCGGCAGCTCCTCGCGCTCTACGGCATCCCTCCGTCCGAGGCGTAGGCGAGGCGGTCAGTAGCCGAACCGGCTGACCCGAGAGTCGGCGAGCATGCGGTCGAGCCGGTCGATCTGCTCCGCGGTCAGCTCGTCGCGGTGGCCGCCGACCTTGCCGCGTCGCGTCTTGTAGGTGTCGACGTCCCCGCGTCGACCCGGACGCAGCTTCTCGGAACCGAACGCCTCGGTCTCCTCGAGCTCGCGCATGTGGTCGAACGAGCCGTACTCGACGGCATCGGCCACGACCTCCGGCCGGACGCCATCCACTCCGGCGAAGGTCAGCACCCGCCGCAGCTCGTCCTCCGGCCGGGCGTGGAGGTCCTCGTAGCGCACGACCAGCACGTTCTCCGAAGTGGCGACGTTGTCGGCCCACGCGTCGTAGAAGCGCAGTAGCGACTCGAACCCGCCGACCCGCTCGTCGAGGAACTGCGCCAGCGAGCCCGCGTAGCCGCCGTGGCGGCCGCGGCGCTGGAAGTACAACGAGACGATGACATCACGCGGGTCACGCACGAGGAGGATCACCCGCTTCGCGCGGTACCGGGACTTGTCGGCCTCGACCGCCTCGGGCGGCTTCCACTGGGCGTCGTCGTCGTGCGTCGCGACGACGCAGGGGACGCGCGGGTCGAGCTCGGCGAGCCGGTGGAGCTCGACAAGGTCGGCGCCGGCCGGCAGCCCGAAGTGCACCTGGAACGCCCGCCCGATCATCACGCGCAGCCACGTCCGGCCGCACTTGGGGAACGACACGAGGTACACGTCGGCCCGCCGGTGACGGTACGAGGCCAGCATCCGGCGGGGGAGGAGGGCGGCAATGCGCTTGCGCGTCGCGGGCGAGATGCGGCGCACGATGCGGCGATGGGCCGTCCTGATTGGCTCTGACCCGCCCACCGCGCCGAGATTACGCTCCCCGGCGGAGGCGCACGGGAAGAGAAGAGAGACCCGATGTTGGTTGGCGGATCCCCGCCCGAGCAGTTGGCCATCACCCACCGCGACGACGGCGGAACCGAGGAAGTCGAGTTCTTCGGCGACCGGGGTCTGCTGTTCGGGTGCCGCCACGTGCCCGCCGGCCCGGTTCGCGCCGGGCTCGTCGTCTGCCCGCCGATCCTCGCCGACTTCGGCGCCAACTACCAGCGTGAGGTGCGGCTCGGCCGCCAGCTGGCCGCCGCCGGAGTCGTCGTGCAGCGGTTCCATCCCCGCGGCGCCGGCCAGAGCGACGGGGACGGCGCCGACCTGACGCTGGACTCGATGATCGCGGACACCATGGCGGCGGTCACGCACCTGCGCGAGCGGTCGCCCGTCGAGACGGTCGCCGTCATGGGCACCCGCTTCGGCGCCCTGGCCGCGAGCGCCGTCGCCGCCGAGCTCGACGAGGCGCCGGTCGTGCTGTGGGAGCCGACCACCGATCCCCGCCGGTACTTCCGGGAAGGGTTGCGCGCCCGCTCGGTGCACCAGTTCAAGGCGGGCACCGCGGGCGCCGAGGAGCCCGAGGAGCCCGAGGCCGAGCTCGCCCGCTGCGGCTTCATCGATCTGCTCGGCGCCCCCGTCGGAGGTCCGCTGTTCCACACGCCCGGCGACCGCGACCTGGCGACGCTGATGGGCCCGCGGCCGCGGCCGGTGCTGCTGCTGCAGCTCGGCCAGCAGGAGGAGCTGCGGGACGAGTACCGCGGCCTCGTCGAGCGCTGGACCGCGGTGGGGTTCTCGGTGACCGCCCAGTGCTGCCCGTCCGAGGAGACCTGGTGGTTCGTCCACGACCGCCTCGCACCGGTGGCGGCGATTCTGGACCCGACGGCCGACTGGCTGCTCGCGCGACTGCCGTGACGGCCGTGGAGTCCGCCCCCGCGGCCACCGCAGCCGACGAGCAGCCCGTGTTCATCGCCGCGCCGCCCGGCGATCTGCTGGCCGTCGTCACTCAACCGACGCGACCGGCCACCGGTCTCGCCGCGGTCCTTCTGCGGGGCGGCGGCTGGCGGCCGTCGTCCGGTCCGCGCCGCACCCAGGTCCGCCTCGCCCGGCGGCTCGCCGCGTCGGGGCTCCACTGCGTGCGCTTCAGCTACCACGGGGTGGCGGAGAGCGGAGGTCCGAGCGAGGAGGTGTTCCGGCTCGATCAACCCTTCGTCGAGGACCTCGACGCAGTCGGTCGGTGGATCGAGGGCCAGGGGCTGCGTCCGGTGTTGGTGGGGAACTGCTTCGGAGCGCGCACCGCGTTGTCGTACGCGTACCGCGCGGAGGCGACCGCCGGGGTGGCGCTGATCGTGCCGCCCGTGCACGACTTCGAAGTGGCGCGCCGGCTCGACCGGCGGCCCATCTCGAAGCTCGCCCGGCGGGCCACCATCGGGCGGGCGTGGGCGGTGCTGCGGAGCCCGGCGCGCCGGCGGGCGCTGGGGCGTACGACCCGCGCCCTGACCGTTGTCGCCCGGCACCGCATCCGTCCCGGCGAGCGCGCCGAGCCGGAGTGGCTGAGCCGCGGCTTCCGCCGCGAGCTGGCCGCGCTCGTCGCCCGCCGGATCCCGGTGCTCGTCGTGTACGGCGAGGACGACAACTACCGCCGCGACTTCGAGCTCGCCCGCGCCGGCGAGCTCGGCGCGATCGTCGCCGGGGCCGGACCCCTGCTGGAGGTCGAGGTCGTCCCGGGGAAGATCCATGGCCTCACCAGCGTCGCCACCCAGGAGGCGACGCTGGCCGTCGTCGAGCGGTGGGTTGTCCGGTCCGTCCTCCCGGCCGCCCGACCCGAGCCGGCGTGATCCGCATCGTGCATGTCGTCGACTCGCTGGCCGAGACCGGCGGGGCGGAACGGCGCCTGGTTGAAGAAGTCGTGGCGATGAGTGACCGCTTCGCCGACCAGCGCGTCGTGCGGCTGTTCGAGCGCGACGAGCTCCAGGATCGCCTCGAGCGCGCCGGCATCCCCGTGACCGCGCTCGGACTGAGCGGCCGGCGGGCCGGCCGAACCTGGCCGTGGGCCGCCGCCCGCTTGCACGCCGCACTCCGGCGCTGGCGGCCCGACGTCGTCCACACCACACTGTTCACCGCCAACCTCGTCGGTGAGCTGGCGGCCCGGCCGCTGCGGATCCCCGTCGTGTCGTCGTTCAACCGCACCGGCGAGATCGGCCTCCAGCGGGCCCTCCAGCCCGGCATGGCCGGCTGGCGAGGCCGGACGATGCACGCCATCGCCCGCCGCGCCGCCCGGTCCGACGGCGTCCGCTTTCGCGCCGTGAGCGCCTACGCCCGGGACAGCAACTGCGAGCTGTTCCGCGTCCCCCCGTCCCGGGTCACGGTCGTGCCCCGCGGCATCGACGTGGCGCCACCGTCACCGGCGGTGGATCGGTCGGCGTTCGGATTGCGGGCCGGCGTGCCGCTCTTCGTCAACGTCGCCCGGATGGTGCCGGAGAAGGCGCAGCATCTGCTCGTCGAAGCGTTCGCCGACGTGCGGACGGCCCTTCCCGACGCCGAGCTGGCCATCGCCGGCGCAGCCGGGTCCGCCGCGCCCGACGGTGCGGGCGGCCATCGCCCGTCACGGTCTCGACGGCGCCGTACAGCTTCTCGGCTGGCGCCCGGACGCCTCGGCCCTCGTTGCCGTCGCCGACGTCTTCGTGTTCAGCTCCCTGTCCGAGGGCTCGCCGAGCGCCGTGCTCGAGGCGATGGCCGTCGGGACACCGGTCGTCGCCTTCGACATCGCGCCGGTGGTGGAGCTGACGGGCGGGTACGCCCGGCTCGTGCCGGCGGGCTCGACGAGCGAGCTCGGCACGGCCATGGTGGCCGCGTACACCGCCCCGGACCGGGAGGCCACGGCGCGTTCCGGACGGGCCTGGGCGGAGCGGTTCACCCTGGCCGACGTCGCCGACCGGCTCGGTGATCTGCTCGAGCAGCAGGTCGCTCGGCCAGCTCGAACGAGGACCGGCCGGTGAGCTCGGGGGCGCCGCTCGGCCGGGGGGTGGCGGTGGTGTCGATCGACACCGAGCTGGCCTGGGGTGAGGCCCACCGCCGCGACGGCGGACCCGCGCGCGACTACAGCACCGAACGGGCGGTGATCGCGGAGATCCTCGAGGTCTTCACCCGCTACGAGATCCCGGCCACCTGGGCGGTGGTCGGCCATCTCCTCCTCGACCGCTGCGCGGCGAACGGTGGCCGCCCGCACCCGGACATCGTGCGCCCGGCGTACTCCTGGCTGGACGGCGACTGGTACGACATCGACCCCTGCTCGACGCTGGCCGAGGCGCCGGCGTTCTACGGCCGCGACGTCGTCGCCGCCATCGCCGGTTGCGAAGTCGCCCAGGAGATCGGCTGCCATTCGTTCTCCCACCTGATCGCCGCCGACCCCGGGTGCAGCGAGGAGGCGTTCGCCTCGGACCTCGCCGCCTGCCGGGCGGCGGCGGGCGCGCAGATCGATCTGCGCTCGTTCGTGTTCCCCCGCAACGCCATCGGCCACGTCGGCCTGCTCGGCGAGCACGGCTTCCGGTGCTACCGGGGCCGGACGGAGACGGTGCCGCTCAGCCGCGTGGCCCGCACCGTCGACCGGGTGCGGCCGCTGGCCCGGTCGGCCGTCCGGCCGGTGCGCGAGCCCAGCGGGGTCTGGAACCTGCCCCAGACGTATCTGTTCGCGCCGGCGACGAGAGGGCGGCGGCTGCCGATCGGCATCTGGGCTCGCCGCGCGCGGGCCCGCATCCGGCTGGCGGCCCGAGAACGGTCGATGTTCCATCTCTGGTTCCACCCCTACAACGTCACCGCCGCGCCCGAACGGGCGCTGCGCGGGCTCGGTGCGATCTGTCAGGAGGTGGCGCGACAACGTGACGCCGGCCGGCTGGACGTGCTCACCATGGGCGCGCTGGCGGACCGTCTCGACGCCGCGGCGCTCAGTTGACGCGGAAGAAGCCGATGCCGCCCGGGACGCCGGGGAAGTCCCCGTTCGGGTCGAAGCCGAGGAACTTGCCCCCCAGGGCGTCCTCGGCGGCGATCAGGTAGTAGATCCAGCCTTCGACGATGCCGCCGGTGAACGTCTCGGCCTGGTCGTCGAGGGTGTCGCGCCCGGGCCGGCAGCACACCGACACCGCGCCGATCGACTTCCCCTCCGGGCTGACGAGGTTGATCCTGAGGCGGCGGGGATCGCCGGCGCCCTCGCCCACGTACCGGGCCCGCATGCGCAGCCTGGCGTAGACCTGCCCCTCCGCGGGAGGCTCGTTGCCCTCGTCGAGCGCCGCCACCACCTCGTTGACGTTGGGCTCGAACGCCTGCACCCTGTAGACCCAGTCGCCCACCGGGATCCGGCGGCCCAGGGCGATCGGGCGCTGGCGGGAGCCGCGCACCGCGCGCGGCGCGACGGTGGTCGTGGTGGTGGTGGTCGCGCTGGACGTGCTCGTCGCCGCCCCGGAGTCGATCGCGCCGCCGGTCCCGGTGTCCTCCGGGCCGTCGTCCGACGCCCGGTCGGCCAGCTCCTGGCGCAACTCGGCGTTCTCCCGTTCCAGCTCCTCCACCCTGGCCTCGAGGTCGGCGTCGGCGTCGGACGCGCACGAGACGAGCAGCAGCACGCACGGCACGACGGCGGTCACGAGACGACCCCGCCGAGGAGCGGCTCGCCCGCCGGTCGACATACTTCGACCGTAGCGCGCGCTCGGCCGGAGTCTCATGCGGCGCGACCCACCCGGCGCCGCACGCGGTGCAGCTGCCACCGCACCCACTGGCCGGCGACCTCGCGCCGCATCGCCGCCGACGCACCGACTCCCGACCGCTCGTAGCCGAGCTCGGCCAGCGTGTCGCCGGCCAGCAGTTCGAACCGGGCGACGTCCTGCTCGCTGAGCTCGGCTCGCCAGTTCCGCAGTCCCGGCGTCGGCGGGATGGAGAGGCGCTGGTGGTACACCGGATGCCGGGTCGTGCGGACGACCATCTCGGCCCGATCCGTCGGATCGACCATCGAGGGGGAGAAGGGCAACTCGATCGCCGCGCACAACTCCCGGAGCCGGGGGGCGGGATCAGTCACGAGCTCCTCGTAGCGGAGCTCGTGATAGCGCCCAGCCGGCAGCGCCCGACCCGCGCGCCGGCCCCGGCGGACCCGCAACCGCCAGTGCAGCGCCGCCGCTTCGATCCGGTCGGCCCAACCGAGCTCGAGGAACGACGACGCCACGTCGCGCCCGTCGCGGATCAGATGCACGAAGACCGCCTCCGGGAACAGCTCAGCGAGCCTCGGGATGTGCAGGACGTATCCGGGGGTCTTGTCGCCGTAGCGCTCCTTGCCCTGGGCCTCGGCCCACAGCGAGAAGATCCTCCGGACGGCGTCCGGATAGGACGCCGGCGGCGTCGGCTCCAGTGCCGCCACCACGGCGGGGCGGTCGAGGCCCCACAGCTCGAAGCGCTCGCTCGCGTGCAGGCGGTCGAGGAACCCGGCGAGATCGAAGGGGCGGGTCGCGGCGTCCCGTCGGCGCGGGGCGAGGGACACGATGAAGTGGGACTCGGGCGGGACGGCGAGGGCCGGGTGGGCGTCACACATCGCGCGCAGCAGCGTGCTGCCCGAACGGCCGCAGCCGACGATGAACGGGAACGGTGGCGGCGGCGAGCCCATCGCGTTCAGACGAGGTACTTGCGGAGGATCTTGCCCAGCGGGCTGCGTGGGATCTCGGAGCGGAACTCGACGATGCGCGGCACCTTGAACGGGGCCAGCGTGTCGCCGCAGGCCGCGATCAGCTGGTCGTGCAACCGCGATTCGTCGGTGGCCGAGCCGTCGGGAACCACGACTGCCTTGACGACCTCCTCGCCGCGGTCGCCCTTGGTGCCGACGACGACCACGTCGGCGACGTCGGGGTGGGCCCGCAGGACCGCCTCTACCTCGAACGGGTCGACCTTGAAGCCGCTCGTCGAGATGAACAGCTTGGTGCGCCCGGTGACGTACAGGTTGCCGGTGTCGTCGAGGTGGCCGAGGTCGCCGGTGCGGAACCATCCGTCGTGGAAGAGCTCGTCGGCCGCCGGGTCGGCGCCGACGTATCCGGCGGTGAGGGCCGAGCTGCGGAACTCGATCTCACCGCTCTCGCCGGGCGGTCGGCTGACACCGTCCTCGTCGACGACGACGAGGTCGACGCCGCGCATCGGCCGGCCGACCGACGCGCAGCTGCTCGTCGGATCGGGGTCGAGGTTGATCGTGACCGATCCCGCCTCGCTGCACCCGTACAGCTGGCGGATCGGGGTGCCGAAGCGGGCGTGGAACAACTCGTACGTCTCCGGGGCGAGGGGCGCGCCGGCGGAGATGCACAGCCGCAGCGCGGCGACGTCGGCGCGCGTGGACCGGCGCGTCTCGGCGAGGGTGTGGAAGATGAACGGCACCGCCGGGAACACCGAGACCCGCTCCCGTTCGATCGCGCTCGAGCACCGCGTCACGCTCGAAGCGGGGGAGCAGGACGAGGGCGGCCCCCGACCGGATCGCCGCCAGCAGGCCGTTGCCCAGTCCGTGGGCATGGAACAGGGCGACCACGGCCAGGACGACGTCGTCCTCGGTGACGCCGACGGTCGCCTTGAACTGCTCGGCTTCCGCCGTCAGGTTGGCGCGCGTCCTGATCATGCCCTTCGGCGTGCCCGTCGACCCCGACGAGAAGGCGAAGAGTGCCGGCGCGGCAGGATCGTCCCCAGTGACGGCATCGACGGGGAGGAGCGCGTCACCGCTGCTGTCGAGCTCGTCACCGTCGGCGACCCACACGTCCGCCCGCCGTGACGACGATCGGCCCTTCGCCCACACGCGAATCGCCGGCGCCGCCCCCGGGTCGGCCACGATCCCGGCAACGTCGCATTGGGCCAGGTGCTGACCGAGCTCGGCGTCGGTGAACTGGGGGTTCAGGGGAACGGCCATCGCGCCGAGCAGCTGGGTGGCGAGGAACGTCGTGACGAAGTCGTGGTTGTTCCCGAGGACGAGGGCGACGCCGTCGCCGGACCCGACGCCCCGCACCGCCAGCGCCCCCGCCCGCCGCCGGGTGTCGGCGAACAGCTCGTCCCACGTGCGGCGGCGCGGCCCGTCGACCAGGGCGAGCCGAGGCCCGAAGCGGTCCACGGTCGTCGCCAGCAGCGCTCCGACGGACTGGTGCGCGCTCACGGCGACTGCTGGCGGGCGACGTAGCTGGTGATCCCGGCGATGCTGCCGAAGTTGTCGACGGTGATGTCGCGATCCGGGATCTCGATGCCGAAGCGCTCCTCGATCCCCACGACCAGGCTGAGGATGGCGGTGGAGTCCAGACCCAGATCGAGGAGCGACGCCTGCGCGTCGACGGTGGACGCGTGGTCCAGACGAACCCGCTGCTCGAGCAACGTTCTCAGTTGGGCGTCGATGTCAGCATGCTCGGTGTGCACGTCCGCCCTCCGCGGATGCCGGTAAGTCGGCCGATCCTAGGGTTCACGACCGGGCTATGGTCGTCGCAATTGCCCCGATGGGCGGGGAGGAGGGGGCGGCAATCATGACGACGATGCTCGGACCGTTGCGCAGGGCCCGGCGGATCGCCGCCGGCGCGACCGCCGTCAGCTGCGGCGACGTGGAGCTCACCTACGACGAGACGTGGGAGCGGTGCCGCCGGTTGGTCGGCGGGCTGCACGAGCTCGGGCTCGGTGCGGGCGACCGCGTCGCCGTGGTCGGTCCGAACTGCCATCGCTACCTCGAGCTGTACCAGGCCGTGCCGGGAGCCGGCATGGTCCTCGTCCCGCTCAACCAGCGCCACACCGAGGCCGAGCTGCGCTACGCGATCGACGACGCCGGCGCCGCCGTGCTGTTCGCCGGACGGGACGTGGGCGGTCTCGGCGAGAGCGTGAAGCACGTGATCGACCTCGGCGCGGAGTACGAGCGGCTGGTTGCCGACAGTGCCCCTGCGGACCTGCCCGACGACCTGTCGGAGGACACGCTCGCCGGCCTCTTCTACACGGGCGGCACGACGGGCGCGGCCAAGGGCGTCATGCTCACCCATCGCAACCTCGTCGCCAACGCCTTCCACTACCAGGTGTTCGCCCCGTTCCGGCCGGAGACGTGCTGGCTCATCGTCGCGCCGCTGTTCCACGCCGCCGGCTCGATCGCCGTACTGGCCACGGTGTGGCACGCCGGCCGGCACGTCGTGCTGCCGACCTTCGATCCCGCCGCCGCCCTCGATCTCATCGCGCGGCACGGGGTCACCGACACGCTGGTCGTGCCGACGATGCTCGCCGCGATGAGCGAGGAGCAGCTCGCCCGCCCCCGCGACGTCGGCAGTCTGCGCACGATCAGTCACGGCGGGTCGCCGGTTGCGACCGAGACGCTGCGGCGGGCCCACCAGGCGTTCCCTGACGTCGAGCTCCAACACCTCTACGGCGCGACGGAGACCGCCCCGATCGCGACGACAGTGCGGGGCGAGCAGCACCTCCTCGACTCCCCGCGGGTGCGCTCGTGCGGGCAACCGGCGGTCGGCGTCGATATCGAGATCGCCGGCCCGGACGGCACCCGCCTGCCGGACGGCGAGGTCGGCGAGGTGCTCATCCGCGGCCCGAACGTCATGGTCGGCTATTGGAACAAGCCCGAGCAGACGGCCGCCGCGCTCGTCGACGGCTGGTACCGCTCCGGCGACCTCGGCTACATGGACGACGACGGCTACGTGTACCTCGTCGACCGGGCGAAGGACATGATCGTGTCCGGCGGCGAGAACGTGTACTGCACGGAGGTCGAAGACGTGCTGTTCCGGCATCCCGCGGTGCTCGAGGCGGCCGTGTTCGGCGTGCCCGACGAGCGGTGGGGCGAAGCGGTCCACGCGGTCGTCGTGCCCCGCGCCGAGGTCACTCCCGACGAGCTGATCCGCCACTGCCGCGACGCGATCGCCGGCTACAAGGTGCCCAAGCGGATCGATCTGCGCAGCGAACCGCTGCCCAAGTCCGGCGCCGGCAAGGTGCTCAAGCGCGAGCTGCGCGAGCCGTATTGGGAGGGCCAGGCCACCCGGGTCGGGGGCACGTGACGGGCGTGGTCGACGGGACCCACCAGCCGCGCCTGGGCGAGGACATCGAGGGGATCTACGACGCCCTCACGGACGGGCAGACGCGGTCGCTGCGGGTGGCCGAGCTCGTCTACACCGCGGCCGAGCGGTTTCCGGGGCTTGTGCCCACCCGGGCCGCGATCGACGAGGAACGCGAACGGCTGCAGAAGGACAAGCGCGGCCTGGAGATCGCCCAGGGCGACTTCGTCGCCCACGTGCTCGCCCATCCGCGCACCGGGCCGCACCTGCTCCACGCGATGGCGCAGCCGCGACCCGAGGCCGTCGACCTCGTCGACGAGCTGGCGCGGACCGGCAGGGTCGACCTCGGCCCGATGCGCGTCGAGCGCGACGGCACGGTCGGCGTGGTGTCGATCCAGAACCACGCCTTCCTCAACTCCGAGGACGACGTCTCGACGAGCGCGCTGGAGGTGGCGGTCGATCTCGTCCTGCTCGACGACTCGATCGAGGTGGGGGTGCTGCGCGGGGCCCCGGCGACGCACCCGAAGCACGCCGGCCGCCGCATCTTCGGCGCCGGCATCAACCTCACCCACCTGTACCACGGCAAGATCTCCCTCGTCGAGTTCATGATCGAGCGGGAGTTGGGCGTGGTGAGCAAGATGTACCGCGGCCACGACCTCGGCGACCCCGCCGGCGGCGTGTTGGAGGACCGCCGGGAGAAGCCGTGGATCGCCGCGGTCGAGTCCTTCGCCATCGGCGGCGCCTGTCAGTGGCTGCTCGTGATGGACCGCGTGATCGCCGAGCAGGGCTCGTACTTCAACCTGCCGGCCCGCAAGGAGGGCATCATCCCCGGCTGCGCGAACCTCCGCCTGCCCCGCTTCGTGGGCGAGCGGCTGACTCGTCAGGCGATCTTCTTCAACCGCGTGTTCGAGGCGGACAGCGACGAGGGCCGGCTGCTCGCCGACGAGGTCGTGCCGGGCGACGAGATCGAGGGCGCGGTCGAACGGGCGGCGGCGGAGTTGACGAGCGCCGGCACCACCAGCCTGGTCGCCAACCGCAGGGCGCTGCGCGTGGCCCATGAACCGCTCGACGTGTTCCGCCGGTACATGAGCAACTACACGCGCGACCAGGCCCGCTGCCTCTACAGCCCGGCGCTGATCGACAACCTGGAGCGCAACTGGGACGCCAAGCGCAGGTCGTTGTGACCCTGTCCGTCCGCGACGCCACGTACGCCCTGCTGCGCGCGCTCGGGATGACGACGATCTTCGGCAATCCCGGCTCGACCGAGCTGCGGATGTTCAAGGACGTCCCCGACGACCTCCAGTACGTGCTCGCCCTGCAGGAGTCGTCGGCGGTGGCGATGGCCGACGGCTACGCCCAGGCGACCGGCAACGCCGCCTTCGTGAACCTGCACTCGGCGGTCGGGGTCGGCCACGCCATGGGGAGCATCTTCACGGCGATGCGCAACGGGACGCCGCTGGTGATCACGGCCGGCCAGCAGACCCGGGCGATGCTGCCGACGCAGCCGTTCCTGTTCGCCGAGCAGGCGACCGAGCTCCCGAAGCCGTACGTCAAGTGGAGCTGCGAGCCGGCGAGGGGAGCGGACGTGCCCGCCGCCATCGCCCGCGCCTACCACACGGCGATGCAGCGCCCGTACGGACCGACGTTCGTCTCGATCCCCGAGGACGACTGGGATGCGGAGACCGAAGCGATCGAGGAGCGCCGCGTCGCGGGGGAGTTCCTCGGCGACGACGGGGCGCTGCGGGCCGTCGCCGACGGTCTGCGCGGCAGCTCGCGTCCCGCCCTCGTGGTCGGTCCGGGAGTCGACCGCGACGGGGCCTGGGACGTCACGATCGAGCTGGCCGAGCGGTCCGGCGCGCTGGTGTGGGTGAGCCCGCTCTCGAGCCGGTGCAGCTTCCCGGAGGACCATCCGGCCTTCGCCGGGTTCCTCACGCCCCAGCGGGCCACCCTCGCCGGGCAGCTCGCCGACCACGACGTCGTCGTCGTGCTGGGCGCCCCGGTGTTCACCTACCACGTGCACGCCGGCGGCCCGTTCCTCGCCGAGGGCACCACGCTGTATCAACTCGTCGACGACCCGCAGACTGCGGCCATGGCGCCGGTCGGGACCGCGGTCCTCACGACGTTGCGGGCCGGCGTGCGCACGCTGCTCGACCACCTCGGCGCGGAGCAGCGATCCCCGGCCGCGGCGGGACGGGGACCGCGGACGGTGCCGCAGCGCCAGCGAGCCGATCTCGCCCGCCTTCGTGATGCACACCGTGGCCAGCTTGATGCCGCCGGACGCGGTCGTCGTGGAGGAGGCGCCGTCCCACCGCAACGCGATGCACGACCACCTCCCGATCCGCCGGAGCGGCGGCTTCTACTGCGCGGCCAGCGGCGGGCTCGGCTTCGGTCTGCCGGCGGCGGTCGGCGTCGCCCTCGGCGATCCGACGCGCCGCGTGATCTGCCTGCTGGGCGACGGTTCGAGCCTCTACTCCATCCAGGCGCTGTGGACGGCCGCGCAACACAACCTGCCGATCGCCTTCGTGATCCTCAACAACCAGGGCTACGGAGCGCTCAAGGCGCTGGGGCGGGTGATGTCGGTCGACAAGCCGCCCGGCGTCGACCTGCCGGGCATCGGGTTCACCGACCTCGCCGCCGGCTTCGGGTGTGCGGCTCGCTCCGTGTCGCGCGCCGACGAGCTCGAAGCGGCGCTCGGCTGGGCATTCGCGCAGTGACGGGCCGACGTTGATCGACGTCGCCGTCGACGCCTCCATCGAGCGTCTGTACTGATGCTTCGGCCTGGCAACTGGGCGGGATTCTTGTCAACAGGCGGCGAGAATCCCGCCCAGAAGCTGGTCTGACACGAATCCCGCCCAGATAGGGAAATGGCGGGCGACGGCTCACCCGTAGTGTCGGGCCGGTGCCCGTGCTCGACGCCGTCAAGGCGCGGATCCCGCTGGACGTGCGGCACCGGATCGCCCAGCTCCGCGTCGGCGCCCGGGCGTCAACCGGGCACTGGCGCCGCCTGCCCGACGCCCTCGTCATCGGCGCCCAGCGGTGCGGCACGAGCACGCTCTATCGACATCTCGGGCGTCATCCCGACGTCGCCCCGTCGCTGCGCAAGGAGGTGGAGTACTTCAGCCGTCGCTACGGGCGGGGTGAGCGCTGGTACCGGGCCCACTTCGCGCTCGCCGCCGGGCGTCCCCGGCTGGTCTTCGAGGCGACGCCCGACTACCTGTTCCATCCGCTGGCCGCCGAACGGGCGGCGGCGGTGGTCCCCGAGGCCCGGCTCGTCGTGATGCTGCGCGACCCGGTGGCGCGGGCCTGGTCGCACTACCACCACATGGTCGAGCTCGGCCACGAGCCGCTCGACTTCGCCGCGGCGGTGGCGGCGGAGGACGACCGCTGCGCGCCCGATCTCGCTCGCCTCCGCACCGAGCCGCTCCACGACCCGGTGGCGTTGCTGCGGTACTCCTACGCCGCCAGGGGCCGTTACGCCGAGCAGCTCGTCCGGTGGCAGGCCCACTTCCCGGCCGACCGTCTGCTCGTCGTGCGCAGCGAGGACTTCTTCGCCGACCCGGCGGCGGAGTTCCGCCGCGTTCTCGAGTTCCTCGGGTTGCGGCCGTGGGAACCGGCCGACTTCGTCAACGTCAGCCGCCAACGGCGCCCGGCGCCGCCTCCGATTCCCGAGCGCTGCCGCGCCGCCCTGGCCGCGCGCTTCGAGCAACCGAACGCCGAGCTGGTCGCGTTGCTCGGGGAGACCGCCCCGCGCTGGTGATCCCGGCCGCGGGGTCATTCCGGCGACACGCTCGCGTTCCACTCGGGGCGGAGCTCGCCGGGCTGATCGGCCCGCCGCACGGTGAACGAGCCCGGCGCTCGAGTCGCGGACGTTGAGCACGGTCTCGACCGAGACGTCGTCGGCGAGCCAGAACTCGTTGCCCTCGAACGTGCACCCGCTGATGTCGTACAGCTGCGGGTGGTCGCCGCCCTCGGGCAGCCCGATCTGGGCCTGGCGACCGCCCATGAACGTCGAACCGGAGATCATGGTGACGCGACCTCCTCGGGCGAGGTGCTTGGTGATGAGGACCGCGTAGTCGGTGAGGCCGGCCTGGTCGATGTACATGCCCTCGTAGGTGATCGTCTCGCCGGACTTCTCGCCCTTCTTGGCCGGCAGCGCCGAGATGACGAGGCCCTCGTCCTGACAGGCGTAGATCGTGCAGTCCCGGTACGACGTGAGGTTCGAGTACGACCCGGCGAAGATCCCCTGGCCGCAGTGGTAGGCCGTGAACCCGGTGACGATGGTGCGGGGGGCACCGTTCTGCCAGAAGTAGATCCCGCTGTGTTTGTTGTTGTGGGCGACGTTGTCCTCGAACGTCCACGTGTTCTTGTCCCGCGAGTGCGATGGCCAGTGGAAGCCGGCCGACGACTCCGCGCCTCCCTGGATGCCGGTCGACAACGCAACCGCGAGCGACGTTCCCGTCGCCGGCACCCATCAGGAACCCGGTGAGGTTGAACTTGCTGTTGCCGCCGCTCTTCACGAAGTGGGCGACGCAGCGCTCGTACACGATGTCGTTCGACGGGACCAGGTCCCGTCCGCCGCCGTCGACGGCGAGGTCCCACCAGTACGCGTCGTCGACCAGGTCGTGGGCGACGCAGTCGCGGAACGTCACCCCGTCGGAGAGGTGGGCGGCGAAGGCGTGGCCGGTCGAGTCGTACACGGCGACGCCCTCGACGACGGATCCCCTGGAGCCGCCTTCGTCGGCGTGGAAGTGGATCGCGTACCGGCCGAGGACCTCCTCGTCGTCGCCCTGTCGGGGGCCCATGTGGCGCAAGCCGATGTGGGAGATCTGCTGCGGCTTGGTCGTCATCAGCAGGATCACGTGCGAGCGGCCTTCCGGCGTGCCGCTGATCACGACGTTGCGGGTGAGGTTGAGCACCTCGGCCCGGTGAACGACGTCGCGGCGCACGGTCACCACGGGATGGGGGTGGTCGAGCGGCTGGTCGAGCGTGATCCGCTTCCCGTCGATCGACTCGATCACACGGCGGTCGTGGTGGACCGAGTGGTCCTCCACCGTGGTCGGCTCGGTCGGGGTGACGACGAGCTCGTCGCCGACCTGCCAGCCCTTGGCGTCGTCGACCGTGATCGTCCGGTCCCCCGCCTGCGCTTCGCCCGCCAGCCGGGTCCACGACGTCTTCGGTGTGCCGTGCCAGTCGAGCACTCCGTCGCCGACGGTCCACAGGCCGACGTCCTCCTCGATCGGCTCGTGGGAGTGCCCGCCGACGAACCGCTCCTCGTCGACGCCCACGAACTCGATGTGGTGCAGGACCGCGGCGTCGGCCGGGCGCAGCACGAGCCGGCCGGCGACGACGAGGTTGCCGCTGGTCACCAGCCGCCGGCCGCTGGCCGGATCGAAGACGAGCGCCCCTCGGGGCTCGATGCGCACGCCGCTGACCATGGCGTCGACGTCGAGCAGGACCGGGCGGTCGATCGTGGCCACGTCGGCCTCGGTCGGGACCCGGCCGCCCCAGGTCGCGGGATCGCTCCACCGCGCCTCGGGTAGACCGCCCGCGACGTCGTCAGGGGGAGGCGGTGACGTCTCGGTCGACGGCGTGTCCGTCGACGGGACGTCAGTCGCCGGCGGGTCGGTCTTCGGCGGTTTTGAGCGGCTGGGGATCGTCGACGGAGATGTCTCGTCGGTCGCCGTGGTGACGTTCGACCCGCGGCCGCCGGGCGTCGACGACCCGCCGCCGTCGTCGTCGGAGAGCACCTTGGCCAAGCCGAAGCCGGCGGCGACACCGCCGGCGCCGACGATGAAGATGACCTCGCGCCGGTTGAACCCGCGCTTGGCTGTCTTCTCGTCCTCGGGTCCTGGCGGTAGAGGGTTGTCTGACGTCGGATCCACCCGCCGCCTCACATCGTCTCGGTCTTGCGTCCGCGGTCGATCGAAGGTACCACGGAGGGTGCGCCGGATGCCGTCGCGATCGGGGCGCTGCTCACGGGGAGGCGAAACGGTCTCCCAGTCCCGCCGACGGGTGGTCCTGGCTGCGAGAGTTGCGGGTGATGTTCTTTCGGATGAGCACGGTGACCCTCGCCGTCGTCCTGGTGGTCATCGTCGGCGGGGCGGCAGCCATCGGGACGGTCATCGGGCGGCGCATTCGGGCGCGCTCCGACGCGGGCCATGAGTCCGTCGGGGTCGTGCAGGCGACACTGCTCGGCCTCGTCGGCCTGCTCCTCGCGTTCGGCCTCACGATGGCCGTGGGCCGGTATGACACCCGTCGCGCCATTGTCGTACAGGAATCCAACGACATCGGCACCACCTACCTGCGGGCGCAGATGCTGGCCGAGCCGAGCAGAACGAGCTCGCTCGACCTCCTCACGCGCTACGCCGACATCGCCGTCGATCTGGCCAACCAAGTCCCCGACAGCGATCAATTCAACGAAGACGTGACTCAGATCGCCGACGCCCAGCGAGAACTGTGGAGCGTCGCCGGCGACGCTGTCCGCGCCGATCCGGACGGCACGGCGCCGCGCCTCTACATCGAGACACTCAACGAGATGATCGACTCGCACAATGATCGCGTGACCTCCCTGCGCAATCGAGTGCCGAGCACGGTGCTGGTGCTGCAGGTGGTCGGTAGCGCAGTGGCGGTCGGCGTTCTGTCGCTCTACCTCGCCCTGCTCGGTCGCGGCCTGATCACGTCACTGGTCACCACCACCGTCGTGATCCTCATCCTGTTCATCTCCTTCGACCTCGACCGACCACACCGAGGCCTGATCACGGTCCCCGACGCCGCGCTCGTCGCGGCACGGGAGGCAATGAACCAACCACCGGCCGCCACGGGTCCCTGAGCGCCACCTCGCCTGGTCGAAGCACTAGGTCACGCGTGCGTTCCAGGCCCGGCGCAGGGTGCCGGGCTGGTCGGCGCGGCGGACGACGTAGGGCGCGGCGACCCGGGACCGCACCCGCAGCCGGGTCCGCACCGGCACGTCGCGGGCGAGCCAGAACTTGTTGCCGACCATCCGGCAGTTGACGAAGTCGTACAGCTGCGGATGACGGCCCCCGTCGGGGAGCCCGACCTGAGCCCGCCGACCGCCGCGGAACGTCGATCCCGAGATCCGCGTGACCCGCCCGCCCCGGCTGAGGTGCTTGGTGATGCGGACCGCGTAGTCGCTGAGGCCCGCCTGATCGACGTACATCCGCTCGTAGGTGATCGTCTCCCCGGTGCGCGTGCCTTCCTTCGACGGGAGGGCGGAGATGACGAGGCCGTCGTTGCGGCAGGCGTAGATCGTGCACCGGCGGTACGAGGCGAGGTTCGCGTACGACCCGGCGAAGATCCCCTGGCCGCAGTGATACGCGGTGAAGCGGGTGACGATCGTACGAGGCGCGCCGTTCTGCCAGAAGTAGATCCCGCTGTGGCGGTTGTTGTGGGCCAGGTTGTCGACGAACGTCCACGTGTTGTCGTCGCGGGAGTGCGACGGCCAGTGGAACCCGGCCGACGACTCCGATCCACCTTGGATACCGGTGGCGACGCAGCCCCGGGCGACGTTGCCGCGACCGGCCCCCATCATGAAGCCGGTGAGGTTGAACTTGCTGTTGCCGCCGCTCTTCACGTAGTGGGCGACGCAGCGGTCGTAGACGATGTCGTGCGACGGGACGAGGTCGCGCCCGCCGTGCAGGCCGAGGTCCCACCAGAACGCGTCGTCGACGAGGTCGTGGGCGACGCATCGGCGGAACGTCACCCCATTGGAGAGGTGGGCGGCGAACGCGTGGCCCGTCGAGTCCGACACCACGACGCCGTCGACCAGCGAGCCGCGGGACCCGTTGCGGTCGGCGTGGAAGTGGAGGGCGTACCGGCCGAGGACCTCGTGCTCGCCGTGGCGGGGGCCCATGTGCCGCAACCACACGTGCGAGATCCGCTGCGGCCTCGTCGTCATCAGCATGATCACGTGGGCCCGACCTTGGGGTGTTCCGGAAATGACCACGTTGCGAGTGAGGTTGAGGACCTCGGCCCGGTGGATGACACCGGGCCGCACCCTGACCGCCGGGTGCCGGTAGGTGAGCGCGCGATCGAGGCGGATCGTGCGGCCGTTGATCGCCGCGATGCGGCGCCGGTCGTGATGGGTCCAGTGCTTCGCGACGGTGGGTCGCTGGGTCGGAGTGATCACGATCTCGTCGCCGACGCGCCATCCGGCCGGGTCGACCACGGTGATCGCCCGGTCGCCCGCCTGCGCCGCCCGGGCGAGACGGGTCCACGGTGTCTTGGGGGAGCCATGGCTGTCGAGCACGCCGTTGCCGACGATCCACAGTCCGACGTCGGACGGGATCGGGGCCCTGACGTGTCCCCCGCGGAAGCGGCGTTCGTCGATGCCGACGAAAACGATCCGGTGAACGACGCGGGGACCGGACGGCCGCGTCACGAGGCGACCTCTGACGACGATGTTTCCGTGCGACGCCAGCCGCTGGCTCCTCGCCGGGTCGAACACCAGCGACCCCCGCACGCCGATCCGGACGCCGGCGACCTCGGCGTTGACGTCGAGCAGCACCGGCTTGTCGATCCGGACGACGTCGCCCCGGGTGGGCACCCGTCCGCCCCAGGTCGCCGGGTTGCTCCAGCGCGCCGCGGGCAGGGTCGCCTCCGCCGCCGGCCGCGACCACGCGGGGGAGTGCGCCACGCCCGCAACAGCCAGTCCGCCCATCCCGGCCAGGGTGATGAACTCGCGGCGGACGAGCCTCCGCTCCACGGCCGCGACCGTACTCCTCAGCGCCCGACGCCTCGATCGGGACGGGGTCAGAACAGCTCGATGTCTCCGAGGTTGACGCGCCAGGTGTCGGGAGCGGGCACCGGGTCACACACGTCGCGCGCCACCAGCGTCGGGCCCTGACCGGGGAGGGGCACGAACCCGGCCCGGGGAAGGTGGTCACCGAGCCGTACCGCGTAGTCGGCTCCGCTCGTGCGCAGCACCAGACCGAGCAGCCGGCGGGTGCGGGCCGCGTCCCCCGCGGGCACGAGCTCCTCGCACACCGCCGCCTCGGTGGCCGGGCCCCGCCGGCGCAGGCGGAAGATCACGATCCCGTCGGACGGACCGCCCTCGGCCACGACCGCACGGTACCGGAGCGGCTCGAAGCCGTAGCGCCAGGCGAGGTAGGCCGCCGAGCGGCGCGTCCGCAGGCCGGTCGCGGGCGCGGACCCCAGCAGCGCATCGACCGCCGCGCGGTCGGCGAGCGCGGTCGACGCCGGCAGGCCGGCGTCGCTCGCGAGCGACCACTTGTCGGCGGCCGTCCTGGCGCCGGCCAGCCGGACGAGGGACCGGACCGATGCCGCGCGGGCCAGGACCGGGAGTCGGCGAACCGGCCGCCAACCCATCTTCAGGTAACCGGGCCGGCTGCGCTCGTTGGGAGTGTTGAAGACGAACGCGACCCCGTCGTCGCGGAGCCCGTCGAGAGCGTGCTCGGTCAGGGCGGTGAACACTCCCTTGCCCTGGTGGTCGGGATGCGTCGCGGTGTCGACGGCCCGGACCGCGCGTACCGGCTGTCCGCCGGGCCCGGTCTCGAACTCCCAGCGCAGGAACGTGCGGAACCCGACAACCATGCCGGCGATCGTCGCCACCCACGCCGGCGACGCGCCGAACGGGTTCTCCGCGTGCTTCCAGGCGAACAGGCGGGTGTGCAGCTCGTCAGGGACCCAGCCCAGGGATGCGCCGAGGAGCGCGAGCACGGCAGGTTCGTCGGCGGTGTCGTAACCGCGCAGCTCCAGCGACGGGGACGGCACGCTCGTCACGACCGGTGCGTCAGCGAGTGGGTGAGGACGCGACCGCCCGCCACCGCCTGCGTCCACGACCGGCTCGCCCCGTCGGCGACGATCCTGCCGCGGGACCGCAGGCGCCGCGGGACCGACGGCCGTTCCCCCGCCCGGCCGTAGCCCAGCTCGTCGAGCAGCTCGCCGGCGATGGCTTCGAAGCTGTCGACGTCCTCCGCCGCCATCTCCGTGCGCCAGTCGCGGAGTCCGGGCTGCGGCGGGAGCAGCAGTCGCTGGTGGGCGTCGGGAAAGCGGGTCGCCGCGATCACCGCGTCGGCCCGTTCGTGGTACTGCAACATCGCGTCGTCCCAGTCGATCTCGAGGAACGGACACAGATCGCGCAGCACCCGCTCCGGGTCGGTGACGAGGGCCTCGTACCGGATCTCGCGGTAGCGGTCGGGCCCGAGGCGCTGTCCATCGCGCCGGCCGCGCCGAACGCTCCGCCGCCACCGGACCGCGGCCTCGGGGACCGTCGTCGGGCCCCAGGCGACGCTGCGGTAGCTGAGGGCGACGTCGCGGCCGTCGCGGATGAGGTGGACGAACCGGGCCTCGGGGAACAACCGGCCGAGGCGGGGGAGGTAGAGCACGTGGCTCGGGGTCTTGTCGGCGTACCGCGGCTTTTCCTGGGAGGCGGCGACGAGCGCGTACAGACGGCGCACCGTGTCGGCGAACGACTCCGGCGGTGGATCGGCGAGGGCCGCGCGGGCCTCGGTCTCGGTGACGGGCCATCGACGGAGCGACGCATCACCCACGATCAGATCGGCACAGGCGGCAGCGTCGAAGCGGCGCGGCCAGCCGTACTGCAGGGCGCGGTGGGGGCGGTGGTAGCGGATGATGAAGGCGACCTCGTCCGGCACGGAAACCTCGGGATGGGAGTCGACCATCGCTCGCAGCAGCGTCGTCCCGGACCGACCGCAGCCGACGAAGAACGGGAACGGCGGCGGATCACCCTGCCCACTGATCATGCCGGTCCCTTGGCGAGGCGCTTGGCCCGCCGGCGCACCGGCGCGAGCAGCCGGTGGCGGCGGACGTAGGCCACCGGCCCGCGCTCGTACCAGCCGCGGCCGTCGACCCGGCGCAGCACGCGCCGCGTCAGCGGCGGGCGGGGCAGGCCCGAGTAGGGCAGGCCGGCGCTCGCCGCGTGCTGCCGGTTGAACGCGTCGATGAGCGGGTTCAGTGGATCGTTGCGCGACCGGTAGACGAAGCCGTCGGCGTCCATCTCGTTGTGGTAGTGGAGGACGAACGGTGGCGTGACCTCGTGGGCGAACAGCGGATGGACCGCCACCGTCGTCGACAGGTTGGCCGCCACCGGCAGCGGGGCCACCGGGATGCCGTCCCCGATCACGGCGAGGGCGAGGGCGAGCTGGTTCGTCCAGTGCTGCTCCGCCGCGGGCACGATGTCCGGCCGTCGTTCGTAGAGATCGAGGACGTCGAACACGCGCCGCGTCCAGCTCTCCAGCAACTGGTCGCAGCGGGCGCGCGGCACGAACAGGACGCCGCTGTTGAAGTAGGGGTACGTCACCTGAGCGGTGCTCGTCGTGACGAGCGAGCGGCTCGGCTCGGGGATGTCGAGGGCGGCGAAGAGGTCGCGCCAGCACGCGGCGGGGTACGGGTCGCGGTTCTCCGGCTTGACGGCGACCGCGTCGCCGTCGGCGTAGTGGCTGACGTCGCCGACGACGAGCGTGTCGGTGTCGATGGCCAGCAGGACGTCGAACCGGTGGGTGCCGGCGAGCTCGAGCATGCGCAGCTTGTTGCTCGCCGGCGTCCGCCGGTCGAAGCGCGGGACGACCCGCACCTCGGCGTCCAGCTCGGCCAGGCCGGACTCGTACCGCGGCTCCACGGCGTCGACGAAGTTGACGACGATCGGGGCCGAGCTGAGCCCGCCGCCGAACCGGCGGATCGAGAGCACCAGGTTGTGGGCCTCCTGGTACCAGCGGTCACCGTTCTCGGCGACACAGGCAACGAGGAGCCCTCCCACGCGCCGATCGTATCGATGGGCGGGCGTTGTGGCCGCCGCCTATCGTTGCCCGGGTGTTGGACGTCAGGTCCGCCGCGTCCGCCGCGGTCAAGGCCACCGCGGCGACCGCCGACCGCGTCCGCCGACCGCCGCGGGGTGTCGTGTTCCTCATCTATCACCGCGTCGGCGGGGGGACCGGCTCCACGGTGGACCTGCCCCCGGGCCTGTTCGACGAGCAGATGGCGTGGCTCGCCTCCCGCCGGATGGCGGTGACCATCGACGAGGCGCTCGTCTCGCTCACCCGGACCGAGGCGCCGGCGCCCGACCCGGTGGTCGTCACGTTCGACGACGGCACCGCCGATCTCGTCGACGTCGCCCTGCCGATCCTCTGCGCCCATCGCGTGCCGGCGGTCTTCTACCTGGCCACCGACTTCATCGAGCGCGCCCGCCCGTTCCCGCCGGACGCGACGCCGCTGTCGTGGGCGGCCGTGCGGGACGCCGTCTCGACCGGGCTCGTGACCGTCGGCTCGCACACCGATACCCACGCCCTGCTCGACCGCATCGAACCGGCGGCGGCCGCCGGTGAGCTCGACCGCTCGTGCGCGCTCATCGAGGAGCGGGCCGGCGTGGCGGCGCTCGACTTCGCCTACCCCAAGGCGGTCGTGGGCTCGCCGGCCGTGGAGGCGCTCGTCCGCCGCCGGTTCCGCTCGGCGGCGTTGGGCGGCAGCCGGCCCAACCCGTACGGCACCACTGATCACCATCGCCTCGCTCGCTCCGCCGTCCAGCGCAGCGACGGCATGCGGTACTTCGAGCGCAAGGCGGGCGGCGGGATGGCGCTGGAGGACCGGCTGCGGCGGACGATCAATCGGTTGCGCTACGCGTCGGCGTCGACGTGACGGCCCGGCGGCGCCATCGCCGCGAGCCCGCGGCGGCACGGCGATAGGCCTCGAGCACGATCGCCACGACCCGTCGCTCGTCGAAGTACTCGGCTGCCCGTTGGACCGCGGCCGCGCCCAGCGAACGCCGGCGATCCTCGTCCTCGCCGAGCGAGTTGATCGCCGCCGCCAGCACGGCGGGAGCGCGGACCGGGACGAGCAGCCCGGTGACCCCGTCGGCGACGACCTGGCGACACCCGCGCACGTCGGTCGCCACGACCGGAACTCCACTCGCCGCCGCCTCCATCGCGGCACGCGGGTAGCCCTCACGGTGGGACGGCAGCACGAACACGTCCATCCCCCGGTAGAGCAGGTCGACGTCGTCGCGGAGCCCGAGGAAGTGGACACCGTTCCGCGTGGCCGTGTCGACCTGCGCCGGTGTGAGGGCGTCACCCTTGTCCGGGTCGGATGGACCGATGGCGACCACCGCGTAGCGCTCGTCGAGCATCCCCGCGGCCTCGCTGAGCTCGAGGAATCCCTTCTCGGCGACGAGCCGGCCCACCGTGCCGACCACGAGCTGTCCCGCTCGGGCGCCGAGCTCGGCCCGGGCCCGCGCCCGCTCGTCGGGGTCGTCGGCCGGACGGAAGCGGTCGAGATCGACGCCGTTGCCGAGGAGCTGGGTGCGCCGTCGCGGGTCGAGGTCTCGATGCACTCGAGCAGCGCCGCCGTGGACTCGAGCGGCGTCGGGTACTCGACCGCGTGCCGGGCGTCGTTCCCCTCGACGGACGCGACGGCGACCTTCGTTCCTCCGACGTCGACGCCGAGGAAGCTGGGCACAGCGCGCATTCTGGTACAAGTCGCAGCACAATGGACCGCCGCCTCGCCCAGCAAGAACATGCGCACGGCGCTGATCGCGGGCGCGATCTCGCTGATCATCTTCGCGCTGTCGTTCGTCACCGGGCCTCGTCTACACCTGATGGCCGAACGAGATCCCGACGTCGGCCGGGCGACGGCGCGCCCGCAGCGCGGCGAGCAGGTCCACCTGCCCGGCGCGAGCTACCTGCCGGCCTGGACGGCGTTCGGCATCACGATCGCGCTCGTCGGCGTGATCCTGAGCTGGGTCATCGTCGGGATCGGCGCGGTGATCGCCGATCGTCGCGATCCTGCGGTGGATCCGGGAGACGCGCGAGGACATCGCGCAGCTCCCGCTCGAGCACTGAGCGCAGCGCTACGCGGCCGACAGCTTGTCGTCGACGTCGCAGGAGGCGCCGTCGTCGGTCCAGCAGCGCACGATGTCGCGCATCGAGAGCACGCCGACGGTCTCGCCGCCGTCGACGACCACGAGGTGGCGGAAGCCGCCGCGGACCATCGCCTCGGCCGCGCGCTCGAGCGACCAGTCGGGGGCCGCGAACGTGAGCGTGGCGGAGAGGTGGTCGCCGACCTTCTCGACGTCGGGGTCCTGGCCCGCGCCGAGCGAGTCGAGGAGGTCGCGCTCGGTGAGGATGCCGGGGCCGGGCTGCTCGGGGTCGATCACGATCGCGGCGCCGACCTTGCGCTGGGACATGAGCCGCGCGGCCTCGCGAAGCGTGTGGCCGGGCCCCACCGTCAGGACCGTCGCGCTCATCCCGTCCCGTACCTGCATCCATCCTCCTCGCTGGTAGTGCCGATTGCCGCAATCGTACTCGCGGCAGCGCCTACGCCATGCGCAACTACGTCGTTTGTATTAGGGACCTCGACGCGCCATCTGCTAAAAAGATGACTCGCGCGTCACCTTCTCTCGGAGGGTTCGCGCGCGACCGGGCAGGGTTTATCAGATTCCGGGGGCGCCCGCCCCGCAGACCGCATCAAGGAGGACTCGTGCGTACAGAGGACACAGTTAGGCAGACGACCAAGCAGCGCCGCAGGGCGGTCTTCGAGGAGGCCGTTCAGGTCATCGAGCGCAAGTACGCGAGCGATCTCGACCTCGACGCGCTCGCGCGCGAGATCGCCACGTCCCGCCGCCAGCTCCAGCGCGTCTTCGCCGAGGTCGGCGAGACCAGCTTCCGCGAGTACCTCGCCAAGGTCCGGATGCGCCACGCGGCGCGCCTCTTGCGCGAAGGCGCCATCCCGGTCCGCGAGGTCGCCCAGAGCGTCGGCTACCGCCAGCCGGCCCAGTTCGCGAAGGCGTTCCGCCGCCACCACGGCACGGCCCCGTCGAGCCTCAAGGGCCGCGGCGAACAGCACGCAACGGACCACGGCGGCGACGTAGCCGCCAGCCGGCGACGGCCTCGCTTCCGCAGGGGGCCTTTGAATAGACTCGCGCGCGCTTTGAGCACGCCCGAGGAACAGCGGCCGGCGCACCAGAAGCATCCGCTCGCGCGGATGCTCCTGATCGGCCTGGTCGCGTCGGTCATCGGCGTGCTGCATCTGCCTCCAGATCGACTGGTTCCCGACCGCGGGATCGACCCAGGCGGACCAGATCGACACGCTCTACGACGTCCTGCTGATCGTCTCGGTGCCGGTCTTCGTGCTCGTGATGACGGTCGCGATCTACTGCGTGATCGCCTTCCGCGCGAAGCCGGGCGACAAGGGCGACGGCGCCCACATCCACGGCAACACGAAGCTCGAGGTCGTGTGGGTGACGATCCCGTTCATCATCGTCACGGCGCTCGCCGATCTACGGCTGGATCGTGCTCGACGACATCGAGGCGAAGCAGGAGAACGAGCTGGTCGTGAACGTCACCGGCGCAGCAGTTCACGTGGTCGTTCGACTACCCCGAGGAGAACGTGAAGTCGAACGAGCTCGTGCTGCCCGTGGACCGGCCCGTCCACTTCGAGATCCACGCGAAGGACGTCCTCCACTCGTTCTGGGTCCCGGCCTTCCGGATGAAGCAGGACGCGGTGCCGGGCATCGAGACCGAGACGCGCGTGACGCCCGACCGAGGAGGGCACTACCCGGTCGTCTGCGCCGAGCTGTGCGGCATCGGCCACGCGACGATGCGCCAGCAGGTGCGGGTCGTTCCGGTGGCCGAGTGGGAGGCCTGGGTCGAGGAGCGCAGCGAGGGCGGCGCCGCCCCCGAGGAGGGCGAGAGCCCGATCGCCGCCGGCCGCGAGATCTTCATCTCCGCGGGCTGCAACGCGTGCCACACGCTCGACGACGCGGACGCGACCGCGGCGGTCGGGCCGGACCTGAACGAGCTGGCCGCCGTGGCCGAGGACCGCGAGCCTCGCACAGAACGCGGAGGAGTACGTCCGGGAGTCGATCGTCGACCCGCCAGCCTTCGTGGTGGACGGCTACTCCGGGGATACCATGCCCGGGAACTTACGGCGACCAGCTGACGCCTGAGGAGATCGACACGCTCGTGGAGTACCTGCTCGGACTGAGCCAGACGGAGAGGGCGAGTAATGGCGGTCGCGCTGCGACGCTGGACCGCGCCCGGCTGGTACCGCGCCCTCTTCGCGACGCTGTTCATGGCCGCGTTCTGCATGTTCCTCGTGGTCGGCGTCCGCTCGCTCTACGGCTACGAGCCGCTGTGGGACTGGGACGCGATCGTCACCGTGATCATGATCGGGGCGCCGCTCGGCTTCCTGGTCGGCATCGGCTGCTTCGACTACTGGTTCTACTGGGCGTCCGGCAAGCCCACGCGGCCCGAGGACCACTCAGGGCCACGGCGCCTACTCGTGGCGCGACTACTTCCGCGTGAACACCGATCACAAGGTGATCGGGATCCAGTACATCGTCACGACGATCTTCTTCTTCTTCTTCGGCGGGCTGCTGGCGATGCTGATGCGCGCGGAGCTCGCCGCGCCGGGCTCGCAGTTCGTGGACCCGAACACCTTCAACGGCCTGTTCTCGGTCCACGCCTCGCTGATGATCTTCCTGTTCATCATCCCGGTGTTCGCCGGGATCGCGAACTACGTGCATCCCGCTGATGATCGGCGCGCCGGACATGGCGTTCCCGCGCCTGAACGCGCTGTCGTACTGGATGCTGCCGGTCGCCGGCATCATGATGACCGCCAGCTTCTTCGCGCCCGGCGGTGCGTTCGCGACCGGCTGGACGGCCTACGCCCCGCTCTCGACCGAGACGCCGCTCGGGCAGACGTTCTTCACGATCGGCGTGCAGTTCGCCGGCGCGTCGTCGATCGCGACGGCGCTGAACTTCCTGGTCACGATCATCACGATGCGCGCGCCCGGCATGACGTTCTGGCGCATGCCGCTGCTCGTGTGGGCGAACTTCACGACGTCGCTGCTCGTCGTGATCGCCACGCCGTTCATCGCCGGGTCGCAGTTCTTCGTGCTGTTCGACCGCGCGCTGGGCACCGACTTCTTCTACTCGGGCAGCCGGCGGCGACGTGATCATGTACCAGCACGTCTTCTGGTTCTACTCGCACCCGGCCGTCTACATCATGATGCTGCCCGGGTTCGGGATCATCAGCGAGGTCATCTCGACGAACGCCCGAAAACCGGTGTTCGGCTACCGGATGATGGCCTTCTCGCTGATGGCGATCGTCGTGCTCGGGTTCAGCGTCTGGGCGCACCACATGTTCGTGTCGGGCATGCACTCGTGGCTGCGCGTCCCGATGATGATCACGACGATGCTGATCGCGGTCCCGACCGGCATCAAGATCTTCTCGTGGCTCGCGACGCTGTGGCGAGGCGTGATCCACCTGACGACGCCGATGCTGTTCGCGCTCGGCTTCATCACGATGTTCACGCTCGGCGGGATCTCCGGGATCATCCTCGCCGTCGTCCCGGTGGTGATCCACGTGTCCGACACGTACTTCGTGGTCGCGCACATCCACTACGTGCTGTTCGGCGGCTCGGTGTTCACGATCTTCGCCGGCATCTACCACTGGTTCCCGAAGATGACCGGCCGGATGTACGACGAGCGGCTCGGCAAGCTCCACTTCTGGCTGTCGTTCATCTTCTTCAACCTGACGTTCGGCCCGATGCACTTCGTCGGCGTGGACGGCATGCCGCGGCGCGTCGCCGACTACGCGGACCAGTTCGCGACGCTCAACGCGCTCATCTCCGCGTCGAGCTTCATCTTCGGCCTCTCGATGCTGATCTGGCTCTACAACATGATCACGTCGTGGCGCCACGGCCCGAAGGCCGCCGGCAACCCGTGGCGGGCGCACACGATCGAGTGGCAGGTGTCCTCGCCGCCGCCGGTGTTCAACTTCGACAAGGTGCCGACCGTCGTCGGCGGGCCGTACGAGTACGGCATCCCGGGCGCGCAGCACGCCGTGTTCGACGACAAGAAACCCGCGCCTGCGGCTCAATCGGCGGTGGCCACGGAATGAAGCGGCTGCTCGTCGTCGCGAACGAGACCGTCGGCGGCACGGCGCTGATCGACGCCGTCAAGAAGCACGCCGAGGGCGGCGACGTGAAGGTGACGGTCATCTGCCCGCAGAACGAGCCCAAGGGCGGCTGGGTGATCTACGACGACGCGGCGCGCGGCGCGGCCGAGAACCGGCTTCAGACGACGCTCGCGCAGCTTCGCGAGATCGGCATCGAGGCGGACGGCGAGGTCATGGACCCCGACCCCTACGCGGCGACGATGGACGCGATCCACGCCTTCGGCGCCGACGAGGTGATCATCTCGACGCACCCGGAGACGCGCTCGGGCTGGATGCGCAAGGACCTCGTCACGCGCATCGAGGAGGACAGCGGGCTGCCCGTCGAGCACGTCGTGGTCGACCTCGACGCCGAGCGCGAGGACGTCGATGCGCACGCTCGTCGTGGCGAACCAGACGGTCGAGTCCGAGCCGCTCCACGAGCGGATCGTCGAGAAGAACCGCGAGGGCGAACCACCGGTTCACGGTCGATCGTCCCGGCCAGCGGCGGCAGCGGCGACCCGCACGAGCGGCTCGCGCACCTGCTGAAGCGCCTGTCGGACGAGGGGATCCAGGCCGTCGGCCAGGTCGGGCCACCCGGACCCGTTCACCGCGATCCAGAACGCGATGCAGTTCTACGCCGTCGACGACATCGTCATCTCGACGTTCGAGGGCGAGCGCTCGGGCTGGCTGCGGGCCAACCTCGATCGAGCGCGTCAAGGCCGCCACGTCGAGGCCGGTCGAGCACATCGTCTCCGCGCCGCGAGAAGGTCGAGAGCTGATGGAGTCGGCGTCGATCGCCGCCGAGCACGCCCACGGGCACGACGAGCATCACGGCCCGCCGCCCGCGAACCAGTCGTCGCGGGTCGAGCCGCAGATGCTCGGGATGCTGCTTTTCATCATCTCCGAGGTCATGCTCTTCGGAGCGTTCTTCACGGCCTACTTCTTCATCCGGGTCGTGGCGAACGACCCGTGGCCGGCCGAGGGGATGCACCTGCCGGTCGCGATCGCCGGCGTCAACACGGCGATCCTGCTGTCGTCGTCGGTGACGATGCACTGGGCGCTCGAGGGCGCGAAGCGCGAGAACCGCGCCGCGCTGCGGATCGGCCTGCTCACCACGTTCCTGCTCGGCGCTGACCTTCCTGACGGTCCAGATCAACGAGTACTTCCACGTCGGCTTCGCCGTCGGCGAGAACGCGCAGTCGTCGATCTTCTACGGCCTCACCGGCCTGCACGGAGCGCACGTCTTCGTCGGGCTCACGCTGCTCTTGTTCGCGACGATCCGCGCGTTCCGCGGCCACTTCACGGCGAAGGAGCACCGCGGCGTCGAGATACCCGGCATCTACTGGCACTTCGTCGACGTGATGTGGATCATCGTGTACTCGTCGATCTACATCCTTTGATCAACCCCCTCCGCTCCGAGCGGGAGGCGTTCCAGTTCCTGCTGTACGCGGCCGGCACGATCGCCGTGATCGTCGTCCTCGTCCTCATCCTCCGGGCGATCTTCTGAGCGCCGACCTCGCCCTCGCCGAGCGGGTCGCCCGCGAGGCGGGCGCGCTCCTCCTGGAGCGCTTCGGCGGGCCGGCGCGCGGCGTCGGGTCGAAGTCGATCGGCGACCGACCTGGTCTCCGACGCCGACCGCGACGCCGAGCGGCTGATCCGGGACGTCCTCGCGCGCGAGCGGCCCGAGGACGCCCTGCTGGCCGAGGAGGGCACGAGCGAGCCGGGCGAGAGCGGGCGCCGGTGGGTGTTCGACCCGCTCGACGGGACGGTCTCCTACCTCTACGGCTATCCGCACTGGTGCGTGAGCGTGGCGCTCGAGGACGCCGGCGGCACGCGCGGCCGGCGTCGTGTACGACCCGAACCGCGACGAGCTGTTCGCGGCCGAGCGCGGCGCGCGGCGCGACGCTCGGCGGCGCAGGCGATAGGCGTGCGCGAGGCGCCGCCGCTCGGCGCAGGCGCTCGTCGCCACCGGGTTCGGCTACGACGCGGACTGGCGCGCCGAGCAGGCCGAGGTCGTCGCGGCGCGTGCTGCCGGCGGTCCGCGACATCCGCCGCGCCGGCTCGGCGGCGCTCGACCTGGCGTGGCTGGCGGCGGGCCGGCTCGACGCGTACTACGAGCGCGGCCTGAACGCGTGGGACTGGGCCGCGGGCAGCCTGCTCGTGCGCGAGGCCGGCGGCGCGGTCGAGGAGCTGGCGCGGCGAGCCGTTCGGCCTGATCGCGGGGCCGCAGCCGCTCGTGGCCGCGCTGCGCCCGCTCGTCGAGGGCTGATGGACGTCGCCGTCATCGGCGGCGGCATCGTGGGCGTCGCGGCCGCTGCGTTCCTCGCCGAGGGCGGCGCGGAGGTGACGCTCGCGGAGCAGGCCGAGATCGGCGCCGGCGCCTCCGGCAGGAACTCCGGCGCGGTCCAGCACCCGTTCGACCCGGCGCTCACGGCGCTGCACGAGGAGACCGTCGCGATCTACCGCGAGCTCGACGCACCGGGCACGACCGCCTTCCCGCTCGACCGGCCGCCGGACGGCCTGCTGAGCGTCGCGGCCGACCCGGCGCCGCTCGAGGCGTTCGCCGCCGACGTCGAGCGGCGCTGCCGGAGCTCGACGCCGCAGCTGCTCGAGCCGGCCGAGCTCGAGCCGAGCTCGAGCCCGCGCTCGCCCCCGGCCTGTACGGGTGCCGGACGGAGACGGCGTGGGCGGTGCCGCCGGCCGCCGCGACCGACGCGCTCGCCGAGCGCGCACGCGCCGCGGGCGTCCGCTTCGCCGGCTGGCCCGAGTCGTTCGAGCTCGACGCCGACGTGACGCTCGTGACGGCCGGCCCGTGGACGTCGCGCGTCGTCGATCCGACCGGCGGCTGGCGGCCGATCGAGCCCGTCTGGGGCGTCGTGGCCGAGGTCGAGCTCGAGCAGCCGCCGCGGCACGTGCTCGAGGAGGCCGGGATCCCCGAGCTCGCGGACGCGCTCGGCGCCGGCGAGCCCGTGGACCAGCTCTTCAGCCTCGTCTCGAGCGACGGCCGCCACGGGCTCGGCTCGAGCTTCACGCACGAGGAGCCGGACGAGCGGGCGACCGCGCGGGCGCTCGTCGAGCGCGGCAAGCGCTTCCTCCGCGGCATCGGCGCGATCCGGGCGACGCGCGCCTGCGCGCGCCCGGTGTCCGCAGACGGGCGCCCGCTGATCGGCCGAGCTCGCGAGGGCCTCTACGTCTGCGCGGGCCACGGCCCGTGGGGCATCTCGATCGGCCCGGCGTCGGCACGGCTCGTCGCCGACGTGATCCTCGGCCGCGACGCCGCCGTCCCGCCGGAGCTCGACGCGGCGCGCTTCGGCGCGCCGCCGGCGCTACTTGACGGTGACGTCGCCCTCCATGCCGCCCTCGGCGTGGCCGGGCACCGTGCAGAGGTAGACGTACTTGCCCGGCTTGAGGTTCGTCTCGAACTGCGACGTGCCGCCGTTGCCCACGACGTCGCCCTCCGGGCCGCCCTCGAGCGCGATGTTGTGGTCGATCGGCGACGGGTTGTCCATCACGAACTCGATCTGGCCGGGCGGCGCTGTGGCCGTGCTGGCCGTGAACGCGAGCGCGCCGGTCTCGTCGGCGTCGATCTGAAGGACGCCGTTCTCGGCCGTGGCCTTGCCGCCCTTCTGCACGCCGACCTCGGCGAGCTCGCCCGTGTCCTCGCCGGGGATGCCGGCGACCTCGGCGACGTAGGCGGCTACGTCGCGCGCGTCGTCGCCCGTCACGAGGTCCGCCGGCATGATGCTGTTGCGGCGCGGGTGCGCGATCTGGCGGAGCACGACTGCCCTCGACGGTCTCCTCGTTCATGCCGTCGCGGCGCGCCTGTGCGAACGCCTGGTCGAGGTCGGGGCCCTGGGTGCCCTTCGTGCCGGCGCGCGCGAGCGCGTGGCAGCTCCCGCAGGTGCCCTCGCCGATGAAGAGCTCCTTCCCGTTCACGAGGTCGGGCGACTCCTCGCGGCCGCAGCCGGCCAGCGCGAGCAGCGCGGCGAGCGAGACGGCGAGACGCGAGGGACTTGTGGGCCACGCGGCGCAAGCGCGGGAATCCAATCAAAACGGCTCGGACGGAGGAACGGCCGGGCGCGGCAGGCTCGGCCGAGCTCCCCGCGCGAGGCCGCGATCACCGATTCGGCCACGCTCTCCCAGCCGTAGCGGGCGCGCGCCAGGTCCGACAGGGCCGCGGAGGCGGCCGCCCGGCGCGCCTCGTCGAGCGTCAGCCAGCGCACGAGCTTGTCCGCGATCTCGCGCACGGCGCCCGGACCGCGCTCGAACTCGAGCAGCGGCCGCACGTCCTCGTCGACCGCCTCCCTGAGGACGGCCGTCACCTCGGCGAGCCCGGAGTGCGCCGCCGATAGCGGCAGCGCGCCACAGGCGGCCGCCTCGACCGCGACCATCCCGAACGCCTCCGGGAAGGTGCTCGGGCACCACCTGCGCCTCGCAGGCGGGCAGGAGATCGGGCAGGTCGGAGTGCTCGAGGCGGCCGGTGAAGTGCACGCGCGCGGCGGCCTCCGGCGCAGCCGCGAGCCAGCGCTCGCGCTCGTCCCCGTCGAGCCCGTCGAGGAACGCCGCCAGGTACGACAGCTCGCCCTCCGGCGCCGCCCTCGAGCGCGCGGCCCACGCCGCGCGACCTCGCGCGCTGCCGTCGAGGTCGCGCTGCTCGATCGCGGCGAGCAGCCGCTCCAGGCCGTCGCGGTACTCGCCGAACCCGACCACGCACAGGCGCGCGTCGGGCACGGCGGCGACCACGAGCGGCCACGCGGCGAGCAGCAGGTCCACGCCCTTCGACACGATCAGCTTGCCGACGTAGGACACGATCCGGTCGCGCGCCGGGTCGAGCATCCGCAGCGCGGCGGCCGCGCCCTCGTCGCCGCCCCAGCCCGCGGCGGGCGCGCCCTCGAGCCGGTCGGCGAGCGCACGCAGCCCGGCGACGGCCTCGTCGCGCGGGCGCGGCCGGAACGCGTGCACGTCCACGCCCGGGAGGCCCGAGCCGCGTGCGCTCGGGCAGCGACGGGTCGTCGAGCGCCGCCCACAGGCTCTCGCGCGGTGTGACGCGATCCGACCAGCACGCCGGCGGCGCCGTCGAGGCCCTCGCGCGCCAACGGCAGGAAGCGCTCCGGGTGGGGCTTGACCGTGTACTCGAGCGCGCTGCCGTGGATCTTCACCGCGTAGCGGAGCCCGGCCCGCGCCAGGACGACCGGCCCCATCACGAGGTGGTTCGCCAGCGCGGCCTCCGGCGCGGCGCGCGCCGCCACGTCGCGCACGGCCTCGACGTTGGCGGCGAGGTAGTGCGTCGAGCTCGGCGTCGGTCAGGTCCTGGAACGGCTTGGCGTCGAAGCCCTCGTAGCGGTCCGGCACGTACACCGGCAGCACCCGCCCGATCGGCGGCGTGTAGACCGTGCAGCGGACCGGCTCGCGCAGCACCTCGACGTCGCAGCTCGCCGTCGTCCCACGTGCCGACCGCGTCCACCCACGGCAGCGCGCGCGCGTCGCGGTCCTGGCACAGGAGGTGCACCTCGTGGCCCAGGCGGACCATCGCCTGCGCGAGGCTGGCGTTGTAGACGTTGCTGCCCGTGCCGCGCAGCAGGTAGCCGTGGAATACGAGGATCCTGATGCCCGATAAAGTCGCAGACCGCTCGGCCGCCGCGCGGCCTCTCCCTGCAATCGAGGAGGACTGAAATGGCCTATTCCGTGCCCGACCTTCCCTACGGCTATGACGCGCTCGAGCCGCACATCGACGAGGAAACGATGCGCATCCACCACGACAAGCACCACCAGGCCTACGTGGACAAGGCGAACGCCGCGCTCGAGGGCACCGAGTGGGCGGACCTGGACGTGGCGGAGGTGCTCACCAAGCTGGACGACCTCCCCGACGACAAGCGCGGCCCGGTGCGCAACAACGCCGGCGGCCACTACAACCACTCGCTGTTCTGGACCAGCATGTCGCCGGACGGCGGCGGCGAGCCGTCGGGCGACCTGGCCGACGCGATCAACGAGGCGTTCGGCTCCTACGACGACTTCAAGACCAAGCTGAAGGAGGCGGGCATCGGCCAGTTCGGCTCCGGCTGGGCATGGCTCGTGCACGACGGCTCGGGCCTCGCGATCGTCTCGACGGCGAACCAGGACAACCCGGTGAGCAGCGGGCAGACGCCGCTGCTCGGCGTCGACGTGTGGGAGCACGCCTACTACCTCAAGTACCAGAACAAGCGCCCGGACTATCTCGACGCCTGGTTCAACACGATCAACTGGGACACCGTCGCGGAGCGGTTCGCCGAGCGTCTGACACCCCCACTCGCTAGGGTTCCCCGCTCGATGGGCGCCCGACAGAAGTACCGCCTCCGCGCCCGGTCGGACCGCGAGGTGATCCGCGAGGTCGAGCCGGGCAAGGTCTACGTCGACCGCGACAGCGGCGAGGAGTTCGAGGTCGTCGGCAAGCTGCTGCCGCTGGCCCCCTCGCCGAGCGAGCTCCCGTGGTCGGTCGAGCAACCTGCGCATGTGCGGCTGCTCGCTCGAGCAGCTCGCGCCGAAGGACGTCAACGACTGCCCGCACTGCGGCAGGCGGATGCCCGCAATCGAGCGATAGGCAGGAGATGAACAAGCAGCGGATCGCACTCGTTCTGAGCCTGTTCGCACTCGGCGTGGCCGGCTGCGGCGGCGACGATGACGACGACGAGGCCACCACGATCCCGACCGATCCCGCTGAGCGTGCCCGGCGACGAGACGCACGCTCGACGAGTCGACCGACACGACGGCCGACACCGTCCCGGACGCCGACGCCCGCGCCCGCGCCGACACCCGCGCCGACGCCGACCCCGCCCGCGCGTGACGCCGGACTCGCCGACGAACGACACACCGCCGCCGGCCGGGCTCCGAGGCGGAGCAGTTCGAGAATTTCTGCGCCGAGAACCCGGGCGCCTGCTGAGCTAGCGCACGGGGACCGGGCGGCCGCGGGCGCCTGACCCGCGCCGGCTGCGGGCGCATCATCGGCTCGCCGCGCGCGCTGCCGCGGTCGCGGCGGAGCGCGTGTGGTCGCGCGCCTGCGCTCGGCGCGCAGCGAGCCCGGCAGGAACAGGCCGAGGCCGCCGCCGCCCGAGGGCTCGGGCGGGTGGACGGGAGGCCCGCCGCCGTCGTCGTCGCCGCCGTCGTCGCTCGCATCGGCGTCGTCGTTACGCAGGCGGAAGAACCAGACGAGCCAGAGCACGAGCAGGCCGACGTCGAAGATCCGGAAGCCGACCACGAAGATCCAGCCCTCCGCGCTCACATGCTGATCGTACCGCGCGTCGGCTAGCGCTTGTTCTCGAGCGTCTTCGGGACGACGAGTGCGGTGAAGAGAAGCCGCGCGGTGGTGTGCACGCACCTGTAGTCGCGCAGCCGCCCGACCTTCTCGCGCGCGAGCGACCTGGCGCTCGACGTCCTCGCAGTGGTCGGGGTCGCGTGACGAGCGCCAGCGCTCCCTGGGGCGCAGGTCGGTGGCGAGCACGGGCGCCCACGTCGGCAGCGTGAGGGCGACGATCTGGCCCTTGCTGACGTGCATCCGCTTCCGGAGCACGAACCAGGCCTTCCTGCCGAAGAACGAGGTCAGGTCGAACGGCTGGCTCTGGTTGTGCAGCCGGTAGCGCTGGCGCCGGTTGCTGCGGTCGCCCTGCTTCGGCTCCGGGTCGAGGATCGAGATGCGCGCCTGCGCCGGCTTGCCCCACAGGCGGTTGAAGAAGCGCTTCTGCTCGTCGGTCGGGTCACCGAGCTTGAGGCTGAACGCGACCAGCCAGCTGTTGCGCCGGCGCACCCTCGTCGGGTACTCGGTCACGCGTCGCCGTCGCGCTGCTTGAGCTGCTTGACCTGGAAGCCGGTCATCTTGCCGGTGGCGCGGCAGGGCGTGCCGGGACAGTCCGCGGCAGGGCGGTTCCGAGGCTCGAAGCCGAGTTCGCGCGGCGGGAGGGCCCATGCCGCGACGGCGAACCCTGCCACCACGAGCGCCGTGACGATGATCACTACGCGCTTCACGTCCCGGCATTCAACACGACAAGGTGGTCGGAGCTGCGGTTACGCTGCGCCAATCGACGCATTCGAGCGACATGTGCGCGCCGGGCTCGAGGTTCTCGGCTATGAGGTCGACGACAGCGAACTGGCCGTGATGCGGGTCGCGGATGGCGTCTACGGCCCCAGCTGCGGGCGCTCGTCGCTGCGGACCTGAGGGCGGTCTGGACCGGAGCCGGACATGGATCCGAGCCGCGCTCCGTCCGTGCGCTACCCGGCGCGGGCCCGAGTGAGCCACCCGCAGGATCTGTCGCTGCGCGAGCAGGCGGCCGCCGTCGCATCGGGCACGCTCGACGCGAACGAGCTGCTCGACGCCCCTTTCGCGCGGATAGACGGAACGCGACGGGCACTGAACTCGGTCGTCGTCCGCTTCCCGACGAGGCCCGCCGGATGCTCGCCGACGCGCCTACGGGGCCGCTCCACGGCGTGCCCGT
>CAVWJT010000015.1:0-290499 GCA_963755235.1 uncultured Acidimicrobiia bacterium
AGCTGCAACCGAAGCTGGCAGAGGCAGGAATTCAGCTCGCGGGTGAGCCGGAGAAAATCTTCGAGGCCCTCAACCTAGAAACGTTCTAGCCAGTCGAGTCGACGCGCAAGGAATCGAACAGCTCTTTGAGTCGCTCGATCGGCGCGCTCAACGAAGATCACGGCAAGACTGTCGGGACCGACGAGGGCAGATCGGACCACCACCCGAGAACGTCATCCGGCACCGAGCGAGCCAGGCAGGACGTACGGTGGCCGAGCACTCAGGCCGGATGTGCCGTTCGGGCGCGACCACGGCGTCGATGGCGTCGGCATTCGGTGCGGTCGTTCGGTAGTGCGGTTCGGTGCCACCGCTCGCGCCCTTGTCCGTCGGGGTTGGTCGATGACCCCGGTCGTACGGACAGACGTCGGCGGTACGTACCGCCGATTACGTCCCGACGCGAACTGGGCTGGATACCGTGTCGGATGTCGACACGGATCCAGCCGAAACAGGATCCCCGCCCAAGTCGGGGCGGGCTGGCGATCAGGCGGAGCGCAGCGCCTTGACGAGCTGGCGCTTGTTCAGCTTGTAGGCGCCCTCGACGTCGAGCTGGCGGGCGCGCTCGAGCAGCTGGGCCTTCGTCCCACTGCTCGTAGGGGGTGCCGGCGCCGGGGCCACCGACCGTGGCGTCGACGTCCTCCACGGTGTCGATCGCCGAGTCGAGCAGCTGGGTGGTTTCGCGCGAGGCCGTGCCTGCGATGCGACGCCCCTGGGCGCGGGCCTGGCCGGTGACCTGGCGGGCACCGCCACGAGCGGATGACACGACATCGTCGGCGGCCGCACGGGCCTGGCCGGTCACGGTGCGACCGGAGATGCGAGCGGCGTCGAGCACCGTCCACGTCGACGTCGCCACGGCGGTCGCGACGGCAGCGGTATGGTCGCGAGGCGGCACCGGCAACAGCCCGCTGCAGGCGGACGACTCGTGCCGGCACGGCCGGGAGGTTCGCCTCGAGCTCGTCGAGGCGCTCGGTGATGAAGGTGGTGGCGGTCATGGGCGGTGCTGTCTCCTGTGCGACTATTGCTTGCAAAAGTAAGCGTATCCAGCGGGCCCCCGCATCCAACCCATGACATTCGTCACCACGGTCACGCCGTATCGTCGAGCGAGTGGCGCGGTACCGAACGACGGATAGGCACTGTCGTGTGGCGACCGGCGAGTGAACCGCCCCGAGTCTTGCGGAGGCTCGGGTCACGTGGTTCGGGCGCGTTGTTCGGCGTCGTTCGGTGCGAGGACCGTCAGCGAAGCCGCACCGCGCCGACGCTCTGGTTGGTGTCGGCGTCGTCGTCGCCGGTTAGCGCCCGGGGCTGGTCCTCCAGCAGGTCGACGGCATCGGCTCGAAATGAACGCAGCCACGCATCGAGGCCAGCGAGCCGGCGCAGGACAAGTTCACGGTCTTGCTCCTTCAGCCCGTTCCCGAGGCGAGGTCGGCCTCGAGCGAACGCGGGCCCGGCGGAGTCGGTCATCGCCATCTCCTTCGTCGTGGCCATCGACCCGACGGCGACCCCCTCGACGGTAGTGATCCGCGCTCCCACCGGCCGCCGGTGGTCGTGCCGCCGGGTGTACGCCCCGTCACCAGTACAGCGAGATCCCGGGGCGCTGTGGATCGCGGGCCCGCCAGCCCGAACGCGACTCGACGACTCCCACCTGAGCTCGCCTCGACCAGTCCGGAATCGTGGGCGACCGCGCTGTCGAGGGTCACAAGGCCCGCCCACTCGTGCCGTTCTGGGCGACTTCGACTATGGCGTGGCCCGTCGTTCTGGCGCGTAGTTCGGTCGCGTGATTCGGTGCGGCGATGGCCGATGGCGACCGAGCGACCGGCACACAGCCTGGCGCTGCAGCGACACCGCTCGCGGTTGCGAGCGCCGACTCGTTGCGGCCTGTGATTCTCGTCGTCGCCCTCGGTGGCACGCCTACGCTGCACGTCATGTCGGGACTGCTCGGCCCGCCGGGACAGTCCGCGGGCCTCAGCGAGCGAGTCCGCGGCGACGAATCCGTTGCTCGACGCGTTCAACGAGGCGGTCGGAACAGGCGCCGACCTCGACGACAGGCGCAGCCACCTGATCGCGATACGGCGTTTGCCGTTCCTTCCGACGAAGCGATCGCCGCGATATCACCCACGTTCACCCCGGGGAGTCGTCGAACTCGGAGCGGGCACAGGCTATTGGGCCTATGTGCTGGAACAGGTGGGGGTCGATGTCGTCGCCTTCGACATCGCACCGGCGCCCGACAGGCAAAACCGGTGGTTCGCCGGCAGTCGGGCGTGGCATTCGCTGCAGCACGGTGACCATGACGTCGTTGGGCATCACTCCGACCGAACCTTGCTCGTTGTGTGGCCACCTAAGAACGCGGCGTGGCCCACGACGGCTGTCGAGCGTTACCACGACGCCGATGGGGAGTGCCTCGTCTATGTAGGTGAAGGCCCCGGTGGCCGCACCGGCGACGACGTGTTCCACGCACTGCTCGGGGACTTCACCACTTGTCTCCAGTGTGAATACGGATCGACTACGTCGCCGTGCGTCTGCAACGTCGAAGCTCGATGGCGTCGGTCCGCGACCGTCACGTTGCCGCACTGGCCCGGTTACCTCGACGATCTCCACGTGTACACACGCCGAGCGGACCGGCGGCGCGGCCGCGATGGCGGAACTGGCATCGACCACAAACGCGTCATTGATGACTCGCGTTCAGGGCCGACAGCCCTCATCGCCGTACAGCTCGACCTACTCGTCGACGACCGAGCGGTGAAGCAACGGACCGACCGCTGGAGGTTGACAAACGCGGACATGCCGTTCTGGCGCAGCCAAAGGATCGTAGTCGCCGAGATTATGTGCTGTCATTCGGTGTCACCGCTTGCGATCCCAGCGCCGTTCACCGTGCGTCGTCCCCGGAAAAGATCTTCACGGTTGAGCCCTGGTCGCACACGCCACGGTCCTGGGTACCAACGGTGGTGGCGACGTCGACGATGGCCGTGTCGACGAAGGCGCCGGAGCGAATCACGGCCTCGTCGAGGACAACGCTGGCTCGCACGAGCGCGCCGGGTTCGACGACGACGTTGCGGCCCAGAACGCTGCCCTCGACAGTGCCGGCGACGGTGACGCCTGGGCTCAGCAGCGAGCCCGACACCGTCGCTTCGGTGGTGAGGTGGGCTGGCCCACCGATGATCGACCCGGTGAGCAACGGCCAGTCCGGATCGTCCAGCGGGAGCGGCGGGTCGTCGGCGACGAGCTCCATATGGGCCCGGTGGTAGGCGGCGATCGTGCCGACATCACGCCAGTAGCCGTCGAGACGGTGCTCGAACACGCCGCCATCGGCGACCAAGTCGGGCACAAGCGCGTCGCCGTAGTCGCCGGCCGACTCCTCGTCGGCCAGAGCGCCGAGGCGATCGAGGAGCTCGGCGACGTCGAACGCGAACACCTCCGTGCACACTCGGTCCCCGGTCGGTTCGTCGGGTTTGTACTCGAAACCGGTGACCGTGCCGTCGGTGACGGTGACCCATGCGAACCGGGTCGGGTCGTCGTCGGCGGGCGGATCGGTCGTCACGACGGTCATCGTCGCTGCGCAACGTTCGTGAGTGTCGAGGACGTCACGGAGGTCGAGCCGGTAAAGGTGATCGGCGCTCATCGTCACCACCACATCGGGCGCGAACGCAGCGATCAGGTGGCGGTGTCGCACGAGCGCGTCGGCGTTGCCGTCGGCCATCCCGTCGTCGGATTCCCTGCGCTGGAACGGCGGCAGAATCTGCAGGCCGCCGTGGGTGCGGTCGAGGTCCCACGGCCGGCCGTTGGCGAGATGGTCGTTGAGGGCATGCGGTTCGTACTGCTCGATCACCCACACGTCGTCGAGCCGGCTGTGGGCCACATTCGACAGGGCGATGTCGATTAGGCGGTACATGCCGGCGAACGGCACGGACGGTTTGGCCCGGCGCTCGGTCAGCGGACCGAGGCGGCTGCCGGCGCCACCGGCGAGCACGACGACGAGCACACGCGGACGGCCCGACGGGTCGCCTGGGCGGGAGGTTGACGGTGTTGGCATAGCGGCGTCGCTCGTACCCACCGAACGCGACGTTCAACCGATCCCTGTCGTTCAGGACCCGGCGGTAATGTCATTGCAGGCGACTTGTAGGATGAAGCCGGCGTCGCTGATGCGCGGGTCGCAGCAAATCGCGCCGATCGAAGGTCGGATGCGCCTTAGCTCAGATCTTCGGGTTCGCCGCTCGGGAGCCGGCCGGCCCGTGTGAGCCAAGCCCCTACGGCTGCCGGTGTGAGGTCTGCCACCGCGGTGCTCAACCGAGGACGGGTGTCGTGGGCGACCGGTCGGCTGCGCCGGGGTGCGGACCCGGCCACCCACGTCCCCGCCCATCCCATGCCCGGAACGTATACCGCTGACCGCAGGGGGTACGGAGTCCGACGTGGGACATAACTTGATCAGGATCCTCGCCGTCGGCGCAGCCTCGGCGTTCGGGATCGGAGTGGCGGCGGGGCCGGTGCACGCTGACCCTGAGCCGACGTTCATCGTCGGCACGATCCGCAACGACTGGCTGGTCGGCACCCGCCACAACGACGTGATCCTCGCCCGCCCCGGCAACGACTTCCTGTTCGGACGGCGGGGCGACGACATTCTGCGTGGCAACCGGGGCAACGACGTGATCCGGGCGTGGGGGCCGCTGGGTCACAGTGGCCGCGACATCCTCGGCGGCGGGGCGGGACGCGACATCTGCGTCGGCGACGCCAGTGACGTGTTCATCAACTGCGAGGTCATCCGCATCCGCCCTGGCTGATCAGGTGTAGTGGGCGAGGAGCCAGGTGGGTTTCTGGCCCGTGCGCCAGCGGATCGCCGAACTGGAATGCGCCGGGTGGACGAGGAGCCGTATCGCCACCACCGCCGGGGTTCAGCGGCCACGATCATCCGCATCCGGAAACGCTCCACCCGTGTGGCCGTTCGCGGTGGTCGACCGCATTCGGCTGGGCCGGTCCGGTCCCCGTCACGATCGTGGTCCCGTTTCCCCGAAAGGATCACGCATCCGGACTGACTCCTGCGGATGCCGCAGGAGTGGAGCGAGAACCTCGGGTCTCGCAGACGCAGTCGGCCGAGCCGACCGACACGCCACTAGGCACGGCCACGGCTGGCTTTCGGAGACGGCGGGAGCGGAGACGACAACTCCCTCGATCTGTCGTCCGGCCTGTCGTCCTGGTCCTCACCCCCCACCCGTCGTATACCCTGACCAGGCACGCCGGGTTAGCTCAGTTGGTAGAGTACTTGACTTGTAATCGCGTAGGCCCGCGCCGTAGATCGCAGCGAAAAGTTCGAATGACGCTCATCAATGCGCTCGGGGTTCGACGAGACCGTTGTCTGACACAAGCACACGATGTAGGCGTTGACGGCCAGGTCTCCCCGATATTCGGGGTTCGCGGACCGAAGGCGGGGCTACCCGCTCCACACGCGGCGCTGCTCCCCGTGAGTCAGCTTGACTCAGCGATAGGCGTGCGTACCGATATGACGGTCGCTGACCGAGTTGGCGTGGCCGGCGTCGCGCCCTGAACCGGCGTTCGGTGTATTCGTGAACCAAGTTGGTTCACAGCTCGCCGTCGCGCACCGAATCACGCTGGCCCATCGCCTCCGAGCCGCTCCATACCCGGCGTTCGTGCGGGGTGAACCGGTAGGCGCTGGTGTCGGCGCGATGACCGTCGCCGGGGAGGCGTGAGGTGCTCGTCAACGGGCACCTTCGGGCTCCCCTCCGACCGTAGATGTGACACCCCTTGGTCATAATCGTGAACATGAGTTCGTCGGGTCGTCGGCGCCGGGTGGCGGTGATAGGGCGTTGTACGACGGCGCGGTCGAGCTCGCGGTGGCACTGTTCGGCGAAGACATCGACGGCTTGGATGCCCGCGAGTCGGCGGTCCGGTTGGGGGACGTGGAGCGGACGATCCGCAAGCTCGAGGCGGTGGCGGCGTCGATCGTGGCGTCGGTGGACCGCCGGGAGCTGTTCAGCGAGGACGGGCATGCGTCGGTGCGGGGATGGGTGAAGGCGTCGATCCGGGTGTCCGACGCGACGGTGACCGAACGCGTGCGCACCGCCAGACTGTGCCGGGCGGTGCCGCAATGTCACCGCGAGTTGGCGGCGGGACGCCTTGGGGTCGATCAGGTTCGGGTGTTGGCCCGTGCCCAGGCGAACCCGCGCTCGCGGTGACCAGCTCGGGTCGGTGATCGACCCCCTCCTGGACCTCGCCGAGACCGCCACCCATGAGGTGTTCGCCCGGGGGGTGCGCCAGTGGGAGCGGTTGGCCGACGCCGATGGGGCTCATCGTGATCACGACGCCGCGCATGCCGGGCGGCGAGCGCGGATGGCGATGGTCGGCGACGAGGGGTTCTTGGATGCGCGGATGGGGGCGGCCCAGTACGCGGCTCTGAAGGAAGTGCTGGATCGGTTCACCCAGGCCGAGTTCGATGCCGAATGGGACGACCTCAAATCCCGACTGGGGGATGACGCCTGCCCAGGGATGATGGACCGTACCGACGGGCAGCGCCGCGCCGACGCGTTGGCGGCGATCTTCCAGCGTGCGGCGAGCGCAGTCCCTGGTGCGAAGGACCCCGAGCCGGTGGTCAACATCCTCATCGACCAGGACGTGTTCGAAGCCCAACTGGAAGCCATGCTCAACGGTGAACCGGCGCGGTTCAACGCCGACGATCTCGCCCACCAACGCTGCCGCACGACCACCGGCGTCGACCTCGACCCCGCCGACGCTGTCGTCGCCGCGCTGATCGGCCACATCCGGCGGGTCGTGGTGGGCAGCGACGGCCGGATCATCGACCTCGGTCGCCGCTCCCGCATCTTCACCGGCGGCGCCCGCCAAGTGGCGATCCTGCAGGCGGCGCTGGACGGCGACGGGCGATGTATCTGGCCCGGCTGCGGGCGCCACCACTGCCAGATCGACCACACCACCGGCTGGACCGACGGCGGGTCCACCCACCCGCACAACGCCGGACCCGCCTGTGGCCGCCACAACCGCTTCAAGACCCGCGGCTACCGAACCTGGCGCGCCCCCAACGGCGTGTGGCACACGTTCCGACCCGACGGCACCGAGATCCAAGCCGCCTAGCAGGCGAGCGCGGGGTGGCTCAGAGCCAGCGGTCGCGAAGTTCGGCTTCGCGCGCGGCCCACTCCTCGACGGTGAATCCGTAGCGGACGTGGTCCTCCCAGACCCCGTTGATCTCGAGGAAGCGCTCGGCGACACCCTCCTCGCGGAGCCCGAGCTTCTCCATCACGCGGCGGCTGTTGTCGTTGCGGGGCACGATGCAGATCTCGAGACGGTGGAGGTCGATCTGGGTGAAGGCGAACTCGGCGAGCACCACGACGCCCTCGGCGATCAGGCCCTGACCGGCCCAATCCTGGTCGATCCAGTAGCCGACGGTCCCCGACTGCATTGCCCCCCGCAGGACGTGGTTGAGGTTGATCTCCCCGATGAGGCGGCGGTCGACGAACACGCCGAAGCCGTAGGCGAGCCCGGCCGCGCTGTCCCGTTCGCGGGCGGCGCAGCGGGCGGCGAAGGCATCGCGGTTCACCGTCGGGTCGAGCTGGCCGATCGGGCGGCGCGGCTCCCACGGCGTGAGCCAGGCGTCGTTGCGCCGCCGGACCTCGCTCCACTCGGCGAAGTCCTGCTCGCGCAGCGGTCGGAGCATGATTCGGCGCCCGAACAGGTTGGGGGGCGCGTTCGCCGGCGACGTGGACGATGGGTGGCGAGCCATCAGCGCCCCCCGGCCGCGTTGGCGGCGACCACGACCCGGTCGAGGTGGAGCCGGCGCATGACGGCGAGGACGACACAGCACGTGCCCAGGATCGTGTCGACCCGTTCGGGCTCGAGGCCAGGATTGTGGAGGCGATCGGCCCGCCGTTCGGTGGCGAGCACCCGGAACACGTCCTCGGCCGCCTCGCGGTCGAGCGGCACCGCCGCCTCGGTGACGCCGCCCCCGCGCTCGACCTGGGCGAGATGCCACGGCTCGGCGCCGAGGACGCGGACGTCGCGGGCGGCGGCGACGCCCGGATCCTCGCGGACCACGTCGTCGAGATGATCGGACACGACGCCGAGGGCGTTGGTGAGCTGGACCGGGGAGGGTGGATCCGGATCCACCAGCTCACTGTCGAGCAGGGTGGCCGGACCGACGGGGATCGTGTGATCCCGCCCGGCGCGGCGAAACGTGGTCACGGTCGGCGCGACGTCGATGTCCAACCGCGCCGCCAGCCGCTCGGCGACCCACCGGCCGACCGGGTCGTCGCCGCCGGCGAGGTACCAGGCGTAGTGCGCGTGGAGGCACTTGACTCCGCGCTCGGTCCCGCCCACCCCGCCGGTCGGACGCGGGTCGGCGCCCTCGGGGAGGACCCGATCGCGTTCGGCCGCGTACCGGGCGTGGGCGTCGGCGATGGCCTCCGGGGCGATCGCCGCCTCGGCCTCGCGAACGCCACCGGCCGCCTCCAACCGGCTCACGGCGAGAACGTCCCGCGGGCCGACCAGCCAGTACCGCGTCGGCATCGGAGTGCCGTCGTCGAGCAGGGGTGCGTTGCGGATCACGACGGGTGCTCCGTCGTCGTCACGCGTGACGACCTCGAAGGCGGCCCCCGGTTCGCGACCGAGGAGCGCCCGCACCGCCGCCCGGTCCTCGTCCGTCGTCCTCATGACCACGGCACCCTCGGGGCACTGGCCGGTCAGCGACGGCGGCGCAGCACGAGGAGCAGCAGCACCAGGCCGGCGACGAGCGGGAGCACCCGCTTCAGGACCGCCGGACCGGCGACACCGGCGAGGTCCACCGGCTCCGTCGCCGGACCTTCGATCTTGCGGACCTGCGGCGTGCCCGACGAGGCGCCGTCACCGGCGGTGCCGGCGGTGCCGGCCGCGCGGCCGGTCTGGTCGCCGTTGCCCGCGGTGGCCCGACTCTCGCTCGACGCGGCGGCGTCGTCGACCGGATCCGTGTCGAGCATCGTGTTGAGATTGGCGGCGAACTGCTCCATCAGCTTCTTCGACACGTCACCGATGATCCCGCGCCCGAACTGCGCCACCTTCCCCGTGATGTGCAGGTCCGTGCTCACGACCACGCGGGTACTGGTCGGCGAGAGGCTCTCGGCCTGGGCGGTGATCTCGGCGTTGGCGTTCCCCCGCCCGCCCGTGTCGCGGCCCTCGGCCTTGAGCACGGCCCGGTGGGCGCTGTCGTCGCGCTCGTCGAACGTCGCCTGGCCCTTGAACTGCGGCGTGATCGAGCCCAGCTTGACCTTCACGACTCCCCGGTAGATGTCGCCCTCGATCTCCTGCAGTTGGGCGCCGGGCAGGCACGGGGCGATGCGCTCGACGTCGGTGATCACCGCCCAGGCTTCGTCGATGGGCCGGTTGACGGTGAACTCGTTGACGAGCTGTTCTGCCATGTGCGCAGATCCTCCGCGGTGTCGATGTCGATCGGGGAACCCTCGCACGGTACTTCAGTGACGAGATCGGGTCGAAGGCGCATCAGCGTGCGGGCGCCCTCGTCGCCGCGGTCCCCGAGGAGGTCCCACGTCTCCTCGGCCAGCCGCACGGGATGCCCCCGCCGGCCACCGTAGGTGGCGACGGCGATCGGCGCGTCGACAGCGGCGATGGCGCGCCACGCGTCGGCGGCGACGAACGGTTGGTCGCCGAGTCCGACGACGACTGCCGAGGCGCCGAGGTCGCGGGCGGCCGCGATGCCGGCGCGGAGCGACGTCATCTGCCCCTCGGCCCACCGCTCGTTGACCACGTGGACGACCGCAGGGGGGAGCGCGGTGGCGACCTGTGCCGCGGTCACCACGACGACGGGTCCGATGCCTGCGGCGAGGGCCGTCCCGACGGCGCGATCGAGGATCGTCCGGTCGTCGATCACGGCGTCGAGCTTGTGGCCCGCGCCCTCGAAGCGGGTGCCGGCGCCGGCGGCGAGGACGACGGCGACGATGCCCGTCCCGCGGTCGTGGTCACCGGCCATGACCCGATTCTCGCCGCCTCCGGCATGAACGACGGGTTACGAAATTGTGACCGTCCGGGTTGATTGTTGCGATTCGATGACGATAAGTTCCCGGGCTGTTTGACACAGCCCGGTCGTGACGCTCGCCGATTGTTGGGGGGATACGGCCTTCGGACCCGCCACGGACTGACCAATGAACCACAAACGACTCACTGCCGCGATCTTCGGCGCGGCCATCGCCGCCGCATCGTTGACGGCCAACCCGGCGGCCGCGGCCCCGCTCCGACCGGCGGCGATCGCGGGTGACTCCCACTCCTCCACCGTCGCGACCCGCGCCGCGGAGACCCTCGCCTCCTTCGACGCCCTCACGCGCGCCGGCGGCACGACCCGCCTGATCCGTTACATCGGGGATCGCAACGCCACCGCCGACGCCGTGGCCGCCGAGTTCGGCATCGACGCCGGGGCCGTGCGTCTGGCGTGGTCCCGTGCCGGTCACCAGCACCAGATCGCGGTGCTCGCCGCGCTCTCGCAGCTCGGCGTCGAGTACCGCTCGAACACGTCCGAGCCGGGCGTCGGGTTCGACTGTTCTGGGTTGACCGCCTATGCGTGGGGCCGCGCCGGGGTCTCGCTGTATCGCCAGAGCGGGGTGCAGATCAGCGACGCGGCGCCGCGTGACCGCGGCAGCGCCCTGGCCGGCGATCTGGTGCAGTACCCGGGCCACGTGATGATGTACCTCGGCGTCGGCGATGCCATCGTCCACGCCTCCAACCCGGAGACCGACGTCGAGCTCTCGACGCTCCGCGACCAGAGCTACAGCTGGGGCGACCCCTCGGCGTAGCCGGCGTGGATGGGACCTGCGCTGTCCCGAAGTGACGGGGCCGACTTCCCCGTGCGGCAGGCGATGATCTCGGCGACGATCGAGATCGCCGTCTCCTCCGGCGTCCGGGCGCCGATGTCGAGGCCGATGGGGGACATCAACCGGGCGAGCTCGGCGGGGCGGTCGGTGCCGGCCTCGGCCAGTCGCTCGAGCCGCTTGTCGTGGGTGGTCCGGCTGCCCATGACGCCGACGTAGCCGACATCGGTGGCGAGCGCGCCCTGCACGGCGGGCACGTCGAACTTCGGGTCGTGGGTGAGGATGCAGACCGCGTCGCGCGGGCCGAGCGTCTTACCCCGCTCCGCGAACACCGGGCCGGGCCACGAGACCATCACCTCGTCGGCCATCGGGAAGCGCCGGCGGGTGGCGAAGACCTCGCGCGCGTCGCACACCGTCACCCGGTAGCCGAGAACCTTGGCCACCTTGGCGAGGGCGGCGGTGAAGTCGACGGCGCCGAAGATCCACATCTGCGGCGGCGGGGCGTAGGACTCGACGTAGACCCCGACGACCGGCGAATCCTCGAGATCCTCCGGGGTCGTCTCGCCGCGCGGTCCGTAGTGACGCACCCCCGAGCGGGCCGCCTCGAGCTCGGCCAGCGCATCGCGGGCGACGACGCGGTCGAGCTCGGGGTCGCCGAGCGAACCGATCGGCGGCGCCCCCGGCTCGACGAGCAGCTTGGCGCCACGCGACGGTCCGTCGATGACCGTCGCCAGGGCGACGGGCTCCTCGGCCCGGATGCGGTCGCGGAGCCGTTCGTAGATCATGCGCTCACCAGTCGAGCGGTTCGATGAACAGGCGGATCGTGCCCCCGCAGGTCAAGCCGACGGCGAAGGCCTCGTCGTCGCTGTACCCGAACGTGACCACGCGGGGCTCGGCCTCGCCGGCGAGCACGGCGAGGGCCTCGGTGACGACCGCGCCCTCGACGCAGCCGCCGCTGACGCTGCCGGCGACCTCGCCTCCGTCGCTCACCGCCATCGCCGCGCCGGGGCCGCGCGGCCCGGAGCCTTCGACGTCGACGACCCGGGCGAGGGCGACCCGCTTCCCCTGCGCCTGCCAGCGGTCGATGTCGTCGAGGATCTCACGCATGTCGCTTCCTTCCCGTTCCCCTCACTACACCTCGTCGAGGATCTCGGCCAAGCGGTCGAGGGCGGCCAGCGAATGACCTTCGACGAAGCGGTCAACGTACGGCAACGCGGCCGACATTCCCCGCGCCAGCGGCGCGTAGCCGGGCGTGACCTTGAGCGGGTTGACCCAGATCACGCGGTGGGCGACGCGGCCGAGCCGCTGCATCTCGCGGGCCAGCTCCTCCGGGTTGCCGCGGTCCCAACCGTCGGACAGGATCACGACGACCGCGCCGCGGGCCATCCCGCGCACGCCCCACTCGTCGTTGAACTGGCGCAATCCGGCGCCGAGCCGGGTGCCTCCGGACCAGTCGACCACCCGCCCCGCGGCCTCGCGAAGCGCCCGGTCGGGGTCTCGGGAGCCCAGCTCCCGGGTGATCCGGGTGAGCCGGGTGCCGAGGGCGAACGCCTCGACCCGCCGGCGTCCGGCGACCGCGGCCTGGACGAAGCGCAGCAGGGCCCGGGCGTACGGCTCCATCGACCCGCTCACGTCGAGCAGCAGCACGACGCGCCGGAACCTCGTCGCCGGCGCCCGGAAGTGCCGCCGCATCGGCTCGCCCTCGGTGCGCAGCGCCGCCCGCACGGTACGCCGGAGGTCGGGGCGGGGCGTGCGCCGGTTGGCCCGCTCGAGGCGCAGCGATCGTCGCGGCGACCCGATGAACCGCAGCCGACCCATCAGCCGGTGGGCCTCGGCCAGCTCGTTGGCGTCGTAGTCGGCGAAGTCCTTGTGGCGCAGGACCTCGGTGGCGCTGAAGCGCAACTCCATCGTCTGTTCGTCGCGCGCCGGTGCCTCCTCGGGGGCGTCGTCGTCGGGACCCTCGTCGACGGCGAGCGTGATGTGTACGGGCTCGGGCTCCTCGATCTCCCGGCCCGAGGGAGTCGCCTGATCCCAGAAGGTGCGGAACGCCCGATCGAACACCGGGACGTCCTCCGGCCGGCGGACCAAGGTGGCCCGTCCCGACCAGTACACGTCGTCGCGGCGCTCGATGCCGAGCACGCCCAGCGCCTCGGCGAACGCGAGCACGGTGCTGGTGGGCACGGCGAGCCCGGCGCCCCGCAGCACGCGGGCGAAGGCGACGGCCATCCGCTCGGCGCCGACGGCGGTGGTCGTCACGGCTAGGTCCGGACGGCGCCCCGCTCGAACGCCTTCTTGACGATGTCGGCGAAGCCGTGCTGCTCGACGCGCTCGTGATCCTCGCGGTACTTGAGCACCGTGCCGAGGGTCGCCTCGACGGAACGCTCGTCGAGCTCGGTCGCGCCGAGGCGGCCGAGCGCGGAGGCCCAGTCGATGGTCTCGGCGACGCCGGGAGGTTTGTAGAGGGCCAACCCGCGCAGCGTCTCGACCGCGGCGGCGACCTGACGGGCGAGCGGCTCGGCGACCTCGGGCGCGCGCAGGCGCACGATCGCGACCTCGCGGTCGAAGTCGGGGTGCTCGACCCAGTGATAGAGGCAGCGCCGCTTCAGGGCGTCGTGGACGTCACGCGTGCGGTTGCTGGTGAGCACGACCACGGGTGGGTCGGACGCGCGGAACACGCCGAGCTCGGGGATCGTGATCTGCCAGTCGGAGAGCACCTCGAGCAGGTAGGCCTCGAACTCGTCGTCCGCCCGGTCGATCTCGTCGACGAGGAGCACCGGTGGCGGTCCCTCGCGGCGCTCGATGGCCAGCAGCAGGGCCCGCTTGATCAGGAAGCGCTCCTGGTACAGCTCGGCCTCGAGGGCGTCGGTGGAGCGACCGGCCGATTCCCCGCTCGCCTCGGCGGCCCGCAGGTGGAGGAGCTGGCGGCCGTAGTCCCAGTCGTACACGGCCTGGGCGGCGTCGATGCCCTCGTAGCACTGGAGGCGGATGAGCTCGCCGCCGGTCCACGCGGCGAGCACCTTGGCGACCTCGGTCTTGCCGACGCCGGCCTCGCCCTCGAGCAGCAGGGGCCGGCGCAGCGACATCGCCAGGTACACCGCGGTGGCCAGCCCCTCGTCGGGGAGGTAGCCGTGCTCCGTCAGCGCGGCAGCCGTCTCGGCGACCGACGCGGACGGCGTGCTGCTCACATCAGCCGAGGCTACTGGCGACGACCTCGTCCCGTTCTTGCATCTGATCGTTGCGCTCTGGCGCAACATCTGGATGCAAGTTCGCCGGAGGTACGGCGGCGCGGGCGGGGAGGAAGCGCCAGGCGAGCAGCGCGCCGAGCAGGACGACCCCGACCGAGACCCACGAGCCGGCGTGCCAGCCGTCGATGAACGCGCGGTTCACGGCGTTGTCGACGAATGCCCCCGCGTCAGGGCCCGCGGTCGCGCCGGTCTGCGCGGCGACCTCCTTCGCCGCGCCCACCGACTCCGTGGCGATCGCCAGCGCATCGTCGGGCACCGGGGTGCCCTCCAGGGCGTCGGTCAGCCGCGCCCCGTAGATCGACGAGAACACGCTGCCGACGATCGCCACGCCGAAGGTGCCGCCGAGCTCCCGGGCGGTGTCGTTCACCGCCGAGCCGACACCGGCCTTGGCCGGCGGCAGCGACCCCATGATCGCCTCCGTGGCCGGCGCGGCGACGAGACCGAGACCGCCGCCCATGAACATCATGGACAGCACGATGATCGAGTACGGCGTGTCGACTCCGTTGGTCGTGGCGATGAAGAAGCCGATGGCCATCGAGACCATTCCGCCGGTGACGACGAGCTTGGTGCCGACGCGCTCGGTCAGCTTGGCGGAGAGTGGGGCGGTCGACGCCATGAAGACCGCGAACGGCACCGTGCGGACACCTGCCTCGAGGGCGCTGTAGCCGCGGATGAACTGGAAGTACTGGGTGACCACGAAGATGAACCCGAAGAGCGAGAAGAACGAGAACGTGATCGCCAGGCTCCCGGCGCTGAAGCGCATGTCGGAGAACACCTTGACATCGAGCATCGGGTGGTCGATCCGGCGCTCCCAGACCACGAAGCCGGCGAGCAGCACGGCGGCGAGGGCGAACGCGAGGATGCTCGTGGCCGATGCCCAGCCGTGCTCCGGCCCTTCGATGACGGCCCACACGAGCGTCGTGACGCCGGCGATCGAGGCGAGCGTGCCGACCGGGTCGAACCGCTTGATCGTCGTGTCCCGCGACGTCGGCACGATCAGGGCGATGGCGATCAGGGCGACGGCGATGACCGGCACGTTGATCATCAGCACCGAGCCCCACCAGAAGTGCTCGAGCAGCCAGCCGCCGGTCACCGGCCCGAGGGCGACGGCCACCCCCGCGGTGGCGGCCCATACGGCGATCGCAGCCGCCCGTTCGCGTGGGGCCGTGAACACGTTGACGAGGATCGCCAGTGTGGCGGGGAACATCAGCGCCGCCCCGATGCCCATCGCCGCCCGCCAGGCGATCAGTTCGCCGGGGCTGCCGGACCACGCGGCGAGGGCGGAGAAGACGGCGAACAGGGCGAGTCCGATCTGCATCGTGCCCTTGCGCCCGAACCGGTCGCCGAGGCTGCCGGCGGCCATCAGCAGGCCGGCGAAGACGAGCACGTAGGAGTCGACGATCCACTGCAGGTCGCTCGTCGAGGCGCCGAGGTCGCGCGCGAGCGTCGGCAGGGTGACGTTGACGATCGTGCCGTCGAGCACCACGACGAACACCGATGCGCACAGCACGGCGAGGATCGCCCAGCGGTGGCGGGCAGTGTCGATGGTCATCAGAGCGCCTCCCGAAGGGTTGAGAACAACGTCATCACACAGTTATCACAGCGTGATAGACTCTGCCAACATGACGTTCGACACAACGACCGGGCAGTACGGTGAGGTCGTGAGCAGCGATGACACGCGGCAGGCGCTGCTCGCTGCGGCCCACGACCTGCTCGCCAAGGAGGGTCCCGGCAGCCTCACCGTGCGCCGCATCGCCGCCGCCGCCGGGATGAGCACGATGAACGTGTACTCCCGCTTCGGGGGGAAGGACGGCGTGCTCGACGAGCTGTTCATTGACGGCTTCCGCCGGCTCGGCGAGCTGATGGCGGAATCGCCCGAGACCGACGACCCGAGCGAGGACCTGCGCCAGTGCAAGCACCTGTACCGCCGGTTCGCCCGCGAGAACGCGACGTACTACTCGCTGATGTTCGACCGGGTCGTGCCGGACTTCCACCCGTCGGAGCGGGCCGAAGCAGTCGCCCTCGAAACCCTCCGGCTGCTCCAGCGGGGGATCGAGCGGGCCATGTCCGCCGGGGCGATCGGTGAGGGCGACTCCTTCGCCGTCGCCACCGGACTGTGGGCGTGCGTGCACGGTCTGGTCTCGCTGGAGGCGCGGACCGAGGGCAAGCTCGCCGACTTCGACTGGGACGCCATCTACGACATGACCACCGACGCCCTCGTCCGCGGCCTGGCCTGACGTCGCGCTACGAGTCGAAGCCGAGGCCGAGGCGGTCGAGGGTGCGTAGCCACACGTTGCGCTTGCCGGTGCGGTCCTCGCGGGCGAGCGACCAGCGGGTGGCCTGGATCCCGGCGTAGCGGAACGGCTCGGGCGGGAACGGCAGCGGCTTGTTCTTGACGAAGTCGGTCGCCGCCGCCTCGCTCGGCCGGCCGTCGAGCAGGTCGAGCATCACCGCCGCGCCGAACCGACTCGCCGCCACGCCGAGGCCGGTGTACCCGAGCGCGTAGGCGACCCGTCCCGATTGGGCCGTGCCCCAGAAGACGCAGAACCGGCTGCACGTGTCGATGGCGCCGCCCCAGATGTGGCTGAAGCGCACGTCGTCGAGTTGAGGGAAGGTGGTGAAGAAGTGCCGGCTGAGCGTGGCCCAGGTCGCGGGCCGGCTCTCCAGCTCGGCCGCCACCCGGCCCCGCCAGAAGTACACCGCGTCGTAGCCGCCCCACAGGATCCGGTTGTCCTCGGTGAGCCGGTAGTAGTGGAACTGGTTGGCGATGTCGGAGAGCCCCTGGCGGTTGCGCCACCCGATGCGGGCGAGCTGCTCCGCGGTCAGCGGTTCGGTCACCATGCAGTAGTCGTAGACCGGCACGATGTAGTGGCGCAGGCGCCGCAGCAGCGGCTTGAAGGCGTTGGTCGCCAGCGCGACGCGGGCGGCCCGGACTCGAGCGAGCGGCGTCTCGACCACCGTGCCGGCGCCGTCGCGATCGATCTCGGTCGCCCTGGTGTCCTCGTAGATCCGCACGCCGAGCTGCTCGGCGGCCGCCTTCAGCCCCCACGCCAGGCGGGCGGGATCGACCAGCGCCGCCCGCCCGGCCCGCCACAGCCCGCCGACGTAGGTGGGCGAGTCGACCTCGGCGCGCATCGCGTCGGCGTCCAGCCACCGGGCGTCCTGGCCCAGCCGCTGGAGCTGCTCGGCGTCGTCGCGCAACTCGTCGACGTAGCTCGCCGCGTCGGCGCTCGTGGCGACGTCGATCACGCCGGTGCGTTCGTAGTCGCAGTCGATGCCGTAGCGCCCGATGGCGGCCTCGATCTCGTCGAGGTTCTCCAGGCCGAGCCGCTCGAGCAACTCGATCTCGTCGGGGAACCGCCGCTGGCCGTTGGCGATCCCGTGGGTCAGCGTGGACTCCATGAACCCGCCGTTGCGGCCGCTCGCCGCCGAACCGATCTCGGCCGCGTCGATCAGGACGACGTCGCGGGACGGGTCGCGCTCCTTGGCGATGATCGCCGTCCACAGCCCGGTGTAGCCGCCGCCGACGACGCACAGGTCGCAGTGCTCGGCGCGCACGAGCGTCGGGTTGGAGTCCGGCTCGTCGGCGTCGTCGTACCAATAGGGGTACTGCTCGGCGTCGGCGATCGCGTCGAGGGCAAGTTCGGCGTCGGGTCCGGTGGTCATCGAGTCCTCGCCGGGAGTCTGGCCGACCCCGGCTGTTCGCTCAACGGCGGCGCGGGCGAGCGACGAAGACCAGCGCCGCGCCGGCGAGCGCGCACGCCGTGGCCGCGGCGAGGAGATCCCCCGGCGGTCCTCCACCCGTGCTCGGCAGGGTTGCGCTCGGACCGACGTACGGCGGGTCGGGGCGGGTGGTGCTCGACCACGGATCTGTCGTCGAGGTGGAGGTGGTCGTCGTCGATGAGTCGCCGCCCGTCGGGGAGACCGATCCCGGGTCCGTCTTGTCGTCGTGGTCGTCGGACGTGGAGGGTCGTGGTCGATGGGTTGTTCGGTCGACGAGGTCGTCGGCGGGAGCGTCGTCGTGGTCGTCGATGTGGTGGTGGGCGGGAGTCGGTGCGTGGTCGTGGTGGTCGTGGAGGTGGTGGTGGGCGGCAGGGTCGTCGACGTCGTGGTCGTGGAGGTGGTGGTCGGCGGGAGTGTCGTCGTGGTCGTGGAGGTGGTGGTCGGCGGGAGTGTCGTCGTCGTGGTGGTCGTGGAGGTGGTGGTGGGCGGCAGGGTCGTGGACGTCGTGGTGGTCGTCGAGGTGGTGGTCGGCGGCAGGGTCGTGGACGTCGTGGTGGTGGAGGTGGTGGTGGGCGGCAGTGTCGTCGACGTGGTCGATGTCGTCGTCGTGGTCGGCGGCGTGAGTGGGCAGGTGCCAGGAGCGGGCGGGTCGACGAGTTGGCGGATGACGTTGGTCACCGTGCCGTTGTCCGTATCGAAGATCTGCTCGTTGGTCGAAGCTGCGTGTCGAAGAAGACGATCGGGCGGCTCGGGCTCTCACCGGTCACGGACCCGTTGTTCGTCGTCGTGCCGCTGAACAGGTACTGGCCGGTGCCGGAGACCGTCCCGCCCCGTTGTTGGTGAAGTCTCCACCGACCGTGATCCCGGTCGTCGGACTGCGAGAAAGCGTCGCCGTTCATCAGCAGCTCGGCCACCGACGTCGACGAGCCGTCGTTGGTGAAGGCGTCGTTGTCGATGAGGCCGTTCGAAACGAGCAGTGTGGCGACCTGGCTGCCGCCGATCACGTCATGTCCCCGACCGTGTTGGCCGGATGATCAGAGCCGCTCATCGTGAGTGCACCGGTGATCGTGAGCACGTTGTTGTTCGTGACGGTGCTGCCGTTGAGGTTGACGAACCCGTTCGACCGTGATCGTGCCGTCGTTGGTGACCGTGGCTCCCGGCCGAGGGCGAGGCCCGGCGTGTCGACGGTGATCGTCGCTCCGACCCGGTTGATGACCGTGGCGATCCCGTTCACGTTCACCTGAGCGAGGAACCGACACGATGCCCTCGTTGTCGAGCAGCGCCTGCGCATCGACGGCCAGCGCCGGCACGTTGCGCGTGCCGCGGACGAACAGCCGGCCGGACCCGTTGATGCTCGACGGGTTGAAGTTCGCCGGAGCGGCCACGCAGATCGTGGCCCGTGGTCTGGATCTGCACGGTGCCCGTGAACGTGCCGGACTCGAAGAGGACGACGTCGGTGCTCGTCGAGATTGAGCGCGGTCGGCATGTTCGGTCTCGTTGTAGATCTGGTTCGGCTCGAGCGCAGTCCTCGTCCCAGTCCGCTGCCGCGGGTCGGTCGAGGGCGATGACACCTGCGAGGGCGGCCACCACTGCCGCAGCCAGAACAAGGAGCAACCACCGCCGCGTGAGCACGGCGGGTCACCGTAGGACATGTCCGCACTCGTTGCGGGCATCCCCTGAGATGCATTAGCATCTGATGCATGCGCACCACCCTCAGCCTCGACGAAGATGTGCTCCTGGCCGTCAAGGAGCGGGCGCGTCGCGAGAAGCGCACTGCCGGGGAGGTGCTGTCGGATCTCGCCCGTCAAGCGCTCACGGGACAACATCTCGCGTCTCAACCGTCCGACGCAGACGGGTTCTTCGGCTTCGACCCCCTCCCGCACCGGGGCGACGCGGTGTCGAACGCGCTGATCGACCGACTGCGGGAGGAGGACGAGTCGGCGTGAAGCGGGCGCTGCTCGATGTGAACGTCCTCCTCGCTCTGCTCGACCGTGATCACATCGACCACGGGCGGGCGCGTGACTGGCTCACTGCGGAGATCTCGTACGGCTGGGCATCGTGCGCGATCACCGAGAACGGGTTCGTGCGGGTCATCACCCAACCTCGATACCCCAGCCCGATCTCGCCGGCCGAGGCGATCGACCGGCTCTCCCGTGCGAGCGACACCGAGCACCACGAGTTCTGGCCCTGCTCGGTGAGCATCCTCGAGGAGGCGAGGATCGACCGCCGGCAGCTCCACGGACCGCGGCAGGTGACCGACGGATATCTCCTCGCACTAGCAGCCGCGTTCAGCGGCCGGTTCGTCACGTTCGACCGCACCATCCCCATCGCGGCCGTTCACGGTGCCGCCGAGGACGACCTCACCGTGATCTGACCTCGTCGTCTACCTTGCGCAGATGGACCTGGGTATCTCCGGCCGCCGCGCGGCGGTGGCGGCGGCATCGGGTGGGCTCGGCCTGGCCACCGCCAGAGCCCTCGCCGCCGAGGGCGTGCGCGTGGCGATCTGCGGGCGCGACGAGTTGCGTGTCGATGCCGCGGCGGGGTCGATCGGCGGCGACTGCGTCGGGTTGGTCTGCGACGTGGCCGGTGCATCGGGCGGGGCGGCCTTCGTCCAGGCGGCGAACGAGGCGCTCGGCGGCATCGACATCCTGGTCACCAACGCCGGCGGCCCGCCGTCCGGGCGACTTCGCCGAGCACCGAGGTCGACGCCTATCCGGGCGCGATCGCCCTCAACCTGATGTCGGTGGTCGCGATGTGCAAGGCCGCGGTGCCCCCGATGCAGGAGCAGGGGTGGGGACGTGTGGTTGCGATCACGTCACTCGCCGTGCGCCAGCCGATGCCTGGCCTGATCCTCTCCAACACTGCACGCGCCGGCGCGACCGGGTTCCTCAAGACGCTCGCCCGCGAGGTCGCCGGCGATGGCGTCACGGTGAACTCCGTGCAGCCCGGTCTCCACCGCACCGACCGGGTGAAGGAGCTCTACGGCGACGCCGCCGATGACATGCCGATGGGCGACGCCGCCGACTTCGGTGCGATCGTCGCCTTCCTGTGCAGCGAGCAGGCGAACTACCTCACCGGCGCCCAGATCCACATCGACGGGGGGTCGTACCAGGCACTGCTCTGAACGCTGCCTCGAACACGGGTTCGCCGTATGTGTTAGGTTCACTCAGGCACTTCGCTGGAAGGTGGGCTGACGGATGGCTCGACGCGGGCGGCAACCGGCGACCAAGTGTTTGACGCACAACTGTTCGGGTCGTAACCTTAGAAGTGCCAGGTAGCTGGCGGGAGGGCTGACGTCGTGCACCGACTCACGGACTGCTGCGGAGACGCATGAGAACTCGTAGCGCGCGGATGGTCGGGGCCAACCTCGCGCTCGTCGTTGTCGGCGCGTCGCTCGTGTTGACGACCTCGGTGGCGCCGTCGTCACCGGCTGCCGCGGTGGCCGTCACCGTCGGTCCGATCGAAGCGCAGATGGCCAACCACCACGGCACGACGGTGGATACGAGCCTGTCGGCGGCGGCAACTGCATCAGGTACAGCCCTCGCGTCTCCGCCACCGCGACGCAGTCGACCTTCGTCGTCAATCCCGACGAGGCGATCACGGCCCACGGGAAGGACGGCAACTTCTGTCCGGGCACTGTCGACACCAGCAACCAGAGTGCGATGGGATTCCGGCCGTCAGCGATCACCACGGTGCAGGACGGCACGCAGTTCCTGATCGGGCGGATGGTCCACTACAACAACCCGATCCAGGCGTCCGACCGGTACTTCGTGGGAGAGCTCAACGTCCGCCTCGGCGGCTTCGACGGGGATCCCGAGCTCGACTTCCCCTGGACGCTCGAGGAGACTCCGAACAACCCTCCCAGCCCCGAATGACGAGATCGCGTTCAGCAGCCAGATCTCGGCGATCACCGTGACCCAGGGCGGGCTCACGTTCCGCCTGGTCATCGCCGGCTTCCGGCCCATCGGTATCCACCGCGTCGTGCCCCGCGACGGCACAGGGAAACCCGGTCAACGAGTTCTCCACCGTCGAAGGCACACAGACCCACGCCTGCCTCTACGCCTCGCTGCAGCAGGAACGCTCGCTGACGATCGTCAAGCAGGTCGTCGGGACCGCCGCAGGCTCGCGAAGACCTTCGGCTACACGTCCTCGTCGTCGCTCGCCGGCTCGGCGTGGGCGAACGGCTCGTTCAGCCTCGCCGCGGGCGGGAACCGGGACGCGGAGCCTGACGAGCGGCGAGACGGTCACCGTCACCGAGACCGATCCCGGCGATGATCGCTGGACGCTCACCGCCCTCACGTGCACGCAGATCGGCGCCAACGGCCAGCCCGTGTCCGTGCCCGGTGCGACCATCAACGTGGCGGCGCGTCAGATGACGCTGACGAACGTCCCCCCGCCACCGAATCCCAACCAGCCGGGCATCACGTGCACGTTCACCAACACCTACACCCCGAAGGCGACACTCACGCTGGTGAAGCAGGTGGCGAGCGGGACCGCGCCGCCATCGGCGTGGACGCTCACCGCCACCGGGCCCGACCAGATCTCTGGGCCATCGGGGTCGACGGCCGTGACCGCACAACGGGTGAGGGCGGGCACATACGCGCTGAGCGAAATCGGCACCGGTCAAGCCGAGACCGGCTACGTGCAGCAGGGGAACTGGGTGTGCCTGACGGCCGGCGGGACGAACCTGCCCGTCACAGCCGCCGGCAGCGTCACGCTCCCCGACAGCGCGCAGTCGAACGCCAACGCCAGCAGTCACCTGTACGGTGACGAATCGGCTGGCGATCGGGTCGTTGCAGATCAACAAGGTCGTCGACGCTCCGCCCGGCGCGTACACAGGTGGGCCCACCAAGACCTTCGCCGGAAACTACAACTGCGGCGCCGGGTTCAGCTGCGCCGTTCACCACACTGACCACGGCGACGCCGGTCGTGATCACCGGCATCCCGGCCGGGCGAACGTGCACCGTGACCGAGACGCCACCGACGGGAGGGCTGGCCCCGTCCTTCGCGTGGACCCTGCCCACGTTCAGCGCGCAGCCGGTCACGATCATCGACAATGCCACGGCACAGGTCACGATCACCAACCACGTGATCCAGCAGTTCGGCACGTTCGCCGTCACCAAGGTGGTCCAGGGGCCGCCGGGCGGGTACACGGGCGGGACCGACCGTGTGTTCCCCGTCAACTACACCTGCACCCTGGCCGGACAGCCCCCGACGTCGGGAACGCTCGCCGTCACCCTCGGCGGACCGGAATCGCCGGCCGCTCCGATCCCCGTCGGCTCGGTGTGCTCGTTCACCGAGGTTCCGCTCACGGAGCAACCAGATGACTTCGTCGACTCCAGCTACACCTGGAGCGACTCCACGCTCAGCCCCACCTCGGTGACCATCGCGGTCGACACGACGTCGACCGTGACGCTGACCAACATCTACATCCGGGAGTTCGGCTCGCTGGTGATCGCCAAAGAGGTCGTCGGCGACGGCTACCTCGGTGGTGACGACGAGAACTTCACGGTGCAGTACGACTGTGGCACCGACTTCGCGGGCACGGTCACCGTCGCCGATGGTGGCACCGTTACCATCGAGCCCCTACCGGCGGGCGTGACGTGCGAAGTGCAGGAGGAGGTCCCGCTCGACGAGGACCTGCTGTCACCTGCGTTCGACTGGGGCACCCCGACGTGGGACCCCGGGGTGGAGGCGACGATCCCGGCCAATGGCTCCGTCACCCTGACGGTGAGCAACCCGACGGTCCCGGTGTTCGGACAGGTGCGTGTCACCAAGGAGATCGCCGGTGAGACGGACGGCGTCGTCGCCGGCGCGACCTTCGAGGTCATCGTCTCCTGCGACACCGGCGCCGTGTTCACGTTCGAGCTCGGCGTCGACGAGACTGAGTCGACCCCCAACCTCCCGGTGGGCACGGAGTGCACGGTCACCGAGACCGATCCTGGCGACGAGCTGCTGGTGGATGCCTCGTACGACTGGGGCGCGACGACGATCGTCCCCGAGACCGTGACCGTCACCGCGCCCGGTGAGGTCGTGGAGGCCCTGGTGACCAACACCGTCGTCCGGGTCACCGGCTCGCTCACCATCACCAAGGTGCTGAACGATCCCGGCGACGTGGTCGACCCCACCCGAGAGTTCTCGATCGGCTTCGTCTGCGTGTACGGCGGGGACGACCCGGTCACCGGCACGGTGAGCCTTGCGGCGGGCGAGACGGCGACCATCCCCGACCTCTTGCTCGAGTCGAAGTGCATCGTTCTCGAGGATCCGGCATCGGTAGCGGACCCGCCCGATCCCGACGACCTGACGTGGCAGTGGCTGCCCGTCACCTACTCCCCGGATCCCGCCGGTCGTGGTGGTCGACTCGGCGACGACACCTGTGGCGGTCACAGTCGTCAACTCGACCGAGCAAGTCGCCGGCTCGTTCAGGGTTACCAAGGCCGTTACGGGTGAGGGCAAGGCCGACGGCTACGACGGCAGCGCGTTCAGCTTCACGGTGGACTGTGAAGGCACGATCACCCCGTTCGACCTCGTCGATGGCGAGAGCTTCGACAGTGGGCTGCTGGTCCCCGACACGGTCTGCACACTCACCGAGCTCCCCGCACGACCGCCGACCACACCCGAATTCGGCTGGGACCCGGTGACGTTCACCGTCAACGGTGTATCCGCCGGCACCGGTGACTCGGTGACGTTCACCGTCCCGGAGATCCCGCCAGCCGGCGTGCCGCTGCAGATCAACGTCACCAACCCGATCACGCCGCGCTTCGGCTCGGTGACCGTCACCAAGACCGTCACCGGCGAGACAGCCGGGCTCGCGCCCGACGCCCCGCCGTTCGACGTTCACCTCGACTGTGGGGCTGGTGGGATCTTCGAGCTGGACGTCCCGGCCGACGACAGTGCGACCGAGGACAACATCCCCGCCGGGTCGGAGTGCACGGCTACCGAGGCGGAGCCGACCGAAGAAGGCCTGGTCGACGACTCCTACGCGTGGGGTGAGACGACGTACACCACCCAGCCGGTCACCGTCGTCGTGGGCGAAACGGTGACGATCGGCATCACCAACCCGATCGTGCGGGTCACCGCACCGGTGCGGCTGGTGAAGACGTACACCGGACCGCAGGGTGTCGTCGACCCGATCCCGGAGGATCGTACGTATCCGGTGACCTGGACCTGCACCTACAACGGCGAGGTGGTCGCCGGCCCCACCCTCGAGAACATCATCGCCGATCCGAACGGCATCGTCGTCGCCGATGCGATACCCATCAACTCCGTGTGCACCGCCATCGAGGGTGACCTCGGAACGCCGTCCGACGACCCCGCCTTCCGCTGGCTCGACCCGGTCATCACCGGCACGACGGTGTCGCTGGCCGGGCCGAACACGATGACCGTGGCCAACGAGCTGGTCCGCGACAGCGGCGCGGTGATCGTCCAGAAGGACGTCACCGGATCGATCGAGGGCTACATCGGTGGAACTGGAGAGAACTTCACGCTCCACGGTGTATGTACGGTTCCGGGCGAGGACACTCGAACCCCGCAGTCGCAGCGGCACGATTGCCAACGGTGGCGAGGTCGTGGTCGAGCCCGTCAGCATCGGATGGACCTGCGCCGGCGTCGAGGAAACGCCGAGCCAGGACCTGTTGGCCGACGTGTCGTACGCCTGGGGCGATCCCGATCTACACCCCCGCGGACCCCTTCGTTCTCACTCTGGAGGATCCCGAGCTCGTCTTCCACGTCGAGAACCCGATCGTGCGGGTGACGGACACCTTCAAGATCGTCAAGGTGGTCGACGACCCGTTCGGCGCGGTTGCCGACGGGACGACGTTCACTGGCGGATGGTCGTGTCAGTACGGAGGGGATAGAGCGATCACCGGGACCTGGTCGATCACGCCGCCCGACACCACGTTCGAACCGCCGGATCAGATACTCCTCGAGTCCGAGTGCACTGCCACGGAGAACCCGCCCGACCCGTCCGAGCTGCCCGACGACTCCTACGCCTGGGGCACGCCGGAGATCGACGGGCCGGCCACCGTGGTGCCGGGTGGAACGGCCACGGTCACCGTCACCAACACCGTCGAGCGGGTCTTCGGCTGCTCTCGAGATCACCAAGACGGTCGTCGACCCCGACGGCGGCGTCCTCCCCGGCGCGGCGTTCCCCGGTGTCTGGGAGTGCACGCAGGGCGAGAACACGTACTCCGGTCGCTACACCGTCGGACCGGGGGAAACGACGACGGCCTTCACAGCCGGAGGACGAGCGGGTTCCGGTGCTTGCCGTGTGCACGATCACCGAGGACACGCCGTTCGTGCTCGCCGGCCTGCGGGACGATTCGTTCGCCTGGGGCGCCGAGACCTACGAACCCGAGAGCGTCACCCTGGAACCCGGGGAGACCGCGACGCTCGGTGTCACCAACACGGTGGTCCGCGTGTACTCCGACGTCACGGTCAGCAAGGTTGTCACCGGGCCGGCCGCCGACCTCGTGCCCGATGATCGCGAGTTCACCGGCACGATCAGCTGCCGGTACGGCGACGGATGCTCCGATCGAGACCACCTGGGCCGCGACCACCGCGACCCCGGCGCTGCGCGCCGGTGTGCTCGTGGAGTCGGTGTGCACCGCGACCGAGGAAGCGCCAGGTATCACGTCAGGCCCCGTCGTCAACGACTCCTCCTACGTGTGGTTGGAGCCCGTCATCGACGGACCCGTTACGGTCGTCCTCCCCGATCAGCCGAGGCCGGAGATCGTCGTCACCAACCCGACCGACCGGCTGTTCGGCACGTTCGACGTGACCAAGCACGTCACCGGGGCCACCGAGGGGATCGTCGATCCGACCGAGCCGTATCTCATGGAGTTCGAGTGCACGTCCCTGTCGGGGGAGCAGATCAGCGGCGAGCTCGAGGTGCCGGCCGACGGCACACGCGCCGTCGGACCCGGGCAACAGATCCCGACCGGCAGCACCTGCACGCTCACCGAGGCGCTCGCCGGCATGCCCGGGCTCGTCGACGACACGTTCAGCTGGGGTCCCCCGACGTTCACCGTCGACGGTCAGCCCGTCGACAGCGCAGGTCGCCAGCTCTCGTTCATGATCCCGACCCCGCAGGAGGACGAGCAGGAGCCCAATGTCGAGATCGTCGTGACCAACCCGGTGCGGGGACAGCCGGCCCCGGGACTCGAGATCACGAAGGAGGTCACGTCCGAGCCGGAGCGCAACGCCGACGGCACGGTCACGCTCGCCTACGACGTCGTCGTCTCCAATCCTGGTGCATTGTCCGTCGACTACGACCTCACCGACGAGTTCCTGTTCGCCGACGGAGTCGTCGTCACCGACGTGTCGGTGGAGAACGTCCGAGCCCGGAGACATCCCGGTCAACGAGAACTTCGACGGCGACACCGATCAGGCGATCGCCAGTGCGACGATCGCCGCGGGTGCCAGCCACCGTTACCGGATCACGGTCACCGCCGACGTCAGCGCGGTCACCACGGTCGAGGCGGCTCGACTGTGTCGTCGACCCGGGCGAGGAGGGCACCGGCTTCCTCAACCGGGCGACGGTGAACCCGAGCGCCGAGGATTGCGCGCCGATCGACAACATGGCCGACCTGCGGGTCACCAAGGACGTCGACCGCACCGAGGTCACGATCGACCCATCGAACGACGACTTACACCCGTCTCACCTACACGATCGAGGTGACCAACGACGGTCCCGGCGACGGCGACCGACGTGGTCGTCACCGACACCCTGCCGGGTGGTGTCGTGCCCGTGTCGGCGGTGCCGACCGTCGGCAGCTGCACCCGTGATGGCGCCGATGCTGACGTGTCCGCTCGGGGACATGGCCGTGGGGGCGACCGAGGAGATCGTGGTGACCATCGATCTGCTCCCGACCGCAACCGGTGGGCACGGTCAGCAACACGCGTCGAGGTGGACTCCTCGTCGCACGATCCCGATCCGTCGAACAACAGCGACTCGGCTGACACCGACGTGGCGCGACCGGGCGAGCTCCCGGCCACCGGCAACAGTGGGATGGGCTTGATGATCGGCGCCGGCGCGCTCCTCGTCGGCGTCGGCACCATGCTGGTGGCGCTGGTACGGCGGCGGCGACCGGCGAGCTGACCCGCGAGGACAACAGTTCTCCTCACGCGCCGCCCGGGCTCAGCCGTCGGCAAGGTAGCGGTGGATCATTGGAACGCTGACCGCACCCTCGCCGGCGGCGGCGGCCACCCGCTTCACGCCGTTGGCTCGCACGTCGCCGGCGGCGAAGACTCCCGGCACGCTGGTCTCGAGCGCGAACGGCGGGCGCGGCAGCGGCCACTCGACACGGTCGATGTCGGCGCCGGTGAGCACGAAGCCGTGGTCGTCGCGCTGGATCGTGGGCGGCAGCCAGCCGGTACGGGTCTCGGTCCCGATGAGCACGAACAGACCTGAAGCAGCGAGGCGCGCCCGTTCGTGGGTGACGCGGTGGGCGATCTCGAGCCACTCCAGCTGGCCGTCGCCGCCACCGCCGACGATGTCCGTCTCGGTCCTCACCTCGATGCGGCCGTCGGCCTCGATCTCGTTGACGAGGTAGGCCGACATCGTCGTGTCGAGCGCGGTCCCACGGGTGACGATGGTGACGCCGGCCGCGTAGCGGGCGAGGTGCAGGGCCGCCTGGCCGCCCGAGTTCCCGGCGCCGACGACGACCACGTGGCTGCCCTCGAGCGCTCGGGCGTGGCTGGTGGCCGCGCCATAGAACACGCCGAACCCGACCAGCTTCTCGAGCGAAGGGACGTCCAGGCGGCGATACGTGACGCCGCACGAGAGCAGCACCGTCCGCGCGCTGGCGACCGCTCCATCTGACAACGTCACGCGTTTCGGCGCACCGGTGTCGAGGCCGGTCACCGCTCGGGCCAGGTCGAGCTCGGCGCCGAACCGGGTGGCTTGGAGGATCGCCCGGCGCCCGAGCTGCCGGCCGGTGATGCCGTCAGGGAACCCGAGGTAGTTGCGAATCATCGAGCTCGTGCTCGCCTGGCCGCCGTACGCCTCCACCTCGAAGATCACGGTCGAGAGCCCTTCCGACGCGGCGTAGACCGCGGCGGCCAGTCCGGCCGGCCCGGCGCCGACGACCGCGAGGTCGAAGACCCGGTTGTGCACGTCGACGATGGCCCCGAAGGCCTCCGCGATCTGTCGGTTGGTCGGGTCGGACAACACGGTCTGGCCCATCACCTCGACGACCGGGAAGACGACGTCCGGCCCGGCGGCGTCGATGATCGACCGGCCGGTCGGGGACGTCGCGGGATGCACGCCGGTCGGCACACCGAGACGCTCCAGCAGGTCACGGATCTCGTCCGCTCGCCCGCCGTCACCTCCGCCGACCACCTTGACCGCCTCCACGACCGGCGTCGTCGTCCACGCCCAATCGCCGAGGCTCTCGGTGATCGCGCCGTGGAACTCCTCGTCGCGGGCGCCGGTCGGCTTGGTCAGCACGGAGTCGACAAGACCCAACGCCGACGGCCCGGGCCACCGCCGGCTGTTGACCCCCGCGCAGCCCCCAGTCGACCAACAGGATCCGCTTGGCCGTCGGCGCGATCCGGCGGACCTGGGTCAGTACGTCGACTCCGTCGACAGGGCCCAACGCGACATCGGCGAGCACCATCGCGATCGCGTCGCCCGCCGCCTGCAGTTCAGCGAGCCGAGCGAGCGCCTCGTCGCCGGCCGTCGCCGACTCGACGCGATAGTCGCGGGCGTAGCGGTCCAGTTCGGCGAGCATCGCCTGACGGGACGTGTGATCCGAGACGACGACCAGGATCACCGGCTCCACCGGCGCAGGTTCTAGCCCAGCCCGGGCCCCGAGTGCACGACGAGCGCCGGGTCGACGAGGTGAGGCTGCTCAGCCCGAGGCGGCCTCCAGGGCCCGGCGGGTGAGGACCTTGGCGAGATGCGTGCGGTACTCGACGCTGGCGTTGAGGTCGGCCTGCGGGTCGGCCTCGGCGGCCGCCTGCTCCGCCGCGTCCTCGACCGACGCCCCGCCGGCGAGGGCCGACGCGACGCTGCTCGCCAGCACCGGGATCGACGCCATGTTGACGAGCCCGACGCCGGCGTCGCCGTTGCGCCGCCACGCGGCCACGCCGACGATCGCCCAGTCCTGAGCTCGCCGGTTGAACTTCTGGAAGCCCCACCCGGCGCCCTGCATCTTGGGCACCCGGATCTCGGTGAGCATCTCGTCGGCGGCCAGCGTCGACGTGAGGAAGCCCTCGTAGAAATCGGCGGCGGCGATCTCACGCGTGCCGTTCGGTCCCTGGGCGACGTAGGTCGCACCGAGGGCGAGCGTCGTCGCCGGCAGGTCCGAGGCCGGGTCGGCGTGGGCGATCGAGCCGCCGATCGTGCCGCGGTGACGCACCTGCGGGTCCCCGACGTGGCTCGTGGCGTGGGCGAGCAGTGGGGCGTGCTCCTTGAGCACGTCGGACCGCTCGATGTCCATGTGCCGGGTGAGCGCGCCGATCGCGACGTGGTCGCCGGCGTCGCGGATGTACGACAGATCGGTGAGCCGGCCGATGTCGACGAGCACGCTCGGCTGGGCGAGGCGCAGCTTCATCAACGGCAGCAGGCTGTGCCCGCCGGCGAGGAACTTGGCCTCGTCGCCGTGCTCGCTGATGAGGCTGATCGCCTCGTCGGCCGATCCGGCCCTGACGTAGTCGAACTTGGCGGGGATCATGACGGGGCTCCCTCCTCGGAAACGGTGGTTCGGGCGGTGACTCCGGGGTGCTCTCCGACTGCGGTGCCGGCGGTGTCGCTGGGCGCGGCGGCGGCGCCGTGGAGTGCGTTGAACACGTTGAGCGGGCTGGCCGGCATCGGCACGTCGCGGACACCCAGCCCCGACAAGGCGTCGACGACGGCGTTGATCACCGCCGGCGCGGCGCCGATGGTGCCGGCCTCACCGATGCCCTTGACGCCGAGCTGGTTGGTCGGCGACGGCGTGCACGTGTGACCAAGCGTCAGCGGCGGGACATCACTGGCCGCGGGGACGAGGTACTCGGCCAACGTGCTCGTCTTCAGGTTGCCGTCGGTGTCGTAGACGGCCTCCTCGAACAACGCCTGGGCGAGTCCCTGGATCACGCCGCCGTGCACCTGGCCGTCGACGATCAGCGGGTTGACCTGCACGCCGCAGTCGTCGACGGCGACGTACTTCAGCACCTCGACGCCGCCGGTCTCCGTGTCCACCTCGACGACGCACATGTGGGTGCCGAACGGCCACGAGAAGTTGGGCGGGTCGTAGGTGACCTGCGCCTCGAGGTTCGGCTCCAGGCCGTCGGGGAGGTTGTGGGCGGTGAACGCCTCGAAGGCGATCCCGGCGAGCGGCATCGACTTGTCCGGCGAGCCCTTCACCGAGAACGTCCCGCCGGTGAACTCGAGGTCGTCGGCGCTGGCCTCGAGTTGGTGGGCGGCGATCAGCTTGGCCTTGTCGATGACCTTGTCGCACGCCATCGCGATCGCCACACCGCCGACCGGCAGCGAACGCGAACCGTAGGTGTCGAGCCCGATCGGTGAGATCGCGGTGTCGCTGTGCAGGACGTCGACGTCCTCGGGGCTGACCCCGAGCTTCTCGGCGGCGATCATCGACCACGCCGTCTCGTGACCCTGGCCGTGCGGCGCCGTCCCGGTGACGACCTGCACCTTGGCGGTCGGCGTGACGCGCACCGTGGCCGCCTCCCAACCCCCGGCGGCGTAGTTCAGCGAAGCGAGGACCCGGGAGGGCGCCAGCCCGCACATCTCGAAGTACGACGAGATGCCGATGCCGAGCCGCTTCGTCGACCCTTCGACGTTCTGGGTCTTCTGCCGTTCACGAATCTCGTCGTAGCCGGCCAGCCGGGCCGCCTCGTCGGACGCCGCGACATGGTCGCCGGAGTCGTAGACGAGTCCGCTCCACGCGGTGTAGGGGTAGGCCTCCTTCTGGATGAAGTTGCGCCGGCGCAGCTCGAGCGGGTCGATACCGATCTTGGCGGCGAGGGCATCCATCGCCCGCTCGATCGCGTACGTGGCCTCGGGCCGCCCGGCTCCGCGGTAGGCGTCGGTCGGCGTCATCGTCGTGAACACCGACGTGCACGTGAAGTCGTACGCCTGGGGCAGGTCGTACACCCCGGCGTAGAGGAACGCCCCGAGCAACGGGATGCCGGGCGTGACGAGCTGGAGGTACGCGCCCATGTCGCCGACGAGGCGGACGCGCAGCCCGGTCAGCTTGCCGTCGCCGTCGGCGGCCAGCTCGATCTCCTGGATCTGCCCGCGGCCCTGGATCGTGGCCAGGGCGTTCTCGGAGCGGCTCTCGTTCCACCGCACGGGGACGCCGTGCTTGCGGGCCAGCGCCATGCACAGCAGCTCCTCGGCGTACACGTTGAGCTTCGAGCCGAAGCCGCCGCCCACGGCCGGGGCGACGACCCGCACCTGGTGTTCGGGGATGCCCAGCGTGATCGCCGTCATCACCTTGAGGATGTGCGGGATCTGGGTGGACGAGTAGAGCGTGATGTCGCCGCCGAACGGCTGCGGCACGGCGACGATGGCCCGGGGCTCCATGGCCATCGGGATCAGCCGCTGTTGCACGTAGCGCTCGCTCACCGTGTGGGCGGCGGCGGCGAACGCCTCGTCGACCGCGCCGTCGTGATCCTCGACCTTGAGCGTCCACGTGTAGCTCGTGTTCGTGCCGAGGTCGTCGTGGATGACGACCCGGTCGGACAGGGCGTCCTCGAGGTCGATCACCGCCTCCAGCGGCTCGTACTGGACGTCGATCGCCTCGATCGCGTCGCGAGCCGCCGCCTCGTCGCGGGCGATGACGACGGCGACCCCGTCGCCGACGTAGTGCACCTTGTCCTTGGCCAGCGGGAAGTGGGCCGGGTTCTTCATGTCGTCGGTGACCGGCCACGCGCAGGGCATCGCCGCCGCCCACAGGTCGCCGAGATCGGCGCCCGTGTAGGCGGCGACGACGCCCGGCAGGTCCCGCGCGGACGACACGTCGATATTGGTGATGCGGGCGTGGGCGTAGGGGCTGCGCAAGACGGCGAGGTGCAGTGCGCCGGGGACATGGAGATCGTTGGCGAACTTGGCCTCGCCGGTGAGCAGGGCGGGGTCCTCCCTGCGCAGCAGGCGCTGGCCGATCACCGTGGTGGCCGGCGCGGCCTCAGTGGTGGTCATGGAGAGCCTCACCCCTCGGCCGCGGCGAGCACCGCCTGACGATGTTGTGGTAGCCGGTGCAGCGGCAGAGGTTGCCCTCCAGCCCGATGCGCACTTCCTGCTCGGTCGGGTGGGGGTTCTCGTCGAGCAGGCCGACCGCCGCCATCACCATGCCCGGGGTGCAGTAGCCGCACTGCAGGCCGTGGTTGTCCATGAACGCCTGCTGCATCGGGTGCAGCTGGCCGTCGGTGGCGAGCCCCTCGATCGTCAAGATGTCGGCCCCGTCCGCCTGGACGGCGAGCACGGTGCAGCTCTTCACCGACTCGCCGTCGATGTGGAGGGTGCAGGCCCCGCACGACGACGTGTCACAGCCGATGTTCGTGCCGGTGAGGCCGACCTGTTCCCGGATGTAGTGCACCAGGAGGGTGCGCGGCTCCACGTCATGGGTGTGGGCGGTCCCGTTGACGGTGACGCTGATCTCCACGTTGTGCCCCCTTCGGCGAATGTCCCCTACGGAGCGCCAATCATGCCTCATCCCGAACGGCCCGTGGGCATCCGAGGTGCTTCCGTGACCGGAGGCCGGGCCGGAACACCTCCGGACGCGCCGAAAACCTCGGGTGGGTCAGCTGTGGATCTGTTCGGCGAGGTACTGCTCGAGGCCGACCTGGCGGATCGTCTCCTGCTGGGTCTCGAGCCAGTCGACGTGGTCCTCCTCGGAAACGAGGATGTCGGCGAGCAGCTCGCGGGTGCCGTTGTCGGCCCGCTCGACGGTGAGGGCGATTCCCCGGTTGAGCCGCTCGACCGCCTCGTACTCCAGCTCGAGGTCGACCTGGAACTGCTCGGGAACGGTCTCCCCGACGCGCACCGGGAACAGCCGCTGCATGTTCGGGACCCCGTCGAAGTACAGGATCCGCTCGATCAGCCGCTCGGCGTGCTTCATCTCGTCGATCGACTCGGCGCGGCCGTGCTCGTAGAGGCGGTGGTACCCCCAGTTCTCGCACATCTTGGCGTGAACGAAGTACTGGTTGATCGCCGTCAGTTCGGCGGTGAGCACGTCATTGAGCAGCTCGATGACGTCGTCGTCGCTCCGCATGGGGGAACCTCCGTTCGGACGGTGCCGCGAACGGAAGGACTCTAGGCGAGGCTCAGGCGACGGCGGGGAACCGCCACCACAGCGACATGTTCCTCGAGCAGGGCGTCGAGAGTCGAATGGCAGCCGTGGCAGCACGCACCGGCGCCGCAGCTGTTGGCGAGCTCGTCGATCGTGGCCGCGCCGTGCTCGATCTCCCGGCGCACCCGCCGTTCGCTGACCCCGTGGCACAGGCAGACGATCATCGCAGCCGTAAAGTACCCCTAACGACCGCCGTGAGCAACCTCTATCGGCGCCTCAGGTGACGAGGGCGGTGACGTCGACGACGATCAGCACCACCATCAGGGCGAGCACGGTCGCGCCGAGCGCGCCGTACCACCACCGCAGCGGATGGTCGGCCCGCCAGAACCGACGCATGCTCATCACGATGCACACGATCGCGGCCGCGCTGATGACGAGCCCGATCGCCGGCCCGACGTCGCTCGCCAGCCCCACGGCGGGGAGGACGAACGGGAACACGATGTACATCAGCAGGCAGCGCACCGTGGCGACGAGCAGCGAGGTCTGGAACGCCTGGCGAGCCCCCTCGGCGGTCCCTGCGGGAGCATCGACAGGGAGGCGCAGCACTCGCCGCATCAAGCGATCGGCCGGCCCGCGCACGGCGGCCGGTGCCGCGACGGGCGGGAGGATCGAGTCCGTGCCGAGTTCGGTCGCCATGCGAGTCGCCACGCTACGACGGGGGAGCGTCGATCACATCACCCACACCGGACGATCCCGACCACGTCCGCGGGCTGGTCGGCCACGACGTCCGCGCCGGCCGCGGTCAGCTCCTCGCGCGATCCATAGCCCCATGCGACGCCGATCGATGCCAGCCCGAGCTCGCGGGCGGCGAGGATGTCATGGTCCCGGTCGCCGACCATCACCACATGGGACCCTCCCCGCACGTCGAGCTCCGCCAGGGCGTGGGCGATGACCTCGGCCTTGGTGCGCCGCCCTGGTTCGTGCGTCGCCCCGGCCACGACGGCGAAGCGGTCGGCGAGGCCGAAGTGCTCGATGATCCGCCGCGCGGTCGGCTCGGGCTTCGCCGTGGCCAGGCCGAGGACGACGCCGGCGGCCCCGAGCGCGTCGAGCATCTCGACGATCCCGTCGTACAGCTCGTTCTCGAAGAGTCCGACGGTCTCGTAGCGCCCGCGGTAGTGCTCGACGACAGCGACGACCCGCGCCGTGGGGACGCCGATCAGGGGCAGCCCGAGCTCGAACGGGGGACCGATGGCGGTGAGCATGACCTCTCTGGTGGGCACGTCGAGGCCTTCGGCGTCGAAGGCGTGGCGGAGCGAGGCGAGGATGCCGGGAGCCGAGTCGGTCAGCGTGCCGTCGAGGTCGAGGAGGACGTGCGAGTACGTCGTCGGAAATGTAGCGAGCACCCCGACTCCGTCGTCGTGCCATGCTTCCGCCGTGGCCTGGTTGGTGAGTGAGGCGCGCGTCCTGGCCTCGGCCGAGGTGGCCGACCACCGTTCGGCTCGCCGCCGTGGGCTGCTCAAGCGGGACGGACTCGAGGGCGCGCTGGTGATCACGTCGTGCCGCTGGGTGCACACCGTCGGGATGCGCTTCCCGCTCGACGTCGCCTACCTCGACGAGGATGGTGCAGTGGTCAAGACGGTCCGCATGCAACGGCACCGGGTGGGCATCCCGGTCACCAAGGCGAGTTGGGTGATCGAGGCCGAGGCCGGCGCCTTCGCCCGCTGGGGGCTGCGCGTCGGCGACGTCGTGGAAGTCCGCGATGACGCGCCCGAGGGCTGACCGGGCGGGCGGCCGCTTGGTACTGGTGGCGACGCCGATCGGGAACCTCGGTGACCTCTCGCCCCGCGCCGTCGAGGCCCTGCGCACCGCGGTGCTCGTGTGCTGTGAGGACACCAGGCGCACCGGGCGGCTGCTCCAACACGCCGGCGTGGCGGCTCCCCGGCTCGCCGTCTGCAACGAGCACACCGAGCGGGCCCGGATCGCCGAGGTGCTCGCCGCCCTCGGCGACGGCGGAGACGTCGCCGTCGTCACCGATGCCGGCACCCCCGGCATCAGCGATCCCGGCGAACGCCTCGTGCGGGCCGCCGTCGACGCCGGCTACGAGGTCACGAGCGTGCCCGGACCGGCCGCCCTCGTGACCGCCCTCGTGACGAGCGGGCTGGCCACCGGTCGGTTCGCGTTCGAGGGTTTCCTCCCCCGGTCGGGCTCGGCCCGGCGGGACCGGCTGGCGGAGCTGGCGACCGAGCGGCGCACGATCATCGTGTACGAGGCGCCCCATCGGGTCCTCGGCACGCTCGCCCACCTCGCCGCCGCCCTCGGGGCGGACCGGCCGGTCGCGGTGGCCCGGGAGCTGACCAAGCTCTGGGAGACGGTGGTGCGAGGGACGTTGGGCACGGTCGACCGCGAGCTCGGCGAGCCGCGCGGCGAGTACGTCCTCGTGATCGCGGGCGCGCCGGACGCGTCGATGCCGCCGGACGACGACACGATCCGCGCCGCCCTGCGCACCGAGCTGGCCACCGGCGCGACCACCCGTGATGCCGCCAGCACCGTGGCCCGTCGGCTGGGCGTCCCCAAGCGCATCGTGTACGACCTCGCGGTGACCGAGTCGCGCCGCGCGCGCACAGCTACGCTCCCGGACGACCGCGAACCCCCCGAGGGCGGTGATCACAAGTGAGCGAGTACAGCCAGATGATGGGCGCCGGACCGAGTGCGGCGTTCTTCGATCTCGACCGCACCTTGATCTCGGGGTCGTCGGCCTTCATCCTTGCCGCCAGTGCCCGCTCGGCGGGGTTCCTCAGCACCGGGCAGTTCGCGCGCGACGCCGGCGCCGCGCTGCGGTTCAAGCTGCGCGGGGCGAGCGACCGGACCACCGACGGTCTGCGGGACCGGGTGCTCGGCGCGGTCAAAGGGATGCGCCAGGACGACTTGATCGCCCTCAACGCCGAGGTCCTCCCCAAGCTGCTCGCCAAGATCCGTCCGGAGGCGCGTCGGCTGCTCGATCTCCACCGCCACGCCGGCCGCAACACCTACATCGTGTCGGCCGCGCCAGTGGAGATCGTCGAGTCGCTGGCTCACTCCCTCGGCATGACCGCCGGGATCGGCACCCGTGGCGCCGTCGACGACGGCGTCTACAACGGGGAGCTGGCGGGACCGTTCTGCTACGGCGCCGGCAAGGTGACGGCGATGCAGGAGATCGCCCGCTGGGACGGGCTCGACCTCGGGCAGTGCTACGCGTACAGCGACTCGGCCAGCGATCTCCCGATGTTGCAGGCGGTCGGTCACCCGGTGGCGGTGAACCCTGATGCCCGGCTCGCCCGTCACGCCCGCGCCAACGGCTGGCCGATCGTCCACTTCAGCCAGCGCACCAAGTCGGTCATCCGACGCTCGGCGGCGGCAGCCGGCGCCTCCGCGATCGCCGGACTCTCGTTCGTCGCCGGCACCAAGTACGCCCGCCGCATCGTCTGATCCACGGAGGATTCGACGTAGCGTTCGCAGCGTGACCCGGTTCTACGCGACGACGCCGATCTACTACGTCAACGCCGAACCGCACCTCGGGCACGCCTACACCACCATCGTCGGTGACGCGCTGACGCGCTGGCGACGATTGCTCGGCGACGACGTCCTGTTCCTCACCGGAACCGACGAGCACGGCCTCAACATCCAGCGCGCCGCCGACGCCGCCGGCCTCGATCCGCAGGCGTTCGCCGATTCGATCGCGCCAAAGTTCGCCGAGGCGTGGAAGCACCTCGAGATCGCCAACGACGACTTCATCCGCACCACCGAAGCCCGGCACCGCGCCGGGGTGCTCGAGTTGCTCCAGCGCTGCCACGACGCCGGTGACCTCGAGCTCGACCTCTACCGGGGCAAGTACTGCGTCCGCTGCGAGGAGTACTACGCCGACGACGAACTGCTGCCCGGTGGGCTGTGCCCGATCCACCGGCTGCCGGTGGAGGAGTTCGAGGAGGAGAACTACTTCTTCCGGCTGTCGCGGTTCCAGCACCGGCTGCTCGAGTGGTACGACGCCCACCCCGGCGCGATCGTGCCGGAGTTCCGGGCCAACGAGGCGCTCGGGCTGATCCGCTCGGGGCTGCGCGACTTCTCGGCCAGCCGCACCAGCTTGACGTGGGGCATCCCGCTGCCGTGGGACCCGGCCCACGTCGCCTACGTGTGGTTCGACGCGCTGACCAACTACCTGTCGGCCGTCGGGTTCGGCACCGACACCGAGCGCTTCGAGCAGTGGTGGCCGGTCAACTACCACCTGATCGGCAAGGACATCATCCGCCACCACTGCGTGTACTGGCCGGCGATGCTGATGTCGGCCGGCATCGAGCCGCCACGGGGCTGGGCCGTCGGCGGCTGGCTGCTGAGCGGCGGCGAGAAGATGAGCAAGACGACCGGCAACGTCGTCAAGCCGCTCGACCTCGTGGACACGGTCGGCGTCGACGGGTTCCGGTACTACATCCTCGCCGACACCCCGTACGGCCAGGACGGCGACTTCACCTACGAAGGCCTCATCGCCCGCTACAACGCCGACCTCGCCAACAACCTCGGCAACCTGGCGGCGCGGGTCGCGACCGTGGTCGGCTCCAAGTGCGGCGGCGAGGGCCCGGCACCGTCGGCCGACAGTCCGCTGGCGGAGGCGGCCGCCGCCGCCGTCGACGGCACGGCGGCGGCATGGGACGCGGTCGCGCCGAGCCGGGCACTGGAAGCGACGTGGCAGCTCGTCCGGGCGACCAACGCCCATCTCGAGGCGAACGAGCCGTGGAAGCTCGAGCCGGGGCCGCGGCTGGAAGCCGTGCTCGGCGACGCCCTCGAGGCGTTGCGGATCGTGGCCGTCCTGGCGTCGCCGGCGATCCCCGCCACCGCCCAGGCGATCTGGGAGCGCGTCGGACTGCCGGGCGCGATCGGCGACCAGCGCGTCCCCGCCGACGTCGCGTGGGGCGGGTATCCCGGCGGGCTGCGGGTGACCAAGGGCCCGTCCCTGTTCCCGCGGATCGTCGGCGTGAGCGAGCAGAGCTGGGTCGACTCGCACTGCCACCTGCCCGACAGCCGAAGCGGCCGATCTCGTCGCCGAGGCGCAGGCGGCGGAGGTCGGGACGATGATCACCGTCGGCTGCGACCGGGAGACGTCGCTGGAGGCGCTCGCGCTGGCCGGCCGCTTCCCGGAGGTGCACGCGACGGTCGGGCTGCACCCCCACGAGGCGAAGCACGGCGTGGAGTCGATCACGGATCTGTTCGACGGCGCCGGCGGCGTGCGCCCGGTGGCGGTCGGGGAGTGCGGCCTCGACTTCCACTACGACCACTCGCCCCGCGACGACCAGCGGGCGGCCTTCGCCCAGCAGATCGAGCTCGCCAACCGGCTCGGCCTGCCGCTCGTCATCCACACCAGGGAGGCGTGGGACGAGACGTTCGCGATCCTCGACACCGAAGGCGTCCCGCCGCGCACCGTCTTCCACTGCTTCACCGGCGGGCCCGCCGAGGCGGCCCGCGGCCTCGACCGCGGGGCCTACATCAGCTTCTCCGGGATCGTGACGTTCCCGGGCGCGCAGGACGTACGGGATGCCGCCGCCCTCGTGCCGCTCGACCGCACGCTCGTCGAGACCGACAGCCCGTACCTCGCCCCGGTCCCCAACCGGGGCAAGCCCAACCGACCGGCGTGGGTGCCGCTCGTCGGCGCCTGCCTCGCCGACGTCCACGGCGTTCCCGTCGAGGAAATCCGTGACACCACCGGCCGGCGGCGGCCGCCACAGCGTTCAGCTTGCGCTGAGGGCGGCGAGTTCCTAGCCTTTTCGGCCTCGCTCGGCTGGTGCCCTGTGGACCGGCCGTCTGCCCAGGAGTTGACCGTGCGTCTCGACCGAGCCGACCGGCGCCGGCTGGCGTTCGCCAGCACGTTGACGGTTGCCGCCTTGCCCGCGGTCTGGCTCGTCAACCGGGACGACACCCGCTCGTCCACCACCAGGCCCAACGTCGCCGCTGTCGGGCTCGCGGCGGAGGATCGGTCGGCCGGGCAGCCGGACGGCGCCGCGGCGTCCCGGGCGAGCTTCGACCCGATGGGCGACGGCGAACCGCTGTTCTCCGATGAGCAGTCGGCCGCGCCGGCGCCGCGGCGCGGAGCCGTGGCCGTCGGCAGCGCCGACGAGGTCGTGGCGACTGCCCTCGCGACGCACAGCCGATCGGTCGGCGCCGGGGACAGCTGCCCGTACAACGGTCTGCCCGCGGGCACGAGCGTGAAGGTCGCCAACCCGGCCAACGGACGGTCGATCGAGTGCGTGACGAGCCCGAGTGACGACGACGAGCTCGTCCTGCATCCCGATCGGTTCATCCTGCTCGCCAGCCTGATCGAGCACCGGTGCGTCGGCCAGCCTGATCGACGCACCGGTGCCCGTCGACGATCCACCAGTGACGCTCTCGCGCCCGGCGGTGCGGGACCTGTTGACCAGCCGGGGCCTGGCGCCCCGCCGTGATCTCGGTCAGAACTTCGTCGCCGATCCGAACACCGTGCGCCGGATCGCCCACCTCGCCGCGGTCGGGCCGGGCGACCGGGTCGTCGAGATCGGCGCCGGTCTGGGATCGCTCACGCTGGCCCTCGCCGAGACCGGCGCCGACGTCACCGCCATCGAGGTCGACCACGGCTTGGTGCGGGCGCTCGCCGACGTGGTGGGCGACCTCGAGCGGGTCACGGTCGTCGAGGCTGACGCGTTGACCGTCGATTGGGCCGACCTCCTCGGCGCCCACGACCACTGGGTGCTCGTCGCCAACCTGCCGTACAACGTCGCCACGCCGCTCGTCGCCGACCTCCTCGATGGGGTGCCGGCGATCGATCGGATGCTCGTGATGGTGCAGCGCGAGGTGGCCGAACGCCTCGTCGCCGGGCCGGGAAGTGGGGTCTATGGCGCGGTCAGCGTCAAGGTCGCCTACTGGGCGGACGCCCGCATCGTGGGCGAGGTACCGGCAACCGTGTTCGTGCCCCGGCCCAATGTCGACTCCGCCCTCGTCGCGATCACCCGCCGCCCGCCCCCGGACGTGGCTGCCCAGCCGTTGTTCGCGCTCGTCCGCACCGCGTTCGCGCAGCGACGCAAGATGCTCCGTCGCTCGCTTCGGGACATCGTCACGCCGGAGCAGTTCGCCTCCGCCGCAATCGACCCCACGGCGCGCCCCGAGGAGCTCGGCCTCGAGGACTGGTGCCGGCTCAGCGTCGCCGTCGGCGGGCCGGAGTGAGCCAAGATCGGGCGGAGGTGCTCCGTGCACCGGCCAAGCTGACCTGGACGCTGCGCGTCACCGGCCGGCGCGCCGACGGCTACCACCTCATCGACGCCGAGATGGTGACGCTCGACCTGGCCGACGAGCTGGTCGTTCGGCCCGGCGGGTCCGGGATCGAGGTGGTCGGGCCCTACGCCGAGGGAGTCCCGCGAGACGAGAGCAACCTCGTCATCCGGGCGCTGCGCCAGGCGGGCGTCGCCGCCGCCGTGCGCATCGACAAGCGGATCCCCCACGGCGCTGGGCTCGGCGGTGGCTCGGCGGACGCCGCCGCCGTGCTCCGCTGGGCTGGCGTCACCGATCCGGGGACGGCAGCCGAGCTCGGTGCCGACGTCCCGTTCTGCCTCCGGGGCGGGCGGGCGCGGGTGCGCGGGATCGGTGAGGTCATCGAGCCGCTCCCGTTCGTGGAGCGGGTCGTGACGCTGGTCGTGCCGCCGCTCCAGGTGGCGACGGCGGCCGTGTACCAGGCGTGGGACGACCTCGCCGGCCCCGCGGGCGACGCCGGTAACGACCTGGAGCCGGCGGCGCTCGCCGTCGTACCGCAGCTGCGGGAATGGCGGGACCGCGTCGCCGAGGCGGTGGGGGAGCGCCCGGTGCTGGCCGGGAGCGGGGCGGACGTGGTTCGTGCCCGGTGAGCGCGACAACGCCCTCGCCCAGCTGTGTGGCGAGGGCGCCGCGGTGATCGTGGCCCGGACGACGCCGGGCGTGCGGTGACTACTTGCGGCGTTGGTGGCGGGTGCGGCGAAGCATCTTCTTGTGCTTCTTCTTGCGCATCCGCTTGCGCCGCTTCTTGATCAGCGAACCCATGAGGTCGGCCACGCTACCCGCTACCGTGATCGACGCGATGGTGGCGTCGACATTCCGGGGTCGTTCAATAGGTAGGACAACGGATTTTGGTTCCGTGAATAGGGGTTCGATTCCTCTCCCCGGAGCGGACCGATGAGTGTGTCGGCGATCGTGCTCGCTGCCGGCGAGGGCACCCGCATGCGGTCGCGCCGGCCCAAGGCGCTCCACCTCATCTGCGGGCGGGCGATGGTCCTCCATGTCATCCACGCCCTCGAGCAGGTGCGCCCCGAGCGCACGGCGCTCGTCGTCGGCCACGGCGCGGAACAGGTCACGAAGAAGGTCCAGGAGCTGGCCCCGGCGTGGGCCAGCGTCGTCTTCGTCGAGCAGCCGACGCCACGCGGAACAGGTGATGCCGCCGCCCACGGCATGTCGGCCTTTCCGGGAGACGATCTCGACGACGAGTCGACGGTCGTGGTGCTGCCCGGTGACACGCCGCTGCTGCGCCCCGAGACCCTCGACGAGCTGGTGGCCAGCCACGTCGCCAACGGCAACGCCGCCACCCTGCTCACCAGCGTGCTCGACGATCCGACCGGGTACGGGCGGGTCATCCGCGCCGCCGACGACCGGGTCCTGCGCATCGTCGAGCAGGGCGATGCCGGCCCGGACGAGCTCGCCGTACAGGAGGTGGCGACGAGCATCTACGCCTTTCGCCGCGAGGTCCTCGGGCCGGCCCTGCGTCACGTCTCACCCGACAACGCCCAGGGCGAGTTCTACCTCACCGACGTCGTCGGGGTGCTCGGGGGCATGGGCCACCGCATCGCCTGCGTCCAGGCGCCGGCCGACGAGACCCAGGGCGTCAACGACCGCTGGCAGCTGGCCCTCGCCGAACGGGAGCTGCGCTCACGCACCAACCGGGCGTGGCTGCTCAACGGGGTGACGATGCTCGATCCGCGGCAGACGTTCATCGACGTGACCGTCAGCCTCGGTCGCGACGTCACGCTGTATCCGGGCACGATCCTGCAGGGCAACACCATCGTCGGCGATGGGTGTGAGATCGGTCCCGACACCCGGCTCGTCGACTGCGTCATCGGCAAGGGCTGTCTCGTGCAGCACACCGTCGGCGTCGAGGCCGAGATCGGCGACGGAGCGCGGGTCGGTCCCTACGCCCATCTCCCCGCGGGATCGGCCGTCGCGGCCGACGCCGTCACCGGGGCCTTCTACACTGCCCCCACGGACTGAGGAGCCGAGCATGGAGAAGGTCACCACCAAGAAGCTGGCGCTCTACTCGGGCCGCACCCACCCCGAGCTCGCCCGCGAAGTGGCCGAGAACCTCGGCATCGAGCTGGGCCATCCGAACATCGTCGAGTTCTCGAACGGCGAGCTGCGACCTCGCTTCGCCGAGAGCGTTCGGGGCAACGACGTGTTCATCATCCAGAGCCACTACGGCGTCGAGGGGCGCTCGATCAACGACTCGATCATGGAGCAGCTGCTCATGTGCGACGCCGCCTACCGGGCGTCGGCCAAACGGATCACCGCGGTGTGCCCGTTCTACGGCTACGCCCGCCAGGACCGCAAGGCGGACGGACGGGAGCCGATCTCCGCCCGCCTGGTGGCGGACATGTTCAAGGCGGCCGGGGCCAAGCGGATGGTGTCGATCGACCTCCATGCCGGTCAGATCCAGGGCTTCTTCGACGGCCCCGTCGACCACCTGACGGCCATGCCGGTGCTCGAGGCGTACCTCCGGGAGCACGTCACCGCGCCGGTGATCGTGTCGCCGGACGCCGGCCGGATCAAGGTCGCGGAACGGATGGCGCAGCACCTCGACGACTGCGGCGCCGACCTCGCCTTCGTGTACAAGCGGCGGCCCAAGGGCACCGACAACGTGGCCCAGGCGATCGAGGTCATCGGCGAGGTGGACGGGCGGCTCTGCGTGATCACCGACGACATCATCGACACCGCCGGCACCGTCATGGCGGCGGCGGATCTGCTGCGCGAGAAGGGGGCCACCGAGGTGTGGGCGATGGCGACCCACGGCGTGCTGTCGGGCCCGGCGATCGAGCGGCTGAAGAACAGCTCGATCGAGCGCGTCGTCCTCACCAACACGCTGCCCCTACCGCCGGAGAAGCAGTTGCCCCAGATCGAAGTGCTGTCGATCGCCTCGGTCATCGCCGAAGCCCTGTCCGCCGTCTTCGACGACACCAGCGTGAGCGAGATCTTCGGCGGCGAGAACCTGGCGTAGCGGCGGTAGCATCACTGGCCGCTATGGCCTCCACCGTGCTCGTCGCCAACCTCGGTCGCCCGACAGGGAGCGCCGCGTCCCGCCGCCTGCGCGGCGACGACCACATCCCCGGCGTCCTCTACGGGCACGGGATGGACCCGCTGTCGGTCGCCGTCGAGCGACGCGAGCTGCGCGTCGCCCTCTCCGGCGCGGCCGGTGTCAACACCGTGCTCGACCTGACGGTCGACGGCACGGTGTACCCAGCCATCGTCAAGGACCTCCAGCGCCATCCCGTCCGGCGCAACGTCATCCACGTCGACTTCATCCAGGTCAACCTGGACGAGGAGATCACGGTGGCGGTGCCGCTGCGCCTCATCGGCGAGGCCAAGGAGGTCGAGCAGGAGGGTGGGCTCGTCGACCCGTCCGTCGACTCGATCGAGGTCGTCACCACTCCCCGCAACATCCCGGACGAGTTCGTCGTCGATGTCTCGGAGATGGCGATGGACACCGTGATCCGTCTCGGCGACGTCACGATGCCCGCGGGGGTGACGGCCACCGGCGACCCCGAGAGCCCGGTGGTGACGGTCCTGACGATGCGGGCCGAGGTGGCCGAGATCGAGGCTGCCGACGCCGAGGCCGCCGCCGAGCAGGAGGCCGAAGAGGCCGCCGCCGAGGGCGCACCGGCCGAGGGGGACGAGGAGGCCGCCGCCGAGGGTGGCGAGGGCGCCAAGGACGCGGACGCCGGCGACACCACCGAGTGAAGCGGCGGACGCCGTTCGACTGGCTGATCGTCGGTCTCGGCAACCCGGGCAAGGAGTTCGCTCGCACCCGTCACAACGTCGGCGAGGAGGTCGTCGCCGAACTGGCCCGGCGCCGGGGCGACACGTTGAAGAGCGGCCGGAACAACGCGCTCGTGGCCGAGTCGCGTATCGGCGAGGGGGAGGCGGAGCGTCGCTGCGTGCTCGCGTTCCCGCTGACCTACGTGAACGAGTCCGGCCAGGCGGTGGGCTCGCTCGCCCGCCGCTACGGCATCGACGACGCCGAGCACATCGTGATCGTCCACGATGAGCTGGACCTGCCACCGGCGACGCTGCGCGTGAAGGCCGGCGGGGGGCTCGCCGGCCACAACGGGCTGCGCAGCGTGGCCGGACACCTCGGAACGAAGGACTTCCTGCGGGTCCGGATCGGCGTGGGCAAGCCGCCGTCGAAGGAGCGCGGCGCCGACCACGTCCTCTCCCGCCTGCCGAAGCGCCAGCGCGAGCTCTTCGACGTCGCCGTGCAGGAAGCGGCCGACGCCGTCGAGGCGATCGTGCTCGACGGTGTCGCGGCGGCGATGAACATCTACAACACGCGCGTCTGAGTCGGCGGCGCCCAGGAAATCCGCTCGCCCGTCTCGCCCGGTCACTAGGTTGCCCCGGTCGGGGTCCCACGGGAGAAGCGGGAGGACTGCTATGGCTGCGCGTCGGAGACGGCTGAAGCGCAACACGGTGATCCCGGTCCCGCCCGACCGCTTCGCCGGTGGCTGGCGGCTCGTCGTCGATTCCCTGCCGGAGTTCGACCACGACATCGTCGTGCCGCCGGGTGCGGAGCCGGTCGAGACACCATCGATCGTCGTCGACGTCGCGCGCGGCCGCGATCTCGTGTCGCTGACCGCGGAGTTCTACGGCTGCGAGCTGTTCAACGCCGAGGAAGGGCCGGTCGTCCGGCCCCTCCCCGACGCGAACGCGCGGATGCTCATCCGGTTGCCGTACCAGCACCTCGGCGAGCGGGCGATCTACGAGACCCCGGCGCCGGCACCGGATCCGGCGAACCCGGACTCCCCGCCGTATCCCACTGACCCGGGCGTCGATCCTCCCAACGCCCGTCCCGATCCGCCGCTCGAGGTCCGTCCGGCACGGGCGTCCCGGCTGGTGTTCTCGATCGACGCCGAGGACACGATCCTGTTCAGCACCGACGGGATCCTCGCCGCGATGGGCCGCCTGGCGATGATCGTCCATCCGCTGGCGACGCCGAAGCCGGTCGTCCCACCCACGATGTGGCCGGGCCCGATCGTGGTCCTGCCGGGAGGAGTCGAGGCCACCCTCTCGGCCGACGGCGTCGCCATGTCCAAGGCCACCGCGGCCGCCGTCCGGCGCACCGACCCCGTCACCCAGTTCCGCAACCTGCGCCACACGCGCACGATCCTGTCGACGCGCCGCGGTGTGGCCACCCGCGCCGCGGTCACGGACGAGGCCGGCCCGTCGTCGATCGTCGTCAACGGCGTCGAGCAGACGGTCGCGTCGCTCTTCGGACGCGGCGGTCTCGTGATCTCCCCCGACCGCATCGGCGTGCCCCGGCCGCGCAAGCGACTCAGCCGGCCGCCGACCGACGCCGAGACGGCGATCGAGGCGCCGTGGCGGCTGGTCATCTCGCCGAGCGACCTCGGCGGATGGACCCACGCCACTGGCCCCGTCGGCGCCGACGGCGCCGGGCATCGCGTCGAGATGTGGCACACCCGGCTCGGCGTCCGGGACGACGAAGGGCGCGTCGACGAGAAGGCGAAGTTCCAGCGGGTGGTGCGAGCCGTGTGGGCGCGGGACCGGGAGGCGCTGCCCGAGTGGGAGAACCTCCTGGTGCCCCCGCACGACCAGATCCCGTTCCGCGCCTCCCTCGACAACGGCGACCGGCACATGCTGGTGCGCCAGAGCGCCGAGACGTGGCCCGGCCAGGGCCTTTCCACCATCCCGCCGGTGCCTGTCGACGCCGACGCGCTGTGGCTGTCGGCGCTCGGGGCGCGCCTCGACCTCCACGGCAAGTGGACGTCGGATCCGTACTCGCTGGCCGCCATCGCGTCGATCCTCCGCTGGGATCACCTGGCCCCGTGGGGCCGCGACCAGTACGTGTGCGTCGTCTACCCCGGGTACCTGTTCCCGTTCGGCTTCCGCACCGCGCTGGTCAAGGTCACCGAGCGCAAGATGAAGGACGCCGCGCCCTCGACGGCCGGGCTGTATCAGCGGATGTTCCTCGTGCCGGGCGAGCGCATCAAGACCTACGACGACCGGCGCTTGCCGTTCACCGAGGTCTTCATCGCGCCGGAGAAGTCTCCGACCATCGAGGCCCCCACAGGCCTGGAGCAGAACACGTTCTTCTGGCCGGAGATCGGCGGCAACGTCCGCTTCGCCTGGACCCTGCACGCCCTCGACCACGAGCGCCGGCCGGTGCGCCTGCACACCCCGTTGATCTGGGTCGCCGAGCACTTCGGCGACGCCGAGCTGGTCAACCTGGCGTACGAGGGCGATCCGGATTCGACCGTCGTCACCCACGGCCAGAAGGTGGCGTTCACGCCGGTGCGCGCCGGCGGCGACACGATGGCCCCGGCCGCGCACCTGAAGTTCGCCGGCGAAGCCGACGGCTTGCGCTCCCGACCGCTGCTGCGCAACGCCAAGGTCGAGCTCCCCGCCGTGCAGTCGCTGTCGGCGACCGGTCCCGTCACCATCGAGTACGCCGACGTGTACGTCGCCGGTGGCTTCGACTCACCGGGCAACACCGGCGAGATCTGGGCCGAGCTCCCGACTCCGGTCACGCTCGGCTTCGGCCCCGGCTCGGCGGCGGGCAGCGACAAGTCGGGCGGCTTCATGCAGCCCAACCTCCCCGTGGCCGGCATCTCCCGGCTCACCGGCACGGTCGGTGACGTCGCCGGGATGGCGACCCAGCAGTTCGACCCGGCCGCGTTCCTCGGCAGCGCCCTGCCCAAGCTGTTCGGCCTGGTGCCGCTCGTCGATCTCCTGCGGGCGGTTGGGCTCGACCTGTCGAAGGTGCCCAACGTGGTCGCCGAGGCGGTCGACCGGATCGAGGGGTTCCTCGCCGACCTCGACCGGGCCAAGGCGTTCGCGTTCGAGGCCGTCGCCGACGCCCAGCGCCTCGTCGACCGGGCCGCCGGCAAGGCGGCCGACTACGTCCAGCAGGCCGAGGACGCGCTCGACGCGGCCCAGCAGATGGAGGGCAAGGTCACCGCGGCGGCGACCGACGTCAAGGACACCATCCTCTCCCTGCCCAACGCGACCAAGGCGGCGGTCGAGGCCGCGCTCCTCGACCCGCCGGGCAGCCTGCTCGCGAGCCTCGGCGACGCCCTCGACGCGGTCGAGGACGTGGCGCCGAAGATGCCGCCGCTCGTCCGCAACCGACTCGACGCGCTCGCCAAGCTGCTGCGCAGCGTGCTCGACGCCGCCGACCTCATCGATGACATCGTGCGCTTCGTCAACGGTTTCGACCCCAGCTCGTTGCAGACCCAGTTCCGGTACGAGTGGCGACCGGAGATCGAGTCGTGGCCGTCCGCGGCCCACCCGTTCCTCGGCATCGACGAGCCGATCCTCATCTTCAAGCCCGAGGGCCCGGGACCGCGCGACAACCTCGTGCTCGCGGTCGACGGGCGGGCCAGCGGCAAGGGCGAGATGCGGGTCGACGTCCTGGCCGAGCTGCGCGACTTCGCCCTCCTGCTTCTGCCCGGCGAGCCGCTCGTGCGGTTCGACTTCGACCACCTGTCGTTCAAGAGTGGCTCGACCGGCAAGGCCGAGGTCGACGTCGTCCTCAACGACATCGAGTTCCTCGGCATCCTCGGCTTCATCGAGGTCCTCAAGGACCTGATCCCGTTCGACGGCTTCAGCGACCCGCCGTACCTCGAGGTCAGCCCGGAGGGGATCGTCGCCGGCTTCAGTCTGGCGTTGCCGAGCGTCGCCGTCGGGGTGTTCGCCCTGTCGAACATGTCGCTCGGCGCCGACGTCTCGATCCCGTTCCTCGGCAAGACGGTCACCGTCGGGTTCAACTTCTGCACCCGGGAGCGGCCGTTCACGCTGCAGGTGACGTTCATCGGGGGCGGCGGATGGTTCCTCATCCGGCTCTCGCCCGACGGCCTGGACGTGCTCGAGCTCGGGCTCGAGGCGGGCGCCACGCTGTCGATCGACCTCGGCGTGGCCTCCGGCTCGATCTCGGCGATGATCGGTGTCTACATGCGCCTGGAGGGCGACGGCGGCTCGCTCGCCGGGTACTTCCGCCTCCGGGGCGAGGTCGACGTGCTCGGCATCATCTCGGCGTCGATCGAGCTGTACCTCGAGCTCAAGTACGTCTTCGACACCGGCAAGATGCACGGGCTCGCCCGCTTGACGATCGAGATCGACGTCTTCATCTTCTCCGGCTCGGTGACGATCGAGTGCGAGCGGCAGTTCGCCGGCTCGAAGGGCGACCCGACGTTCGCCGAACTGATGGCCGTTGCCCCCGACGGCACGTCCGAACCGTGGTCCGAGTACTGCGCCGCCTTCGCCGCGGCAGGAGCGTGATCCGATGGCCACCGAGTCCTTCATCGTCACCGCCCTCCCGCACTCCCTCGCCGAGGACGCCGACGTCCACGTCGCCGTCTTCATCGCCCCCGAGATCGTTCCTGATGCCCCCGGTCAGGAGCTCGGCGAACTGACGCTGTTCCCGGACTGGGCCGCGACGGTCGTCGGCGACACGAGGATCGAGCTGTTCGACCAGGCCGGGACGATCGAGTGCACCGCCCACCTCGACCGCATCCACGCGAAGGAGTGGCCGGCGGTGTTCCCGCCCGACACCCCGGTCCTGAACCGCCGGGAGCCGGACCTCGCCGAGCGACGCTGGCGCACGTTCCGCCCCGCCTATCTGCACGACGCGGCCAAGCTCCTCCATGCCGCGGCGATGTTCTCGGACCCGACTTCACCTCCGCTGCCGAGCCGCCACCCGCTCACCGAGCCGTTGGTCAGCTATCTCCGCCAGCACGAGGTGTTGCGCGAGCGCTACGACGAGTCGCAGGTGACGCAGCTGCACGATCGGGCCATCGGCGAGTTCAAGGGCTCCGACCAGACGTTGCCCGGACTCGAGCATCAACTCGACGGGATGGCCGGGCTCGACCGCTTCGCCCTCGAGCTGCACCGCGCCCGGCGGTTCTACGAGCGGCCGGAGTCGGTATCCCCGTACCAGGCCCGGCCGACCGACGGGGCGGCCATGCCGAAGCTGGACCCGCCGAAGCCTGACTTCCACGAGCGGGTGGCGTCGGTGGGGGACCACCCCGCGCTGCTGCGCCGGCTGGGGCTCGTCATCGAGCTGAGGGTCGCCGACCCCGCCCGGCTGCTGACGAGCGACTGGCTCTCGGCGCGGGTCGTCCCCCGCGGCGACACCAAAGCGGGACGGCTGACCCGGGTGCGCTGTGAAGCCGGTGGGCGACGCCCACGTCACCGTCCCGGAGACATCCGAATGGCACCACGGCCGGCTCCGCCTCGGCGACACCGAGCGGTTCGCGGTGCTCGACATGGATCCGGACGGCAGCGCCCTCAAGCTCGACCGGTTCGTCTGGACGCTGCCGCGGCTCTTGGCCGTCGAGCAGAACGGCGACCCGATCCACGCCGCGCCAACGGCGCTGCGATCAACGGGCTTCACGGTGGCGCGGTCCGGTCGGGCCCGCAGCTCGATCGACCGGCAGACCCGCCAGACCCAGCTGCAGGAGGAGCTCCGGACCGGCCGGCCTCCGCTGCTCTCGACCGAGGACGTCACCAGGGGCGTTCGCGTCGAGGTGTGGGACGACGACGAAAAGACGTGGTCGACACTGCACGCCCGGCACATCGATGTCGAGGTCTTCGGTCTCGGCAAGCTGCTCGATGACGTCCCGGAGCTCGGGTTCATCCAGGGTACGGCGGCGACCGAGACCGTCGGTGCCGAGGATCCGCCGGTGCACGTCCACGAGGCGATGTTCGGCTGGGACGGGTGGAGCCTGGCGGCCCCCAAGCCCGGCCTCCGCGTCCGGCACGTGAACCCACCTGCGATCGGTCCGGACGGCGAGCCCGTCACCGAGGTGGTCGAGCCGGTGACGGAGACGCCACTGGCGGAACGGCCACTGGTCGTCACCAACCAGGTCGCGCCGGGCACGCTCCCGCGGCTGCGCTACGGCCGGTCGTACGCCTTCCGGGCGTGGGCGGTCGACCTGGCCGGGAACAGCCGGCCCCACGCCCTCGGGCCGGCGCCTTCGCCGAGTCCCTCGTTCACCTCGGCCGTGGCCTCGATGCTGGCGTCGGTGGGGCAGCCGACACTGGGCGCCCATCTCGCCACCCCGCTGCGCGGCGTCGCTGCTCGCCGGGCTCGTCGACGTGCCCACGGCCGAACCGCCCGGCGGGGGTGGACCGGTGCTGCCCTCGATCCTCGGCGAGATCGACACGGATCGCGTGATCCTCGGGCGCCTCCACGAACGGCGAGCCGGACGGCCCGGCCTGGTCCCGGACGCCGGGCGGGCGTCGATCGTGGGCCGGGCGTTCCGCTCGGTCGTCGCCGACCCGGCGACGGTCCTCGTCGCCGACACGCGTGTCCTCGACGCGGCCGCGGTCAGCGCGGTGCTCGCCGGGCACGGTGTGATCGACGTGCTGGGCCCGGTCCTGGCGATCGAGGCCGACACGGTGAGTCCGCTGCGCCCGTTCCTGCGATGGGACCCGGTGGCACCGCCAGCGGTCGTGGCCAAGCACCGCTTCTCCGCCGGCGAGTCGCTGCGCCAGATCGTCGTTCGCTCCGGCGTCGTTCAGGATCTCGACACGCTCGCGATCACGGTCACGGCGCCCGCCGACTACGCCGCCGACCACGGCGCGTTCGGCTACCGGGAGCGGTCCGAACGCCACCTCGCTCCGCCCAAGACGAGCCAGGTCGAGGCCGAGCTGTGGGGCGAGTTCGACGATGCCATCGGGTCGACCGATCCTGCGGTCCATCGCCAGTTCGCCGCCATCGCGCTCCGCGAGGCGGGGTCATTCTTCGACCTCGCCGTGCCCCGGCTCGACGATCCCTCGGCGACCGACCCGCAGCTCGAGGTCACCCTCGAGCGCGACGCGACCGTGTCACCGGTCGAGGCGAAAACGCTGCCGCTCGCCCTCGGCGAGGCGCCGGCTCCCGGCCAGTACGTCGTCCACGGCGTCGACGAGCTGCGCCTGCCGTACCTTCCCGACGTGGCGGCGCGAGGGATCTCGCTCGTGTTCCAGGAGGCGGGCCGGGACCGGGCCATCGGCTACCCGTTCGGCGTCGAGGGCTTCACCGCGCGCTACGCAGGCGAGTGGCCGGTGCGGCAGCCGTTCCGGCTCGAGCTCGGCGGCGCGGCTGAGCTGCAGGGCCGGCTCGACGGCCACGTGCTCCGGATCGACCTGCCACCGGGGGACCAGCAGCGGTTCCGTCTCGCGTCCTCGCTCGACCGCGGAGACCTCCGCCGGTTCGGCCTGTGGCGCAGCCTGCCGGCGATCATCCGCGACGACCCGGACATCGCCGAGGCCGTCGCCGATGGCTGGCTGTGGGCGTTCACCCCCTACGACGACGTCACGTTGGTGCACGCGGTCCCGCGGCCGCTCGAGGCGCCGCGCCCGACCGTGCTCCGGCCGGCGCCCCGGCCCGAGGGTTCGGTCGAGGTCGTCCTGAACGGTGCCGTCGACGTGCACGGCCCCAGCACCGACTCGCTCACGTTGGAGGCCCGCTGGACCGACTCCGTCGACGACCTCTCGCTGCCCGGCCCGGAGGACCGTGAGGAGCGGGGGGTGGCCTTCACGACCCCGATCCACGAGTTCGAGGACCTCGCCCTGTTGTCCGCGCTCGACTTCCAGATGGAGCTGCCGACGGTCGGACCGGTGCGGTTCCACAAGGCGCTCCACCTCATCGGCGACACCAAGCACCGCATGATGAGGTACCGCTTCCGGGCGTCGACGCGGTTCCGCGAGTATTTCGACCCGGCCACGCTGACCCCGGCGCCGCCCGACCCGAACGCGCCAGCTGACCCCGACCGGCCGGAGGACGACGGCCGCAGCGTCGTCGGCCCGCTGGCGGTCGTCGACGTCCCGAGCTCGGCGCGCCCGGCCGCCCCGGTCGTGCACTCCGTCGTGCCGCTGTTCCTGTGGGACGAGGCGACGGAGCCCGAGCAGCCGATGGCCGTGCGCCGCCGGCGTCGCGCCGGCGTGCGCATCTACCTCGAGCGCCCGTGGTACTCGTCCGGCGCGGGGGAGCTCCTCGGTGTGCTGCTCGCCCCGGGTGGCGTCGACAACGACGACATGACGTGGGTCAGCCAGTGGGGCGGCGACCCCGTGTGGGTGGGCGCCCCCGTCGCCCGGCGGGCCATGTTCCTCGAGCTGCCCGACCTGCTCCACGCCACCGGGCTCGACGACCGTCCGGGCGACGCCATCGCCGTGACCACGCCCCAGCAGCTCCGCCTGAAGGCGCTGCCGGAGAACCCGGAGGTGACCGTGCTCGGCTACCGGCCGCAGTACAGCGCCGAGCGCGAGCTGTGGTACGTCGACGTGGCGATCGATCCCCGCGACGCGTTCTGGCCGTTCGTCCGGCTGGCGATCGCCCGCTACCAGCCGAGCTCGATCGAGGGCTGCCACCTGTCGGTGCCCGTGCGATGCGACTTCACCCAGGTCACGCCCCAACGCACGACGTCCGTGAGCAGGATCGACGACGGCCACGTGCGGGTCGTCGTCAGCGGGCCCGTCGGGGCCCGCTCGCATCCGTCATTGGGCTTCGGCGTCGTGCCGATGCCCGAGACTCTGGCGGCCTTCGCCCAGCGGGTCGGCGCCAACCGCACTGTGATTGCCAGGCTCCAGCGGCGGGACCCGACGATCCCGACCGACCTCGGATGGGAGACGGTGTTCACCCGCCCGCTGCCGATCCAGGGCCACGGCCGCACGGTGGACGAGGCGGCCTGGGTCGGCGTCCTCGACGCCGCGCCCGACGTGATCCCGGCCGTGCGCCCCGGCACGAACCCCGACTGGCGGGTCACCGTCGAGGAGTGGGAACGCCTCCCCGGCGACCCCGCCGACCTCGGCGACCCGCACAGCCCGGTCATCTGGGAGCACCGCCTGATCTACGCCGACGAGATCACGCTGTAGTCCTTCCGGTTCTTGCAGCTGGATCGGCCCTTATGGGGGCCGATCCAGCTGCAGAAACATGCCGGTACCCTGGGTCGCCCGTGCGTCTGGCCGATCTCCCCCCGCTCCTGCGCGACGAACCCGCCCTGACGCGCGCCCTCGGCGAGCCGGACGCGCGGCTGGCGGTGTCCGAGGTGGCGCGGCCGATCGCGATCGCCGCCCTCGCCGGGTTGTCGGGGCGGCGCCCGCTCGTGGTCGCCTGCCCGACCGGGACGATGGCCAACCAGCTCGGCGACGACCTCGCCCAGTTCCTCCCCGCCGGCCAGGTCGCCACGTTCCCGGCGTGGGAGACGTTGCCGTTCGAGCGGGTGAGCCCGTCGGTGGAGACGATGGGCCGGCGGCTGGAACTGCTGTGGCGACTCCGCGATCCCGTTACCGCCCCGGCCGTGGTCGTCACCGGTGTGCGGGCCCTCCTCCAGCGCCTCGGGCCCGGGGCCACCGAAGTTGTCCCCATCACCGTTCACCCCGGCGACGTCGTCGACCCCGACGAGCTCGCCCACGGCCTTGTCGAGTTCGGCTACCGGCGAGAGGAGCTGGTCGAGCACCGGGGCGAGTTCGCCCGCCGGGGAGCGATCGTCGACGTGTTCCCGGCGACCGCCGACGGCCCGATCCGCATCGACCTGTGGGGCGACGAGGTCGACCGCCTCACCACGTTCGGCGTCAACGACCAGCGATCCACCGGCGATCTCGCCGCCGCCCTGATCTTCCCGGCCCGCGAGCTCATCCCCACCGACGACGTGCGAGCCCGGGCGTCCAAGCTCGTCGCCACCGAGCCGTGGGGCCGGGAGCAGTGGGAGCGGCTCGCCGAGGGTGCGCTGTTCGACGGCATGGAGAGCTGGTTGCCGTGGCTGGTCGACCATGAGGAGCTGCTCACCGACGTCCTGCCCGATTCGGCCAAGGTCGTCCTCGTCGAGCCCCGGCGCATGCGCGACCGGGCGATCGATCTGCTCGCCGAGGAGGACGACCTGGCGAAGGCGCTGGCCTCGACGTGGGGACGCGACCCGACGGTGCGGTTCCCCCGCCTGCACGCCGAGCCGGACCGTCTGCTGGCCGGGCGCGGCGCGGCGTGGTCGATGGACGCGTCGCCCGAGTCACCGGAGACGCCGATCGTGCAGTCGTCGGGCTGGGGTCCGGTCGTCGGCGACGGTGCCGGACTCGTCACCCGCCTCCGGCAGTTGCTCGGCGACGGTTACCGCGTCGTCGTCGCTGCCGACGGCGGGGGATCCGCCGAGCGGCTGGCGGCGCTGCTCCGCGATCACGGCCTCGACCTTCCGGTCCACGTCGATGGCAGTGGCGACCTCACCCGCGCGGGCGGCCACATCGTCGCCGCGCCGCTGCACCACGGCGTCACCCTGCCCGCGGCCCAACTCGCCATCGTCGCCGAGAGCGACCTGACCGGGCGCCGAAGGGCCCACCGCCGTCCCCGCTCGGCGCGCACGGGCATCACGACGTTCGAGGACCTCAAGGCGGGCATGTACGTGGTCCACGTCCAGCACGGGGTCGGCCTCTACCAGGGGATGGTCAAGCGCAGCATCGGCGGCGTCGAGCGCGACTACCTGCTCATCGCCTACAAGGGCGACGACCGCCTGTACGTGCCCTCGGACCAGATCGACGTCTTGCGCCAGTACGTCGGCGGCGAGACCCCGACGCTGCACCGCCTCGGCGGCTCGGACTTCGCCAAGGCGAAGAGCCGGGTCCGCTCGGCTGTGCGCGAGATCGCCCAGGAGCTCGTCCTCCTGTACCAGAAGCGGGTCAACGCCGAGGGCGTCGCCTTCAGCGCCGACACGCCCTGGCAGGCGGAGATGGAGGACGCCTTCCCGTTCGTCGAGACCCCTGACCAACGGGTCGCGATCGTCGACGTCAAGGCGGACATGGAACGGCCCTACCCGATGGACCGCCTGCTGTGCGGCGACGTCGGGTTCGGCAAGACCGAGGTCGCCATCCGGGCCGCGTTCAAGGCGATCCAGGACGGCAAGCAGGTCGCCGTGCTCGTCCCGACGACCCTGCTCGCCACCCAGCACGGCAACACGTTCGCCGACCGCTTCGCCGGGTACCCGATCCGGGTCGAGACGCTGAGCCGGTTCCTCACCCCCGCCCAGGCGCGCGACGTCGTGAAGGGGCTCGCGTCCGGCGACGTCGATTGCGTGATCGGCACCCACCGCCTGCTCGTCGAGGGGATCCGCTTCAAGGACCTCGGCCTGCTCGTGATCGACGAGGAACAGCGCTTCGGCGTGCAGCACAAGGAGCTGATGAAACACCTCAAGACCAACGTCGACGTGCTCACGCTGACGGCGACCCCGATCCCGCGCACCCTCGAGATGAGCCTCGTCGGGATCCGCGACCTCTCGCTCTTGAGCACCCCGCCGGCCGACCGCCAGCCGATCCTCACGTACGTCGGCGGCTACGACGAGCGGGTCGCGGTGGAGGCGATTCGTCGCGAGCTGCTCCGCGAGGGCCAGGTGTTCTGGGTCCACAACCGAATCGGCTCGATCGAGTTCTCCGCCGCCCGTCTCCGGGAGCTCGTCCCCGAGGCCCGCATCGCCGTCGCCCACGGCCGGATGGACGAGAGCCGGCTCGAGCAGGTGGTGATCGACTTCTGGGACGGCCAGTACGACGTCCTCGTCTGCACCACGATCATCGAGTCGGGCATCGACATGCCGACGGTCAACACGCTCGTCGTCGAGCGCTCCGATCTGCTCGGCCTCGGCCAGCTCCACCAGTTGCGGGGACGGGTGGGCCGCAGCGGGCAACGCGCCTACGCCTACCTCTTCCACCCCGACGACGTCGTCCTGACGGAGGAGGCGTACGAGCGCCTGCGCACGATCGGCGAGGCCACCGAGCTGGGCAGCGGGTTCAAGATCGCGATGCGCGACCTGGAGATCAGGGGGGCCGGGAACCTTCTCGGCGAGGCCCAGTCGGGGCACATCGCCGCCGTCGGCTACGACCTCTACTGCCAGATGGTCACCGAGGCGGTGGCCGAGATGAAGGGCGAGCCGGTCCGCCCGCCGGCGGAGATCAAGCTCGACGTCCCGACCGACGCCTACCTGCCGAAGGACTACGTGACGAAGGAGGAGCTGCGGCTCGAGGCCTACCGCCGGCTGGCCGCGGTCGTGACGCCGGCGGAGGTGGCGGACATCCGCGTCGAGTGGGAGGACCGCTACGGCCCGTTGCCCGCCCCGGCCGAGGCGCTCCTTACGGTCGGGTCGCTGCGGGCCGAGTGCCACCGCCTCGGCCTGACCGACGTGACGATCGCGGCCGGGCAGGCCCGGCTCGGGCCGGTCGAGCTGAAGCTGAGCGAGTCGACCCGCCTGCGCCGCCTGTCCCGAGAGGCGATCTGGAAGGAGGACGCCCGCCAGCTCGTGGTCCCGCTGCCGCGAGGCACCGAAGCGGCCGCGTTCCTCGTCGTGTTCCTCCAGGAGCTGATCCCGGCGCCGGTCTCCACGGAAGCCGAGCCGGTAGCTTCGGCGCCGTGATTCGCAGGACCGTCCTCGTCGCGGTCGGCGCGGTCGCCCTCACCGCGTGCGGAACCTTCAGCGACAACGACGCCGCCGCCACCGTCGGCGGCGCCGAGATCTCCCGGGCCGACTTCGAGGACACCTTGACCGTCCTGGCGGCCAACTCAGAGACCACCCAGATCGAGGAGGACCCCGCCACGGGCACCGTGGCCGGCGACGCCGGCCGCAGCGTGCTCAACGTGCTCGTCACGGCGACCGCCAGCGAGCAGTACCTCGCCGCCAACGATGAGACCGTCTCCGACGCCGAGCGGGAAGCCGTCGATGCGACCTTGGCCGCCGACAGCCCGCTGCGCGGACTCCCGGACGACGTGTTCGAGCTTGTGGTCGACCTGCAGGCGGCCGGAGCCGCACGCGGGAGGGTCGCCGCCGCCGACGCGCAGGCACGCTACGAAGCGTCGCCCGCCGATCTCGGCGTGATGTGTGTCCGGCACATCGTGGTCGAGGACGAGGCGACGGCCACGGAGGTGCTGGCCGAGCTCGACGACGGCGCCGACTTCGCCGAGCTCGCCGCCGAACGCTCCATCGAAGAGGCCGCGGCGCAGACCGGCGGGGCGTTGACCGACCCGCAGTCGGGTGAGCCGTGCCTCACCAGCGCCGCCGCCGAGGCATCGTTCGATCCGGCGTTCGTGGCCGGCGCCCGGGATGCCGTCCCGGGGGAGCCGACCGACCCGGTGGAGTCGTCGTTCGGCTGGCACGTCATCCTCGCCCGGCCGTTCGCCGAGGTCGAGGACTCCGTGCTGTCGATCCACGGAGCACAGCTGTTCGCCGACTATCTGGCCGAGGCCGACATCAACGTCGACCCTCGCTACGGCCGCTGGGACGCGGACAGCGGCCAGGTCGTCGGCCTCGCGTGAGCATCACGGTCGTCGGGCTCGGCCCGGGCGACGAGCAGTCCGTGACCGAGGCGACCCGCGCCGCGATCGGCCGCGTCCCACATCGCTACGTGCGCACATCGAGGCACCCCAGCGCCCACCTCGTGGACGCGGCGACCAGCTTCGACCATCTCTACGAGACGGCGGAGCGGTACGACGACGTCTACCCGCAGATCGTCGACGCGCTCGTGGCCGCGGCCGCCGAGCACGGCGAGGTGCTGTACGCGGTCCCCGGCTCGCCCCTCGTCCTGGAGCGCTCGGTCCAACTGTTGCTCGCCGACGACCGGGTGGACGTCGATGTGCTCCCGGCGATGTCGTTCCTCGACCTGGCCTGGGCGCGCCTCGGTATCGACCCGGTCGAGGCCGGTGTTCGGCTGGTCGACGGACACGACTTCGCCACCGCCGCCGCCGGGTCGACCGGACCGCTGCTCATCGCCCATGCTCACGCCCCGTGGGTCCTGTCGGACATCAAGCTCGCCGCCGAGGAGGCCAAGGGGGACGAGCGGGTCGTGATCCTGCAGCGTCTCGGCACGACCGAGGAGAAGGTCACCGAGACGACCTGGAGTGACCTCGACCGGGCCGTCGAGCCCGACCACCTCACGTGCGTGTACGTACCGCAGTTCACCGCGCCGGTGGGCGCCGGGTACATCCGCCTCCACCAACTCGCCCGGACCCTGCGTGAACGGTGTCCGTGGGATCGCGAGCAGAACCACGCCAGCCTCGTGCCCTACCTCGTCGAGGAGACGTTCGAGCTCGTCGACGCCCTCGCCGCGCTCGATCCTGCCGACCCCGCCACCGACCACGCGCTGGTCGAGGAGCTCGGCGATCTGCTGTTCCAGGTCGAGTTCCACGCCACGATCGCCGAGCAGGCCGGGCGGTTCTCGATCGCCGATGTCACCGCGGGCATCCACGACAAGCTCGTCAGCCGTCATCCCCACGTCTTCGGGGACGTCACCGCCCTCGATGCAGACACGGTGCTCGACAACTGGGACGAGATCAAGCGGGTCGAGAAGGGCCGCACTTCAGTCTTCGACGGCGTCGCCGCTTCGCTCCCGGCGCTGGCGTACGCCCACCACCTGCAGCGCAAGGCGGCCAAGGTCGGCTTCGACTGGCCGGACGTGGCCGGACCGTACGCCAAGGTCGACGAGGAGCTCGCCGAGCTTCGGGAGGACGACAGCGACGTCGCGGGCGAGCTCGGGGACGTCTTGTTCGCGGTGGTCAACGTGGCCCGGCACCTCGGCGTCGACGCCGAGCTCGCCCTGCGGGCCGCGGCCGCCAAGTTCCGCCGCCGCTTCGAGGCCGTTGAGGTCTTGGCCGTCGAGCGGGGGATTGACCTGGCCGCGGCCGGGCTCGACGCGCTCGACGCCCTGTGGGAAGAGGTCAAGACGGTCGAGTGAGACCACAATGGGCCGGTGCGGTTGCAGCTGGCCGACCCGGCCGACCATCCCCACGTCGGCTCGTTGCCGTTCGCCACCGATCTCGCCGACTGGGACCTCCCGCACATGCGCGGCGTGCTCGGCCTGCACCGTCACGAGGTGCGGCTCGTCGAGCTGGGTGACGGGACCCGGCGGACGTCGTACGTCGCCAAGGAGCTGCCCGACCACCTCGCCCTCCGCGAGTACCGGTTGCTGCGCTCGCTCGCCGCCGACCGCCTGCCCACCGTGCTGGCGGTGGCCGTGGTCACCGATCGCGGGCGCGAGCGCGAGGGCCTGCTCGTCACCCGCCACCTCGACTACTCGTTGCCGTACCGCAACCTGCTCGCCGGCCAGGGCCTGACGATCCCGTACCTCGGCGACCGGCTGCTCGACGCGCTCGTCGGCCTGCTCGTGCGGCTCCACCTGGCCGGGTTCTTCTGGGGCGACTGCTCGTTGTCGAACATCCTGTTCCGCCGCGACGCCGGCGAGCTGATGGCCTACGTGATCGACGTCGAGACGAGCGAACGGTACGAGCGACTCTCCCCGGGGCAGCGGGCCCTCGACCTCGAGATCGCCATCGAGAACGTGGCCGGCGGACTCCTCGACCTGCAGGCGGGTGGCCGGCTCGTCGCGAGCGTCGACCCGTGGCAGGTCGCCGAGAGCATCGAGTCGTCGTACGCCGACCTGTGGGCCGAGCTGACCGACATCGAGGAGTTCACCGCGGGCGAGTTCTGGCGGGTCGACGAGCGCCTCCGGCGAATCCACGACCTCGGCTTCGACATCGGCGAGATGGAGGTGCACACCGACGAGGGCGGTCAGCGGCTGCGCCTGATGCCACGGGTCGTCGAGAGCGGCTATCACCAGGACCGCCTGTTCGCCGTCACCGGGCTGTGGGCCGGGGAGAACCAGGCTCGTCGACTTCTCGACGACATCCGGGGCTTCGCCGTCGAGTTGCAGGCGCGCAACGGGACGGTCCCGTCGGAGAGCATCGCCGCGGTGCGCTGGCTCGACCAGCGCTTCGAGCCGACCATCGCCGCGATCCCGCCCGCGCTGCTCGCCAAGCTCGAGGCGGCCGAGATCTACCACCAGCTCCTCGAGCATCGCTGGTACCTGTCCGAGCGCGATCGGCGGGAGGTGAGCCTCGAGGAGGCACTGGCGTCGTACATCCCCGAGGTGCTGGCCAACGCGCCCGACGAAGTGGTCAGCGTCGACATCCCGACCGGCGAACTCATCCTGCCCGATCTCAGCGGCCCGCCGCCGGACTGAGCCGGCGCTACGGTCCGACGTCGTGAGCGAGATCGTGCACGTCGAGGGGAGGGAGATCCTCGATTCCCGGGGCAATCCCACGGTCGAGGTCGAGGTCGTGCTCGTCAGCGGAGCGCGCGGCCGGGCCGCGGTGCCGAGCGGGGCGTCGACCGGCGAACACGAGGCGGTCGAGCTGCGCGACGGCGGCGAGCGCTACGGCGGCAAGGGCGTGCAACAGGCGGTCGGTCACGTCAACGGCGAGATCGCCGAGGTGCTCCTCGGCCAGGAGGCGCTCGAGCAGCGCCTGATCGACACCACGCTCGGCGATCTCGACGGCACGCCCAACAAGGCTCGGTTGGGCGCCAACGCGATCCTCGGCGTCAGCCTCGCCGTCGCCAAGGCGGGGGCCGACGAGCTCGAGGTTCCTCTGTACCGCTACGTGGGCGGCCCGAACGCCCACGTCCTGCCGGTCCCGATGATGAACGTCGTCAACGGCGGCGCCCACGCCGACAACACGATCGACCTCCAGGAGTTCATGGTGATGCCGGTCGGGGCGCCGAGCTTCGCCGAGGCCGTGCGCTGGGGCACCGAGACGTACCACGCCCTCAAGCGGCTACTCCACGAGCGGGGGCTGTCCACCGCCGTCGGTGACGAGGGCGGCTTCGCCCCCGACCTGCCGACCAACGAGGACGCGATCAAGGTGCTCGTCGAGGCCATCGACGCCGCCGGGTACGTGCCCGGCGACGACATCGCCATCGCCCTCGACCCGGCGATGAGCGAGCTGTACCGCGACGGGCGGTACCACCTCAAGGGCGAGGGCAAGGTCCTCGACGCCGACGAGCTCGTCGAGTACTGGAGCCGGCTGGTCGCCAACTACCCCATCGTGTCGGTCGAGGACGGCATGGCCGAGGACGACTGGAACGGCTGGTCTGCCCTGACCGAAGCGCTCGGCAGTCGCGTGCAGCTGGTCGGCGACGACCTGTTCGTGACCAACGCCGTCCGCCTGCAGCAGGGGATCGACCGGCGGGTCGCCAACTCGGTGCTCGTCAAGGTGAACCAGATCGGCACCCTCACCGAGACCCTCGACACCGTCGAGCTGGCGACGCGCAACGGATACACGTCGGTGATGAGCCATCGCAGCGGGGAGACCGAGGACACCACGATCGCCGATCTGGCGGTGGCCACGAACTGCGGGCAGATCAAGACCGGCGCCCCGGCGCGCAGTGACCGGGTCGCGAAGTACAACCAGCTGCTCCGGCTGGAGGCCGAGCTCGGGGAGGCGGCGTCGTTCACCGGCGCCCGCGCCCTGCGCGCCGGCGCGGGCCAGAAGCGTGGATGACCGCCTGAGCTGGCTCTGACCTGCGACAATCGTTCGCGATGACTGAGGCGCGCACGACCACGACGATCCCGAAGGCGCCGGGACTGCGCGCGTCGGACGCCGGCCGGTCGCGCCTCGGCGACTTCACCCGCCCGATCGCCAAGGGCCAGCGGATCGCACCCAACCGCCGGCCGGCCATCTTCCTCGGGCTGTTGGCCCTGATCATCGTCGGGGCGATCGCCACCGCCCTGTTCGGTCTGCCGGTGCGCACCTGGTTCGAGCAGGAGGACGGATTGCGGCGGCTCGACGCCGAGCTGGCCGAGCTGCAGTCGGTCAACGCCGACCTCCAGCGCGAGGTGGACCGGCTGCAGACCGACGCCGGTCTGACCGAAGCGGCCCGCGAAGAGCTCGGCTACACCGAGCCCGGCGAGGGGCGACTCACGATGCGCGCCCTTCCCGACCTGCCGACGAACCTGCCGAACGGCTGGCCCTACCGGATCGTCGAGCAGATCATCGCCGTCCGCGGCGCGAGCTGAGGGCACCCTGGCGAACGGGTCGGGTGGTTAGCCTCGGTCCGGTGACGTCGAGGCAATGGGCGTTCGCTGGCGTCGTTGTCGTCGTCGCGATCGGCGCCGCGTGCGACGGGCCGGCGGACGAAGAGATCTCCCGCGAGGCGCAGATCTATCTCGCCGCGGTCACCGAGGTCGTCGCCGAGCACGCTCCGCCGACGTCCGACGACGAGTTGCCGGTCGTCTATGTGGCCCCGGTCGGTGACAGCGACATCGACGCGCCGGTCCAAGCCGAGGTGGCCGGCGAGCTGCGCGACCTGGCGGACGTGCGCTTCGCCGACGATCGGTCCGAGGCGGTCCTCGAGGACGAGGACGGCATGCCGGTCCGCGACGAGGGGACGCTCCTCGCGATCGGCGAGGTGCCCGCCGAGGGTCAGCCCGTCGACGTGGAGGTCGAGGTCTACCGCTCCGCGGAGGACTCGTCCAAGATGGTGTTCACGTTCGCGCCCCGGTCGTCGGAGTGGGCGGTGACCTCGACGTCGGTGCTGCCGGACGAGTCGTGAGGCTGGGGCTCCAGCCCGCTCACGAAGTGGCGGGTTCGGGCGAGCGCCGATGTCAGGTCAGCCTGATCAGGTGACGTCCCCCCGACCACGGCCTCTCGCATTCGCGCGACCTGGGCCACCAGCTCAGGGTCGACGACGTGGTCCGAGGCCCGGGCCACGTCGATCAGGCCGGCAAGCTCCAGCACCGCGAGCAGCGGTTGCTCCCGGCGCTGCCAATCGACGGCGTGCTCGAGGCGCTGTCGCAGCAGAACGGCGTAGTCGACATGATCGTCGGCGCGGCGGGCGTCGCGGATCGTCCGCACGTACAGCCCGGCGGCGGGGATCAGCCCCACGGCCACGATCGCCAGACTGACCTGGATCGCGACTCCCGCAACGAGCGCGACGATCGCGCCCGCGACCCAGGCGACCTGGAAGCGGGTTTCGAAGCGGGCGAAGGCGCGGCCGCGCACGGCCTCCGGGGCGTGGGTCTGGACCATGGCGTCGAATGCCTGGCGACCGATCGCCGCAACCGTGCCGAGCACGGTCGACACGATCAGCACCAACGGCCGCGACGGGCCGAGGGCGCCGAAGACAGCGACGACGGCAAGGGCGATCAACGAGCCGGCGGTCATGCGGTCCTCGCCGTAGCGGCGGCGCAGAAGCGGCGCGGCGACGAGGGCGGCGAACGTTCCCGCCCCGTAGACAGCGACCGCCGCGCCGTACATCCACGCCGGCTCGCTCGTCCGGCGCAGGGCGAAGGCGAGCCCGATCACGAAGAAGCCGACGGCGGCCCGGACGACGGTGAACGCCCACGCCGTCGCCACGATCGTCGGCGTGTGGAGCTCTTCGTAGGCGACGCTGAGCGCGATGTCCGGCGGCGGGGCGGCCTTGGGGAGACGGAGCGCGACGACGGCCGCGGCGAGGAACATGCCGCACGCCACGCCGAGCGTCACCGATGGTGAGGTGAGAGCCATCAGCGGTGCTCCGATCGCCCCGCCCGCCGCCGCGGCCAGGGTCGTGATGCGGGCGAGCCGGGCGTTGGCCGAGAGCAACTGGTCGGGCGCGGCGACGAGCCCGGGGACGATCGCCTGCCGGGTGACGCCGGACGCCTTGCCCGCGATCAGCAGGGCGAGGGCGAAGAAGTAGAGGGTCAGGTCGAACAGGAAGAACGCCAGCGCGGCGGCGAACGCCGCGCGCAGGGCGAGGAGGCCGGCGGCGATGAGGCGATGGCCGCCGCCGAAGCGGTCGATGGCTGGACCGATGAACGGCGCCAGGATCGCGAACGGCGCCATGTTGATCACGAGGTACAGAAGCACCTGATCCCGTGATGCGGACGGGCTCAGGTTGAAGAAGAGCGAACCGGCGAGCGACACCGCGACGAGCGCGTCGCCCGCCCCGCCGAGCGCCTGGGCCTCGGCCATGCGGTTCAACCCTGGGGTCCAGACGACGCGCGTCGGGATGCGTCGCCGGAACTCGTGGATCACCGCCCCATGCTGCCGCAATCCCGACCGCACGGGTGGTGACCGCGGGTCGTATCACGGCGGCCCGGCTGGCGATCCTGTTTCTCGGTAGCAGCGTGGAGGGAGTCACCCGGCCGTTACGCGAACATCCCGTCGGCCCCGGCCCCAAAAGGGCGAGCCGACGGGATGTCTCATTGGTTCCCGATCGTGACGTCTCCGTCCCGCCGGATTGTGGACGGGCCCGGTGGCGGGCAAAGGGCCTTGCGGCCCTGCTTGCGCATCCGCGGTCCGTGATCGAAACGGGCGGAGCCGCTACGGATCGAGATGGTCGTTTGTCTCAGTCCGGAGGAGAACGCTCCGGGTGCTCGACAAACCTTCTCATTTCCCGTACCTCCTCGACAGACTCGATCCGATCGGTTCGTACGGCAGGTCAGCGTCTTGCCTGACCTGTCCCCGATAGTTTTTCGCTCCCGCCGGGCCCCGTCAAGGGGATCCGGGCGGTCAGTTCGGGGCTTTCAGCCCTAGCGCCGCCATCACCTCGGCCAGGATCTGCGACCGCGGGGGCATGCCCGGCATGTGCTCGGGTGGGACCGGGTCGGCGCGGGCCGCGATCGTCTCCCACCGCTGGACGACGAGGTCGAGAAAGTCCTGGTGAGGGATGATCCAAAACGCATCGGCGGCGATCGCATCGGCGACGGCGTCGGCGACGAAGGCGGGGGTCGAGCCCTCGTCGATGGCTCGGCGAAAATGGCCGATCACGACCTCCGTCGTCGGGTCGTCGGGCGGCTTCTCCCCGAGCTCCGACGGCCAGTTGCGGTCGGCGTCGGCGATCTTCGTGCGGACCCACCCGGGGCACAGCACGCTCACGCCGACCGGCAGGCCGGCCACTTGGATGGTTTGGTAGAGACTCTCGCTGAGCGCCACGACGGCATGCTTCGACGCGTCGTACGACGGGGCGAAGCCGGGCATCAGGCCGGCTACCGACGCCGTGTTCACGATGTGGCCGCCACTGACGAGGTGGGGCAGGAACACGCGGCAGCCGTGCACGACGCCCCAGAAGTTCACCCCCATGACCCAGTGCCACGCGCTCAGCGGCCCGAACCACGGGTCGGCGCGGGCTGCCACGCCGGCGTTGTTGCAGACGACGTGCACCGCCCCGAACCGATCGATCGTCTGCTCGGCGAGGGCCTCGACCTCGGCCTCCTTGCTCACGTCCGTGCGCACGATGAGCGTCTCGACACCGTGGCCGGCGATCTTCTCGGCGGCCGCCGCGAGCGCATCCTCCTGGACATCGGCGAGGACCAGGTTGAGCCCGGCCGTGGCGAGCCGGTCGGCCAGGGCGAACCCGATCCCGCTGCCGGCCCCCGTCACGACGCCGACCTGCCCTGCTGTCAGTTCCATCTTCCCTCCCTGCGTACGCGTGGTGGCAAGCCAACGTAGCCCCCCGACGATCGAGGGTCAGACGGCACTCGGATGGGAGGCCCGGGCGAGCGACGTCATGATCGGCTTCAGGCGGAACCGGTGGATGGAGCGGGCGAGGTCCGAGCGCCCGCCGCGCCACGCCTCGTCGGCGAGGCGGCGGAGCTCGGCCAGTCCGGTGGGCCCGAGCACGTCCGCGTACGCCTCGGCCGCGCCGGCGACCGCTCCCAGGTCGCCCCGGAACTCGGTCTCGAACAGCCAGCGGGCCAGCCCGACCGGTTCCGGCCGGGCGGCCTGACACGCCCGCACGTGGAGGTCACCGAGGCGGTCCGCCAGGTCGTACAACGGCGCGGACTCGGCGATCTCGGACGCGCTGTCCTCGAGGTACCCCACCGCTCGCTGGCACAGCTCGACGACCTCGGCCGCGTCACCGTCGTCGAGCAGGGCCTCGACGTGGTCGATGACGTGATGGATCCGGTCGGCCCAGTCGGTGGGTTCGGCGGGTGGCCGCACCGGCAGCTGCAACACCTTGGCACTCATGCTCTGCAGCATGACAAGGGGGTGTCAGCGGTCGGCCGGAGGAGGGAAGAGGTGGGCTCAGCTGGCGCTTTGCCAGAGCCCCATCACGTTGCCCTCGCTGTCGGTGAAGTAGGCGGCGAAGCCCATGTCCCCGACGGCCATCTTCTCGCCGACCGCGGCGCCGCCCTGCTTCTCGATGGCCACGATGGTGGCGTCGATGTCATCGACGTCGAGGGTGATCACGGGACTGTTGTACGGCGCTTGGCGCTGCATCATCCCGCCGCCGATGTAGCCGGGCTCGCTGGGCATGCCTTCGTCGGAGACCGGACCGGTCGACACGATGGTGTAGTCCATCTCGGGCATCGGCTGGATCTGCCAACCGAACACCTCCCGGTAGAACTCCCGCGCCCGATCGGCATCGTCGAACGGAACCTCGAAGTGCACCACACGACCACTCATCTTCTACCTCCAACTTGGCTCGAGTCGTTGTCCTTGGTTCTGCCGGCCCAGCGTAGGTCGGGGCCGCGCCGCCGTCACTCGACGTGGAGCAGCGTCGCCACGCTCGCCCGCCGCGCCCGGCGAGCGGAGTGCGACGCAGCGACGATCGCGACGGCCGCACACAGGGGTATCACGAGCAAGAGCCAGGCGCTCGTCGGACCGGCTGCGACGCCGAGCCCGGCGGCGAACTCCCGCCACACAGCCCTGCCGGCGACGAACCCGATGGGAACGCCGACGGCCACCATCGCCCCCGCTACGAGCAGGCCTTCCCAGGCCGTGCTGCGCCGCAGCTGGGCCGAGCTCAATCCGAGCGTGCGGAGGACGGCGAGGTCGCGCAGGCGCCCTCGACGACCGACGGCGAGCGTGTACACCAAGACGATCGTCCCCATCGCGCCGGCGATGACGAGGCCGAGCAACGGGAGCTCACGGACGCGGCGCAGGTTGACCACCTCCGCCGGGATCGAGTCGGTGAGGATCTCCTCGGTGAGCTCGCGATCGACGGAGGCGACGACCGCGCTCGGATCGTCGCCGCGGAACCTGGCCATCACGAACTGCGGTTCAGTCGTTCCGCCGGCGGCGGCGACGGCGTCGACTGTCACGACCGCCCCTTGACCGATGTCGGACTCGCCGAACACCGGTGGCACGGTCACTCCGACCACGGTCAGTTCGACGTCGCGCACCGGCTCCTCGGTCTCGCAGTCACCGCCGGCGATCGAGAACCGGACGAGGTCGCCCCGCTCCACGCCGAGGCGGCGGGCGAGGCGGGCGCCCAGGGCGATCTCGCTCGCCGAAGCGGGGAGCCGCCCCGATGCGAGGACCGGAGGAGCGGTCCCTTCGGGTCGGACCGCCAGGACCTCGGCACCCTCTCCGCCCACCATCGAGGCGCAGACGCGCGCCACCGTCTGCGCCTCGATGCGCTCGTCGCCCGAGAGTCGTTCGACGGTCGCGTCGGAGAGCGGGAAGTTGACGTTCCCGATGACTGCGTCCCAAGTCCATCCACGCGCGGTCGGGTCGGAGTAGAGATGATCGATCCCGGTGAGGAAGATGCCGACGGCGACGACGATCGAGAGGGCGACGGCGCCACCGACGATCCCGGCGCGTGACTGCCTGGCACCGGCGCGGTTCCCGCCGGCGAAGGCGAGCTGGGTGCCGATGACGACCTCGGTCGGCGCGCCGACGCCGGCGAGCCGGCCGGCGAGCGCGGGCCGGGTCGGAGCGGTGTGGTCCCGCCGCAGGGCCGACCGGCCGAAGAGATAGCTGAACCCGCTGACGACGACCAGCGCCACCACGCCGCCGAGACCGACGACGGCGGCGTTCAACTGGGCGCCCCCGTCGAGCTCGAGCTGGCGTCCGATGCCGACCGGGAACTGCGACGAGAGCACGGTGGCGAGCACGGTGGCCGCGACCGCACCGCCGAGGGCAGCCGGCGCCGTGCGCAGCACCGCGGTCATCCCGAGCTGTCGGGACGTGAAGCCGACCGTGCGTAACGTCGGCTCGTCGTGCTCATGGGCTCGGCGCTCTGCCCGTACCAAGAGGGCGATCATCACGATCCCGGCGATCGCGATCCCGACGCCGAGCAGGAGCAACGCGTTGGTCTCCAGTGCGACCGGTGACTCGAGCGGGGTCCGGCGGTCCTGGAACCGGGGTCGTGCGAACACCAGTGGTTCGCCACGCCTTCGAGCCGTTCGTTCGACGGACTCGACGAACTCGTCGCGGGCTCCTTCGGTGAGCTGGACGTCGTAGGCCGCCCCGAAGCCGAGGAATTCGTCGTGATGGGCCTCGTAGAAATCGAACGAGACGACCATCCCGCTCGCCGAGGCGGTCGCCGACTCGCCGATCGAGTGGGCCTCGTCCGCCGCGATGTCGATCGGCAGCCTGACGACGGCCGCGATGCGGAACGTGTAGCGCGGTCCCGTCGGCTGGTAGTTGCCCGCTTCCACCTCCGCGCCCTGGTCGACCCCGAACATCTGCACGTCGACGACGTCACCGACACCGAGATCGTGCAGCTCCACGAACGCCTCGTTGACGACGACCTCGAACGGATCCGTCCCATCGGGCACGGCACCCTCGAGCACCCGGATGGTCGGGTCCGCGGACGTCCAGTCGAGCGCGATGCCGTTGATCCCCTCGAGCACTGTGCCGTCGGGTCCCGCCCGTACCATCGCCACGTACGTGCTCGGATCGGCCCGCACGACACCCGGCTGGTCGAGCATTTCGTCCCGGGTGAAGGAGGCCCCGTAGACCTGCAGGTCGTAGGGGATCCCGGCGGCGAAGTAGCGGTCGACCACCGACGCGGAGCGCATCGACCCGGCGATGAGAGCGATCGCCACGCCGGCGATCACCGCCACCAGCAGCGCCAGCGCCCCGACCGCCCGCCACCCGCGTCGGAGCTGGGTACGCGCGAGGAGTCCGGCCCGTCCCATCACATCTGATCATCGGCTGCGCCGGCGCCGCGCTCCAGGGTGCCAGCCGCCCTTCGACGGTGTGGTGGCCCTACGGCCCGCCCCGCCAGAAGTCGATGCGATGGTGGTCGGGTTGGAAGCCGTGCTCGACGCCCCACAGCACGGCCTGCGTCCGGCTCTTGACGCCCAGCTTGCGATAGGTCGAGCGGATGTACGACTTGATCGAGTTGATGCTCAGGTAGGTCGTCTTCGCCACCTCGGCGTTGCTCTTGCCCTGGGTGATGAGGGCGAGGATCTCCGATTCCCGCTCGGTGAGGCCCTCGGACCGGCCCGGCCAATCCAGGGTGAGCGGTGGTCGAGACTTCCCGGGAGCCGGACTGATCATGGTCTCCCCGGCGTGGATGGCTTCGAGCGCGGTGACCAGCTCGCGTGCCGGCAGGGTCTTGGACAAGTACCCGCTCGCGCCCTTGCGCATGGCGTTGTCGATCAGTTCGGGATGGAAGTTCCAGGTGTAGATGACGACCCGTCCGGCGTGGGGGTTGGCGGCGAGCACGCGGAGCTCGTCGTGGTCGGCCTGCGGTTGGGCGAACGTGTCGTAGAGGACGATGTCGACATCCTGGGAAACCGGGCGGTTGGCGTCCAGCTCGGCCACCACGATCCGTTCGCGGTACGAGTCGAACATGTGGGCGACCCCGACGAGCACGACGTCGTAGTCGTCGACCAACGCGATCGTGATCGGGGCGGCCGGCGAGCGAGCGTTCACGGCTGCCACCCTAAATACCCGTAGGGGTGATTCAAAGGTCCCTTTCGGGTGTTTGAGTATTCCCCGTGACCGTGCTGAACGAGAGGGGCGGTGCGAACTTGCCGCCGGATGCCGAACCGTCCGGGGCACTCACCATCGAGGACGTCGGCGATGGCGTCGTCCGCCTGGTCGGCGACCTCGACATGGAGACCGCCCCGACGCTGCAGCGCTACCTCGAGCTCGTTCCGACCGTGACCGTGCTCGACCTGCGCGAGGTGACGTTCGTCGACTCGTGCTGTCTGACCGTGCTCGTGCGGGCGAACCGCGACCGCCCGAGCACCGAACCACTGATCCTGCGCTCACCGAATGGTTTGGTGCGCCGCGTGCTGGAGATCACCGGCCTGGTCGATGTCTTCCGCATCGACGCCGGATCCGACCCGACCTGACCCCGGTCAGGCCTCCACGAGCTCGCGGACGCCGTTCGGCGAGGCGGCGGGCGACCCGTTCGCTCTTGGCGAGCCTCGTCATGATGCGATCTCGAGCGAGCTCGGCCTCGGTGTCGAGCCCGGTGAGCTGCTCGAGCTTCCAGTGGCTGAGCACGACGGGAGCGAGGATCTGGTGGTGGTGGATGGCCAGGTCGTAGATGCCGGCCCGGGCGATCGCCGCGGCGTGGGCGGAGAAACCCGGTATTCCGCCGCCGGGCATCTCGAAGTGGAGGATCTGGCGCTCGATCGCTCTCACCATCTCGCTCGGGTCGAGTTCGATCGCCACCGCGGTGAGGTCGCGGTAGAACAGGTGGTGCAGGTTCTCGTCGGCGGCGACGCGCATCATCACCTTGTAGCCGGCAGGATCGCCGATGAGCCGGCCGGTGTTGCGGTGGGCGATGCGGGTGGCCAGCTCCTGCAACGCCACGTAGACCAGGGCGTCGGCCGGCGAGCCGGGCTCGGGAACGAGTCCACCGGAGACCTGGGCCATGCGGGCCCGTTCGAGGGCCTTGGGGTCGACGGCCCGGGTGACCATCAGGTAGCCGTAGATCGCCATCGAGTGGCGGCCTTCCTCGGCGGTCCACCGTCGTACCCACTCGCCCCAGGCGTCGTCGGGGCCGAAGGTCCGCTCGATGGTGCGGAAGTAGTACGGCAGGTTGTCCTCGGTGAGCAGGTTGACGATCAGGGCGCTGCGCACCGCGTCGTCGAGGAGGGCACCGCCGAGGTCGGCGTCGGCGGCCTCCCACACCTCTCCGTCAGTGGCGTCGCGGCCGCGGCTGTACGGGATGAGCTCGTGCGGGAACCACTCCCGGGCCGTGCCGAGATGGCGGTTCAGGAGACGCTCGACGGTCGGTTCGAGCTGCTGCAGAAACGCCCCGTGAGCCATTCCCGAAGCCTACCGACCAGTAGGTAGGTGCGGCGACAATTCCTGCACGGTGGCCGGTGGGCGGTTGCCCTCGTCAGTACGAGCGGGGCAGACCGAGGACGTGCTCGGCCACGTAGTTCAGCACCATCTCCTGCGAGATCGGAGCGATCCGGATGAGCCGGGCCTCGCGCCAGTAGCGCTCGACGTCGTACTCGGTGGCGTACCCCATCCCACCGTGCGTCTGCACGGCCCGATCGGCGGCCTCGTAGGCCGCGTCGGCGGCGAGGTACTTGGCCGCGTTGGCCTCCTCGCCGCACGGCCGACCGGCGTCGTAGCGGGCGCTGGCCTCTCGGATCATCAACTCGGCGGCGCGCAGGCGCACGTGGGCGTCGGCGAGCGGGAACGAGATGCCCTGGTTCTTGCCGATCGGCCGCCCGAACACGATGCGCTCGTTGGCGTAGCGGACGGCCCTGGCGATGGCGGCCCGGCCGATGCCGAGCGCTTCGGCTGCCAGCAGGATGCGCTCCGGGTTGAGCCCGTCGAGCAGGTGGTGGAACCCGCGACCCTCGTCGCCGACGAGGTCGCGTTCGTCGACGAACACGTCGTCGAAGGAGACCTCGCACGAGGCCACCGCGTTGCGGCCGAGTTTGGGGATCGGTCGGATGTCGACCGTCGGCACCTGCATGTCGACGAGGAACAGGGTCATCCCGTCGGTCCGCTTCGGGACGTCCGCGAGCGGCGTGGTTCGGGCCAGCAGCAGGCACTTCTGGGCGAGGTGGGCCTTGGAGTTCCAGATCTTGCGCCCGCGGATCAGGTACCCACCGGGCACGGGCGTGGCTCGAGTGGAGATGTTGGTGGTGTCGGTGCCGGCATCGGGTTCCGTGACCCCGAACGAGACGTGCAGCTCCCCCGTGGCCACGGGCGGCAGGTACGTGCGCCTCATCCACTCGCTGCCGTGCTTGACGACGGGGTTCATCCCGAAGACCGACAGGTGGAGCGCCGAGCAGCCGTTCAGGCACGCACCCGAGGCGGCCACCTCCTCGAGGAGGATCGAGGCCTCCGTGATCCCGGCGCCCCCGCCGCCGTACTCCTCGGGGATGGCGACGCCGATCCATCCGGCGTCGGCGAACGCCTTGTAGAACGCCCACGGGAACTCGTGGTCGGCGTCGCACGTGCGCCAGTACTCGTCCGGGAAGTCGGCGCAGATCTGCCGGACGGCGTCGCGAAGCGATTGATGGACGTCGCCGTCGTCGGGAGGGGCGTTCACGGCCGCGGCAGAGCAGCCTTCCACCGTTCGACGACGACCTCGACGTCCAGCGGCGAGACGGTCGACGGCGGACCGTGGATGGTGCGCGAGTTCACCTGCACGATGCGCGCGTTGATCTCCGTGACGACCTGGCGCACCGTGCGCTCGGAGGTCGCCTCCGCGATGCGCGCCAGCGCGACCTCGAGCTCCTTGCGGACCGCGAGTGCGGGGGGCAGGTACGACACCTTCTCGCGTCGCAGCTTCTGCTTGACCCACCACTCCTCGTCGCGCGGGCCGTCGATCCCCTCCAGCGGTCGGCCCGCACCGGGAAGATTGTCGAACTCGCCCCGCTCGATGCCCTCGCGGATCTGCCGCTCGACCGAGTTCTCCCAGTCGGAGAGCGTTGGCTCGACCATCACGTTCAGTCTGCCGGACGAGTGCGGGTCGCCGCGCGATGATGGCGCTCGATGCGATGGCTCGTCCTGCCGGCCATTGTCGCGCTGACGTCGTGCGGTTCGAGCGAGGACATCGCCGAGCAGCGCTTCGAGCCGGAGACGCCCGGTCGGCTGACCGTGGCCACCGCGCTGCCGGCGCCCGGCTTCTGGGACGGCAACGAGGTCGGCGATCTCACCGGCGGCTTCGAGTACGGCATCGCGAGGCAGCTCGCCGATCGCTTCGACCTCGAACTCGACGTGGTCGACGTACCGTTCGACCGTCTGGTCGCCGGTGAGCTCGACGGAGCCGACCTGGCGCTGGCCCAGATCACGATCACGGACGAACGCGAGGAGCAGGTCGCGTTCTCGGTGCCCTACTACACCGACGACGCCGGGGCGGTGCTCGCGGCCGGCGAGGAGCTCACCGACCTCGAGACGGCCAAGGAGCAGCGCTGGGCGGTGGAACGGGGCACCGTCGAGGCGGACTTCCTCGCCGACGTCGTGCGACCCGACGACGAACCGATCCTGTTCGAGGACGCCGTCGCGTGCATCGACGCCGTCGCCGCCGGCCGGGCCGATGCCGCGCTCGTCGACCTCTCGACCGCGTTGATCCTCACCCAGGGAAGGTCCGATGTCACCACCGGCGGCCGGTTCACGGTCGACGGCGAGATGGCGGTGGCGCTGCCGGTCGACAGCGCCAACGTGGAGGTCGTCGACGCCGCGTTGCGGGCCCTCGACAACGACGGCACGCTCGACGACCTCGAGCACGAGTACCTGGCGCCGGTGTTCGAGCACCGACCCCGTCGTCGATCCCCGTCGATCCGGACGCCGTCGTGAACCGCCGACGCCGTCGGAGGAACCCGTGGAGCTCGCTGAACCTGCACAGTCCGACCGGGACGGCGTGGGAGCTGTTCGTCGTGGTGGTGGTCATCATCGCCGCGCCCGTGCTGGTCGAGCGGATCCGCATCCCCGGCCTCATCGGGCTCCTCGCCGGCGGTTGCATCATCGGCCCGCAGGTGCTCGGCATCGTGAGCGACACGCACCGGCATGCTCCACGAGCTCGGCGAGGTCGGCCTGCTGTACCTCATGTTCCTCGCCGGCCTCGAGCTCGACCTCGGCGTGTTCGCCCGCTACCGGAACCAGGCGATCGGGTTCATGGCGCTGACGTTCGCCGTGCCCCTGATCCTCGGCACGATCGGCGGGCTCCTCGTCGGCTACGACGTCGCCGGGCTCGGTCCTGCTCGGCTCGCTGTTCGCGTCGTACACGCTGGTCGCCTACCCGATCGTGCGCAACATGGGCCTCGCCGCCAACCGGGCCGTGGCGGCGACGGTCGGGGCGACGGTGCTCACCGACACGCTGGCGCTCGTCATCCTGGCGTTCATCTCCGGCTCGACGACCGGCGACGCCAGCGGCGTCGAGCTGATCCTGCAGGTCGTGCTCGGGCTGGCTCATCCTCGTCGGCTTCACGTTCGGCTTGCTGCCGCCGATCGCCAGGTGGTTCTTCCGCGGCATCGGCCAGCCGCGCACGCTGCGCTACGCCTTCATGCTCGCCGCCCTGCTCTCGGCCGCCGTGGTCGCCGAGGTCGTCGGCATCGAGGGCATCGTCGGGGCGTTCTTCTGCGGGCTCGCCCTGAACCGGCTGGTGCCCAACGAGGGCGAGTTCATGGAGCGCATCGAGTTCTTCGGCTCGGCGTTGCTGATCCCGATGTTCCTGGTGTCGATCGGCACCGTCATCGATCCGGCCGTGCTCGTCGATCCGGGCACGCTCGGGCTGGCCGCGGTGTTCGTCGTCGCCTGCGTCGGCGGCAAGCTGCTCGCCGCGCTGCTGTGCCGGCCGCTGTTCGGCTACACCACCGCCGGAGACCGGCGTGGTCTTCGGGCTGTCGGTGGCCCAGGCGGCGGCCACGCTGGCGGCGACGTTCGTCGGCCTCCAGATCGGCCTGTTCACGACGTCGACCGTCAACGCCGTGATGATCGTGATCGTCGTCAGCCTGATCCTGGCGTCGGTCTCGGTGACGCGCTTCGGCGCGCAGATGCCCAAGCCGGCGACCGACACCACGCGCATCGGCCGCGTCGTCCTCGCCCACATCGGCAGCGCCGACGAGATCGGCTCGGTGCTCACGGTCGCGGCGGCGATCGCCGGCGCCGACGCCGGCGATCGTGCGGCCGACGTACGTCGTGGCGGACGGCGAAGCCGGCCCCGGCCGAGGACCTCGGCGAGCACGTCGAGCGCGAGATCACCCGGCTCGACGCTCGACGCCGAGCTCGAGGTGCGCCACGACCGCTCGGTCAACGACGGACTGCTGCACACGGCCGACTCCCATCGCGCGTCGCTCCTCGTCGTTCCGGCCGCCACCCAGTCGTGGCTCCCCGCCCTCCTCGGTGCCGGCCAGCACGGTCTCGTCGCCGCGTCGCCCGTGCCGATCGCGCTGGTGCGCAGCGGTCCGAATCGTCCGGCGCGGGTCGTGCTCGCGCTGTCGGCCACGCAGGCCAAGCGCCCGAGCAGCGCCGGGCTCCTGGCCGCGATGGTCGCGGTGCGATTCCGCGCCAGCGGGGAGCGAGCTCATCGTGATCGCCGCCGACGACCCGCGTGACGACTTCGTCGGCGATCCTCGAGCGATCGGCGAACGTCGTGCGCGACAACCCGCAGACGTGGCTCGAGCGAGACGGCCGGCCGACCGATGTCGTGGTCGTCCCCGGCGGCCGCAACGGCGCGCTCTCGACGGCGAAGGTGACGCGCCAGGCGGCCCTGATCGGTGCGACGGTGGTGGTCGCGGCCGACCGGGAATCGGTCACCGCCAGCGCGCTGGCCGCGGAGAGCCTCGGTGTGGTGACTCGCCGCGGCGCGGCTGCCTCTGGCTAGTTCCGCGTCGGCGAACGCTGAGGGTTCCGGCTGCTCGACGCGAGCGCCAGATCGATGCAATCTGGGCGCGATCCTTCTCAGTCAGCCGAGAACAAATGCGCCCAGATGCGCTCGCAACCACACTCGCTCATCACGCCAACGGTGCAACCATGTCGCCCCATGACCGACGTCCGTGTCACCGACGAGGTCGACGAGACCGCCATTGCCGAGTTGCGGGCGCGCATCATCGCCTACAACCTGGCGACCACCGGGCTCCCTGACGGCCGTTCGCTCGGCTGTTTCGTGAGCGACTCCGATGGTCGGATGATCGCCGGTCTCGACGGCTTCTCATGGGGCGGCTACGTCAAGATCGAGTGGCTGTGGGTGCACGACGATCATCGTCACCGCGGGCTCGGCACCGAGCTCGTTCGGGCGGCCGAAGCCGAGGCTGCCCGCCGCGGCTGTGACGTCGTGCGAGTCGACAGCCATACGTTCCAGGCGCCCGGCTTCTACGAGAAGCTCGGGTACGAGCGCATCGGCTTCGCCGCCGACACGCCGGCCGGGCACGGCGAGGTGTTCTTCCTCAAGCGGCTGGCATGAGGTGAGCAGTGAGCGCCCATAGGACGCCGATTGCTCACCGCACGACGTAAGAGCTGCCATGAGGTGAGCAGTGAGCGCCTATAGGCCGCCGATTGCTCACCGCCCGGGGTCCGAGCCGGCGTGAGGGTCCACCGTGACGTGCTGTACTGAGCCGATGCCGAAGGCCTATGTCATCGTCGACATGAATGTGACCGACCCGGAGAAGTACAAGGGCTACGTCGCCCTGGCGGGTCCCTCCGTCGAAGCGGGGGGCGGTCGCTTCATCGTCCGCGGCGGCGCCACCGAAGTCCTCGAAGGCGACCGGCAACCGAACCGGACCGTCATCCTCGAGTTCCCGGACATGGACGCCGCGCGCAGTTGGTACAACTCGCCCGCACTACACCGAGGCTCGGGCTGCCCGCGAAGGCGCCGCCATCGGCTCCTTCATCGCCGTCGAGGGCGTCTGACCGGCATCGCGATGGGTGGGCCGCTGCCGACTTCCTCGGGTGGGCGGAGGTCGCGGAACTGGCGGAGCAGCAGCAGGTCGTAGACGGCCTTGATGGTGCCGCCGATGACCAGCGGCCAGCCGAAGGTCGATTGACCGAGCATCCACCCGGCGGCCACCGGTGGGAGGGCCGCGGCGAGACTGCGCGGGACGTTGGTGACGCTCGCCGCGGCCGGACGCTCGGTCGGCTGCACCACTGCCATCACGTAGGAGGTTCGGGCAGGGACGTCCATCTGCGAGAGCGCGGCACGAGCGAGGAGACACGTGACCGCGGTCGCGGCAGTCGGCATGAAAGCTGCCAGCACCAGCAGCCCATTGGCCGGGAGGTGGGTGAACACCATCGTCCGTACCAGCCCGATGCGCCGAGCGATGCGGACCGCGACCAGGGCCGAGAACGCGGAGAGCACTCCCGCCCAGAAGAACACCGCACCGGCGACGGCGATCGACAGGTCGAAGCGCCGCTGCAGCCACAGCACCAACATCGCGGTGATCACGAAGCCACCGCCGAAGGCGTCGAGGCTGAACAGCGCGGCCAAGCGGTAGACGATCCGTTTCGACTCGCCGAGGGCGCGGGACGGCGCGGCGCCGACCCGTTCGACGTCTGGTGAGAGCCGCCGGTAGCGAGTGAGCACCACGACACCCAACGCCGCGTAGGCGAGGAACGCCCAGCGCAGCGACGTCGTGGCGGACACGTCGACGCGGTCACCGACCCACTCGGGCACGCCCGCACACAGTGCTCCGAACGCCGCGGCAAGGGTTCCGATGAGGGTGTAGCGGGCGAACAACGCGGTGCGCTGGGAGTCGGGAGCGGTGGCCGGAAGCAATGCCTGTTCGGTCGGGAGAAAGACGCTGACGTCGCCCCCGCTCGGATTGAGCGTGCCGATCAGTCCGACCGCCGCCAGCGGCCAGAACTTGTCGAAGCCGGCGAAACCTACCCCGGTGGCGACCATCAACACGGCGACCAACTGCAACAGGCGACGCCGCGGATAGGCGTGGGCCCGCAGCCCGACCGCCAACGTGAGCGCAGCCGAGCCGAGCAGGGTCAAGGTGACGATGATTCCGATGCGGACGTCCGACAGCCCGATCAGGGCGAGGTAGGAAGCCAGCACCACACTTACAAGGCCGTCACCGAGCCCGCGGATCCCGCGGGTCTCCAGCAACAGGCCGGCGTCACGGCTGGCACCTGACGGAAGAAGGCCCGACACCACCCACCATCATGCGCCGGGTCGCGCGGTGGGACCGGCCCGGGATTCAGCGGTCGGTCTCGAACTAGCGGATCACTCCGCAGGCGATACGCACGCCGGCGTTGCCGGTCTTCGCCGTGGCATCGGTCGCCGCGGGACTGTTCGGCGTGTACTGCAGTCGGCAGTCCCGAGAGGGACGTTGCCGAAGTTGTCCGCGCCGGCGTGGAGGATGACGGCCCTGCCCCGCAGGTCTCGTGCGATCGACGCGGTCGAGCGTGAAGCGGGCGTCCACGCTGCCGTCGCTGTTGACGTACACGCTCGGCATGTCGCCGAGATGGTGCCCGTGCGTCTCGCCGCCGTACCAGCCAGTGCCCGTCGGCGGAAGCGAAGTCGGGGCCCACGCAGCCCTCCCCGTTGGCCGGATCGTTGTTGGCGTGGATGTGGAAGCCGTGGAACGCATCGACGATACCGGGCGCGTGGTCGAGATGCACGCGTACCCAGGTGTGATGGCGAGTGGCGCTGAACGTGACCCGGCCCACCTTGGCGCCGCTGGCCGAGTACAGCGTCGCCCGCGCGGAGTTGCCGTGGGCACCGGCGCCGGAACTGATCGCTACCGCGCCGAGGCCAAGGCTCGCCGACACGACCAAGGCGCCGGCCAGATGGACTGCTCGTCTTCTCATTGTCCGCCTCCTCCGCGGCGACCTGGCGCCGGGGCGAACTTCCCTCTTCGCTACTGGTTCACTTATCGCGCTCCTGACGCGTGAGGCCAACACCCGGTGGCTTGCGCGTGGCTTGCGCCGAGTGTGCGCGCTCCGGAATCGCCTGTTACCCTCCACCGCTCCACGGACGGACGTGGCGGAAAGTGCGGAAAGGTAGGGAGACCAAGAATGAAACGTTCCATGAAGTCGATCGCGCGCGGAGTCGTGGCGGTCGCGGCCGTGCTCGGCGTCGGTGCGCCGATCGCGAAGGCGGAGGGCAGCGGCCAAGCCAGGCCCCCCGTCAAGGTGGTGGCCTCGAAGCTCGAGGGCCCGTTCGGGCTCGGAGCGGGCACGAACCGCCTGTTCGTCGCCCAGACCGATGGCAAGATCACCCGGATCAACCCGGTGACCGGGCGCAAGACGGTCGTCGCCAAGGGCCTGAAGAGCCCGGCCGGGGTCGATCGGGTCGGCCACGTGCTGGCCATCGTGACCGGTGGCGCGGACGTGCCCGACGCGTCGACGAAGGGCGACGCCACGCTGTTCGTGAAGGCTCCCGGCGAGGCGCGGAAGCGGCTCGCCGACCTCGAGCGGTACGAGCGCGCCACAACCCCGACGGGCAGACGCAGTTCGGCCCCAACGGTAAGCCGCTCGACGCGTTGTCGAACCCGTTCGCCGTGCTCGGCCGGCGCGGTCCTGGGTTCGTGTTCGTCGCCGACGCCGGCGCCAACGCGGTCCTCTCCGTGTCGAGGTCCGGCAAGGTGAGGACGTTCTTCGTGCCGCCGCTCGTCACGACGGGCGACGTGCAAGGACGCGCCGAACAACCATCCCAACGACCCGAAGGGCTGCGACCCGGTCCCGACCGGTCTCGCCTACGGACCCGGCGGCAGGCTCTACGTCAGCACGCTGTCGGCCGAGGCCGAAGCGCCAGGGTCGCGTGTACGTGCTCAACGCGCGCACCGGGAAGGTCCTCGACGTCATCGGCGGCTTCACCGCTCCGACCGGCGTCGCCGTCGGTCCCCACGGCGCGGTGTACGTGTCGGAGCTGCTGCACAACGCTCCCCAAGGCGACCCGCCGCCAGGCTTCGACCCTTCCACGGTCGGGCGCATCGTTCGTGTCGCACCTGACGGCACGCGGACGTACGCGGCCGTGACGATGCCAATCGGCCTGGTGTGGCACGACGGCGCGCTGTACTCGACGGCTTGGAGCGTCGCCGGCCTCTTCCTCGGCATTCCCGATGCCGGTCAAGTGGTGAAGGTCCGCCAGAGCGCCTTCAGCTGACCAGGAGAGGGCGGTGCGAGCCCTGGCTCGCACCGCCCTCTCAGGCTCGTTCGATGGACGGCCGCCAGTTGAGCAATCCTGCGGCGGCGTGAACGTCGATCGATACCTCGCTCGCATCGGCTACGCCGGCTCACGCGAGCCGTCGCTGGCCACGTTGACCGGACTCCAGGCGGCCCACCTCATCGCGGTGCCGTTCGAGAATCTGCACGTGTTCCACCGGGTAGGAGTGCGGGTGGACATCGACTGGTCGTACGACAAGATCGTCGAGCAGCGGCGCGGCGGATGGTGCTACGAGCTCAACGGGTGCTTCGCCGAGCTGCTCGCCCGGCTCGGTTTCGACGTGGATCGGCTGTCCTGCCGGACGTTCGACGCCGCCACCGGCGGGCTCAGCGCCGACTTCGACCACCTGGCCCTGCTCGTCCGTGTCGACGGAGCCCCGTACCTCGTGGACGTCGGCTGGGGCGACAATCCACTGGCCCCGCTTCCAGCCGAACCGGGGGAGTACGCCAGCCGGCCCCGGACCACTCGCATCGAGGCCGACGCGTCGACGGTGCGACTGATCGAACTCAGCGAACGCGATGGCGCCCCGGTGTGGGAGCTGCAGTACGAGGCGTCGCGCCGGCCCCGGCAGCTCGCCGAGTTCGCCGCCCGCAGCCGCTACTTGCAGACCGAGCCCGGGCTCTCGTGGACCGAGAAGCCGCTCGTCACGCGGGCGATGTCCGCCCATGGCGCCAGGGTGACCCTGCACCGCGATCGGCTCCGCGAGCGCGGGGACGACCTGTCGATACACGACCGCGCGGTCTCGCCCGGGCAATGGGAGCACGAGCTGCGCCACTGGTTCGGAATGTCCGTCCCGACAACGTGATCAACGTCGGGCGCGGGCGAGCACGGCGAGGCTGCGGCGCAGGTCGCCGAGCGGGTCTCCGCGGCCCGGCACGCGGTCCTGCTCGATCGTGGCGTAGCCGCGGTAGCCGTGCCGATCGAGGGCGCGCAACACGGCGCCGATGTCCACGATCCCCTCGCCCAGCGGGCAGAACACGCCGGCTTCGATCGCGGTCCAGAAGTCCAGGCCCTCGGCGTCGATGCGCGCCAGGACGTCGCCGTCGACGTCCTTGAAGTGCACGTGGGTCAGGCGCGGCGCGAACTCCTCGATCGCGGCGACCGGATCGACGCGGGCGTAGGCGCAGTGGCCGGTGTCCAGGCACAGGTCGAGGTCGGTGTCCGCGATGAGGCGCACGATCTCGTCCCGGAACTCGACGAAGGTGCCGGCGTGGGGGTGGAAGACCGGCCGCAGTCCGAACTCGCCGGCGGTGGCCGCGACGCGCCGGGTCACGCCGAGCATCGCCGCCCACCGATGCGGCGGGAGGCGGGATGCCGCCGCCGAGCGTCCGGCCGTCACGACCCGCTCGGGCCCGGGACGGTCGATGATCACGAGGAGCTCGCCTCCAGCTGCGGCGATGACGCGGCAGGCCCGCCCGGCCGTCTCGACGATCTCTTCCGCCCGCGCCGGATCGTGCAGGTCATCGAAGATGAACGAGCCGACTGCCCGCAGCCCGCGACTCTCGAGGGCGCTCCGGAGCACCGGTGGATCCTCCGGCAGGTAGCCGACGGGTCCCAGTTCGAGGGCGCCGACCCCGGACTGTTGGATCTCGTCGAGGACCAGCTCCCATGGCGGGTTGGTCGGCCGATCCGCGAAGTCGACTCCCCAGGTGACCGGGCTGGTGGCGAGCTGCACGGCGTTCATGGAGGCCGACTACACGTTGAACCGGAACTCGATCACGTCGCCGTCCGCGACGACGTAGTCCTTGCCCTCGAGCCGGATCTTGCCGAACTCCTTCGCCTTCGTCCACGAGCCGATGTCGAGCAGCTCGTCCCACCGGATCACCTCGGCGCGGATGAAGCCGCGCTGGAAATCGGAGTGGATGCGCCCCGCGCACTCGGGTGCAGTCGAGCCCTCGAAGAACGTCCACGCCCGGCTCTCCTTGTCGCCCGTCGTGAGAAACGTGCGCAGGCCGAGGAGGTGGTACGCGCTGCGCACCATCCGGAACAGCGCCCCCTCCCCGAGCCCGAGGCCTTCGAGCATCTCGGCCCGGTCGGCCGGGTCCTCGATCGCCGCCGCCTCCGCCTCCAGCTGCACGCACATGCCGATGACCTCGACGTCCTCACCTGCTTCGCTGAGCTCGGCCGCCACACCGGCTGCGAGGTCGGGGATGGCGTCCAGGTCGCCCTCGCCGACGTTGACGACCGCCAGCACGCGCCGGTTGGTGAGCAGGAAGTGGGGCTGCAACAGCTGCCGCTGCTCGGTGGCGAGGCCCGCTCGGTACAGCGGCCGACCAGCCGACAGCGCGTCGTACGCCGCGGTGAGCGCGGCGAGCTCGTCGCCGAGCGAGCGGTCGAGCTTGGCCTGCCGCTGGGTCTGGGTGAGCCGCTTCTCGACCGTCTCCAGGTCGGCGAGGGCGAGCTCGAGCTCGACGACGCGCAGGTGCTCGAGGGGATCCGGCGACCCGACGACGTCAGGGTCCTCGAACGCGCGGAGGACGAAGACGACGGCATCGACCTCGCGGATGTTGGCGAGGAACTTGTTGCCCAATCCTTCGCCCTTGCTCGCCCCCTCGACGAGCCCGCCGATGTCGACGACTTGGACCGCGGCGTGGACCACGTTGCGGCTCTGCGACATCTCGGCCAGCCGGACGAGACGGTCGTCGGGGACCTTGGCGACCCCGATGTGCGGGTCCTTGGTGGCAAAGGCGTATGGCGCGGCGAGCGCGCCGCCACCGGTCAGGGCGTTGTACAGCGAGCTCTTGCCGGCGTTGGGCAGCCCGACCAGCCCGAAGCGTTCCATCCGGGCGTGAGGCTATAGGTGGCGGTCAGCGCAGCGCCGTGGCCGCGGGCGCCGGCCGCAGGTCGCGCAGGGTGAAGGCTTCGTCGCTGACCCCCTCGGCCCGCAGCCGGGCGAGCCGGTCGACCGCGTCGGCGACGGCGGGCACGCTTCCGGCGGGGATCCACCAGCACACCAGGTAGGCCTCGTCCATCTTCGCGAACCACTCGCGGCGGCGGCGCAGGAACGAGGTGTGGGCCGTGCGGTACACGAAGTCCTGGAGCTGCTCGGGCGACTCCCACACCGACAGGTTGATGATCATCAGCGGGTCGTCGTAGGCCCTGACGTAGCTCGAGGAGAGGCCGCTGTCGTCGGTGAGCCGCCACACGAAGCCAGGCGCGGCCTCGGCGACCGCGTTCACCTGATCGAGGTTGGCGACGAACTCGGCGGTGTCCGGGTGGTCGAGCGGCTCCTGGAGACGGGCGATGTTGAACTGGGCGAAGTGCCAGGCCGGGGTGTTCACCGACGGCACGCTAAGCGACGTCGCCGGCCATCGCCGCCGCGGATTCGACGAGCAGGTCGGCGAGCTCGGCGAGACGATCGTCGGGCAGGCGGGCGGCCGGGCCCTGGATCGCGACGCCGGCCCACGCCGTGCCGTCGGCTCCGAGCAACGGCGCGGCGACGGTCCGCACCCCCACGTCGCGCTCGCCGTCGTTGAGCGCCCAGCCCCTCCGGCGAGCCGTGGCGAGGTCGGCGACCAGCGCGGCCGGGTCGGTGAGCGTCGCCGCGGTGACGGCGGGGAGCGGCCCGAGCGCCTCGACCTCGGCGGCGGGATCGGGGGCGAAGGCGAGCAGCACCTTGCCGATCGCCGAGGCGTGGATCGGCGCCCTCGTGCCCGGCGCGAGATCGAAACGCAATGGGTGGGGGGAATCGACGTGGAGCACGACGAGCATCTCGGTACCGACGCGGGTGCCGAGGCTGATCGACTCTCCAGTCTTGGCGCCGAGCGTCCGGAGGTGGGGGAGCAGGCGGTCGAAGCCGAGCCGGGCCTCGGCGCGCCGTCCCAGGGCGACCGCGCCGGGCCCGAGGTGGTAGCGCTCGGTGCGCTCGTCCTGGGACACGAGCCCGGCGCCGCGCAACGCCTGGATCAGGCGGTGCGCGGTGCTGATGCTGAGGCCGGTGCGGATCGCGATCTCGCTGACCCCGACGTCGTCGTCGGCCTGGGCGATGTGCTGCAGGACGGCGAGGGCCCGTTCGACCGACTGAGATCCCGAGCGTGCCACCGCGCGCACCGTAGTTCGTGTATGGTGTTCCACGTTGCGATTGAGACCCCCCACATTGTAGAAAGTTGACCATGCAAATCGGAATTAAGCGCTCCCGTTGGTTCGGACTGTTGGCGGTCCCCCTCCTCGCCCTCGCCGCCACGGCATGCGGCGACGACGACGACGATGCCGCGGCGAGCGCCACCACCGCCGCGCCGGGCACGGAGGCGTCGGGCGAGGCCACGGAGGCGTCGGGCGAGACCGTCACCCTGCGCCTCGGCTACTTCCCGAACGTCACTCACGCCCCGGCGATCATCGGCGTGGAGACCGGGTTGTTCGAGGAAGCGCTCGGGCCCAACGTCGAGCTCGAGCTGCAGACGTTCAACTCCGGCACCGAGGTGGTCGAGGCGCTGTTCGCCGGCAGCCTCGACGCCAGCTTCATCGGTCCCAACCCGGCGATCAACGGCTTCGCCCAGTCCGACGGCGAGGCGTTGCGCATCGTCTCCGGGACGACGTCGGGCGGGGCCTCGCTCGTCGTGGCCGAGGGCATCGAGACGCCCGAGGACCTCGCCGGCAAGACAGCTCGCGTCGCCGTCGCTCGGCAACACCCAGGACGTCGCCCTGCGCGCCTGGCTCGCCGAGCAGGGCTACGAGACCGACACCAGCGGCGGGGGCGACGTGTCGATCACGCCGCTCGACAACGCCGACACCCTCACCGCGTTCCAGGCCGGCGACGCTCGACGGGGCGTGGGTGCCCGAGCCGTGGGCGACCCGCCTCGTCAACGAGGGCGGCGGTCACGTCCTGGTCAACGAGGCCGAACTGTGGCCCGACGGTCGATTCGTCACCACCCACCTGATCTCGGCGACGGAGTACCTCGAGGAGCACCCGGACGTCGTCAAGAGCCTCATCACGGGACTCGGCCAGGCCATCGACGAGGCCAATGCCGACCCGGCGGCCGCGCAGAAGATCACCAACGACGGGATCGAGAAGGTGACGACCAGCCGCCTCACCGACGAGACGATCGCCGGGGCGTGGGAGAACCTCGAGTTCACGCTCGACCCGATCGCCTCCTCGTTGCAGGGCTCGGCGGACGACGCCATCGCCGTCGGTCTGCTCGACCCGGTCGAGCTCGAGGGGATCTACGACCTGACCCTGCTCAACGAGGTGCTCGCCGAGCGCGGCGACTCCGAGGTGAGCGACCTATGAGTCCTCCGGTGATCAGCCTGCGCGACGTCGACAAGACGTTCGGGTCGGGCAACGGGGCGGTCACCGCGTTGCGCGCCGTCGACCTCGATGTGGAGGACGGCGAGTTCGTCTGCCTGATCGGCGCCTCCGGCTGCGGCAAGTCGACGATCCTCAACCTCGTCGCCGGGCTCGACCAACCGAGCTCGGGAACCGTGGAGGTCCGCGGGCGCACGGCGCTGATGTTCCAGGAGTCGGCGCTGTTCCCGTGGCTCACCGTCGCCGCCAACGTCGAGTTGCCGATGCGGCTGGCCGGGGTGCCGAAGGGCGAGCGGCGAGCGCGTGGCGAGCAGTTGCTCGCGTCCGTGCACCTCGACGGGTTCGCCAAGAAGCGGCCGCACCAGCTGTCGGGCGGCATGCGCCAGCGCGGGGCGCTGGCCCGGGCGTTCGCCCAGGACGCCGAGATCCTGCTGATGGACGAGCCGTTCGGCGCGCTCGACGCGATGACCCGAGACGCCCTGCACACCGAGCTCGAGACCCTCGTTCGGGAACAAGGGCTGACGGTCCTGTTCGTGACCCACAACGTGCGCGAGGCGGCCCGGCTCGGCGACCGCATCGTGGTGCTGTCGCCGCGCCCCGGAAGGGTGACGGCGACCTTCGACGTCGAGATCAGCGCGTCCGCGCCGCATCGATTCGCCCGAGGTCAGCACGCTCGCCGCCACGGTCACCGAACAACTCCGGGAGGAGGCGCTCGCCCATGCTCGTCGTTGAACCCGACGCGCCCGAGGTCGCCGACGTCGCCGACACGGCGGTTCTCGACGACAGCGCGGCGGTCCCCGTCGCCGACGCCACCCGGCGGGTCGGTCTCGGGCGTCGCGTCTGGACCGCCACGTGGCCGAAGGTGGCCGCCGTCGCCCTCGCCCTGCTTCCTGTGGCAGCTCGTCGTGTGGTCGGGCTGGAAGCCGGAGTACATCCTCCCCGGCCCGGCCGACGCCTTCGACCGACTCGGGGAGTTGATCGCCGACGGCACGGTCGCGGAGGCGATCTCGATCACGATGCAGCGAGCCGCGGTCGGGTTCGCCCTCGCGCTGGTCATCGGCGTGCTCGTCGGCAGCGTGGTCGTGTCGTCGAAGATCGTCCGCTCCGCGGTCGGCGCGATGATCACCGGTCTGCAGACGATGCCGTCGATCGCCTGGTTCCCGCTCGCCATCGTGCTGTTCGGGCTCTCCGAGCGGGCGATCACCTTCGTCGTCGTGCTCGGCGCGGCGCCCTCGATCGCCAACGGGTTGATCACCGGCGTCGACCACGTCCCGCCGATCCTGCTCCGGGCCGGGCGGGCGATGGGTGCCCGCGGCGTCAAGTCGTTCCGCTATGTCGTGATGCCGGCGTCGCTGCCGTCGTTCGTCGGCGGGCTCAAGCAGGGGTGGGCGTTCGCCTGGCGCAGCCTGATGGCCGGCGAGTTGCTCGTCACGCTCGGCAAGCCCTCGGTTGGCTTCCTGCTCGCGGAGAAGCGCAACATCGCCGACTACACCGGGCTGATCGCGATGATGATCGTGATCCTCGTCATCGGCATCGTCGTCGACTCGTTGTGCTTCGGCACCCTCGATCGCTGGGTGCGCCGCCGCTACGGGCTGCTCACCGACTGACGACCGCCGCCCCGCCGTTACCCTGACTTCGTGACGCCGGAGGCCGCGCTCGACCGCATCGTCCACCTGCTCGACCGGGCCCACGAGCCGGGCTTCAAGGCCAAGGCGTTCCAGCGGGCACGCAACGTCGTGCGCGAGACCGACCCGGCCGAGCTCGCCGAGCGCGCCGCCGCCGGCACGCTCACCAAGCTCGAAGGGATCGGCGACGCCACGGCGCGCGTGATCACCGAGGCGCTGGCCGGTGACGTGCCGGGATATCTCGCCAAGCTCGAGGGCAGCACGGAGATCCCGATCACTCCCGAAGGGCAGCGCTACCGCGACGCCCTGCGCGGCGACTGCCACCTCCACTCGACGTGGAGCGACGGCGGCGCCGAGATCGAGGAGATGGCGACCACCGCCGCCGGACTCGGCCACGAGTACATGGTGCTCACCGACCACTCGGGGCGTCTGACCATCGCCCACGGGCTCAACCGGGAGCGGCTCGAGCGCCAGCTCGTCGACATCGCCGCGCTCAACGAGCAGCTCGCCCCGTTCCGGATCCTCACCGGGATGGAGGTCGACATCCTGGAGGACGGCTCGCTCGACCTCGACGACGACCTGCTCGCCCGGCTCGACGTCGTGGTCGCCAGCGTGCACTCCAAGCTGCGCTCGGACCGGAAGGCGATGACCGAGCGGATGGTGGTCGCGGTGGCGTCGCCGCACGTCGACATCCTCGGCCACTGCACCGGCCGGTTGATCGGCAAGCGACCGCCGTCGGTGTTCGACGCCGACTACGTGTTCGCCGCGTGCAAGCAGTTCGGCACCGCGGTGGAGATCAACTGCCGGCCGGAACGGCTCGACCCTCCCCGCGAGCTGCTCGACCTGGCGATCGAGCATGGCTGCTGGTTCTCCATCGACACCGACGCCCACGCCACCGGCCAGCTCGAGTGGCAGCCGCATGGGTGCGACCGCGCCGCCGAGCGCGACGTGCCGATCGAGCGGATCATCAACACGATGGCCGCCGACGAGCTGCTGGCGTGGACGGATGGGGGCTGAGCCGGGTCCGCTCATCGGCACAGGGCGGGCCGCCGACGTGTACGACGTCGGCAACGGCCGGGTGCTGCGCCGCTACCGGGATTCCATCCCGCCGCTGATCGCCGCGGAGATGGTGGCGAAGGAGGCGGCGGTCATGGGCCATGTCCGCGCCCACGGCTACCCCACACCGGAGGTGTTCGACGCCACTGGCAATGACCTGGTGATGGAGCGGCTCGACGGGGTCACGATGCTCACCGACCTCCAGTCGCACCCCTGGCGCGTCGATCGCCACGCCGACTCGATGATCGACCTACACCAGCGTCTGGTCGCCGTGCCGATCGGGACGCTGGGCGCTCGGGGCAGTCTCGTCCCGACGGCGTTCGGCCCCGGGGAGGCAATCGTCCATCTCGACTTCCATCCCGACAACGTGATGCTCACCGCCGCTGGCCCTGTCGTGTTCGACTGGACCAACGCCGTCCGCGGCCCCGCCGCCGCCGATGTCGCCTACGCCTGGGTGATCGGCGCGACGAGCACGCTCGAGGGACCGTGGTGGTTGCGGGTCATCGGTCAACGCCTGCGGAGCCGGTTCGTCGACCGCTTCGTCGACGGCTGCGGCCGGGCCGCGGCGATCAAGCTGCTGCCCGCGATGGGCGCCCACCGCCTCGCCGACCGCCACACCTTCCCCGAGGAAGCGGTGCGGGTGAAGGAGCTGGTCGCCCGCTACTCCTGACCATCCGAGGTTTTCAGCGCGCCGGAGGTTTTCCGGAGCCCCGTCCGGCACGGAAACCCTCGGATGGCGCGAAACCTCGGATGCCGTCAGCTGCCGGCGAGGGCCATGTAGGCGGCGAGGAGGGGGCCGGCGGCGCGCAGGTCGCCCACGGTGCCCTCGCCCATCTTGTTCATCACGTAGGAGAAGCTCATCCGGGCGTCGAGATCGATGATCGCGACCGAGCCGCCCCAGCCGCCCCAGTAGCAGGCCCGCTCGTTGGGGCTGATCGGCAGCTCGGGCGAGGGCAGCCCGAAGCCGATGCCGTGGCGGACGACCAGCGGGAGCACGAGGTCCTGGCCGTACGTCTGCTCGTCGAAGACCGGCTCGATCCCCTGTGGCGAGAGCAGCCGGACGCCGTTGGCCTCTCCGCCGCAGGCCATCGGGGTGTGCACCAGCGCCACCGCCCGGGCGTTGCCGTGCCCACCGGCCGCGGGGATCTCCGCCCGCCGCCACGGGATCGTGCTGGACTCCGCCGCATCGAGCGGCGGGTCTGGATTGCGCAACGTGCGCAGGGCGACGGAGCCCTCCTCGGCGCCCTCGACCGTCAGCGGTGCGCTCGGCGGGATCACATGGGCGACCCGAGCGTCGTGCTCGGCCGCCGTGCCGATGTGGAAGTCGACGCCGAGCGGACCGGTCACCTCCTTGGCGGCGAACTCGCCGATCGTCTGGCCCGTGATCCGGCGCACGACCTCGCCCTCCAGGAAGCCCTGGGTCAGCGCGTGATAGCCCGACGCAGTGCCCGGCTCCCACCACGGCTCCTGGGCGGCGAGCAGCGACGTGACCTTCTCCCAGTCGTACAGGTCCTGGACCGTGATCGGCTCCTGCCAACCGGACAGGCCGGCGGTGTGGCTCATCACGTGGCGCATCGCGATCTCACCCTTGCCGCCGGCGGCGAACTCGGGCCACACCTTGGCGACGGGCGCGTACAGGTCGAGCTCCCCCTGGTCGGCGAGCAGCAGGCAGCACAGCGCCGACAGGGTCTTCGTCGTCGACCAGACGTTGATGATCGTGTCCCGCTCCCACGGCACGTCGGTGGCGGAGTCCGTCGTGATCGTGCCGCCCCAGAGGTCGACGACGAGCTCGCCGTCGAGCGTCATCGCGAGCGACGCGCCCACATCCCTGGGCTCGCTCCCCTCGGCGAAGTTGGCGGCGAACGCATCCCGCATCGCGCCGAACCGCTCGTCACACGTTCCCTGGATCTCCATGCGCCGACCGTATCCGTCACCGTGACACCAGGCATGCTGGAGCCATGACGATCTTCGAGCACCCGATCAACACCCTGGACGGCGAGCCGTCGAGCCTCGCGGCACGCGAGGGCCAGGCCCTGTTGCTGGTCAACGTGGCGTCGAAATGCGGCCTCACGCCGCAGTACACGGGCCTCGAGGAGCTGCAGCGGCGCTACGCCGACCAGGGTTTCAGCGTGCTCGGGTTCCCGTGCAACCAGTTCGGTGGTCAGGAGCCCGGTAGTGCCGAGGAGATCGCCACGTTCTGCGCGACCAATTACGGCGTGACCTTCCCCATCTTCGAGAAGATCGAGGTCAACGGCCCGGGCCGGCACCCGATCTACGCCGAGCTGACCGCCGTCGCCGACGCCGAAGGTCACGATGGAGACATCCGTTGGAACTTCGAGAAGTTCCTCGTCGACCCGGCGGGCAACGTCACCCGCTTCAGCCCGATGGTGACCCCGGAGGCGCCGGAGCTCGTCGCCGCGATCGAGGGCGCCCTCCCGAACTGACCGCGGCGTCCGCGCATTCCCGAACGGGGCTGTGACATCTGAAACGTTGCCGTAGCGGAGTGAAACGCTTACGTTTCGTTTCATGACCCTCGAACCCCCCGAACTCTCGTCCGCGGCCGTCGTCCCGCTCTACGAGCGGCCCGAGGTCTACCAACGCCGGTGGTTCCTGCTGGGTGTGCTGTGCCTCTCGCTCGTCATGATCGTCATGGCCGTGTCCTCGGTGAACGTGGCCCTGCCCACCATCCAGAGCGACCTCGGGTCCAGCGCCACGATGCTCCAGTGGATCGTCGACTCCTACGCGCTCGTGTTCGCCGGTCTGCTCCTCGTGGCGGGAGCGCTCGGCGACCGCTTCGGGCGCAAGGAGGCGCTGCTCTTCGGTCTGCTTCTGTTCGGCGCCGGCTCGTTGGTCAGCGGCTTCGCCGACTCGGCCGCGGTCGTGATCTTCGGCCGCGCCATCCAGGGCGCCGGCGCGGCGTTCGTGATGCCGGCGACGCTCTCGCTGCTCACCGCGGTCTTCCCGCCCGCGGAGCGCCCGAAGGCGATCGCCACGTGGGTGGCCTTCGCCGGCGCCGGCGGAGCGCTCGGCCCGATCGTCTCCGGAGCGCTGCTCGAGGAGTTCTGGTGGGGTTCCGCGTTCCTCTTCAACGTCCCGGTCGTCGTCGCCACCGCCATCGCCGTGGCCGTCTACAGCCCCCGATCGCGGGACGACACCGCCACCCCGCTCGACCCGCGCGGCGCGGTGCTGTCGCTCGTCGGGCTCACCTCGCTCATCTTCGGCATCATCGAGGGCGCCGAGCGGGGTTGGAGCGACACCCTCGTCGCGGGCTCGTTCGTGCTCGCCGCGGTCACGCTGTACGCGTTCGTCCGCTGGGAGCGGGTGGCCCCGCACCCGATGCTGCCCGTCTCGTACTTCGCCGACCGTCGCTTCAGCGTCGGCAGCGCGGTGATCACGACGTCGTTCTTCGTGATGTTCGGTTGGTTCTTCCTGCTGTCGCTGTACCTGCAGTTCGTCCGCGGGTATTCGCCGCTCGAAGCCGGCCTGGCGACGCTGCCGCTCCCGCCGATGTTCATCATCCTGTCGCCGCGCAGCGCCGACATCGCCGCCCGGATCGGGAGTGGCCGCACGATCGCCCTCGGGTTCCTGCTCGTCGGAGCGGGAATGGCGGTCCTGGCGCCGGTCACCCCCGACACTCCGTACGTGGTGCTCGCGGTGGCGATGGTGCTCATGGGGGCCGGCATGGCGATCACCGCCGCCCCGGCCACGACGAGCATCATGAGCGCGGTCCCGCTGTCCAAGGCCGGCGTGGCCTCGGCGGTCAACGACACGACCCGCGAGGTCGGAGGCGCACTCGGCATCGCCATCTTCGGCACGATCGTGAGCTCGCTCTACCGGTCGAAGCTCGACCTCGGCGGGCTCGACCTGTCCGCTTCCGCTACCGCCGAGGCCGAGCACTCGCTCGGCGAGGCCGTCACTGCAGCCAGGGAGCTGCCGGGCGACACCGGCGGCGTGCTCGTCCAACGGGCCGGCGACGCCTTCACCGAGGCCTTCAGCCTCACGGCCGTGATCTCGGCGGCGATCGTCGTCGTCGCCGCGGTCCTCGTCCTGCGCACGTTCTCGCCCGCCAAGGAGCTCGAGGCCGAGGCCGCGAGCATCCTCGCCGAGCACGATGACCAGGCAATTGAGCTCGCCGCGGAAGGCGCTGCGGCAAACTAGCGAGATGGCAACCGCGATCGGAGCCGTGCGACCCCCGCATCGAGCGCACGCGCCGGCTGGTCCTGGAGGCCACCGTCGACCTCCTCGCCGAGTCCGGGTACGGCGCGGTCACCATCGAGGCGGTCGCGGCCCGCTCGGGGGTCGCCAAGAGCACGATCTACCGCCACTGGCCCGGCCGGGTCGAGCTCGTCCGTGACGCCTTCCTCGAGCTCAAGCCGCCGCACGCTCCGCTGGGCGAGGGCAACGTGCGCGAGCAGGTGATCGCGGTGCTCGAGGACTTCGCCGCGCAACGCCGCGGAATCGAAGTGGTCGCGCTGCCTGCCTTCGCTGATCGACGCCGCCGCCCACGATCCCGAGGCTCGGCGACTCCACAGCCAGCTCGCCGCGGCGGGCCGCCGGTCGATGGTCGATCTGCTCGCCGCCGGTGTCGCCAACGGCGACCTGCCGGCGGACCTCGACCCCGAGCTGATGGCCGAGGCCCTCGCCGGGCCGATCCTGCTGCGCCGCCTGATGTGCCTGCCGCCCCTCGAGCCGGGACAGGTGCGCGGCCTCGTCGACCAATTGATCCCCCGGCCACGGCTGCGGTCGCGGCCGAGCGGCCGCCGGCGACGCGGCGGCGCGGAAGCCGACGGCGCCGCCGGTAGCCGTCGACGGCGCTCGCCATGTCGAAGAAGACGAAGAAGCGCAAGGCGCGCATGCGGCGCTCGAAGGCCAACCACGGCAAGCGCCCCAACACCGGCCGCGGCTGACCCGTTCGTCGATGGCCCGCGGTACGCCGCCGCCGACCCGGCGCGAGCACGTCGTCGACGTCATCCACGGTGTCGACGTCCCGGATCCGTACCGCTGGCTCGAGAACGGTGACGACGCCGAGGTCGCCGAGTGGGTGGCCGCGCAGAACGCCCACACCCGCGCCGCGCTCGACGCTCGGCCCGACCGTTCCTGGTGGCACGGGCGACTCGTCGCCTTGATGCAGCTGCCTGTCGTGCTCGCCGCCCAGGTGCGCGGTGAGCACCTCTTCTGTCTCGAGCGGCCGGCCGGCGCCGAGCAGTTCCTCCTCACCCGTCGCTCGGCGGTCGACGCCAGTGGGCCGCCGGTCGTGCTCCTCGATCCGGCCGCCGGAGTCGCCGACGCGGCCAACGCGGTCGACTGGTTCGAGGCGTCCGCCGACGGCGCGCTCGTCGCCGTCGGCACGAGTGAGGGTGGCACCGAGGACTCCGTGCTCCGCGTGCTCGACAGCGCCGACGGTCGTGACCTCGGCGAGGCGATCCCGAGCACGCGGGCATGCAGCGTGGCGTGGGAGCCCGACGGTTCCGGCTTCGCCTACACGCGCTACCCCGAGGGCGACGAGTACCACCGCACCGTGCACCACCACCGCCTCGGCGAGGACTGGCGGGACGATCCGGTGGTGTGGGCCGAGCACCCCGACCCGCAAGCGTGGCCCGACGTCACGATGTCGCCCGACGGCCGCTGGCTGCTGGTCCACGTGCTCGTCGGCTGGGCCCGTTACGACGTGCACCTCCTCGACCGCCGGGCGGACGAGTGGTCGACGGTGATCGCGGGCGTCGAGGCGACGTCGGAGTTCCAGTTCGCCGCCGACGGTGACTCGCTCGTCGGTGTCACCACGCTCGACGCGCCCAAGGGCCGGGTCGTCCGGGTGCCGTTCGGCGCGAGCCGATCCGGGCCAGTGGGCGACGCTCGTGCCCGAGGGCGACGGCGTGCTGTCGCACCCCACGGTGTGCGGGGACGACATCCTCGCCGTGTCGACCGCAGCACGCCGTCGACCGGATCGTCGCTTCGCCGCCGACCGGCGCCGGCGCGGGTTCGGTCGACGGGGTCGGCGACGTGGTCGCGGTGACCGGGCTCACCGCCGACCGGGACACCGGTCGGGCCTTCGCCGTCGTCGACTCGTTCGACGCGCCGACCGCCGTGTGGCGCGTCGACCCGGGCGCGACCGCGACCCGCTGGTTCCCACCGCCCGTCGACGTCGCGGCCGTGCCGCCGCTCGCCGTCAGCCAGGTCACGTACCCCTCTGTCGATGGCACGGCGATCGGGCTCTTCCTCGTCCACCGCGACGACGTGGCTCCCGGGCCCGACGTACCGCTGATCCTCAACGGCTACGGCGGGTTCGCGATCACCGAGACGCCCGTGTGGTCGCCGCAGATCGCCGCGTGGTGCGCGGCGGGCGGGGCGTACGCGATCGCCGGTCTCCGCGGTGGCCTCGAGGAGGGCGAGGCGTGGCATCACGCCGGCCGCCGCGAGCACAAGCAGAACGTGTTCGACGACTTCCACGCCGCCGCCGACTGGCTGGTCGGCGAGGGCCTGGCCGGGCGGGAGCGGTTGGCGATCCTCGGCCGGTCGAACGGCGGCCTCCTCGTCGGCGCCGCGCTGACCCAGCGTCCCGACCTCTGCCGCGCCGTGTGGTGCGGGGTGCCGCTGCTCGACATGATCCGGTTCCCCCAGTTCCTGATCGCCCGTCTGTGGACCGACGAGTACGGCGACCCCGACGAGGCCGAGGACTTCGCCTGGCTGCACGCCTACTCGCCGTACCACCACGTGGTCGAGGGCACGGCCTACCCGGCGACGCTGTTCAGTACCGCCGAGGGCGACACGCGGGTCGACCCGCTGCACGCCCGCAAGATGGCCGCCCTGTTGCAGGCGGCATCGAGCGGCCAGGACGAGCGGCCGATCCTGCTCTCTCAGGAGGGCCGCGCCGGTCACGGGGTCGGCAAGCCGGTCGCCAAGCGGGCCGACGAGCTCGCCGACGGGCTCACGTTCCTCGCCTGGCAGGTCGGGCTCGTCGAGGCCGCGCTCACCTCGTGACCACGCGGGTCGAATGGATCACGGTCGGCGGACCGGTAGAGCCGTGGGAGCGCCTCGGCCTCGTCGTGCACGACGGACTCATCCCGCTGTTCGGCACCGGCATCCGCATCGAGCCCGACGCCGGGCCGGGGATCGCCGGTTGGGCGCTGTCCGGGCTCGCTGAGCCGGTCACCGAGATCGACGGGCTCCCGACCAAAGTCGTTGCGCCCGTCCCGCCGGTGTACGCCGAGCATCCGTGCGGCGCGATCGGCCTCGACCACGTCGTCATCACGTCGGATGCCCTCGAGCGGACGTGCCGGGCGATCGAGGACGCGACCGGCGCACCGTTGAAGCGGGTGCGCGAGGTCGGCGAGATCCGCCAGGGCTTCCACCGGATCGGCGGGCTGATCGTCGAGGTGGTGGAACGGACCGGGCTGCCGGAGGGCCCGGCGTCGTTCTGGGGACTCGTGCTCAACGTCGAGGACCTCGACGCCGCGGCCGCCCGCATCGGATCCGCGGCCATCAGCGCGCCGAAGCCGGCGGTCCAGCCCGGTCGCTCCATTGCGACCGTGAAGGAGTCCGCCGGCCTCGGCGTACCTGTGGCCTTGATGACGCCCGGCTGAGAGGGCGAGCGTCAGGCGACGTGGATGTGCGGTGTTCGGTCCTGCGTCCAGAGGCCGACGCCCGGGAAGAGCACGTAGGAGGCGACGACACCTTGGTTCACCTCGAGGCGGTACTGCCGGTTGACGACACAGGCGCCGGGCACCTGGAACGCGGTGGTGACTGTTGCTCCGGCGGCGATCGCCGTCGAGAAGTTCCCGAGCGGTGCCCACGGGCCGACGACTCCGCCGGCCGCTTGGATCCTGACGTCACTGTCGGCCCAGTCCACCGTCACGCTGCTCGCGCCGACGTTGTGGGTCGAGAGGACGACGCCGCAGACGGCCGAGGCCGACTGGCTCGCCGCGCCGGCCACGCCGGTCGCCGCCAGTGCCGATGCGGCGATGAGGGTCTTGAGTTTCATTGTGGTCTCCTTCAGAGTTGATCCACCGGGGCCGGCGCTCGGTGAGCACCGGCCCCGGGGGAGGGGTCAGTTGGGCGGGTAGAGGTCGATGAACGGGGTGACGTCTCGTCGTCCAGGAGCCGGACGGGCCGACCTCGTTGAGGTACTCCCAGTAGGTGCTGCTCGCCATCGTTCACCCGAGCCGGTACTGCCGGTCGACGTTGCAGCTGAGGTCGAGCGTGAACGCCCTGACGATCTGCGCATCCGCTGCGATCGGTCGTCGAGTAGGTCGAGATGTCCTTCCACGGGCCGGCAACGCCGAGCGTCCGGGTCCGCACCTCGCTGCGGTCCCAGTTCACGGTCACCGTCTCGCTGCTGGTCGTTGTCCGCGGTGATGCTGACGCCGCAGCCGGCCGAGGCCGACTGGCTCGACGGCACCGATGACGCCGGTCGCGGCGAGAGCCGAGGCGGCGACAATGGTCCTGATCTTCATGATGTGTGGTCCTTTGCTGTTCGCTCCGCCGGACTTTCCGACGGGGTCGCAGAGGTGACGCCCCGGCGACGCCGGCGATACGGCGCGACGGCACGCGTCGGGTCGCGGTCAGCCCCGTATCGGGAAAACCCTTAGGCGGCGGACGTGCGGGCTAGGGCTCCAGGTCAGCGTCGCCGTCGGTGGATCCCGACCGTGACGCCTGCCCCGGCTCGCAGTCGTCGAGCAGCGGACACCAGCGGCACGAAACCCCTGGTGTGCGCTGTGGCTCGCGCCCCTCGACGCGCAACTCGACCATCCGCTCGATCGCGTCGAGCGTGCGCCGCAGCGCCGAACGGAGGTGCCCGGCCGTGACCTCCTCGACGACGGCCGTCCCCGGAATCCAGGGAGAACGTCGCCAGCTTGCGCGGCGGGACGTCCCGGCACAGCGTCTCGACGAGGGCGTAGAAGCGGAGGTCCTCGCGGTGGCGGGGCATGATCCGCCCCGACTTGAGGTCGATGATCACCTTGCGGCTCTCCCGCTCCACCGGGCGGCCGATGATCAGGTCCACGCGGGCGCGCAGCACGATCGGTCCCTCGAGCGGGAACTGGGCCGAGGCCTCGGTCATCGGGTGCCACCGGCGGTCCAGAGGCGGGAAGCACTCGAGGAACTTGGTGACCCGCTCGACCGCCTGGCCGCGCAGGTCGGCCGCACCGCCCGGACCGAGCCCGGCGACGTAGTCGCCGAGCTTGGTGGGCTCGTCGGCGAGCCGGGCCAGCGCCTCGTCGACGAGATCGGCCGGGGTCGGTTCGCCGCGCCAGTTGAGCAGGAGCTGGATCGCCTTGTGGGACACCTGGCCGCGGGCGCGAGCCGGGGTCCAGGTGAACGGATCGGGAGCGAGGTGGTGGGCCTCGCAATCGAGCACGCCGGCGATCGCGTGCTTGGTGACGTACAGCTCGGTGTCACCGAGCCGGGCGCCGAGGTCGGCGAGGGCGGCATCGGCGTCGTGACGGAGATCGGCGACGATCTCGGGAGCGAAGACGAGTGGCGGATCGGTGCGCCGGAGGGCGTCCATGGTGCGCTGTTGCACCGGCGTGAGCACGACGCCCGCATCCGGCGCGCCGGCGCCGGGCGTGGGGTCCGTCATCGGCCGGACGGTACCAGCGGGCCGCTCGTGACGCCGTGACACCCCTCGGTCATGATGGGCGCATGGAGTCGAGGTCGTCCACCGTCCGGTTCGCCGACGCCGCCCGGGCGTTGACGCGGGCCGCGCGGCACCGGGGGCTGGTGGGGCCCAGCTTCCGCTGCCCGCCGCGGCTGGTCGGCGTCGACCGCACGCTGCGCCGTCGGGCGAGCGCGCCGGTCGTCGCGGTACGCGTGCGGGGCCGGCCCTGGCTGGTCGTGCTGGGCGACATGATCGAGGGCGTGATCGTGGCCAACGATCTCTCCGCTCCCGACGCCACCCGCCTGCGCACGGAGCTGTGGGAGCTGTTCATCGGTACCGACGGCAGCTCGGGCAGCGCGGAGGTCGCGTGACCTCCCCAGAGCCGGTCGACGCTCCGGTCCTGATCGCCGGCGGCGGGCTGGTCGGCCTGTCGACGGCGATGTTCCTCGCCCAGCACGGCGTCCGGTCGATCGCCATCGAGCGCCTGCGCGGCGGCTCCGGGTTGCCCCGCGCCGCCCACTTCCATCTGCGGACGATCGAGCTGTTCCGGCTGGCCGGGATCGAGGAGCAGGTGCAGGCTCAGTCGGCGCGCGAGTTCCTGCCCGAGGGCGCCATCGTCATGATGGACACCCTCGCCGGGCGCAAGCTGGCCGACATCATCCCGAGCCTCAACGAGGGCGTCGAGGCGGTCAGCCCGTCGCGTCGGCTGTTCGTCTCCCAGCCCGGGCTCGAGCCGATCCTGCGCGCCCGGGCCGAGCAGGCGGGCGCCACCGTGGTCGAGGGGCACGAGGTCGTCGCCGTGGAGCAGGACGACCATGGCGTGACCGTCACCGTGCGGGATACCGACGGCGGACCATCGCGGTCGTTGCGTGGCCACTACCTCGTCGGCGCCGACGGTGCCCACAGCGCCGTGCGCGAGCTGCTCGGCACGCCGTTCGAAGGGCGGGGAGTGTTCTCGAACAGCATGACGATCTACTTCACCGCCGATCTGCGGCCGCAGATGGAGGGCAAGCCGCTCAGCGTCATCTACATCAACAACGCCACGTTCGGCGGCTTCTTCCGGCTCGACAAGAGCTGTGAGTCCGGCTTCCTGGTGGTGAACACGGTGGGCGACAACACTTCGAGCGCGGCGGCCGACGCCGCATCCGACACCAGCGAGCGCCGCTTGATCGAGCTGGTGCGCGCCGGCGCCGGAGTACCCGACCTCGACGTGCGCATCGATGGTCTCGCCCGGTGGCGGTCGACCGCCGACGTCGCCCGGAGCTACCAGACGGGGCGGGTCCTGCTCGCCGGCGATGCCGCCCACGTCATGCCACCGAATGGTGGCTTCGGCGGCAACACCGGTATCCACGACGCCCACAACCTGGCGTGGAAGCTGGCGCTGGTGCTGCAGGGGCACGCCGATCCGGCGTTGCTCGCCACGTACGACTCCGAGCGCCGTCCGGTCGGCCGGTTCACCGTCGAGCAGGCCTACACCCGGTACGTGCGCCGGACAGCGCCGTATCTCGGTGTCGACGACGCTCCGCCGCTCGCACCGGACCTCGACATCGAGCTCGGGTACCTCTATCGCTCCGGCGCGGTGATCGCCGACGACGACGATCTGCCGGAGGAGCACGACGACCCCCGGCACACCCGGGCGCGGCCAGGTTCGCGACTTCCCCACGTGTGGGTCGAGCGCGATGGCGACAAGGTCTCCACCATCGACCTCGTCGGCAGCGCGTTCGCCGTGCTCACCGGGTCGGACGGCGCGGCGTGGGCGGACGCCACTGGCGCCGTGGCCACCGCCCACGATGGTCTCCCGCTCGCCACCCACGTCCTCGACGACGCGGCCGCCGCGGCGTGCGGGATCACGGAGTCGGGCGCGGTGCTCGTTCGGCCCGACGGGTTCGTCGCCTGGAGGTCGGCCACCGGCGTTCCCGACGCCACCGCCGCGCTCGGCGACGCCCTTGATGTCGTTCTCGGAGGCGGTGAGCAGTAGGCGTCCTATGAGCGCTCATCGCTCACCGACCTGAGGGAAGCGCTCGTCCGTCGTCTGGTGCTAGCACCAAGGTCCACTGTCGCCCGCGACCGGCGACGGTCGATCCTGGGGACATGCGCCGCTATCTGATCCCCGCCGCCCTCGCCGCCACCGCGCTCGCCGCGACCGGAGGCGCGGCCTTCGCCATCGCCGGTTCGGTCAGCACCTCGCCGGCTCCCTTGTACATCTCCCGGACGTCGCCGGACGGACTGTCCGACCATCCCGAAACGACCGCCGCCCGCCGCGCCCCGACGTCGACCACCGGCGTGACGTCCACGACCGGTGTGACGTCCACGACGGCTCCGCCGACTTCCGCGGCGGTCACGAGCACGTCGGTGACGACGGCAACCTCGGCGACGACGGTGACATCGGTGACGACCGCGACGAGTGTCGACGATCACGGCGGCGACCGTCGCGATGACGACGGTGGACGGGGCTCCGACGACACGCAGCCCGACGACCACGGCGGCGACCGTCGCGACGACGAGAGTGGCGACGACCACGGCGGGGACGACCGCGGCGGCGATGACAGCGGCGGGGACGACAGCGGCGGGGACGACGACAGCGGCGGCCACGGCTCCGACGACTGAGCCGCTGCTGCTCAGGTCCCGCCGTCAGCTTCCTCTCGCAGGTGCTGCTGGGCCCACAGCGCGGCTTGGGTCCGGTCGCTGACGCCGATGCGCCCGAAGATGTTCGTCAGGTGGGCCTTCACCGTGCGCTCGGCGATGCCGAGGCGGCGGGCGATCTGCTTGTTGGCGAGGCCGGCGGTGACCAGCCGGAGCACGTCCTGCTCGCGGCTGCTCAGCGCCGCCAGGCCCTGCGGCCCCGACGCCCGCTTGTCGAGCAGGACCCGGGCCGCGCGGGGATCGAGCGGGGCGCCGCCGGCGGCGGCGGCACGCACTGCGGCGATGAGCTCGTCGGGCGCGGCGTCCTTGAGCTGATACCCGATCGCGCCTGCTTCCAGCGCAGCCGTGATGCGGGCTGGTTCGGAGAACGAGGTGAGGACGACGACCGCCATGTCGGAGTGCGCCTTGGTGATCGCCGCCGTCGCGGCGACTCCGTCCACGCCGCGCATCGACAGGTCCATCAGCACGACGTCCGGCTCGACGCTCGCGACGAGCTCGATCGCCTCGGCCCCGTCGGCCGCGGCGCCGACGACCTCGATGTCGCCGGCCGTGTCCAGCAGGCTCTGCAGACCCGAACGCACGACGGCGTGGTCGTCGACGATCACGACGCGGATCACGTGACCGGCACCTCGATGCGCAGCGACGTGCCGGCGCCGACGCGGGACGAGAGCTCCAGCGACCCGCCGGAGTCGGCAACGAGGCCACGCAGGGCCCGTAGGCCCACATGGCCCTCGATGGCTCGTTCCCCCAGCGTGGCCGGGTCGAAGCCCTTGCCGTCGTCGGCGATCTCGAGCACCGCGTGTCCGTCGTCGCAGGCCAGCCGCACGGCCACCGCCGCCGCGTCGGCGTGGCGCACGGCGTTGCGCAGACCCTCGTGGGCGGCGCGATAGAGCACGCGGGCGGTGGCCTTGGGCGCGGTCCCGGGCAGCTCGTCGGCAGCGACACTGATCGTCAGCTCGTCGGACGACATGCGCTGGGCCAGCTCCTCGAGCGCGGCGGTGAGGCCGCCCTCGTCAACCGACATCGGGACCAGGTCGACGACCATCGAGCGCAGGTCGCGGACGGCGTCGCGGACGGTCGTCGCCGCGGCTTCGACCTCGGCCTCCGGCAACGCGCCGGAGCCTCGGCGGGCCGCGGCGGACAGCGCGTAGGCGACGCCGGTGAGATCCTGGACGACGCCGTCGTGAAGGTCGCTGGCGATCTGGCGCCGCTCGATCTCCGACGCCTCCAGGGCTCGTCGGGTGAGCGCCTCCCGCTCGCGCATGCGGTCGCGGAGGCGGCGGGCGAGTGAGTAGGCGAGCGGGATCTGGACGAGCTCGAGCACGATGAGCCCGCCGAGAGCGATCGGGGCGAAGCTGCGCCAGAGCTGGGAGCCGGCGGCGTTGACCGCCTCGTAGCGGTGGTACGCCTCGAACAGCAGCGCATCGTCCGGGTCGTCCCCGATCGGGAGGTACACCTCGAGCAGCTTGCCGTACTGGCGCTCGAAGCGGTTCTCCGGCTCGGAGAGGTCGCTGACCTCGGCCTCGATGCGGCCCTCCTGGAGCGCCTCGAGGTCGTCCGCACCGAGCTCGTAGGTCGAGCCGATCAGCTCCGGGGCGTCGGAGTACACGATGCGCCCGCCGGAGTCCCACAGCTTGACCCGAACGATCTCGTCGTCGAGCACCTCCTCCCGCACGACGCGGTCGAGCTCGGCGAGCGCCTCCGGATCGCCACGACGCACACCTTCCGTGATCGCCGGGGCGACGACGCTCTGGGCCTTGAGGACGGTCGTCGTGCGAGCGTTGGCGATGGCTTCGCGCTGCCCGACGCGTCGGCTGGCGATGCCCGTCGTGATGGCCACGATGGCGAGGGCGAGCAGCCCGACGACGGCGAACTGCAGCACAGCGACGATGACGATCCGCGATCCGGCCGCGGCATCGCGCTGGTCACCGTCGGGCATCGGAGGGGTAAGCCTACCGAGGCGCGCGCCAGCCGCCCGGACAGCCTCGGGCTGTCCGGGCGGGTCGAGCGACCGCAGCCGGGTCAGATGCTGACGGTGCCGGCGCAGCGCTGGCCGGTCCTGGGGTTCAGGGCGACGGCCCGGATCGTGTCGGTGCCGGCCCGGTTGGGGATGCGCCGTTCGACGGCTGAACGACCCGCTCGGGGCGAGCGTCCGGCGAGGGCCGCGGAACACGCGCACACCGTTGTCGAAGAGGCGGACCGTCCACAGCTGGCCGACACGGTTCGAGTCGACCTCGAACTCGGCCTCGATCAGTCCGTCGTCGTGCTTGGCCTTCAGCTTCCAGACCGCGCCGGCGCTGCAGGCGCCCTGCCGCTCCACGCCGCGGTCGCCGCCTGAGGCGTGGGCGGGAGCGGCGACGGCGAGGGCGCCGGCGCCGACGGCGAGGGTCACGGCAGTGGCGCGGAGTCGGGTGGAGAGAGTGGACATGGTGGGCTCCTTAGGGGTGGACGATGAGTCGGTGATGGCATCGTCCGCCCGGACAAGGGCCGGCCACCAGTGGACATCGGTGCTACGACCACCCGCCGGCGCCGGGTACGCGGCGTTCACGTCATCCGAACAGGCCCGGATCGGCGCGTTCACATGACATGAACGACGCCGCGACCCACGTAGCGTTGGATGCCGCGCCCGGGTGGCGGAACTGGCAGACGCGGGGGGCTTAAACCCTCTCGGAGGAGACTCCATGTGGGTTCGAATCCCACCCCGGGCACGAAAGTCAGGAGGGCAGGGAGACCCTGATCGGCACCGGGTTCAGGCCAGCGACGTCACGAGCACGTGACCCACCCAGGTATCACGTCGAATCGGCCGCGTTGTACGGCCAGGGGCAACTTTGGGCTATCTCAGAGACAAGCAATCGGGCCGGTCGTACTCTTGTGAGGTGCTCCGTACCGGAGTCCTCGGCCGAGAAGCCGAGCTGGCCGCCGCAACCTCGTTCCTCGACGGCATCGCCGCGTGCGCCCGGGCTCTTGTCATCGAGGGTGATGCGGGAATCGGTAAGACCGCGGTGTACCGGGCGGCCGTCGACGGTGCCACAGCGCGCGGCTACGTGGTACTGCGTTGCGCTGGTGAGGAGACCGAGGCGCGGCTGTCGTTCATCGGGTTGACCGATCTCATCGACGACGTCGTCGACGAGTTCGCCGCGTCGTTGCCATCGGTTCAGGTCGAGGCGCTCGATCTGGCGTTGTCGCGCCGGCGTGGCGATGCCGAACGCATGCCCGATCCGAAGGCAGTCGGCATCGCCCTGCGGTCGCTGCTCGCCCGGGTTGCCACCCGCGCGCCGGTGTTGATCGCTGTGGACGACGTCGGCTGGCTGGACGATTCCACGCTCAGTGCGCTGGCCTTCGTCGCCCGCCGTGTCGAGGACCTACCGATTGGAATTCTGACGACGCTGCGGCTGCCGGCGGAGGAGTCCGATCCGATCGGGCTCGACCGTGCGTTCGGTTCAGATCGATTCGGCCGGATCCGCCTCGGACCGCTGCCGGTCGACCCCGTCGTGCGGATCATCGAGGGACGGTTCGCGGGCCGCTTCGCCTTGCCCGTATCGCGCCGGGTCGCCGTCGCGTCCGGAGGTAACCCGCTCTTCGCCCTCGACATCGCCGGGTCGCTCGACCCGTGCGCACCGCCGGAGGCGGGCGAACCGCTTCCCGTTCCCGAGAGCCTGCACGCGCTCGTGACCCGTCGAATCGCGGCGCTTTCCGAGCCGGCCCGGACTTCTCTGCTGGCCGCGGCGGCGTTGTTCCACCCGACGGCCGCCGTCGTCGAGCGGGCCTCGTCGGAAGTGGGAGTCGCCGAGAGCGAGGAGGCGCACCTCATCCGCATCGAGCGAGGCCGGGTCCAGTTCGCTCATCCGCTGTACGCCTCGGCGGTCTACCGCGGTGCGGCGACGAGCCGGCGGCGGGCGATGCATCGTCGCCTCGCTGAACTGGTCACGGATGACGAGGAGCGGGCGAGGCACCGGGCGCTCGGTGCTGCGGAACCGGACGAAGCGATAGCCGCCGAGCTCACTGAGGCGGCGCAAAGGGCTCGGGCGCGCGGGGCCTGGGACTCGGCCGCCGAACTGATGGAGCAGGCGCTGCGATTGACGCCCGACGAGCACCATGACGCGGTGTGCCGACGCGGCGTGGGAGCCGCTGAGTACCACCTTCAGTCCGGTGACATGTGCCGGGCAAAGACCGTCCTGAGTGGATCGCTTGCGGACGCGCCGCCCGGCTACGTGCGGTCGGACGGGCTCCGGCTCCTCGGGGAGATCCTCTACAACGACGACAGCTACCACGACGCTGCGCTGGTGCTCGAGGAGGCCGCTGCGTCGACTGACGATCGATGCTTGAGCGCGAGCATCCAAGTGAGGTTGGCGTTCGTCCACTCTCAGCTCGGTGACCTCGTGGCGGCGCGGGCCTGCACCGAATCGGCGCTCACCTGGGCAGGCGCGCGCCGTCGTGACGAGCCCCGGCGCGCCGTGCTCGCCGAAGCCTTGGCGGTCGACGCGACGGTCCGATTCTTCGCCGGGCAGGGCGTCGATTGGAGCCAGGTCGAACGGGCCCTCGAGCTGGAGGACCGCGAGCGGCTGACCCCGTTGCACCTGCGTCCAAGTCTGCGCGCCGGCATGTTGCTGATGTACACCGGGCGATTTTCCGAGGCGCGAAGGCAGCTGGAGCGGTTCATCGCGGGCGCGATGGAGGGCGTCGGTGACGGTAGCGACGGTCCGTGCTACTTGTCATGGGCGGCGTGGATGGAGGCGATGAACGGTGAGATCGAGCGGGCGACGATCTACTACCGCGAGGCGGTGCGAAGAACGGCCGCGCCGGGGAATCAACTGAACCGCATCTGTATCTACGTCCACGGCGTGCTAATCAACGGGTTGCGTGGCAACGTCGCGGCTGCCCGGGCCGACGCCGTTGCGGCGCTGGACGTGGCGCACGCATCCGGCGAGGTGAGTCTGGTCCCGTGGGTTCGCAGCGCCTTGGCGATGCTCGAGCATTCGCTCGGTGATCCAGTCGCGGCGTGGGCCGCGGTCGAACCGCTGGTCGACAGGGTGGAGAGCGAAGGCGTGGGTGATCCGGTCGGATTCGGCTTCGTACCGGAGGCGATGCTTGCGCTCGCCGCGCGCGGCGACCTCGACCGGGCCGAGCTCCTGTCGTCGATCTGGGACGAGCGTGCCCGTGAGCTCGACCGGCCGCTGGCCCTGGCCATGGGTGGGCGTTGCCGTGCCGTGATCGCGGGGGCTCGTGGCGACTGGGCCGCGGCCGACGACGCCGTCGCCGACGCTCTGCGCGAGCACAAACGGGTCGACGCCCCGATCGAGCTCGGTCGGACCCTGCTCGTCGAGGGCCAACTGCGACGCCGGCAGCGGCAGAAGGCCGATGCGCGAGAGTCGCTCGAGGCGGCCGTCAGGCTGTTCGAGCAATGTGGTGCCGTGCTGTGGGCAGAGCGGGCGCGTGATGAGCTCGACCGCGTCGGGCGGCGCCGCGCGCCAGGCGAGCTGAGCGCGACTCAAACACGCGTGGCCGAGCTCGTCGCCGAGGGTAAGTCCAACCGCCAGGTCGCCGCCGAGCTGTTCATCAGCCCGAAGACCGTGGAGGCGAACCTCGCCCGCGTGTTCCGGGTGCTCGACGTGCGCAGCCGCACCGAGCTCGCCGTCGAGTGGTCACGACGCTTGGTCGCGCCGGGCCAGTCCGGCTCCTGAATTCGCCGTATCGGCGAGGGAGAGGGAATCTCCCGATTGATCGAATGCCGTAGGGCCTTCATTGTGAACCGCCGCGGCCTGTCCCGGGCGCGAAGGAGCGACTGACGATGATGAATCGGGGCGAGCACGCAGCACGAGGCACGGGCGGTGACGGTGGCGGCCAGCACTGATCCCACGGCCGGTGGATCGGTCATTTCGTTGCCGGCGGGCGGCGGGGCGATCGGAGGGCTGGGCGAGACGTTTTCGGCCGATCTGTTCACCGGCACGGGCAACTTCTCCGTGCCGATCGGCGTGCCGGCGGGTCGTGGTGGCGTGCAGCCCCAGCTGTCGGTCTCGTTCAGCACCGGTGGCGGCAATGGAGTGTGCGGGCTGGGGTGGGGCCTGAATCTCCCCGGCATCAGCCGCAAGACGTCGCACGGCGTGCCCCGTTACCACGACACCGCCACACCGGGCGGAGAGCCGGCCGACACGTTCGTCCTGTCGGGTGCCGAGGATCTCGTCCCGGTGGCCGGTGCGCCTGCGGGCCGGGTGCGGTATCGCCCGCGCACGGAGGGACTGTTCGCCCGCATCGAGCACGTCCGCGACTCGTCGGGCGATTTCTGGGAGGTGCGGGGGCGGGACGGGACGGTGACGCGCTACGGGACCCGACGACCCGAAGGTGCGCCCGCGGACTGGCGGGATCCGGCCGTCGTCGAGGACCCGGCGCGGCCTGGGCGGGTGTTCGCGTGGAAGATCACCGAGACGGCCGACGGGTTCGGCAACGTCATCCGCTACTCGTTCGTCCGAGACCGGGGCGAACAACCCGGGCATCGCTGGGACCAACCGTTGATCGGGCGCATCGACTACGCCGACTACGGCGACCGTGCCGATCCGTCCTTTCTGGCGAGCGTGTCGTTCGACTACGAGCCGCGGCCGGACTCGTTCTCCGATTATCGGGCCGGGTTCGAGATCCGCACGTCGCTGCGGTGCCGGGCGATCCGCACAGCGACGCATGCCGCCGACGGCGTCGATCGGGCCGTGCGCGAGTACCGGTTCGGCTACGAGCAGGCGTCGTTCAACGGGGTCTCGCTGCTCACGAGGCTCGACGTGGTCGGTGTCGACGACACCGCCGGGCCGCCGCAGTTCGAGGCGTTGCCGCCGTTGACGTTCGGTTACAGCCCGTTCGACCCGTCCCGGCGCCGGTTCCGGCCGGTGGAGGGTTCCGGGTTGCCGTCGGGCGGGCTGGGCGATCCGGCGATGGCATTCGTCGACCTGCGCGGCCGGGGCCTGTCCGACATCGTCGAGTTAGGAACGTCGCCGCGCTACTGGTCGAATCGTGGGGACGGCCGGTTCGATCTGCCGAGGTCGATGCCAGAAGCACCACCGCATCGGCTCGGCGAGCCGGGCGTCAAGCTGATCGACGCCGACGGCGACGGCCGCGCCGACCTGCTCGTCGCCTCCGGCACGCAATCCGGCTACTTCCCGATGACGTTCGCCGGCGGTTGGAGCCGCCGCTCGTTCCAGCCGTACCGACAGGCGCCCAGCGTCAGCGTCGACGATCCCAATGTCAAGCTGATCGATCTCGACGGTGACGGGCTCACCGATGTCGTGCGCTCGGGTTCACGCCTGGAGTGCTTCTTCAACGACGCCGATCCTCGCCTCGCCTGGCAGCGCACCACCGTCGCCAACGGCCCGGTGGCTGGCATCGATCTGGCCAACCCGGCGATCAAGCTCGCCGACATGACCGGCGACGGCCTCGCCGACATCGTCCACCTGCGCAACGGCAACGTGGCCTACTGGCCGAACCTCGGTCACGGCCGGTTCGGGGCGCCGGTGCAGATGCGCACTGCACCGAGGCTGCCTGACGGGTTCGACCCACGGCGGCTGCTGCTGGGTGATCTGGACGGCGACGGCGCCGCCGACCTCGTCTACGTCGATCACGGCCGGGTGCTGCTGTGGGGCAACCGGTCCGGCAACGCGTGGACGCCGCAGCCGGTCGTCATCACCGGGACGCCGGCCGTCGTCGACACCGACTCGATACAGCTCGCCGACCTGTACGGGGCAGGGATGGCCGGCCTCCTCTGGAGCCGGCCCGCCGACGGCTCCGGCCAGTCGGTGTTGCGGTTCCTCGATTTCTCCGGCGGTCACAAGCCCGGCCTGCTCAACCGGCTGGACAACCACCTCGGCGCCCGCACCACGGTGCAGTACCGGCCGTCGACGGAGTTCTTCCTGTGTGACGACCGGGATCCGGCGACACGGTGGCGCACCACGCTGCCGTTCCCGGTGCATGTGGTGGCCCGCGTCGATGTGGTCGACGAGATCTCGGCGGGAACGTCGACGACGGAGTACCGCTACCACCACGGCCATTGGGACGGCGTCGAGCGCGAGTTCCGCGGCTTCGCGATGGTCGAGCAGTTCGACACGGAAACCTTCCGCGACCCGGACTCTGCTTCGGGGATCCACTACTCGCCACCGACACTTACCAGGACGTGGTTCCATCCCGGACCGGTTGCCGCGCTGGAGGCGGGCGATTGGACCGAGCTCGACCTGTCCCACGAGTACTGGAGCGGCGACAGCCCGAAGCTCGCCCGGCCGACCGAGATGACCGCATTTCTCGCCGGGCTGCCGCGCCGTGTCCGCCGTGACGCGCTGCGCGCGCTGCGCGGACAGACGCTGCGCACCGAGCTGTACGCGTTGGACGGAGGCGACCGTCAGGACCGCCCGTACACGGTGAGCGAATCACTCGCCGGCGTTCGCGAGGAAGACCCGCCGACGCCGGACGGGTCGCGGGATCACATCTTCTTCGCGTTCGGGATCGGGCAGCGCACCACCCAATGGGAGCGCGGCGTCGACCCGATGACCACCGTCTCGTTCACCGGTGAGCCCGACGAGTACGGGTCGGTGACCCAGGAGCTGGCGATCGCCGTGCCTCGGCACCGCGACCCCTTCGAATCCCGACCCGCCGGCTCCGAGCCGTACCTCGCCACGTACGCGACCACCGAGTTCGCCCGCCGCGACGACGCCGACCGCTACTTCGTCACGCCGGTCGCCCGCACCACCAGTTACGAGGTGATCAACGACGGCAGCCTGAGCGTGCCCGATCTTCGCGACACCGTCCTCGGCAGTGGTTCGGGAGGTGGAGTGTCGTTGCGGGTGATCGGGCACAGCCGCACGTTCTACGACGGTGACGCCTACCTCGGGTTGCCCTTCGGCCAGCTCGGCGACCACGGCCTCGCCGTGCGCACGGAAACGCTCGTCTTCGACGACGGCTTCCTCGACGATCTGTTCGACCCCGCGCATCAACTCACCGTCGGTTCCCGTCCGCCGTACCTCGACCCCGGTGCCGCGCCCGCGTGGGGAACCGAGTACCCGGACGAGTTCCGCGCATCGATGGCGAACCTTGCCGGCTACCGGCACTACGCCGAAGCCGAGATCCCGGGCTCGCCGGGCGGCTTCTACGCGGTCGGGACGCGGCAACGTTTCGACGTCCACGACCACAACCGTGTCCCGCGTGGCCTGCCGGTCGCCTCACGCGACCCCTTCGGCGCCGAGACCTCGATCGGGTACGACGAGCACGACCTGCTACCCCGGTCGGCGATCGATGCCGTCGGGCTCGAGGTCAGCGCCGTCTACGACTTGCGCCTCCTGCAGCCACGCCTGGTCACCGACGTCAACGGCAACACGACCAGCGCCACGTTCTCGCCAGCCGGGTTCGTCACCGCCACCTGCGTGCGGGGCAAGCATGGCGAGGGCGACGACACCCTGCCGAGTGTGCGCAGGGAGTACGACCTGATGGCGTTCGCCGAGCGCGGCCAGCCGGCGTCGGTGCGCACGATCAGCCGGGTGTTCCACGACACCCAGACCGACATCCCGGCCGACCGGCGCGACGACGAGATCGTCTCGGTCGAGTACTCCGACGGTTTTGGACGCGTGCTGCAGACCCGTGGCCAGGCCGAAGACGTTCTGTTCGGCGACCCCGTGTTCGGCGCCGGCGTGCTCCCCGCCGACCAGAACGTGCCCGTCCCGGCGGCCGTCGGCCGCGTCCGGCCCGAGGGCGCCCCGCTGAATGTGGTCGTCAGCGGCTCTCAAGTCTACGACAATAAGGGCCGGGTCGTCGAGCAGTACGAGCCGTACTTCGCCACCGGCTTCGACTTCGTCGCCCCGGTCGACGCCGAGCTCGGCCGCAAGGCGATCACGTTCTACGACCCCCGTGGTCATCCGGTTCGCACGGTCCAGCCCGACGGCAGCGAGCAAGTCGTCGTCTACGGGATCCCCATTGACATGGCCGACCCCGATGTGTTCGCGCCGTCGCCATGGGAGGCGTATACCTACGACGCCAACGACAACGCCGGCCGGACGCACGGCGCCGCCGCCGAGGCGTACCGCGACCACTGGAACACCCCCGCCAGCATCGAGGTGGACGCCCTCGGCCGAGTCGTGGTGGCCGTCGCCCGCAACGGTCCCGAACCCGATCGTGACTGGTTCACCAGCCGGTCCCGTTACGACATCCAGGGCAACCTGTTGGTCCTCACCGACGCGCTCGGCCGCGAAGCGTTCCGCTACCGCTACGACCTCGCCGGGCGCCGCTGGCGGGCGGACTCGATCGACGGCGGCCGCCGGGACACGATTCCCGATGTCCTCGGCGCCGCGGTGGAGAGCCGTGACAGCAAAGGCGCGCTCACGCTCACCTCCTTCGACGTCCTGCGCCGGCCGATCAGGGGGTGGGCCCGTGACCACGCCATCGGCCCGGTGACGCTGCGCCAGCGCGTCGAGTACGGCGACGGGGGTGACCCCGACCAACCGGCCGCCGAGCGTGACCTCGCCCGGGCGCACAACCTGCTCGGCGCCACGGTCGCCCACTACGACGAAGCCGGTGTCGCCACCCTCGCCGACGTCGACTTCAAGGGCAATCCGCTCGAAGCCAGCCGGCGGGTGATCGGCGACGCGCCGGTCCTCACCGTCTATGAAGAGGCCGCCACCAACGGCTGGCAGGTCGAACCGTTCCACGTCGACTGGCAACCCGCGCCCGGCCAGACGTTCTCCGAACGGGTCACCGAACTCTTAGAGGCGGCCGCCTACACGACGACGACCAGTTTCGACGCCCTCGGCCGCACCGTTCGCCAGGTCTTGCCCACCGATGTCGAAGGACACCGCCGCGAGTTACGCCCCGAGTACAACCGCGCCGGCGGGCTCGAGCGGGTGTTTGTCGACGACGCCCTGTTCGTCGAACGCATCGCCTACGACGCCAAGGGCCAGCGCGTCCTCGTCGCTTTCGGCAACGGCGTGATGACCCGTCACGCCTACGATCCCGACACGTTCCGCCTGCGTCGTCCGCGCAGCGAGCGCTACACCACTGACGGCGTCACCTACCGGCCCCTCGGCGTCGCGCTCCACGACATCGGCTACAACTACGACCTCGCCGGCAACATCCTCACGATCCGCGACCGCACTCCCGGAAGCGGCATCCCCGACAATCCCGGCGCCCTCGGCGCCCTCGGCGCCCGCGACCCAGCGTCGGGACGGTTGCTCATCGGCGGCGACGCGCTCGACCGTCACTTCAGCTACGACGCGCTCGGCCGCCTCGTATCCGCCACCGGCCGGGAGACCGAGCAGCCGGCCGGTCGACCGCCGTGGCAGGACCAACCACGCAGCACCGACATCACCCGCGCCGCTGCCTACACCGAGCGCTACCACTACGACCCGGCGGGGAGCCTGCTCCGACTCGAACACGACGGGCGCCAGGCGTTCACGCGCGAGTTCGACATCGACTCGGGCAGCAACCGGCTGCGGCACATGCACGTCGGGCAAGACCGCTACGTCTACGCGTTCGACGCGAATGGCAACCTCACCTCAGAGACCACGTCGCGCCACTTCGACTGGAACCACGGCGACCAGCTCATCGCGTTCCGCACCCAGACCGAAGGTGCCGAGCCGTCCCTGCACGCCCAGTACCTCTACGACGCCACCGGGCAGCGGGTGAAGAAGCTGGTCCGCAACCAGGGCGGCCAGGTCGAGGTCACCCACTACGTCAGCGACCTGTTCGAACACCACCGCTGGGGACCGCCATCCCAGCCGCACGAGAACAACCACGTCCACGTCGTCGACGACCAGGAACGCATCGCCATCGTACGAGTCGGGCCGGCCCACCCCGACGATCGAGCGCCCGCCGTGCAGTTCCACGTCGCCGACCACCTGGGCAGCTGCACCGTCGTCGTCGACGACACCGGTGCACTCGTCAACCGCGAGGAGTTCACGCCCTACGGCGAGACGAGCTTCGGCAGCTACGCGCGCAAGCGGTACCGCTACACGGGCAAGGAACGCGACGAGGAGAGCGGCCTCGCCTACCACGGGGCGAGATACGTGATGGTGTGGACGGCCAGGTGGGCGAGCTGTGACCCGATCGGGGCCGCGGGCGGGGTCAACCAGTACGTCTACGCCGCCTGCAACCCGATGAGCTTCAGCGATCCGGCCGGGACCCAGCCAACCGACCAGCAACCGGACGCAGAGGGCAACTACTGGGCGCCCGCGGAAACCGTGAACGTCACCGGAAGAGCGCCGCCGGACCTCCTCGGTAGCGCCGTGGCGGCGGGGCACTCGAATCCGCTCCCGACGCGTGCGCAGATCGCAGCCAACATCACTGCCAACCTGAACACCTTCTTCCCCGACTGGACGCCGGAAGGCTTGGACCTGCAGGTCGAACTGCAAGTTGATCCGGAGGCCGCGGCCGCGACAATTCAGAAGCGGGCCGGTGAGATCTACGACCGGGTCGCGACCCAAGCGATCGCCACGCTGGCGAAACAGCAGCGCGTCATGGACTCTGCACTTCCATTCGTCGGAAAGGCCCTGCTCTTTTCCGCCTTTACTGGCTTGACCGGAGGCCTCTTTGGCCTCGCGCCCCGCGCTGGCACGGCGGCTGGCGAAGCGTTCCTGGGGTCTGGCACCGGCGTCTACATGTTGGCTTTGGGTGGTCTCGGGTTCTACAACGAGATGGAGGCGAAGGTCGGCGCCCTGAGGCATTCCACGGAGGGCGCCAATCGGACGCCAACACCGCCGGTGGTCGCCGGGACGATCGTGTCGCCGGTGTACAGGATGCCCCCTGGCCAGACCGGCCTCACCCGCGACTTCCTGGTCGTCGAGACGTCCGTGGGGCGGCAGCCGTTCTATCGATCTTCTGGAAGCAACAGCGGCATGCCCGGCCAGTGGCTGCCTTTCGATGAGCTCTCGCCAAGGCCCGGTCGTTACTGGGTCAACAAGGGCGAGTACGCGCAGGGCGCGTTCGGGCCTGCTTCTCCGTTGCATCGCTTCGGCAGCGCCGAGTTTCAGCAGATTTCCCAACGTCTCACCGCTATGAACATCCCGCCCGGAGAACCCGTCGGCAGCATCCATGCAGCAAACCAGCTCCTCGACTTCCATCGAAGCCGACTTACTCCCGGCAACGAGGTCCGACCAACCATGGCGCCTCGCAGCCTCCCGAATCGGATCAACGGAACCTTTCGCGGCCGATGAAGTCCTCAAGAAAGCGAGCCCTCGATGGCTGAATCATTCAGAATCCTGTCACCCACCGAGGCCGCCGTGGTCGGTCGCACCGTGACGCTCACCGCGCAGCGGACGTTCATCCCGCCGCGCTTCTTCCCGAAGTTCTCCATCTTCAGCATGTCGGTTCAGTTCGGGGCGTCCGGTCCCGTGGTCGCGGCTACCAAGATGAACGTCCGGGACTGGCAGGCAACGGGCGTGCTGCCGCCGGGCACGCTTGCCGGGGCGCAGATCGACATCACCGTGACCGTCGAGGGGATGCGGACCGACAACGTGGGCACCCCCGAGGACCCGGCTGAGGAAACCAACCCGTTCGCCGAGTCGGAGTCGGTGCGCGTCGTCACTGAGGAGAACTATCCCGTCGTCGGCTTCGATCCGTACCCGCGCGACGTGACCGTGTCGACGTTGCCGTACCGGCTCGAGTTGACGGGGACCGCGGTGGACGTGGGCGGCGGGGTCGTGTCAGTGGAGGTCAGCGTCGACGACCGTGCGCCGGTCACGGCTCGCGACATCTCGGGCGATTGGTCGAAGTGGGCCGTTGAGTTGGAGCTGGCGGCCGGAAATCACACGCTGCGGGCCGGTGCCACGGATCTCCTCGGCAACCCCGGGACGTGGAGCGACATCATCAGCGTCAAGCAGCCGATCGTCCCGGGCGCCGAGGAGCAGGAGTTCGGGATCGCCAACTACCTGCGGGAGATCTTGGGGACGGCATCACGCTACGTGCGGCTCGATGCGGCGACCAGCGGCCCGACGCTCGACGAGTTGGTGAGCATGATCCGCCAGCCGCTCGATCGCTTGATCGAGCCGGCTGAGTTCACGCCCGCCACTGCCGGTCTCGCCCAGGCGAGGGTGGCGGTGGAGGTGCTGCGCGGCGTGCTGCTACAGGAGGTGCCGGCGGATGTCGACCAGCGGTTCCGCGGCAGGGCCTACGAGATGGTGCTGCGCGAGCTCGGCACTTCGTCGGAAGAGGTTCGGCTCAGCCGGACTGCCGATGACGCCACGCGGCAGTCGTTGGCCAACCGGCTGGGGATCGGTCTCGCAGGCAGCCGCCCGGACCGTCTCGACGCGATCACGATTGCACCTGACGAGATCACCGACAGCGAGCTCGAGCAGCTCTTCGGATACCGTTCGACGAACCCGTCGGACCCCCTCGCCATCCCGGAGCCGTCGCTCGTTTCGCTGTGGCAACACGACGCCCTGCGAGCAGCGTGGCTTCGGGCAGACAACGAGCAGCGCGACGGCGGGGACGGCCCCTTGCCCGTGATCGATCCGGACGTCATCGTGGAGACGCACATCCGCAACGACGATCCGGAGGACACCGCGCATCGAATCTGGCTGCAACGGCGCGCCTGGATCGACGAGCAGCTCGTCGACATCGCCGACGTGCTCGAGCAGGTCGGTTCGACACCGGACACGTTCGACGCGGCCTTGGCCGAGGCCGGTCTGACGATTGATCTCGTCGCGTTGGCCGAGCAGGACGAGGACGGCGTCGACATCACCGCCGAGCTGTCGGCCCTCGGGCTCACGCTCGAGGCGTTCCGCTACCTCGTGCGGGTGCGCGCCCTCGTGGAGGCGAGCACGGTGGCCGCGAACGAGTTTCTCGATGTCGCATCGATCCTCGCCCAGGTCCGCAAACGCGAGGCCTTTGGCCAGTGGCGGCTGGAGGAGCGGCAGAACGGCGTCGTGGTCCAGCCGAGCGTGTTCGCGGCGTTTGTCGCCGACGATCCGGTGACGTTCACCGGCGCACTGCGCTGGCGCGCGTCCCTGGTCACGCTGTCCGAGTGGCGCAGGACACTCGCTGCCCGCGAACGGCAGGCCGACGCGCTGACCGCCAGTCAGCAAGCGGCGAACGAGGCCGTCGAGCGGGGTGTGCTGTCCTCGCTTCGCGACGCGTTGATCGAAGAGGTCGGTCGGCGACAGTCGACACCGGAAACCCCGCAGGCGACGGCGGAGCGTCTGTCACGCGAGCTGTCCCTGGACTTCCGCACCGCGGCGGGGACGCGCACGACACGGGCCAGCCAGGCCGTGGACTCGTTGCAGAGCCTGCTCGTCTCGGCCCGGTCCGGTCGTCTGGCGACGGTCGTCGGCGGGGCCGCGATCACGATCGCCGATGAGGCGTCGTTCGATCTGGAATGGGCGTGGCTCGAGACCTACTCGCGGTGGCGGTCGGCGATGGAGGCGTTCGCCTACCCTGAAAACCGGCTGCTACCCGGACTGTTCGTGGCCGAGTTCGTGCCTCCCGATCGCCGGCTCGCCCCCACGCAGGCCTTTCTCACGCTGATGTCCGGCTCGGAGAAGACACAGGGCCTCGTCGCCCTCTCCCGAGTCGGTCCGGACCTCGCCCAGCGTCTCGCTGACGCGTACCTCGCGGAACTGAAGGCGGAGACGGGCGACGTGCCGGAGGACATCGAGTTGACCTCACGGCGATCCAACGCTGATCTCGACGCGTACCGCCGGCGCTGTGCGGAGCTTGCATCGGGCCCACCTGGGCAGCCGTTCACGCAGGAACGCCAGATCGCCCAGCACCTCCGCGAGATCTTCTGGTTGGTCCCCGTCGCCTTGGCCCGCAAGCTGCACGACTGTGGGCACTACGCGGCCGCGCTCGACTGGTACCAGACCGCTTTCGCGTACCACGTCCCGCAGGAACAGCGCTTCATCTACCACGGGTTGGCTCTGGAGCAGACGACCGAGTCGACATTCGCCCGCTCGCCGTTGTGGCTGTCGTTCGTGGCCGAGCTGAACCCGCACTTCACGGCCCGCAACCGCAAAGGCGCCTATACCCGCTTCACGGTGATGTCGATCGTCGAATGCTTCCTTGCCTTCGCCGACTCCGAGTTCGCCCGCAACGCACCCGATTCCAACGCCCGGGCGAGAGCGCTCTATCAGAACGCCGCCGACCTGCTCGACCTCGACGAGGTCGTCCCAGAGAGTGGACCGACGGTGCCGTTCCCTGTCAATCCGGTGTGGCAGGCCCTGCGGGCGCGGGCCGACATCGGACTGGCGAAGATCCACAACGGGCTGAACATCGCCGGCCAGCTCGAACTCGCGACATCGCCCAGCGACAATGTGCTGCCCACCGTGTACCGGTACGGTGTCGTCGTCGAGCGGGCGAAGACGTTGGTCTCGATCGCGCAGCAGCTCGAGTCGGCCTATCTGTCGGCGCTCGAGCGGCTCGACGCCGCGAACTACGACCTGCTCAACGCCGACCACGACCTGCGCATCGCCCAAGGCACACTCACCGCTCAGACCCTCCGCGTCGACGCCGCGATCAACGGCGTCGAACAGGCCGAGCTGCAGCGCGACCGCGCCCAGATCCAGTTCGGCACCTACGACGACTGGATCAGGCACGGCCTGTCGAGCTGGGAGGACAACGCGGTCAAGGCCCTCGCCGCGGCAGCAGGTTTCCAACAGGCGGCTGTGGTTGCACTGGCGTTTTCTGGGGCTCACGAAGCGGGCAAGTCAACCTTTACGTTCGGCCTCCTCGGTAATCCGGGAGGCGCCCTCGGCCAGATGTTCCAGGCCCAGGCCGGCGCGCTTTCGACCTTTTCCCAATACGCCCAGACAAGATCCGGGTTCGAGCGCAGGAAGCAGGAGTGGGAGCTCAACCGCAGCCTCGCGAGCAAGGATGTCGACATCGCCGACCGGCAGGTCGCCGCGGCGCAGATCCAACGGAGCATCGCCGACGCCGATCAGCAGGTGGCGATCGCACAGATGAATCACGCCGCCGCGGTGGCGGAGTTCCTGGCCACGAAGTTCACCAACGCCGACCTCTACGAGTTCATGAGCGGAGTGCTCGCCCGCGTCTACGCGTTCTTCCTCCAGCAGGCCACCGCCGTCGCCCGCCTCGCCCAAGCCCAACTCGCCTTCGAGCGTCAGGAACCGCTCGACGGTTTCATCGCCGCCGACTACTGGCAGCCGGTCACCGACGCCGAGTCCGGCGCCACCGAGCCGGCCGCCGACCGGCGTGGCATCACCGGCTCGGCCCGGCTGTTGCAGGACCTCTACCGCCTCGACCAGCAGGCCTTCGACACCGACCGCCGCAAACTGCACCTCACCCAGACCGTCGCCGTCTCCCAGATCGCCGCGTTCGAGCTCCAGCGGTTCCGCGACACCGGCGTGCTCACCTTCGCCACCCCCGAAGCGCTGTTCGACTGCGACTTTCCCGGGCACTACCTCCGGCTCGTCAAACGGATCACGGTGGGCATGGTCGCCCTGGTCTCGCCGCTGCGCGGACTCCGGGCGACGCTGTCCGCGTCGGGCGTCTCGCGCGCCGTCGTTCCCCGTGACGGGTTCAAGACTGTCATGCTGCGCCGCGAGCCGGAATCGATCTCGTTCACGTCACCGGTCAGTGCCAACGGCCTGTTCGATCTGGAGCCGGAAGGCGTGATGCTGGCGCCGTTCGAGGGCATGGGCGTGGACACCGTCTGGCAGCTCTCGCTGCCCAAGGCGGCCAACCCGATCGACTACCGGACGATCGCCGACGTGCTCCTCACAATCGAGTACACCGCGCTGGACAGCCCCGACTACCGACACAAGGTGATCCGGTCGCTCGATTCGACGTTCAGCGGCGATCGCTCGTTCAGCCTCCGCAACCAGTTCCCCGACGCCTGGTACGACCTCAACAACCCCGACACCGTCGATCCGGCTATCCGCATGCGCGCCGTTCTCCCGATGACACGAGACGATTTCCCGCCCCACATCGCCGATCTCACCGTTGCCCACCTGACCGTGTTCGTCGTCCACGCCGACACGTTCACCGACGAGTTGAGCGTGATCGCGCTGCGCCACACGATCGCCGGGCACACCATCGAGGCCGGCGAGGTGCGCACCGTCGGCGGCATCGCCGGCACCCGACGCCCCGGTGCCGCCCCGTGGCAGGTGCTGCTCGACGCTGAACCCGCCGGCGCGTGGGAGCTCCAGTTCGAAGACACCGCCACTGTGCGATCGGCGTTCACCGAAGGAGCCGTACAGGACGTCGTCCTCGTCTTCACCTTGGCCGGCAGCACACCGCCATGGCCTGCATGACCTCCCGGGCGGCATCCCCCTTTCCGTGGAGGCATCGTCTCTGAGGAGACGCCAAGCCGAGCGAAGGGACTGTCCGGAGAGCTGTGTAAGCGGCGTGATCTGAGGGTCCACGATTGAAGACCGTGGGCCGGAGAGGATCACTGCGATGACTGAGACAGCTAGCAACAGACCGGGAAGTCCATCCGGGCCGTGGGCCGGGATCTGGGGATCGGCGCCGGCCCTCTTGGGGGAACTGGGTGAAGAAGGACCGGATGGGCGGCCGCGAGGCGAGGCGTCGGCTGCACCGATTCCTGCACAGGACTGGACGACACGCCAGCACACGCGAGCGGACTGGACGGACAGCATGGAGGGAAGCCCTAGCTCGCAGAGCATTGGACGGACTGCAGGACACCAGGCGGACAGTTTCGAGAACGCTTAAACCCTCTCGGAGGAGACTCCATGTGGGTTCGAATCCCACCCCGGGCACACAACAACCAGGTCAGGAGGGGCAAAACCGTCGGAATAGTCGGTCGGTCGCACCGACCGGCTGCACGGATCCCTGCACAGAACCGCACGGCACGGCACAGCGGCACTGGACGGACTGCACGGACGGACGAACGTGGCAAGGGAAATCGACCTCATCGGCACGGCCACCGCCCTAGGTTGCGCCCGAGGGACGCCATGCTTTCACGCCACGCAACCGCCGCCGCCGTGCTGACGCTGGCCACTCTCAGCGTGTGCGGTTCGTCCGATGACGACGGAGCCGCGCCCGACACCTCGGAGGCGGGGGTCGACGAGACCGGCCCGACCGGGCCGGCCAGGCAGACCGACCCGGCCGGGCAGACTGACCCGAGCGAGCAGGACGGCGAGACGGATGACGTCACGGTGGCCGTGGTGGGCAGCGTCATCGAGGGGACTGCCGTCGCCACCAGCGCCGGCGGGGACGAGGCGTGCCAGGCGCAGCCCGATGGCCTGCTTCCCGAAGGCCTGGTGGGAGGCGCTCCGGTCACGATCCGCGACGCGTCGTCCGGCGAGGTGATCGGCACCGGTGAGGTGACCTCGACCGAGTTCGTCCAGCACACCGACCAGACATCGGAGAGCGGTGCACCGCCGTGGACGTGCACCTTCTTCATCACAGCCGAGGTTTCGAACACGCCCGAGTCGATCACCGTGCAGGTCGCCGACCTGGATCCCTTCCCTGCGACCCTCGACTCAGACGGACGCTTCACGGTGACGGTGCCGTCGGGCGACACGGAGGCTCCATCGGACACGACGCCGCCTTCCGAATCGACTGAGAACGGGTCGACGGCGACCACCGGGTTCACGGAGGACACGTCGGAACCGGCCGACACCTCGTCCGTCAGCCCCCCTCCGGAGACATGATCGACGGCGACCCGGCACAGACCTCGATGGGCGTGTAGGACCCGAGCACGCCTCCCGCCAACGTGTTCCATTCGCGCTCGGTGATTTGGCGACCGACGATGGCGCAGATGTCGCGCGTCGGGTCGCCGCCGAGCTCCCACCGGTACGTCGTGCCGCTCGAGTCGGAGGCGACGACCGCCGACTGGTCGCCGCCCAGTGCCACGACGTCCCCCGACAGTCCCCGCAGCGCGTAGCCGAGGCGTCTGACCGTGGCCGTCTCCCAGATCTGCAGGGTCACCCGACCGTCGGCCAAGTCTCGCCCGGCCACGGCCACGTCCTCGGCGTCGGTCGCCGAGGAGGGCGACGGCAGGAACCTGGACGTGGTCGGTCTCGAACTGCGACGGCGTGCCGCCGTCGTCCACCGGCCACACGAACACCCGGGCGGTGGCGCTGGGCGCCCCGGGCCGGATTCCGGCGGCGATCGTGCCGGCGTGGTACGCCAGCGCGGTCACCTCCGCCGGCTCGTCTCCCAGCTTCACGTCGATGGCACGCCCCGGCGCGAACGTCGTCGCCGTCTCGCCGGTAGCCCTCGACGATGCCGTCGCCACCGCCGACGGCCAGGTTCCCCCGGTTGTCGATCGCCACGGCGTCGGGCGGACGGGCATTCCCCCGGATCCGAACCTGGGCCACGACCGAGCCGCCGACGGCGTCGCACACCGTCGTCGTGCCGTCGTCCGTTGGGTGGGTCACGACGAACGTTCCGTCAGGGCTCATCGCCCGGAGGTCGCCGTCGCCGGAGGAGGCGCACTGCGCATCCGGACCGGCGGTGACATCCGCGGCGGAGATCTCGCGGCGGCCGGAATCGTCGACGATCGGGCGCAGCTGCCACACCGCAACGGTCGGACCCCAGCCCGCCGTGACCACCGTCGTGCCGTCGGCGGAGATCGCCACGGCCTGGGCGTTCGTCTGGTCCACCAGCTCGACGTGGCGGCGCGACTCCGGCAGCCAGGCGTCGAGCGACTCGCCAACGGTCGCTAAGGTGCAGCGCGGCTCCTGCCCGCACGGCCCGCTCCAGGCCATGGCGTTGACCGGCCGAGGCACGGAGAACGTCGGGCGACCGGTGGCGAGGTCCCAGATCGTGAGGCGGGCACCGCCGACCGCGGCGAACTGCCCGCTCGGATCGACGGCCACGATTCCGGTCGCCTCCGGGTCGACGCTCTCGGCCGCGCCGCCCGCGAGCTGCACCACCGCCGAGCCCGCGGCGCCGACGACCAGTACGCGGGCGCCGTCGGGCGACGACCGCCACCTGGCGCGGGTTGCCCACCTCGTCGGGGAGCGCCGCAGTGTCGCCGGCGTCGAGGCGATCACCTACGCGGCGCCACACGACGAGCTGATCGACCGACGCCGTGACAGCGGCCGTTTCGTCGCTCGGTCCGGCGCCGACAACGGTGGCCCCGGCGGCGCTCCCGGCCGCGGAGCGGGCGGCGCCGTTGCTCGTGTCGAGCAGGACAACGCGGTCGCTGGACGTCGTCACCGCCCGACCGAAGTGCAGGTCGACCGCGCCGGGCTCGTCGGGCGACCGAGCCAGCACCGTGCCGCCGTCGATGTCGATCAGCTCCAGCGACGCGGGCGGAGCGACCGTTGCGGCGAGGCCGCGCTCCGGGTCGATCGCGACAACGTTGGGAGTCGTCCTCTCCGGCGACCCGGGATCGCCCGTCACCACCACGGTGCCGACGGGCTCACCGATGAGCGCCGACCCGCCGTCCGTGAATGACACCGCCGGGCGGATCCCGTCAGCCAGTCTCGGTCGGTGACGAGTCGGTTCGGGCGGCTTCCTCCCACGTGAGCACCGACGTCCCGCCGTCGGCACCGGTCGAGGCCGCGAGGATCCGCCGGTTGTCGGAGGGCGCGATGGCGACGTCGCGGATGCTCGTCGTCCCGTCGGCGCGTACAGCAGCCGTTCGAGCCGGGAGTAGCGCCCGATCAGGGCCCGACTGGCCTGGAACCGCTCGGCGTCGTCGCCGCTGTCGAGATCGGCAGCGACCAGCGACAGGAGGAACGCCTGGTCGACCTCGCTCGCCGGGAGATCGAGCGCCGCCAAGCCCATCTGCCGGGCGAGGGCGTCGCGGGCGCGGCGCTCCGCACGACGGGCGTTGGCCACCGCCAGGACCGCGGCGATCGAGGCGACGAGCGCCAACACCAGCACCGTCGCCACGGCGGCGCGCGCCAGTCGGCGGGCGCGCCGGTGGAGCCGCACGTCCTCGCTCTCGAGGTCCTGCGGGCGGCGATGCCGCGGATCGTGGCGGCGATGCTTCACGATCGCGGAACGGAACCGCGAGTCGCGCAGCGACAACTCGGGCGCCGCGCGCGCCCAGCGGAGATCGACGTACACCGGCTCGGTGGTGAACCGCGAGCGCACCGCTTCGGAGACCGCGTCGGTTGACGGCGCCGAGCGCGCCGGTAGCTTCGTCCCACTCGAACTCGCCGCCGGTGAGCACCACGATGAGCTGCTTGATCCCCTCGTGGTGGTCGCACCAGTAGGCGACCTCCTTGTCGACCCACGGCGACGCGGCCGACTCAGGGCTGGCGAGCAGCACGAGGTATCGGCTCGTCGTCCAGGGCGCGGGTGATCGCTCCGGTCAGGTCGGATTCGGCGGTGAGATTGCTCTCGTCACGGAACACCGACATCGCCCGCAGGCGGTTCCAGGGCCGGGCCAGCCGTTCCAGGCCGTGCTCGATCGCCTGCCGCCACGGCGGCATCGGCACCGTGGCGATAGGAGATGAATGCGTCGTAGGCCACACCGGTCACCTACCTGCCTGAGAAGCCGTCGAACCCGTAACCCACGAGGTCCCTCCCGTGAGCGCCGCAAGCTACCTCACGCCGCGCTGACCGAACGGCTGAATACGTTCGCTCGCGATTTGTGTCACCGTCCTCGCCGCATACCGGCCCCGGCCAACACGTCGACGTGGTCTGCACGGCATCGGTGACCCGGCCTTCGCGAACACGCCGGACGTGTGTCCCGTGCCCGCACCGGGCTGCACGGATTCCTGCACAGGACTGGACGACACGGCTGGACACGGGAGCGCACTGGACGGACTGCACGGACGGAAGCCGCAGATCACAGCGCACTCCACGGATGGGAGCGCACTCGGCGGACGATTTCGAGAAGGCTTAAACCCCTCTGACCGCGAGGTCGTGTGGGTTCGAATCCCACCCCGGGCACGCCACGTCGCTACGCTCGCCCACCGTGCCCGCGCGGACCGGCCAGGACTACCTGAACGGGTTGAAGGCCACGAGCCGGGAGATCTGGCTCGGCGGCGAGAAGGTCGAGACCGTCACAGAACACCCGCTGCTCAAAGCCGGCGCCGAGGCCATCGCCTCGTACTACGACCTCCAGCACGATAAGCCGGACGAGCTGCTGATCCGTGACCCGGAAACGGGCGAGGACATCAACATCAGCCACATGCAGCCGCGCTCGAAGGAGGACCTCGAGCGTCGGGGCAAAGGCCTCACGCTCATCGCCGAGCTGAGCATGGGCGTCATGGGCCGCACGCCCGACTACATGAACGTCACCTTCGCCGGTTTCGCAGACGACGAGCACCGCTGGGCCGGCTCGGACGGCTCTAATGCCGAGGGGTACGCCAACCTCGTCAACTTCCAGAAGCGACTTCGCCGGACCGACTTGGCGCTGACGCACACCATCGTCCACCCCAATGTGGACAAGGCCGCGGACGCCGTCTTCAAGGACAACCCGGTGCCGCTGCACAAGGTGGGCGAGACCGAGGACTCGATCATCGTGCGCGGGGCCCGTCTGCTGGCCACGCTGGCGCCCTACGCTGACGAGCAGGCGGTGTATCCCGGACACCCGTTGCCTGCCGAAGCCCCGCCCGAATACGCCCTCTCGTTCACTATCCCGATGGACGCGCCGGGCCTCGTCTTCTTGTGCCGTGACAGCGGCATGCGCCCCGACGCGCACCCAGTCGACGCCCCGTTCTCCACGCGCTTCGACGAGCAGGACGCCCTGTGCCTCTTCGACGACGTGCACGTGCCGAAGGAGAACATGTGGCTCGACGGCCGCGTCGATGTCTACAACTCGGTGATGATGCCCAGCTCGTGGTGGCCGAACATCATGCAACAGACCACGCTGCGGGCGCTGACGAAGCTGGAGTTCGCCTACGGCCTCGCAGTCAAGATGGCCGAGGCGGTGAACGACGTTTCGGAGCGAACGCTCGAGATGCTCGGCGAGATCATGGGTTACATCGAGCTGACCCGCAGCTCGCTGATCGCGTCGGTGGCGGACGCCAAGACCTGGGAAGGTGGCGGCGTGTATCCCGACGCGCGGGCGATGCACCCCATCCGAGCGATCATGCCCGAATGGATGGTGCGGGTGAACGAGATCTTCAAGGTCATCGGTAGCCACAACCTGCTCGCCGCCGCCAGTCGCGGCCAGCTCGACGATCCGCGGATCAACCAGCTGATGAACGAGCTACAGCCGGGCGCCAAGGGCATGAGTGCGGACGACCGCTCCGCCGTTTACCGTACGGCGTGGGACTTCATGGGATCGCTGCTCGGCGCGCGTGGCGAGCTGTACGAGCGGAACTACCTGGCGTCGACGAAGACGAACCGCATCGCCTCGCACTTGTTCTACTCGGAGGCCAATCGTGCCCGCGGTGAGGAGCTTCTCCAGAAGCTGCTCGCCGACGCCCGAAGTCGCGCCTAACGCCTCAATCCGCACTTTGTGTGCGCGAAACGGCGGAATGACCCGCAATTCGCTTACATAGACCTCGAGAGGTCCGGGGTGGGCAGCGTCGTTCGTGTCATGACACGAGCTCGTGGAGCAGACCCGGGGCTACTGATCTGCTACGCACCGCGGAGAAAGCGTCGTGCAGGTCACCCAGGACCCCTGCCCGCTCGAGCAGGTCCATCGACGGCGATACTACCGACCGCTCCGCCATCGCCGGGTCTGCGGCCACTGACCGTATGGTTCGAGCGTGATCGAGCCCGATCGTGGACGCATTGAGCTGCGCAGCGACAACTCGGTCGGCGTGGCGCCCGAGATCATGGCTGCCGTTGTCGCCGCCGACATTGGCGGGACGATGGCCTATGGCGCAGATCCGTGGACCGCTCGCCTGCAGGAGCGGGTCGCCGACGTGTTCGAGCACGACGAGGTCGCGGTGTTTCCCGTTGCGTCTGGTACCGCCGCCAACGCGCTCGGCCTTTCCGCGTTGTGCCCGCCGTGGGGTGCGGTGCTGTGCCACGAGACGGCGCACATCATCGCCAGCGAAGGCGGGGCCACATCCCTGTTCACGAGCGCAGTGATGAAGGGCCTGCGCGGGGACGGGCATGGCCGGCTCACACCGGGTGCAGTCGAGGACGCCTTGTACGCAACCCGCTGGGGTGACCCCCACCACTCGCAGCCGGCCGTCCTCTCGCTGACCCAGCCGACCGATCACGGCACCCTCTACCCACTGGAGCAGCTGCGGGCCGTAGCCGACACCGCGCGTGGCCGTGGGCTGCGCGTGCACATCGACGGGGCTCGCCTCGCCAACGCGCTGGTCGCACTCGACTGCTCACCCGCCGACCTCACCTGGCGGGTGGGCGCCGACGTCGTCACCCTCGGGGCCACGAAGAACGGTGCGCTCAGTACCGACGCCATCGTGTGTTTCGACCCGGCGCTGAGGGAGTCGTTGACCTACCGCCTCAAGCGCGCTGGTCATGTCACCTCCAAGATGCGGTTCCAGTCCGCCCAGCTGGACGCCTACCTCACGGACGGCCTGTGGCTGCGTCTCGCGGCCACGGCCAACCAGGCGATGTCACGCCTCGCGACCGGCTTGGCCGAACGGGGCCTTGAACCGGACCACATGCCCCAGGCCAACATGGTCTTCCTGCGGGCCGACCCGGCCGAGATCGACGCCTGGGCGCACGCCGGGCTCGACTTCTACCGATTGGACAAGGATCGGGTGCGCTTCGTCACCAGCTTCCGTTCGACCCCTGAACAGATCGACGAGGCCCTGCGACGGATTGACGTCCAGCTCTGACAGGTTGATCCGGTTCGTGCCGTCAGCCCCCGCCGTGGTCGACGCCTGATCGGGCCAGCATCGCGGCGCGGTGGCGGTGGCCGACGAACTCGTAGCCGACGACGGTCACCGCCGGTGCCAGCATCAGCACGAGGAGGCAGGCGGCGATGGGAGCGTCGGCAGCGGCCATGACGATCGCCCCGACGATGACCACCGCGGTGCCGGCGAGAAGCCAGACGTGGAACGGGTCGATCTCGCGAGTGAGCACGCTGTACAGGGCATACAGGCAGATCACGTAGACGGCGAGCGGCACCGCGGTGGTGAGCACGACGGCCAGTTCACCGATGTGTGCCTCGTGCTCGAGAAAGAGGGCGGCCACGTGGAGACCCGCGCCGGTCGCAGCGAGCGCGGCGAACAACGGGATGTGCCCGTATCCCCAGCCGAAGGACCGGTTGCGGTAGCGGTGCAGCAGGTCAGCGCTCGGGATCACGAAGTACATCCACCACATCCCGAACGCCAGTCCGACACCGGCCAGCCCGACGAGCGCAGTCTCGACGGTCCATCCATCGGCACGCACAACCGCGTCAAGCGCGGCGACGGTGCCCAGGATCACCTCTCCGAGCGTGATGATCGTCAGCAAGCCGTACCGCTCGGCGATGTGATGCGGGTGCCACGGAGTCGCGCCGAACCGGCGCTCGGCGATGACCGGACCGATCAGCTCGATGATCACGAGCACCGCGGCGACCGAGAACATCACACCGATCGAGGCGTCGGCCACTAGCAGCCCGATCCAGCCGATCTGGGCGACGAGCAGGGCGATGGCGTAGGTGAGTGCGCAACGCCGACGGACGACGTCGTGTCGGGCGACGCGCAGCCACAGCGCGATGAGCCCGACGCGCATGATGACGTAGCCGAGCACCATCACGCCGTTGTCAACGTGTTCGCCGTGCTCGATCGACTCGAACATCGGCGGCAACCCGAGCGTCAACACCAGCACGCCGATCATCTGGATCATCGTGAGGAGGCGGTAGATCCAGTCGTCGGTGTCGTAGGCCGAGGCGAACCACGTGTTCTGGATCCAGGCCCAGATGACGGCGAACATGGCGAACCCGAACCCGATCAATCCCGTCCGCCAGTGGCCCTCGGCGAAGTAGTGCGCGGCTTCGTTGCCCGCGGCCCCGAACGCGACGACGAACGTCAGGTCATAGAGCAGCTCGAGCGACGTTGCCGCCCGATGGACGTTCCTGCGGGTCCCGCCCGGTCATCGGCAACCGGCGGTGGGCAATGGTCGTCGGCACCCCAACGATCATGCACCGCCGGGTCCGTGCTGCGGTGAAATTCGTCCAATACACCGTCCACCCGTCCTACGTAGCGTGGCCCGTGAAGGAGGCGAAACGAAATGGCATCCCACACACTGGGCACTCGGGACGAATGGCTCGCCGCGCGCCTCGAACTGCTCGAAGCGGAGAAGGAACTGACGCGCTGCAGCGACGAGCTCGCGCGAAGACGCCGTGAGCTTCCGTGGGTGAAGCTCGAAGAGGACTACCAGTTCGCGACCGAAGACGGCGAGGCGTCGCTGCTTGATCTGTTCGGCGGGCGTTCGCAGATGCTCGTCTATCACTTCATGTTCGACCCGGACTGGGACGAAGGCTGTCCGAGCTGCTCGGGGGTCACCGATGGATTCGCCGGCAGCATCCCGCACTTCGAGCACCACGATGTCGCGTTCCTCGTGGTGTCGCGAGCGCCGCTCGAGAAGCTCACCGCGTACAAGCGGCGCATGGGATGGGACTTCCGGTGGGTCTCGTCGTTCGGTAGCAGCTTCAACTACGACTTCCACGCGACGATCGATCCCACGGTGGCCCCTGTCGAGTACAACTACAAGGACCAGGCCCAGCTCGAGGCGGAGAACGTCGCCTGGGAGGACTGGTCGGGCGAACAACCCGGCATGAGCGCCTTCGCCCGTGACGGTGACGACGTGTTCCACACGTACTCCGCGTATGCCCGCGGGTTCGACGGGCTGTGGACGATGTGGCAGTGGTTGGACCGCGCGCCGCTGGGCCGCAACGAAGGCGACCTGTCGTGGTTCCATCGGCACGACGAGTACCCGACGTAGATCCCACCGGTCGAATCGACGCCAGGCCACGTACCGTGGCCGCGGTGGAGGTCTTCATCGATCCCGGCGACCAGCGGGGACTCGCGGAGCAGGTGTACGGGCAGGTGCGTGACGCGATCGTGGAGGGCCGGTTGATTGCCGGCGATGTTCTGACGCCGAGTCGGACCCTGGCGGCTCAGCTCGGGATGTCCCGGTTCACCGTGGCGGAGGCGTACGCGCGCCTTGCCGCTGAGGGATATGTCGATGGTCGCCGCCGCGGCGGCACGGTGGTGACGAGCGCCGTCGCGGCGATGCCGCAGGGGCGGGCCCGCACCGCGATCGAGCCACTGCCACTGGCCGCGTCGATCACGCCCTACGGCCGCCAACCAACGACCACGCCGCGCTACGACTTCCGGCCTGGCAACGTCGACCCGAGCCTGTTCCCGCTGCGCGCCTGGCGGCATTGCGCGACGGCGGCCACGAAGGAGCCCCCACCGCACTACGGCGACCCGGTCGGAGACGATGATCTACGAGCGGCGTTGGCCCATTGGATCGGCCGGACGCGTGGTGTCGTGACGTCGGCCGAGGAAGTGGTCGTGACCTCGGGCGCGTTGCACGGCATGGACCTCGTGGTGCGGGTGCTGGTCGGGCCGGGCGATGTCGTCGCGGTGGAGGAGCCGGGCTATCCACCCGCAGTCGAACTCCTCCGGTCGCACGGGCTGGCGGTCGTCGGTGTGCCCGTGGACGCCGATGGACTGGTCGTCGATGCGATCCCGGCCTCGGCGCGCCTGGTGTATGTGACGCCGTCGCATCAATACCCGCTCGGCAGCGTGCTCTCCCACGAACGACGATTGCAGCTGCTGCGCTGGGCGGCGCGCCACGACGCGACGATCGTGGAGGACGACTACGACAGCCAGTTCCGCTACGCAACTCGGCCCCATGAGCCGCTGCAGCGGCTCGACCCGGACGGTCGCGTGGTCTACCTCGGCACCCTCTCCAAGGTGTTGTCACCCTCACTTCGGATCGGTTTCGCCGTCGTCCCCCGCAGCATCATCCCCGCGGTGAGCGCGTTGCGCCAAGCGGTCGACTGGTGTCCGCCGTGGCCAACCCAGCCGACGCTCACCCGCTTGATCCTCGACGGTCATCTCGATCGGCACATCGCCCGAGCCACCCGCCAGTACCGCGGCCGGCGTGAGGAGGTCGTGCGCCGCCTACGGTCCTGGCCGTTGCCGGTGCGACTCCTGCCGTCATCGTCCGGGCTGCACATCGCGGTGCTCGTCGATGGGATCGACGACGACCGCGCCCTTCACGAAGCGTTGATCGCCGAGGGCCTGCTCGTGGGGTCGTTGCCGCGCTGCTACCGGTTCAGCCCGGCTCCCGGCGGCGTGCTCATCGGATTCGGAGCGATCCAGGGTGACGCCGTCGCCGACGCGATGGATGCGCTCGAACGGGTCCTGGTCAGCGTTGTGACGGACGACCGGCGGGTTGACGCCAGCTGACCCTTTGGCCCGGGCGTTCTGGCGCAGTTTGGCACTGGCAACCCATCCAATCCATTCGTACCGTCAACGTGGCATGACCTGTCGGTGGACGACCCTGCGAAGACGCTCGGCGCGCATCAAGCTGCTCCCCGACCGGCGGCTGCGGCCGCTGTTGGCCCACGGCTACGAGGGGGTCGACCAGGCCCCGACCCCGCCGACCGACTTCGTCATCCCCGCCGGCGTGCTGACCCCGCTGGTCGTCGAACTCGAGGACTCGCCCCTTCATCCCGCTGCCCTCGTCTTCGCTGCCAACGGTTCCTCCACCGTCGTCCCGGGCGCCGCCGCGCCCGCCCACATCGAAACGTGCCTGGCCCCGCTCGGTGCGTACACCTTGCTGGGCCCGGCCGTGGCCGACATCGGCGAGTCGATCGTTCCCCTCGAGGACCTCGTCGGAGCGGAGGCAAGGCGGCTCGTCGAGCGGGTGCAGGCCGCCTCGACATGGGTGGCACGCGCCCGGCTGATCGACGCGTTCCTCCTCGACCGCTGGGCGCGCGGACCGCAGCCGTCCTCCGAAGTCAGCGAGGCGTGGGACCTGCTCGTGGGCGGCACCAGCACGATCCGGGACATCGCCCGTCAGGTCGGCTGGAGTCATCAGCACCTCATCACCAAGTTCAAACAGCAGGTCGGTATTGCACCGCGCCTGGCCGCCAGGCTGCTGCGTCTGTCGCGGGTGTGGCGGCTCATCGACAGCGGTCACAGCTGGGCTCGCATCGCCGCCGAGTCCGGGTACGCCGACCAGTCCCACCTCGTCCGCGAGTTCCGCCAGTTCACCGGCACCACACCGAATGCGCTGATCACCGAACAATCGGCGCGCCGACGTCCCGCGGCTTAGGCTCGGCGCGAGCCGTCTCGGAGGGGGGACCCATGGATCTCGGTGCGAAACTCGTCGCCACGTCAGCGCTCGGCCAGGCGGCCCGCGCGCTGGTGCCGCTCATCGACGAGCACGGCGAGTACGCCGACAGGGAGGGACGTCTCCACGACGACGTCGTCGAAGCGTTCCACCGCGACGGGCTGTACCAGATGTGGGTGCCCGAAGTGCTCGGCGGCGCGGAGCTCGATCCGCTCCACTCGCTCGAGACGCTCGAGATCGCCTCGTACGCCGATCCGTCGGCGGGGTGGGTGCTCATGGCGTCGTGCCTGGCGATCGGGACCGCCGGCTCGTACCTCGCCGACGAAGCGGTCGCCGAGCTGTGGGCGAACGGCGGGCGGCCGGTGATCGCCGGGCAAGGAACGCGGCCCGGGACCGCGGTGCCGCACGAGGACGGCTTCCTCGTGTCGGGGTCGTGGAGCTTCGCGTCAGGCCTCCTGCACGGCACGCACATCCACACTCTCGCCGTCATCAGCACGACCGGCGAGCCCCGCATCTTCGTCGTGCCCGTCGAGCAGGCCAGCCTGCTCGGCAACTGGGACGTGCTGGGGCTGCGCGGCACCGGCTCGATCGACTACACGCTCGACGACGTCTACGTGCCCGACGCCTACAGCCATTTCGCACTCCTCGACGAGCCGCTTCGGGGCGGCCCGCTCTACCGGGCCGGCATCATCTGTTTCGCCGCGATGTGCCACTCGGGCTGGGCGCTCGGCGTCGGCCGCCGCCTGCTCGACGAGCTCGGCGCGCTCGTGCACGACAATGCCGGCCGGCCCGGTGCCCGGGCGGGCAGCGAGTCGTTCCACCAGGACTACGCCAAGGCCGAGGCGACACTGCGCGCGGCGCGCGCCCTCGTGTTCGAAACGTGGGCCGACGCCTGGGACACGTTGCACGCCGGCGGACGCCTGTCGGTGCGCCAGCACACGCTCGTGCGCCTCGCCTTGACGAACGCGACCAACGCCCTCGCGGCCGTCGCCGACTTCGTGTACCTCGCCGGTGGCACGACCGCGCTGCGCCGGGGCACGATCCAGCGCCTCGTGCGTGACGTCCACGCCGGCACGCAGCACGTCACGTCGTCGCCCGCCGTGTGGGCGACCTGCGGCCGCGAGCTCGCCGGCCTGGCGGAAGGCCAGCGCTGGCAGTTCCTCGAACTCGTCGACTAGGAAAGCCCTGGGCGCGGAGCATCCCACACCGCGCCCAAAGGCACACAAGACCCAGCCCCCCGACCGGTAGCGATTGCCCGTTTCCGCCGATTTGGGGGTTCGATGGGCAATCGCTACGGGTCGGGGAGCCGAGGCAAGACTCCCTCCCGGGTCAGTTATCGCGCGATCGGGCGGCCGAGCCAACAGGAATGACTTGCGCGTGACTTGCTGGATGGGCGTAGCCTCTTGGCGCGGCCGGGCGGACGCATTCCACACCAGACTGACGGGAAGGCGGAACGTGGAATGGGCATCGGCGTCGGCGTGCTCGGGCCATTACGGATCACGGTTGACGGCGTGGTCGTGGAGCCACCCGCCCAGGTCGGCCCCCTGCTCGTGGCGTTGGCCCTGCCGGCGGAGCCGATCCGCAAGCTCGATCTCGCCCGCGAGGTCCTCTATCTGTCGCCGGGGAGCATCGACTCGCGGTTGTCGCGGCTCCATCGCCTCCTCGGATTGCCCACGCCGTTGCACCGGGTTCCGGTCGCCCGTTCCGGCCTCGTCGAGCTCGACCGCGGCGCGGTCAGCGTCGACGCCGACCGCTTCCGGGCCCTGGTCAACGAGGCCGAGTCGCTGATCGAAGCGGGCCACGAGGACGACGCCTTGCGGGTGCTGCTCCGCGCCGACGATCTGTGGCGCGCCGGTCCGGCCGCGTGGGAGGAGCTCGGCGACGCGCATGCCCGGACACCGTTCGGTCAGGCCCGCGACGGGCTCATCGAACGACGACGGCACCTTCGCGAGCTGGCCGGCCGCCTCGGCCTCGAGCGCCCAGGCGGCATCCCGCCGAACCGGTTGCTCCACTGGACCCGGGCGGGGGAGGCACCACCGTCGTTGTGGCACGGGAGACTCGTGAGCGAGCTGGACACGTGCGGCACGGCCGCCGCCCGGGCCTCACTGGCCGAGTGGACGGCGGCGAACGGCGAGGGCGCCGAGCCGGCCCGTCGCTGGGCGGCGCTCCTGGTCGCCCACGGGACGCCTCGCGGAGGCGTCGCGGCGCCGAACGCCGTGGATCCGCCGCGTGAGCCGCCGGTCGGACGGGAAGACGAGTACGCCGAGCTCTGGCGGTTCACGCGGGGTGTGGCCGAGGGGCGCGGCGGCCTGCACCTCCTCGCCGGCGACGCCGGGTCGGGCAAGACGCACCTGCTCGTCCACCTCCAGCGGCACGCCGGGGCGGAACTCGGCCTCTGCACCGTCCACGTCGACGTCGAGGAAGAGACCGGCCTCTACCGGGTGCTGCGCCGCGCCATGACGCCGCTGTGGCAGATCCTCCTCCGCCGCGCCGACCCGCCCGACGAGGTGGTCGACCGCGCCGACGAGATCGTCGCCGTCGTCGACGGACCGACGCTCGACGAGCCCAAAGGGGTCGCCGGCCGCGAGCCGGTCTCTCCCGTGCGCCACGCCGCGGGCCTCGCGGGCGCGGTGCTCCGGGCGATCGATCACCCCGTCCTTCTCGTGCTCGACAACATCCACCGGGCGACCCCGGAGCTGCTGGAAGTGATGACGCGGCTCAGCCGGGACTCGCTGGGCCTTGTCGGAGTGGTGGCGAGTCTCCGACCGGAGGGCTGTTTCGCGGACGCGCTGTCCGCCGCGCCGGCCCGCACCGTGCTCGAGCCGTTCGACCTCCCGACCGCCGGGCGCTTCCTGTCGAGTATCCGCGGCCGCCGTGTGGAGGAGCGCGAGGTCGAGCGCCTCTATCACCGCGCCGGCGGCGTCCCCCTCGCCTTGCTCAACGTGTCCGATGACGATGGCCCGGAGCTCAAACGGAGGATGCGCTCCTTCGGTCATGACGACCCTTGGCCGGTGGGTCGAATCGCGCCCTCCCGCCGCCCGCCGTGCGCTCGGTACCGCTGCCGTCCTCGCCGAAGGCACGCGGTTCGACCTGAACCTGGTCGCCCAGATCCTCGCCGGCGAGCCCGAGGCGATCGACGCCCTGTCGACGGAGCTCGACGCCGGGATCGACGTGCACCGGGTCGGGGACGAGACGGCGTTCACCCATCGCGCGTGGCAGGAGGCGGCGTACGCAACCGTCGAGCCGCAACGGCGCCGGGCGCTGCATCAATGGGTGCTCGAGCATCTCGAGCGACAGCTCGTCCAGACCTCGGACGCGATCGAGATCGCCACCTGCGCGTCGGCGATCGCCCATCATGCGAGCCGCGCCGACTTCGGGGGTCTGGCCACGACGATCGGGCTCGGCGCGCTGGTGCGCGCGGCCGACACGCTCGCGCCGTTCGAGACCGCCACCGCGATCTCGCTGTACGGCCGGGCCCTGCAGATCGCCCGTCCGGACGAGCAGCTGGCGATCCTGCTGCGCCAGGGACGCACGCGGCGACTCGCCGCCGAGTGGGACGCCGCTGAGTCCGACCTCCTCACCGCCGCCGAGCTCGCGCGGGCCCTTGGCGACGTCGTGGCCGAGGCCGAGGCCACCTTGCTCATGGCCCACATGACGTGGGACCCCGTTCGATGGGGTGGCACGCTCGCGGATCGCCTCGAGTCGCTTCTGACCAGGTTGCCCCCTGACGAGGTGACGGTGCGCGCCCGCGTCCAGGCGTGTCTCGCCGGGGGGACCTACCAGGACGGCGTGACCGGAGCAGGCCCAGACTCGACCGCGTTCGCCCGCGCCGCCGCTGGGATCGTCGATCAGCTCGAAGCCGGCGATGCGGCCGAGGTCTTGATGTGGGCCCGCAAGGGCCTGCTCGATGTCGAGCCTCCGGAGCACACCCTCGGGCTGGCGACCCGGATGCGGCAGCTGTCGCGGGGCTCCTCGTACCTGACGGGCAACGCGATCCTCGCGTCCATCGTCGACCGCATTCGCCTCGCCGATGATGAGCGGGCGCGCCGCGACACCTGCGCCTACCGCGCCCTCGCCGCCGCCACGGGCTCACCCGTTCAGCGCTACATCGCCGCGACGATGGACGCGCTCTGGGGCCTGTACGACGGGCGGTTCGACGACGCCGAGGCCGCGATCTGCGCCGCCGAGCGGTTCGGGCACGAGTTCGGCGGCACGACCGCCCGCCAGGTGGTGGCCGGGCAGCGCGTCGTGCTGGCCCGCGAGCGGGGCGACCTCGCGGCCTCGCCGGAGTTCCTCACCCATCTCGACGAATACCGACCGACGGACGGGCGCATCCCGGTGTGGAGCCTCGCGGTCAGCTGGCTGCACGCCGACTGCGGGCTGATCGCCGCCGCCGCCGACCGGCTGCGGCCGATCGCCGAGCGGACCGACGACTTCCAAGCGCTTCCCCGCGGGCCCCACCGCATCGTCGCCCTGGCCTTCGCCGCCGAGACGATCTTCCGGCTCGACCAGGCCGGGAGCGCGACCCCGTGCGATCGTCGCACCGCCCGCCGAGTGTCCGAGGCGCTCCGGGCGCACCCCGACCAGCAGGTGCTGCTCGGCTGGCCGGTCGCCCATCTCGGTCCGACGCGGCGCTACAGCGGGCTGGGGGCGGTCGCGAGCGGCGACGTCGCCGGCGGCTTACGGGACCTGCACGAAGCGCTCCGTCGGTCGGCGAGCCCTCCCCACCGGGCCCGCATCCTGGCCGACATCGCCAGTGTGCTCGCCACGGCCTGAGCTCGTGCGGCGAGCCGGGGCGCGGCGTCGATAGGTTCGCCCCGGTGAGCGACGTGACGGCGGCGACGTGGCCCGGCCTCAGCAATGCCGAGGTCGCCGAGCGGACCGCCGCCGGCCGGGTGAACAGGACCGACGACCGATCGTCGCGCACCGTCGGCGAGATCGTGCGCGCCAATGTGTTCACCAGGTTCAACGCCCTGATCGCCGCGCTCATGGGCGTCGTCATCGCGCTCGGCGAATGGCGCGACGCGTTGTTCGGGTTCGTGATGATCCTCAACCTGGTGATCGGCGTGGTCCAGGAGTGGCGGGCCAAGTCGACGCTCGACCGCCTGTCGCTCGTCAGCGCGCCACGCATCGCGGTGTGGCGAGAGGGGGGCCGTCAGGAGATCGCCAGCGAGGACGTCGTGATCGATGACGTGTTCGAGCTCGCTCCCGGCGACCAGATCGTCGTCGACGGTGAGGTGCTGAGCTCCGACGGGCTCGCCGTCGACGAGTCCCTGCTCACAGGGGAGTCCGACGCGATCGACAAGGCCGAGGGCGACGACGTGAAGTCCGGGAGCTTCGTGACCAGCGGCGGTGCGGCGGCGCGGGCGACGGCGGTCGGCGACGACTCGTACGCGGCCCGGCTGACGGCCGAGGCGAAGCAGTTCCGCGCGCCGAAGTCCGAGACCGCAAAAGGAATCGACCGCATCCTCGGCTTCATCACCTGGGCGATCGTGCCCGCCGCGGCGCTCCTCTACTTCGGCCAACGGGCGAGCGATGAGGAGACCGTGCACACCACGCTCATCGGCACCGTGGCCGGCGTCGTGGCCCTCGTGCCGCAGGGGCTGGTGCTGCTGCTCAGCATGGCGCAGACGGTGGCCGTGATCCGGCTCGGCCGCAAGCAGGTGCTCGTCCAACGGCTGCAGGCGGTCGAGAGCCTGGCCCGGGTCACCGTGCTCGCCTCGGACAAGACGGGCACGTTGACGACCGGCGCGATCACCCTGGAGAAGGTCGAGCCGTTGACCACCGACGGACCGGGAGGCGGGCGGCTCGAGACCGCGCTCGCCGCGATCGGTGCCGCCGACGAGTTCCCCAACCCGACGATGAAGGCGATCCAGGCGGCTCATCCGCACGACCCGGGGTGGTCGGTGGTCGACCGGATCCCGTTCGACTCGACCCACAAGTTCTCGGCGGTCGAGTTCGCCCAGGATGGCGCGTGGTATGTCGGCGCGCCCGAAATACTCCTGACGGGAGACCATCCCGAGGGGCAACGGGTGCAGAGCCTGGCGGCGGAAGGACTGCGGGTGCTGCTGCTCGCCGAGGCCGGCACGATGCCCGGCGACCGCGCCCTGCCGGACGACATCGCCGCCGTCGCGCTGGTGCTCTTCGCGGACGAGGTGCGACCCGACGCCGCCGACACCGTGGAGTACTTCCTGCGCGAGAACGTCAGGCCGAAGGTGATCTCCGGCGACAACCCGGTCACCGTGGCCGCGATCGCGAGGCGGTGCAAGGTCCCCGACGCCGACCGCTACATCGACGCCCGTGAACTGCCCGAGGACCCGGCGGCACTCGCCGAGGTCGCCGATTCCACCGCCGTGTTCGGGCGGGTCACCCCGGAGGTGAAGCGCACCCTGCTCCACGCGCTGCAGGAACGTGACGAGGTAGTCGCGATGACCGGCGACGGGGTCAACGACACGCTCGCGCTCAAGGACGCCGACCTCGGCATCGCCATGGGTTCGGGCACCCCAGCGGCGAAATCGGTCAGTGACATCGTGCTTCTCGACAACCGCTTCGCCACGTTGCCGAGCGTCGTCGCCGAGGGGCGTCGCGTGATTGCCAACATCGAGCGGGTCGCCCGCCTGTTCCTCACCAAGACGGCGTGGGCCGCCGTGCTCGCCGTGCTGACTGGCATCCTGTTGACCCGCTATCCGCTGCTTCCGCGCCACCTCACGGTCGTCGACGCGCTGACGATCGGGATCCCCGGGTTCGTGCTCTCGTTCCAAGCCAGTCACGACCCGGTTCGTCCGGGGTTCGTCCCGCGGGTGTTGCGCTTCTCGATCCCGTGTGGGGTGATCATGGGGGCGGCGACGATGTTCGTCTACGAGTTCGCCCAGGGCCGGCTGGGCCAGTCCGTCGAGGCGGCGCAGAGCGGTGCCGCGCTCACGTTGATCGTGCTCGGCCTCTGGGTGCTCTTCGAGCTGGCCCGACCGCTCGACCGCATCCGCGTCGCTCTGCTCGTAGTTCTGGTGGCGATGGGGATCGGTGCGTTCACGATCGCCCCCGTCGCCGACTTCTTCCTCCTCGAGGTGCCGCCGGCCGACTTCGCCGGCTGGATCGCCGGCGTGGCCGTCGTGGCGGGCGCGCTCATCAGCCTCGCCCTCCACCTCGTGGGCGGAAGAGAACCGATCCGTCCCGCCGCGCGCCGACGAGAGGCCGGACGCGCCGGATCGGAGCCCCCGGTAGGGAGCTCCGATCCAGTACGCCGTGTGGGGGTTTCGGGTCAGTTCTGGCCCGGGCCGAGGTCGACTCCGATGTCGATCAGCGCGAACACCGTGCCGTCGACGTCGACGTCGTCGTTGCCGTCCAGCGTGTTGACCTGGATGCGGTCGACGAGCTCGCTGCCCGTCAGCCGCACCTCGGTCTGGAGGCCTGCGGCGACCACCGTCGAGCCTTCGGTCTCGAGGTCGACAGTGTCAGCGCCCGCGCTGCCGTTGACGTTGACGAGATCGGCCGCACCGTCAGGACCGCCGGCCGAAGCCTGCAGGTCGACCTTCGCCCGCTGGAAGTCGGTGCCGGACATGTCGTCGAGGGTGATCGTGTCGACGCCACCGAGCGCGGTCAGGTCCAGCTTCTCGACGCCGTCCATGTCCATGCGGATGTTGCCCTGGACGCGGAGGAACAGGGAGCGCGACCCATCGGGGGTCAGGCTCATCTGCTCATCGCCGTCCGCGCCGTTGAAGTCGAGCGTGTCCCAGCCGCGCTGGCCCTCGATGACGTCGCTGCCATCGCCCGGGTCCCAGCGGAAGCTGTCCCAACCGGAGCCGAGGATCCCGGTGTCGTTGCCGCGGTTGCCGTCGACGGCATCGCGGCCGCGGCCGCCGAAGAACAGCTCGGCGCCGTCCCCGCCGTCGAAGGTGTCGTTGCCGCGCCCGGCGAACATCGTCACGGCCTCGTCGGCGAAGGCGCCGTTGACCTGGTCGATGCGGACCTGGTCGTGGCCGGCGCGGGTGAAGATGTTGATCCGGCTGAACGTGGCGCGGTCGAAGCTGCGCTCCGCCGTGCCGTCGTCGCCGAAGTCGACCTGCAGGATGCCGGGCTGCCCGGCCTCGAGCCGGAGGGCGATGCGGTCGTTGTTGTTGCTGCCGTTGACGGTGAGCGTGTCCTGGGCGACGAACGCCCTGTTCGCCGCCGCCGCCGGGCCGGCGGTGGCCAGCGCGGCTGCGATTCCGGCAACGCCCGCCGCCAGACCGAGCCGGCGCGCGGCTCGAGAGTGATTGGTCTTGTTGGTCATGGCTCCTCATTCGGTCAGCGCCGACGGGGGTGTCGACGTTGTTCGCTCCACTACGGGCGTCACGCCCGTTCGGTTCGGCGATTTCCCGCGTGTGACGATCGTCGCTACACGGTGAACGTCGCGAACAGGGCGGCGTGGTCCGAGCCCGGTTCGTTGCGCCGGCGGTGTGGATGGTCGCCCATCGACGGCAACGGGTCGGGACTGCACGCGGTGCCGGCCGTGGGCACGTTGCCCGGGTTGACGAGGCGATGCGAGCCGAGGATGTGGTCGATGAGGTCGAGCCGTCCCTTGTAGACGCGGGTGTGGCGCTGTCCGGCGGGCAGGAGGGGAGCGAGGTTGAACATGCGGAAACCGTCCCCCTCGTCGGCCCGCCGGAACGCGGAGCCGGAGCTCAAGTCGATCTCCGAGCCGGCCGGGCCGACCACGATCTGCGTCGTCGCCGCCGTCGGCTCGTCGTTCAGGTCGCCGCAAAACACGACGGCCTGTTCTCGCCCGAGTCCGACGGTCGGAGCGTCGACGTCGGCGAGCAGCTCGTCGAGTCGGGCGCGCACGGTCATCGCCTCGCTCGCCCGCCGGAAGACGGCGTACCCGGCGTAGCGCAGCCGCTCGCCCTCGTCGTTGGGGGCGAACTGGTGCCCCCCGACCAGCCCCCGCCGTCGGTCGTACGTGATCAGCTTGGACTTGAAGTGCGCCGTGACAATTGTGACTGACGTGCCTTCGACATCGACGGTGGCCTGCACCGCACTGCGCCCCATCCGCCCGAGGACCGCTTCGTCGGCCGCCGTCTCGGGATCGTCGAACACCTCGTCCCTGACCTGCACCGGTCGCACGCCAGCAGGGAAGGCATCGATGTCGTCGATACTGGTCATCGGGAGCGCGGACAGCACCGCCACTCGGATCCCGCGCTCGTCGGGCCGTCCGAGCGCCCGGTGCGGCAGCGGCCGGGCAAGAGCCGCCTGCAGTGGTGCGAGCACCTCGCCCGGGCCGATCTCCTGCAGGCAGGCGACCGCCGGGTCGATGGCGTCGATCACCGCGGCGAGCGAGGCGATCTTGGTGTCGAAGGCCGCGTCGCTGTCCGGTGCGGCGTCACCGGTCCCGGGCAGGAACAGGTTCTGCACGTTCCACGTCATCACCCGGATGTCGGTCACTTCCCCCGCGACCGTAGGCGGTCGCGAGCCCGCGCCGCCGAGGTGGATCAGGCGGCGACGAGCGCCCCGTCAGGGTCCGGCGCGTACACGACGACGTCCTCGAGCGTGGAGATCCGGGCCCAGGCCGGGCGGTCCCCGTCGAAGAGGTCGAGCAGCACCACGCCGTCGTCGGTCAGGAGCATCACTTCCGCGGTCTGCCGCTCGCCGCGCAGCGTCAACTCGATGACGTCACCTTGCTTCACGGTCTCGATGGGCTCGCTCACGGAAAATCGCCTCCACGCGTCGTTCGATACCGACATTAACGATGGAGACGCCAGGACATTCCGGCTTTCGCTGTCGCGCGGTGGTGACGTTTGCCACGCCATCACCCGCCGGACGCGCCGAGAACCTTCTCGTAGCACCGGCTCAGGCTGGCCTCGGCGTACTCGCCGAAGCACGGAATCGCCACGAAGCCGCATCGCCTCGTAGAACCGGATCGCCTCGGCCTGGCGGTCGCCGGCCTCGAGCACCAGCCGCGTGATCCCCGCCCTCCGGGCCCACGCCTCGAGCTCGGCGAGGAGGCGACCGCCGATGCCGCCCCCGCGGGCGGCAGCAGTGACGAACATGCGCTTGACCTCGGCCGTCGTCGGTGAGATCCGCCGCACGGCGCCACACCCCACGGCGAGGCCGTCCTGCCGGGCGACGAGGAACGCGCCGCGTCCCCCGTGACGTCGTCAGCCGGAAGGTCGAGGAAGTTCTCCTCGGGGCGGTAGAGGCTGTTGAGGTAGTCGTCCAGCGCGCCGAGGAGCCGGCGCGACTCCGGTCCGTCGATGGGCTCGGCCGAGATCGTGACGGACGCCGCGGTCATCGCTCCTGGGCGGTGCCGTCGTCGAACGTCACCCGGATCGTCAACTCGTCGGCGCCCCGCACGATGCCGAGGTCAACCGCGTCCGTCGCCTTCCCACTCAGCGTGTCGAGGACCGCCCACAGGTCGTCGGCAGCGTGGACGTCGACACCGTTGGCGGAGACGATGAGATCGCCCGTCGCGACGCCGCCGGCCGCGGCCGGCGAGCCCTCGTCGACGCCGCGCACGAGCAAGCCGTCGCGCTCGGGGAGTCCGACGGAGCGCCGCAGACGGCGGGCGACGAACGACGGCGCCACGGCGATGCCGAGTCGGCGGCGGGCCGGCGAGTGGCCGGCGGCGAGCCGGTCGACGCGGTCGCGAAGCCCGGCGTCGGTGGGGATGGCGAGATAGAACCCGTCGCCGACGCGGTTGGTGTTGATGCCGAGCAGTCGTCCCTCGGCGTCGACGAGTGGTCCGCCCGACGACCCTCGGGCGAGCGGCGCGGTGTGTTCCAGGCTTCCGGTGATCCGGCGCCCACGCGGGCCGCGGAACTCCCGGTCGACGCCGCTCACAACACCGAACGTGACCCGCAGACCCTGACGACCGCGTGCGGCGCCGAACACGACCTGGCCGGCCGCGGCGGGCGACGCGGACCATTCGGCTCCAGGTACACCGGTGGTATCGACCGCGAGCACGGCCAGATCCCCTTCCGGGTCGGCGCCGAGGACCTCGGCTTGGGCGACGCGCTCGTCGGCGAAGGCGACCTGGGTCGTGCGGTCGCGCAGATTGTGAGCGTTGGTGAGGATCCGGCCGTCGCCGATCACCACGCCTGTGCCGCGGCGGTCGCGCCCGATCGTCACCGTCGCCGGACCGATGCGCTCGGTCACCGTCGTCACCGCCACCTGCAGTTCATCGAGCATCGGGACCGTCCTCCTAGTGACTTGCAATTTGCAAGTGACTGTACCATCGGCGGCATGGCAGCGCTCCCCGCGACCCCGCTCGATCGGGCGCTCACCCGAGTCGGCGACCGCTGGACGCTGCTCGTCGTGGAGGCGCTCCTCGACGGGCCACGGCGCTTCGGGGAGCTCAGCGAGACCATTGCGGGCATCGCCCCCAACGTCCTGGCCGCGCGCCTGCGCAAGCTGGAGGCCGAGCGGATCGTCGTCAGCGTTCCCTATTCGACCCGGCCCGTCCGCCACACGTATGAGCTCACCGCCGATGGCCGCGAGCTCGCCGGCGCCCTGGCCGTGCTCGGCGCATGGGCGGTGCGGGTCGAGGGTGTCCAGCCCGGCGTGCCCTACCACGAGCGCTGTGGCACCGCGCTCGAGCTGCGCCCCTGGTGCCCGACCTGCGGCATCCCAGTCGACGACGCCGACGCCGGTGACCTCGACCGGCTGTGAACCGTCACCCTGGGTGTGCGACCCACGCGGTGAGCGATGAGCGGCCTATGGGCTCTCACTGCTCACAACGGGACGGCCCCGCACGCGGTGAGCGATGAGCGGCCTATGGGCTCTCACTGCTCACAACACGGAGCGTCCCCGGGGCGTATTCCACCCCAGAAGGCCGAGCGAGAACGTCCGCGCCAAGCCGGTCAGCGGAACACCGGCTGGCGCTTCTCGATGAACGCCCTGACGGCCTCGGCGTGCTCGGGCGAGCGGTAACAGGCTTGCATCGCCTCGAGCTCGCGCCGCTGCACCGCGTCCAGGTCGGTCTCGGTGGCGTTCGCCGTCAACAGCTGCTTGATCAGGCGCAGCTGGGTCGGCGGGTTCTGCGCCATCTCGCCGGCGATCGCCATCGCCTCGTCGAGCAGCGCGCCCGGTGACGTCACCCGGTCGACGAGGCCGAGCTCGCGCGCCTCCTCGGCGATGACGGTGGTGCCGCTCAACGCGAGCCACGACGCGGCGCCGAACCCGCAGCGGGTGACGAGCCAGTGCGACGAGGCGAGCTCGGGCACGAGCCCCATCTTGACGAAGCGGGCGGAGAGCTTGGCGCCCTCGGCCGCGAGGAGCTGGTCGAACGGGAGCACGAGGGTGAGCCCGACGCCGATCGCGGCGCCGTTGATCGCGGCGACGAGGGGCTTGGACTCGCGGCAGAGCCGAACCCAGTCATCCCGTCGCTCCGCCGGCTCCGCTCCGTTGTCGTGGTTGTCGTCGCTGTCGTCGAGCTGCGGCTCGAACACCGCCTCGATGTCGGCGCCGGCACAGAAACCGCGACCGGCGCCGGTGACGACGATGGCTCCGATCGCGGGCTCGGCGTTGGCCGCCTTGAGCGCCGCGGTGAGCTCGGCCATCATCCTCGGCGTCCACGCGTTCAGCCGCTCGGGCCGGTTGAGGGTGATCCGCAGCACGGCATCGAACGGCTCGACGACGATCTGCTCGTACTCTCGGCGCTCACTCATGCGATCTCCCTTTCGACGGGATGAATTAGAGCAGCCCGCGCACGTACGCCGCCTGCCCGGCGTGTTGCAGGCAGTCGTCGGCGACGCTGACCAGGCGGACCCCGAGGGTGACCGGCGGGTCCCAACGGCGGTCCACGACGCGGTCGAGGTCCTCGGGGGTGATGTGCTCCAGCATCTCCCGAGTGCGGGCATCCACCGCGTCGAGGTACTCGAGCAGGACCGCCGGACGCTCCGGCCGCACCGACGCGACCCGCTGGGCGCTGTGCCCGTAGCCGGTGTTCTGGGGATCCGGATCGAGACCGAACTGCGGCGCCCAGCCGCCGGAGATCCACACCTGCTCGGCGTCGAGAAGCTCGGCGATGTGGTGGTCCTGCACCCGCGTGAGGTGCCAGACGAGCCAGGCGATCGGGTTCGAGCCCGGGGCCGGTGGATCGGTGAGGTGGGCGAGATCCAAGCCCTCGACGGCGTCGCGGGCCAGCGGAGGGATCCGGCCGTACAGCTCGAGCAGCAACGCGGCGACGTCCACCAGTCAGAGGACCAGACTCGTGCCACCGTCCACGACGAGGATGTGCCCGGTCGTGTAGCGGTTGCGGATCAAGCTGACGACCCCCTCAGCACAGTCCTCGGGCGTGGCGGCGCGGTGCAGCGGAGCGATGGCGGAGATCGCCTCGTGCTGGGCCGTCCAGTCCGCCGTCCACGGCGTGGCGACGAGTCCGGGTGCGACCGCGTTGACCCGGACGGGGCTGCACGACTTGGCCAGCAGCGTGGTGAGGTGGTTGAGCGCCGCTTTGGACATCGCGTAGGCGATGGACGACCCCAGCGGCCGGAGGCCGGCGACCGAGGTGACCATCACGACGTTCGGGTCGGGGGACTCGCGCAGGTGGGGCATGGCCGCCTTCGTCAGCCACCACGTTCCGAAGACGTTGACGTCGAACGTCCGCCGGAAGATCTCGTCGGTGAGCGCGTCCAGATCGGTGTGCGGCACGAGGGTCGTCCACCCGGCGTTGTTGACGAGGATGTCGAGGCGACCGAAATGCTCCAGCGTCCGGTCGATGAGGAGTTGTCCTTGTGCCTGGTCGCTGATGTCGGCCTGGACGTAGATCGCCTCGGGGTCGAGTCGCTTCGCCACCGCCGCGCCCGCCTCCACGGACGAGGACGAGTTGACCACCACGTTGGCGCCGAGGCTGGCGAGCCGGATGGCTGTGGCTTCGCCTATCCCGCTCGAAGATCCGGTCACGATGGCTACGCGACCGTCGAGCTCGCCGTTCGGTCGAGCGACTGCGTCCGTCGTGGTCATGGCTCGACCCAGAGGCAGAACGGATGGCCCGCCGGGTCGAGCATCACCCGGACGTCCCTCTGCGGTTGGTAGGCGGCCTCCTGGGCGCCCAACGCGACGGCGTCGGCGACCGCATCCTCGAGGTCCTCGACGCGGAAGTCGAGGTGGATCATCATCTGTTGTCGGTCGCGGTCGCTCGGCCACGTCGGCGGCACGTAGTGGGGCTCGCTGGCGAAGGCGAACGTCACGCCGCCCTCGGCTGGTCGCAGCGTCACCCAGTCCGACTCGTCCTTGCCGATCGAGCCCCCGAGCAGGCGTTGGTAGAACTCGGCCAGCGCGTGCGCGTCCGGTGCGTCGAGCACGATCTCGGTCAGCGTGAGACGAGGCATCGCCGGGTCATCGTAGGGGCCGCCGCCGAGCGGCCCTGTCGTTCGTATCGTGACGTCATGACGGTGCTGTCCGGCGAGGTCGTCACGTTGCGTCCCGCCACGCCGGCGGACGTCACGACCTTGATGACGATCAGGGAACAGCCGGACGTTCGCCGGCGGTGGGGTGGCGCCGAGGATCTCATGGCGGAGATCCTCGACGATCTCGCCACGCCCGAGCTGCACGTGCTCGTGATCGAGCACGACGGCCGGATCGTCGGGGCCATCCAGTGGGCGGCGGAGGAGGACCCGATGTACCACCACGCCAGCATCGACCTGTACGTCGATCCAGCGGTTCACGGGCGCGGTCTCGGCACCGACGCGGTCCGGACGCTCGCCCGTCACCTCATCGACGACGTCGGTCATCACCGCCTCGTCATCGATCCGGCGGCGGACAACGTCGCCGCCATCCGGTGCTACAGCAAGGTCGGCTTCCGACCGGTCGGCGTGATGCGCCAGTACGAGCGGTCCGCCGACGGGAGCTGGCACGACGGACTGCTGATGGAGCTGCTGGCCGGCGATATCAGCGGCTGATTCGCGCCGCGCCGCGGGCTACGTTCCGCCCCGTGGACGATTTGGCCAGTGCGGTCGACGCGGTCGCGAGCGAGACCGACTTCTCCGGCGTGGTCCGCGTCGATCGCGGCGACACCATCGCGTTCGCCAAGGCGTATGGCTTGGCCCGGCGCGATCTCGGCATCGACAACACGGTCGACACCCAGTTCGGCCTGGCCAGCGGGACGAAGGGTTTCACCGCGCTTGCGCTCATGAGCCTGATCGGCGAGGGGCGACTGGAGCTGGCCACGACGGCGCGGTCGCTGCTCGGCGGTGACCTGCCGTTGATCGCCGACGAGGTGACCGTCGAGCAGCTGCTCACCCACTGGTCGGGCATCGGCGACTACATGGACGAGGACACCGGCATCCCGATCACGGAGTATGTGCTGCCGGTCGGGGTCCACGAGCTGGCGACCACCGAGGACTACCTCCGGGTGCTCGACGGATTTCCGGCGAAGTTCGCGCCGGGCGAGCGGTTCTGCTACTGCAATGGCGGTTTTGTCGTGCTCGCGCTCTTGGCCGAGCGGGCGACCGGGATCGCCTTCCCGGATCTCGTCGACCAGCACGTGTGTCGTCCCGCGGGCCTGGGCGACACGGCCTTCTTGCGGTCCGACGAGCTCCCCGGACGGGCCGCGCTCGGCTACTTGTCGACCGACGGGCCACGGACCAACGTCTTCCACCTGCCGGTCGTCGGCAGCGGCGATGGTGGGATCTACTCGACCGTGGCCGACATCCACGCCCTCTGGGCTGCGTTCTTCGGTGGGCGGATCGTGCCGGCGGACGTCGTCGCCGAGATGGTGCGTCCCCGCAGCGACGTGCCGGAGGAGTCGATGCGCTACGGGCTCGGCTTCTGGCTCGACCAGACGGGCGATGCGGTGATGCTCGTGGGCGCCGACGCCGGCGTCTCGTTCCGCACCGTGCACGACCCGGTACGCGGGTACACCCACACCGTGGTGTCGAACACCACCAACGGCGCGTGGCCGGTCACCCGGCGCCTCCACGAGCTACTCGCCGCGTAACCGCGGGAGTTCAGAGCGGCCCGAGTCCTCGGGGGACGACGCGGATGAGCCGGGAGTGGGAGTTCACGACCGTGGCGGCGTCGGTCGTGCCGCCGATGGTGAGCCCGTCGTACTCCTCCTCGACGTTGCCGTCGCGCGTGACGACCAAGCGGAACGCACCCGGGCGCTCGCGTCCCGAGGGGAGGCACTCGACGTCGGTGCCACCGCCGAGTTGTTCGCCCGTGGCCGTTTCGAAGTCGAGCGCGTCGGCCGGCGACAGGGCGGCGTGGCTGGGGCCCGGCGTCTCGCGGAACCACACCGACATCCGGGCGCCCCCGGCCCGGATCGTGTCCCGGGGAGAGGGAAACTCGTCGTCCAGCCCGGCGGCGCAGACCTGGAACAGGCGGGTGCCGTCGGGGAAGCCGCGGAGCACGAAGGTGCCGAGCTCGCGGAGCTCGGCGCCCGCCGCCCCGCCGCGTAGCGCATCGGCGACCGACGAGGAGCACACGATCTGCCCACCGTGAGCGACACCGCAGATCCGCGACACCTCGTGGACGGTCAAGCCGACGTACTCCCCACCGGAGATCGTCACCGGTCCGCTGTGGATCCCGATGCGCACGCGGAGCCGAACGCCGTCCGGCCAGCCGTGGCTCTCGACCCGCTGCTGCGCGGTGACGGCACCGAGCACCGCATCGCGCGCGGTCGGGAAGACGAAGAACACACTGTCGCCCTCGCTGCCCATCGACCGACCCCGGTGCTCCTCGAAGGCGCGTTCGAGCATGCGGTGATGCACCCGCAAGAGGAGGCCGTACGTGCCCTGGAGCTCGCGGAGGAGGACGGTGGATCCTTCGATGTCCGTGAAAACGAGCGTCAGGCCGCCTTGGGGCTCCTCCATCGCCCCGCATTATTGCGAGAATGCCGGTCATGGACCCGCCGACAGTGGAGACGCCTGCCCGCGTGCGGATCAGTGCGACGTCCGGTCGGGTCACGGTCATCGCCGAGCCCCGGGCCGATGTGGTCGTGGACCAGGGTGGCTCGGCGGAGCCCGCCGCCGACGGCGCGGTCGAGATCAGAGCCGGCCGGTCGTCATCGGTCGTGGTCCGGTGCCCGCCGGACGCCGACGTGATCGTCGGGACCCGGTCCGGCCGGATCGAGTTGCAGGGCCGCTTCGGGGCGGTCGGAGTGACGTCGCAGAGCGGCTCGATCCGCGTCGGCGCGACGGGCAGCGCCGATCTGCGGACAGTCTCCGGGTCCGTGGAGCTCGAGGCATGTGACGGGCTCTGTCGGGTCTCGAACACGAGCGGGCGCATCACCGTGGGGGCCACTGGTGACGCCGAGATCTCGACGGTTTCGGGATCAGTCGGGGTCGAGGATGCGTCGGGCGCGGTGCAGGTGCGCTCGGTCAGCGGCAAGGTTCGCATCGTCTCGGGGGCCCAGGGGCCGGTCCGGGTCAAAACGGTCTCGGGCTCGATCACGATCTCCCTGCCGGCCGGCGTGCGCCCGACGGTGCGCTTCTCCGGCCGGGGCAAGGTGCGCAGCAGCTTCGAGCCGGGCGATGACGTGGTCATCGACGTGGCCATCGTGAGCGGCACTGTCCGGCTCGTCCCGGCGTGATGGCCGCGCCGGTGCGAACGGACGCCGACATGGTCGAGGGCACCATCGTGTTCACCGACCTCGTCGGCTTCACCGAGTTCACCGCCACCCGCGGAGACGCCGAGGCGCTCCAACTCCTGGCGACGCAGGACCGCCTCGTGCGATCCGTGCTCCCCGACCGGGCCCGCATCGTGAAGGAGCTCGGCGACGGGCTGTTCCTCTGGTTCCCGGAACCGGACTCGGCGTTGCGCTGCGCCCTCGAGCTCCACCGCATCCTCGACGAGGAGGCCGCGACGACCGGGTTGCCGCTGTGGATCCGGGTCGGGATGCACCACGGCCACGCCCTCCAGCGCGGCGCCGATCTCGTCGGCAACGACGTCAACGTCGCGGCGAGGATCGTGGATGTCGCCGCGCCCGGCGAGGTGCTCGTCTCCGACTCCGTGCGCGCCGGAGTGCTGTCGCCCTCGTCTCAGGTGGGATTCGAGGAGCTCGGACCCGTCGTGATGAAGGGCATCCCGGCGCCGATCCGGCTCTGGCGGGCGACCAACGGTTGAGACCTCGCGGACGTCAGTCGAGGTCGGACCCGGGGCGGGAGTCGGCGTCCCGGAGGCGTCCGGCCATCGCCGCGAGGAGCTTCTGGGCGAGCGCCGGGACCTCGTTCAGCACGGCGGTGAAGCTCTGCTCGTGGAGCACGTAGAGCCGACCCTCGCTGAGCGCCCGGACGGTGGCCGACCGGGGGCCGCGGTCGAGGAGGGCGAGCTCGCCGAAGAAGTCACCGGTGCTCAACTTGGCGACGGTGTGGGCGCCGTGCTCGACCGCCAGTTCCCCGCTCGCGATCACGTAGAACTCGTGACCCGGCTCACCCTCGGTGCAGAGCACGTCGCCGGCCGACATCTCCTGCGGGTTCATCACCAGGGCGATGCGGTCGAGCTCGGACGGCAGGAGCCCGGCGAACAGGGGGACCTCGCGCATGAACGTCTGCAGCTGTCCCGGCTTGGCCACGCGCGGGAAGCTACTACGGTCGTCGGCGTGGAGCTCCGGCACCATTCCGTCGCACGGGTGACGGCCGCGGTGGCACTGCTCCTCGCCCTGGCCGCGTGCTCCGACGACGACGACGATTCGCCCGACGAGACGCCGCTGACCCTCTACCAGGAGACCGTGCTCAGGGACCCGACGCCGACGACGGCGCCGTAGGCCCAGATCAGGGCGTCAGGGCGTCGTCGAACGTCACCGCTGACCGGCGGCGAGTCGTATGCCCTGCCGTACTCGTCAGACGCGCGAACAACAAGCGTGTGGGGCCCGGGTTCGAACCAGGTCGTGTCGATGGTGAGCGGATCGCCGGGGCTCGCCGAGGCCGACGGCGAACCGTCGACCAGGAGATCGACCCAGTACCAGTCCCAGGGCGACAGTGCGTACGTGACGGATACCGAACCGGAGGGCAGGTTGGCGTTCGCGCTCGGGCTGGTGATCGTGACGGTCGGGGTCGGGACGTTCACGGTGCGCGCGGCCGACTGGTACGTCCTCCCGGACTCGTCATCGCGCGCGAACGCGCAGCGTGTGCTGTCCGGGACCGAACACCGCAGGGTTGAAGGTGAGCGGATCACCAGGGCTCGCCCAGTCCCACGGCGAATTGTCGACCAGGAGCTCGACCGAGGACCAGTTCCAGTTCGCCGGCGACAGCGAGTAGCCAACAGGGACCTCGCCGGATATGTCGGCGTTGGCGCTCGGGCTGGTGATCGTGACGGTCGGGGTCGGGACGGTCACGGCGCGGGCGGCCGACAGGTACGTCCCGAACTGGCTGGTGGCGCGAACGCGCAGCGTGTGCTGTCCGGGACCGATCGTCGAAGGGTTGAAGGTAAGTGGCTGACCGGCGTTCGCCGAGCCGCTCGACGAACCGTCGACCAGGAGCTCGACCGAGTACCAGTTCCAGTTCGCGGGTGACAACGAGTACCGCACGGGGGTGGACCCGGACACCGTCGCCCCCGCGCTCGGGCTGGTGATGGTCACCGTCGGTGTCGGATTGCTCACCCTCACGGTCCGGGTGACGGTGGCGACTCGTCCGTAGCTGTCAGATGCGGTGGCCCGAATCGTGTACGAGCCGTTGGCGAGCGCTCGGGTGTCCCACTGGTACGGCCCCCACGGTGCGCCGGAGTCGTAGGTGCAGTTGCTGCCGACGCACCACGTCACGTATTGGATCGAAGCTCTCGTGGTCGAGTTCCGGGTCGCCGTGATGCGGATCGGCACGATCCCCCGGACCGCAGCCCCACTGGTCGGGCTGTTGATCACGAGCGAGGGCTTGTCGGTCAGCGGCCGGACGGCCGGGGAGGTCGCCGACGCCGCCGACGTACCGGCCTGGTTGACCGCCCGGACCGAGAACCGGTACGAGACGCTCGAGTTGAGGTTGCTCCACGTGAACGAGGGCGGCATCCCGGCGAACATCGCCACCGTCCTCGTCGCGCCGTCGGAGCGTCTGATCACGTAGCGGCGGATGATCGCGCCGTTGTCAGCGGGCCGATGCCACGTGATCCGGGCCGCGTTGACCAGCGCCTTGGCGCGCACGGAGGTCGGCGGCCGGGGCGCCCGCGGGGCGCCGGCGCGGAACCTGATCGCGACGGTCGCCGCTGACGGTGTCTGGCGGGTGACGGTGATGCGGACGTTCTGCGGGGTGGTCCAGCTGCTGCCGGCGGGCAGGTGGCCGTCGGCGAAGTCGTAATACCCGGTCGTGCTCCCCGGCCCGGCGTCGAGGAGCTGCGTCCTGTCGCCGACCTGGTAGCGGACCTGCACGCCCGCCGTGCCCGGCAGCATCTCGCGGTCGAACCCGGTCCTCGTCCGGTACTCCAGCCAGTACGTCGCGCCGCCGGCGCGGAGCCGGATCGCCTTGAACCCCGGCCCGGTGGTCTCGTAGGGACGCAGCGTCACGGTGCGGGTCGATGTCACTGTCGCAGAGCGTTGGAGCCATCCCAACTTGGACTTGTAGAGCGCGTTGAAGTGGCCGGCCCGGCGGTTGCCCATCGAGTCGAGCTCGTCGCCGTACTCGCTGACGGCGCACCGCGATGACCACGTCACCGCGCCCCACTTCGCGCTGCGGCACTCGCGCGACGAGGCGTGATCGAGACCGAGGTTGTGGCCCTGCTCGTGGGCCACGACGTTCAGGTCCATGCTGTTGAACAGCACGACGTGCTGGCCGGGGAACGACGCGTAGCCGAGGATGCCGCCCGCGTCGCACGGCAGGTAGAGGATGAACCGCTGGTAGCTCGCGAGGCTGAAGCCGGCGCGTTGCGCGGCGGCGAGCGCCTCGCCCCCCGCCTGGCCGGAGCCGCCGTAGCAGTCGCCCGGGTTGGAGACCCGGAGCCAGGGCGTCACCGAGCCCGAGATCGAGTAGCGCCGATGGGACACTTCGCGGAACCACGCGTTGCTCGCCGAGATGACCTTCTGCCTGGTCGTCGCCGTCGTCGGCCGGGCCGGCGGGCGGGCGCCCCAGAAGGCCCGCAGCACCAGCATCCTCGTCGTCCCGCGCACCGCCGCGCTCGTCTGCAGCGCCGACGTCCCGCCGCCCGTGACCCGGATCGTGGCGACCGTCAGCGTGTACTCGTCACGCGGCGTGCCGGTGACCTCGACGGCACTGCCAGGAGCCGGAGCCGGCTCGGCCACCCCCTCGAGCCACCACGTCCGGTCGAGGCCCCGAACCGCGTAACGGATCTCCTCGCCGTCGACCGTTTCGACGACCACCCGCTCGAAGTCACCGGTGACCGTCACCGTCTCGCCTCGACTACTCGTCGCGGAACCGCCGCTCGCCGAGGCGTCCGGGGAGACCCCGACCGCCGAGACCGCCGACGCGCCGATCAGTACCGCCGCCAATGCCGCCCGCACCTTCACAATGTCCCTCCGCCATGTCCGCCCAAGGCCACCGGCCGTCTTGGACCGCCCGCTCAACGCTCCGGTGGAAGCGCCGGCAGTCTATCCATCGCGCCGCGTCTACCGCGGCTGCAGGGTCGGAGACTTCGCCGCCACGGAAGCACCGGCCGGCGCCGATCGGCGCAGCACGAAGCCTCACACGACCTCCCGCCCTGGTGCGCGCCCGCGGCTAGCGCCGCGGGAACCTGAACGCGACTACTGCGCTCGTCCTCCCCTGGGCGACGACAGTGATCCGGACCCCTTGGGGAGTGGTCCAGGCGCCTCCCACAGCCAGGTTGGCGTCGTCGAAGGGATGGACGCCAACCCTGCTCCGCGGGGCGAGGTCGAGTAGTTGGGTCCGCGGTCCGGCCTGCAGGCGGATCTGGACGCCCTTGCCAGCCGTGGGCATGTTGGCGTCGGCGCCGGTCTTGGTCCGGTACTCGAGCCAGTACGTGGCCCGGCCGGCCCGCAGCCGGATCGCCTTGAACCCACGACCGCGCCGCTCGACCGGGGCGAGCCGGACGGTCCGGGTCCTGCGTCACGGTGGCTCGGCTGTTCAGCCACCCGAGCCGGGCCTTGTAGAACGCGTTGTAGTGACCGGCCCGGTAGTTGCCCATCGCGTCGATCGCGTCGCCGTACTCGATCACCCGGCACCGTCGCGACCACGTCACTGGCCGTCGGCCCTTGACGCACTGGCGCGCGCCGGCGTGCTGCAGGCCGAGGTTGTGGCCCTGCTCGTGGACGACGACGATCTCGCCCAGGTCGAAGAGCACGACGTGGCGGCCGGGCAGCGTGGCGAACCCGAGGATGCCGCCCGGCGGACGGCATGGCATGACGAGGATGAAGCGCTCGAAGCTCGCCAGCCGGTAGCCCCGTCGTTGGGCCGCGGCGAGCGCCTGGTTGCCCACGTTGTTCGCACCGTTGAGGCAGCTGCCCGGCGGCGGACCCGGAGCCACGGCGTCACCACTCCGGACACCGAGTAGCGGCCACCGGACACCTCACGGAACCAGGCGGCGCTGGTCCTGATCACCTTGTTCCTGACCGTGGCCAGCGTCGGCCGCGCCGGGGCGCGGCGGCCCCAGTACGGCCGCAGCACGAGCGCCCGCGTCGTGCCGCGCACCGCCGCGTTCGCCGCGGGGGCCGCCGCGGCGACCCGCACCTGGAGCGTGGCGACCGTCAGCGTGTCCGCGTCGACGCGGGGTGCCGGTGACGGTGACCTGACTGCCGGTCGTCGGTACCGGCTCCGTCAAGACCCTCGAGCCACCAGGTGTGGTCAGCGCCGCGGACGAGGTAGCGGAAGTGCTCCCCGTCGACGGTGTCGACGACGACCTGTTCGAACGTGCCGGACACGGTCACCGTGTCGACTCGAGGGGCGATCGCAGATCGCCCGGCCAGCGCCGAGCCCCCGGCACTGGCACTGCCGGAGGAGACTCCGACCGCCGTGACCGCCAACGAGCCGAGCAGCACCGCGCTCAGCGCAGAACGAACCTTCACTTGTGACCTCCCGTCACCTTCGCCATAGGGACACCAGACGTCAGGGAGGGACCGCTCACGTTCCGGTGAAAGCGGCGGCATTCTACGGACCACATTCCGGCGTCCCACCGCGTTCCGTTGACAATCTGTCTGCAGGCTGATACGGAGCTCCCGACCACAGGGGGATGTCCGGCTCGCGATGGCCTGACTACCGTCGTCCCCGTGGCGACCGACCCCGCGGCGTGGCTCGACGACCGCCGTACGTGGGGGATCGTCGCGGCCCTCGCGGCGGCGGTCATTGCCGCCGTCTGCTTGATCGAGCTCGACGAGATGCGGGCGGTCGATGTCGTCGCAGTGGGCGCCGCGGTCGCGTCGTACCTGCTGTACGGCTTCTGGTCGCGGGTCCCGGGCTGGGTCCCGTTCGTGGCCGCCGTGGTCGCCCTCCTCACCCTCAACACACGAGACCTGCGGGCGGAGGGCGCGATGTTCTTCGTCGTCCTCGCCCTGTCGCATCTCGCCCTCAACGAGCCGCGCCGCGTGATCGTCCACGTCTGCGCAGTCGCGGCCATCGCCGTGCCCGCCATCATCGCGGCCGCGGGCGACACCGAGTGGGGCTGGCAGTACTGGATGCTGGGGTTCGCCTTCGGCTGGGGATTCGGGGAGCTCGGCTATCGGTTCCGGCTCGCCCGCGACGAGCTCGCCGGCGCCCGCGCCCTGGTGGCCGACCGGGCGGCACTCGGCGAGCGGCAACGGATCGCCCGCGATCTCCACGACGTGCTCGGCCACTCCCTCACGATCGTGATGCTGCAGCTCACTGCGGCCCGGCATCTGCTCCGCCGCGACCCCGACGAGGCCGACGCCGCCCTTGCCGACGCCGAACGGGTGGGTCGCGAGAGCCTCAACCAGGTGCGCCGGACGGTCGGCATGCTGCGCGCCGATGGGGCCGGTTCGGCGACCGACGGAGTCGGCCCGTCGCCCACGCTCGAGGACCTCGACCAGCTGCTCGCCGACTACCGCGCGGCGGGCATTCCGGTGCAGGCCGACATCGCCGGGCCGCTGTCCCTGGTCGAGACGGCCAGCTCCGTCGCCGGCTACCGCATCGTGCAGGAGGCGATGGCCAACGTGTCCAAGCACTCACCGGCCGCCCGCACCTCGGTGCAGGTTCACGTCGATCCCGCCGACGGCGGGTGCCGGATCACCGTCGACGACCGCGGCGGCCGCCCGCCGCCGCGCCGGTCGACCGGCGGCTTCGGACTGGTCGGGATGCAGGAGCGGGCCCGCTCGGTGGGCGGCACGGTCCAGGCCGGTCCGGTCGACGGCGGGTGGCGGGTGGCGGCCGACTTGCCGCCGCTCCGCGAGAACGCGGGCGCCGACGGGTGATCCGCATCATCCTCGTCGACGACCAGGACCTGGTGCGCGCCGGGCTGGAGCGGATCCTCGGCACCGAGGAGGACCTCGCCATCGTCGCCCAGTGCTCCGACGGCGCCCAGGCGATCGCGGCCGTCGTGGAGCACGGCCCGGACGTGGTCGTCATGGACATCCGGATGCGGGTGATGAACGGCATCGACGCGACCCGGCGGATCCGCGACGCCGACGGCCCACCGGTGCTGATCCTGACGACGTTCGACGACGACGAGACGTTGTGGGCGGCGATCGACGCCGGCGCCGCCGGCTTCGTGCTCAAGGACGCGCCGGCTGTCGACCTGATCAGGGCGGTGCGCACGGTGGCGAGCGGAGCGGCCTGGCTCGATCCCCAGGTCACCCCGCGGGTGCTGGCGATCTACCGAACCACCGTGCTCCCGCAGGCCCGGGAGCAGGAGCGGGCCGCCCAGCTCACCGACCGCGAGCACGACGTGCTGCGCCTGATCGCCGGGGGGTCCACCAACACCGAGATCGCCGCCGCGCTGCACGTCAGCGCGGGCACGGTGAAGAGCCACGTCGGGTCGATCTTCACCAAGCTCGGCGTGCGCGACCGCGCGGGGGCGATCGTCTACGCCTACCAGCACGGCATCGCGTCACCCCCCGGTCCGAGCTGACGACTGGACCGTCGTCCGATGACACGGGCGGCGGTCGTCCGTACCGTCGGCTCCATGACTGCGCTGTTGGAGATCCAGCAACTCACCAAGCACTACGGCGACCTCGTCGCCGTCGACGGCGTCGACCTCACCGTTCACGAGGGCGAGATCTTCGGCATCCTCGGCCTCAACGGCGCCGGCAAGACGACGTTGGTCGAGTGTGCCCAAGGCCTTCGTCATCCTGACGCAGGTACGGTGCGGCTCCTCGGCCGGGACCCGGCCAGGGACCGCAGCGCCCTCGCGTCACGCGTCGGCAGCCAGCTGCAGGATTCCAACCTGCCCGAGCGGATGCGGGTCAGCGAGGCCGTCGCCCTGTTCGCCGACCGCCGGATGTCGCCCGACGCGGTGGCCGAGTGGGGTCTCGACCGCCTGTGGGACAAGTCGTTCGGGTCCCTCTCCGGGGGCCAACGGCAGCGCCTGTTCATCGCCCTCGCGCTGCTCAACGAGCCGGAGATCGTCTTCCTCGACGAGCTGACCCAGGGCCTCGACCCGTCGGCGCGGCGGGTCGTCTGGGAGCTCATCAAGCTGATCCGCGCCCGCGGGACGACGGTCGTCCTCGTCACGCATTTCATCGACGAAGCCGAAGTCCTCTGCGACCGGGTCGTGGTGATGCGTGACGGCAGGTTCGTCGCCCACGGGACGCCGGCGGAGCTGGTCGAGCAGTACGGGCCCGGGATCGGCGTGTCGTACACCGACGCCAGCGCCGACGCCGCCAGCCTCCGATCGATCTGCGGTGTCCGCTCGGTCGGTCTCTCCGGCGGCCGGGTCGAGCTGCGCGGCGACCGCCGGATGCTGGCCCACGTCGGCGCCCATCTCGTCGAGGCCAGCCGGGTTCACGGAGCCTCGGTGCCGGTGGACCTCCGCGTCGACGAACCGTCCCTCGAGGACGCCGTCCTCGACCTGATCGGAAGGAATGCAGCATGAGCGTCACCCGCCGCCTCCTGACGTCCGAGTTCCGGCTCCTCCTGCGCGAGCCACTGGTCCTGGCCTTCGTGGTCGCCTTCCCCGTGATCACCGTGCTCATCATCGGCGGCGTCTTCGACGACGACGACCCGGCGTTCGAAGGCACGCTCCCGAGCGACTACTACATCGCCGCCTATTTCGCCGTGGTGATCGCGGCCGTCGGGCTGATCATGTTGCCGGTCCACATCGCCGCCTACCGGGAGGCCGGTGTCCTCCGCCGGCTCGACGCGGCGGGCTTTCCGCGCTGGTCGTTCCCGGCCAGCCAGTACGTGAGCGGTGCGCTGTTCATCGCCGTCGGCGCCGGGCTCCTGCTCGCCACGGCCGCGCTCGCCTACGGCCTGCCGTCCGTCGAGGACGTGCCGCGCACGGTCGCCGGGATCGTCGCCGGCTCGCTCGCGTTCATCAGCATCGGGGTGCTGCTCGGCACGGTGCTGCCGAACGCACGCGCCGCCCAGGGCGTGGGACTGCTCCTGTTCCTGCCGATGTTCCTACTCGCCGGCGGTGGCCCGCCGCCCGAGGCGATGGGCCCGGTCATGAACGACATCTCGAACGCCCTGCCCCTGACTCACGTCATGCGGGCGATCCAGGAGCCGTGGCTCGGGATCGGCCGAGGCACTGATCACCTGATCGCCATCGTCGCGATCACCGTCGCCGCGACGGCCGTCATCCTCGCCCGGTCCGGCGCGTTCCGGGCCGCCACGACCGCCTACCGTCCGGCCGACGGCCTCGCGGCCGGACGGTAGCCGGGAACCCGGCGTCTCTCCCATCGACCTTGACCGGTACAGAATCGACTGCTACTGTATCGGTATAGATAATCGCGATGGCGATCGGAGAGTCCCATGGAGCCCTACATGGCGCTGGCCAAGAAGTACTCGGAGCACTCCAGTGTGGGTCGCAGCGCCCTGCCCAACGCCCCCGTCCAGCCCTACCGACCGCGGCGCCGGCTCTGCAGGCCCGTATGGGGATGGCTGCGTCGGTGGATCGGGACCCGCCCCGAGCGAGTTCCGGCGAGACCGGTCGCCTCTACCCTTGCTCGAGAACCAGAGTGGTGCGATGGCTCGAGTGACACTGCAGACGATCGCCGATCGGGTCGGCGTCAGCCGCATGACGGTGTCGAATGCGTTCTCCCGACCCGATCAGCTGTCCGGTGAGCTCCGCGACCGGATCCTGTCCGTCGCCGACGAACTCGGCTATGTCGGGCCCGATCCCACGGCGCGGGCGCTCGCGAGGGGTACGTCCGGCGCCGTGGGCGTGCTGCTCACAGACTCGCTTCAGCACGCCTTCACCGACGAGGTGGCCACCGCGTTCCTCAGCTCGATCGTCGACGGCCTGGCTCCGACCGGGCTGGCCCTGACGTTGCTGACGTCCGACGGACGCGACGACGTGGTCCCGGCTCGGGACGTCGCGATCGACGGAGCGGTGCTGTATTCGTGCCATGTCGAGTCCGCGGCGCGCGACTGGCTGCTGCGGCGCAAGCTGCCGTTGGTCTTCGTCGACCAGCATCCGGTGCCGGGCATCTCGAGCGTCAACGTCGACGACCGCGGCGGAGCGCGTGCCGCCGCCCAGCACCTCGTCGATCTCGGACATCGCCGCATTGGCATCCTCAACGCCGTGGTCGACGGCGCCACCGGGATCGTCGACAATCCGCTCGTCGACGCCCGAGCTCATCCCCCGCGGCAACGCATGCTCGGGTGGCTAGAAGCGCTCCACGCCGCCGGGATCCAGCCAACCGTCGCGCAGACGCCGAGCGGCGGCGCCGCGCACGCCGGGGGAACGGTGCACGCACTGCTCACGCTCGAACCTCGGCCGACCGCCGTGCTGTGCTTCTCCGACGTGCTCGCGATCGAGGTCATCCGGGTGGCACGAGATCTCGGGATCGTCGTCCCCGAAGATCTGTCCGTAGTCGGGTTCGACGACAGCCCCGCGGCCCGGACCGGCCAACCCGCGCTGACCACCGTGCGTCAGGACATCGCGACCAAAGGGCGGCTCGCATCGGAGGCCCTGACCGCAGCGATCGAGAGCGCGAGGTCCGGCGCCCCGGCGAGGGTCCGCCACCGTGTCTTGCCCACCGAGCTCGTCGTCCGCGAGAGCACCGCCGCGGCCTCTGGCTAGGCCGGGAACCGATCGGGCGGCGCCAGCGTCCAACCCTCGGGCCGTAACGTCCGATGGCAAGAGGGGGATCGATGAGCGGATGGCGTGGTCGCCCGACGACGGCGATGGTCGTGCGACTGACGGCGGCGCTCGCGCTGTTGGCCGGGTGCACCGGCGCCGGCGACGACGCCGCGCCCACCACCGCGGGGCCCACCATCGCCGGGCCGGCCACGACCACGACGACCACGACCACCACGGTCACGGCCAGCCCGGGGAGCGAGCCGGTCCAGCCGGTCCCGCCCGTCCTCGGCTTCGACGGGATCGAGCTGGGCGAGGGCGACGGCTCCGCTGCCGCCGCCGCCGGCGTGGCGCGGCTCGAGGGGACGCCGCTCGACGACGATGCCGTCGCCGCCATCCTCGACCGGCTCCCGCCGCTCGACGCCGACGCCGCCGCGGTCACCGAGTTCAACTGGCCGGCCGAGACGATCACCCGCCCCCGCGGCGAGCAGACCGACGTCCCGTTCCCCGCCGACGGTGACGTCGAGCGGCCGCCGGCGACCCCCGAGACCCTCGAGGTGCTGCGCGTCCAGCCGGCGGGCGACGTCGGACTGGCGCCGTTCCTCTCGATCACGTTCAACCAGGCCATGGTTCCCGTCGGCACGATCGACCAACTGGCCGCGGCCGAGGTTCCGGTGACCATCTCGCCCGCCGTCGAGGGACGCTGGCAGTGGATCGGCACCTCGACATTGCGCTTCGACGCCGCCGGCCGGGATCGCCTGCCGATGGCGACCGGCTACACGATCACCGTGCCGGCGGGCACCCGATCAGCGAGCGGCGCGGAGCTGGCCGAGGCAGTCGAGGTCGCCTTCTCGACGCCGCCGGCCGAGGTCCAGGGACTGACCGGCAAAGGCCGCAAGGACCTGCCGCTGCAGCCCGTGCTCGTCGCCACCTTCGACCAGGACGTCGACGCCGAGGCCGTGCTGGCGCGGGTCAGCGTCACCGCCGACGGCGACGCGCGTGCCATGCGGTTGGCCACCGCCGACGAGATCACGGCCGACGACGCGGCCCAGACCGCCGTCGCCGAGGCCGTCGAGGGTCGCTTCGTCGCGTTCACCCCGGTCGAGCCGTTCACCACCGCGCAGGAGATCGCGGTCACGTTCGCCGCCGGCATCCCGTCCGCGGAGGGGCCGGCCGTGTCGGCCGCGGAGCACCGCTTCTCGATGCGGACGTACGCCCCGCTGCGCGTCACCCGCGTGCGGTGCGGGCAGCCCTGCCGGCCGGGCGACGGCGTGGAGATCACGTTCAACAACGAGCTTGATGCCGAAACGTTCGACCCCGAGGCGCTCGGCATCGAGCCCGCCGTCAGCGCCCGCACGGTTGAGCAGTACGAGAACGTCGTCTGCGGTCCAGGGCGCGTGGCTGCCGAACCGCACGTACCGGCTGACGATCCCCGCCGGCGTCGCCGACGTGTACGGCCAGACGCTCGCCGCGCCCGACACCGGGAGATCGAGATCGGTCCGGCCCGACCGATGATCCGGCCGTTCGAGGACCTCGTCGTCACCGTCGATCCGTCGGCCGAACCTGCGCGTCCCCGTCGTCACCGTCGGCCACGAGGCGCTGCGCGTCACGGTGTGGGCGGCCGATCCGGCCGACTGGGATGGACACCGTGTCGACGCTGTACCGGATGTTCGCATCAGGTGAGGGCGAGGACGTCGTCGAGCCCGACTGGCCGGTGCTGCGCGAGGAGACGATCGAGATCGGCGGCGACCCCGACGTGCCCGTCGAGACGTCGATCGACCTCGCCGACTTCATGCCCGGACGGTCACGGGCAGGTGATCGTGCGCATCGCGTCGGTCCGCCAGTTCGACGAGAACGACGAGGACTACTGGAGCAACCTGCCCACCGTCGCCTGGGTGCAGGGGACCGATCTCGGGGTCGACGTCGTCGCCGACGCCACGAGCCAGCACGTGTGGGTCACCGACCTGGCGACCGGCACGCCGATCGACGGCGTCACCGTCGGCGACACGACCACCGGCGACACGGTCACGACCGACGCCAACGGGCCTCGCCGTGCTCGCCCTGCCCGGTCGGTCGCGCAACGACGGGTACGCGGTGACGGCGACGCGTGACGACGACATCGCCGTGCTGCCCAGCTATCGGGTCGCCACGCCGGAGACCCCACGCGCGCTGTGGCACGTCGTCGACGACCGCGGCACGTACCGGCCGGGCGAGACGGTGCGGATCAAGGGCTGGGTTCGCGGGCTGTCGGCCGACCGTCAGCTCCAGGCATGGGACCGGGACGAGGTCGGCTACGTCGCCTACGACGGCTACGGCGTCGAGATGGCCAAGGGCTCGGCGGAGATCGGCCCCGCCGGCAGCTTCACGCTGGAGATCGACGTCCCGGCCGGGGCCAGCACCGGTACCGGCTGGATCGGCCTCGACGAGAACCAGGCCTGGGGAACGGGGCACGAGCTGACCATCGCCGAGTACCGCCGCCCGGACTTCGAGGTCACGACGTCGGCCGGTTCCGGTCCCTACCGGCGGGGCGAGTCGATCGCCGCGACGGCGCAGGCCGACTACTACACCGGTGGCCCTCTCGGCGACGCTCCCGTCACCTGGCAGGTCACGACGAGCGAGGCGACCTACGCCCCGCCGGGGTGGGACCACTTCGACTTCGGCCGCTGGATCCCGTGGTGGTCCGAAGACCTGTTCATCGACGAATTCGCACCGTCCGAGTACGAGCCGTGCTGCTTCGAGGACGAGGAGAAGGTGGAGACGTTCACGGGCCGCACCGACGCCGCCGGCGCACACCATCTCGACCTACGCGTCGGGGATCTCGACGCCGACGTCGACGGGCTGCCGGTCACGGTGCGCGCCAACGCCGCCGTGCAGGACGTCAACCGCCAGGTGATCGCCGGCACGACCGATCTGCTCGTCCACCCCGCCGATCTCTACGTCGGGCTCGGGGGGAGCGACACCTTCGTCCGCCAGGGCGAGGACCTCACGATCGACGTGATCGTCACCGACATCGACGGTGTCGCCGTCGCCGGACGCCAGGTCGACGTCGTCGCCGGGCGGACGACCGGCCGCTTCGTCGACGGGGAGTGGACCGACGAGCTGCTCGACACGACCACCTGCACGGTGACCTCGGCGACCGAGCCGGCGCCGTGCACCCTCACCCCACCGGCGGGCGGCACCTACCGGATCACCGCCACCGTCACCGACGACGCCGGACGGGTCAGCCGCAGCGAGACCACCCGCTGGGTCAGCGGCGCCGAGGCGATCCCGAGCCGCACCGTCGGCCGCGAGGCGCTCACCGTCGTCCCGGACGCCGAGGAGTACCGGCCCGGCCAGACGGCGCAGCTGCTCGTGCAGGCGCCGTTCGCGACCGGGACCGGGCTGATCGTCACCGACCGCGGGCCGGTGACGTCGACGGCGACGTTCGAGCTCGTCGACGGCTCGGCGATCGTCCCCGTCGCCGTCGGCGACGACGACGTCCCGAACATCAACGTGTCGATCGAGGTCGCCGGGTCGACCCCGCGGACCGCCGCCGACGGCGCGATCGTCGAGGGGGCGCCGGACGCGGCCGGCCTTCGCCACCGGCACGGTGACGCTGCCCGTGTCGACCGCCAGCCGGACGCTCGACGTCACCGTGACCCCGGCCGACGCCCAGCTCACGCCCGGCGCCGAGACGACACTCGACGTCCAGGTCGCCGCACCCGACGGCGCACCGGTCGCCGGGGCCGACCTGCTCGTCATGGTCGTCGACGAGGCGGTCCTCGCCCTCAGCGGGTACGAGCTCGCCGACCCGGCATCGTCGTTCTACGCCGCCCTGCCGACCGAGATCGAAGCGCTGTACGGCCGCGACGGCATCGTGCTCGTCGATCCCGCCGCCCTCCTCGAAGGCACCGGGGGCGAAGGCGACGGCGACGACTCAGGCGGGGCGACCGCGACGACGGCCGCGGCCGGCACGATCGCGGCCGGCGGAGAGGAGGCAGCAGCCGCCGGCCGACATGGCCTACGACCGAGGCCGCGGCAGACGCCGACCGGTCGAGCGCGCAGGTCAGCGATCCCGTGGCGGTGCGCAGCAACTTCGAATGCAGTCGCTCTCTACGCCCCCGACGTCACGACGGACGCCGACGGCCACGCCGCCGTCGACCTCCCGCTCCCCGACAACCTCACCCGCTACCGCGTGATGGTCGTCGCCGCCGCCGGTACCCAGCAGTTCGGCACCGGCGAGGCCAACGTGACCGCCGAGCTGCCGCTGATGGTCCGCCCGACCGCACCCCGCTTCCTGAACTTCGGCGACCGCGCCGAGCTGCCGGTCGTCGTCCAGAACAACCGCAACGCGCCGCTCGACGCCGATGTCGTCGTGGAGTCGGCCAACCTCGGCGCCGACGTCCCGGCCGGCGTGCGGGTCACCGTCCCCGCCAACGACCGGGTCGAGGTGCGCTTCCCCATCGCCGCCGAGGAGGTCGGCCGAGGCGCCCTGCGGGTCAGCGCGGTCAGCGGCGACGCGGGCCGACTCGGCCACGGTGACCCTGCCCGTCTACACCCCGTCGACGTCCGAGACGTTCGCCACCTACGGCGAGCTCGACGGCGGAGCCATCGTCCAACCGGTGCTCGCGCCGACGGACGTCATCCCGCAGTTCGGCGGGCTCGAGGTGTCGACGTCGTCGACCACGCTCCAGGCACTCACCGATGCCGTGCTCTACCTGACCGACTACCGCTACGCGTCGTCCGACGGCCTCGCCGCGCAGCTGCTGGCGATCTCGTCGCTGCGCGACGTGCTCGACGCGTTCGACGCCCCCGAGCTGCCGAGCGCCCGCGAGATCGACGCGGCGATGAACGACTACATCGCCGAGCTGACGGCGATGCAGAACGACGACGGCGGCTTCCCGTACTGGTTGCGCGGCCAACCGAGCGAGCCGTTCAACACGATCCACGCCACGCACGCGCTGATCGTCGCCCGCGACGCCGGGTACGCCGTGCCGGCCGACCCGATCACCCGGGGCGTCGACGCCCTGGGTGCGATCGAGCAGTTCTTCGACCCCGGACTGGACGAGCCGACGAAGTGGACGTTGCGCGCCTACGCCCTGCACGTCCGGGCGCTCGCCGGGCAGGCCGACCCGGCCGGGGCGCAGGCGCTGTACGCCGAGGCCGACGACGAGCTGCCGCTCGACGCGCTCGCCTGGCTCTGGCCGGTGATCGACGACGCCGACACCGACGCCGCGATCGAGCAGCGCCTCGCCAACGTCGCCGTCGACACCGCCGGTGCGGTGACGTTCACCACCGGCATCACCGACGACGGCGCCGCCGTGACCCTCGCCTCGGACCGGCGCACCGACGGGCTGATCCTGGACGCCCTGCTCGCCGTGCGGCCCGACAGCGACCTGGTCGCCAAGGTCGTGCGCGGGCTGCAGGCCGGCCAGGGCGACGACGGCCGGTGGGAGAACGTCCAGGAGAACGCGTTCATCCTCCTCGCCCTGCGCCACTACTTCGACGCCTTCGAGGGGACCGACCCGGACTTCGTGGCCCGGGTCTGGGTGGGCGAGCGCTACGCCGGCGGCCAGGAGTTCGCCGGCCGGTCGACGACGACGAACGTGATCTCGATCCCGACGGCCGACGTCATCGCCGCCAACGACGCAGGCGTCACCGTGGGCCACGAGGGCGCCGGACGGCTGTACTACCGCATCGGGCTGCGCACCGCTCCGGCGTCGCTCGACCTCGCCGCCCTCGACCGCGGGTTCGTCGTCGCCCGCACCTACGAGGCCGTCGACGATCCGGCCGACGTCACCCGCGACGCCGACGGCACGTGGCACATCCGCGCGGGCGCCCGGGTCCGGGTGCGCCTGACGATGGTCGCCGAGAGTCAGCGCACGCACGTCGCCCTCGTCGACCCGGTGCCCGCCGGCCTGGAGATCGTCAACCCGACGCTGGCAACGTCCCAGGAGGCACCGGCGACCGAGGACGAGGCGACCGACGACGGTCCCGACGAGACGTTGTGGTGGGGCCCGTGGTTCGACCACCAGAACGTGCGCGACGACCGCGCCGAGGCCTTCGCCGGCTACCTCGGCGCCGGCGTGTACGACTACTCGTACATCGCCCAGGCGACGACGCCCGGCCGGTTCGTCGTCCCGCCGACGCGCGCCGAGGAGATCTACGCCCCCGAGACGTTCGGGCGGGCGGCGACCGACCGGGTCGTCGTCAACTGAGCGTGGTCTTGTCGATGGGCTGAGCCAAGAAGTCGATCGCGAAGCGGGCCCGGCCCTGTGGTTCGACATGGTGCTCGACGTCCGGAGGTATGCCCTGGGCGGTGTTCGCCGCGACCATGACGTCGGTAATGGGCTCCGTGCGGGCGACGAAGCGCAACGATCCGGATTCGACCCGCAGTCGGCCCCACGTGCCGCTCGCCACTCGGTGGTCGCGGCGCAAGGCGTCGGGCATCGTGCACTCGTCCCAGGTCGCGGTGGTCCGCATCACGGTGAGGCCCTCAGGGATCTCGCAGCGATCGCAAAGCGGACAGTCCAGCCGGGTGCCGATGCGGCGATCTCGCTCGGCGGCGTCCTCGACCCACGGCGCCACGCGGAATGGAGGACGATGGCGCACGTGCTGGCGGTGATGACAGTCCAGCCGCGCCACCCAGTCGCCGATGTCGTCGGCGACAAAGCCGACGATCGTGCGCAGCACGAGAGGAAGCGTACGAGCCGTGACCTCGGACTTAGCATCGTCAACGGATGAAGGCCATCGGAATCGAGTTCCGAGCGAGGGAATTCGACGGTTTCACGCGTGTTCCCTCACTCTGACGGTCGGGCTTGCGTCCGCTTGCTAGCTGAGCCGACACTGATGGTGTGCTGCGACTCGGAACGATCGTGCTGGGTGTCGATGACGTCGACCGAGCAGTGTCGTTCTGGTCGAGCGTCCTTGCGTACCGCACCGTCCGGTTCCCGGATGCCGAAGACGACTTCACGATCCTCTTGCCGCCATCCGGTGAGGGAACGCGTGTCGCGCTGCACCGATCGGATACCCCGCCACAGGAACGTCCACGAGTCCATCTCGACCTCGTCGTCGAGGACGCCACCGAGCAGGCCGACGAGATCGAGCGCCTGGTCGGCCTCGGCGCCGCTCGCGTGCCGTGGGAGTACCCGGCCGATCCGGACTTCGTCGTCCTCGCGGATCCGGCAGGCAATCGCTTCTGCGTCGTCGACGCGAGCCACGGCTGACGTCGCATCTCCAAGCGTTCTCCACCCCTTCTCCGAGCATCGCACCCGGCGGTGGCCGCACACTCGGAGCCATGATCAAGCGTCTCACCCCCCCAATCGCCACGCTGCTGCTCGCGTGTGGCGTCCTTGTGTCCTCTGACGCGTTCGCCGGTTCCGCCGCGACCGCCGAGCTCACCCGCCCCGCGACGGCGGTCGCCGGATCCCCGCCCGCCACCGACCGTGCCGGCCACCGGCGCAACTTCGAGCAGTTCCTGGCGCGCTACGAGGCGGCGAACGCGGCCTTCGTCAACGGAGACCCGGCGCCGTGGCTGTCGATCACCGCCGCGCACGAACCGGCGTCGATCTTCGGTGGGTTCGGCGGTCTCGGAGAATCCGGCGTGGTGGAGGTGCACCAGCGCTACCTGCTCGCCGCCGGCGCGTTCCAGCCGAGCGGCGCCGAAGTCGACTTCGAATACCTGGTGAAGGACGTGCAGGGCCGGATCGCGTACACCGTCGCGATCGAGCGCGCCGACGTGCTCTACACCGGGCACACGGTGCTGCACCACCAGGAGCTGCGGGTCACGATGATGTTCCGCCTCGAGCGGGGCAGCTGGAAGATCATCCACCGGCACGCCGACACGATGGTCGCGCTGGAACTTCCGGCGCCCGGCTGAGGCCGGCGCCCGGACTACGTCGAGAGGATCGTCACGACGACGGCCGCGTTCTCGACTCCGAGGAACCCACCGCCGTTCTCCGCCAAGGCCACGCGCGCCCCGTCGACCTGACGGTCGCCGGCCCGGCCCCGGAGTTGGTCGACGAGCTCGACGAGCTGCCCGCAACCGGTGGCTCCGACCGGATGGCCCTTGGAGATCAGCCCCCCACTCGTGTTCACCGGCATCCGTCCGCCCAGCGCGGTGTCGCCGGAGGCGAGCAACTTCGGGCCGTCACCGGGAGGACACAAACCGAGTTCCTCGTAGGCCATCAGCTCGGCGGGCGCGGCAGCGTCGTGCAGCTCGACCACGTCGACATCCTCGGGGCCGATGCCGGCGTGGTCGTACGCTTGCTGAGCCGCCCGCTCGATGGCCGCGGACTCACCGTGGGTGCGATCCGTGCCGGACACCAGGGTGCTGGCCCGGACCCGCACCCGTTCGACCCCGGCGCGGCGGGCGTAGTCGTCGGAGCAGACGACCATGGCGGCCGCGCCGTCACCGATCGGCGAGCACATCAGCAGCGTCAGCGGCCATGAGATCTCGCGGCTGGAGAGCACCCGCTCGATCGTGACCTCGTGGCGGTACTGGGCCTTGGGGTTGCGCGCGCCGTGGTGGTGGTTCTTCACCGCCACCCGGGCGAAGTCCTCGATGGTCGCGCCGCTGCTCTCCATGTACTCGCGCGCGATCGCGGCGTACACGTCCATGAAGAACGAACGCTTCCCGGCCGTGGCGTCGTCGACCTCGCCGGGAAGCAGTCGGCGTTTGAGGTCGTCGAGCTCGAAGAGGTCGACGGCGGTGCCGATCGCGTTGAACGTGGCGGTCTTGTCGGGATGCGTCAGCTTCTCGGCGCCCACGGCCAAGGCCACGTCGACGGCACCCGAACCCACCGCCATGCAGGCGAGCGAGAACGCGCTGGAAGCGGAGGCGCAGGCGTTCTCGACGTTGACGATGGGGATCCCGAGCAGACCGGTGTGGCGCAGGGCGACCTGCCCCCGGATCATCTCCTGGCCGCTGAGAATGCCCGCCGTCGCGTTGGCGAAGAACGCCATTCCGATGTCCTCGGGTCGCGCGCTGGCGTCGGCGAGCGCCTCGCGGGTGGCCTCCTCGGCCAGCGACCGGATGGTGCTGTCGACGAACTTGCCGAATCGGGTCATCGCCGCGCCAGCTACCACCACGTCACGCATACGTCACCAGTCTGCCCTGCGTCGGGCCGCGCGCGTTTCAGTGGTTCCGGACCAGCGCATGGGTGGGGTCGCGCCGAGTGTCGGCGCGCCAGGTATCAGTCCTTGGTGCCCTGGGCCGAATCGATCGCGTCGTCGGCCTTGTCGGCCACGGTCCCGAGCGAGGGCATGTCTGTCATGCTGGCACGATGCCGACCTCGCTGGGCCTCGACGAGCACCTCGCCGCCCTCGAGCGGGCGGGGGACCGACTCGTCGCCACGGCCGAGGACGCGGGGATGGATGCGCCGGTGCCGACCTGTCCGGCCTGGACCGCAGCCGCCCTCGTCGCCCATCAGGCGATGGTCCACCGGTGGGCGACCGCCCACGTGCGCGGCGACGATCTCGCCGATGTGCCGAACCAGACCGACATCCGAAGGCAGGTCGCCGACCTCGCGGGCTACTACCGCGACGGTCTGGCCGCGCTGCTCGCGGCGCTGCGCGCCGCCCCTCCCGATCTCGACGCGACGACGTTCCTGAACGACGCCCCCGCGCCCCGCGAGTTCTGGGCGCGACGGCAGGCGCACGAGACGACGATTCACATGGTGGACGCGCTCGCCGCGCAGCTCGGCGGAGCCACCGGCTGCGGACGAGGCTGGAATCGACCAATCGCTTGCCGTCGACGGCATCGACGAGCTCGTGCGCGGCTTCTTCACCCGCGGCCGGAGCAAGCTGTACGACGGCACCGAGTACACGGTCGCGGTAGCCCCGCGTGATGCGCAGCGCCGGTGGGTGCTGCGCGTCGCCGAACGGCTGTCCGTCGAGGCCGGCGATGGGTCCGGAGACGAGACCGACGCGACGCTGAGTGGGACCGCCGCCGAGCTCTATCTCGCGCTGTGGAATCGCGGCGACCACATCGCGGTCGTCGGCCGGGAGGATCTGCTCGACCGGTGGCGGGCGACCCAACGGGTCAAGTGGAGCTGATCGTCATGCCGCGTCCCGTGCGCTGATCGCCCAGGCGACGCCCTCCGCCGGGTCCTCGACCGCCACCTGCAGCTGCCATCCAGTCGCCGGCTCGTGGGCGTCCCACCACCACCAGCGCAGCTCCTCGGCGAGGCGGCCCAGTTCGGCGACGGACAGCGGCCAGTCGTCGAGCGCGTCGCCCAGTGCTGCGAGCAGCCAGAGGGCGCCGAAACGACCGGCCGCGGCGCCGCGCCGGCGGCCGTGCGCGCCGCCGCTCGCCCCCGCCCAGGCGAGCCAGGCGATGGCGTCGCTGGGCCCGAGCTCGGCGACGCGGACGGCGGGCAACCCGAGCGCATGGAGGGCGGCGGCGACGTCGCCCTCGACGGCGACCACCTCGGCGTGGCCATCGGAGCTCACGGTCCACGGCTCGACCAGTTGTCGCACTGCCAGATCGACCGCGTCGTCGTCCAACCGCTCGCCGTGACCGCCGGCGTCAATGTCGATGTCGACGAACGTTCGCGGGATCGGGGGCGCCGGGAACTCGGCCCCGCTGTCGTGGTAGGACGCGAGCGCGTACCCCGGCTCCCACGGGGCGAGCTGGTACGGCAGGTCGAGGGCGTTCGGCAGCGCGGCGACGCTGGCCGCGTCGATGGTCTCGCCCCGGAGCGCCCGCTCGTGGGCGACGAACGCCGCCCGGGGCCCGGGATCGAGGAACGGGGCGACCGCCGACCACGCGTGGTGCTGGGCGATCACCTCGGTGAGCGGGCCGATCGTGAACCGCCCGGAACCCTCGTCGAGCACGCCCGCGGCCCACTCCGGTGGGGCGAGCAACGCCAGTCGGTACTCGGCGAGCGTCGCCGCGGGCCACAGCTGGCGGCCGGTACCGACGGCGTGACGGGCGCGGTCGCGCAGCCGGCGCAGCCGCGCCCAGTCACCGGCAGCGGTGCAGCCGTCGACGAGGCGGACGAGGCCGTCGAGGTCGGCGCGATGGATCAGCTCGTCGAGGACGGAGTCCGGGAGCGGTTCAGCCATTCGGCGCTACACCAGCGGCCAGGGGTAGCGATGGCCACTGTCGTCGCCGGGCAGGACCTTGTGCACGGCGAGCCAGCGGGCGCGGCGCTGCATCGCGTCGACCTCGTCCGGCGAGATCAGCTCGGCGATCGAGTCCGGCACACAGTCGGCGAGCGCCGCCACCGCGGCGAGCTGGGCCCGGCTCAACGCCTCGCCGGCGAACTCCCAGATCACCGTGCGCAGCTTGAAGTCCGTCGCGAAGCACAGCCCGTTGTCGATCGCCCACACCCGATCCTGCGTCGGGTCCCCGCCGGGGTCGCGGGCGAGCAGGCAGTGACCGCTCTTGCGGTCCGTGTTGTTGGCGACCACGTCGAGCACGGCGATGCCGCGCAGCTGATCGTGGAGGTCGGGTCGTTGCTCGGCGATCGTGAAGTAGTGCTCGGCGTGGTCGGCGTCGACGAACCACTGCAGCGAACCCTCCCCAAGGGGAGCATCGGCGCGCAGCACGGTGGGCGGGACGGCGCCGATCCCGAGCGTCTCGCTGAGCCGGAAGGCGGCGACCTCCCGCCGGTGCAATCCGGGCTCGAAGTCCCACAGCGGCCGCTCACCCCGCACCGGCTTGTAGATCGCCCGGGCGGTCGGGCCGTGATCGGGCTCGACCTGGACGAGGAACGTGGCGTTGCTGGCCCACGGCATCCGCCCCTCCATCGTGATCGGCGCGGTGGCGAGGATCGCCAGGGCGTCCTCGGGGACGCCCGACCCGCTCAGTTCATCCGTGGACACGGGTGGCCGTCGGGGTCGATCGGAAAGCCGCACCACATGCACAACGGCCGGCCGGCGGCGACCACCTCGTCGGCGTGGTCGCAGAATGCGGCGGCCTGACTGCGCGTGACGTACAGCCGGATGTGGCCGCGGTCCTCGGGCGCCTCCACCTCCTCTTCGTCCGCATCTGATGCGACGAGCTCCTCGAGCTGCACGAGCACCCGGTCGTTGCCGCGGTCGTAGCCCAACCCGATCGGGCCGAGCACGAATGCCTGCTCCTCGAGCTCGCGAGCACCGGGATCGACGGCGCCCGGCAGCGGCCGGTCCTCCGGCGGGGGGAGATCGCTGAGCACCCGCCGCAGGTACTGGCTGATCGCGGTGACCTGTTGCTTCTCGCACTTCACCGTGATCCGCTGCCGGCCGGCGCGGGCATGGAGGTAGAACACCCGGGAGCCCGGTTCGCCGATCGCGGTGGCCGAGAAGCTGTCGACCTCGTCGAACTCGAAGAACACACTCACGAGAGCCGCAGCTCCTTGAGCGAGTTGCCGGTCGAGTTCACGGCCAGCACCGTCGGCCCTCCGTCGGTCCAGGTGACGACGCTGATCGCGCCGGTGCTGATGACGATGCGCTGGAACAGATCGAGGTGCGTGCCGAGCGCATGCGCGACCGCGGCCTTGATCGGGTCGGCGTGGGAGACGCACACGATCGTGCGGCCGCGGTGGTCGTCGCGCAGCCGCTCGAGGGTGGTGACGATGCGGTGTTGCATCTCGGGGAAGCTCTCCCCGCCGGGAAAGCGAAACGTCGACGGCGCCCGCTGGATCGTGCGCCACTCCCGCTTGCGCATCAAGCGGCGCAGGCTCGCCCCGGTCCAGTCGCCGAAGTCGCACTCCAGGAGGCCACGCTCGATGCGCGGTCGATGTCCCGTCACCTTCCCGATCGGGGCCGCGGTCTCCCGCGCCCGCTCCAGGGGAGACGTGTAGACGGCGTCGACGCCGTCGAGCTCGCCGATGCGTGCCGCCGTCCGCTCCGCCTGCTGCTGGCCGGTGTCGGCCAGATGGAGGCCGGGGGCCCGGCCCGGCAACACCTTGCCGGTCGAGTTGGTCTGGCCGTGCCGAACGAGGAGGATCGTCGTGGGGGGAGCGGGGGTCGGGGTCGCCATCGTCGGGCTCTCAACCTACTGTCGGGGACCGTGGATCGGCTCGACGCCCTCGCCGGCGATGTCGTTGCCTGCCGCCGCTGCCCCCGCCTGGTCGCGTGGCGCGAGCAGGTGGGGACGGAGAAGCGGGCCGCCTTTCGCGACGAGACGTACTGGGCCCGGCCGGTACCCGGTTTCGGCGATCCCGCGGCCCGCATCGTCGTCGTCGGGCTGGCGCCGGCGGCCCACGGCGCCAACCGGACCGGGCGCGTGTTCACCGGGGATCGCAGCGGGGAGTGGTTGTTCCGGGCGATGCATCGTGCCGGGCTCGCCAACCAACCGACGTCGACAGGCGCCGACGACGGGCTCCGCCTGCGCGACACCTGGGTGACGGCGCCCGTGAAGTGCGCGCCTCCTGACAACCGGCCACTCCCCGCTGAGCGCGACGCATGCCGCGCAGTTTCTCACCCGTGAGCTCGCCCTGCTCGAACCGACGGTCGTGGTGTGTCTGGGCGCCTTCGGCTACGAGTGGGCGAGCCGGCATTACGGGGTGCGGCCGCGCCCACGGTTCGGGCACGGTGTCGAGGTGCCGGTGGCCGGAGGGCCGACGCTGCTGTGCTCGTTCCACCCCAGCCAGCAGAACACGTTCACCCGCCGGCTCACCGAGCCGATGCTCGACGCCGTGTTCCGGCGGGCCGCCGACCTGGCCGCGCAGGCCGATCGCGGCGCCGGTAGCCTCGCGGATTCGTGAAGTTCGCCCGTCCCTCGACCACCTTCGCCGTGGCGATCGTTGCCCTGCTCGCGCTCGGCGCGTGCACGAGCACCCCGAGCGCCAAGGCCGTCGCCGAGGACTACGTGGAGTCGATCGACGGGCTCACCGACGAAGAGCGGCAGTGCATGCTGGAGAAGCTCGACGAGTACAGCAGCGATGAACTTGAAGCTCTCGGCGAGGCGAACCAGAACATCGACTTCGATGGGGCTGACGCGGTCCAGTCGGCGACGCCCGAGTTCCAGGCGTTCGTCGAGAACCTCAACACCTGCATGGGCACGTCCGGATCCGGCTGAGCGGGTTTCTGCAGCTGGATCGGCCCCTATGGGGGCCGATCCAGCTGCAAGAACCTGAGTTATGCCGGTGCGGGCGCGGCCGCCTTCTTCTTCGGCGGGGGGACGCCGACCTTCGGTGCGGGGTCGGCCGTCTCGGGCCACCGTCGGCGGGACACGATGGACAACGTGCGCAGCAGCTTCATCGCCTTCTCGTCCTCCTGGGCCGGACGGGAGAGGATCGTGCCGTCGGCGATCATCCGGTTGATCACTTCCTCGCCGAGCTCGGTGCGGACGATCGTCAACGTCCAGTCGTTGTCGACCCCGATCCCGCCGGTGGCGATGTCGGAATGCTCGGCGGCGAAGTCGGGGCAGAGCTTGCACCCCTCCCGTGTCCACTGATGGCACTCCTTGAGGTCGATCTCGTGGTACGCGCCGTCCTTCATCCAGATCTGGAACACGCCCTTGATGTTCATCTTCAGCATCTCGGACTTGACGAGGCCGTACTTGGCCTCGAACAGCTCGGGGAAGATCGCGTCGTCGAACGTCTTCGAGCAGAGCAGGCCGATGTTGAAGAGGAACGGCTGGGACACCTTGCCGGCTTTGCGGTCCCACATGACCGGAGGCGAGCTGGTCTGGCAGCCCATCCCGACCAGCGCGAGGCGGGTGAGCCCCTCCGCCTTGGCGTCCCGTAGGGCGAGCGGGTTGGCGCAGTACGTGTAGCGGCTGCCGGCCGTGGCGAGCACCTCGGCCGGGTTGTGGGCGAGCACCGGCTTGGCCTTCCACGCATCGTCGGGCTCGACGCCGCTGACCATCGCCGCCTCGATGTAGTCGTGCTCCATCAGCCAGATCAGCATCGCCGAGACGAAGCCACCGTCCTGGCCGAGCTCGTGCTGGCGGGCGTCGCTCGCCCTGGTGAGCAGGAGCTGACGCCAGATGCCGGCCATCTCGTCGGGCTCGCGGACCCGGCCGAAGAGGTGCACGTCGGCGGCGGGCTCCCACGCCCGAAACCGGGGGCAGGCCCTCGTGCAGGTCGTACAGCCCTTGACGCCGTGGATGCAGTCACTCGGCCCGAGCTCGTCCTCGAGGTGGAACGGGATGTACTTGCCCTCTTCGTGCTCGTAGCCGATGACGTCGTGCGGGCACGTCACGACGCATCCCGCGCAGCCGGTGCACAGCCCGGTGGTGATGACCTCCTCGTAGAGCTCCTTCCACTGCGCCGTCCAGCGGGTGGTGCTCGCCGGGGCCTCGGTCACAGCGACTGCCATGGCTGCAACTTATTCGGGTGGATGCCGGATCGATCGCAGGAGCGGAGCAAGATGACCGGCATGGACCTCACCTATCCGCTCCGAGGCGGAGGCCTTCCGGGTCGAGGTGCGGGCGTGGCTGGAGGACAACCTGCCCGCCGGCTGGTTCTCCAATGCCTTCGAGATGAGCGCGGAGGAGCGCAGCCGGTTCAACCGGGAGTGGCCCGAACGGCTCCACGACGGTGGCTGGATCTGTGCCACGTGGCCCCAGGAGTACGGCGGAAAGGGGCTGTCGACAATGGAGGGTGTGGTGCTGGCGGAGGAGTTCGCCCGCGCCGGCGCTCCGATGCGGGCGGACTTCTTCGGCGACACCCTCGTCGGACCGACGATCCTGCAATGGGGGACCGAGGAGCAGAAGCGGGAGTTCCTGCCCCAGATCCTGCGCGGCGAGATGCGCTGGTGCCAGGGATTCAGCGAGCCCAACTCGGGCTCGGATCTCGCCAGCCTCAAGACGTCGGCGGTGCTCGACGGCGACGAGTGGGTGATCAACGGGCAGAAGGTGTGGACGACGGGAGGACACCACGCCGACTACTGCTTCCTCCTCACCCGAACCGATCCCGAGGCGCCCAAGCACAAGGGGATCTCGTACCTGCTGGTGCCGATGAAACAGTCCGGCGTCGAGGTGCGCGGGATCACCCAACCCGACGGCACGGCGGAGTTCTGCGAAGTCTTCTTCGACGACGCCCGGTGCCCGAAGGAGAACGTCGTGGGCGGCGTGAACAACGGTTGGAAGGTCGCCAACTCGACGCTCGCCTTCGAGCGGGGGCAGTCGGCGACGACGGGGTACCGCCGGTTCGAGGACGAGTACCGCCTGCTGGTCGAAGCAGCCCGGGACAGCGGAGCGATCGAAGACCCGCCCGTCCGCCAGCGCCTGATGGAGTACTACACAAAGGTCCAGATCCTGCGCGTCAACGGGTTGCGGTCGCTGTCGGCGACGATCGCCGGGGTGAAGGACCCCGGGGTCGTCGCGCTCGGCGCGACGAACAAGATGTTCTGGTCGGAGATGCACCAGGCGGCGATGGAGCTGGCCCTCGACATCTATGGGGCGGCCGCGACGCTCATCACGGCCGGTCCTGGTTCGTGGCCGGGGGCGCTGCGGGACAAGCGTCGGCCCACCTATCCGGCGAGCCCGATGATGTCGGCGTTCTTCTTCTCGCGGTCCGAGACGATCTGGGGTGGCACCAGCCAGATCCAGCGCAACATCGTGGGCGAGCGCGTCCTGGGCCTCCCGAAGGAACCGCGTTAGAGCGAATGTCGCTTCGTGGTCGCGGCTTCTGCCTGGCCGGGGTCTCACCGCGCGAGTGGCGACAATGGATCCATGGCTGGACCGAGCGTTCCGTACTATCGGCGTGACCTTGCGCTCGTCCATCACCTTGGCTTCGGGTTTCACGCTGACGGGTGCGCTCCGGGCATCTTGACGCTGCTGGAGCCGGTCGGTGCTCGTCGTGGCGTGGTCGTGGAACTGGGGTGCGGCAGCGGCCTGCTCACCAGGTATCTGGTCGAGGCCGGCCATCGTGTGATCGCCACGGACGCGTCGCCGGCAATGGTCGACATCGCCCGTGACTACGCCCCCGGCGCCGAGGCCATCTACCGGCTGACGTTGCCGGATGACCCGATCCCGGCTGCGGACGCGATCGTCTCGGTCGGCCACGTCCTGAGCTACCTGCCTGACGAGGCCGCGATCGATCGGGCGCTGGTGGCGATCGCCGAGGCGTTACGGCCCGACGGTGTGGTCGCTGTCGACTTGTGTGACGTCGAGTGGGGCGAGACACGACGGGAGATGCCTGCCTTCGGGCGGGCCACTGACGACTGGGCGATCGTCACCGAGTTCGACGTGCCCTCACCGAACCGGTTCGTACGGGAGATGGCGATCTTCGTCCGCAATGACGACGGGGGTTGGCGCCGCGACAACGAGCGTCACGACAACGTCCTCGTCGACACCGCCGCGGTCCCCGGCTTGCTCGCCGAGCATGGCGTCGAGGCGACTGTTGGTTCCTCGTTCGGAAACGAGCAGCTACCGACCGGGCTGCGCACGATCATCGGCCGGCGACATCGACCAGCTTGATGTGCCAGTCAGAAGACGGTTGTTGGCGCGGCGAGGACGACGGCTTCTGCCTCCCGAAAGGAGCGGTTCATGGCGGCGGTCTCGTGGTAGGTCATCACGAGCCGATCGATGCTGACGCGTTGGCTGATCAGGACACCGGCGGAGCGGTGGGGCCCCAGCGCGGCCTGGGTTTCGGCGATCGGGCGGTTGAAGGTCGCCGACACGAACGGGCCCGCTGGGCGCCAGTTGACGGGGCCGTCGAAAGTCATGCCGCGGTGGAGCACGACGTCGGCCCGCCCGGCAAGCGTGAACATCGTGGTGACGAACGCCAGACGGGCGACAAGATGCGCGGCGCGCCGCGGTCGTGACCAGTCACCGTCGAAGCTGGCAGGGTCCCGGACCGGCGCACCCCGGTAGGTGGCGAGCCCGAGCTCGGCGGCGACGATCGCATGACCTTTGACGTCTTCGCCCGCGGCAGGGTTGGACACGTAGCCATGGGTGAAGGCGGTCTCGATGTCCGTCAGGTCCCGGGACGCCATGAACATCCCGAGGTCGCCGACGAGGCGAGGGTCGCCGCTCAGCGCGTCGAGATCAAGGACCCGGTCGCCACGGGCCCACGTCGATGATTCGTCGAACCAGCTCATCACCGCCGCCCGCTCAGCGGCAAGCCTCGCCAACGTGGCGGACCGGTGGGCGCTACCAATCGGGATCTCCACGACCTCGTCGAATCGTCGTACTGCGTCGGTGTAGGCGGCAACGGTGGCGGCATCGGCTCGCCAGCGCGTCGAGCGTGAACTGGAATCGATCTACCGCGTCCATCGGCAGCTCCCACCGGGCGCCGCGGTCCTCGAAGGCGAGCACCTCGACTTCGAAGAAGGCGAGCTCGGGACGCAGCCCGACAACGCGGACCGGTGTACGCCGAGCGTCGAGCAGGCGCCCCTCGTTGCCGACCACGAGATGATGAAGGCGCCCCGGCTCGAAGGCCGAGTCCGGCGCCATCTCCGGATCATGCTCGTAGAAGGCGCCCACCCCTCCATCATCGTCGTCCGCTCGGCGGGCACTCTTCACGACGACGGCGCTCGAGGAGCACGATCCTCGCGCCCGGCACCGGTTCGTCGTCGCCCACGACGCGGAAACCGAAGCGTTCGTACAAGTTGACCGCCGGGTGGTTGCCGAATCCTGTCGACACAATGAAGCGCCTCGCGTCCCGCTCGCGAACGAACAACTCCCGCAAGAGCTTGCTGGCCAGACCACGCCGGAAGAACGTTGGGTCGACCACGAGACGATCGACATCAACCGTGTCGCCGTGTCGGCGGTAGCCGAGCACGCCGGCGAGTGTGCGATCGCAGCTCACACCGAGGAAGACCAGAGCTTGCGACTGCAGCTCGGCGAGCGTCTCGTGGAGCGGGGGGATGGCGTCGTACCCAACGAGTCCGGCCTCCACGGCGTATGCCGCCTGCTGGATCTCGAGCACACGTCGGGCGACTGCAATGTCCGAGTCCAGCACGATGCGCACATCGTGTGTCTACCGGACCTCCGGCTTCGATTCCGCTTGAGCCTTCAGCTGCCGCAGGCTCCGTTCCCAGTACGGGATGAACCCGTTGAGCCAGTTGCGTTGGATCTCGCCCAACGGTCGAGCGTCCAGCGTGTAATGGTTCTCGCGGCCACGCTCACGTGCGTGAACGAGTTGTGCGCTCCGCAGCACCGCAAGGTGCTTGGAGACCGCAGGTCGGCTGATCGCGGGGAAGTGGGCGGCGATCTGGCCTGCGGTCACGAGCGGGTGCCGTCTGCCGGCGAAGCCGATGGATGCGGCGGACACCGTGCCCGACCCAGTCCTGCTCGAAGGTCAGCTCGGTCGACGACAAGCACGCGCCCGACGAAACGCAGCACCTCTCCGTCGACGAGGACGTCTCCGGCGGGCAGGGCTGGTGAACTTCCACATGCGTAGTCCGGTGGGTGCGGTTGGTTGATTCGGGTGGGGTGGGCGGCTAGGTTCATGCTGCTCGGCCCTGGACCTCGGCCAGCGGCACTTGTCGCCCCGGACTTCGGCGATCCGCTTCGTTCGAGGGGGGTCGCCGTGGGTCAGGCCGATTTGGCGTTCCGACCGCTGTGGATGATCGGGGAACCAGGCGACGATTCCGAGGCGCTCAGGTTGCAGGTGCTCGTCTCGCCCTGCCCGCGCCGTCGCGGCGACAGCGACGCCGGTGTCGTCAAGTTCGTTGGCGACCTCGACGCATATTCGGCAGAGCTGGTCGAGCCGGCTATTCGACGCTTCGTCCTGTTCGCCGACGACATCGTGATCGACCTGTCCGAACTCGACTTCATCGACGCTGCCGGCCTGAGCCTTCTCATCGGCCTCGCGGACGGTGGGGAGGCGGTCCGGCTCGAGAACCCCGGACCACGGATCGCGCACGTGCTCGAGATCGCTGGTCTGACTCATCTCTGTGATCGAGCCCTGACGGCCGTCGCCAACTGACCAGCCGGGTTCGCCATCGGGCCAGCTGGCAGTCGGGGATCGAGCCGCCGTCCTCGAGGTCGTGCCGGCCAATGCTGACGAGGTCGTCGTCGCCGTGGAACCCGTGGCTGTAGTACGGGTTCTCGATCACCCCGTCTCGTGCGTGGGCTGGGGCTGGGGCTCGGCACCGGCGAAGGTGAAGCCCTCGTAGTCGTTGGCGACCACCTCGTCACACTTCGCGCGGTACGGCCCCACGAAGCTGAGGTTGGGCATGAACACCCGCGGCTTGCCGGGGACGTTGGCCCCCATGTACCAGGTGTCGGCCTGCTCGAACAGCGTCGGCTTGACCAGCTCGGCGTTGTGCTCGACCCAGGCATCCTCGGCCTCCTGCGTCGCCTCGATCGTCTCGGCTCCGCGCGCTCGCACCTCGCCGATGATCGTTCCGACGAGGTCGACGTGCTGCTCGATCGACACCGGCATGTTCGACAGCACCGACGGGCTTTGCGGACCGGTGATCGTGAACATGTTGGGAAACCCGGCGCTGGTCAGGCCCAGGTAGGTGCGCGGCCCGTCGTCCCACTTCTCGCGCAGCAACTCCCCGCCGCGACCGCGGATGTCGATCCGGTTCATCGGGCCGGTCATCGCGTCGAACCCGGTGGCGTACACAATGGTGTCGAACTCGTACGCGGCGCCGTCGGCGAGGCGCAGCCCGGTCGGGGTGATCTCGGCGATCGGGTTGGACTTCACGTCGACGAGGTGCACGTGAGGTTCGTTGAACGTCTCGTAGTAGCCGGAGTCGAGTGGGTTGCGCTTGACCCCGAACGGATAGCCCTTGGGAATCAGCAGCTCCGCCGTCTCCGGGTCGTCGACCTTCTCCCGGATGCGGTCGTGGAGGAAGTTGCGCACCTTGGCGTTGGCCTCGTCGTTGTAGAAGATGTCGACGTAGCTGCCCAGCCAGATGCCGAACCCGCCCTCGTCCCAGCGCGGCTTGAGCTCCTCGTAAACCTCTTCGTCGGTCGACTCCAGCGCGCCCTTCTCGAGCAGCGTGAGCTCGAACCCGAACGTCGAGTTCTGGATGCGCTCGCGGATCCCGGCGTAGTCCTGCTTGCGGGCCTGGCGAACATCGTCGGGCAACGGCCCGTTGTTGGCCGGGATGACGTAGTTGGCGGTGCGCTGGAAGACGGTCAGGTCGCTGGCTTCCTTGGCGATGAGGGGGATGGCCTGCACGGCGCTGGCGCCAGTGCCGATGACACCCACCCGCTGGCCGGTGCAGTCGACCTTCTCGTGAGGCCACTCACCGGTGTGGTACGAGTTGCCCTGGAACGACTCGATGCCGGGGAACGGCGGGGTGTTCGACGCCGACAACGCACCGACGGCGGTGATCAGGAAGCGGGCCGTGACCGTGTCGCCAGCGTCGGTGGTGACCTTCCAGGTGTTGGTCGCCTCGTCGAACGTCGCTGCCGTCACCTTGGTGTCGAACTGGATGTCGCGGCGGAGGTCGAAGCGGTCGGTCACGTGCTCCAGGTAGGCGCGGATCTCGTGCTGCTCGGGGTAGCGCTCGCTCCACTCCCACTCCTGCCAGAGCTGCTCGTCGAACGTGAAGCCGTACACGTAGCTGTCGGAGTCGCTGCGGGCGCCCGGGTAGCGATTCCAGTACCACGTGCCGCCGACGCCGCCGCCGGCCTCGAAGACGCGGGCCGTCAGCCTCATGTCGTTGCGCAGGCGGTGGAGCATGTAGAGGCCGGAGAACCCGGCGCCGATGATCACGGCATCGACGTCGGTGGTGCGGCCGCTCTCAGCCTCGCGGGTCTGCTCGGTCACGGTCATGGTGGCCTCCGATCTCTTCGACCGGATCCGACGCTACGCCAATCCCACGACGGCACCTGCCCGGATGGCGGATCCCCCGCCCACCTGACGAGGTCCACTTCGGACTTCCGGTGGTGGAGCCGCGTTATCGGGTGCCTCGCCGCTCTCGCCGAACTTCGCGCGATGGATCGGAGGAATGCGCCGACGGTCAGGCAGCCGTTACGGTGTTTCCCATGCGCGGCCTCGTGATGCTCGTGCTGATCGCTGCGGGCGCGGTCCTCGTGGGGATGTTGCTGTGGCGTCGCCGCACGCGGCGTCAGACCGAGAATGCGGAGCGGGCTCGAGCCGACGAAGCCGCTCGTCAAGTGCTGAACACCAAAGTGTCCGCGCTAGCCGCCGATGTTGCCCGGCTCGAGCCCGAGATCATGCTCCACCGCGACGCGCAGAGCGATTTCGATGCCGCGGTCGCTCGATGTCGTGTGGCTCAGGCCGCGCTGGAGCAGCGCGACGCGCCGCTCGATCTTGTCCGCGTCGAGCGGGTCGTAGCCGAGGCGGCCTACGCGACGGATCGGGCGCAGGCGGTAGTGCAGGGGCGCGAGCCACCACCGCCCCCGGAGCACCTGCGGCGGCCGGGTCGTCACGGCGAGCCCGCAGTCACGCTGGATGGGCGTCGCCGACCGACTTACATCGGCTACCCGGGGGGTTTCGAGGGCGGCTGGTTCGGCGGGACCGGAGGCAGCCTGTTCACCGGGCTGCTGCTCGGGTCGATGTTCGCTGGCGGCTGGGGCGGCGAGACGACCATCAGCGGTGAAGGCGACTTCGGCGGCGGCGACTTCGGTGGTGGAGCGGACTTCGGCACTGGCGACTTCGGCGGCGGCGACTTCGGTGGTGGAGCGGACTTCGGTGGCGGCGACTTCTAGCGTCGACGACCCCGGTACCGGTCTCGAGGGACACGAGGATCGGGCGCGTGACTTCGACGGTGCGGGCGGCTGATGACAGCGCTGCCGCCCATCGACCGACATCACGTAGAGCTGTTCTGGCAGCGCGCCATCGCGGCCGAAGCTGTCGATCCGTTGGCACCCGTTCCGTCGGTCGTGGAGCCCTTCGGCGACAGCCAGGAGCTGGCGGACGAGCTGATTGCGCTCGTGGTCGATGGGCCGAAACGGGCGACAGCAGGCGCATTGGCCGACTTCGAACGCGATGCCGTCGCGCTGCCCGTCCCAAGTGGGCTGTCGATCGCGACCGACGGGCACGGAATGCCGCGTGCCGTGCTGCAGACCACCGACGTCCGTGTCGGTCCGCTTTCGTCGGTCGACGAATCCTTCGCCTGGGACGAAGGCGAGGGTGACCGCACCCGCCAAGCCTGGCTCGACGATCACGAGACGTACTTTCGTCGCTACCTGCCCACGATTGGCCTCGAGTTCGACCACGACATGGCGACGGTGTTCGAACGGTTCGACGTCCTCTACACCGAGTGGAGCCCTTGACGCGACACGAGGTTCGTCACCAGGTCGATGTTCCGATGTGGCTCCTGAACTGCCGTCACGTACGACGGAGGTACGTGGCTGCGTCGTACTCGCCCATGCCCTCGAGTTGGGCAGCGCGATGTCGCTCGCGCTCGGCGGTACGTGGGTGATTGAAACCTTCTCCCACCACGGCCTCTCCCGGATCACACACGACATACCTGCAGATCCGTTGTGCATGCGGCGACAACGTCTGCCAATGGTCGTACGACATTGATCGGATCAATGCCTCGCTGCGGAACCAGGGCGCAAAGTACTCGACGTTCGGCATGGCCCGAACCTCGCGCGAGAGGTTCGGAGTCCCACCGTGCCAGCATCGGGCGTCCCGGAAGATTGCCGAACCCGCGGGCAACGGACACACCGTGCTGAGCCGCATCCACTCCGGCTCGTCGGCCAGGCGCGGGATCGGCGCCCGCGAACGATGACTGCCCGGGATCTGGCGGATCGGCCCGTTCTCAGTGGTGAGATCGACGAGCGGGAAGTTGATGTGCACGGCGGGCACAGGGAGGTCACGCATCGTGATGCCACCGATCGGGTCGTGGAGTTCGGTCCACACGTTGTCGGAGTGCAGACCTTGATACTCGATCGCGCCAGGCAACGCGATGTCGCCTCCGCAGCCGTACACGATGTAGTTCGGGGACCCGAAGATCTCGGTGAGGATCGGCGTGGTGGCGGGCATGTCGATCAGTTCACGCCACTCGGGGCGGTGGAACATGTGCCGCGACGCCGAGGTGCCGCCGAAGGAGTAGCGGTGGGGGAGGCCGCCGGCTCCGCCACCTACGGCGCCTTCCGGATCGGCCGCCACCAACGTCTCGATCACTTCGGCCGCCGCGGACCGGATTCGCTCGAGCTGATCAGCGTGAATCGCGTCTCGGACGGCGACGAAACCGTCGCGATGGAACAGCTCCGCGGCGCGGGTGACCTCCTCCGGCGTCACGATCTCGAGCCCGCGCAGGCCGTTGCGGCCACGGAGCCGCTCCCGCAGAGCAACCACGCCGGGGTCGTCGTACGACCGAGTCCACGTCGTACAGCGAGGATCACCCGAGATCAAGTTGCGGTGCTCGGGCGTCGTCTCGATCTCGATCTCGCCAACCGGCGTGTCCAGCCCAAGCGGATTGTCGTTGTAGCTGTCCTCGACCGCCGCCCGCCGGTTCGCGAACCCATTCGGAGGCACCGACGTGTTCCACCCCATGCCTGCAAGCCGAGCGAACGAATTTCCGGCGTCGATCGTCATGCGCGCCCTCCTCTGTCATTCAACCACCTCGGTGGGATGCCAGCTCAGTCACCGTTACGACCACCGAGCACGCAATCAACGCGGCCCACATCAGCCGCTGCTTGATTCCCGTGAGGTAGGTCTCGTGGAGCATCAGGCTGAGCACGGCCAGCCCGAGCGCAAACATGGCCTCGCTCTCTTGGCAGGAGAACCCGTTCGGCGCCTTCAGGGATTGCGGAGGATCCCCGATTCGATCGCTGCGGTTGGGTCGTGCCAGATCGCCATCGCCGTGTTCATCGGGAGGAATCCGAGTCTCGTGTAGAAGCCCTCGGCGCCGGGGTTGGCGTAGAGGATGATCTTCTTGTGGTCCTTGGCCGCGGTGACGAGCCGTTCGATGATCGACCGGCCGAGACCGCGACCCTGGTGATCGGGGTGGACGGCGATGTCGGCGATGTACGCACAGTCGACACCGTCGGCGAGCGCACGGCCGGCGCCGACCAGGTCGTCACCGCTGTAGACGAAGCGCGTGAACATGCTGTTGCCGAATACCGTCGCCAGCGCGGCTGGAGGCTTGACGCCGAGCGGGGCGACCCGATACAGCTCCGACAACTCGTCCCAATCGACGTCGGCGGCGTCGTCGACCCACCGATACCCGGTCACTGGTCGTAGCTCCGGATCTCGACGAGGTTGTTGTCCGGGTCGTAGACGTACACCGACCAGCCGTCGCCCTGCGCTCCGAAGCGCACTCCGCGCTCCCCGCTCATCCGGAAGGTCACGGCGTCCGCGGCGATCGCGTCGACCGTCGCACGGTCGGCGACGAGGCAGAAATGGTCGACGTTGCGTTCCGTGACGACCCCTGCGGCGGGAATCAGATCGATGATCGTCCCGGCGCTGACGCGCACTGACGGAAACGGCACGGTGCCCTGTCGCCACTCATCGACACGGACCGGCGACAGCCCGAGCGTGTCGACGTACCACGTCAACGACTTCTCCACGTCGGCGCAGCACAGCACGAGGTGGTCGAATCCGGTGATGCGAAGCGAACTCACCGACCCTGCCTATCGCCCGCCCACGTCAGTGGCGAAACGATTTCGGAAGAGTGAGGCGATGCACATGCCGATAGGCGCGGTCGGATCGATCGGGTATTCGGTGTCGACGGGTGACGTCACGCGCCACCGTCGGCGTCGGTTCCGACAGCACCGAGGCGTTCGAAGCCGACAGTTGCCAGCAGCCGCTCCGATGGGGCATTGCCGTCGGTGACTCCAGCGAGGACGTCGACATCAGCACGATCGCGGATCCGCCGAACTGACTCGGTCACAGCCGCCGTGCCAAGCCCTCGGCCCTTCCACGCTGGCTCCGTGATGACGTACGAGATCCACACCTTGTCCACGACGCTCCCCGAGCACATCGACGCAGCCACCACGATGTCGTCGTCGTCCACCACAGCGACACTGACGTCACCGAGCGGTCCCGCCGCCCGCCAGTCGGCGACCTCAACCGCGCCATCGCTGTTGCCACCGAGTTGCTCGTCGACGGTCCCCGCGTACGCCCGCTCCATCAGTCCAGCGAGAGCACCGTCGTCGCCGTCGGTGATGGTGCGCAGGCGCAGACCGTCGGGCAGCGGCGGATCGACGCTGGCAACCCGCTCGAGCCGATACAAGCTGCGCGACGGCTCGCTCATGCTCTCAACGCTAGATCGACATCCTCGTGACAGCGAGGCCCGGCCAAGGCGCATCGATGCGGATCGGACGTTTCGACCTTCCAGGAGCACCGGAACCGGGGCACATTCGGTTGTTCGCGTACCTTGGGCTCGATGCCGGAGCCTGGGGATCCCTCCGCCGCTCGTGAGGCTCGGCGCGCGCGTGCACGCCAAGCGGCGGCGGCCGCATCAGACGAACGACTTGCCGAGTTGCGTGCGCGATACGCCGTGGCGCCGGGTGCCGGCCCTGACGCACGCCGCTCGAGCACGCCCACACGAGCGACGTCTCCTGGCGTGATCGACGCGTCCGCCATCGCTGCCATTGCTCGCGAAGCCCTGGACACGAATCCGTCAACATGGACGAGCTATGCCGAGCTCTGCTCTGCAAGCGGCATCAATCGTGGCGCGGCACTCGTCGTCGCTCGTGCGCTCATTCCGGAGCCGACTGGCGACCACTGGTTCCGGATCCGGAACGAAGCCGGCATCTACAACGTGCCGTCGGATGAAGCCGAGCGGGGTGACCCCGTGAGGTACAGCCAGGCCGAGGCCGATCGGCAGCTCGAGTCCATCGGCGTACGAGTGATCAACAAGCGCGCCGACCAGAAACGAAAGCTGTGCTGGACGGAGACTGCGGGCTGGACGCTGGGCGGCTGACGGCTCCCTCGCCGCTCGGGTAGTTTCGGCGGATGCCGCCGGCTCGCGAAGAAATGCCGTTCGGACGCGACGGCGTGATTATGTGGCGCGGTCATGTGCGTCCGTGCCGGGCGGTTCGCCGGTTACCGAGCACTCTCGGTCCAGACGAGCGCCGCGATTACCCGACGGCCGCGAGCGCCTCGGAGTCGGCGGTTCTGGACGCACTGGCTCGTGATTGCGGGTAGATGCGGATCGGCTACGAACGTCAATCCGGGTGGTCAACGGCAGCGTGTTCGCCCTCAACGACGAGGGCGAATGGCTGCGCTACGCCGGCTACGCCCTCGCCCGGCGAGGCGCCGAAGCGATGACCTACCAGGTCACCCTCGACGAGGTTCTCACCGCCGACGGTTACCCGCTCGGTCACGGGCCCGGCACCGGGCCGCGCGACGATCGACATCGTCGCAGTAAGACCGCGTCCATCAATGACCGACACCCCGTTGACCATCTCCCCTGCGACCACGCCGCCGTCGTCGTCACGTTCACGATCTGAACCAATCCGCCGTTCCCTGCCGCGAAGGCCGTGAGACATCGAGGACTTCCCCACCGAGGAGTCGGCGTTGAGACTGGTGTACCTCGTCGTCACCGAGCGGCGCCCCGCCGGTCCAACCCGACCGACCAGATCGGCGGCTGGAAGATCATCCTGAACGCCCTGACCATCCACTACGGCGACCGCATCATCGAGACTGTCGCGCAACTATGACCATCACGACGCAACGCTTACACAGATGAACGGACTCTCCTTGGAGGTTCGTCGTGACTGCACGTCCACGACCGATGTCGCGGTTGTCGTGTCCAGGGAGCTGCAACGTGGGTCATGTGAGCCAGGGGGGTTTCCGAGCCGAGGGATCTGTTGTGTAGTTGCGGGTTCGGGCGTGGATCGGCCAGCCGCCATGGATGCGCCCGTGATTGCCGACGTAGTCGATCACGATGGTTGGGATGCCGCGGTTGGCGGCGTTGCGGCGGTCGGTGTCACTCGGTCCTACCAGTCGCGTGCGGCCTGGGGTCAGGTAGCGGTAGACGGTGTGCGTGTGCATCGTCGCGACCGTGTAGGTCGGCGAATCATTCAGATCAGGACGGGCCGGGCTGTCGTACGGCACCGCTTGTGGGCACTCTCCGCCAAACCCCTCGTATACCGGCTCTCCGGGCACAATTCGCGTGCGGCGGTACTTGCCACGCCGCGTGTCGAGCCGTATGAGGGTGCAGTACTCGCGACGTTGGTGCTCGGTGGTTCCGTCTATCGTGTGTCTCCACAGCGATTTCGCTATGGACTTGACCCTTCTGTTTTTCCGGATTCTTTTCGACGAGGGGGAAGCGAACCTTCATGCTTTCAAATGCCGATGAAATTTCCGATACACCCGGCATGGGTTGATAGGACGAGGTCACGCGGACGCGGACGTTCATCGGGCCGGCGATCTTCGGTTTGAACGAATACGACGCTCTAGTTGATGTCGTGTTGACCGTCTTGAGGACCACCCAGTGTGGTCCGGGTTGGTCCGCTCGGCGCCATTCGAATGTGTAGGACCGGATCTTGCAGGGCTTGTCGGTGAGCCTGGCCGACAGTGTCTCGTTATCGAGCAGTCGGGCGTGTGGGCGTGACACCGTCAGATTCACCTTTACGACCGCCGGTTCTTTGCATTTCTTGAAGACGGCGTAGAGCGTAATCGTGATGAGGGCGATGGCCGCAACTCCCGCGACCAGGATCGGTTCCGCCACAATCGCGGTGATCGCAGCACTGCCGATTGCCGCGAGCACCCCCTTGACGACGGGTAATGAAAGAAGTTCGGTAAAATACTCATAACCGGGGCGCGTTATGGTGCCGGACTGGTCGGTGACAGTATCCGTGGTGAAATACGGCAGGTCAAAGTTAACGCCCCAGTCATACTTGACCGAACCATCATCGTTGACCGTCTCGTACGAATGGGTGTCCACCAGGTCGACCGACCCATTGCATCCTGATGTACAGTCAGGGCCGGTAGTCTGCACGTCCTCCGTCCAGCCGCCGAGGTAGTCACATACCTTGTGGGAACTGTACTGACCCCTCGGAACCCCATCAGTCGCCGAGAGGAAGCTGCTAATGGTGAAGTCAGATCGACCTTCATAGACCGAAAGGTCTCCGGCGAGATCGACGGTGAAGGTACCCGAGCCCGTGGTGTGGCATAACCCGCCATTGCTGTCCCCATCTACATCGATATCTACCCTCGCCGTACCCTCAAACGTCTGCTCATAGTTGCTCGGACCCGACGTTGCCGGGACGTTGGCACGGCTCATTGCCGCGGTCTGCGGCGGGCTCGCCAAAGAAACGCTTGCGCTCACCAACGACACGACGACGAGGGCGACCACGCCCGACAATCGCCAGGTGCGCGGAGCGAGAACGTTGGCGACTCGCAGATTGCTTCGGTTCATGGGTCCTCCCGCTGGTGGTCGCGTCAACCGACGCATACGACGGCCTCCCCCCGATCGTCCGTCGACGGTGGTCGGCTAACTTGGTTGCGGCCCAGTTCGATCAGGTCGATGTCCACCGTGGTTGGTGGTGTCAACGCTGGCTCAACGGCGGCTCAACCGGAACGCGTCACGGTTGTCCCCGTGCGGTGGCGTCACGTCAAAGATGGCCGGGTCCTGGAGCGTCGGGACTCAATATCTGCGCGGGTGGTGCAGAGCGAGGGCCCGAGGTGTCATCCGTAGCGTGCCGGCTCCTGTGTTGTACCCGCCGGCTCCGGGCGGCGACGATGTCTTCGGTGCCCGGTCGCCGTGTCATCCCCGAGTTGGACAACCTCGGCCGGCTGAACACACGCCACCAGCAGGGTTGGAGCGTCCGGCGTCCGCCAGGCGTTGCGGGACGCCGGACTCCTGCCACGCCTCGAACTTGAAAGACCCGTCCCGAAACTCGCCGACGCGCGGCGACAGCTGGGGGCGACGGTGATGGTTCGTCGACCCGCTGATCGACGAACGGATGCTGGACCACGAACTTGATCGCATCCGCATGCGCGACGGCGGGATTATCGGACAGCGCATGAGGGCCTGATTTAGTAGTCGTAGGCGTCGCGAAGGATTTCTCGTAGCGTCGAGAGGCTCCGGCGGGTTCTCTAAGTGCCTGCCGATCATTGTCTGGCTGACTGACTAACGAGGCGTCGGCATGCCGGGTTCTCGCCGTGGTGTGGCTTGTTACGCGCTGGACCCGCGGGTTCGATGCGCGGCTGATGGCCCGCTTGTTATCGGCGCTCGCCGGCGCGACCTACCGGCACATCATGATGCGCCGCAAGCCGTCGAGGCGAGCGTCATCGGCGCTCGCTATCAGACGGTTCAACGTGCAGTCGCCGGCTAGCGCGCGCACTCGTCGAGGCCCGAGGGCCGTGATTATGCCCGCGACGTGGGCGGGGCGGTGGACCACAGGAGGGCCAGAGTTAACGGGCTCGTGTCTCGGATGGCGCCAACCTTGCCACCGCTCCACAGACTGGTTCAGTCAGCAGAGCGAGCAAGCAGATCGACGATGGCGCGCAGCGACTCGGGTGGCGTCGTGGCGCCTTCTAGTAGGTAGTGCTCGATGGGTGTGCTCTTGGGGGGTAGTGCGGCGCCAACGTAGTCGTCGTTCGTATGCACGTGAGTGAGGTCCCAGATGGCGAGGGATCGCCGGGCCGACGCCGCGGAGGTCGCCTCGCCGATTGCGTCACAGAGGATCGTCGCGACGGCGAGGGTTTCGACGATGGATTGAGCTTCGTCGACGCGGAGGTCGAGCTCCGCGCATTCGGCCAGGTCGAGTACTGCTTGGCTGAGTTGGCCGCTGGTGCGCGCGTGGTGGAACGCTCGGTGTCGGAGTTGATTGGCAAGTTGCCTGCTGTCGCCTGTTTCCCGGCAGACGGCTACGGATCGATCCAGGAGTCGTCGGCCGCCAACGATGTCGCCGCGTGCAAACGCTATTCGGGCGAGCCTTCCGGCTGCTTCTCCGACAGGGTGAAGGTTCCCGCTGGTGAGGCTGGATCGCACGACCTCCTGCAGATGGACCTCGGCGACGTCCAGTTCGCCGGCGTGAATCGCCAGGATTCCGAGCCAAGTGAGGCACCAGTTGCGGGCGACGTTGTCTCCAGCCTGCTGTGCCAGCAGATACGCCCTCGCGAACGCGGCGACGACGTCGTCCCGTCCGGCGTCCTCCACGGAACGCGACGACGTTCGCCAATGCCACCGAGCGAGCTCGCGCGCCAGCCAGAAGGTGGCCACGGCGGCACCTCCGACTCGGCCGGATGACTCGAAGCCTTCGAGGGCGGCCCGCAATTGCGGGATGGCGGAGCGCTCACCGCTTCCTTGATGGAGCATGCCGATCGCCAAACGGGCTGTTGCCGTGTCCGCTGGACTGAAGTCGTCGAGAAGGGGTGTGATCCGTTCCGACCACCGGGCGAGCACGGCCTGGTCCTCGGGGTGCCAGTACACGCCAATCGCACCGAACAGCCTCATCGCTTCCACGTTGCGCTCGTGCGCAACGAGCCAGACGAGCGCCTGCTCGATGTTGCCAGCGTCGAGTCGCAGCAGCCGGCGAGCTTCGCGGTCGTGGTAGATGCGGCGGGCCAGACGCTGTACCCGGCGCATTACGTGGCCGGCCAACCGTTCGGCGTGCGAGTCGACGGCGTCGCGGTCGGCCAAGCGACGTTCGGCATGCTGTCTCACCGGCTCCAGGAGCCGGAACCGATCGCCAGGGAGCGGAACGACCAACGACGCGTCGACAAGCCGGGCCAAACACGTCGACACGTCTTCGCGATCGGTGACGGCGGCGGCCGTCTCGACGTCAAGTCCTCGGCAGACAGCCAACGCGTCGAACACGTCGCGGTCGGCGTGGTCGAGCAAACCCAGGCTCCATTCGATCGCCGCGGCGACCGAGTGATGCCGCGGCGTCGCGTCTCGCCAAGGCAACGCCAGGGAGGGTAGCTCCTGCTCGACCGACGCGGCCAGGCGCCGCAGCGACGCCGAGCGGACCCGTGAAGCAGCGATCTCGATGGCGAGTGGCATGCCGTCGAGCGCGGCGAGCAGACGCTCGACGGCGGGGATGTCGTCGGACTCGACACTGAACGAGGGATCGACCGATCGGGCACGCTCGACGAACAACAGGAACGAGGCGAACGCCGCCAAGTCCTCCACGCGGCGGGCCTTGGTCGGAACTGCAAGCGGATCGAGCGGCACGATCGTTTCAGATTCGAGCCCAAGCGGGTGCCGGCTGGTGGCCAGCACACGTACCCCCGTCGAAGCCGACAGCAGCGCCGTGGTCGCCGCGGCCGCGCTCGCCACGACATGCTCGCAGTTGTCCAACACGACGAGAAGCTGCCGATCGACGAGCGACCCGAGGCTCCCCGCCCCGGTCGCGGAGAGCGCCGCCGCCTCGACTCCGGCGGGATCCTGGACCGGAGCGAGGTCGACCATCCACACGCCGTCGGGGAACGCGCCTCGATGTTTCAGGGCGAGCTCGACCGCAAGGCGCGTCTTGCCGCAGCCCCCCGAGCCAACGATCGTGACGAGGCGACGTTTGCGGAGCAGCCGCTCGATACGGTCAAGGTCCGCCTCGCGCCCGATCAGTGAATGCGATGGGGCCGGCACGTTGGTGTCCTCGGTGGCCGGCAGAGACGGTGCTGGCGAGTCCGACGGTGCGACCGCCCAGATGCGCTCAGGCTCGTTGAGGCCTCGAAGGTGGCGTTGACCGACGAAGGCGATCTCGAGCCCCTCAGGAAGGTCTCCTCGAACCAAGCGCGTTGTGGCGTCGGAAATCAAAACCGCCCCGGGTGGCGCAAGTGCCCGCAGTCGAGCCGCCCGACTGACCGTGGCCCCGAACCAGCTGCCTGCCCGGTGCTCGGCGGCGCCGAAGTGGACCGCCGCCCGCCCGCTCAACGCGGAGCTCGTCGGCCACGGCGCCCGAGCCAGCTGCGCGACAACCTCCGCCGCCGCGACCACCGCCGCCAACGGCTCGTCGAACACCGAAATCGTGGAATCACCCTCCCCCTTCGACTGAATCAACGTGCCGCCTGCATCGACGATCACCCGCCCGACCATCAGGTCGTGGAGCTCCAGCGCCGCCGCCATCTCCTGCGGCTCCTGGTCCCACAGCGTGGTCGAGCCAACCAAGTCGGTGAGAACGAATGTACGCACCATCGTTGACACGACACGGTCGCTTGGGGCAGGCGGGAGCGAGGCTTCAACCGGCGGAGCGGCGGAGGTTGGCTGGAGAACGTTTGGGGTTCGCAGCAAATGTGGGTCAACGCCGGATGATCGGACAGGTTCTTGGCGAAGCAACGCCAGTTGAAGGTCCTGCAAGGGCTGGGACGGGGTGAGCCCCATCTCGTCCCGCAGCGTGTTGCGGATCTGGCTGTAGGCCCGTAGGGCCTCGGCCGGACGCCCCGCGTGCGCGAGGGCGAGGATCAGCTGTTCCCAGCGGCTCTCGCGAAGAGGCTCGGCGGCGCACGCGGCCGCCAGTCGCGGAACGATGTCCTCGCCGAACCCGGCCGCCCGCTGCGTGGCGAACCACAGATCTTCGGCGTGGCGGCGGAGTTCTTCCCAGCGGGCGGCCAGCGGATGGCCCCACTCCTGGTCGGCGAATTCGACCAGCGCCGGACCCGCGCCACAAGCCCAATGCCTCCTCCAGCTGACGGCTCGTGGCATCGGCGTCGACCTCGACCACGTCGGCGACGAGCCGCTCGAATTGGTAGGCGTCGACCCTGACGGTGCGACGGTCCAACTGGTAGCCGGCGGGACAGGTGACTACGGGCATGATGCGACGGAACTGGGAGACATAGGTCTGGGCCGAGCGCCGAGCAGCGTCGAGCGGTTGATCGGGCCAAATCGCGTCGCAGATCGCATCCAGCGACGTCGGTGTGGTCGCCCGCGCCGCGAGCACGGCGAGCATGCCCCGCCGCTTCGTCCCACGCGCACCGGCACCGTCGCGCCGTCCACTTCGACTTCGAGCGGTCCGAGGATCCTCACCACGGCTGCCATGGACATCCCTCCGCGTCGGCGTGAACGCTACCGGTGCCCTTGAGCCGTGTCCGTCGAGAAAGCGTTGACCACCCGTCGAGACCCACCCGCACGCTCCAAGGGACAAGTAGCCGCCGATCCCAGAGGAGTCGCCATCATCGTTGAGGACAACCCAAGCCGCACCGATCGCCGGCTCGATGGCGTTCTCGCAGACGCCGACAATCCCGGCCTTCCGGCCGAATTCGACCCGAGCACTTCCGGCGAAGTAGATCCCCGCAACCATCCGATAAGCGCGTCCGATAACGCTCACTCCGACGCCCTCAAGGGCATCCTCGAAGTGCCGTACGCGGCGAGCACCGGTAGCCGATAACAGCAACGCGATAGGACGCCCGCCGGCCGGCTGGCGCCGCACGGCAGTGCAGGCGGGTCGCGTGCGATGGCGTCGATGGTTCAGGGGAGTCGCCCCGCGGAAAGCGCTGGTGTCGGGCACGGCTCGTGTGCTGGGCTGGCGCCGCCATCTCACCGAGGAGGGCCTGATGCGCCAAGCGTTGCTGTTCATCGATCCGGGACTTGATGCCGATCTGAAGGACGTGACGCGAGTTGGCGATGTTGAACTTGGGGATCCTGGCGCACGTAGACGCCGGTAAGACCACTCTCACCGAACGGCTGCTGCACGCAGCTGGAGTCATCGACGAGATCGGTCGCGTCGATGACGGCACCACGCAGACCGACTCGCTCGCCCTGGAGCACGAACGCGGGATCACGATCAGGTCCGCGGTGGTGTCGTTCGTGGTCGACGGTGTGGTGATCAACCTCATCGACACGCCTGGACACCCAGATTTCATCGCCGAGGTGGATCGCGTGCTCGGAGTTCTCGACGGCGCCGTCCTGGTCGTGTCGGCGGTCGAGGGCGTGCAGTCGCAGACGTTGCTGCTGTTTCGCGCCTTGCGTCGGCTCGGCGTGCCGACGATCGTGTTCGTGAACAAGATTGATCGGGTCGGCGCTGACGACCGGCGGGTGCTCGCTGCGGTCGCGGAGCGCCTCGCTGTGAACGTCCTTGCGATGGGAGCGCCGTGGAGCCTCGGCACGAAGCAAGCCGGCGTCGTGGTGCATCGTCTTGACGATCCGAGCTTCGCCGAGGCTGCGATCGAGATAGTGGCCAGCAACGACGACGTGATCCTGCACCGCTACCTCGACGGGGCATCGGTCGATCCCGGCCCACTTGGCGAGGCGCTCGCCGAGCAGACGGCGCAACTCCAGGTCCTGCCCGTGTACTTCGGTGCAGCCCTGATCGGTGTCGGCGTCGAGGACCTGTTACACGCGATCCCCAAGCTGCTGCCCTCCGTCGAGGGCGACAGGACGGGACCGGCGTCGGGGACGGTGTTCAAGATCGAGCGAGGGCCGAGCGGCGAGAAGATCGCCTTCGTTCGCATGTTCTGCGGGACACTACGAACCCGGGATCGCGTCCAGGTCGGCGTCGACGTGGAGACGGTCACCGCAATCGAGGTCTTCGATCGAGGGGCGACGCAACGTCGTCCGGCGACCCGTGCGGGCGAGATCGCCAAGGTCCACGGATTGTCGACTGCACGCATCGGCGACACCTTCGGCCCCACCGCCCACACCATCAAGGCGCGCGCCTTCGCCCCACCCACCCTGGAGACCACGGTCGTCCCACGGCGCGAGGGCCAGAAGCGGGCTGTGTTCGACGCGCTCACCGAACTCGCTGAACAGGATCCGCTCATCAACCTGCGCCAGGACGATTCCCGTCAAGAGCTGTACCTGTCTCTCTACGGAGAGGTTCAGAAGGAGATCGTCGCCCAAACCCTGGCGGGTGACTACGGACTCGACATCGACTTCCGACCGACGACGCCGGTCTGCATCGAGCGACCGAACCGCGTCGGCGCAGCCGTCGAACGGCTCCGACCCGGCCGGTCGCCCAGCCACCCGTTCCTGGCAACGGTCGGCTTGGAGATTTCGCCACTGCCGCCCGACTCGGGTGTGACCTTTGAGCTCGCCGTGAACGTCAAGTCGATCCCGATCCACGTCTTCGACAGCGTCGAAGCGTTCCGACAGCTCATGCAGCGCACCGTTGTCGACACGCTGCGCCAAGGCATCTACGGCTGGGCGGTCACCGACTGCCGGGTGGTCATGACCGACTGCGGCTACCAGGCACCGCCCCGCAAGTGGCCCGGCACGACCCTGTCGGACTACCGCCTCCTCACACCGCTCGTGCTGATGGCCGCTGTGAAACGGGCCGGTACGACCGTGCTCGAACCCGTCCTCGAGTTTCACTTGGAGTTCCCTGCACAAGACCTCGGCCCGATCATGTCGGTCCTCAGGGAGCTCGAAGCCCAACCCCGCGCGCCGAGCACGAACGGCTCGCTCTCCGTTCTGGATGGCGTGATCCGGGTGGCACCCTTCCATCACCTGCAAGCACGGCTGCCCGAACTGACACGCGGCGAGGGCGTAATCGAGTCCGCGTTCGCCGGCTACCGCCCGGTCCACGGCACGCTACCTTCACGACCACGAACCGACCGCAACCCGCTCGACCCGGCCGACTATCTCCGTCGCGTCACCCGCAACGTCTGAGTGGTGGGAGTGTCCGAAGATCTGTGTAAGCGGCGTGATCTGAGGGTCCGCGACTGAAGACCGTGGGCCGGAGAGGATCACTCCGATGACTGAGATAGCGAGCAACAAGACGGTGTCGATGCCGGCGGTGCGTAGCGTGCTCGTGCGCCCAGATTGCCGTGGCCGGCTGGACTATGAAAGCGGCGTGACGGACGCTGCCGGTCTCACGGTCGCAGCAGCGCAGCCGATGTGCGTCGCGCATGACGTCGCCGCGAACGCGGCCTCGCACTCGGCAGTGATCCGCGTCGCCGAGGCGCGCGTCGTCGCGTTCCCCGAGCTGTCGCTCACGGGGTACGAGCTCGACGCTTCCGTTGTCGATCCGGCGGATGAGCGTCTGTACCCAGTCATCGACGCATGCGCGGTGACCGGATCGGTCGCTCTCGTCGGGGCACCCACCTCCGACGACCTCGGAGAACACATCTCGGTGATCGCGGTGGACGCGTCTGGGGCGAGGGTTGTGTATCGGAAGATGTGGTTGAGCGACGCGGAGGCGGAGCGCTTCGTTCCTGGTTCGTCGCCGATGGTGCTCGAGGTCGACGGCTGGCGGCTCGGCGTCGCGATCTGCAAGGACACCGGGATCGCCGCGCACGCCGATGCCACCGCTGGCTTGGGCATGGACGTCTATGTCGCCGGGGTGCTCGACTCGGTGGACGACGCCTCGGTGCACGACGAGCGGGCGTGTCGCGTCGCCTCGCAGCACAACGTGTGGGTTGTCGTTGCGAGCTTTGCCGGTTCAACGGGCGGCGGTTACGAGGTCGCGGCCGCGCAGTCACGCATTTGGTCGCCCGACGGAGTCGTCGTCGCCAGCGCCGGACGCGACGTGGGCAGGGTTGCGCGCGCAATCCTGACCAAACGAGGCCCGCCAAGCGGATAACCGGACGCTTCCCTACGAGGCTCCCGGACTGTCGACAACCAGATCCGAGGTCAGCGGCCTTTGAGGCGGCCGGGGGTTTCGTTGGCCGGGTCGTCCGGCCAACGGTGCTTCGGATAGCGGCCAGCGAGGTCCTTGCGCACGGCCGCCCATGACCCGGTCCAGAAGCCGGGCAGGTCGGCGGTCACCTGGATCGGGCGGTCGGCAGGGGAGAGCAGCGCGAGCGTGACCGGCACCCGGCCTCGGGCGATTGTCGGGTGTTCCTTCACGCCGAACACGTCCTGCACCCGCACCGACGCTGTCGGACGGTCGCCGGTGTAGTCGATTGCAACGGTGCGGCCGTCTGGCAGCGTCCACGCGGGCGGGGCCAGCTCGTCGAGTTCGGCTCCGAGGGGCCACGGGAGCTGGTGACGAAGCAGTGTCGCGACATCGACGCGGGCGAGGTCGGCCCGGCTGGTGGCGCCGGTGAGGTAGGGCCGCAGCCATTCGTCGAGCGTCGCAGCCAGCGCCTTGTCGGACCAGTCCGGCCAGTCGTCACCGAACGTGTCGCGCAGCAGTGCGACGCGTGCGCGCAGCTGCACGGCTCGCTCCGGCCACGACAGCACGCCGAGCCTGGTGTTGCCGACGCGCGACGACGAGCGCGTCGACGGTGTCGTCGCCGGGCTCGGGAGCCCGAACCTCCTCGCCGAGCCGGAGCGCGTCGAGGCGTCGCTCGATCCGCACCACGAGGTCGTTCCGATCGGCGTCCCACACGAGCCGTCGGTCCTCCACCACGTCGTCGAGCACGGCCGCGATCTCGAACGCCTCGACCGCTGCGCCGAGGCGGATGCGCGCGCCTGAGCGCTTCCCGTCGACGTCGGCGGCGACGAGGAAGTCGGCGGGCGCGAGCGGATCGCTCTGTGCCACCCACGCACCGGAGCCGGTGCGCAGCTGGAACTGGCCCGGCCGTCGGCGGGCCGCCAGGCGGTCGGGAAAGCCGGCCATGAGCAGCAGTCCGGTGCGGTCGGGATCGACCGAGTCGGGGTCGAACCGGATGCCGATGCGGCGCGCCAGGTCGGCCGCCCGGTCCCGCACCCGGCGGACACCACCCCGGTCCGCCCGGTCATCGGTGGTGTGCCCGCAGACGAGCGCGACCCGTAGGGCGAGGTCGGCCGGAAGCTCGTCGCCGTGGCCGCGCATCACGTCGCGCTCGTCGACGACCGCGGCGATGACGCAGGCCGCGGACAGCGGTGCGCCGGCGACGATGCGGGCCAGCCGGGGATGCAGCGGGAGATTCACCATCATCCGACCGACGTCGGTCAGCCGGCCATCAGGGTCGATCGCTCCGAGCATCGCCAGCAGCTCGAGGCCCTGGCGCCACGCCCGGCCCGGCGGCGGATCGGCGAACGACAGCCGGTCCGGCGTCGTGCCCCAGGCGGCCAGTTCCAGTGCGAGTCCGGCCAGGTCGACGGACTCGATCTCGGCCGGTCGGTGGGCCAGGCGGCTGCCGTGCTCGATCTTCGACCACAGGCGGTAGGCGACACCTGGCTCGGTGCGACCGGCGCGACCGGCGCGCTGGTCCGCCGAGTCGCGGCTGATCGACACCGTCGTCAGCCGCGTCATCCCGGTGCCGGTGTCGAATCGTGGCGACCGCGCGAGTCCGCTGTCGACGACGATGCGGACGCCCTCCACGGTGAGCGACGTCTCGGCGATGTCGGTGGCGAGCACGACCCGGCGCCGCCCGGTCGGCGACGGTGCCAACGCGAGGTCTTGATCCTCGAGCGACAGCGCGCCGGCGAGCGGCCGGACGTCGACGTGAGCGGGCAACGATGCAACGAGGCGTTCCCGGACCCGCGTGATCTCGCCGATGCCTGGCAGGAACACGAGCACGTCGCCAAGCTCGTCATGGAGCGCCCGCTCGACGGCCGACGCGACGGCCGCTTCGACTCGATCGTTGCGCTGCCTCGGGAGCCAGCGGAGGTCGATCGGATGGTTGCGGCCCTCGCTGACCACGACCGGGGCCGGACCAGTGTCGGTCGCGAGGAGCCGGGCGAACGTTGCCGTGTCGGCGGTGGCCGACATCGCGACAATCCGCAGGTCGGGCCGCAGCGTCGACCCGACATCGAGGGTCAGCGCGAGTCCGAGGTCGGTCGTGAGATTGCGTTCGTGGACCTCGTCGAACAGCACTGCCGCGACCCCCGGCAGCTCGGGGTCGTGCTGCAGACGCCTCGTCAGCACCCCCTCGGTGAGCACTTCGACGCGGGTCTCCGGCCCGATCACACGCTCGTCGCGGGTCTGGTATCCGACGAGATCACCCGGCGCGCCGCCGGCCAGCTGCGCCATCCGCCTCGCCGCCGCCCGCGTGGCCAAGCGACGTGGCTCGAGCACGATGACCTTTCCGTCGCCGCGCCACGCCGCGTCGAGCAGCGCGAGCGGCACGACGGTCGTCTTGCCGGCGCCAGGCGGCGCGCTGACGACCGCCCGGCCGGGCGCGTCCAGCGCCGTCAGAAGGTCGGCGAGGATCTCGACGATCGGGAGATGGGGCAGCTCAACGATGCCGGGAAGTCTGGCGTGTATCGACACCGGCGATGCGTCCGGTGCTCGCCGTCAACCGCCGACTGAACAGCCAAATCGGGGGCAGCCGCCTGCGACGCTTGTGTCATTGACTACGGCGCCGATGCCGTTGTGGCATTCGGTCGGTCGTCGGGATTGCTGCCGCTGTCACCTACCGCCGAATCGGTGTTGTACACGTCGACCTTCGAGCGGGGAGGTCGGCGCGGCGCTCGCGCAGGCGAGCCACGGCTCGAAGCCTCTAGTGGTCCTGGCCCCGGTTATCCGGACCCTGTGGTCAAGGGTGCCAATCACCGACTCGGACGACAGCTCCGGAACCTCTCGTGCGTTCACGCACGACACCGCCACGCCAACGCCGTCGCCCCGCCTCGATGAGCACCGCGAGGCCGAGCGCGATCCATCCCGCCGGTGCATCGACGAGCCAGTGCTTGCCGGTGGCGATGATCGTCACGTGCATCACGACCAGGTGCGCGACGAGGAGAGCCTTCATCCACCAACGCCCAGCGAGCGGCCAGAGTGCGAGCACGACCCACAGCGACCACGCCGCGTGGAGAGACGGCACACAGGCGAACTCGTTGCCTCCGCCTCCCGTTCCACTCTCCGCACCGAGCGGACCCAGTCCGCCGATCTGCCGCGCGGTGTCGACGAAGCCGTAGGCGGACGGCATCAGGCGCGGCGGCGTCACGGGGTACAGCGCGAAGCCGATCAATCCGATCAGCAGGAGCCAGCCGAAGGTGTTGCGCCAGAACGTGTACCGACATCGGTCGAGCCGCCACAGGATCGCGAGCGTCCCGCCCACCGCGATGAAGTGGGCGATGCCGTGGTAGGCGTCGAGGAATCGGATCAGTGCTTCATGTCGGACCAGGAGATCCTGCGTACCCCGCTCGACGTACAGGTGCATCCGACGCTCCAGTCGCACGAGCTGGAGGGCGTGGCGCAGGGACTCCGACGGTGTGCCGCGGACCGCGATACGGGCGAGTCGGTAGATCTGGTAGACGGCGATGATCACGGCGACCTGGAACCACCAGCGCGTCGTGACCGGGCGACGAGGCACGCTGCCTCGCTACCACAACCCACCGGGTGAGGACCTGCCGCTGCGCTGGGCCAAGCTCACCGAGCGAGCCGGTCGAGTCCCACTCGCAGTGCAACCCCCGACGCGTTCAGGTTCGAGGGAGGCGGACGCGGCCTTTGGTGATGATTACGGCGGGATGGGCGAGGGCGTCGAGGTCGATGGTCGGGTCGGTCTCGTAGATGGTGATGTCCGCCGGGCTGCCTTCGTCCAGGCTCGGGAGGTCGAGGAATCGGCGTGCGGTCCAGGACGCGGCGCCGAGCGCGACCGCTGGCGGCAGGCCAGACGCAGCGAGCAGCGCAACCTCGCGGGCGACGTTGCCATGTGGCTCCGAGTCCGTGCCTGCCAGCACCGTGACGCCAGCCTCGAACGCCGACCGGACGAGTTCGGGGTGCCGCTTCCAGCCGCGTTCGAGGAAGCGGCTCAACCACGTCGGCGATTCGAGCTCGGCGAGCTCGTTCGCCATCTGTTCGAACGCCGTCATCGTGGGCACCAGCACCGTTCCCTGTGCCGCCATCTGGTCGAGCAGCTCGACGCTCAGGTGCATGCCGTGCTCGAGCGAGTCGGCGCCGGCGATGACCGCGGCCTCGGCGCCGTCGGGATGCTGGCTGTGCACGGCGACTCGACCGCCGACGCCATGGACCCGGTGGACGACATCCGCAACGACATCCGGTGGGATCGTCGGCTGGTAACGGCGAGATGAGCCTTCCCCGCTGCTCCAGTCCACGATCACCTTGCACCATCCGCCCGATCGACGGGCTTCCTCCTCCGCCGCCGCCGGCAGCTCGCTGAGGTCGAGCTGACGTCCCCACCCGGCGAAGAAGCCGTCCGTGCTGGCGAGCCAATGCCCGGCGGGCACGATTCTGGGAGCGTCATCATGCGTGGTGGCCCACTCCGGCACCACGCCGCCGGCGATGCCCGGGGTACGGATCACCGCGACCCCGGCGGCGACATGCGCCGACAGGTCCTCCAACAGCACCTCGTCGTCCAGCGGGTCCCCCGGGCTGTGGGCGCCGGGATGCGTGTGCACGTCGACAAGACCGGGGACCAGCCAGCCACCGTCGTACACCGACTCCGCACCCGCCACCGGATCCAAGGTGATCCGGTCCCCATCCAAATACAGCACTCGCTCCCCACCGTCGGGCAGGCATCGACCACGCACACACAGCGTCATCGACCGGCTCCCAACGCCGAGTCTGGAGAAGCCAACACGTCCATCCGATCCGTCCCTCCAGCCCCAACGAACCAACTAGTCGGACGCCGCACTATCACAGATCCGGCGATCGAGGATGGTCAGCAGTGGGATTTCCGGACGCGCCATTCGGAGGTCGTGGTTTGGCTGTCCGGATGCATCAGGAAGCGTGGCGATGGGGCTCGCCGAGCGGGCGGCTTCGGCGCGCGCGGCTGGGACCCGTGGTCGGGCGGCCTGTTGAGTGGTGGCGGTTGGCTCAGCCGGTGAGGGCGGCGGCGAGCGGGTCGAGAAGGCGGGCTTCGTAGGGGCCGCGCATCGAGAAGATCACCAGATCGACGCCTGCATCGCCGAACTCGGCGGCTCGTGCGGCGAGCTCGACCGGGTCGGCAGCGGCCTCCCACATGAGGTGGACAGAGCGGCGGATCTCTGCAGGCTGGCGGCCGATCGCGGCGCACTCGCCGTCGAGCACGTCGCTCAGGCGCTTCCACTGCACCGGCGTCGGTCGCAACGGTGTCCCAGTGGTCGGCCCACCGAGCCACGGTTGGCAATGTGCGCTTGGGTCCCTTGCCGCCGATGGCGATGGGAAGGCGGGGTTGGACAGGCTTCGGGTTGCAGCGGGCGTCGGTGAGCACGTAGTAGCGGCCGGAGAAGTTGGTGACCTCGTTGCTGAGCAGTGAGCAGATCACCTCGACACCCTCGTCGAATCGGTCGAACCGCTCGGTCAGCGTGCCGAGCGGGATGCCGTAGGCGTTCGACTCCGGCTCGAACCATCCGGCGCCGAGGCCGAGGACGAAACGGCCACCCGAGATGTGGTCGATCGTCACGGCGGCGTTCGCCGTCACCGCCGGGTGGCGGTAGTGCATGCCGTTCACCATGCAACCGAGCCGTAGCCGACGGGTCGCCATCGCCAGCGCGGCGAGCATCGTCCAACTCTCGAGATGCGTCCCGTCGAGCGGCGGCGTGAGTGGGTAGAAGTGGTCCATCACCCACGCCGACTCGAACACCTCGATGTCGTCGGCCGCGTTCCACACGTCGAGGAACTCCGCCCACCTCCCATGTTGCGGCGGCGTCTTCACAGCGAACGCGACCATGCCCTGACGGTAGCCACCATCCGCCACCTACCTCGCCGCGAACGGAATTCATACCGCGGAATGGAAGCCCCCTGCTGTTGTCGCTCGCGTACCGGAGCCGAGGACAACCAAGAACCGGGTGCATCTCGGCTGCGCGCCTGTTCGTCGCGCGCCAGTCTCAGAGCGACGGCGGGAGCAGCCACTGGTCGCGCGTCATCGACCAGATGAGGCGCCGACCGGTGTGACCTCTCGCGAGTCGCTCATGTTGCTCGTCGCCCTCCAGTTGGTAGCCCAGCTTCGCTGGAACTCGTGCGCTTGCCGCGTTCGCCTGGTCCATGCGGATCTCCATGCGATCAGCATCGGCGACGAACGCGAAGCCGGCATCGGTGAGGCAACGAGCTGCCATCGTGGCATAGCCACGCCGATGGCGGTCGCTGCGCACCCAGTAGCCAATCTCCAGGCAGGTAGTGCTGCGACGCTGCAGCCCGCCACCTCCGACGAGCTCGCCGGTGGCCAACTCGAACACCGAGTACGACCACTCCACATCGTCGTCGAAGTTGACGACAGACGTGATGAGGACGTTGCGCTCGTCCTCGATCGAAGGAACGCCATCGCTCGCCCAGTGCATCCACAGGCTCAGATCGTCGATGCTCGACTCGATCGCCACCATCAGCTCGGGAAGGTCGGCAGGTGACCAACGGCGCAGCTCGAGCGATTCGGCGGACAAGGTGCCCGGCAGGAGGGACATCCCGTCAAGTGTGCGACGGTACGTTCGCCCACAGCGACGTCAATTTCTTCCAGGCATCAGGCCGCGTCCCGGCGATAGTCCCGCCCGTCGAGCATCCGGCCCACGTCACGGTGATGTTCGGGCCGATTGGCGACGGCGAGGCCGCTCGCACCGCGGCCCGTGACCGGGCGGGCACCATCCTTGACGAAGGGGTCGTTCGGTGTGTCGGTGGTCGCCGACACCAACTTCTAATGTCGAGCACGTGCCGACGAACGGGCGATCGCGATGGCAGCACGAGCCGACATCTACCGAATCGCAGCCAGACCTCGTGCCTTCCAAGTCACTGCCTCCGCTGAGCTCTCTGGACCGTATGGCCAATGGCGAGCACCTCGGCCAGTGCCTGACCTGCGGCGGGCATCGATGGTGGGACAACCGGTCGCGAAAGGCCACGGGAGAGATGAGCCGCTCGCAGCCGGACTACGTGTGTACGGACTGCAGGCACGGCCGCTGGAACGATGGGCGTCAACAGGCCGGGCGGCCGACGACACGCCGCGCGCCCTCAGTGACAGTGACGGTGGTGCCAACGGTCCGTCAGCCTTCGGGTGTCGGCCAGCGGGGGACGACGTGCACAGCGCTCAAGCGCGACGGGACGCCGTGCCGCAACGGCGCGATGGCCGGGTCAACGTTTTGTGGACCTCATTCCATCGGTGAGAGTGGTGCCGCCAAGCCGGCGATCAATCAGTGCCGCGGCACGACCAAGGCTGGCAAGCCGTGCCGGGCAGGTGCTATGCGAGGGTCCGAGTACTGCCCGCAACACGAGCCTGTGCGATAGCGGAGGTGCCTGATCACCGACGTCACAAAGCGGCCAGCACCAGATGCTGAACACCCCGTTCCTGTGAACGACGTGCCGATCGGTGCGCGACCACGCTGCCGCGGGAGCGGGTGAGGTAGCCGGACGCTGCGCCTCTTGCCGCGTCGCTGGACGCTGACAGCGGCTGTTTCGGGGCGAGCTGCCGATCGAGCGGCGGGCGGGAGGGTCGTTGCCGGATCGCGATGCGCGCGCTCGTCGTGTTGACCTCGGATGCGGTCGGGTTCATGATTCGGGATGGGAACGGAGCCACCCGGCGCCGCGAGGTCTGGGTGGCCGTCAGGACGCGGCGGTGGTCGTGCGAGGGCCGTCGTCGCCCGGTGGCAAGGAGGGCTGAGTCATGGGTGCAGAGGACAACAGAGCCGTGGTGCGCGGCACCTACGAGTCGTTCGAGCGAGGCGACCTGGAGGCGCTCTTCGCGGCCTTCGCGGACGACATCGTCTGGGTCAATCACACGCTGAACTCGACGTTCCACGGCGAGCACAAGGGCCTCGACAGGTTGCGCAAAATGGTCGAGAAGATCGGCGACGAGCTTGACATCACGCAATTCCAGCTGCAGACGCTCGTGGCCGATGGCGATCACGTCGTGGCGCTGGTCGAGCAGGGCTTCACCAACAAGTCGACCGGCGAGGCCCACCATGGTCCGCTGATCCACTTCTGCGAAGTTCACGACGGACAGATCACGCGGGTGGACGAGTTCGAGGGTGAACTCTAGGTCAGCGCACGTGACCTGACGCCGGCTCGTACTGTTGGTCGTCGCACGTGCGGCGGCGGGCCGTGAGTGGCGTTTCGGCTCGTCGACCGTGCGGCCAGCGGGGGCGACGCTCGCCGCTACGCCACGGTGGGCTGCAGCGCCAGGACGTTGAAGGCACGCACCCAGTCACTCTTGCCGGCGAGGCGCAGGCTGCCGAGATCCTGCGACTCGACGAGATCTCGCACTCTGTCGTGGGTCGTCTCGTCGACGAGGATCTGACCAGGGCCGGCCGCCGTCTGCAGCCGTGACGCGACGTTCACCGGGTCGCCGACGACGGTGTAGTGCATTCGGCGCTCCGATCCGACGTTGCCGGCGATCACCTCGCCGGTCGTGACGCCGATCCCGAGGTGCAGTCGCACGCCCGGCAACGTTGGGATCTCGAGGCGCATGATCTCGCCCTGCATGGCGAGGGCGGATCGGACGGCCCGCTCGGGATCGTCGGCGTGGGTCACCGGGGCACCGAAGCACGCGATGACGCCGTCGCCAACAAAGGCTGCGACCGTGCCCTCGTGACGCTCGACGGCATCAGTCACGACCGTCATGTACCGGTTGAGCAGGTCCAAGATCGTCTCCGGCGGATGCTCGGCGGCGAGCGCCGTGTAGCCGCGCACGTCCGCGAACAGCGTGGACACCTCACGCCGATCGCCGCCCAGCGAGACAGAGAACGGATCGCGCAGCACCTCCGTCGCGACGCTGGCGCTGACGTAGCGTCCCAGCACGTCGGCGAGCCGATCCTGCAGCGACTTCGTCCGCAGCAGCGAGCGCAGCCGCGCCGACAGCTCGCACCGGTCGAATGGCTTGCTCAGGAAGTCGTTGGCCCCTGCCTCCAGACCGCGCACCTTGTCCTCGGGACGGTCGAGGGCCGTGAGCAGCAGGATGGGCAGGCCAGCGTGCTCGGGTTGGCGACGCAACCGCTGGCACACCTCGATTCCACCGGGCGCGGGCATCATCACGTCGAGGCAGACGACATCGGGTTGGTGCTCGGCGATCGCACGGAGCGTGGACTCGCCGTCGACCGCCTCCACGACGTCGTATCCCTCATTCGTCAGGAGCTTGTGGAGGAGGGCCAGGGTCGCGGGCTCGTCGTCCACCGCAAGGACCAGTGGCCGCTCACGCCTCACGGCAGCAGGTCCCGAATGGTGTCGGCGAACGTCGAGAAGTCGATCGGCTTGCTCAGGTACTCGTCGAATCCGGCCGCCAGCGCCCGTTCCCCGTCACCGACCATCGCGTGGGCGGTGAAGGCGACGATGCGCAGCCTGGCGACCGGACCTCGATCCGCGCGGAGCTCGCGCAGCGCCTGCCAGCCGTCCATGTCAGGGAGCCCGAGGTCCATCAGCACCAGGTCGGGGAGCTCCTGGCGAGCCAATGCCATGCCGTCGGCGGCAGTGTCGGCGGAGAGTACGTCGTGCCCGGCCGCCTGAAGCAGCTTGGTGGCCAGCGCTCTGTTCGCCGGAGTGTCCTCGATCACCAGGATCGTCGCCACTACAGCTGAGCCTGCCGTGCGGCGACGCCATCGTCGAGCAGGCGCAGGAGCCGGTCCTGCTGGACCGGCTTGCTCAGGTAGCCGTCGACGCCCTCGGGCAGGTCGCCTGGGTCCGCACCGGACATCACGATCACGCTGATCGCGCTTGTGTCAGGGTCGCTCTTGAGCTGGCGCAGGATGTCCAGCGCGTCGGGTCCTTGGAGGCGGACGTCGATCAGGATCGCGGCGGGCTTCCCGCCCCGTGCGTCCTCGACCGCGGTCCTCGCGCTCTGGGAGGCGATCACGCGGTACCCGTGGCCGCTGACCATCTTCTGCAGCACGTGCACGACCGACGGATCGTCATCCACGCAGAGCAGCACGCGCTCACCGTCCGCGGCCGCCACCGGCGGAAGGTCGTCGCTCTCAACAGGCGTCGGGCGACAGTCGAGCGGGAGGATCAGATGGAAGACGCTCCCCCGGCTGGGCTCGCTCTCGAACGTGACGTCTCCGCCCATCGCTCGGGCGAGGCGGCGGCTGATCGACAGCCCGAGGCCGGTGCCGGGCGCGGCTGCCTCGACCTGTTGGAACTCCTCGAAGATCACCTCCTGCTGTTCCGGGGCGATGCCGGGCCCAGTGTCACGCACTGCGACGTGGAAACGAGCGTCGTCGGTCAGCGCTGAGGTGACCTCCACCTCGCCGGCCTCGGTGAACTTGAGCGCGTTCCCGATGAGGTTGACGAGGATCTGGCGCACGCGCTGGCGGTCGAGCACCACTTCGGCCGGCGTGCCCGCGTCGTGCCATCCGAAGCGGATTCCCTTTTGCGCCGCGAGCGAGCGGTGCTGGGCGACGACGGTCTCATTGAGCTCCCGCGGATCGAACGGCGCGACGTCGAGGGTGAGCTTCCCTGCCTCGATCTTCGACAGGTCCAGGATCTCGTTGATCAGCCCGAGAAGGTCCTGCCCGCCGCGCTGGACCCAGCGGAGCGACGCTTCCTGGTCGGGGTTGAGCGGACCGTCCACGCCCGCGAGGACCGCGTCGGTGAAGCCGAGGATGGAGGTCATCGGTGTGCGCAGCTCATGGCTGACGTTGGCCAGAAATCGCGACTTCGCCTCGCTGGCCCGCTCGAGCGACGCATTGGTCTCGGCCAGCCGCGTGGCCAGCCGTCGCTGATCATCGAACATCGTGGCCAGGCGCTCGCTCGTGCTGTTGAGATCTCGTGCCAGGCTGCCGAACTCGTCGCGGTTCGGCACGTCGACGCGCTGGTCGAAGTCGCCGGCGGTGATGTCGGCGAGCGCTCGTTCCATCTTCCGGACCGGCAGGACGAACGACCACGAGAGGACAAACCCGAGCATCAGGGCCACGACGACGCTCACGGCCGAGAAGGCGATCACCATGCCGGTGAACAGGTCGCGAGCGGACCGGAAGTCGGCCTGGGCGCCGGCCATGTCCCCCTTGGCGGTCGCGACGAGCGTCCTCATCGACTGCTCCAGCTTGTGCGACGTCGGGTGCTCCTCGGCCAGGTGGACATCACGAGCCGCGTTCGTATCGCCTTGGTCGATCAAGGCCAGCACCTTCTGACCGGACTGCCGGTATTCGTCGTTGACGGTCCTGACGTCCTCGTAGAACGCGGCGTTGGCCGGCTCGGCGCGCTGCAGCGCGTCCAGGCGCTGGGCGAAGGTCGCCTTGGCGTCCTCGACCTGCTCGTTGTACCCGGCGGCATCCTCGGGGAGGAGCAGAGCCATCGCCCGGTAGTGGCTCTGGGCTGTCACCGCATAGAGCATCTCCTGCGCCCGGCCAGCCTTCACTTGTGCATCGTTGAGCTCGATCATGCGATCGTTCATCTGCCGAATGACGAGGAGGCTGAGCAGCGCCATCGCCACGAGCAACAGGGCGCCGATGAGGAAGCCGAAGAGCAGCTTGCGGTGGACACCCGCCTTCACACGAGCAACTGCCTGGACGACCGGGCGCAGCCAGCCGGTGAAGCGCGGCATCTTCGGTTCGGCGAGCGTCATCACGATGTCACGAGCTTCCGTTGAAAGCAGTACGGCCACTCGGGGCGTGACCCAACCCCGACAGCAACAGATACGCCACCACACCTACGCACCACTCCGCCGCCGTCCATTCGAACACCGCCCACTGGCTCCCTCCCCAGTCTCATCGAGCCGCCACGCCGCCCGATCAAGCGTGCTCACACCGTAACAGTCCTCCCGCGCCGCCACGGCCGGGGTTCCGTGAGTCGTGAACCCAGGTGGTTCACGGGTTGCCGTCGCGGCGGGCGATGCGCCGCACGATCCGTCCTGCGCCGTGACCACGATCAGCGAGCTGGGCGAATTGATCGGTTGGATCACCCCTACCGCCGGATATCCGGCGGCCGACCTGGTTAGCGCAGCGAAGCGCCGGTCGACAGATCGAACAGGTGGATCTGGGTCGTGTCGACCCGCAACGTCAGCGGCTCCCAGACGTTGATGTCGATCGCCGAACCCACCGCCACGATGATCGGCGACCTCGCCCGGTGGTCGGTCCACGTCCCGCGCTCGGTCGGCCGCACACTCGGCGCACCGATCGTCGCGTGCACGAGCTGGTCGGAGCCGAGCCGCTCGCTGAACGAGACGCTCGCCACGAGCGAACCCGCTTCGTCCCGATGCAACGCTTCGGGCCGCACGCCGAACGCCACCTTGTGTCCGACGAGTCGGCGTACGACCGGCAGCCGCGCCAGGGCGACATCGTCGAGGGCCACGCACTGCCCCCCGACACGCAGCGCCGGTGCGTCAGGCGTGCCGATCACGGTCGCCTCGAGGACGTTCATCGACGGTGACCCGATGAACTGACCGACGAACAGGTCGACGGGGTGCTCGTAGAGCTCCAACGGCGGGCCGCACTGCACGATCCGGCCCTGGCGCATGACCGCGATGCGGTCGCCCATCGACATCGCCTCGACCTGGTCGTGGGTCACGCACACCGTCGTCAGGCCGAGCCGGCGCTGGATCCGCCAGATCGCCGACCGCGTCTCGGCGCGCAGCTTGGTGTCGAGGTTCGACATCGGTTCGTCCATCAGGAGTAGCCGGGGCTCGCGCACGAGCGCCCGGCCGAGCGCCGATCGCTGCTGCTGCCCGCCGGACAGCTGCTTGGGGTGTCGGTCGAGCACGTCGGCGAGTTGGAGGAGGTTGGCGACCTCGCGCACCCGCCGGTTCACCGACGCCACGCGCACGTGGGCCAGCCGGAGCGGGAAGCCGATGTTCTCGGCGACGGTCATGTGCGGGTACAGCGCGTACGTCTGGAACGCCATCGCGATGTCACGCTCGCCGGCGTCGACGTCGTTGATGACGACGCCCGTCCATCACGACGTCGCCACTCGAGACCTCCTCGAGACCGGCGATCATCCGCAGCACGGTCGTCTTGCCGCAGCCGGACGGCCCGACGAGAACGAAGAGCTCACCGTCGTCGACGTCGAGGTCGAGATCGGCGACGACCGGTCCGCGGCCGCCGTAGGACTTGCTCAGGCGTCTCAGCTGCAGGGTGGACATGCGATACCAGGGTCTCGACGTGACGAGCACACTGAACCACACGGTCGTCGCCGTCTGCGCCCTCGAGCTGGGCAGGCGTCAGAAGGCCCGCTCACTCGTGCCGTTCTGGCGCCGTCGACGGGACGGCGCTGAAGCAGCCGGCCGGCGCTCGCGCTCGCGAGCACCGGCGGACCGGCGCGACCTCGGCATCGATGGCGTGTGCCCTCGGTGCGGTGTGACTCAGAGCGGTTCCCGTGCTCGATGTACTGGGGCCCGGCGGGCCTGGTGCCGCGTGCTCATCGCCGTCGAGCTGCCCCCGGCGACGGGTGCCGATGAACGTCTCCGTCGGGCCGGCCGGCTCTGGATGAATCCGACATTCCTCGATTTCGTCGCCATCCACAGGTACGACGGCAACCCGAGGGTCAGCATCACCAGGCTGTTGAACGCGGTGTAGACGGGCATGAGCAGAAGCCACCGGTCGCGGTGCCGCCAGTTCGTCGATGCGGTGAGCACGAGATAGACACCCAACACGGCGGCCAGTGCTCGTGGGGTGGTGACCGCGGTCCGCCAGCGCAGGGGCAGGGCGGCGAACACCACGGCGATCCCGTACGTCCACATGAACGGGTGATGACGTACGAGCTTCCAGTTGACGATGAACAGCCGGAACTCGCCGCCGGCCCACGCGAACCGCTGACGAAACCAGGCGCGGGGTGTTGTGGGAACCGTGGTCGGCACCGGGAATGGGATGTGGCCGACGCGATATCCGAGCAAGTCGGCGATCACCCCGGTCTCGACGTCGTTCCCTTGGAAGAAAAGGGAGTGACGGTTCATGATGTCGGCCAGCGCAGCCGTCCTGGCCACGTGACATCCGCCCGACACCATCCACGGCATGATTCGGCGCAGCAGCATGGCGACGCGGTACTCGTGGGCCTGAAGCCGTCCGAGCCAGTGCTCGGGGTTGCTCGGGGTCAGGGGCACCGACGCGACGTCGAGTCCCTGCGCTGCGAGGCCACCGACGAGTTCGCTCAGCGGGCGGTCGGTGACCGTGTCAGCGTCGATGCACACGACGTACGGGCGGGTGAGGGTTGTCGAGCGCGTCGCGGACGAGTCGATCACGTGTCGTGCCCGCGGTTTGGCGCCGACCGGCGACCGCGGAGCGGCCTCCTACCCTGCCATAGAAGACGGCGAACCCGTACGATCGTGCGATTCCAAGGAGATCGGCATAAAAGGACGGCGCCTCGTTGGTCGTCGTGCACAGAACCACCCGCTCGCCATAGGTGGCGAGGTAGCTGACGTTCTCGAGGTAGCGGATCGAGCCGTAGATCGGTACGAGGACGTGGAAGTCGTCGCAGGTCAGACCGGCCGTCTGCCCGGTCGCGGTGCGCCGTGCCCGAACGTATCCGATGGTGTCGATGAGTGCGGCGAGTCCGGTGATCACGAGCAGGGCGAGGATCCCTGGAACGAGGACGAGTTCGTCGATCATGCGACGATCCGCCGCAGCGTCTCGTCCAATCGCCCTGCGCCGGGGCGGACCGGGACGGTGGCGAGCAGCTGCATCATCCGCGCCCTGAGTGCGGCTGGAGCCAGCCTCACCATCATGGGGCCCTCGTCGATCAACTGGCCGGCGACCGCCCGTGCCCGGTCGGCGCTCTGTCGCACCGTCGAGATCCACGCGTGCCGTGTGCGCTCGCTGACCTCGTCGGCGTCGAACAGCGCCTCGTGCAGCTTCTCGCCTGGGCGCAACCCGGTGTACACGACGTCGCGGCTCGGTGCGCCGGTCATGGCGAGGAACCGGGCGACGATGTCCACGATGCGCACGGGCGCGCCCATGTCCAACACGTAGGTCTCACCAGCACGGGCCATCACCGCGGCTTCGATGACGAGTCCCGCCGCCTCAGGGATCGTCATGAAGAACCGCGTGACCTCGGGGTGGGTGACGGTGATGTGCTGGTGGCGAGCGACCTGGGCTGCCAACGAATGCAGGAACGAGCCGCGGCTGCCGAGCACGTTTCCGAAGCGCACGGACGCGCTGCGCATGTTGACCGTCGAGAACGCCGACACAACCAACTCGGCGAGCCGCTTGGTGGCGCCGAGCACGGACGTCGGATCGGCGGCCTTATCGGTGCTGATGTTGATGAACCGGGAGACGCCGGAGTGGCCCGCCGCCTCGATGAGGTTGAGCGTCCCCAGCACGTTGGTCTTGAAGCCCTCGGCCGGGTAGCGCTCCAGTAGCGGCAAGTGCTTGTGCGCCGCGGCGTGGAACACGATGTCCGGCATCGTCGACGCGAGTGCGGTCCGAACCGCCGATGCATCCCGGATGTCGCACAGCACCACGCTGTCGTCCGTGAACAACCCCTGGCCATGCAGGTCCAGGTGCACACTGTGCAGCCCACTCTCGTCGTGATCCAGCAGATAAAGCGCAGCCGGAGAGAGCCGGTGGACCTGCCGCACGAGCTCGCTCCCGATAGATCCGGCAGCCCCCGTCACCAACACGGTCTTCCCAGCCAATAGGCGCCTCGCCTTCGGACCGTAGACCGGAGTCGCGTCGCGCTCGAGCAGGGCCGCCGTGAACGTCGGGCACTGGACGTTCACGGCGACGTCAACCGACACGAGTACGTCCCTCGACCCACGATGCCCACCGACGGGCATCGCGTCGCGCGAACGGAGATTCCAACCGCCGCCTGGGGTCCCAGGTGACAGCGGCTGCTGGATCGCCGTGAAGTGTTAGCAGTTTCGGCCATTGCTTCCTCGTTTGGTCGGGCGAGAAGACGGCGGGCCCGGCTTGATCGAATTCCCCGGTTGCACCCGTCATCCTTCGCGTCTGGATGGCTCGACTGAGAGCCGTCAATGAGAGCGCCGGCCGGGCAACCGCGTACCGGTCCCGGCCAGATGTCGGGTCGCGCGGCCGAGGTGTCGGGAAAACCCGTACACGCCAGCACCCGCACCGCCGCCCACCACCGGAGTCGAACTGGAGGTTGTGAGTGGCTACCTCACGCACCTCGGCCTCAGCGATGGTCAGCTCGCTGCGGACCAACCGGCGCGACCTGGCGGGGTTGCGGCTGGGAGTGGTCGCCGGCCGCCTCGCATGGCGTGCCTTCGCCCAACGTCTCGGCCTCCTGCCCGAGCTGGTGGTGCGCTGGCCGTTGATCGGAGTGTCGCTATGTGGCGCGGTTGTCACTGCCTGAGTCACCGCGAGGCCGCGGCCCGGGCGAGGCCCACCGGCGGGTAGGTCCGGGTCGGCCTCTGCCACCTGCCCGGCGAGTCGCCGGAGAATACGGACCTACACGACGGAACGGCGGGTCCTGCCGACGGCGCGGCGGGCGATGTCCGCTCGCAGTCGGGTAGGAGCGACGCACTCGTTGACAGCATCGAGCACGCGATCGATCTCCAGCGCGACGGCGTTTGCTCGCGAGCGGCCGCCACCAGCCAGACCGACCACAGCCACCAGCGCGACCGGGGTGGCGACGAGGAGCACAGGCCCGGAGATCATCGCGAGCACGATGGTGCTGGCCGTCGCCATTCCGGCAACGGCGGTGCCGGCCGCTGTGCTACGTCGGGCGCGCGACTGATCGACCTCGACGCGCACCATCGTCGTCCCAGTTCCCGTGTCGCTGGTACTCACGCACACGCGGCGTACCCGTCCCAGTCGCCCTTCACCAGTCGCGAGGCGCACCGAGCGGACGGTGCGCCCGACGACTCCCCGGCGCTTGGTCCACACACCCCGCCCATCGCGGAGTCGGTCTCGTCGGAGATGGTGGCCGTCGACGAACCAGGCGTCAAGGCGGGCCAAGACATCTGACGCTGATCCGAGCACCTCGGCGTCGACCACGACCACGGCGGCGCCGACGAGCCGGTCGCCCACGTGATGTCGAGGCAACGGGTCGAGTCGCTCCACCGCAAGTGCTCGGCGGACCGCGAAGGCTGGGATGCCGACCTCAACGGCAGCATCTACGAGGGTCTGCTCACTGACGCCCCCGAGCTGGAGCAGCTCTTCCTGCTCGTCGTCGGCGAGACCACTCGCGCGGCGAAGCACACGTCCGACAGTTTCACGATCGAGGAGCTGGTCCGTCACCGCCGATCAGCCTAAGCAACGCGAACTACCGATGGCTTTCGACCGCCAACGGCCTGGTGGTGACGACGCTGCGGGCGCGTGAGCGTTCGGTCAGCGTGGTTCGAGGATGACGACGGGATCTGGCGACGGGGGCGACGCTGGTAGTACCCGGTGCCGGTCAGCCGGCGATGGCGCTGGGTAGGCGACGCATACCGTCGAAGTCGAGCAAACCGACCCACGACGGTTCCAGTCTGAACCGAGTCATCGAGATCTCGGTCGGCAACGAGGAACACCACGCCTCACCCTGCTCTGCCCCGAAGTAGCGGCTCGCGCTGGCCCGGTATTCCGGCGCGATGCCCTCGACCCGGTCAACGCCGATCGTCCCGCGCAAGAGGAGCACGGCGAACGGCCAGTCCGCACCGTGGATCGTCACCGCGACCGGTGCGCCCTGGGTGAGCGTCTTCACCTTCGGTGCGTTCGACGGGCTGCACATCACCACGGCCCGACCGTCCCAGTGGAACCAGATCGGCGTGTTCCGTGGCGTGCCATCGCTCCACGCGTAGGCCAGATGGGCAGGCACCGCCGAGACCAGCAGCTTCTGCGCCGCCGCGTCCTCCAGCAAGCCGACATCACCCTGTTCCGGTGCAGCCATCTCCGAGCCTCCCTCACGATCGGTGAGACTCGATCAAGCCCCGCCGCCAGGCTTCCTGTCAAGAGGCACGGAACTCTGCGACGTCGAGAATGACGACCGACACCGCGCCGACAACGCGTCCCAGGTCGCCAGTCTCGACAGAGTCACGCACTTGCGCCGAGGTGCCGAGCCCGGCCGGTCGACGTCGTTCGGTCGCGACATTCCGTGTGCGTTCGCGCCCGACGGTGGGATCCAGCCTCCTCGATCTCGCGTCTCAGCGCGGGCGGTTTCCGGGCCCTCAGTCGTGGCGGTGACTGGACGGGGCGGTGCTCGCCCCTACTTCTCGTCGGCGCTGATGTCGACCATGAGTTCGGTCGCTAGCTTCTCGAGGTCGGCCCGCACGGCGGCAGGGTCGGCGGACGGCGGGAGGCGGGCGATGACGTGAGCCTCGAAGATCATCCCACCGGCCATCGGCGCGTCGCGAGTGTCTGTGGTGATCCTCTCGATGCTCAGCCCGTGCCTGCTCAGCACGGCCGACACCTCGTGGACGATGCCGGCGTGGTCGTTGCCGATCAGGTCGAGCGTGAGCTGCGGCCAGCTCCGTTGATCGGCGGCGGCATCCGTGCCGGGGTGGGCGGAGACCTTGAGCAGGCCGTCGAGGGCGCGCAGCGCGCCGGTCAAGTCTGTGGCACGGTCGGCGGGGACGGTGACGACAACGATGCCGGCGAACTTGCCGGCCAGCTCCGCCATCTGGCTGTGCTCCCAGTTGCCACCGTGGGCGGACACCGTATCGGCGAGCGCCTCGACGAGCCCGACACGGTCGTCACCGATCACGGTGAGCACGAGCGCGGGCACGAGCGCATCGTAACGAGCCGCACTGCGCGCTCGCCGGTGTGTCGTTGCCATCGGCTCTCTCACGCTGTCACAGCGCGGCTCGGCTGAGAGAGCGCGAGGACGCGGAAATCGGACGCGGAGGATAGGCACTCGATGAGCAATCTGTGAGCGTGAACACAGACCTGACCTCGTGGGACGTGCATGAGGTTCCGGCGGCCGGGGGCGGCGCGTGGCGTGTGCCTGCGGGCGGGTTGGTGCGGGTGACCGATGTCCAGGGTGGTCAGTCCGGTGACGTCTTCTTCGTCGACGCCGTCGACGTCACCGACGGACTGAGCAACGGCAGGTCGTTCGACTACAACGGAACGATCTCGCTGACCGTCGGAGCGACGCTGTTCTCGTCGCGAAGCCGAACTCTGGCGACGATCATCGAAGACGACGTCTGTCGACACGACTTCCTGTACACGCCGTGCAGCCAGGAGATGTTCGAGATCCAGTACGGAGTGACCGCGCCGCATCCGAACTGCTACCAGAACTTGACTGAAGCGCTCTCGGGCTTTGGCGTTCCAGCGGCGACGGTGACCGTGGCGTTCAACGTGTTCATGTGCACCTCGATTGCGGCCGATGGACGTCTGTCGATCTCTCCTCCACGTTCGCGACCCGGTGACTCGATCATCTTTCGGGCCGAGCGCGACGTCATCGCGGCGGTGTCGGCGTGCCCAGCACCCGCGGCCAACGGTGGGGCGGGCACCCGACCACTCGCGGCGGCGATCGCCACCCCGACCTGAGCAGCTGTGGCACGGCGCGCACCGTCCCGGCTGGCCGTCGGACCGTGACGAGTAGCCGGCGATCCGGGCGGGTTGCCTGAGCGAGCATGATGGAGGCTCTGCGCCCCGGGCGCAGAGTTCGTCACGGCGGAAGGAGCACCACCAGGTGAGTACGATCTTGATCACAGGCTGCAGCAGCGGGTTTGGACTCCTCACGGCGGTCGAGTTCGCTCGTGCCGGCGATGATGTGTACGCGGGTGTTCGCGACGCGGACACGGCCGATCAGTTGCGTGCGGCCGCGAAACAGCACGAGCAACTCAACATGGTGGTCATCGATGTCCTCGATCCGGCCAGTGTCGAGGCGTGCGTTTCGGGGGTGATCGCCGCTTCCGGGCGGATCGACGTCCTCGTCAACAACGCTGCGGTCGCCACCTTCGCCGCCATTGAAGACACCGACGATGACGAGACACGACGGATCATGGAGACCAACTTCATGGGCCCGCTGCGGGTCACGCGCGCCGTGCTGCCACAGATGCGGGCGCAGGGTGGGGGTCGGATCATCCTGGTGTCGTCGGTGAACGGTTTCATCGGCATGCCGTTCACCGGGGTGTACTCGGCGAGCAAGTTCGCCCTGGAAGCGATGGGAGAGGCGCTGGCGGGAGAGGTCGCCCAACTGGGCATCACGGTCTCGATCGTCGAGCCTGGGCCGTATCACACCGCCATCGACGCCAAGCTTGCGCTCACCAAGCCGTCGGTCGCGTTTTCAGGCGGCGCCGACGCCGTCGTCGCCGGTCGCAACGCGATGGCATCCGACCATCCTGAGGAGGTGGCCGGCGCCATCGTGGCGGCGGCACGAGCGCAGCCGGTGCCGCTACGAGTGCCGGTCGGCGCCGTCGCTGAACAGTTGTACCAGGCGAGGCGGGCGATGGACGACGAAGCGTTCTTTTCACACCTGATGACTCTGATGGCCGGCTGAGGCGCCTCGGTGAAACGTGCTCGGCTCCCGAGCCGCTTCAGCGACGACGTGCCCAGCCGAAGTGGTGGGTGCGGCCGCCGATGTGGGTCAGGCGGACCTGCGTCATGGGCTCGATGTTCGAGCGTGGGCGAGGGCCCAGTCGAGGGCGTAGTCGGCAACTGCTTCCCATCCCGGCCACGACGGCAGCAGATGCGGTCCGGGGAACTCCTTGACCTCGGTGATCAGGCCCGGGGCCTTGTAGTGCTTGGCGTTGGACTGCTGGATGCTGGGCGGCATCAGGTGGTCGTCGCTGCCGGAGATGAACAGCAGCGGCGCTCGGTTCGCGTTGTGGTAGTCGACCCAGTTGTCGTCCTTGCCGGGATGGATGTTGGCCAGCGCGCTGCCCCAGAAGATCGCCCCCGACGCGGGGATGTGGTAGCGCTCGTAGAGGCGCAGCGATTCCTCCTCGCTGAACCCGTTGGTGAACGCGTAGTGCCACTGCTCGTGCGTGAACCCGACCGCGCGGTGACGGTTGGCCGGATTCTTCAACACCGGGAACGTCGAGCGGATCTGTGACAGCGGCACCCGCTTCACACCCTCGGTGGGGGCCGAGTCGATTGCCACACCGGCGGCGCCGAACCCGTGGTCCAGCAGGATCTGGGTGAACACACCGCCGGCCGAGTGACCCATGATGATCGGCGGCGCGTCGAGCCCGCCCACCACCGTCTCGAGATGTTCGATGATCTGCGGGACGGTGACCTGCTCGATTGGAGTGGGATCGGCGTTGAGTGCCTCGACCTCCACCTCGAACCCGGGGTAGGCAGGGGCCAGCACACGGAAGCCACGACGCTCGAAGTGGCCGATCCAGTCCTCCCAGCTGCGCGGGGTCACCCAGAAACCGTGGACGAGGACGATCGTGGCCGGCTTCGGCGAATCGGTGCTCATCGCGTCATCATCGCCTCCAACCCTGCCGGCGTCGAATCCGCACGCGCGTGATCGCGCCCCACCAACCGGCGTCCTCCTCGACGGCCGAGCTCACAACCGATCCGAGATCTTCTTCCCCGACCCGGACGATTACAAGAGGCGCGCGATCAGCCTGGCGTAGACGTCAGCGCCGGTAGCGGTGAGGTGGTAGCCGTCGCCGGCGAGCTGGCCGGGACGGTCGGCGGTCGAGGCCCAATCGGCGATCCCGGCGTCGTGGCGGAGCGCGCAGTCCCGCACCATCGCGTTGTTGCCTGCTTCCCACGACCGCGGCACGTGCAACGTGACGAGGACGACCCTCCGGCCGGCGAGGACGTCCATCAGTGCGTCGCACGAGTCGGCGCCGGCCGTGCCGTTGGTGCCGAGATGGACGACGACGGTGCCCGGCAACTGTCCGGCATCGCGACGCGAGCGCAGGATCTCGATCCCGGTGGCGTACTGCCGGCTGACCGCGGCATCGACCTCGATGCCGTCGACGGCCGCGCCGAGCGCGCCGGCGGCGCCGAGCATCACGGAATCGCCGATTGCGAGCACGCCCCCGGAGGGTGCCGCGGTCCCGGGACGCCGGCTGCCGCCGCGAGGTGGGGGTGGTGCGGTCGGGGCGGCCGTCCCGGTGTGCAGCACCGCCTCCGGGGACTGCACGAACGCCGCCGCGACCGCCGGTCGGGACATCCCGAGCGACAGGTTCTGCTGCCACGACTCGGCACCGGGTGGATCGGGCCGGCGGCCGAGTACGTCGGCGTACAGCGAGCGCACGAAGATGTGGTCCGGAGCGCTCGTCCGCCGGCGAGCGAGGTATTCGGTCGAGGCGAGGACCGTCGCGGTCAGCCCCTCGAAGCTTCCGGTCTCGCGGTACCGCTCGACACCGGCCCGCAACTCGGCCGGTGATGGCGGGCGGCGCAACAGTCCGAGGTGGAGGCGCACGACGCTGTCCGAGACGCCGCGGGCGATCCCGGGCACGACCAAGCGCGGTGGGGAAGTCGTGGTCGTGGTCGTGGTCGTGGTCGACGGCGGCCTGGTCGACGGCGGCGCGGTCGTCGTCGTCGTCGTGACCAGCGTCGTGGCGACGAGCGTTGTTGTAGTTGTTGTGGTGGTGGTGGTGGTGGTCGGGCTCGTCGACGTCGTCGCGGGTTCGGCGGCGCCGCCTGCATCACGCGAGGACGTGCACGCGCCCACGACCGACACGACCGCGACGATCCCGATGACCAGCCGACCCATCAGCGGGTTACGAGCTCGGTGCCCCTCCACACAACCGGCGCCCGTGGACCCAGCGGAACCCGGCATCGAGCGCGGCGAGCAACATGGCCGCGGCGAGCACCCCGGCGAGCACGTCGCTCGTCCAGTGCACACCGAGGTAGACCCGGCTGGCGCCGATGAACAGGACCGCGACCACGGCGCCGATCGCACTGATCCACCAGACGCGGCGGGACCGCGTGTAGAGCGACACCACGACCGGCACCATCGCCCACAGGGCGGCGGCGGCCAGCACGTGGCCGCTCGGGAACGAGTGGCCCTCGCCCATGACCATGCGGTCGAGCGACGGGCGGTCCCGCCCGACGCTCTCCTTCAGCGTGACCTCGAGCAGTGGTCGGGTGAGCGTGGCCACGACGACCAGCGCGGCCACCATCCGGCAGCGTTGCCAGGCGATGATCGCCAGGGCGAGCCCGCCGATCAGCACCACGCGTGTGCTCCCGAAGAACGAGATCCAGCGGAACGTGTCGTCGAGCCACGCCGTGCGACCGTCGACCACGAACCGCTCGATCGGCTCATCGACGTGCAACAACGTCGACCCCCGGTCGATCGCCGCCGCCGCCGCGAAGGCGACGAACGTCAGCGCGACCACCATCAGGCGGGTGAGCGGGCTGCTCAGCACCTGCCAGGGGGACGTGGGTGGGTCGAGATGCCCCCCCGTGGGCCCCGCTGCTTGCGCCGCCGCGGCGCTACCGCCGGTGCCCCGACTGGTCCCGCGACGGTTGGGGAGCTGACCACCGCACTCATGATGACCGACACGCTACCCGTCCCGCAGCCGATGGTGTGTCGCATGACACTTCACGGCGCCGAAACACGGCTCGCCTAGTGTCGGCGGGGGATGGAACAGGCTGCCCCGCCCAGCCCACCCTGGGACGAGCTGCGCGATCGTGACGGTCGGGCGCGGCCGGCGGCGCAGGAGTTGCTCGCCGTCATCGACCACCTCGGCCTCGATGAGCTCCGGGCCCGCCAGGCCGCGGCGACGGCCGACATCCTCACTCTCGGGATCACGTTCACCGTGTACTCCGAGGCCGGCGGCATCGACCGGGCGTGGCCGTTCGACGTCATCCCCCGGGTGATCGAGGCCACCGAATGGGCCGCGGTCGAGCGCGGCCTCATCCAGCGTCTCGTGGCCCTCAACCGGTTCATCGACGACCTCTACAACGACCAGCGCGTCGTGGCCGACGGTGTGTTCCCGGCCCAGCTGCTCGCCGACTCGGCCAACTTCCGCCCGGAGTGCCGGGGCGTCCACCCCAAGTTCGGCGTCTGGGCGCACATCTCCGGATCCGACCTCGTGCGCGACGCCGACGGCACGTTGTACGTGCTGGAGGACAACCTCCGTGTTCCTTCGGGCGTGAGCTACGTGCTGGAGAACCGCGCCGTCACCAAGCGCGCCTTTCCCGAGGTGTTCGCCCGCCAGAGCATCGAGCCGGTCGATGCCTACACCGACGAGCTCCACCGCCTGCTCGGCTCGCTCGCCCCCGACGGGGTGAGCCACCCGTCGATCGCCGTGCTCACCCCTGGGATCTTCAACTCGGCGTACTTCGAGCACTCGTTCCTCGCCCAGCGCATGGGTGCGACCCTCGTCGAAGGCAGCGACCTGGTCGTCGACGACGGCGATCGGGTGTACATGCGCACGATCGACGGTCTCGAACCGGTCGACGTGATCTACCGGCGCATCGACGACCTGTTCCTCGACCCGGAGGTGTTCCGGCCGGACTCGACGCTCGGCGTCCCCGGTCTGATGCGGGCCTGGAAGGCGGGGAGGGTCGCGATCGCCAACGCTCCCGGCGCGGGCGTCGCCGACGACAAGGTCGTCTACGCGTGGGTGCCCGACCTGATCCGCTACTACTGCGGGGAGGAGCCGCTGATCGCCAGCGTGCCGACCTACCGCTGCGTCTACGACGACGAGCGCCGGTTCGTGCTCGCCAACCTGGGCGACCTCGTGCGTCAAGCCGGCCAACGAGAGCGGCGGGTACGGCATCCTGATCGGCAACCGGGCCACCGACGCGCAACTCGCCCAGCAGGCCGAGGCGATCGAGGCCGACCCGCGCAACTGGGTCGCCCAACCGATCCTGCAGCTGTCCACGGCTCCGACCCTGACCGCCGACGGCGTCGAGCCGCGGCACGTCGACCTGCGACCGTTCATCCTCACCGGCGAGACGAGCTACGTCACCGCCGGCGGTCTCACGCGGGTCGCGCTCCCCAAGGGGTCGCTCGTCGTCAACTCGTCGCAGGGCGGCGGGAGCAAGGACACGTGGATCGTCGACCTCGGCGCGGGGTGGGGGACCTACTGATGTTGCTGTCGCGGGTGGCCGACCGGATCTACTGGGCGGCGCGGTACATCGAGCGGGCCGAGGACACCGCCCGCATCGTGCTGACCCACGGTCACGTGACGGCCGACCTGCCCGGTGCGGCCAGGACGCCGTGGGAGCCGCTCGTCGCGATCACGGGCAGCGCCGCGCAGTTCGTCGGCTCGACGAACGGCGAGCAGCAACAGCAGCAACATCAGCAGCAGGCGCTGCCGGCCACCGCCAGCGAGCTCGCCGTGGCCAGGTTCCTCGTGACCGATCGGGACAACCCCGGGAGTGTGCTCAGCTGCGTCACGACGGCGCGGGAGAACCTGCGCACGACCCGCGACATCGTTGCCACCGACGGCTGGAACACGGTCAACGACCTGTACCTCTACGTGACGACCGAGGCCGACCGGGGCGTCGACCGGCGGGTGCGCGAGCGCCTCCTCGGGCGGGTCATCGCCGACAGCCGGCGGCTCGATGGGGTGCTCGCCACGGCGATGACCCACGACGAGGCCTACGTCATGTGGCGCCTCGGGCGGGCGATCGAGCGGGCCGACATGACGACGAGGGTGCTGGGAGTGCGCGCCGCGGCGGTGCTGTCGCTGGCGGCGGAGTCCGGCAACGGGCCTGACGGCCTGGAGAGCCACGACGAGGTCCAGTGGATGGGGGTGCTGCGTTCGGTCACCGCCCTGCAGATGTACCAGCGCGCGGTGCGGCGCCCGATCGAAGGTCCGCTCGTCGTGCAGTTCCTCCTCGAGCACGACCGCTTCCCCCGCTCCGTCAGGGCGTTGCTCCGCGAGATCCGCCGGGCGCTGAGCGAGCTGGTCGACCCGGTCGGGCCGCTCGATTCCGTCGACGCGGTGGAGGCGGTCTTGCACCAGTCGTCGGCAGCCACCACCGATGGCGCCGAGCTCGACGACGCGATGGACGCGTTGCAGGCGGCGATCGCCGAGCTCGACGCGCGGATCACCGAGCGCTACCTCGTCGGGTCGTCATGCGTTCCCCGGCCACGCAGGCCGTGGCTCCGTTCGCTCGCTGGCGCTCGCTCGCACCACCGAGATGGTCCATGACCCCCGCCGCTGAGCTCACGGAGCGGTTCCTCCACGACCGGACCGCGCTGGGCCGGCGGCAGGCCGAGGCCGACCGCGTGATCGCTGCGTCGGGCGCCGGCCACCTCGTCCACGGCGCGCTCGGCCCGGTGGCGAACGGCCCGTGGCGGCTGGATCCGATTCCGCTCGTGCTCGACGGCGACGTGTTCGACCGTCTCGCCGGCGCGGTCCGCGAGCGCGTCGCCGCCCTGGAGCTGCTGCTCGCCGACCTCTACGGGCCGCGGCGGGTCGTGCGCGACGGGGTCGTGCCGGCGGAGGCGCTGGCGTCGAGCCCCCGCTACCGGCTGGCCGCGGTCGGCGTCCCGCCACCAGTGCGCTGGCTCGTCACCTACGCCGTCGACGTGATCGCCCTCGACGACGGCACCTGGCGGGTGGTGCAGGACCTGACCGACACTCCGACCGGGGTCGGCTACGCCCTGCTCGACCGGTCGGTGATGGCGCGTGTCGCCGCGGAGCTGCTCGGCCCCGAGGGCGCCGGCGACGTGGCGTCGATCAGCCCGTTCTCCGCCGGGCTGCGCCGCGCCCTCAGCGCGACCACCCACGCGCCGAGCCCGCGGGTCGTGTTGTTCTCGGAGGGCGTCGACGACGCCGCGTACGTCGAGCACTCGGCGCTCGCCCGGCTGCTCGGCTTCCACCTGGTCGAGAGCCCGGACCTGGTCGTGCGCAAGGGCCGGGTGTGGCTGCGCACGCTGGGCGGGCTCGACCCGGTCGACGTGGTGTACCGCCGCGCCCGGGACGCCGCGGTCGATCCGATCGAGGTCAGCGCGGCCGGCACGGCGGGCGTGCCCGGACTGCTGTACGCCACCGCGGAAGGAGGCGTGGTCCTCGCCAACGCCCACGGCGCCGGCCTCCTCGAGGACCCCGAGCTGGCGGCGTTCTGGCCCGACGCCCTCGCCGCGTTGACCGGCTCGCGGCTGACGCTGGAGCGGCTGGTCGGCGGCCCGACCGTTCGCCACGGTCCCAACCTTCCGCGACAGTCGCACCGACTCCGCTTCGGTCGTCGTTCGCCTTCACGCCGTGGCCGGACCCGACGGGGTCGAGGTGATGGCCGGCGGTAACGGGCGCGTGCTGGCGTCCGGAGACGATCCCCGGCGGCCGTCGGCCCGCTTGGCCAAGGACGTCTGGGTGCTCGGTGCCGAACGGGCTCCCGTCGCGGTCATGGCGCCGTCGCTCCCGCAGGTCGACCTGGCGTCCTCCGTCCCCACCCGAGCCGCCGACGCGCTGTACTTCGTCGGGCGGGCGTTCGAGCGCGCCGAGGCGCTCGCCCGCACCGCTCGCGTCATCGCCGCCCGGCGGCAGCAGGACCCCGTGCTGGTGTCACTCGACGGTGGCCGGTGGGCTCGCCGGATGGCCGCCGTGTTGCAAGCGCTCCGGGCGGGCTCGCCCGTCGGTGACCCAGCGGACGGACGGCCGATCGTCGTGCTCGACCAGGAGCTCCAAGCGGCCGGTCGCGGGGTGGCCGAGCGTCTCGGCGCGCTGGTCGCCGGGGCGGCGACGGTGGGGGAGTACCTCTCGGCCGCCGCGGGTCGGGTGCTCGAGTCGCTCGCCGAGCATCGTGACGGGTTCGCCGGCGGGCGCGCTCCGATCGACGCCCTCGACTCGGTCATCGCCGACCTGGCCGCGTTCGCGGGGTTGTGGAGCGAGAGCACGGTGCGCGGGCCGGCGTGGCGGTTCGGGGACACCGGGCGGCGCATCGAGCGGGCCCTCGTCGTGCTCGAGCTGGTCGGCACCTCCTTGCCGCCCGCCATCGACATCGGGGACATCGTCGACGTGTCCTCGCTCGAAGTCCTGCTGGCGGCGAACGACAGCCTCGTCGCGTATCGCCGCCGCCACCGCAGCGACGTCGAGCCGGATGCCGCCGTGGCGCTGCTCCTGCGCGACGTCGACAACCCCCGGTCGTACGCGGCCTCGGTGGGGCGTCTCGTCGAGCACGCCGCCGCCGTGCACTGGGACGAGGGCGCCGCGGCCGCGACGCGGTTGACGGCGATGGTGGACGAGCCGCAATTCGACGCGCCCGGTCTCCACGACGCGACCGGAAGGTACGCCGGGCTCGTGTTCGAGACGTGGTTCGCGACACCCGTCAACCCGATGCTGGTGCGGGGCCGGCTGCGGTGGGGAGCGGCGACCGCTCGAGTGACGTGAACGGGCCGGTCCGCTACCACGTCGCGCACACGACGACGTATGGCTACGAGCGCCCGATGAGCGATGGCTACACGCTCGCGCATCTACTGCCCCGCCCGACTCCGCACCAGGTGGTCGAAGCGGCGGAGGTGGCCATAACGCCCGAGCCCGACGAGCGCGCCGAGCACTTCGACGTCTTCGGCAACCGGGTACTCCAACTCGGCGTGCACCGCAGTCACGATGCGTTGACGCTGGCGGCGTCGAGCGACGTCGTGGTCGAGCCGCTCGACGCCGACGAGCTCGACGGGGCCGAGGCGTGGGAGGCGGTACGGGCGAAGGTGGGCGAGCTGCGCGGGGCCGACGCGCTGACCGTGCGACCGTTCGCCGGCGATTCACTGTTCGTATCGCTCGACCTCCACGGCGCCGAGCTCCGCGGCGATCGCCGACGCCGGCGTTCTCGCCCGGCCGCCCGATCGTCGACGCGACCCGGGCGCTGAGCACGCTGATCCACGAGTCGTTCGAGTACGACCCCTCGTTCACCGACGTGTCGACGCCGCTGTCGGTGGTGCTCGCGGCGCGCCGCGGCGTGTGCCAGGACTTCGCCCACCTCGCCGCCGGCTGTCTCCGCACGATGGGACTCGCCGCCCGCTACGTGAGCGGCTACATCGAGACCGATCCCGACCGCGGGACGGGGCGCCGATGCGTCGCACGCCTGGTGCTCGGTGTGGGTGCCCGGGCCGGGCTGGGTGGACTTCGACCCGACGAACGATCATCTACCGGTCGACCGCCACATCACCGTGGCGTGGGGCCGCGACTACGGCGATGTGGCGCCGGTCCGCGGCGTCGTCATCGGGCCCACCGCGGCCCAGACGCTGTCCGTCGAGGTCGACGTGCGCCGCGTGATCGTGTGACTTTCGTTACATCGGAGAATCCGACCACCCGGAATTTGGTTGCACCATCCAATATGTTCGGGATGACCTCTTCGCGCCTCGTCACGAAGCCCTTCGTCGCCGTCACCGCGGCGACCGGCGCCTTCTTCGTGTACGTGGGGATGCTCATCCCGATCCTGCCGCGGTTCATCGAGGACGAGCTCGGCGCCGGCGAGCTCGGCGTCGGACTGAGCATCGCCGCCTTCGCCGCCGCCGCGATCGCGATGCGGCCGGTCATCGCCCGCCTGATCGACGCCCGGGGCCGCCGTCAGGTGATGACGGCCGGCGCCCTGCTGGCCGGCGTGGCGGGCGCAGCGAGCGGTCTGGTCGGCGCGCTCGCCCCGCTGCTCGTCCTGCGGGCGATCGCCGGCATCGGGGAGGCGGCGCTGTTCGTCGCCGCCGCCACGTTGATCTCCGACCTGGCCCCGCCGGCCCGCCGCGCCGAGGCGGCGAGCTACTTCTCCGTCGCCGTCTTCGGTGGTCTCGGCGTCGGCCCGATCATCGGCGAGGCCGTTCTCGGCAGCGGCGATCGCTACCCGCAGGCCTTCATCGTCGCCGCCGGCTTCACCGTGCTCGCCGCGGCGATGTCGTTCGCCGCCCCGAACCGGGTGACCGAGCGGCACGACCGCGCCACAGCGCCGCGGGCGCGGGTGCGGTTCCTGCATCCGGCGGCGGTCGGTCCCGGCCTCGTCCTCGCGACAGGGGTCGCCGCGTTCACCTCGTTCTCCGCGTTCCTGCCCGAACACGCGCGCAGCGTCGGGATGGGAGGCTCCGCCGGACTCTTCGCGGCCTACAGCGTCGTGTGCCTCGTCCTGCGGATCGCCGGCGCCCGGATGCCCGAGCGGCTCGGACCGCGCCGGTCAGTGACCATCGCGTTCACCACGATGGCGGTCGCGCTCGCCGGCCTGGCCGCCTTCGCCCAGCCCTGGGCGTTGTGGCTGGCGGCGATCGTGATCGGCGTCGGCATGGCGTTCCAGTACCCGTCGCTGATGGCGCTCACCGTCAACCGGACCCCGGACCACGAGCGGGCGGCGGCGCTGAGCTCGTTCACGATGTTCTTCGAGATCGGCACCGTCACCGGCGGGCTGATGCTCGGCCTCGTCGCCGAGTCGCTCTCCAAGCGGGCGGCGTTCGCCGCGTCGGTCGGCGTGCTCGTCTTCGGGCTGTGGCTGTTGCGCACCAAGGTCCTGCCGGCGCCGCGGCGGGAGCGGGTGTTCACCACCGGTGAGGTCGCGCTGATCCCCGCCGCCGGCGACTGAGCCCCGACAATCTGGGTGCGATTCTCGCTAGGTGCGGATCTTCTGGGCCGCCATCATGAGGAGCGATGGCGATCCTCGATCACGAGCGCATCGAGAACGGCACGGTCGAGCTCGATCTCGCCGCGCGTGAGCCGTTCGACGCCTCCGTGCTGCTCGCCTTCCTCGCCTCGCGGGCGATCCCGGGACTCGAGCACTGGGACGGTACGGCCTATCACCGCACGCTCGCCCTCCCCCACGGTCACGGGGTGGCCGAGGTGTGGTCGGCGACGCGCCGGCCCCGGCCGGTTCTGAAGGCTCGGCTCCGTCTCGAGCACCGGCGCGACCTCGACCTCGCCGTCCAGCCGTCTGCGCCGCCTCCTCGACCTCGACGCCGACCCGGTCGCCGTCGATGCGGTCCTCGCCGCCGACCCCGTGCTCGCGCCGGTCGTCACCGCCGCGCCGGGCCGGCGTTCGCCCGGCGCCGTCGATCCCTTCGAGATCGCCGTGCGGGCGGTCGTCGGGCAGCAGATCTCCGTCGCCGGCGCGCGGACCGTGGCCGGGCGCATCGTCGCCGCGGCGGGCGAACCGCTGCGGGTCTCCGCGGTCCCCGAGCTCACGCACGCCTTCCCTGCGCCGGCGGCGCTGGCGGCGATCGATCCGGCCCAGCTGCCGATGCCGGCGAGCCGCCGGCGCACGATCACCGAGCTGGCGACGCGGGTGGACGACGGGCGAATCGTGCTCGACGGCGACGCCGACCGCGACGAGCTCTCCGCCGCGCTCGGCGCCGTGCCGGGCGTCGGCCCGTGGACAACGGGATACGTGCTGATGCGCGGGCTCGGCGATCCCGACGTGTTCCTACCGACCGACTTGGGCGTACGCGCCGGGCTCGCCCGCCTCGGTGTGGATGCGGCGCACGCCGAACGGTGGCGACCATGGCGCTCGTACGCCCTCCACCACCTGTGGGCCCTGCCGAAGGACCGGAAGCACGAGCACTGATGCCCCACGCCACGATCGACACTCCCATCGGGCCGCTCACGCTGATCGCCGGGGACGACGGCCTGCGCGGGATCCGCTTCGGCGCCGAGCCTGCCCGGCTGCCCGAGGACGAGCTCGCCGACCCCGATCATCCCGTCCTGGTCGAAACGGCGCGCCAGCTCGGCGAGTACTTCGCCGGCGAACGCCAGGAGTTCGACCTCCCGCTGCAGCCCGCCGGCACCGCCTTCCAGCTCGCCGCCTGGCGGGCGCTCACGACCATCCCCTACGGCCGCACCGTGAGCTACGGCGAGCAGGCCCGCCGCCTCGGTCACGCCGGCCGGGCCCGGGCGGTCGGCGCCGCCAACGGAAGCAACCCGCTGCCGATCGTCGTGCCGTGCCACCGCGTGATCGGCGCCGACGGCAGCCTCACCGGCTTCGGCGGCGGCCTCGAGACCAAGGCCTGGCTGCTCGACCACGAACGCCGGGTCGCCGGCGAGACGCTGCCGTTCTCCTGAATCAGTCGCGGTGGCGGGCGCGGGCGGCCTGCTCGCGGCGCTGCCGGGCCTCGGCCTGCTTCTTGCGGCGCAGCTCCTGACGCTTGGCCTTGATCGCGTCGCGCTCGACGGCGGAGACCTCGGGAGCCCGGATGATCGGGCTCGGCGGCGCCGGCTCCGGCTTGGGCAGGGCCACGAGCTCGTCGTGCTTGAGCAGGTCGCGGATCACGTTCGCCGCCGTCGCCTCACCGGCGACGGTCGACGCCAGCATCATCCGCGTCGCCCCGATGCCGTGGCGCTCGACGATCCCCGGCAGCACGGCCTGGAGCTGGTCGGTCGACGGATTGTCGGCGTGATCACCCAGCTGCTCGATGCAATCGGCGAGCGAGGCGTCGGTGAGGACCATCACCAAGCCCTCCATCGTGCCGTCGATGCGCCCCTTGGCCGCCGCGGCCCGGATCGAGTCCGGGCTGGCCGCGCCGTCGGTGAACCGCTCGACGGCTTCGCGGTGGTCGTCGCTCAGCGCCTCGATCAGCGCCGCCAGCTCCTCGTCGGAGGTCGCGCGGATCGCCCGGTCGAGCAGCCCGAGCGACTGCAGGCGATTCTTCATCTGGTTCACGGCGGGCGACGCTATCGGTCGCTCCGCGGCGAGCGAGAGCACGTCTGAGTACCCGAAACTGGGGTACTAGGGTTTCCACTATGGCCACAGTCTCTCTGGACGACGTCAACAAGGTCTACGACAACGGCTTCCAGGCGATCTACGACCTCAGTCTGGACATCGACGAGAGCGAGTTCCTCGTTCTCGTCGGCCCGTCCGGCTGCGGGAAGTCGACCGCGCTGCGGATGGTCGCCGGGCTCGAGTCGATCACCAGCGGCGAGCTGCGCATCGGCGACCGCGTCGTCAACGACGTCGAGCCGAAGGACCGGGACATCGCGATGGTGTTCCAGAACTACGCGCTGTACCCGCACATGACCGTGTTCGACAACATCGGCTTCGCCCTCAAGCTGGCTCGGGTCCCGAAGCCCGAGATCGACAGCCGGGTGCGCAAGGCGGCGGCGATCCTCGAGCTCGAGCCGTACCTCGATCGCAAGCCCGGGCAGCTCTCGGGCGGTCAGCGCCAGCGGGTGGCGATGGGCCGGGCGATCGTGCGTCAGCCGGCGGCGTTCCTGATGGACGAGCCGCTGTCCAACCTCGACGCCAAGCTCCGCGTCCAGATGCGGGCCGAGATCGCCCGCCTCCAGCGCGATCTCGCCGTGACGACGATCTACGTCACCCACGACCAGGTCGAGGCGATGACGATGGGCGACCGGGTCGCGGTGCTCAAGGACGGGTACCTGCAGCAGGTCGACACGCCGCAGAACCTGTACGACGAGCCGACCAACGTGTTCGTCGCCGCGTTCATCGGCTCGCCGTCGATGAACCTCTACGAGGGCGAGCTCACGCTCGACGGTGAGAACAGCGTGCAGATCGGCCGCGCAGCGCGTCGCCCTGCCCGCCGAGGTGCTGTCGAAGCGCCCGGCCCTGCAGAACTACGGCGGCCAGCGCGTCGTGGTCGGCATCCGTCCCGAGGACTTCGAGGACGCCGCCATCGCCACCGACGCGCCCGCCGATCGCCGGATGAAGGCCAAGGTGCGCCTCGTCGAGGCGCTCGGTTCCGAGCTGATGGTGCACATGGAGCTCGACGACGCCAAGCGGGTGAACTCCGGCGATCCCGACGCTCCCGAGGAGCTCCTCGGCGAGGGCGTGGCCAACGCCGTCGCCCGCTTCAGCCCGAAGTCACGGGTCGGTGTCGACGAGGACGTCGAGGTCAGCGTCGCCAGCGAGAACATGCACTTCTTCGACGCCCAGACCCACCAGGCCATCTGGTCGTAGGACCGCGTTTCTGCAGCTGGATCGGCCCCTATAGGGGCCGATCCAGCTGCAAGAACCGGGGTTGTCAGCCCTTGACGGAGCCGGCGAGGATGCCGCGGACGAAGAACCGCTGGAGCAGGAAGAACACGGCCAGCGGGACGGCGGCCTGGAGGAAGGCGCCGGCGGTGAGCAGGTGCTCGAACTGGCCGAACTGGCCGGTCTGGGCGGCGATCACGACCGTCGACGGCGCCGCGGCCTGGTTGGCGCCGATCATCGTGACGGCGATCAGGTAGTCGTTCCACGTCCACAGGAACTGGAAGATGGCGAACGCGGCGAGCACCGGCACCGACAGCGGGAGCACGAGCCGGTAGAAGATCTTGAAGTGGTTGGCGCCGTCGATGCGCGCCGACTCGAAGATGTCCCTCGGGCAGCGACGAGATGTAGTTGTGCAGCAGGAAGATGGCGAACGGCATGGCGAACGCGGTGTGGGTGAGCCACACCGCGGTGGTCGTGCCGGCGAGGTCGAGGTCGGGGAAGACGGTGATCGTCTTGTCGAGGTACGGGATCGTCCAGTGGGCGCCGTTGACGTACATCAGCAGCAGCGGGATGAGGGCGACCTGCAGCGGCACGGCGAGCAGGGCGACGGTGCCGATGAACAGCCCCTGGCGGTGCTTGAAGTCGATCCAGGCGAAGGCGTAGGCGGCGAAGGCGGCGAAGGCGATCGGGATGATCGTCGCCGGCAGGGCGATGGCGAACGAGTTGGTCAGCCCCTGCTTCATGCCGCCGGCGGCGGTCGTGCCGAGGACCTCGCGGTAGTTGTCGAGCGTGAGGTCGCCGAGGTCGCGCCACGCCGTCCACCACCCACTGGTGCGCTGCTGGTCACGGGTGCGGACCGAGTTGACCAGCAGACCGATCGTGGGGATGCTCCAGATGACCACGAGCAGCCACAGCACCCACGTCGGGATCGAGCGGAGGAAGCGGTAGATCGCGCCTCCCGCCCCGTTCGAGCGGCCGATCGGGGTTGACGATCCCGGCGGTCATGGTCTCACGCCCGTTCCTGCTGCATCCGGCGGATGTTGATCCACATGATCGGGATCACCGAGACGAACAGCACGACGGCGAGCGCCGAACCGAGGCCGAGGTTGGTCTGACCGAACGCGGTGATCCACATCTGGTTGGCGATCACCTGGGTGCCGAAGTTGCCGTTGGTCATCGCGTAGACGATGTCGAAGACCTTCATCACGGTGACGAACAGGGCCGTGATCACGACGCCGATGGTCGGTGCGATCTGCGGCAAGGTGATCCGCCAGAACACCTGCGACTCGGTGGCCCCGTCGACCTTCGCCGCCTCGGTGAGCTCGGTCGGCACGGCCTTGATCGCCGCCGACAGGATCACCATCGCGAACCCGGTCTGGACCCAGATCAGCACGACCATCAACCACATGTTGTTGAACGGCCCCTCCTGGATGAACAGGACCGGTCGCGGCGTGACGACCCCGTCGACCTCGACGTAGCCGCCGAGACCGGGGCCGAGGATCCGGTAGATCAGGTAGGCGACGAGCACGCAGGAACCCGGCGGCGAAGCCGACCATCGTGTTCGACTTGGTGTCGAGCCCCTGCTTGATGAGGAACAGGAAGACGAGGGCGAGCACGAACAGGACGACGAGCCAGACCGCCTTCCCCGTCGTCGACGTGGTGCTCTCGCCGACCCACACCCAGACCGCGTTCATCACCCCGGTCTGCTGCTGCGAGGGATCGCGGGCCTGGTACATGAAGCGCCAGATGATCCCGGCGCCGATGAACGAGATCGCCATCGGGAGGAAGATCAGCGACTTGGCCGCGTTCTCGGCCTTGCGCCCGGTCGGCGAGCACGGCGACGGCCAGACCGAACACCGTCGCCAGCGACGTCGACGACGATGACCCACCAGATGTTGTTGAAGATCGTGCCCCGGATCGACGCCAGGATGGCGCACGACAGGACGAAGAACCCGGCCAGGATCGGACCGAGCGAGCTGGGACCGCGCTCGAAGGGCTGGCTCGTCCGCCGCCCGGCGATCACGCCGACGAGGATGCCGAGGGCGAGCAGGGCGAGGGCGAGGTAGAACAGCCGGCTGGTGAAGATGTTCTCCCAGTTGTCGAAGTTCACCGAAGTTCTTGTTGGTGAAGATGTCGTTGTAGTTGTCCCACCCGACGGACTCGCGGCCGTTGCGGTTGTGGAACGAGAGGTAGATCGTGCGGATCAGCGGGGCCAGCAGCCCGATGGCGATGAAGCCGAGCGCCGGCGTGACGAAGATCCAGGCGCGGGAGCGCTGCTCGATGCGCCGTCGCTTGCTGGGCGTCGGGCTCGGTGGCGAGCCCGAAGCGGGCGCCGAAGATCGCCGCCGGCACGACCGTGGCGTAGACGACCCCGAGGAAGTTGCCGCCGTCCGATGTCGCCGCCGCCCCACGCGCCGACGAACCAGCCCGACGGCGGCGCCGGTGAGCACCGACAGCGGGGCGGCGCCGGCGCCGTAGCGCCAGAGGCCGATCAACCCGAACAGCGCCGCGCCGACGCCGACGCAGACCCACAGCTTGGTCCAGTCGATCAGCGGCCACGCCGACTCGTCGAAGGCGTACGCGGTGAGGAACCCGAAGGCGATGAACCCGAGCACCGCCAGCGGGAGGCGGGCGAGCTGCTGGCGCGGCGCGCTGAGCAGGAACATCACGAGACCGAGGGCGGCGCCGCCGATCAGGCCCCAGAGCAGGCCGTTGATGTCGAACGGTTGGGTCCGCCAGCCGGTGATGTCGTCGAACACGCCCTGGCCGGAGATCCGCACCCGGTCGTCGAACAGGCTGCGGAACAGCCCGTTGGCCTCGGCGACGAAGTAGCCGAGGAAGCCGGCGACGGCACCGATGATGGTGTTGAACCGGGTCCAGTGGTCGTACGCCTGGTCGAAGAGCAGGTTGGCGCCGACCCAGAGCGCCGCCGTGAGCACGACGGCGAGGACGACCTTGAGCGTCGTCTCGGCGATGTCACGCGGGCCGACGTAGTAGAGGAGGAAGGCGGCGAGGGCGACGAAGACCAGGAACCGGAAGACGTTGCCGACCGTGAAGCGGCGCCGGCGTGGCTCGTCGCGCACCCGCTTGGGGATCGGCGCGGACGGCGCGGCCGGCGCGGCTGCCGCGGTGTCCTCTGCGACGGCCATGCTGCACCCCCTTTGCCGATCGGTTCGGGCTCGACATTAGGTGAAAACGAGCCGGTGCCGGTGACCTCGCGGGTCACCGGCACCGTCACGCACTCGCCCGAGGGCGACTGCGGCGCGTCAGCGCGTCAACTCGGCCAGGAGGCCTCGATGTTGTCGGTGGCCGTCTCGGCGTCCTCGTCGCCGTTGACGAACGACGTGCCGTCGGTCCAGAACGTGCCCGACCCGACTTCGGCGGGCATCTGGTCGGAGGCGTCGAACGCCGCCGGGTCGGCGGTCTGGAGCGTCTCGATGAAGCCCTGCTCGAGCTCGGCCCACAGGCTCAGGTCGGCGTTCGTGTTCCCGGTGAGGAACCCGGAGAGGCCGCCGCCCACCCGCTCGCTCTGGGCGGCCTGGCGGGCGTTGGCGAACTCGGCCGAGCCGAGGTACTCCATCACCTGCCACACCTCCGGAGCGTCACGGAACGCCGCCGGCGCTGATGCCGCCGACCAGGACCGGGTGGCCCTCGTCGGCCGGGAAGTAGAACGTGCTCACCTGGCCGGGGCCCGTCGCCGAACTCCGTGCCCTCGGGGAAGAAGGCGCTGTAGAAGCTCGCCTGGCGGTGCATCATGCACTCGCCGTCGACCAGCGGCTCGGCGTTGTCGCCGAACGCGGTGGCGGCGATCGACCCGCCGGATGCGAACACGGCGCCTTCCTTCGTCCAGATGGCCCGTCGGGTCCGGCGACCTCGTTGAACGTCTCGACCACTGCGGCGGTCGTTGAACGGGATCTCGTGGGCGACCCACTGGTTGTAGTAGTCGATGCCCTGCTCGCGCAGGATCAGCTCCTCGACCCAGTCGGTGAACGGCCAGCCGGTGGCCGCGCCGGACTCGATGCCGACGCAGAGCGGGGTGTCGCCGTTGGCGATCATCTCGTCCATCAGCGCCTTGAAGTCGGTGAGGGTCTCGGGCACCGCGTAGCCCTTCTCCTCCCAGACGCTCGGGACGTACCAGACGATCGACTTGAGGTCGGACTTGAACGGCACGCCGTACTGGGTGCCGTCGACGTTGGTGAACGCCAGGTAGCTCTCGTCCCAGTTCTCCGACACCGACGCCACGACGTCGTCGGGGACCTCGATGCAGCTCGCCGTCCTGGGCGAACTGGTCGAGCTTGCCGGGCTGCGGGAAGGCGGCGATGTCGGGCGGGTTGCCGCCGAGCACCTGGACGTTGATCTGCTGCTCGAAGTCACGGCGGCCGACGTAGGTGATGTCGATCCCGTTGGCCTCGCCGAACTCGGTCAGGGCGTCCTGCATCGCGCCGGCCTCGTTCTCGGAGTCCTCCACGCCGAACACGGTCACCGAGCCGGCGCTACCGGGGCCGACCGGCTCGGCGAGCGGCGTCGTGGTGGCGACCGCGGTGCTGCCGGGTGCCGCAGTGCCACCCTCCGCGGTCGTGCCGGGTGCCGCGGTGGTGCCGGGTGCAGCCGTGCCACCCGCCGCGGTCGTCCCCGGCGCCTCGGTGCCGCCGGTGTCGGCCGCGCCGTCGTCGTCGTCCTCGGTGCTACACGCTGCGGCCACGAACGTGGCTGCGATCAGCGGCGCTGCCAGCTTGAGCCAGCGTTTCCTCATCGATTCCCCCTAGTTGTTCTCCGGGCAGGTTCCCGGCTCGTTGCGCACGCTTCCAGATGGGCCGTCCTGGATCAACACCGTATCGCTCGGGCCGGGCGACAGCGCTTCAGCGAATCAGGTCCCAGCAGAACTCGACCTTGGCGCGGACGCCGGGCGACAGCGTGAACGGGTAGAGGTCGCGCATCCCCATCGCCCGGGCGAGCTCGTTGGCAGCGAGGCTGGCGGTGATCGACGCCGAGAGCCACGAGTCGGCGTCGTGTGGGTCGGCTGGTGGCGGAACGACGCCCCACTCGGCTCCCGTCTCGACCACGTCGTGCACGTGCATGACCTGGGCCCACGACTCGGCGAAGTCCTCCCACGGGTGCGCCGAGGCGTAGAACGACAGGTACTCGTCGCGCCACCCGCCGTCGTCGACCCGCCCGTAGTGCCGTTCGAGTGCTTCGGCGTAGTCGACGGTCTCGTCGCCGAAGCGGGCGCGGAACTCGGCCAGGCGGGCCGCGTCGGGCGCGACCAGCTCGAGCCAGACCACGTGCCCGAGCTCGTGGCGAACGTGCCCGAGCGGTGTGCGGTAGAGCTCGCCGAGGGTGGACCGGATCTGCTTCCTGGCGAGCGGAGTCGGCCTCGTCGAGGTCGAGCGTGATCTCGCCGCCGCGGTGACCGATCGTCGCCCCGTCGCCGGCGGCCGTCGATCGGTAGGTGAAGCCGAGGCCCGGCGACGCTTCCCACGGGACGCCGAGCGTGGTGAGCTGGAGCAGCGCCCGGCGCTGGGCGGCCTGGAACGGGACGATGCGGGCGTCCTCGGCATGACCGCCGGCGTCGACGAGCACGCAACTCGGGCACCACCTCGCGCCAGTGGCGAGGTCGGCGGCCTGCCAGTTGCAGGCCCACGTCGGCCGGCGCTCGCACGGCCGCACCGTCGCCACGTCGGCAACCCCGACCGTCCCGTCGGGCTCGACGGCCATCGCCAGCTCGGTGCGGCAGCGGACGCACTGCAGCGAGTCGAAGAACACCTCGTGCCCGCAGACGGGACAGAACAGCCGCTTCACGGTGGCGCAGTCTGCCGGGACGCGGAGTAGAAGAGGACGATGACCACTGAGCCCGTCCACGTCGCCGACGACCGCGGGGTGCGCGTCGTGACGATCAACCGGCCGGAACGGCGCAACGCCGTCGACGCGGCGAGCGCGGCGCGCCTGCTCGACGCGTTCTCCGACTTCGACGCGGACGAGTCGCTCGCGGTGGCCGTGCTGACGGGCGCGGGCGGGTACTTCTGCGCCGGCGCCGACCTCAAGGCGCTCCTCGCCGGCGACCGCCGCCCGGTCGGGGACGACGGCCCCGGGCCGATGGGACCGACCCGGCTGCGCCTCGGCAAGCCGGTGATCGCGGCGATCGAGGGCCCCGCGGTCGCCGGCGGGCTCGAGCTCGCCCTGTGGTGCGACCTGCGGGTCGCGGCGCGCGACGCCACCCTCGGGGTCTACTGCCGCCGGTTCGGCGTGCCGCTGGTCGACCTCGGCACGGTCCGCCTGCCCCGCCTGATCGGGCACAGTCGGGCGATCGACCTGATCCTCACCGGACGGGGGATCGACGGAGTCGAGGCCGAGCGGATCGGACTCGTCAACCGAGTGGTCGAGCCCGGCCAGGCGCTCACGGCGGCCGTGGAGCTCGCCCATGAACTGGCCGCGCTGCCGCAGATGTGCCTGCGCAACGACCGGCTCTCGGCGCTCGAGCAGTGGGACCTCGACGAGCCGGCCGCGACCCGCAACGAAGCGGCGCGGGGACGGGCGACGATCGAGAGCGGCGAGACCCGCGACGGCGCGTCGCGGTTCGCGGCTGGATCTGGCCGACACGGCACACCCGAGCAATGACAGACTCGGGCACCGATGGCCGACACCAAGTCCGCTTCGGAGCACCGAGCCGTTCGACGGTGATGGTCCGGGCCCGACACTCGCCGTGACCCACGAGCTGACGATGCGCGTCGGCCTCGCCCAGCCCCGCATCGTCGGTGCCGGACCGCTGGGTGTGCGGGTCGTCGGTGGGGTCGCGACGGGCACGGTCACCGGCACTCGGGTCAACGGCACGATCGTCGGGCCCGGCGCCGACTGGATGCTCATCGGCCCCGACGGGTTCGGGCGGGTCGACGTCCGGCTGCAGATCGAGACCGACGACGGGGCTGTGGTCTACGTCCGCTACGAGGGGTTGATCGAGCTCAACGCGGCGTCGTCGGCGGCCCTGATGGATCGCGCCGCCGAGACGGCGTGGGAGGACCAGTACTTCCGCACCGCCCCGCGCTTCGAGACCGGGGACGAGCGCTACGCGTGGCTGAACCAGACGGTGTTCGTGGCGCGCGGCCGGGTCACCACCGATGGCCTCGAGTACGAGGTGTTCCGCGTCGAATGACGGTTCCCGAGGTGGTCCTCCGGCCCGCCCTGCGGGGCTCGCTGCACCGATGGTCGGCGCCCGTCGCCGTCGTCCTCACCGTGCTCGTCGCGCTGCGGGCGCCGACGGGTGGCACGCGGGCCGCGGTGATCATCTACGGGTGCTGTGTCACCGTGATGCTGGCGGTGAGCGGCACGTACCACGCGCCGCGGCTGTTCCCACGGTCCCGCCGCCTCCTGCGTCGTCTCGACCACTCGGCGATCCTGTTCGCCATCGCCGGCACCTACACGGCCGTCATCGTGCTCGCCCTCGACGGGCCCACACGCGTCGTGCTGCTGGTGCTGGCGTGGTTGATCGCAGGCGCCGGGATCGCGATCCGCATGATGTGGTTCGATGCTCCGTCGGGTCTGATCGCCGCGGTTTATCTCGCCGCCGGCTGGATGATCATGCTCGACCTCCCCGCCTACGTGCAGGCGCTCTCCGGCGCGGAGCTGGCGTGGCTCGCCGTCGGGGGCGGGCTGTACACCGTCGGCGCCGGCGCATTCGCGTTCCGGTGGCCCGATCCGTGGCCGGCGGTCTTCGGCTACCACGAGGTCTTCCACACGGCCGTGATCGCCGCCGCGCTGGCGCACTGGTTCGCGGTGTTCTCGCTCGTCGGTTAGTGCTGTTCCGTCAGCAGTTCTGGGCCGGGCTCGCCGACGGCTCCGTGACGCTCGCCTTCCGGCGCTGGAAGCGGCCGACGGTGAAGGCCGGTGGACGGCAAACAACGCCGGCGGGCGTCCTGGCGATCGATGAGGTGGAGCTGATCGACGAGGGCGCCATCACCGAAGCCGACGCCCAGCGGTCGGGGTTCGCCGACCGGGCGGCCCTGCTCGACGAGCTGGCCGGACGGGACGGCGAGCTCTACCGGATCGCGTTCCACCGAGCCGGCGACGATCCCCGCATCGCCCTGCGCGAACAGGCCGCGCTGACCGAGGACGACTCCGCCGAGCTCGCTCGCCGTCTGGCCCGGCTCGACCGGGCGAGCCCGCACGGGCCGTGGACCGAGGCCGTGCTCCGTTTGATCGCCGAGCGACCCGCGGTGCGCGCCGGCGACCTGGCCGAGTCGCTCGGTCGCGAGCGCCTCGCCTTCAAGACCGACGTGCGCAAGCTCAAGGCGCTGGGGCTCACCGAGAGCCTGGGCGTCGGGTATCGACTCTCGCCTCGCGGCAAGGCCTGGCTCGAGCGCTCCGCCTGCTGACTCGACGTTCTGGGCGGGAATTTTCCCAACTGTTGGCACGAATCCCGCCCAGATCGCCGGGTGGCGAGATTCCCGCCCAGATGGGGGATCACGGATCGAGGATCGCGGCGTGGACGAGCTGGCGGAGCTGGCTGCGCAGCGGGAGCGAGTTGCTCGGCAGGAGCTGGGTCATGAACACGACAGTGAGGTCGAGGGCCGGCTCCACCCAGTAGTTGGTGCTCGCCGCGCCGCCCCAGCCGTGCGCCCCGACGGTTCCGGGGACCTTCGCCCGCACCGGATCGATCGTGACGCTCACCCCGAGCCCGAACCCGACGCCGTCGAACGTGGTCTCGCTGAACAGCGGCCGGCCGAACGCCGTGAGGTCGGCGTTGCCCGGCAGATGGTTGCTCGCCATGTAGTCGACCGTCCCGGGGGCGAGTAGCCGGACGCCGTCGAGCTCCCCGCGCCGGCGCAGCATCTCGGCGAAGCGCAGGTAGTCGCCCGCCGTGCTGCACAGTCCTCCGCCCCCCAGCGTGGCCCCCGGAGGCTTGGTCGCGGCCGCCCCCATGGTGTCCGCGCGCACCGCCTTCCCGGTGCCCGGCTCGGGGGTGTACAGCGCGGCGAGCCGCTCGACGCGATCCTCCGCCACGAACCAGGTGGTGTCGTCCATGCCGAGCGGGTCGAGCACGTGCGCCTGCACGAAATCGGCGAACGGCACCCCCGCGACCGCCTCGACGACCATGCCGAGCACGTCGGTGCTCATCCCGTAGCTCCACTCCGCGCCCGGCTGGAAGAGCAGGGGAAGGGAGGCCAGCCGCTCGCAGACCGCCGGCGAGGTCGAGCCCGGTAGGGACGCCCCACTCGAACCCGGCGCGGCGATAGAGCGCGTCGACCGGGTGAGCGTGCATGAAGCCGTAGCTGAGACCGCTCGTGTGGGTGAAGAGGTGCCAGACCCGGAGCTCCTCGGTGACCGGTTCGGTCTCCGGCCGCACGGCGGAGCCGCCCCGCCACACCCGCACGCCGTCGAAGCAGGGGAGGTAGTTGCGAATCGGATCGTTGAGCTCGAAGCCCCCCTGCTCCCACAGGATCAACGCGGCAACCGCCGTGATCGGCTTGGTCATCGAGTAGATGCGCCAGACCGTGTCCGACTCGACGGGCAGCGCCGCCTCCACATCACGGTGCCCGTACGTGCCGACGTGGGCCAGCTGGCCCCCGCGGGCGACGGCGACGAGCCAGCCGGGAAGGCGTCCTTCGTCCACGTAGCGCCGGAAGTGCGCGTCGAGGCGGGCGAGGCGTTCGGCCCCGAGACCGACGTCGGCGGGCTCGACCTCGACCTTCAGCGTTGTCATGAGACGGGCCTCGCGGCGGCGACGGCCCGGGCGACCTCGCCCCAGCGGCCGACGGACGCCGGGTTGCGCGTGATCGCCTCGGCCGCGGTGTACAGGACGAGACGGCTGGCGACACCGCCGTAGCGCGCGATGAGAGTGTCGGCGAGCTCGTCCCACGGGCCGACCACGGCGAAGTGCTCGAGCATCTCGTCGGTGATCAGCTCGGCCATGCCCGGAACGTCGCCGGCCTTCATCCGCTCGTTGAGCCGCGCCGACGTGCCGGCGAAGCCGAGGTCCTCGAACTGGAAGGCGTAGTTCTTCGTCGAGCCGTAGAAGGCGAGCTGGGTGCGCGCCCGCTGGAGGATCGGGGCCCGCTCCTCGGGGGTGTCCCCCGGCACGGCCGTCACGGGCACGATCAGCTCGACGTCCTCGACGGTCCGTCCCGCCTTCGCCGCCGCCTTGGCCAGCGTGGGAAGGAGACGGTTGTGCAGATAGGGGAGTGAGTGCAAGGGATGGACGTGGATCCCGTCGGCGACCTCGCCGGCGGCACTGATCATCGCCTCACCGACGGCAGCGATGTCGACCTTGAGGTCCTCGTGGGCGTGGCGGCGAGGGCGACCGATCGGCGGCAGCAGGCTCATCCGGTAGTACGGCCCGAAGTGGTCGAGCGGGGCTTCGCCGCGGAACGCCGCCCAGCACTCCCGTACCGCCGTCACGTAGTCGACCATGCGGGCGACAGGACGCTCGAAGGCGGTGCCGTAGCGGCGCTCGATGTGGGCCCGCACCTGGCTGCCGAGACCGAGGCGGAACCGTCCGCCGGTCAGCTCGGCCAGCTCCCAGGCGGTCTGGGCGGTGACCATCGGGCTGCGCGGGAAGGCGACGGCGACGCCGGTCGACAGGTGCAGCAGCGGCGCCGCTTCGTGGGCCGCGGCGATCGACAGCCACGGCGTCCGGCTCATCTCGGTGAAGACGAGGCCGGCGAAGCCCGCCTTCTCCACCGTGCGGGCGAGCCGCTGCACGTCACCCCACGGTCCGGGGTCGGTCATCACGTCGACGTTCATGCCGTCCATGTTGCCCGCCCCCGTTCTGTCGACAGAACGGCTACATCTCGTCGGCGGGCAGGCCCAGGCAGACGCGCCCGGCGTGGACGAGCGTCTGCTCGGGCGTGAACGGGTGGAACTTGACGCCCCGGATGTCGCGGTAGCAGCGCTCGATCACGCTGGTGCGGAAGAACCCGGCGCCGCCGGCCACTTCCATCGCCACGTCGCACACCTCGATCCCGCCGTTGGAGATCTCGCGCTTGGCGGCCATCATCGCCACCACGTTCTCCATTGCCGGCTGGGGGTCGTCACCGATCGTCGCCATCGCGCCTTCGAGGGCCCACGTCATCACCCGCAGCCGGTTGTCCATCAGCCCGACCTGACGCTGGATGGAGACGTCCTCGGCCCGGGCGGTGCCGGCCACGAGCTCCACGGCGGCGTCGCGTGCCGCCTCGGCGATGCCGAGGTAGACCGCGCCGATGACCGGGAAGGCGTTGCCGATGATGACCTGCAAGGGCCCGTCGACGACGCCGTAGGGCCGCCGGGCGAGCACCTTCTCCTCCGGGACGAAGACATCCTCGATCACGACGTCCTGGCTGCCGGTGCCGCGCATGCCCATGGTGTCCCAGTTGTCGAGCACGGTGACCCCGTCGGCCTTCACCGGTACGGCCATGTTGAGGATGACCCGCTCGTCGGTGTCGCCGTCGAGCACGAACATCGTGGAGAAGACGTCGCCGACGGGGACCTGGCTGGCGAACACCTTGCGGCCGGAGACGCGGAAGCCACCGTCGACGGGTACCGCGACCCCACGCGGGCGGGTGAAGTCGGCCCCCCCGGTCGAGACGAGGATGATGCCCTCGTCCGCGATGCGGCGCAGCGTGGCCTCGGCGCCAGGCAGACCGCGACGGTAGCGCCACGCCGTGAACAGCGTCACGTGGTGGTGCATCGCCACGGCCAGGGCGCTCGATCCGCAGTGCTTGGCGAGCTCGCGCTGGGCCATCGCGACCTGGCGGACGGTGGCGCCCCGCCCGCCCAGGTCGGTCGGGACGGCGAGGGCCAGGTAGCCGGAGGACTTGAAGAGGTCGAACGCCTCGGTCACGAAGGTGCCGTCACGGTCGTGGGCTGCGGCGTACGGCGCGATCTGGGCGCCGAGCTCCGCGGCCCAGGGCACGAACTCCGTCGCCGATGCGGTCCCGCTCTCACTTGTGGGGGTGTCAGTGATCGTCATGCCCACGATGGTGACCGGACATCGCCGAAGCGACCAGTCATTTAAATGCACCGCCCGCCATCGTCCCTGGGTGCGACGATGTTCCGGTGCGTGAGTACGGCCAGTACTGCCCGGTCGCGCTCGGCAGCGAAGTGCTCGCCGAGCGGTGGACGCCACTGATCCTGCGCGAGATGGTGCTCGGGAGCACCCGTTTCAACGAGATCGAGCGAGGCCTGCCGAGCATCTCCCGCACGCTGCTCGCCAAGCGGCTCCGCTACCTCGCCCGGAGGGGCGTCGTCGAGATCGTCCCGTCCGACGACGGTCGGAGCCACGAGTACCACCTCACGCCGGCGGGCAAGGATCTCGAACCGGTGATCATGGCGCTCGGCGAGTGGACCGTGCGCTGGCTGTTCAGCGAGCCCCTACCGCAGGAGGTCGACCCGATCGCCCTCACCTGGTGGATGCACCGCCGCGTGGCGATCGAACGCACCCCGCCGGGCCGCGTGGTCATCCAGTTCGACTACCGCGACTCCGAGCTCACGCGCCTGTGGCTCCTGCTCGACCGGGGGGAGCCGTCGGTCTGCAATACCTATCCAGGATTCGCGCCCGACCTCGTGATCACCACTGACTCGCTGTCGTTCATGCGGGTGTTCGCCGGGGTCGACGACCTCGCCGGCGCGCTCGAGGCCGGCACGGTGCGGATCGAGGGGCCGCCGCGACTGGTCCGCCAGTTCCCGCGGTGGTTTCTCTGGAGCCCGTTCCTCCCGGCCGTCAGGGCCCGTGTCAACGCCCCGGTCGGCCAGACTCAGCCACGGTGATCTTCACCCAGCACTACCTCGCCTGTCTCTCCCAGGCCTCGTACCTCGTCGGCGACGAGTCCACGGGCCGGGCCGTCGTCGTCGACCCTCGCCGTGACGTCGACCTCTACGTCGAGGAGGCGGCCGCCCACGGGCTGACGATCGAGCGGGTCATCGAGACCCATGTGCACGCCGACTTCCTCAGCGGTCACCTGGAGCTGGCGGCGCGGACGGGCGCCGCGATCTCGTACGGGGAGGCGGCCGACGTCGAGTTCCCGATCGAGCCGCTGCGCGACCGGCAGCGGCTGTCGCTCGGCGAGGTGACGATCGAGATCCTGGCGACACCGGGCCACACACCGGAATCGATCTGCATCGTCGTGTACGAGCATCCCGACGACGAGATCCCCTACGGCGTGCTCACCGGCGACACGTTGTTCGTCGGCGACGTCGGCCGTCCGGACCTCCTGGCGTCTGGCGACAGCGGGCTGCCGGCCGATGTGCTCGCCCGCCACCTCTACCGCTCGTTGCACGACAAGCTCCTGCGGCTGCCCGATCCGACGCGGGTGTTCCCCGCCCATGGAGCCGGATCCTCGTGCGGCAAGCAGCTCTCCAGCGAGACCAGCTCCACGCTCGGCGAGCAGCGCCGGTCGAACTACGCCCTGCGCTGTGGGAGCGAGGAGGAGTTCGTCGCCGCGATCACCGAGGGGCAACCGCTGCGGCCGCACTACTTCGAGTTCGACGCCCAGCGCAATCGGCAGGCGCATGCGCTGCTCGACGACCGCGCTCCGCCCCGCCTCGACATCGACGAGGTGCTCCGGCGGCAGCAGGCGGGCGTGACGCTGCTCGACACCCGCGAGCCGGCCGACTATGCGGCCGGTCACGTGATCGGAGCCGTGAACATCGGGCTCCAGGGTCGCTTCGCCGAGTACGCCGGGAGCGTCCTGCCGCCCGATCGCGAGATCGTCCTGGTCGGTGACCCGGCCGCGGCGGCGGAGGCGAAGCTCCGACTCGGGCGGGTCGGCTACGACCGGGTCGTCGGTCAGCTCGACGACCCCGGCGCGGTGTACGCCGGCCGGCCGGACCTCGTGGAGGCCAGTTCCCGGCTCACGGCCGCCCAACTCGCCGCACAGCAGGAGCAGGCCGGACTCCAACTCGTCGACATCCGCAACCCCGGCGAGACGGCCGCCGGCACGATCCCCGGCGCGAAGGAGATCCCGTTGGCGGTGATCATGGACGCGCTGGCGGGTCTCGACGCCGACGCGCCGGTGGTGCTGTACTGCGGCAGCGGCTACCGGTCGCAGGTCGCGGCGAGCGTGCTGCGCGCCGCCGGATTCGCCGACGTGTCAGATGTCGTCGGCGGCTTCACCGCGTGGGACGGCGCCGGGTTACCCACATCGGCGTTCCTCGTCCACTGCTCCGATCCGTTGAACCGCGAGATCCGGGACCCCTCGCTCATCACGGCCGATGTGACCCCCACGGCCGCGTTCTACGACCGCAACCACTTTCCGATCCCGTCGCTCGACGCCACCCGGTGGTCGCTCGATGTCGGCGGGCTCGTCCCGCGTCCGCTGCAGCTGAGCCTGAGCGACATCGAGGCCCTCCCGGCGCAGCGGCTCGTCGCGACGCTCGAGTGCGCCGGCAACGGCCGGTCGATGCTCGACCCGCCGACAGAGGGGGAGCAGTGGGTGCTGGGCGCCGTGAGCACCGCCGAGTGGACCGGTATCCCGCTCGTCGACGTGCTCGATCGCGCGGGAGCGACGAGTGGTCAGCACGTCGTGATGCGCGGCGCTGACCAGGGAACCGTCGACGGCGTCGCGGAGGCGATTCGGTACGAGCGCGGGATGAGCGTCGACGACATCCGTGAATCGGGTGCGTTGCTCGCGTACGCGATGAACGGTGAGCCACTGCCACCCCGGCACGGGTACCCCCTGCGGGTCGTCGTCCCCGGTTGGTACGGCGTGGCGTCGGTCAAGTGGCTGACCGAGGTCGACGTCGTCGCCGAATCCTTCGCCGGGTACTTCCAGACCGCCCGGTACGTGTACGAGTACGAACGCGACGGCGCGCTCGTGCGTGAGCCCGTCCGCCGGCAGCGGGTCAGGTCGCTCATCACCGAGCCGGCCGACGGCGCCGAGGTCGCCGTCGACTCCGGCGAGCTCGTCGTCCGCGGCGTCGCCTGGTCGGGCGCCGGGCCGATCACCGCGGTCGACGTCAGCGTCGACGGCGGCTCGTGGCAGCGGGCCGAGATGGTCGGCGAGGCGAGCGCCGTGCGCTGGCAGGGGTGGGAGCTCGCCGTTCCGCTCGACCGGCCGGGCCCGGCGACCCTGCGGGCCCGGGCGACCGACCGCGCCGGCAACACCCAGCCCCCGCGCCCGGATTGGAACCGCCTCGGCTACGGCAGCAACGCGATCCACGAAGTGCAGGTTGTCGTCCGCTGACCGCGCGCTCGTCGGCCGGTGTGCACGGCTGCCGCGGTTTGGAGCACGATGGTCGGCGAACGAAGGAGCACACGATGAGATACGTCAAGCTGGGTTCGACCGGGGTCGAGGTGTCGCCGATCTGCCTCGGGTGCATGAGCTTCGGAGTGCCGGACCGCGGTGGGCACCCCTGGAGTCACGACGAGGAAGCGAGCCGTCCCTTGCTCCGCCAGGCCATCGAGGCCGGCATCAACTTCTTCGACACCGCCAACGTCTACTCCGACGGCACCAGCGAGGAGATCGTCGGGGGGGCGCTCGCCGAGCTGGCGAACCGCGACGAGATCGTCCTGGCGACCAAGGTGTGCGGACGCATGCGGCCCCGACCGAACGGCTCCGGCCTCTCCCGCAAGGCGATCCTCAGCGAGATCGACCACAGCCTGCGGCGGCTCGGCACCGACTACGTCGACCTCTATCAGATCCATCGCTGGGACCACGAGACCCCGATCGAGGAGACGATGGAGGCGCTGCACGACGTCGTCAAAGCCGGCAAGGCTCGGTACATCGGCGCCTCGTCGATGTACGCGTGGCAGTTCGCCAAGGCCCAGCACGTCGCCGAGCGCCACGGATGGACGCCGTTCGTGACGATGCAGAACCACTACAACCTCCTCCACCGCGAGGAGGAGCGGGAGATGCTGCCGCTGTGCGCGGACCTCGGCGTTGCGGCGATCCCGTGGAGCCCGCTCGCCCGTGGCCGCCTCACCCGGGACTGGGACGCCACGACCGCCCGGGCCGAGACGGACGAGTTCGGGCGGTCGCTGTACCAGCCGGACGACCGGGTGATCGTCGACGCAGTTGCCGCCATCGCCGATCGCCGGGGCGTCAGCCGGGCCCAGATCGCCCTCGCCTGGGTTTCCCGCCATCCGACGGTGGTGGCGCCGATCTTCGGCGTGACCCGGGCCGAGCACATCGACGACGCGGTGGCCTCGCTGGCGGTCGAGCTGACCGACGACGAGGTGGCGGAGCTGGAGAAGCCCTACACGCCGCGGCCGGTGGTCGGGTTCTCCTGACCGCGGCTGATCACGTGATCAGGTGATCACGTGATGGCGGGTCGCGGCGGCGTCGGCGACATCTTCTTGCGCAGTTCCTTGCCGGTGTTGTGCAACCCGAAGCCGAGAACGATGCTCGAGATCCCCCGCGCCAGGGCCGACGCACCGACCCAGATGACCAGCAAGGCGACCGAGCGTCCGGTGTAGCCGACGGCCCAGAACCCGATCAGCACCTCGACGACGCCGAGGATCAACTGCAGCCACCACAGCTCGTTGTCTTCCTTGACGGCGATCGAGGTGACGATGTCCATGATGCCGGCGAACAGGATGTACCAACCGATGATCGCGGCCAGGACGAGGAACGTCTGGCCGGGCCAGACGAGGGCCGAGATCCCGGCGAGGATCGCGATGACCCCGAACGCGATGTGCAGCCACCGCCAGCCCGTCGCCTGGAAGGCGACGAACAACTCCATCACGCCGCCGATGATGAACCCGAACCCAAAGAACACGGCGACCGCCCACACGGTGTCGAAGTTGAACGACAACACGACCCAGCCGAAGATGATCCAGAGCACACCGACGACCAGATACAGCCACCAGCCCTTGGACACCTCGAGCAGCTCGTCCACGTTCGGTTCGGCGGTCGAATCCATCGGCGGGGTATACCACACCGCCCGGCGATCAGAGGTGACCGATGTGACCGTGCGTCGGCCTCGCCTCGGTTGCGGTGGCGGCGGCCGCGTGCAGGTGCCGCGACGACGTCCTGCGCTGGCGGCCTCCATTGGTGGGCAGCGTCGGAAGGAACTCCGGCCGCTGCCGGGCCTGCGTCGCCTGCTCGAACCCGCTGGCCAGCTTGATGAGCGTCGGCTCGCTGTACGCGGTCCCCATGAACGTGAGCCCGACCGGGAGGCCGAACGCGTCGCCAGCCGGAACGCTGATCAACGGGTACCCGGCGATCGCCGCCGGTCCCGAGCTCGCGCCGAGGAAGAGGTCGCCGTTGACGAGATCGGTCGTCCAGGCCGGCGACCCGGTGGGGGCGACGATCGCGTCGAGGTCGTGCTGGGCGAGCACGGCGTCGATCCCGTCCCGTCCCCCGAGATTGCGCTGGGCGGCGAGCGCCGCCAGGTACTCGGCCTCCGTGTACGGCTCCGACTCGGCCTCCTCGAACCACTCCTGGAGGAACCACTTCAGTTCGACGTCGGCGTTCGCCTCGTTGAACGCGATCGCGTCGGCGAGCGAGGCGATGGGTACCCCGGTGCGCGTCGCGAGGTAGGCGTTGAGGTCGCGCTTGAACTCGTACACGAGAACGGTGATCTCCTCGGTGCCCGCGCTGATGGCGTCGATCGTCGGGATGTCCGCCGGATCGACGACGGTCGCGCCGGCGGCGGCGATCGCCTCGATCGCGGCTTCGTACACGGCGTCGGTCTCCTCGCTGTAACCGGAAACGCCGCTGCGGGCGACGCCGATGCGGGCGCCGACGAGCCCGTCGGGATCGAGGAACTGCGTGTAGTCGCCGAAGACCTTGCCCCGGTTGGAGGTGGTCGCCGGATCGCGGGAATCGGCGACGGTGCTGGCGATCGCGCCGAGCACGGCCGCGGCGTCGGCCACGGTGCGACCGTGCGGTCCGACGGTGTCCTGGGAGGCGGCGATCGGCACGACGCCGGCCCGGCTGGTGAGCCCGACCGTCGGCTTGATGCCGACGACGCCGTTGGCGCCCGACGGGCAGACGATCGATCCGTCGGTCTCGGTCCCGATCGCCGCCGCGCAGAGGTTGGCGGACGGGGCGGCACCGGAACCCGAGCTCGACCCGCACGGGTTGCGGTCGAGCACGTACGGGTTCTTGACCTGGCCGCCGCGTCCTGACCACCCGCTCGACGAGTGGAACGACCGGAAGTTCGCCCACTCGCTCAGCCCGGCCTTGCCGAGGATCACCGCGCCGGCCTCGCGCAGCTTGGCGGCGACGGTGGCGTCCTGCGCCGGTGCGTCGCCGACGAGGGCGAGCGAGCCCGCCGCGGTGTCCATGCGATCGGCGGTGTCGACGTTGTCCTTGAGCAGGATCGGGATCCCGTGGAGCGGGCCCCGGACGTGACCGTCGCGCCGCTCGCGGTCCAGCTCTCGGGCGATCCGCTCGGCGTCGGGGTTGACCTCGATGATCGAGTTCAGCTTCGGGCCCCGCCGGTCGATCGCGTCGATCCGGTCGAGGTACTTCTCGACCAGCTCCCGCGACGTCAACCGGCGCCTCGTCATCCGCTCCTGCAGCTCGGCGATCGTCACCTCCTCGATGTCACGGGCGGGCGGCCGGGTGAACGGGCTCGCACCCGCTGGTTGGCCGGTGAGGCCGGCCAGCGCCGGAACGGCTGCTGCACCGGTGCCGAGACGAAGGAACTCGCGACGATCCATCTTGGTGGTCTCCTCTGACGATGTGCGGTCGTGTCCGCCCGCCGCCCCGCCGCCGTCCGCCCACCGGCCGACCCCGGCCGGGGACGCTACCTCAGCTCGCTCCCCCGGGTCGGCGCGCCACCAGGAGGAGGTCGATCGCCTCGCCGGCCTCCGTCGGCCGCAGCACCTCGCGCAGCTGGTCGATCTCCAGTCCGGTCGCCGCGTCGTGCAGCTGCGCCTCGGTGTGGAGCAGTCGGGGATCCTGCGGACCACCGACGCCCTCGGTGAGGTTGCGCAGGGCGTGCCCCAGCACGACCAACGTCCCGCCGGGGGCGAGCCACGCGCGGGCCCGGTTGAACACGTCGGCGGGGAGGTGGAGGTAGACGGAGAGGACGAGGTCGTAGGTGGCCTCGTCCGGTGGATGCCACTCGCGGACATCGGCGACCACCCAGTCGATCGCGAGGCCGGTGGACTCGGACCGCCCGCGGTCGATGCCGACCGCCGAGAAGTCGACGGCGGTGACCGACCATCCCCGCCGGGCCAACCAGACCGCGTGGCGCCCCTCGCCGGTGCCGAGGTCGATCGCGCGGGCGGGAGCCATCGGTCCGACGACCTCGGCGACCGTCGCGTTGGGCTCGGCCGACCACAACCGATCAGTGGCGGCGTAGCGCTCGTCCCAACGGGCGGCGCCCTCGTCCCGCGCCCGTCACCGCCGCCTTCGTGATGATGGTGCGGGTCGCTCACGAGCGGCTGACGCGGTCGTGGTGGGCGCCGACGATGAACACGGCGAGGCGGGCGGTCGTGTCGCCATGGTTGCGCCACGCGTGGCGGGTGCCGTTCTGGACGACGGTGTCGCCGGCTCGCAGGTGGACCTCGACCCCGTCGTCGAGCTCCAGCCAGACCTCGCCGTCGAGCACGACCTCGAAGTCGATGGTGTCGGTCGTGTGCATCCCGGGCGCGTCGGGCTCCAGGTAGGCCGCCAGTCCCGGCAGGGCGGCGTCGAACTCGGCCCGCGCGGTGGCGACGTCGGCCGGCGCCTCGACGTTCTGGCGGTGTCCTGGCGGGACGGTGAACAGCCCGAAGCGGAACCCGCCGACGGGCGGGAAGTACGACTCGTGGGCGGGCGATGACCCGTCGTCGGGGAACCGCGGCGCCTCGTCGCCGCCCCAGAGCCGATGGAACTCGCTGCCGGGCGTCAGCGCCGGCCGGATCCCGTCGACCTCGCTGTCGCTGGCGACGACGGCCTTGCCGTCGGCGTCGTGTCCGGTCACCACACGTCGTACTCGCATGGCCGAGCATCGTAGGGAAACCCGGAGTGGTCAGGCCGCGGGGCGGCCGAACCACTGCTCGCGCAGCGGGAACAGGTAGGTGTCGGTCACGACGTTGAGGACCCGCCGCGCGTCGCTGAACCCCTCGGCGATCGCCTCGAGGGCGCGGACCGAACCGCTGGGGGCCGGCGAGAGCCGAGTTGCGAGGCGGTACCAGCGAGCCCCGAGCAGCTCCAGCAACTCGAATGCGTTCGCCGCGACGTCCTCCCGGTGGGGATCGAGTCCGGCCGAACGCAGGAGCGGGTGCGGCGCGAACGGCCGCCCGAGCGGGGTGCTGGCGGTGTGGTCGGGGAACACGCCGGTGAGGAACAGGGCGAGGTCGCCGAGGCGCCGCAGCACACCAGGCCGCTCCGCCGCCGGCACCGCGTCGAGCAATCCGGCGAGCTGCAGCGGGTCGAGCTCGCTGAACCGTCGACGCCTCCAGCCTCGTCGGGTGGCCGTCCACGTGCTCCCGCTCACGACGTGGGTGTACGAGCCGAGCAGCTCGACGAAGAAGAAGCGGCGCAGCGGGTCGGCCAGCACCTCCCGCAACCGTTCGACCCCGAACACCGGCACCCGCTGCCGCGGGCCGACCCACTCGTTGACGTAGGACACCGCCGCCAACCGTTCGCTGACCCGGTGGACGGCGACGCCGAACGTCAGGAACGGGGAGGCGGCGTGCGCCGGGTCGAACGCCGGGGCCGGCGCGAACACCACCCGTTCCAACTCGGGCGAGGCCAGCGCGGCAGCCAGCGGGCGGCCCGGGGCGATGTCGGCGAGCAGCGTCAGGTCACCGGACGTGAGATGCTGCCGGTAGGCGTGCTCGACGCTCCTGTCGTCCTCGCGGTCCCTGGCCATCGTCGACCGCGAACACTAGTCGGAGCTATTGCTCGACATTCTTGGACCGTTCTATGATGACGGATCAATCCGTAGTGATGGATCGTAGGAGGAGCAACGATGGACATCATCCTGATCCCCGGCCTCTGGCTCGACGGGTCGTCGTGGGAACAGGTCGTTCCCGTTCTCGAGAAGGCAGGGCACCGCGCCCACCCGATGACGTTGCCCGGCATGGAATCGAAGGATGCCGACCGCTCCCAGGTCACCCTGCGCGATCACGTCGACGCCGTGGTCGCGGCGGTGGACGCGGTCGATGGGCAGGTCGTGCTCGTCGGCCACTCCGCCGGCGCCGCCATCGCCCACGCCGCCGTGGATGCACGGCCGGACCGGGTCGCCCGCGTCGTGTACGTCGGTGGCTTCCCCACCGGGGATGGTGACGCCGTGGTCGATGGGTTCACGGCAGAGAACGGTGAGGTCCCGTTGCCGGAGTGGGCGAATTTCGAGGAGGAGGAACTCGCCGATCTCGATGACCGCGCGCTCGCCGCCTTCCGCGACCGGGCGATCCCGTCGCCCGAGGGTGTGACCCGAGGCCCGCAGCGGCTGTCGGACGAACGCCGCTACGACGTCCCCGTCACCGTCATCGCGACCGAGTTCACGAGCGAGATGCTGCGCCAATGGATCGAGCAGGGCGCGGAGCCCGTGCGCGAGTTCACGAAGATCAAGGACGTCGAGTACGTCGACCTGCCGACGGGCCACTGGCCGCAGTTCACCCGGCCGGACGATCTCGCCCGGGTGATCCTCGCGAGCGTCGAGGAGAGATGACCGACGTCGACGGGCTCACGGGTGAGTAGCCAGCCGAGCAGAGATCCGAACTGCTGGCGGGCTTCGGCTGGCCGGCACGTTGACCCGACCGAGTGTGAACGGTCCGGTTCCGGCTTTGCTGATCCTCAATGGATCGGGCCCGCTCGACCGGGACTCGAACATGAGCGGGCAGCGGCTCGACGTAGCCGTGGCCATCGCTGACGCCCTCGCCGAGGTGGGCGTGGCGTCGCTGCGCTTCGACAAGCGCGGCGTGGGTGAATCCGACGGGGACTACCTGTCGATGGGCTTCGACGACGAGACCAGCGACGCCGCGGCTGCCCTCGAAGCACTCCAGCGGATCGACGGGATCGACCGCTCCCGGGTCGGCGTCGTCGGACACTCGGTGGGAGCAACGATCGCGATCCGGCTGGCCGCATCGGAGCGCGGAGTCACCGCCGCGATCCTGCTCTGCGCGGCGGCGAGGTGCGGACGGGACGTCATGAGCTGGCAGTCCGACCGCATCGCGGCGACGCTGCCGGGACCGGACTGGCTCGCGCCGCGCTGGGTGCGACGGCGCCAGCAGCGAGATCGGGAACGCCTGGCAACCTCGACCGAGGCCAGCCTGCGACTCCACCGTTCGCCCCTGCCCGCCGGCTGGTTCCGCGAGTACATGGCCTACGACCCGGCCGTCGATCTGGCCGCCGTTCGGTGTCCCGTGCTGGCCGTCACCGGCGCCAAGGACCTCCAGGTCGATGCCGCGGACGTGGCCCGCATCGGGTCCCTGGTCGCCGGGCGGTTCACCGGCCGGACCCCCGACCACCTCACCCACCTGCTCCGGTCGGACGTCGGCCGGCCGACGATCGCCGGCTACCGGAAGTTGCTCGCCCGGCCGATGGACGAGGAGTTGCTGCGCACGATCACGTCGTGGACGGTCTCCCAGCTGGGGCCGTCGGAGACGTCTTGACTTCAAGTCAACTTCAAGTGTGATCCTGGCGCGATGCAGATGGACTTCGGCCACTGGATGGCGATGGAGAGCGCGATGCAGGGGCAAGGGCCGAAGCACGCCTTCAGTCGGGCGACGTTGCGTCGGATCCTGACCTTCGCTCGTCCTCACCGGCGGGCGTTGATCGCGTTCCTCGCCCTGAGCGTGACCTCTGCCGTCCTCACCGTCGCCACGCCAGTGCTCGCCGGCCGGGTCGTCGACGCCATCGTCGATCGGCGCGCCCAGTCCACGGTCATCGTCCTGGCCGTGGTGATCGCGTTGATCGCGTTGCTCGACGCCGTCGTCGGCATCGCCGAACGCTGGCAATCGGCGCGGATCGGTGAGAGCGTCATCCTCGACCTGCGCCGGGCCGTGTTCACGCACGTCCAGCGGATGCCGGTCGCGTTCTTCACCCGCACCCGCACCGGTGCCCTGGTGAGCCGGCTGAACAACGACGTGATCGGGGCCCAACGGGCATTCACCTGGACTCTGTCGGGCGTCGTCAGCAACCTCATCGCCCTCGTGCTCACGCTCGCCGTCATGTTCCGGCTGTCCTGGTCGATCACGGCTCTGGCGCTGATCCTGCTTCCGGTGTTCGTCATCCCGGCCCGCCGCATGGGCGCCCGCTTGGCCCACCTCCAGCGGGAGGCCGCCGCCCACAACGCGGCGATGACCACGCAGATGACCGAGCGATTCTCCGCTCCAGGCGCGACGCTCGTGAAGCTGTTCGGTCGCCCCAAGCACGAGGAGACGGAGTTCGCCACGCGGGCCGAGCGGGTCGCCGAGATCGGTGTCCGCACGGCGATGGGTCAGTGGGTCTTCCTCACCGCCCTCGCCCTCGTGTCGGCGCTCGCGCTCGCCCTCGTCTACGGCCTGGGCGGGTACCTCGCGCTGGACGGACGGCTCGAGACGGGCACCGTCGTGACGCTCGCGCTGCTCCTCACCCAGCTGTACGCGCCGCTCACCGCGCTGGCCAGCGCCCGGGTCGACGCGATGACGGCCCTCGTCAGCTTCGAGCGCGTCTTCGAGGTGCTCGACCTACCGCCGTTGATCACCGAGAAGCCCGACGCGGTCGCGGTTCCCGACGGGCCGGTGGCGCTGGAGTTCGACGACGTCCGGTTCGCCTACCCCTCGGCGGAGAAGGTCTCGCTGGCGTCCCTGGAGGAGGTGGCGACGCTCGACACGCGGGGCGGTGTCGAGGTGCTCCACGGCGTGTCGTTCCGCGTCGAGCCGGGCCAGGTCGTCGCCCTCGTCGGCACGTCCGGTAGCGGCAAGTCGACGATCGCCGCGTTGGCGCCGCGGCTCTACGACGTCGACGCCGGCGCGGTGCGGCTGTCCGGGATCGACGTACGTGACGTCACGTTCGACTCGATCCGCGACACGTTGGGGATGGTGACCCAGGACGGCCACCTGTTCCACGACACGGTCCGGGAGAACCTGGTGTTCGCTCGGCCCGGCGCCACCGACGCCGAGATCTGGGAGGCACTCCGGCAGGCGCGCCTCGACACGCTGATCGCGTCGTTGCCCGGCGGCCTGGACACGGTGGTCGGCGAGCGCGGCTACCGCCTGTCCGGGGGCGAGCGCCAGCGGCTGACGATCGCGCGCCTGCTGCTGGCCAGACCACGGGTCGTGATCCTCGACGAGGCGACGGCGCACCTCGACTCGTCGTCGGAGGCCTCCGTGCAGGCGGCGCTCGCGGACGCCCTGGCCGGGCGGACGGCGCTGGTGATCGCCCACCGCCTCTCCACGATCCGTGACGCCGACGCGATCCTCGTCGTGGAGGCGGGACAGGTCGTCGAGCGCGGCACTCATGCCGAGCTGCTCGCCGCCGGCGGTCGCTACGCCCAGCTCTACTGGACCCAGTTCGAGGACGAATCCCGGGCGCCCGTCGTCGCCTGAGCGCGTCGCCGCTACGGGCGCTCGCCGGCAGCCGGCCGGATCACGCGGCGGTCGGTGACGATCGCGGTGACGAGATCAGCGGGCGTGACGTCGAAGGCGAGGTTCAACGCCCGCGCGCCGCGAGGGGCGGTCGCCACCCCGCCCAGCGCGAGCACCTCCTCCTCGTCGCGGACCTCGATCTCGATGTCGTCCCCCGACTCCGTCGCCGGGTCGAGCGTCGACTCCGGCGCGGCGACCACGAACGGCACTCCCGCCCGGGCCGCGGCGAGCGCCAGCGGGTAGGTCCCGATCTTGTTGGCGGTGTCGCCGTTGGCCGCGATCCGGTCGGCACCGACGACGACCACGTCGGCGAGGCCGCGGGCGATCACCGTCGGCCCGGCCGAGTCGACGACGATCTGGTGGTCGATCCCGAGCTCGGTCAGCTCGAACGCGGTCAAGCGCGATCCCTGCAGGAGCGGCCGAGTCTCGTCCGCCGTCACCGACCGCAACTTGCCCCGCTCGTGGAGGACGCGCACGATGCCGAGCGCGGTGCCCCACTCCACGCACGCCAGCGCCCCGGTGTTGCAGTGGGTGTGCACGCGCATGGGAGCCGTGTCGGTCAGCTGCTCGAGCAGGTCAGCGCCGCGGTGGGCGAGGGCGCGGTTGGCACGCACGTCCTCCTCGCTGATCGCCACGGCCTCGGCGATCACCGCGGCGGCGCCGGCGTCGAGCCGGCCGATGACGCGGCGGACGGCCCACGACAGGTTGACCGCGGTCGGCCGGGCGGCGGCGATCCGTTCGGCCTCGACGCGCACCACGGTGGTCGGGAGCCCCTCGCGCTCGGCGCGCAGCGCGGCGATGGCGACGCCGAACGCCCCGGCGACACCGATCGCGGGCGCGCCGCGGACGGCGAGGCGCGTGATGGCGTCGATCATCGTGTCGACATCGCGGACCTCGATCGTGACGACCTCGTGCGGGAGGCGCGTCTGATCGAGGAGGACGGCGTGGTCCCCGCACCACTCGATCGTGCGCATCGACCTGGATCGTAGGATCGCCGCGTGTCCACCTCCGTCCCCGCGGCGCAGGCGGCGGTCCACGCGGCCTGCCTGCGGATGGTCGCCGACGGGCTCGTCATCGGATCGGCGGGCAACATCAGCGTCCGCCTCGACGACCACCGCTTCGTCGCCAGCGCTGGTGGGGTGCGCTACGACGAGCTCGGCCCGAACGACCATCCCGTCGTCGACGGACGGGACGGGTCGTGGACCGGACCACGGGAACCGACCAGCGAGATCGCCCTCCATACCGGGCTGATGGGAGCGCTGTCCGACATCGGCGCAGTCGTCCACACCCACTCGCGGTACGCCGCCGCGTTCTCCGTGGCTCGCCTCGACCTCCCGTTCATCTGCAACGAGAGCATCGCGACCCGGGCCGAGCGGGTCCTCGTGACCACCTACGCGCCACCCGGAACTGCGGATCTCGCCGAGAACGTGCTCAACACGTTGTCCGCCCAGCCCGGCAGCCGGGCCGTGCTGCTCGCCAACCACGGCGTCGTCGCCATCGGGCCGGATCTCGACGCCGCCTACGTCGTCGCCCAGTCCGTGGAGTGGACGGCGGAGATCTGTCATCACGCCCGCACCTTGTTCGCCGCCGGCGATTCCGAGCACGTCCTCGATCGGGAGGTGCAGGAGGCGATTGCCCGTACCTACGGCGTGACGATCGCTCGGCGCGCCGGGCCTGCTGCACCCTAGGGTGAGCCCATGCGGATCGGGATCTGTACCGGCGGCGGCGACGTCCCTGGGCTCAACCCGTGCATCAAGGCGGTCGTGACGCGGGTCGCCGACGGGGGCCACGAGGTCGTCGGGATCCGCCGTGGCTGGGCCGGCCTGCTGGAGACGAATCCTGACGATCCCGCGTCGGCCGCGGCCAACACCATGCCGCTCGACGCCAACGCCGTGCGCACCATCGATCGAACCGGCGGCACGATCCTCCACACGTCGCGCACCAATCCCGGCCGGGTCCGACCCGACCGCGTGCCGCCGTTCCTCGCCGCCGAGGCGGACGGGGACGGGCCGTTCGACTTCACCGCGCATGCCATCCGGGTGATCGAGCACCTCGGGCTCGACGCCCTGATCCCGATCGGCGGCGACGACACCCTCTCCTACGGGCTGCGCCTGCACGACGAAGGCGTACCGGTGATCGCGATCCCGAAGACGATGGACAACGACGTTCACGGGACCGACTACTGCATCGGGTTCTCGACCGCGGTCACCCGGGGCGTCGAGTTCATCCACGCGCTGCGCACGTCGACCGGCAGTCACGAGCGCATCGCCGTGATCGAGCTGTTCGGGCGGTACAGCGGCGAGACCTCGCTGATCACCGCCTACCTCGGCGGGGCCGACAGGGCCGTGATCTCCGAGGTCCCCTTCGACGTCGAGAAGCTCGCCTGGTACCTCGTCGAGGACAAGCGCCGCAACCCGTCCAACTACTCGATGGTCACGATCTCCGAAGGCGCCACGATCTCCGGCGGCGAGATGATGTTGTCCGGCGAGGCGGATGCGTTCGGCCACCGCAAGCTCGGCGGGATCGGATCCGTCGCCGGCGAGCTCATCGGCCGGATCACGGGAGAAGGCATCGTGCTCCAGCACGTCGCCTACCTCATGCGCTCCGGGAGCGCGGACTCGCTCGACCTGATGGTGGCCACGAACTATGCGGTGATGGCCGCCGACCTCGTCCTCGAAGGCGCGTCCGGCCGGATGGTCGCGCTCCGCGGCGGCACCTACACGAACGTGCCGATCGGGGTCACCCGGGAGGGCGTCAAACGGGTGGACGTCGACGAGCTCTACGACGCCGAGGCCTACCGCCCCAAGGTCCGCCACGTCGCCGGCAAGCCGATGTTCCTGTACTAGGGGTGGGTCGTCGGCAGCCAGACCCGCATCGTCGACGGGCCGCGGTTCGCCCATCGGTGATAGGGGATCAGCGGCACTTCCGTCGGCGTCGCGCCGAGCTCGGTCCCCACGTCGTCGCCGTACGGCCAGGCCTGCTCCGGCGGATCGATCAGCTCGGCCGCGACGACCACCTCGGCGTTGTCGCCGTCGCGCGGCGGCACCGACGGGTCCACGCGCAGCACGTCGACGTGACGTTCGGCCCGGGAGGTCGACCGACTCGGCACACATCACGAGGGGACCGCGCTCGACCGCGACGCAACCGCGCACGGCGTCGATCCGCGGGTCGGGACGGGTCCATCGGGGGGCCATCGGCAGGGTGAGCGTGATCTCGTCACCGACGGCGAACGGTCGCTCGACGACGGCGGTGCCCGGCGTGACCGGCCGCCGCCGGCCGTCCGGATCGACGAGGTCGGCTCCCGACGCCCATGGTGGGATCCGCAGCGTGACGGCCCACGGTGCGCCGTCGGTCTCGGTGACCTTCACGGTGACGGTGCCGTCGTCGGGATAGCCCGTCGAGAGCTCGAGCCCGACCATGCGGCCGCCGTCGAGCGACGTGCGCACCCGACACGAGGCGTACTGGTGGAGTTGGATCCCGCCGTCGTCGGCGGTGGCGACGTACGCGGCGAGGCTGGCGAGCGTGCGGGCGACGTTCGTCGGGCAGCACGAGACGAGGAACCACGGCTCGCGCAGGCTCGTCGACGCCCGCTTGCTCTCCCTGTCCTCGGGAGGCACGGTCCCCGGAACCCGCTGGTGCAGCGGGTTGGCGTAGAAGAAGTGGCGGCCGTCCGGCGCCGGTGACGTGGCGACGACGTTGTGCAAGGTGCGCTCGATGAGATCGGCGAAGCGGGCCTCACCGGTGGCCAGCAGGAGCCGCCAGGCCAGCATCACCGAGGCGATCCCGGCACACGTCTCGGAGTAGGCCCGGTCGGGTGGGAGCACGAAGTCGTCGCCGAACGCCTCACCCGTGTGCTGCGACCCCATCCCGCCGGTGAGGTACGTCCGGCGGGCGATGGTGTTCTCCCACTGCGCGATCAGGGTCCCGAGCAGTTCGTCGTCACCCGTCTCGACGGCGACGTCGACCGCGCCGGCGGCGAGGTACAGGGCGCGCACGGCGTGGCCGCGGAAGATGGTGGCGTCACGGATCGGCATGTCGTCCTGGAAGTACGCCGGGCCGAACTGGATCTCCCCGAGCGTGCCCCGGCCGCGCCGTTCGACGAACCGCGCCGCCTGATCGAGGTAGCGCTGCTCACCCGTGACGCGGGCCAACTCGGCCAGGCCGAGCTCGACTTCGGGGTGGCCGCCGACCCGTTCGATGCCGCCGTCGCCGAACGTGTCGCACACGTGGTCGGCGACGCGCCGCGCCGTCGCGACCAGCTCGTCGGGTCCGGTCGTGCGGGCGCGGGCGACGGCGGCCTGGAAGAGGTGGCCGTCGTTGTACAGCTCGTGACCCCATTCGAGGTCGCTGTACCGCGGCCGCTGTCCGTCGCGACCGAACACGGTGTTGAGGTAGCCGTCGCCCTCCTGCGCGGGCGCGACGACCGACGTCAGGTGACGGAACCGCGCGTCGGCGTCCTCCGAGCCCGAGCGTCCGACCTCCCACGCCATCGCCTCCATCAGCTTGAAGACATCGGAGTCGGCGAACACCATCCCCTGGTGATTGCCGGCGATCGTGCCGTCGACCGCCCGGGTGAAGTTGGCGAGCCAGCCGAGCCGCTCCATCCACCCCTGACAGTGGGCGAGGGTGGCGTCGGCGTTGACCTGCTGGCGTGACGCCCAGTCGCCGCCGGTGATCTGCACCTCGTCGAGGCCGAGCGGCCGCAGGCGGCTCCGGCTCGGCGCCACTGGGGTTCTGCTCATTTCACTGCTCCTGAGAGGAAGCCGGCGATGAAGTACCGCTGCAGGAGCAGGTAGATCACGACGCACGGGATGATCGAGATCATCACTCCGGCCTGCAGCATGCCCCAGTCCGTACCACCGAGGGTGGTCTGAGTGCGCGCGGCGGAGAGGATCAGCGGGAGGGTGAACTTGGCGTCGGTGTTCATCATCACGAGGGCGCCGAGGAACTCGTTCCACGACATGATGAAGGCGAAGAGGGCGACCGTGATGATGGCCGGCACGGCGGCGGGCATGAAGATCCGCACCAGGATCTGGGCCGAGTTGGCGCCGTCGATCATCGCCGCCTCCTCCAGTTCACGCGGCACCGCCTCGAAGCTGTTGCGCATGATGTAGAGGCTGAACGGCAACTGGATCGCGGTGTGGATGATGGCCAGGCCGACGAGCGAATTGGTCAGTCCGAGGTCGGAGAACATGAGGAAGATCGGGGTGATCAGCGCCTGGTAGGGGATGATCAGGGCGAGCAGTAGGAGCACGAACAGGGGCTCCTTGAAGGGGACGGGGAACCGGGCCAGGCCGTAGCCGGCCAGCGAGGTCAGGATCACCGTGAACAGCACCGCCATCAGCGCGGTGAGGAGGCTGTTGGTGAAGTAGGTGGGCAGCCCCGCCTGGTACTCCCACAGGCGCCGGTAGGCGTCGAGAGTGAACCCATGGGGGACGAACGTCGGCGGCGTCTGCGCGGCTTCCGTCGTCGGCTTCACCGACGCGAACACGGACGCCACGAGCGGGAGCAGCATGATCGTGCAGATCGCCACGCAGATCGCTCCGACGAGGTACTTGCGCCGACCACGGGCCGCCCTCGGGCCCACCCGCTCGCGCGGCGGGTCGACACCAACCGCGTCCGGCAACACGACACTGGTCACTTGAGCGGCCCGTACCAATGCGAGCGAGTGAGCGCCAGCGAACGAGCGGCCAGCCACTGCGCAGGCGGTATATGGCGTGGCCGGGGAACGCCATGATCATGAGTGACTGCGCCTGGTCAGGATCATCTGCGTCACCGTGAACAGCAGGATGATGGAGGCGAGGATCAGGGAGAGCGCCGCCCCGTAGCCGAGCTTCAGGAACGGGAACGAGTTCAGGTAGACGTAGAACACCGACGTCGCCGTCTGGTTCGTGGGCTGGCCGGCGGTCATGATGTAGAACTGGTCGAAGGCCAGCAGCGACCCGATCATGCTGACGAGCGTGACGAGCAGGATCGTGCGCATCGTCAACGGGATCGTGACGCGGGTGGTGCGCTGCCAGGCGCTGGCGCCGTCGACCTTCGCCGCCTCGGTGATCTCGGTCGGGATGGCCTGGATCGCGGCGATGAAGAGGATCATGCCGAAGCCGAGCACCTTCCAGGTGACGGACATGATGACCGCCCACGTCGAGGTTGTCGGATTGACGCCGAGCCAGAGGATCGGTTCGTCGATGAGGCCGAGCTCGATCAGTGCCTGGTTCACGAGGCCGTAGCGGGCGCTGAACAGCCAGTACCACAGCAGGCTTGACGCGGCCAGGCCGATGACGACCGGGATGAACACGACGGCCCGTGTGAACCTCCGGATCGGCGTGTTTGGCGCGGTCAGGAGGGCGATCAGATAGCCGCCGACGATGAGGATCGGCGTGATCAGGATCGTGTACTTCAACGTGAAGCGCAGCGACCGCCAGAACTGCTCGTCGTCGAAGGCACGCGAGAAGTTGTCGAAGCCGACGTACTCCGGCGGCGTGATCAGGGTCCAGTCGTTGAGCGACACCCGGACCAAGTGGATGAACGGGTAGACGGTGAAGGCGAGCACGAACAGCAGCGCGGGCAGCACGTACATCAGCCCGGTCAGCTTCCGGCGTCGGGTCGCGCGCATTCCCGTCCCCCTACGTCAGGCGGCGGGGGAGGACGGGCTGCCCCGCTCTGTTCCTACTCGCAGGAGATCCGCTCCATCTCGGCCTTGGTCTCGGCGATGATCTGGTCGATGTCCTCATCGGAGTAGTAGACGCGCTGGAGCATCTGCAGCCACGGGCTCTGCGGCGAGTTGATGATCTCGAAGAACTTCAACGTGTACGGAGTCTGGGCGATCGGAAGGGCCTGCGCCGTGTCGGCCACGTCCTCGTCCTGGTTGGAGAACTCGTTGTCGGCCATGTCGGCGCGGGTCGTCATGTTGCCCAACTTGGCGTACTGGTTCACCTGGACGTCGTCGGAGAGGATGAACCGCATGAAGTCCACGGCATCGTCGATGCGGTCGGAGCCCTTGGGCACGGTCACGATGTCACCACCGGCGAACGACGAGGACTGTCCGCTCTCCAACCCCGGGAGCACGGTGACACCGAGATCGATGTCCGGGTTCTGCTCCTTGGCGAGGACGACGTTGAAGTTGCCGGTGCCCATGATCCCGACCTTGCCGGAGCCGAAGACCTCGGCGAACGTCTCGCCGTTCTCGGCCTGGGCGGCGGGATCGATGTGGCCTTCCTGGTGCATCATCCGGGCCCACGCGAGCACCTCGGCGATGTTGTCGCCGACCAGTGCCTCGTCGCCGCACTCGGCCGGCTCGATCTTGCCGCCCGCCGCCCAGATCATCGGGGCGAAGGTGAAGATGTTGCAACCGGAGCAGTTCCCCGGCAGGTAGTAGCCGAAGTTGCCGTCGCCGAGCTCGGTGATCGCAGCAGCCATGTCGTGCAGCTCGGTGAGGTTCGTGGGCGGCTTCTCGGGGTCGAGTCCGGCCTGGCGGAACAGCTCCTTGTTCCAGAACAGGAGCGATACGTCGGCGTACAGCGGGACCCCGTAGAGCCGATCGTCCCAGGTCGCCACCGCCCGGTGGCCCTCGGGGATCGTCTCGAGGGCCGGGTCGTCGCCGATGAGATCGGTGATGTCCTCGAGCTGGCCGGCGGACGCGAACTGCGGCCCGTAGATGAGGTCGAGGCCCATGAGGTCAGGCACGTCGCCGGACGCGATCGCCTGGGCGAGCTTCGGCACCATCTCGGCATGGGGGATGTAGGTCAGGTTGATCTGGCGATCGGGGTTCTCCTCGTTCCACGCCGCGACGAGGGCATCGACCATCGGCGCGTTGCCACCCGAGCGCTCCCACATCTCGAGGTCGCCGCCACCACTGTCCCACTGTCACCGCCGGTGTCGCCGGACGTCGTGTCCACGGCCACGCTGGCGGCCGTCGCACCGGTGTCCGCCGGCCGTGGTGGCGGCGCCGGTGGTCGGCGCTGGTGCCCCCGGTGGTCGGGGCGTCGGCGGCGTCATCGTCGTCGTCCCCGCCACAGGCCACCACGGCGACGGCGAGCGCGAAGGCGAACAGCACTCGATGGATCTTCATGAATCGGTCCTCCCCCCGGTAGGCACGACTTGACAGTGCTGAAATCCTATGCAGTCAATGCTATGCTGTCAAGCGTATGCGGCCGTCCCGGGGCCGGTGCCACCGGGGTGGCAGACTGGGCGTCCGGGGGCGAGACGAGGTGGCCGACCGTGACGAACGAGCACAACCGGGAGGCGCACGACCGTGAGGGGGCTGCCGACCGCACCGTCACGATGCAGGACATCGCCCGCCTCTCGGGGGTCTCGCAGTCGACGGTGTCGCGGGTCCTGAACGACGCCGTCACCACGGTCCCGATCGCCGCCGACACCCGCGAGCGGGTGCTCGAAGCCGCCGACCGGCTGGGGTACCGCCCGAACCCGCTGGCCCGCGGGCTCCGCGGGGCCAAGACGATGCTGCTCGGGATCATCGTCCGGGAGATCGCCGATCCCTTCTTCGCCCACGCCGTGGAGGCCGTCTCGATACGGGCCCGCGAGCGCAGCTACAACGTCGTGCTGGGCAGCGCCCACAGCCGGGCCGACGAGGCGATCGAGCTCCACGCCGTGCTGGAAACACGCCACTGCGACGCGATCATCCTGCTCGGCGACATGCGCGACCAGCCGCGTCTACTCGACGACCTCACCGCCGCGAAGGTCCCGGTCGTCGCGTTGTGGACCGGCAAGGCCCTCGACGGTGTGGACACGGTGAACGTCGACAACCGGGCCGGGATCGGCATGGCGGTCGACCATCTGGCCGAGCTCGGACACCGGCGGTTCGGGTTCATCGGCGAGAGCTTGCACGGTGACGTCCAGGAGCGCAGCGCGGCGTTCGTCGACCGGCTCACCGTGCTGGGGATGCCTCCCGCAACGGAGCACATCGTCGCGGCCTCGACGGATCCGGGTGCCGGCGCCGACGCCTTCCGCCGGTTGATGTCGTTGTCCAACCCCCCGACGGCGGTCGTCACCGCCACCGACATCATCGGCATCGGCGTGCTCCACGCCGCCCACAACATGCGCGTGGCGATCCCCGAGCAGGTTTCCGTCGTCGGCTTCGACGACATCCCGCTGGCGGCCTTCGCCGCCCCGCCGTTGACGACTGTGCACAATCCGGTCGCCGAGATGTCGAGCCTCGCCGTCGACCTCGCGATCGACCGACCGCCCCCCGGTGCCGAGCACATGGGCAACCACCATGTGCTCGCCCCGGGCTTCGTGGTCCGGGCGACCACAGGTAGCGCCGTCCACGCCTCCGCGCCTTGACCGACGCGCGGTGTCAGCCGAGCACGCGCCGCAGGGCATCCAGTCTGGATGGCACAAGGCGGTACCAGACCCACAGCCCGCGCTTGTCCCGGGTCACGAGCCCGGCGTCAAGGAGGATCTTCATGTGGTGGCTGACGGTCGGTTGCGAGCGGCCCGACACGTCGACGAGGTCACAGGCGCACACCTCGTCGGCTGTCGGCCGAGGCGATGAAGCTGAGCAGTCGCAGCCGCGTCGGGTCGGCCAGCGCACCGAATGATCGGGCCAACGTCACGGCTGCGCCCTCGTCCAGCAGGTCGGCGCGGACAGGTGAGCAGCAGGCGATCGGGTCGAGGACGGCGGCGGCGCGATTGGCCATGGTGCGACTGTATCGACAAGCGTCGAAGAAGTCCATTGACAGGCATCGATGCGATCGGTACCGTCAGATCGACAATCGTCAATATGGACCAAGGAGCCGTGCCGTGTCCCGTGTTCAACTCGCACTCAACGTCAACGATCTCGATGAGTCCATCGCCTTCTACACAAAGCTCTTTCGGACACCGCCCGCCAAGGTGCGCGAGGACTACGCCAACTTCGCCATCGCGGATCCGCCCTTGAAGCTGGTGCTGTTCGCCAACTCTGGTGAGCCTGGCTCGCTGAACCACATCGGTGTCGAGGTCGGCTCGGCTGAGGAGGTCGCGGCGGTGATCGCCCGAACCGAAGAGGTCGGGATGGACCAACGGGTGCAGGAAAACGTCACCTGTTGCTTCGCCGTCCAGGACAAGACCTGGGTGAAGGGACCGGAGAACGACTGGGAGTTCTACGCCGTGCTCGCCGACGCGCCGTCGCTGTCGTGCAGCACCGACGACCCGTGCTGTGGCTGACTTCGCAGCGGTCAGGTCGGCGTCGTCAGGCGGGTGTCTCGGCGAGTCGCGCCGCGTCGCGGAGGCCGATGTCGATCGCAAGGTCGGTGAAGACCTCCGCCATCTCGCTGCGATAGCGGAGCTGCACGTTCGCACCGGTGGGAGAACGGTGGAACACGCTGGTTGCGTCCGACTGGACGACCCCGGCCGAGCGGGCGAGCTGGACGCGCATCGCGGCGCTCGCGAACAGGTCGTCGTTACCGGGGTACTCGGCCGCAAGCGCTGAGATCGATGCGAGCACCGCGTCCATGTCAATCCGGCCCGATACGTCACCGCTGGCGTCGCGAGCCAGACCGATCGAACGGGCCGCCTCCATCACGCTCACCTTCATCCTCCGAGTGTTCCGTGCCCGACGCCTATGTGCAACGTCAGCGGTCGGGCTGCTATTGCGTGACATCGATCACGCGGCGGTTGTTTATAGCCTCGGCGGATCGGTCTCGACTATCTCGCCCACCTGCGGGCCGACTCCGCCCGCTTCGCCGAGGTGCTCGCCGAGACGGACCCCGAAGCCCGTGTCCCGTCCTGCGCCGAGTGGTCGGGGGCCGACCTGCTGTGGCACCTCGGTGAGGTGCAGCACTTCTGGGGAACGGTCGTCGGCGACCGGCTCGTCGCCCCGGACGCCTATGTGGAGCCTGTCCGCCCGGAGGGCTACGCGGCACTTGCTCGAGTTCTTCGACGGCGTCGAGCGCAAGGCTCGTCGACGCGCTCGCCGGCACTGCCGACGATGTCGCGGTGTGGACGTGGTTGGACACGGACCACAGCGTCGGGTTCGTCCGCCGGCGGCAGGCGCACGAGGCGCTGATCCACCGGCTGGACGCCGAGCTCACCGCCGGCGTCGTCACCGAGTTCGACGCTGGACTGGCCACCGACGGAGTGCTCGAGGCGCTCGAGTGGATGCTCGGCGGTGCCCCCGGGTGGTCGGCGTCCACGCTCGACGGCCCGGTCGGGCGGCTGGCCACCACGGACACTCACACGAGCTGGCTGGTGCAGGTCGGGCACTGGAGCGGCACCAGCCCGAACACCGGCAAGACCTACACGGACGAACAGACGCTGTTCCTCGTCGACGCCGGCGCGCCGTCCTTCGAGATCGCGGGCACGGCCGCCGACCTCGACGCGTGGATCTGGAACCGGCCGCCCCGCGGGCGGGTCAGCCGCACCGGTGACACCGCCGCCTTCGAGGCAGTGATCAGGACAGGTGTGCAGTGACGGTCAGGGCGCCTCGACTTCGAACACCTCGCCAGCCGCGATCTCGTGTGCACGGGTCCTCCTGACGGTGGGTTTCCTGGTCGTTCCCCGCCCGCTATGAGGCCCTTGACAACTCTGAAATCCTATGCAGTCAATGCTATGCTGTCAAGCGTATGCGGCTAGCGCGCTGGCGGCGACGCTGATGACGCTTGGCCACTCGGGGGAGTGGCAGGCTGACAGGACGACGTGCGAACGGAGGCGCCGGTCGTGGCGACAGAGCAGCACAATGACGTGAGCCACGGAGACCAGTACGTCGTCGGCGTCGACTTCGGCACGTTGTCGGGTCGCGCCGTCGTCGTCAGGGTCGCCGACGGGGCCGAGGTCGCGAGCGCGGTGCACGACTATCGCCACGGCGTGCTCGAGCGGCGCCTGGACGTCGGCGGCTCGTCCGGGCCGGAGTTGCCGCCCGACTGGGCGCTGCAGGTCCCGCACGATTATGTCGAGGTGCTCCAGCACGCCGTGCCGGAGGCCGTGCGCTCCGGCGGCATCGACCCCGGCGACGTCATCGGGATCGGGACTGACTTCACCGCCTGCACCGTGCTCCCGGCGCTCGAGGACGGCACTCCGCTGTGCGAGGTGCCCGAACTCGCCGACCGGCCGCACGCCTACGTCAAGCTGTGGAAGCACCACGCCGCCCAACCGCACGCCGACCGCATCAACGCGCTGGCCGCCGAGCGGGCGGAGCCCTGGCTCGCCCGTTACGGCGGCAAGATCTCCTCGGAGTGGGAGTTCGCCAAGGGACTGCAGCTGTTGGAGGAGGACGTCGACCTCTATCGACGCACCGAGCACTGGGTCGAGGCCGCGGACTGGATCGTCTGGCAACTCACCGGCGTGTACGTCCGCAACGCCTGCACGGCGGGTTACAAGGCGATCCACCAGGACGGCGCCTACCCGTCTGCGGACTACCTCGCCGCGCTCAACCCCGCGTTCGCCGGCTTCGTCGCCGAGAAGGTCGAGCGCCCGATCGCGCAGCTCGGTGAACGCGTCGGGTCGCTCACCGCGGAGGCGGCTGCGTGGACCGGACTGGCACCGGGCATCGCGGTGTGCGCCGGCAACGTCGACGCCCACGTCACCGCCCCGGCCGCCGAGCGCCATCGACCCCGGGCAGATGGTGGCGATCATGGGCACCTCGACGTGCCACATCATGAGCTCCGATCGGCTGCGCGAAGTGCCGGGCATGTGCGGCGTCGTCGACGGCGGCATCGTGGCTGGACTCTGGGGCTACGAAGCGGGGCAGAGCGGCGTCGGGGACATCTTCGCCTGGTACGTCGAGAACCAACTCCCTGCCGCGTACCACGAAGCGGCGGCGTCGGCGGGCGTCGGCGTGCACGAGCACCTCGCCGGGCTGGCGCGGGAGCTGCCGGTCGGCGGACACGGCCTCGTGGCCCTCGACTGGCACAGCGGCAACCGGTCGGTGCTCGTCGACCACGACCTGTCCGGCGCGGTGGTCGGACTGACGCTGGCGAGCCGGCCCGAGGAGATCTACCTCGCCCTGCTCGAATCGACCGCGTTCGGCACCCGCCGGATCATCGAGTCGTTCGAGGAGAGCGGCGTGCCCGTCACGGAGTTCGTGGTCGCGGGAGGCTTGCTCAAGAACACGTTCCTGATGCAACTGTATGCGGACGTCATCCGCCGCCCGATCAGCGTGATCGGTTCCGACCAGGGCCCTGCGCTGGGATCGGCGATCCACGCCGCGGTCGCCGCCGGCGCATATCCGGACATCCGGGTCGCGGCCAAGGCGATGGGCAAGGTCGACCGGGCGATGTACCACCCGGACGAGGACCGGGCGGCGGCGTACGACGGGCTGTACGCCGAGTACGTCATCCTCCACGACTACTTCGGGCGGGGCGGGAACGACGTGATGCACCGCCTGCGGGCGATCCGGCGAGACGCGCTCCAGTGACTGCGATCGACGAGCTGCGCGAAACCGTGTGCGCACTGCACGGTGAGCTCATCACATGGGGGCTGGTCACGTGGACCAGCGGCAACGTCAGCGCCCGCGTGCCGGGTTCGGACCTCATCGTCATCAAGCCGAGTGGCATCGCCTACCCCGACCTGACGCCGGAGTCGATGGTCGTCACCGACCTCGACGGACAGCCCGTCGACGACGGCCTCGCTCCGTCGTCCGACACGTTTTCCCATGCCTACATCTACCGCCAGCTCGACGACGTCAACGGCGTGGTCCACACCCACAGCACGTACGCCACGGCGTGGGCCGCCCGCGGGGAGGCGATCCCGTGCGTGCTGACGGCGATGGCCGACGAGTTCGGTGGCGAGATCCCGATCGCCCGCTTCGCCCGGATCGGGGACGAGGACATCGGGCAGGCGGTCGTGTCGACGTTGCGCGGACATCGCTCGCCGGCCGTGCTGTTGCGCAACCACGGCGTGTTCACCATCGGGCCGACCGCCGCCGCGGCGGTGAAGGCGGCGGTGATGTGTGAGGACGCCGCCCGCACCGTCCACCACGCGCGTGAGCTCGGTGAACCACTGGCGATCGGCTCCTCCGACGTCGACAGCTTGTACGAGCGCTACCAGCGCGCCTATGGCCAGAAGGAGGTCGATTCGTGAGTGCCATGACCTCCTACGCGAACCGCGAGGTCTGGTTCCTCACCGGGAGCCAGAACCTGTACGGCGAGGAGACGCTGCGTCAGGTGGCCGACCAGTCCGCAGAGATCGTCCGCCAACTCAATGCCGCCGGCTCGATCCCGATGCCGGTCGTGCTCCAGCCCGTGCTCAAGGAGCAGGACGCGATCCGCCGTCAGCTCCTCGACGTCAACACCGACGAGCGGTGCGTCGGCGTGATCACGTGGATGCACACGTTCTCCCCGGCGAAGATGTGGATCAACGGCCTGCAGGCGCTGCAGAAGCCGATGCTGCACCTGCACACCCAGTCCAACGTCGAGCTCCCTTGGGCGGAGATCGACATGGACTTCATGAACCTCAACCAGGCCGCCCACGGCGACCGCGAGTTCGCCCACATCCTGAGCCGGGTCGGGGCCCCGCGAAAGACGGTCGCCGGGCACGTGTCCGACCCTGCCGTAGCGGCGCGCGTCGCCACGTGGGCGCGCGCGGCGACCGGTCTGGCCGAGCTCCGCGCCCTCAAGCTCGCCCGCTTCGGCGACAACATGCGCCAGGTCGCGGTCACCGAGGGCGACAAGGTCGAAGCCCAGCTGCGCTTCGGGGTCGCCGTCAACACATGGGGCGTCAACGATCTGGTGGCCGCGGTCGACGCTGCCGCTGACGACGACGTCGACACCCTCGCCGCCGAGTACGAGGACTCCTACGACGTCGTCCCCGAGCTGCGCAAGGGCGGTGAGCGCCACGAGTCGCTGCGCTACGGGGCGCGCATCGAGCTCGGCCTGCGCTCGTTCCTCGAGGGAGGCGGGCTGAAGGCGTTCACGACCAACTTCGAGGACCTCGGCGGGTTGCGCCAACTGCCCGGTCTCGCCGTGCAACGTCTGATGGCCGACGGCTACGGCTTCGGCGCCGAGGGCGACTGGAAGACGGCGGTGATGCTGCGGGCCTTGAAGGTGGTCGCCGAGGGGCTGCCGGGCGGCACCTCGTTCATGGAGGACTACACGTACCACCTCACGCCGGGCCATGAGCGGGTCCTCGGCGCGCACATGCTGGAGGTCTGCCCGTCGATCACCACGGCGACGCCGACCCTGGAGATCCACCCGCTCGCGATCGGCAACCGCGAGGACCCGGTGCGGCTCAAGTTCACGGCCACGCCGGGGGACGCGGTCGTGCTCGGACTGGCCGACATGGGCGACCGCTTCCGGCTCGTCGCCAACGAGGTCGAGGTCGTCGAGCCCGACGCCCCCCTGCCGAAGCTGCCCGTCGCCTGCGCGGTCTGGAACCCCAAGCCCGACCTGCGCACGGCCACCGAGTCGTGGCTCGCCGCCGGCGCGCCCCATCACACGGTGTTGTCCACGGCGATCGGTGTCGACGCGCTCTGGGATTTCGCCGAGATGGCGCGCACCGAGCTCGTCGTCATCGACGGCGCGACCACGTCGCGTGGCTTCGCCAACGAACTGCGCTGGAGCCAGGCCTACCACCGCCTCGCCCAGGGGCTCTGACCGGGAGCCCGCCTTGACCGACCACCACCACCCACCATCACCACGAGGGAGCCACCAATGAACGGGTTCGAACCGGGTCCGGAGCACAAGTTCGCGTTCGGCCTGCGGGCGCCGACCGAACCGTGGGAGTTCGTCTACCAGCTGGGGGATCTGGGCGTCTGGGGGATCGGCTTCCAGGACGACGACCTCGTGCCGTTGGGGTCGTCGGCGGCCGCCCGCCACGACATCTTGGACAAGTTCTCCAAGGCGCTCGACTCCACCGGCGTCGTCGTGTCGATGGCCCGGACGAACCTGGCCGGAGATCCCGTGTTCAGCCATGGTGCGTTCACGGCGATTGACCGCGACGTGCGCCGCTTCGCGATCCAGAAGGCGATGCGCGCGATCGATCTCGGCGCCGAGCTCGGGGCCCCGCTCCACGACCTGCCGGACGATGTCGAAGTCGTCGAGTCGGTCGTGGCCCGATCGCCGCGCGATGCCCTGAGGCGGTACCGGGAGGCCATCGACTTCCTCTGCGGTTACGTCCGCGAGCAGGGGTATCCGACCCGGTTTGCCATCGAGGCCGGGCCGGTCGAACGCCCAGGCGCGTCGTTGCTGCCGACGATCGGTCACGCGCTGGCCTTCATCGCGACGCTCGAACATCCGGAGATGGTCGGGCTGAGCCCCGAGGTCGGCCACGGCACGGTCGCCGGCGGAGGGTGCCACGGTGTCGCCCAGGCGATCGACGCCGGCAAGGTGCTCCACGTCGATCTCAACGCGCCGCCGGTCGAGCTCCACGAGAAGGACCCGTGCTTCGGCTCGGCGAGCCTCCGCGATGCTTTCTTCCTCGTCAAGCTGCTCGCCGAGTCCGGCTACGACGGGCCGCTCCACTTCGACGTCGATCCACAACGTCTCGAAGAGGCGGACGGGGTTTGGGACTTCGCAGTTGGTTGCATGCGCACCTACCGCGCGCTCGCCGCCAAGGTGAGACGCTTCGCCGACGATCCCGAGATCCGCGATGCGTTGGCGGAGTGCGGGGCGCTGGAGCTGGCCGAGCCGACCATCGGCGCGTTCTCCGCCGCGGCCGGGCGGGCGCTGTCGAGCGAGTGCTTCGACCCGGAAGCGATGGCGCAACGCCGCTACCGTCATCAGCGCCTCGACCAGTTGGTGATCGATCTGGTGCTGGGCCTGCGCTGAGCGGCGTCGCCCGGATGGTGGGTGGCGCGTAGGGTCGGCCCATGACGCGAGTGGTGCTCCAGGGCGGGTCGGTGTTCGATGGCTCGGGATCCGTGCCGGCGTTGGCGGATGTGGTGATGGAGGAGGGCCGCATCCTCGATGTCGGGCCGGGCCTCGACGGGGACGAAGCGGTCGACTGCACCGGTCAGTCGGTGCTGCCGGGGTTCATCGACAGCCATGTCCATTTCCTGATCAACGGCCAACTCGATCCGATGTACTCGGTGCGCCGGCCGTTCTCGCTGACGTTCTACGAGGTGGCCGAGAACATGCGGGCCACGCTCGACGCCGGCATCACGACCGTGCGCGAGGCCGGCGGCTCCGACCTGGGCATCAAGGTCGCCCAGCAGCGTGGGCTGATCGCCGGGCCACGCATGCAGATCTCGATCTCGATGCTCAGCCAGACGGGCGGCCACGGGGACGACTGGCAGGTCTGCGGCGCCAACCTGCCGGCATTCTTCGTGCCGCACCCAGGTCGTCCGGACGCGATCGTGGACGGGCCCGAGGAGATGCGTCGCAAGGTGCGCGAGCTCGTGCGGGCTGGCGCGGACGTGATCAAGGTGGCGACGAGCGGCGGCGTGCTGTCACCACGCGACGATCCGCGCCACGGCCATTTCCGCGACGCCGAGCTGGCGGTGCTCGTGGAGGAGGCTGACGCGGCGGGCCGGTTCGTGATGGCCCACGCCCAGGCAACCGACGGGATCAAGGCAGCAATCCGCAACGGGATCCGTTCGATCGAGCACGGGATCTACCTCGACGACGAGGCCATCGGGGAGATGCTCGAGCGCGGCACGTATCTGGTCCCCACGCTCATCGCGCCGCGTGGCGTGCTCGAGGCCGCCGAGGCCGGCGTGCCCGTCCCGCCCGAGGCCGTGGAGAAGACGAAGATGGTGCTGGAGGCGCACTTCGCCTCGGTGAGCAAGGCGATCGGCGCCGGGGTGAAGGTGGCGATGGGCACCGACAGCGGCGTGACCCCGCACGGGCAGAATCTGCGCGAGCTGCCGTTGATGGTCGAATGCGGGATGTCGTCCGCCGAGGCGCTGGTCGCCACGACCCGCACCGCGGCTGAGCTGCTCGGCATCGCCGACGACACCGGCACGCTGGAGCCGGGAAAGGCGGCCGACGTCGTGGTGGTCGACGGCGACGCCCTCGACCTCGGCGACCTCGCCGGACGCGTCCGGCGCGTCTACCAGGGCGGCGCGCTCGTGAGTGAGGGCCACCTGGCGAAGGACTGACGCTTGACCTTCAGGTGATCGGCTCGAGCGGATGGCCGCACGCGCACGTGTAGGTCGTGCCGTGCGGGCACGGGGTGTTGATCTGCAGCTCGCACTCGCAATCGTCGTTCGTGCACGTCAGCCGCGTGCCCGGGACGTTGGTTGATTCATCCATGCCGCGACTGTGCCCGCGCCGGCGCGAACTGAGACGCCAGCGCGCGGACTTCGCCACGTTCACGTCTCACTTCCACCGCCCGACCGTGCGGCGTCGTCACATCCGAACCGCTTCCCACCGGCACCCGCTGTCGACGAACCCGATCCGTTCGTACCAGCGCCGCGGCCAATCGTCGGCATCGCACAGGAGCCAGATCACGTCGCAGCCGGCCGAGCGAGCCCGCTGGATCGCATCACCAATGAGGGCCGCACCATGTCCCTGCCGACGAGCGGACGGCGCGGTCATCACTGCCTCGATGGCCGCCGTGGCCCCGTCGATGCGCAGTTGGGTTCCCGCCACCGGGACGCCGTCGCCGCCGAGCACAGCAAGGTCGACGATGCGGCAGTGAGCGTTGGCGAAGGACTCTCGGCGGACGAGATCACCGACGGCTGTCTCGTCGATGTCGGGGTGCTCGCGTCGCCACATCGGCGCCCACAGACCGCCCATCACCTCCTGGGTGACCGCCACCACCCGGCCCGCCGGCACGACGGGTTCTGGCGCGGCGGCGTCCCACACTTCGATGCGTAGCTCCGTGACGTCCCAGCCGAGATCGGTGGGCGGTGGCCGGAACGTGACGATCCGGCGGTGCGGAAGCGTGGCGAGGACACGGTCGGTCTCGGCGACGATGATTGCGGCATCGACGTCGTCGAACAGCCACACCGAGTTGTGCTCCCACGACGCCGGCACCCGCGGGTCGAGGCACGCGACGCCGCCGTTGACCGGCACGACGGCGGCGGCGCGCCGTTCGGCAAGACTCCGCTCGAAGGCGGCCGCCCGCGCCAGAGGGTCGCCGATCGGCGGGATCCAGTTGGGCGAGACGAACGCCCCGTCTGGCCGGGGTCGGTAGGGCAGGACGCTGGTGACGGCGGCGACCGGCAGCGGTCCGTACAGGTGGGGAAATCGCAGTGACGCGTCGTTCTCCGAATCCCCCGGCTCCCAGCGCACCTCGTCGCGCAGGCGCGCCGGGTCAACCACGAGGAGGAGCAGGTCCTGGCGGCCGGCGAACAGGCGCTGGGCCGGGAGGGCGACTTGGTCGGGACGCGACAGATGGACGAACCCGGCGGTGACCAAGGAGGCGTCGACCACCGTGCCGGCGTCCAGCGCCACGCGCCACTGCGCCGCGCCGATGAGGTGCACGAGCGGCTCGGCCGCCTCGGTCACGTCGCCCTGGTCACGTGAGCTCGAAGATCCGGTCGATCACGGCCATGTTTCCGATCGCGTCTTCCGGGGGGATCGGCACCGGGGTGCCGTCGCGTACCGCGGCGGAGAAGGCGTCGCCCTGCGCGGCGTAGGGGTCGGCCGTCGGCACCTCGATGACCTCGAGGTCCGGCTCGACCGGCGGGTTGCCGCCGGCGGCGCGCACGATCTGGGTCGGTCGGTCGGGCGGGATGTTGAACGGAATCGGCACGACCAAACGCCCGGCAGTACCGACGAGGTGGACGCGCTGGTCGTCCTCGATCGCGGTCGAGCAGGTGAACGCGGCCTGGCGCCCGCCGAACTCGAGGATCGCTGAGGTGAGGACGTCGGTGCCGAACGTCGGATGGGTGCGGACGGATGCGGTGATCCGGTCCGGTTCACTGGCGAAGAACCAGCGGGCCACGTTGATCGGATAGCACCCGATGTCCATCAGCGCCCCGCCGCCGTAGGCGGCGATGTTGCGGATGTTCGCCGGATCGACGTTGCGGTAGGAGAAGAACGCCTGGATCGTCTCGAGCTCGCCGATCGCGCCCGCTGCGACGAGCTCGTGGGCCCGCAACCAGAGCGGGTGGAGGCGATACATGAATGCCTCCATCAACGCCACGCCCGCGTCACGGCAGGCCTCGACCATGCCGGCCGCCTCGCCCGCGTTCATCGCCAGTGGCTTCTCGCACAGCACGTGCTTGCCCGCCGCGGCGGCCAGCCGCGTCCACTCGGCGTGGAGGTGGTTGGGCAGGGGGATGTACACCGCCTCGATATCCGCATCGGCGAGGAGGTCCTCGTAGCGGCCGTAGGCGCGGGGGATGCCGAGGGCGCCGGCAGCCGCCTCGGCCCGCTCCGCCGACCGCGAGGCGATCCCCACGACGTCGCAGCGCGACGACCGCTGCATCGCCGGCACGACCTTCTGGAGTGCGATGGCCGCGCACCCGAGCACGCCCCACCTGACGCGGTCGCCGGTCACGACCGAACCCCTTGGCCGGACTTGGCGATCGCCTCCCACCCGAGGTCGACGAGGATCCGCATCGCCTTCTCGGCGGCGTCGGCGTCTCGCGTCCGGATCGCCTCGATCACCGCGAGGCGCAGGGCCACGGATTCGTCGTCGGGTGCGGGGGAAGCCCGGCTGGCGGCCGCCTCCAGCGCGACCCTGACCATGGCCCCGATGTGGGCAAGGAGCGAGTTGTGGGCGGCGTCGGTCACGGCGTCGTGGAAATCGAGCTCGGCATTCTGCCGGGCGAGCGGTTCTGCGGCCGCGGCGTCGATCCGGCGCTGGTCGGCCTCGATCTCGGCGAGTTGCTCATCGGTCCGGCGCGTGGCGGCCAGCCGGGCCGCGGCGGCGGCGATCGACGAGCGGATCTCGTACAGCTCGCGCAGATCCTCGGCCCGCTCCATGTCGGCGAACTGCCACGCGACGATGTCGGCGTCGAGGAGGTGCCACGCCCGCCGGGGTCGGACTCGTGTGCCGGTCTTCGGGCGGACCTCGACCAATCCCTTCGCCTGCAGCGCCTTGATCGCCTCGCGGACGACAGTGCGGCTGACCCTGAGCTCGCGCGCCAGTTCGTCCTCGTTGGGCAAGTGGGCGCCGCTCGCCCAGGCCCCGCTGACGATGCGCAACCCGAGCTCGTTCACGACCCGGCCGTGCAGACCGCGCCGCGGGTCCCGGACCCGTTCACCCCATCACCGCACCCGCGCCCCGCCTCAGGCCCGCTGTCGGTACTCGGACGCGACCAGCTCGACCAGCTCGGCGACCGACGTCTCGCTCACCGCCCGGTCGTACGTGATCCGCCCGTGCTGGAGCAGGTTCACCCGGTCGCAGACGTCGACGATCTGCGCGTAGTTGTGGGCGATCATGATGATCGATACGTCGCCGCGCCGTTTCAGCTCCCGGATCAGGTCGAGGATGACGAGGCTCTCCTTCGCGCCCATCGCGGCCAGCGGTTCGTCGAGGAGAATCACCTTGGCGTCCGAGAACACCGCCCGCGCCACCGCGATCGCCTGGCGCTGGCCGCCGGAGAGCAGGGCGACGTCGGCGTCGATCGACGGGATCCGGATCGCGATCTCCGACAAGGCGTTCGCGGGCGATGCCGCGCATCGCTCCCTTGTCGAGGAATGGCGTCCACCGGTGTCTGACTTCGCGCCGCAGGCTCATGTTGAGGTAGACGGACAGGTCGTTGATCAGGGCGAGGTCCTGGTAGACGGTCTCGATGCCCCGCTGGCGGGCGTCGTTCACCGACCGCAGAGTGACCGGCTCACCGTCCAGATAGAGCTGCCCGGAGTCGGGCTGATGGAACCCGGTGAGGATCTTGATGAGCGTCGACTTGCCGGCGCCGTTGTCGCCGATCAGCCCGAGGATCTCCCCGCGGCCGAGCCGGACCGACACGTCGCGCAGCGCGACCACGGGACCGAAGCTCTTGGCGATCCCCTCGGCGCGGATCACGTCGTCGTTCGCACTCACGCGTATCTCCGCATCCGGACGCGCAGGCGGTTGGCGGCCGAGTTGAGGATCATCGAGGCGATGATCGCGATGCCGAGGACCATGCTGTACGTGAACGAGCTGATCCCCTTGATCACCAGCCCGTCACGAAGAACGCCGAGGAAGAGCGCACCGAGGAACGCACCGACCACGGTGCCCGACCCGCCGGCGAGGGCGGTGCCGCCGATGACGGCCGAGGCGACGGCGAGGAACGTGAAGTCCGGCCCTCCCCCTTGGGGATCGAGCGAGTCGATCCGGATCGCGTCGCTGATGCCGGCGAAGCCGGCGATCACCGCGGCGAGCATGAACGTGCCGACCTTGATCCGTCGCGTCGGCACGCCGGCCTCGCGGGCGCCGATCGGGTTGCCTCCAGTCGCCACGGTGTACACGCCCCAGCGGGTGCTCGCCAGGATCACGTGAAAGATCACGGTGATCACGACGGCCCAGATGAAGCCGGAGAAACGGGCACCGCCGAGCAGGTCGGTGATCCCGCCGTCGGGCGCCGGCTTCGGGAAGCCGTCGGAGATCGTGAGCGTGAACCCGTTGAGGAAGAACAGCATCCCCAGCGTCGTGATGAACGACGGCACGCCGGTGGTGACGGTGAGGATCCCGTTGATCGCCCCGACGACGGCGGCGCCGCACAGCCCGAACACGACGGCGAGCGGCAGCGGGAACCCCCACTCCAGGCCGAACCACATCACGAACGGCGTCATCCCGTAGATGTTCCCGAGCGAGAGGTCGATCTCGCCGGAGATGAGCAGCATGGCCTCGACCGACGGCGAGGATCGCGACGGCGGCGGTGAACTGGGTGATGACGCGCAGGTTGTCCGTGCCGAGGAAGTCGTCCGTCGTCACGCCGAAGTAGACGAACAGCACGACGAGGACGAAGGCGATGCTCGCCTCCTTGCGCCGCGAGACCAGATCCATCGTCCGGAAGCCGATGGATCTGACAGAGCTCGGCGGGGCCTCGATCGGAGACCCCGCCGTCACGTCACCGTCGCGTTCTTCGCTGTCGACCGTCTCGGTCATCAGCCCGCTTCCTCGGGTCAGCCCGCTTCGACGATCTTCTGCGCCTCGTCGTCGCCCTCGAACCGACTCGTCGTGTCGAGGAACAGCTTCGCCGTCTCGGAGTTGAGGAAGACCAGACCCGTGTTCGTCTCCGGTGGGAGGACGACGCCGCCGGACAGCTTCGACATGTAGAGGTACATCACCGGAAGGAACCCTTGCAGGTACGGCTGCTGGTCGATGGTGAAGTCGAGCACGCCTGAGGACACCATCTCGACCGTGTCCGGAAGGAGGTCGTACCCTCCTGCGCCCTTCAGCGCTCCTGACCGCGCGTCCTGGGCCTGCACGACCTGTCCGACCCCTTGCGTGCTGCCGGCGTCGACTGCGAACATGCCCGCCACGTCGGGGTGGCCGAGGAAGTAGGCCTCGATGTTGTCGAGCTCCTCCGGGAGCTCGGCGCCGGTGGCGATGTCCTCGACCTGGATGTTCGCGCCGGACTCCTCGATCGCGGCGATCGCTCCGTCGATGCGGGGCTGGATGTTGAGCTGACCGGGCGTGGCGATGAACAGCGCGACCGGACCCTCGCCGACGATCTCGACGATGCGCTTGCCCATCTCGAACCCGGATCCGTAGAGGTCCTGCCCGATGTAGGCCATGCGACCGTTGGCCGCGTCGGCGTTGTACGAGACGACCGGGATGCCGGCCTCCAAGCGCCTGGTTGATCGGGTCGTTGAACGCCTCGAGATCGACGAGCGCCACGGCGATCCCGTCGGCGTTGCCGGCGATCGCCGCTTCGAAGGCATCGACCATCTCGGGAATGTCGGAGGTCTCGGAACCCGTCCACTGGAACGACGTGCCGAGCAGGGCCGAGGCGTCCTCGGCGCCGTACTGCGTCGGGACGAAGAACGGGTTCGTGGTCACGTGGTTGACGAACACGAAGTCCCACGCCGGGGTCTCCGGGAAGTTGCCGTGGGCGCCGCCGCCCCCGCCGGTACCGGTGCGGTGCCGCCCGTGGTGGAGGCGCCGCCGCTGGCGACATCATCGTCGTCGTCGTCACCGCAGCTGGTGGCGAGCAATCCCGCCGCCGCGGTGATCCCCATCGCCCGCAACATGTCGCGCCGCGACCGTCCCATTCGTGGACCGTCCATCCGACGTCCCCCTCTGCTCTCAGGTGGTGCCAATCATGTGATGATTGGTCGCTCGGAGCATAACATCACATGATTCGTTGACAAGGCCCAATCATATGATGATAACGTATGCAGGAAGGGAAATCCCAGCTAGAGGGAACTTCGAGACCCACGGGAGGATCTCATGCATGGAGTACGTCCGCGCCGCGCCGCGGTTGGTGTCCTGGTGGTACTCGGGCTCACCGCGGTGATGGCCGGCTCTGCCGCCAGCGGGTCGTCCGCCCCGGCCCACCGCGACCGCCCCAGCATCTCCAAGGCGCCGTTCGGCGTCATCGATGCCGCAAACCCTGACCATCCGGAGAACGGGAAGGCGGTCGACCTCTACACCCTCAAGAACGGGAAGGGGATGGAGGTCAAGATCATCACCTACGGCGGGATCATCCAGTCGATCAAGGTGCCGGACAAGCGGGGGCGCAAGGCCAACGTGACGCTCGGGTTCAACAATCTCGACCAGTACGTGGAAGAGAACCCGTACTTCGGGTGCATCACCGGGCGCTACGCCAACCGCATCGCGCTGGGTCAGTTCACGCTCGACGGCGTCGACTACCAGTTGGCGACCAACAACGCCCCCAACCACCTGCACGGCGGCGACTTCGGGTTCGACAAGCGGGTATGGACGGCGACGGAGATCCGCGAGGGTCGCACCGTCGGACTCAGCCTCACCTACACCAGCCCCGACGGCGAGGAGAACTATCCGGGCACGTTGGCCGTGACGGTCGAGTACCGGCTCACCCAGAAGAACGAGATCCGGATGGACTACCACGCCGAGGTCACCGGCAAGGCGACGATCGTCAACCTGACCAACCACGCCTACTTCAACCTGGCCGGCGAGGGCAACGGCGACATCTACGACCACAAGCTGACGCTCAACGCCGACGACTACACGCCGGTCGATCCCACCCTGATCCCGACCGGAGCGATCGACCCGGTCGAGGACACTCCGATGGACTTCAACCGGCCGACCGCGATCGGGGACCGCATCCACGACGGCACGTTCGAGCAGTTGGTCATCGGTCGCGGCTACGACCACAACTGGGTGCTCGACCGCGACAGCGACGATGAGTTGGAGTTCGCCGCCCGCGCCGTGGACCCGTCGAGCGGCCGCCGTCTCGACGTGCTGACCACCGAGCCGGGCATCCAGTTCTACGCCGGCAACTTCCTCGACGGGACGCTGATCGGGACGAGCGGGAAGATGTACCGCCAGAGCTACGGCTTCGCCCTCGAGACCCAGCACTACCCGGACTCGCCGAACCACGACGACTTCCCGTCGACCGTGCTCCGGCCGGGGGAGGTCTACGAGACGACGACGATCTACAAGTTCGGCGTCGAGCGCGGCCGGTAACGGTTCGCGGCGTCGTCAACAGAGTGAGGGAACGGGCCCACATCGGGCCTGTTCCCTCACTGTGACGAGTGGAGGGCGCAGGCGGAGCGGCTCAGTAGCTGGTGCGCTGGGACCCCGCCGCACCGACCAGCGCGGAGGCGAGCATCCCGAGCGGGAGCGCACCCCAGAAGCTGAGCCCGATGCCGGGCGCGACGTTGCCGAAGAACAGCATCAGCAACCACGTCGCGGGGAACGAGACGACGACGAACAGGACCAGTCCGACGATCAGCGCACCGATCATGACAGTCTCTTCCGACGATCTTGCATGGCAACCTCCTGCCTCCTGATCGAGGGCGCGCCGAGCGTACGGGATCGCTGCGCTGACCTGGTGGATGGTCGCCGGGCCCGGTCGTTGCGAGGCGCAACGCTCAACCTCGGGTCGAGGGTTCTCACTGGTGCGTCGCGGTGGCCGGCGCGGTAGGATTGGACGATCGGCGGACGGTCTGATCGGGTCGCGAACCAAACCGGCGGGTTTGCTCGTATCTCGTGTGGTCCGGCCCAGGTCACGAACGAGAACTGATGCGCGGCGACTCACAACGGATCGGTCCCTTGGAATCCGGGGGATCGAGGACTCCGAACCTGCATCCGGCGGAGCGGAGTGAGCGAAGAGAACTGATGGCCCCCATGTCCCCTGTCGAGTACATTCAGCCTGGTCCGGGTCGGGGGACGCGCGCGCCAGCGCGGGAGAAAACATGACGTCGAGGCAGCCAAACCGAGAGCGGTCGAGCCGGCGGTACGCCCGCCGGCTGATTGCGATCGCCCTCGTCGTCACGGCGGGCCTCGCCGCGGTGGGCTCAACGGCGAGCGCGCGACGGGCCGATGACCCGCGGCCTCCCGCCCGGCGTCCGTTCGCGACCGTGCTCGAGCAGGTCGTCAACGGTGATCTCGTCATGGCCGGGAACTCCAACCTCCTCTCGGCCGGCGGCTGGCGGGAGGGCGCCGTCACGATCGCCGACGTCGACGGCGAGTCGGGAGAACTGTGCATCATCCGCGGCCTCGGGTTTCCCCGGGCCTGCGCCGACAACTCCAGTTCGGCGCGGCTCGACATTCCCCTCGGCGCCAAGGTGATCGAGGCCCGGCTGTACGTGCAGACGACAGTGGCCACTGACGTCGGTCCGTTGCGCGTCCAGCTCGACGGTCCCGACGAGTCCTTCCGGTACACCGAACTGGGCGGAGCGACGCTCGGCGTGCCGAAGCTCTATGAGGCGGGCGGCGGCCGGCGCGGCGGCGCGCCGCTGCGGCAGGCGGTGTGGGACGTCACGGATTACGTGACCGACCGCGGCCGCGGCTACTACACCGTTGCTGACATCGTCACCGAGCGGGCCGCGCCGTACCTGCCGTATGCCTCGTGGGCGATCGTCGCGGCCTACGAGTTCGATGCGAGCAGCGGCCAGAAGCTCGGCAACCTGCCGCTCCGGCAGCAGCAGCGGTTCGCGCCGCGCGCCGTGTCATGGCACGACGGATTCGACTTCGTCACCGAGGGTGCCGTTGATGTGCCCGTCAGCGGGTTCGAGATCCCGACGACGGGTCCGGTCTTCGCCAAGAGCTTCCATGTCGTCGGCCACAGCCAGAGCGGTGACGCCGACAACCTGCTGTTCAACGGCAACCCCCTCGGCAACAACCTGTCCCCGGGCGACTCGCCGCCGCCGCCCGGTGTGATCATCGGTGGGAACCCGGCGTGCAACAGCACGACCGACGTGCAGAACGACACGGTCTGCGAGCTCGGCCGGCCGGTCGCCAGCAAGCGCCCGGGGCGCAAGGCGTACATCGCGTCCGGCGACGGCCGCACCCACTCGTCCGGTTCCGGCGTCGACATGGATGTGATCCGCATCCCGGACCGTTACCTCCTGCCGGGCTTGACTGCGGCCAGCCTGTCGCTCCAGGTCACCGGCAGCGACGCCCTGGCGCCCGGCATGCTCGCCGTCTCGGTGGACCTCCCGGCCGCTCCCGCGACGGTGCCTCCGGCGGTGCTGACATGAGGCGGCTGCTGACGATCGCGTTGGTGACCGCGTTCGCCCCCGTCGCCGCGTGGCAGGCGTCCGCCGCCGGTGCCGACGACGCGGTCGCCACTCCGGCCGCACCCGCGGCACCCGGCCCTCGTGCCGCGCCGGCCGCCGCCCCGCCGCAGGACTGCGATGCCACCACGACCACGACCACGACGACGGTGGGCGGACCGGGCGGCGAGCCGTGCGACCCCTCGACGACGGCACCCACGACCACGACCACGACCACGCCGCCGACGAGCGGGCCGACGACGACCACCACCACGACCGTCCCCGACGGCTCGTCGACCACCACGGTCCCTGACAACACGGCCACGACCACCACGACGCCGACGACGGCCGCGACCACGACGACGACCACGACCACGACCACGACTGCGCCGCCGACCACGACGCCGCCGCCGGAACCGACGACGACGACCCCCACGACCGAGCCCGCGCCGCCCAAGGATCCCGCGCCGCGCAAGGATCCCGCGCCGCCCGAGCCGCGTCCGCGTCAGCCTCGCGATCCGGAAAGCGACCCGAAGGAACCGCCGGTCGAGACCCCGTCGGGACGCGTCGTCGTGCCCGCCGGCAAGGTCGATCCCGGCCAGATCCGCTCGGTCACGTTCCCCGTCGCCGGCCCGGTGTCCTACGGCAACGACTTCGGCGCATGCCGCGACGGCTGCACGCGGGCGCACAAGGGCAACGACCTGATCGGTGATCGGCTGCAGCCGCTCGTCGCGATGCACGACGGTGTGATCGACCACCTCGTCGACCACCCCACTGCCGGCTACGGCGTGGTCATCCGCGACTCGGAGGGCTGGGAGTACAACGTCTACCACGTGAACAACGACACCCCCGGCACGGACGACGCCGCCGACGACGGCGCGTGGCGGTACGCGCCCGGCATCGTGCCGGGGGCGACGGTGAAGGCCGGTCAGTTCATCGCCTGGATGGGTGACAGCGGCAACTCCGAGGGGTCGGTGCCCCACGCCCACGTCGAGATCCGGCGACCCGACGGCGAGGCGATCAACCCCTTCTGGAGCCTGCGCCTCGCCCAGCGCGACGTGAACTGCGCGGCAGGGACGCCCCAGCCGACGCGGATCGATCGGATCCTCGCCGCGGCGAACCGTCCCGGCGCCGAGGTTGCCGCGCTGGCCGCCCCGGCTGGTGCGGGACGGCCGGCCGGACGGGCGGCAACTGTCCGGCGCGCGGCCGCGTTCCTCGCCGCCGGCTGGCGGGAGGCGGCGCTGCCCGGAAGCTGGCTCCCGCTGACGCTCACTGGCGGCAACCCCGGTTCGGACGCCGTCGAGGCGCGCATGTGGGTCGGGCCGGCCGGCTACACCCCGGTGGACGCTGGCGCCCTCCAGGTCGGCGACGCTCGTTACGACCAGCCGGGTGACTGCAGCGCCGCGGCGACCGACCCGATGTTCGCGCCAATCCCGGCCGAGCTCGGCGCGATCCTCGCCACCATTCGCACGCTCGAGTCCGGCGGCGACTACGCGGCCGAGTCGAGCTCGTCGACGGCGTCGGGCGCGTATCAGTTCGTCGACAGCACGTGGGCCGGCTACGGCGGCTACGCCCGGGCCAAGGACGCCCCGCCGTCGGTCCAGGACGCCGCGGCGCTCGACCTCGTCAACCGGATCCTCGCCGCCAACAACGGTGACGTCGCGACGGTCCCGGTGTCGTGGTACCTCGGCCACGTCCCGGTGGGCGACGAATATGACACCGTGCCGGCCGCCCCGGGGAACACGTTGACGCCCCGTGAGTACCAGGCCCGCTGGTTGCAGATCTACTCCAAGTACGTGATGTCGCCGACGTTCTGGGCCAGCGGGGCGCTGAACTGGGCGCCGCAGGCGCCCCTGACGTGCCGGACCGTCGTCACCGACCTTGGTGCGCCCGGTGATCCCGAGTACGTGCTGACCCAGGCCAGGGCGTTCAAGGCCAGCCCGGACGGCCGCGCCGTGTTGCGGCCGAACGATCCGTGCGATCCGAGTCGTCCGGCCCCCGCCAAGCCGCCGACCGGCCTCGTCGAGCTCACCACCAGCGACGGCCACTGAGCGGCGCGTCGCCGCCGCGCCTTCCGGCGGTGGGTCGGTAACGTCCTTCGGGTGACCGTCGAGTCCGTCGAGTCCGTCGAGCCGGGACCGCTGCGCCGGTTGGCCGAAGAGCTCGAGGAGGACGGCGTACGGCTGCCGACCGACGGTCCAGTGCGCATGCGCATCCTCGACGAGCTCGACCACGCCCGCCGCCCGCCCGTGCACGAGACCCGCCGCCCGGTGTACGGGTCGCTGATCCTTCCCGCCGATCGGTCACTCCTCGTGGGCGGCGATCTGGTCGAGCTGCACGAGCTCGACGGCTACGACCGGGAGCGCGCCCGCTCGTTCGCCGACGGGCGATCGACGTTCCTCGTCCACCTCGACGGTCCCGCCGACGCCGAGAGCCTCGCCCTCGCCCACTTCCGCCGTTCCGTGTCGATGGAAGCCGACCTGGTCGAGATCCAGGAGGCGACCGAGGCCTTCATCGTCCAACGCACGTTGCTCGGCCGCCCCCGGCTCTTCATGCCCGACTCCGTCGTCGACTGGAACGGCCGGGAGTGGACGACCCGGCCGAACGCCGCGGCCCTGCTGGGGCCGCTGAGCAAGATCGTCCCGACCGCCTCGTACGACGTCCTGCGCGGCCTCCTCGAGTTGTGCGTGCACTGGCTGTCGCCCGGCCACGTCGGGGCGACGCTGGTGTTGCGCCTCGCTGATGGCGACCCGGTGGGTGACGCCGCCTACGGATTCGATGAGGTGGCGTCGTTCCCCAGTCCGCGCCTCACGGTTCGGGCCCGCCACCACTTCTCGGCGTTGTTCACCGCGCTCAGCCAGACCGATCTGGCCACTCTCGTCGACACCGACGGCACCGTCCGCTACTTCGGCGTCGGGCTCAACGTCTCTGCCCGTGCCGACGTCCTCATCAGCGACGGGCGCGGCATGCGGCACCGGTCGGCGCGGCGGTTCACGTTCGACCATCCCGACACGGTCGCGTTCGTCGTGAGCGAGGACGGTCCGGTCACCGTGTTCAGCGACGGTGCCGCGGTCGCCATGTGCGACGCCAAGCTGAAGCGGAAGATCGAAGACCCGGCCGAGGTCGCCTACACGCCGTCGACGCGACGCTGCGTGAACTGCGACAAGCTGCTCGTGGTGATCGACCACCCACCGGGCCGGGCGTCGGGGTCGTGCCCGGTGTGCGGGACGACCGATGGCCTCTCCGGCCACAAGGTCGTCAAGGTGAGGAAGGAGTGGCCCTAGTGCGTGCGCAGCTCTCGTTCGGCATCGACATCGGGGGTTCCGGGATGAAGGCCGCGCCGGTCGACCTCGCCGACGGTTCACTCACCGCCGACCGGTACAAGATCCAGACGCCGCGGCCGGCGACGCCGGCGGCGATGGCGGACGTGGTGGCACAGCTGGTCGCCCATTTCGAGTGGTCGGGCCCTGTGGGAGTCACGTTCCCGGCCGTCGTGCGCCGCGGCGTCACGCTCAGCGCGGCCAACGTGGACGAGTCGTGGATCGGCACCGACGCCGACGCGCTGTTCACGAAAGCGGTCGGGTACGACGTCGACGTCCACGTCGTCAACGACGCCGACGCGGCCGGGCTCGCCGAGATGCGGTACGGCGCCGGGCGCGGTCGCGACGGCGTCGTGATCGTGCTCACCTTCGGGACGGGCATCGGCTCGGGGTTGTTCGTCGACGGCGCGCTCGTGCCGAACACCGAGCTCGGGCACCTCGAGGTCGACGGCCACGACGCCGAGCACCGCGCCGCGGCCAGCGCGCGGGACCGCGAGAAACTCTCGTGGACTGAGTGGGGCGAGCGCGTCGAGCGCTACCTCACAACCGTCGTCAAGCTGTTCTCACCGGAGCTGATCATCGTCGGCGGAGGCGCGAGCCGGAAGGCCGACCGATGGCTGCCCGCGATCGACGTCGGCACCGAAGTCGTACCGGCCGCGCTCACCAACGAGGCCGGCATCGTCGGCGCCGCCCTGGTCGGCATGATGGCCCAACCTGTGGCCTGAGACTCCGTTCTTGCAGCTGGATCGGCCCCTAGAGGGGCCGATCCAGCTGCAGAAACGTCTTGAGGCGGGCGGCGAGCTCGGTGCGGTAGCGGGCGGCGCGCTCGAGCTTGAGGTGCTCGTACCCGCGGACCTGATCGGGCAGGGCGGCGATCTCGACCGCCTCGTCGATGTTCTCGGGGGTCAGGGCGGCGGCGAGCTGCTCGATCGCCCGCTCGTACTCGGGGATCATCGCCCGCTCGAGCCGGCGGACCTGGGCCCACCGGAACGGATCGGCAACCGTGCCGCGCACCCGCTTGGCCTTGGCGAGCGCCAGGAGCATCGGCCGTGAGCGCGGGCCCAACTTCATCTTGTTCTTCATCCCGAGGGCGCGCAGCATCGGCGGGTGGAGCCGCCACGTGACCTTGGTGCCGGGGCCACCGACGGACTCGTACTCGGCCCGCGCCTCGGGCCCGACGAGCAGCCGGGCGACCTCGTACTCGTCCTTGTAGGCCATCAGCTTGTGGCCGTGGCGGGCCACGGCCTCGGTGAAGGCGACGCTTCGCGGGGCGACCCGCTGCTCGGCCGCCCGGGCGACCTCGACGAGATCGAGGAAGCGGCGGGCATAGGCCTCCGACTGGTACCCGACGAGATCGGCGGCGAGCCGCTCGACGAGCTCGTTCGTCGTCTCCGGCGCGGCGGGGCCGGCGAGGCCGGCGGCCTGCTCGACCTCGGCGGGGAACGCGGCCCAGCGGCGCCCCCACCGGAACGCGGCGACGTTGCGCTCGACCGCGACTCCGTTGAGCTCGATCGCCCGCTCGACGCGCGCCGGGCTCACCGCGATCGCGCCCTGTTGCACGGCGACGCCGAGGAGCATCACGTTCGCCGTCGTCGTGTCCCCGAAGAGACCGCTCGCCAGCGCGGCCGTGTCCACGAAGCGATTGTCACTGGCCCGGGAGACCTCGCCGAGGCGCCCGGTGAGGGCGGCGAGGTCGGGGTACGGCGTCGACGGATGCGACACCATCAGCCCCGTCGGTGTCGGTGCGACCGAGCCGACCACGACCGTGCGGGTGGGGTCGGCTCCGACCCGGTTGGTGTCGCTCGCCGCGACGAGGAGGTCGAAGGCGAGCAGGCAGTCGACACCCGAGCTGTTGGCATGGTTCGACGCCGGCACGCCGACGCGGCTCAGGCGCAGGTCGCTCACGACCGGGCCGGCCTTCTGGGAGAGCCCGGTCTGGTCGAGGCCGCGGACGGTCCAGCCGTCGAGCATCGCCGCGGTGCCGAGCACCTGGCTGACCGTGATCACTCCGGTGCCGCCGATGCCGGAGAGGCGGACGGTGAAGTTGTCGGGCGGGACGATCGGCTGCGGGTCGGGCAGCCCGGCCGCCGGGTCGCCGAGTGCCGGCGCGGCGTTCGGGGAGCGCCGCCGGCGGGCGTCCTTCTCGACGGTGACCGTGGCGAACGCCGGGCAATCGCCCTGGAGGCACGACAGGTCCCAGTTGCAGCTCGTCTGGTGGATGCGGGTCTTGCGCCCGTACGGCGTGTCGATCGGCTGGACCGACAAGCAGTTGCTCTTGTCGCCGCAGTCGCCGCAGCCCTCGCACACCCGCTCGTTGATGACGACCCGGAACCCCGGCTTGGCGACGATGCCCCGACTACGGGCCCGCCGCTTCTCTGCCGCGCACTCCTGGTCGTGGAGGAGGATCGTGACGCCCGGGACCGCGGCGAGCTCGAGCTGGCTCTCCAACAGCCGGGTCCGGTCGCGCACGTCGACTCGGCCCTCCGCCAGGCCGCCGAAGTCCGCCCCGTGCCACTTGCCGGGGTCGTCCGACGTGACGATCACCTTGCTGACCCCCTCCAGCAGCAGCGACTGGACGACCTCGGGCACGGCCATCAGCCCCTGCGGGTCCTGGCCGCCGGTCATCGCGACGGTGCCGTTGTAGAGGAGCTTGAACGTGATGTCGACGCCCGCGGCCACGGCGGCGCGCACGGCGAGCGACCCGGAGTGGAAGAACGTGCCGTCGCCGAGGTTCTGGACGAGGTGGGGGCGGTCGACGAACGGCGCCATGCCGATCCATTGCGCTCCCTCGTTGCCCATCGCGGTGAGCCCGGCGATGTCGCCGACCCGCTCGGGGTCCATCAGGGCGACCATCGCGTGGCAGCCGATCCCCCCGCCGACGAGCGTCCCCTCCGGATTGCGCGTGCTCAGGTTGTGGGGGCAGCCGCTGCAGTAGAACGGCGTGCGATTGACAGCGAGGGGGATGAGGGACGGCTCGCGGCGCACTGGCAACGGGCGCAGACGGTCCTCACCGATGCGGGCCGAGAGTCGCCGGTGGAGTGGTTCGAGCAGCCGGTCGGCGTCGAGCAGGCCGGTGCCCGGGACCAGCGGTTCGCCGCCCTCGGCGTACCGGCCGACCACCCGGGGACGTTCGGCGGAGTCGTACATCGCGCTCTTCACGAGCAGTTCGAGGGTGGGGTTCTTCTCCTCGACCACGAGCACCTCGGCGAGGCCGTGGGCGAAGTCGCGCACCTGCTGCTCGTCGACCGGTACCGGCATGAGGAGGTGGAAGAGACGGATGCCGGCGTCGCGCAGGGCGGCGTCGTCACCCAACCCGAGCAGGGCGAGCGCCTCGCGCAGCTCGTGGTAGGTGTGGCCGCTGGCGGCGATGCCGATCCAGTCGTGGGGTCCCCGCACCGTGACCCGGTTGAGCTCGTTGTCGACGCCGTAGCGGCGGGCCAGCACCGACCGCACCTGCTGGAACTCGCGCTCCATCTCCAGGGTGTACGGGGTGAGCAACTGCCCGCTGGGATGGGGGACGAACAACTTGCCGTCGAACTCCATCGTCGGGATCGTCGGCCGGACCCGGCCGGGGTGGACGTCGACGGTGCCCGTACCGTCGGCGATCGGGGCAACGAGCTTGACGCCGACCCAGATGCCACTCGCGCGGGACAGGGCGATCGCGTGGCGGCCGAGGTCCAGTGCTTCCTGGACGTCGCCCGGGAACAGGATCGGCATGTGCAGGTCGACGAGCGTGGCGTCGCTGGAGCTGGGCAGGGTCGAGGACTTGGCGGCCGGATCGTCGCCGACGACGGCCATCACCCCGCCGTGACGCGACGTGCCGGCGAACACGCCGTGGCGGATCGCGTCCCCCGCTCGGTCGAGCCCGGGGGCCTTGCCGTACCAGACCCCGATCACGCCGTCGTAGCGCTTGTCGTCGAGGGCATCGACGAGCTGGCTCCCCATCACCGCCGTCGCGGCGAGCTCTTCGTTGACGCCCGGTCTGACGATGACCGGGAGGTCGGGCACGGTGGCCGCCGCCGCCGACACTTCCTCCTGGAACGTCCCGACCGGTGAACCCTGGTAGCCGGACACGAAAGCGGCAGTGTTCAGGTGACTGCGGCGGTCGATCCGCAGCTGGTCGATCGGCAGCCGGGCGAGTGCTTGCACACCGGTGAGGAAGACGCGCCCGTCCTCCAGCCGGAAGCGATCGGTCAACTCGTAGTTGGCCAGCGCCGCCAAATCCGGCTGATCGGCGAGATCCGTCACTCGTGGTCTCCTCTCGCGCCGTGCCGCAGCGTGGCGATCACGGCCGCGTCCTCGGGGCTCATGTAGTGCCCGTAGGCAGCGCTGTAGACACCACGGTGACCACATGGCCCGCGCACCGCGAACAGGATCATCTCGTCGTCGGGATCGGACTGACCTTCGAAGCGGAGGACCTCGTCGACGGTGACGTCAGCCGGATCGAACCCGGCGCCGCACTCGCCGCACACGAGCCGGCCATTGTCGTCGGCGTACCAGTTTCCCGTGTAGCCCTCTGCCTGGAGCCGGCGGGTGGCGTCGGTCACCGTCGCCATCGGGTCGCCATCCACTGCCGCGACGGTATCGCCATATCAGGCGACGTGGTGGCGGACGGCGAGGCGTTGGGCGGAGTCGTCGCCGGGAACCGGGAGCTGCACCACGACCCGGAGCGCCGGCCACTCCGACGGGGTGAGCTGCTGGTACTCGAACGTCAGCAGGCCGGCGCGGGGATGGTTGAAGCGGCGCAGCCGGGTCTCGAACCGGGCCACGTCGTGTTCCGGCCACCAGGAGCGGAACTCTTCACTGGTGGCGCAGAGCTCGTCGATGAGTTCCTCCATCTCGCGGTCGTGACGCACGGAGATGGTGGCGGCCCGGAACTCGGCCAACACCTGGCGGGCGTGGATGTCCCAGTCGACGACGAGGTCGCGCACGGCCGGGTCGCCGAACAGCGACCAGATGAGGTTGCGCCGCGGCGCTGCGAGCCGTTCGATGCGCGGGTAGAGCCGGGCTTCGGCGGTGTTCCACGCGGCGAACTCCCAGTGCGGCCCGAGGACGTAGGCGGGCGCCGGATCGAACCCGTCGATGAGCCGGCGGAGCGCGCTCGGTACCTCGTCCGGCGGGGCGATGGTGGGACCGTTGATCGGGTGGGCGAGGGAGACGAGGTGATCCTGGCCGGCGTCGTCGAGGCGCAGCGCCCGCCCGATCGCCCGCAGCACGTCGGTCGAGGCGTTGATCCGGCGGCCCTGTTCGAGCCACGTGTACCAGGTCACCGACACGCCGGCGAGCAGGGCGACCTCCTCCCGGCGCAGGCCGGGTGTGCGGCGGCCGCGGCCGCGGGGAAGCTTGACCGCCTCGGGGGTGAGCGCCTCGCGGTGGGCGCGCAGGAACTCGGCCAGCTCGGCGCGGTGCTGGTCGTCCATCACC
>CAVWJT010000016.1:0-174883 GCA_963755235.1 uncultured Acidimicrobiia bacterium
GCCATGGTGTCCCGCCGGTCTGAGGTCATCCGAGTGTTTCGCGCCGGGTTCTGTCGTTTGAAATCGGCCGATTCGCGTCGATTCCAAACGACAGAACGGAGATTGCCTCAGTTGACCAGACGATCCCGACCCGCCCAGTAGGGGGCACGGAGCTTGAACTTCTGCACCTTGCCGGTCGCGGTGCGGGCGAGCGGCACCGTCGAACTCGATCGAGGTCGGGCACTTGTAGTGGGCGAGCCGGGCACGGCAGTGCTCGATCAGCTCGTCCTCGGTGGCGTCGGGCCCGGGTCGCAGGACGACGAGCGCCTTGACCGTCTCGCCCCACTTCGCGTCGGGGACACCGATGACGGCGGCGTCGGCGACGGCCGGGTGCTGGGCGAGGACGTCCTCGACCTCGATCGACGAGACGTTCTCGCCGCCGGTGATGATGACGTCCTTCTTGCGGTCGGAGATCGTGAGATAGCCGTGCTCGTCGAGGCGGCCGCCGTCGCCGGTGTGGAACCATCCGTCCGGACGACGCCTCGGCGGTCTCGTCGGGCTGCTCCCAGTAGCCGCCGAAGACGAGCGTTGCCCCGAGCCAGCACCTCGCCGTCGTCGTCGATGCGCACCTTGACGCCGATCGCCGGCGGTCCGGCGCGACCGAGGTGCCCCGCCCGCCCGGCCGGCGTGAGGTCGTCCCACTCGGCGCGGCGGCGGTTGAGGGTCAGCATCGGCGACGTCTCGGTGAGGCCGTAGATCTGCATGAACTCCCAGCCGAGCTCGGTCTCGACCCGCTCGATGGTGGCGGTCGGCGGCGGCGCTCCGCCGACGACGATGCGCATGTGCCCGCGCCCGGGGCGGCGGTCCGGGGCGGCTCGCGGCGGCGGTGAGGATGGTGTTCACGACGGCTGGCGCGCCGCCCATGAAGGTCACGCCGTGGCGGTCGATGCGCCGGAGGATCTCGGGTCCGTCGACCTTGCGCAGCATGACGTGGCGTGCCGCCCATGCCGGTGATGGCGTACACCATGCCCCAGCCGTTGGCGTGGAACATCGGGACCGCCCACAGGTAGACGTCGCGATCGTTCACGCCGGCGTGCCAGCCGAAGGTCGAGCGCGTTCACGTACAGGTTGCGGTGCGTCAGCTCGACGCCCTTCGGGCGGGCGGTCGTGCCGCTCGTGTAGTTGATCGACGCGATGGCGTCCTCGCTGGGATCGACCCACGGGTTCGGGCTGACGGTCGAAGCGCAGCAGGATCTCGTCCGACTCACGGCCGAGCACGAACCGGTGCTGGCGCGTGACGTCGGCGAGCGCTTCGTCGAGCTCGGGATCGATGAGGAGCACGGACGCACCGGAGTGCTCGACGATGTAGCGCGACCTCGTCGGCGTTGAGGCGGAAGTTGATCGGCACGACGACGCGGCCGTAGCCCGACACACCGAACAGGGCGACGAGGAGGCGGGCGCTGTTCTGGGAGACGATCGCGACCCGCTCGCCGCGACCGACGCCGAGCGCGTCGAGGCCGGCGGCCAGGGCCCGGGCGTGCTCGGCGACCTGCCGCCATGTCATGTCGGCCCCAGCTGTCGGCCGGCTGGTCGGGTTCGTCGATCACGCCGATGCGCTCGCCGTAGACGAGCTCGGCGCGGTCGAGGAAGTCGAGGATGTTGAACTGGGATTTCATCGGTTCACCCCTGAGTAGCGGGCGACCATGTGGTCGCGGTCTCTGGTGAACGCAGACGTGCTGTCCGGTCGTCGGGACCCGTGGGCTCGGCGGCGCAGGGCAACTCGCCACATGCGGGCCGGACGGCCCAGGTAGTAGGCGGGAGTGGCGGCGGGACGGGTTCGGCTGGTGGTGGTCATGGGATGTCTCCTGGGTGTGTGGTGAGTGGTTGGGATGGCAGTCGGTGCGGGTCACAACCCGTCGGGCCGGAGCACGTACAGGTCGCGAGCCAGGACCTCGGGAAGGCGAGCGAGCACACGATCGAGATCGTCGTGGACGGACAGGTGGCGGCCGGAGAGGCGATCGGCGTCGCCGGCCGCGATCCGCAACAGCAGCTCGGCGGCCCGGGCCGGGTCGGCGCCGCGACCTTCGGCGAGGGCGTTCAGCGCCCAGGCCCGGATGTGTGCCTGGTGGGGGCTGGTCGGGGTCTGGCCCGCGATCGTCTCCGAGATCCCGATGGGGAGCAGCCCTGGATGGACGCTGAAGACGTTCACGCCGTGACGCCTCGTCTCGTGGGCGAGGTTCTCGGTCAGCTTGACGACGGCGGCCTTGGACACCGAGTACGCCGACACGAGCGGCCAGCGGTGGACGCCCGCCTGACTCGTGATGTTGATGATGCGGCCGCGGCCGGCGGCGACCATGTCCGGCAGGACGAGCTGCGTCGCCAGGACGAGCCCGCGCACGTTGACGTCCATCGTCGTCCACCACTCGTCCAGCTCGAGCTCCCACAGTGGTCCGGCTGGGCCCAGGATCCCGGCGTTGTTCACGAGCACATCGACCGGGCCCAATTGGTGCTGGAGGTCGGCCACTGCACCGGCCAGGCCGCCGGCGTCGGTGACATCGGCAACGGCGGCCGCCGCGACGCCGCCGGTCGAGGAGATCAGGTCGATCGTGTGGGCGAGCTCGTCGGCGGACCGGGCGACCATGGCCACGGCCGCGCCCGCATCGGCGAACGTTCTGGCGATGAGCTGACCGACGCCCCGACCCGCGCCCGTGACGAGCGCCACCGAGTCCCGGAGACGGCGAGATCGGACGGGCATCGGGGTGGTGTCGCGGTTCGATGGTGGTGGACACGGTTGATCCCTTCGTGCCGGAGCGGGCGGTCTCAGCGCATCGTGAAGGACTCGGCCGCGTCCGTCCTGAGCAGCGATTGCTCATCTCGACGCCGCGATCGGCACGATGAGCAACGATTGCTCAGGTCAACCGGGCGCCGTCTCGTGTTCGATCGCCCTATGACGCCCCGGCAGATCGCGCTCGTGACGGAAACGCTTCGGTCGCTCGACCTCGACCTGCTCGCCGCCGACTTCTACCGGCGGGTGTTCCTCGGAAGCCCGGCGCTGGCGACCATGTTCACGACCGACCCCGCGGTTCAACGGGCGCGGTTCGCGACCGAGTTGTCGACGTTGGTCGGATCGATCCAGGACCTCGACACGTTCTGCTCGTCAGCGGAAGCGCTGGGCGCCCGCCACCGCGGCTACGGCGCGCGGCCTGGCCACTACCGGCTGATGGGTGCGGCGCTGATGTCGACGCTGGCCGCCGCGCTCGGTGACGGCTGGACAGCTGACGTCGAGGAGGCGTGGGTGCTCGCCTACGACCTCACTGCCGAGACGATGATGGGGGGCGCGCTGAAGATGACGCCGCCGAGCTGACGGCCGGCTCCAGCGCGACCGCGAGCTGGCCTCGGCCCGTCACGCCGAGCTTCGAGTACACGCTCTGGAGGTGGTTGTTCACGGTGCGGACGGACAGGAACAGCTGCGCCGCGATGGCCTTGCTCGACTCCCCCTGGGCGGCGAGGGTGGCGATGTCGCGCTCGCGAGCGGTCAGCGGCACGACCATCACGACCGAGGAGAGGCCGGGCGTCTGCGCCCCCTCGCAGTTCTCCGCCAGCGTCGCCGCCCGCGCCCCCGCCGCCGCCGCCGCCCGCCCGTCGCCCTGGCGCTGGAACGCCTGCGCCGCCTCGGTCGCCGCTTCGGCGGCGAGCAGCTGGGCGCCGAGCCGTTCGAAGCGCTCGCTGGCGTCGACGAGCGCCTCCGGTCCGCCGGCGACGACGGCGGCCGCGTGGCGCGGCGTAGGCCGACACGAGGTCGCCTTCGCATTCCGGCTCCAGCTCGGCGAGACGATCGACGACCGATGCCGGAGTCCCCGAGCCGGACGACGTCATGGAGGAGCCAGGCCTCGGTGACGCGGTAGCCGGTGGTCGACGCGAGGTGCGCCGCCGCGAGCAGCGCATCCCGGGCGCCGGGGAGGTCGCCGGCGGCCACCAGCGCCCACGCCCGGCCGAGCTCCTGCTCCGGTCGGGCGAACGGGAAGCTCCGGCCGCCGGTCCATCTCGGCCACCGCGTCGCGCCGCGGCGGCCGAGTCGCCCAGGCAGGCGTTCGCCGTTGCCGAGCAGGGACAGCACCAGCCGACTCGGACCGACGATGTCGTGGGCGTCGCATCGGGCGAGTGCTTCGCCGAGCCAGCGCTTGGCGGTCGCGACCTGACCGCGGAGCAGCGCGCAGCGCCCGAGCTGGTGACTGAGCCACATCAGCCCGTCCGGCGGCGCGGTCGCCGGGATGGCTTCGTAGGCGGCGGTGGCGAGCTCGACGGCATCCTCGAGACGTCCGCACTCGGCGAGCCCGTAGATCTGCATGAGGACGTGGGTGCCGGGATCGGCGATGGCGATCTGGTCCGGTAGCTCGGACTGCTCGGCGAAGGCGCGACCGGCGGCTTCGACCGCCGTCACGCACCGCCCGGTCGCGACGAGCGCGGGCACCTCGGCGAGCGCCCGCAGCGAGCGGGCGCGTCGATTGGTCGGCGGGCCGAGTGGAGCGAGCACGGCGAGCGCGTCGAGGGGCCGTCCGGCGTAGGTGAGCACCATCGCGTCGTTGAGATCCAGCTCCTCCTTGCCCGCGGGATCGTTGACGCGAGCGCACGCCTGCCGCGGCGACCTCGAGCGCCTCGTCGGCGCGGAACAGACCCCCACATCAGGTTGCGGGAGCGGATCTCGACGATCTGGACGAGCAGCGGATCACCGTCGGCGGCGGAGGTCGAGGCCGCGGCCAGCACCTCTTCGGCCTCGACGGCGGAGCCGATCTCGTGCAGCGCTTCACCCAGGAGCAGACCGATCTCCGACGTCATGCCGTCGCGAAGCGCAGCTCGCGACAGCCGTTCGACGGTGACGAAGTCGTGGCCGTAGCGGGCCAGACGGGCCGAGCGGACCAGGAGGTCCGGGTCGGCCGAGCCCGACGCCTCGAGGCGAGCGGTCGCCGATCGGATCGGCGTCCTCGCGCCGGCGGGCGCCGATGCGCGTCGAGATGATCGGCGTGCTCGAGGAGCAGGCGTCGACGCGTGAGCGCCGGCATGCGGGCGCGCAGGATCTCGCCGTGCAGCGGATGGGCCAGCGTCACGACCTGGCGGCGGCCATCGGTGCGCACCGACAAGCAGGCCGGCTCGATCGAGCACCTCGAGGCGCCGCGCCGCCGACCAGCTCCTCCAGGGCAGACAGTCCCATCGGCTCCCACACGGCGAGTCGATCGACGGCGTCGGCGGCCGACGGTTCCAACGCACCGAGTCGGGCGGCGACGAGCTCACGCAGGCGCGGCGTGGTCACCAGCGGACCGACGAGCCGCCACACGCCGTGCTGCTCGACGAGGTGACCGGCGTCGATCGCGCCGAGCACGAGCTCCCGCACGAACAGCACGTTCCCGCGACTCGCCGTCCAGATGTCGGTGACCGTGGTCGCCTCGACCGGACCGCGCAGCACGAGGTGCAGCAGCGTTTCGACGGCGGTTCGATCGAGGTCGTCGAGGTCGATGCGCCGGACGCGGGCGCGCTGCCACAACGCGTCCAGCCCTGGCGGCAGCGTCGCGTCGCTGCGGACGGTGGCGACCAGGAACACGAGATCGGCGTCGACGAGCTGGCTGACGAACGTCGCCGACGTGGTGTCGAGGAGCTGAAGGTCGTCGACGAAGAGGACGAGGGGACCGTTCCTCGCCTGCTCCAGCAACACTGGCCGCACCTCCGACATCACCGTCACGAGGTCGCAGCGCTCGTCACCGATGCCGGGCGGCAACAGGTGGGCAAGGGCCCCGAGGGGGATCGGTCGGGAGCCCTCGGTCGCGGTCGCCCTGGCCACGTTGCGGCCCTGCCCATCGGCGTGCGCCAGGCACTGGTCCGCCAGCCGGGTCTTGCCGACTCCGGCGGCACCATGGATCACGAAGCCGTGAGCTCGCGGATCGCTCAGCGTGGCGGAGAACAGTTCGAGCTCCTCGTGCCGCCCCACGAGGGGCCACTGCAACGGCACGATGGCGCTCGTGTCCGACGACCGTAATCGCGTTCTGTCGTTTGCCATCGGCCGGAACCGGTCGATGCCAAACGACAGAACGTGGCTAACCCTTCGTTGCGCCGAGCGTCAGGCCGCGCACGAACTGGCGCTGGAGCACGAGGAACACGATGATCGTCGGGATCACGATGATCACCGAGCCGGCGGACAGCAGGTTGTAGTCGACGAAGAACTCACCGCGCAGGTTGTTCAGCGCGCTGGTGATCGGGAACTTGTCGCCCGTCTGCAGCAGCGCCGTCGCGAGCAGGAACTCGTTGTAGATGAAGACCACCTCGAGGGCGGCCAGCGCTCCCGAGCGCGGGGCGACACAAGGGCAGCGTGATGCTCCAGTACTGGCGGAAGACGTTGGCTCCGTCGACCTGGGCCGCCTCGTAGAGGTCGCGGGGCAACGTCTTCATGTAGTTGCTCAGGACGAAGGCACAGAACCCGATCTGGAACGCCGTGTTGACGAGGATCAGTCCGAGAAAGCTGTCGAGCAGCGTGTCCGACTCGCTGATGAAGTCCGGCACCGGGATCTCGCGGAACATCCGGTAGACGGGAATCAGCAGCGCCTGCGGCGGGAGCAGGTTGGCGGCGGTGAAGAACCCGAGCATCGCCAGGTTGAACCGGAACGAGAACCGGGCGACCACGAACGCCACGCCCGACGCCAGCGCGAGCGTCACCAGCACGACGGGGACGTGATGATCAGCGAGTTGGTGAAGTGGGTCGTGAAGTTCCCTCGCCGCCACGCGTCGGCGTAGTTGGACGAACGTGAATCCGCCGAGGGATGCGTAGCCGTTGGCCTGCGTGTAGGCGTAGTCGCGGAACGAGGCGAAGATGGCCCAGACGAGCGGAAACAGCCACCCGATCGCCATGAAGATCAGGAACATCTGAAGGGCGATGCGCTTGCGGCGACGCTTCCTCTTGCCGACGGTGATCGGACGCGTCATTCGCCGACGTCTCGGTGAACGGCACGGTCGCGGTGGCAACGCCGTCACTGCTGCTGCTCGTCGCCTCGGAACACGGCGATCAGGTAGATCGTGATGAACACCGACGAGATCACGAGCATGATCGTCGCCAGCGCCGAGCCGAAGCCGATGCGGCTCGCCTCGCCGATGATGTTGCTCAACACCAGCGCCGAGATCAGCTCCAGACCGTTGCGGCCCCGGTTGATGACCCACACGAGGTCGAACGCCCGCAACGACTCGATGACGGTGATCACGAGGATGACGATGTTGACCGGACGCATCACGGGGAAGATCACCTTGAAGAACGTCTTCACCTCGTTCGCCCCGTCGATCGCCGCCGCCTCGCGCAGCGTCGGGTCGACGCTCTTCAGCCCGGCGAGGTAGAGCAGCATGATGTAGCCGATGTGACGCCAGCTCGCCGCGACGAGCACCGCCCACAGGTTGATGTTGGGGTCGCCCAGCCAGTCGGTCTCCCGGTTGAGCACCTCGTTCAGCAGGCCCTGGTCACGCGAGTAGAGGAGTTGCCAGATGAAGCCGGTGAGGGCGAGCGAGATCACGACCGGCAGGTAGAAGGCGGTCTGGTAGAAGCGGCTGCCGCGCAGCTCCCGGTCGAGCAGGACGGCGAAGAACATACCCACCGGGGTGGCGACGAAGAAGAACACCGCGAACCAGATCAGGTTGTGGCGGATCGCCGGATCGAACGGCGGATAGATGTTGACGATGTCGTGGTAGTTCCGCGTGCCGATCCACTCGATGTCGGAGAACCCGCCGTACCCGTCCCACCGGGTGAACGACAGCACGACGGAGGCGAGGGCCGGCAGCCAGACGAGGGCGAGGACGAGAAACGTCGGGAGGCCGATCATCAGCCCGACCGTCCACCGGTCACGGCCGGAGAGCGCCCCGAGTCCCCGGCGGCTCATGGCCTCACGGTAGGCGAGCCGGTGCAGCGTACGCGAGCGAGCGCGAAGGCATGACGTCAGTCGGTGAAGATCGACTGCTTCTGGCTCTCGATGCTCGCCGTCAGGCCGTCGATGTCGTCGGGGTTCCTGATGAAGTCCTGCAGGACGGGGATCATCACGGTCGAGGCGAAGTCCGGCCGGGTGTCGCGGTCGAGGAACTGGGCGATCGACTCGGCCGAGCTGACCAGCTCGACGGCCCGGTTCTTCAGGTCCGTGAACATGCTCGTGTCGGCGTCCGGAGTTGGCGGCGATCTGGCCCGGGTTCTCGGTGTTGATGATCGTGCCGGCTTCGGGCGAGCCGAAGAACGTGAGGAGGGCGAGCGCGCCCTCCTCGTTCTCCGGGTCGGCGGCCATCATCATCCCGTCGATCGGCGCGTCGATCGCGCCGGCGCCGACGTTGGAGTCGAGCTCGGGGTAGTTGAAGAAGTCGATGTCCTCGCGGTCCGCCTCGGGGAACTGCTCGCGAGACGAACATGCCGAGCAGGTACATCCCCGCCTCCTTGGCGACGAGCGCCTGCGCGGCCTCCTGCCAGGTCTCGCCCGAGCGAGTCCTCCTGGTGGTAGAGGCAGGATGCCCCGCCACGTGTCGAACACCGCCTTGACCTGATCGGACTCCCACGACTCCTCGCCGGCCATCAGGCTGACGTGGAAGTCGTAGCCGTTGATGCGCATGTTCAGGATGTCGAACGTGCCCATCGCCGGCCAGCCGTCCTTGTCGGCGAAGGCGAACGGGACCAGCCCGTCGTCCTGCATCGTCTGGGCCAGAGTGTTCATCTCGTCGAACGTCGTCGGCACCTCGTAGCCGTTCTCCTCCCACAGCGACTTCCGGAAGAAGACCGCCCACGGGTAGTACGACTGCGGCACGAAGTACTGCTTGCCGTCGCTACTGGTCGACGCGGCCTTGAAGGCGTCGGTGAACCCGGTGAGGTTCTCCCACACCGGGCTGACGTCGCCGGCCAGCCCGCGCTCGGCGAAGAACTGCATGCGGTAGCCGGCGAACCAGGTCCAGACGTCGTCGGGGTTGCCCTGCAGGTAGTTGGAGATGTTCTCCTGGAACGTCTCGTGCTCGATGGTGTTGATCGGGACGTCTGCGTCGGCGTTGGCGTCGGTGAAGGCGCCGACCATCGACTCCAGCACCCTCTTGGGGACGTCGTCGGAGGCGTTGGACCCGAGCGTGATCGTGCCCGAGGCGGCCGGGATCGAGCCGCCACCGTTGCCGGCGGTCGCCGTGGTCCCCGGCGCGCCAGTGGTCCCGGGCGCGCCGGTCGTCCCCGGAGCACCGGTCGTGCCGGTCGTGCCGGCGGACGTTCCGCCGCTCGTCGTCGCCGAGCCGGCATCGTCGTCGTCGTCGCCGCACGCGACGAGCGAGCCCCCGAGCCCGAGGACGGCACCGGCGCCGAGGGCGCGCCGGAGCACGGCGCGGCGGGACTGGCCATCGTGGCGAGGACCGACGGTGGGACGAGGCGGGCGAGGTACTCGGCCTGGGTGCGCGGACGCGGCATGGGTGTGCTCCTTCTGGAGGGGCTCCCGCTCGCCGCCCCCGCGACGAGTTCGAACAGTTTCCCCCGTTTGCTCACAAGTTCCCACGCTGCAGGCGGCGTGTCAAGGTCTGACATGGCGGGAATTGTTGAAATCTGCGCGAGTCGTGTTGCTTTCGCCTGACGAAGCTGCCACCGTTGGCTCGATGGCGCCGACCTGGGGGATGCCGACGATGGCCTTCGGCGGGGACTACAACCCCGAGCAGTGGCCGGAGCACGTCTGGGCCGAGGACGTCGAGCTGATGGCCGCCGCCGGCGTCACCTTCGTGACCGCCGGCGTGTTCGCCTGGGCCCGCCTCCAACCCCGCCCCGGCACATTCGAAGCCGACTGGCTCGAGCGCGTCCTCGACCTGCTCCACGGCGCGGGCATCCGCGTCGATCTCGCTACCGCCACGGCGTCACCGCCGCCATGGCTGGCCCACCGCCACCCCGAGATCGTCCCGGTCGACGAGCGCGGAGCGCGCTACGCGCTGGGCAGTCGCCAGACGTGGTGTCCGAGCTCGCCCGTCTACCGGGAGCATGCGCTGGACCTCGTCGACCGGCTGGCGACCCGATTCGGCGACCACCCGGCGGTGACGATGTGGCACGTCAGCAACGAGCTCGGCTGTCACAACGCGCGGTGCTACTGCCCGGTCAGCACCGCCGCGTTCCGCCGCTGGCTCGAGCAGCGCTACGGCGATCTCGACGAGCTCAACCGGGTGTGGGGCACCAGCTTCTGGAGCCAGGCGTACAGCGCGTGGGACGAGATCCAGACGCCGGGACGGAGCACGTCGTTCACCAATCCCGACGCAGCTGCTCGACTTCGCTCGCTTCAGCTCGGACGAACTGCTCGGCCAGTTCGTCGCCGAGCGCGACGTGTTGCGGGAACGCACGCCGAGCATCCCGGTGACGACGAACTTCATCATGAGTCACGAGGCGAGCGTGGACTGCTTCTCGTGGGCACCCGAGCTGGATCTCGTCGCCAACGACCACTACGTGCTCGGTGCGCTGCCCGACCCGCTCGCCCACCTGGCGTTCATCGCCGACCTGACGAGAGGGGTGGCCAGCGGGCAGCCATGGCTGCTCATGGAGCACTCGACGAGCGCCGTCAACTGGCAGCCGGTGAACCGCGCCAAAGCGCCGGGCGAGATGATGCGCTCATCACTCGCCCACGTGGCACGCGGCGCCGACGGCGTCGCCTTCTTCCAGTGGCGCGCGGCCCAGGCCGGCTCAGAGAAGTTCCACTCGGCGCTCGTGCCTCATGCCGGGGCGGACACGGACCGGTTCCGCGAGGTCGCCGAGCTCGGCGGCGTCGTCGGCCGGCTGAGCGAGCTGCGCGGGAGCACGGTCGAGGCCGACGTCGCCATCCTCTTCGACTGGCCGTCGATGTGGGCGGGCAACGCGCCATCCCTGCCGAGCTCGCTGGTCCGCGCCCGCGACGCCGCCCGGGCCTACCACCGAGTCCTGCGCGCGCTCGGCGTCACGTGCGACGTCGTCCATCCCAGCCATGACCTGCGCCGTTACCGGCTGGTCATCGTGCCGACGCTGTACCTGTGCGACGACCCGGGCGCCGCCTCCGTGGCCGCCGCAATGGCCGCCGGTTCGCACGTCATCGTCACGTACTTTTCCGGGATCGTCGACGAGCACGACCACATCCGCCTCGGTGGGTACCCGGCGCGTTCCGCGACCTGCTCGGCGTACGGGTCGAGGAGTTCTTCCCGCTGGGCCCGGGTGAGGTGGTCGAGCTGTCCGACGGCAGCCGGGCGACGGTGTGGAGCGAGCGGCTCACCGTCACACCCGGAGCCGGGACCGAAGTCGTCGCCGCGCACACGGCAGCGCCGCTCGCCGGCGTGCCGGCGATCACGGTGCGCCGCGTCGGACCCGGCGCGGCGTGGTACGTAGCTGTCGCCCTCGACGACGGGTCGCTGTCGCGGCTGCTCACCCGCGTCACCGCCGAGGCGGGGATCGAGCCGGTCTGTCCCGTGACGTGGTCGGGCGAGATCGACGTCACCCGCCGCTCGGGGTCCGAGGGCTCGTGGCTCTTCGTCCTCAATCACGGTTCGGAGGCCGTCGACGTCGCGGTGACCGGGCACGACCTCGTCGGCGACGAACCGGTCGACGGGACAGTGACCGTCGGCGCCGGGCGCAGCGCGGTGATCAGGGAGCGCCGCTGATGCTGGCCCGGCAGCGTCAGGACGTGATCCTCGAACAAGTCGCTCGTGACGGCGGGGCCCGCGTGGCCGACCTGGTCGAACGGCTCGGGGTCTCGGACATGACGGTGCGCCGGGACATCCAGGTCCTCGCCGGGCGGGGCCTGGTGGCGCGGGTCCACGGAGGGGCGGCCGCGGTCTCGGAGCACTTCACGGCCGACGAGCCCGAGTTCAGGGTGAAGTCCGAGCTGCAGCTGGCCGAGAAGCGGGCCATCGCCCGGGCCGCGGCCAGTCTCGTCGAGCCGGGCCACTCGGTCGCGCTCTCCGCCGGGAGCACGACCTACGCCGTCGCCGAGGCGCTGTGCGCCGTGCCTCGGCTCACCGTGATCACCAATTCCCTCCCGGTCGCCGACATGCTCCATTCGTCGACTCCACCGGACACCTCGGTCGTGCTCATCGGAGGCACGCGCACCCGCTCCGACGCGCTCGTCGGTCCGGTCGCCCTCGCGGTGCTGCGCGACCTGCACGTCGACTGGCTGTTCCTCGGCGTCCACGGCATGGACCTCCGTGCCGGTCTCACCAGCCCCAACATGAGCGAGGCCGACACCGACCGGGCGATGATCGCCTCGGCGCACCGCCTCGTCGTCGTCGCCGACCATTCCAAGTGGAACGTCGTCGGTCTCGCCGCGATCGCGCCGATCTCCGAGATCGACATCCTCGTGACCGACGACGGGCTCCCCGAACCGGCCCGCCGCGCCGTGGAGGCGGAGGTGGGGCAGCTGGTCGTCGTGACCGTTGACCAATGAGCGAGCGAGTCTTCGAGCGAGCGAATCAGCGTTACGGCCCCGAAGGGTCACTGGTGCACCGGGTACTGACATCGGATGATCTGCTCCATGGTGGGACGGTGCACCAGTGACCGAGACCCGGGCCGGTCCCGAGCGGGCCCGCGTCCGCAAGTCCCGCGGCCGACTCGGCGACGGGCGGGAGCTGATCTACTTCGACGACTCCGAGCCGTTCGTGTCCGGGCAGGCCGACCGCTCGTTCGACGACCGGCGGGATCTCGCGCCGCACTCCAACGACAGCCGGATGCGCTTCGACGAGCTCACCGGCGAATGGGTCGCCTTCGCCACCCACCGCATGGACCGCACCCACCTCCCCCCGGCCGACCTCTGCCCGCTGTGCCCGACCCGTCCGGGCCGCGCGCCGACGGAGATCCCGAGCGACGACTACGACGTCGTGGTGTTCGAGAACCGCTTCCCGTCCTTTGCCGGCCTGCCCAGCGGAGGGTTTCCTGACCAGGAGGGGGGCGCGACACCCTCCGATGCAGATGTGCCGGCCCACGGTCGTTGTGAGGTCGTCTGTTTCACGAGCGACCATGACACCCACTTTCATCAGCTTGCACGTACAAGGGTGCGCACCGTCGTCGAGGCCTGGGCGGACCGCACCGCCGAGCTGTCGACCCAGCCGGGCGTCGCCCAGGTGGCGGTGTTCGAGAACCGGGGTCGGGAGATCGGCGTCACGCTGCACCATCCGCACGGTCAGATCTACGCCTACCCGTTCGTCGTGCCCCGGACCGCCGCCATGCTGAGCCAGGCCGCGCGCCACCGCCGCGCCGGCGGCGACGATCTGCTCGGGGAGCTGCTCGCCCACGAGCTGTCGTCAGGCACGCGCATCGTCGGGCGCGGTGACCACTGGACGGCGTTCGTACCCGTCGCCGCCCGCTGGCCGGTGGAGATCCGCGTCGTGCCGCACCGCCACCGGCCCGACCTGGCCGCCCTGGACGACGCCGAGCGCGACGAGCTGGCGACCGTGCTCCCCGACCTGCTGCGCCGCTTCGACGCCTTCTACCCGAAGGTCGCGGCGATCCCGTACATCGCCGCGTGGCACCAGGCGCCGGTCGGCGAGGGCCGCGAGCTGTGCCGGCTCCACCTCGACGTGTTCTCGATCATGCGGGCGCCGCGGAAGCTGAAGTACCTCGCCGGGTCGGAGTCGGCGATGCGGGCCTGGGTCAACGACACCACTCCCGAACGCATCGCCGCCCGCCTCCGTGAACTCGCTCCATGACTGCACAGTGGTACGCGGCGTCCGAGTCCGCGGACGCGGTCGAGCGCATGGCGGCGACGTTCCGGCGGCTGTTCGACGCCCGACCGGACGGGGTGTGGGCCGCGCCGGGCCGCGTCAACCTCATCGGTGAGCACGTCGACTACAACGCCGGGCGCTGCCTGCCGATGGCCCTGCCGCATCGCACGTACTGCGCCGTGCGCCGTCGAACGGACGGCGTGCTCGACGTCCGGTCCGGGCAGGGCTTCCCGTCGTGGTCCGGCCCGGTGCACACGCTCGAACCGGATTCGGTCGTCGCCTGGGCTCGCTACGTCGCCGGGGCCGTCTGGGCGCTCCGCCGCGCCGGGGCGAAGGTGACCGGCCTCGACGTCTCGGTCGACAGCGACGTGCCGATCGGTGCCGGTCTGTCGAGCTCGGCGGCACTGATCTGTGCCACCGCGCTCGCGGCCGCGGAGCTGTCCGGATGGACGGACGCGGACGCGCTCACCGAGTTGTGCGTCGACGCCGAGACCAGCTTCGTCGGCGCGCCGACCGGCGGGATGGACCAGGCGGTGGCGTTACGCGCGGAAGCCGGCCACGCCCTGCTCCTCGACTGTCGAGACGGTGCCGCCGACCCGCTTCCCTTCGATCTCGCGGCCGCGGGGCTCGCCTTGCTCGTGATCGACACTCGGGTGACCCACAGCAACGTCGACGGCCGCTACGGCGAGCGCCGCCGCGGCTGCGAGCGCGCGGCGGAGCTCCTCGGGGTCTCGGCGCTGCGTGAGGTCGCCGACGCCACGACCCTCGACGGTGTCGCGGACGCGCTGCGCCCGCTGGCCGGCGACGAGACGTTCCCGCTCGCCCACCATGTCGTCACCGAGATGCACCGGGTCGACGCCACGGCGGCCGAGCTACGCGCCGGACGAATCGACCGCCTCGGCCCACTGCTCGACACGTCGCACCACTCGTTGCGCGACGACTTCCGGGTGTCATGCGCCGAGCTCGACCTCGCGGTGGGCACGGCGCGGACCGCCGGAGCGTTCGGCGCCCGAATGACCGGGGCCGGCTTCGGAGGTTCGGCCATTGCCCTCACCCGGGCCGGTGCGGCGGTCGACGTCGCGAGCGCGGTCGACCGGGCCTTCACGGACGCCGGGTTCACCCGGCCCGCCTTCCTGCTGGCCACGGCGGCCGGACCCGGGGGGAAGGTGGGGTGACTGCCCGCGATCATCTGGTGCTCCGCGCCGCCGGCGCCAGCGCCATCGTCGACCTGACGTCCGGGACTCCACCGCGGCTGCTGCACTACGGCGCCGATCTCGGCGCCGAGGTCGATGGCGAGGTCGTGCGGGCGGCGGTCACGCGACCAGTGCCGATCTCCTCCTTCGCGATCCCGATCCACCCCGGGCTGCTGCCCGTGGAGGCCGACGGATGGCTCGGTCGGCCCGGGTCTGGCCGGCCACCGCGGCGGGCGGCAGCTGCTGCCCCGCCTCACCCTGGGCGCGGTGACCACGGGCGACGGCTCGCGCCTGACGATCTCGACCGGCGACGACGACGCGGGCATCGGCGTCGACAGCGAGCTCGTGCTCGAGCCGTCGGGAGTGCTCCGCATCCGCCACACCGTGACGAACAACGCCGGCGAGCCCCTCGATCTCACCACCCTCGACGCCTCGATCCCGTTCCCCCCGCTGGCCACCGAGGTCCTCGATCTCAGCGGCCGCTGGTCCCGGGAGCGGGCGCCGGTCCGCGGCCCGCTCGGCCTCGGCACGCGGCTACGGGAGGTCCGTCGCGGCCGCACCGGCCATGACGCGCCGCTGCTCATGACCGTCGGCAGCGCTGGGTTCGGCTTCCGCCGGGGCGAGGTGTGGGGGGTGCACGTCGAGTGGAGCGGCGACCAGTGGTACGCCGCCGAACGCCTGCCCGAGGGCGCCGGCGCAGGGGCCGGGCTGCTGCGCGGCGGTGAGTTGCTGCGGCCCGGCGAGATCATCCTCGCCCCGGGCGAGCGGTACGGCACGCCGTGGGTCCTGTTCGTCTGGTCGGACGAAGGGCTCGACGGGGCGTCGGCGCGCATCCACCGCCATGTGCGCGACCGGCCGAGCCATCCACGCCGGCCGCGGCCGGTCGTGCTCAACACATGGGAAGCGGTCTACTTCGACCACGACTTCGAGCGGCTGCGCCGGCTCGCCGAGACGGCGGCGTCGATCGGGGTGGAGCGGTTCGTGCTCGACGACGGCTGGTTCCGCCACCGGCGTGACGACACGGCCGGCCTCGGCGACTGGTTCGTCGCCGACGACGTGTGGCCGGTGGGGCTCCACCCACTTGTCGACGTGGTCCGCGAGCTCGGCATGGAGGTCGGCGTCTGGGTCGAGCCGGAGATGGTGAACCTCGACTCCGACGTCGCCCGGGCCCATCCGGACTGGGTCTTGGGACCGTCCGGGCGGCGCCCGCTGGAGTGGCGCCACCAGCAGGTCCTCGACGTCGCCAACCCCGATGTCGCCGAGTACCTCTTCGCCCGCCTCGACGCCCTCGTGGCCGAGTACCAGTTGGACTTCCTCAAGTGGGACCACAATCGCGACCTCAGCGAGGCCGTGTCCGCCGGTGACGGCGTCGCCGCGTCGCACCGCCAGACGATGGCGACCTACGCCCTCCTCGACCGGCTGCGGGCCGCCCATCCCGCGCTCGAGATCGAATCCTGTTCGTCGGGCGGCGCCCGGGTCGACCTGGGCATCCTCGCCCGCACCGACCGCGTGTGGGCGTCGGACACCGTGGACGCGGTCGAGCGGCAGCCGATCCAACGCTGGACGTCGCTCCTGCTACCGCTCGAGCTGATCGGCAGCCACGTCGGTCCGCCCGTCGCCCACACCACCGGTCGCGCGGTGGACCTCGGGTTCCGGTGCCTGACGGCGCTGTTCGCCCACGCCGGTATCGAGTGGGACATCGGCGCGGCGAGCGAGACGGAGCGCGATCGCCTCGCGGCGTGGATCGAGCTGTACAAGGAGCTCCGCCCGCTGCTCCACGGTGGCGAGGTGGTGCGCGCCGACGACGAGCCACCGGGGCTGCTCGTGCATGGGGTCGTCGCCGGTGATCGCTCGGAGGCGCTGCACGCGATCGTGCGCCTGACGAGCGCGGCCGAAGTCTCACCGGGACCATTCCGGCTCCCGGGACTCGACGGGTCCCGGGACTACCGCGTACGCGTCCGGGGCGAGTTCTTCGCGCCGGCCCGAGGCCGTCCGCCGCCCTGGTGGGACGCGGCCGTGGCCGATGGGTTCGTCGTGTCCGGTGCGGTCCTCGGCCGGGTCGGCCTGCAGGTCCCGGTGCTGATGCCCGGGCAAGGTTTCCTCCTCCACGGCACGGCCGAGCATCCTGGGGCGTGATGCGTGACGTCATCCGAGCTCGCTGGTGCGAGCTCCGGCTGGCGCCCGACGGTGCCCCTCGCCCGGACGCGCCGTTCGCTCGCGGGCCGCTGGCGGCGCGGGTGCTGGCGGGGCTCGCAGTCAACATCGCCCACGCCCTCGGCGCGCCTGGTCTGGCGTGCGCCGCGCTGCGCCCGCGCACGGGGAACGCGCTCGCCGCCGCGGCGAGCCCCGTGCCCGCGCCGGTCGGTCCCGTCGCCCAACGGCCGGTCGGCCGGTAGCGCGGATGAGCGCGATGCCCGCGGACCGCGGCGAGGTGTTGTGGACCCCGGCCGACGATGCCTGGAGCTCCACGGTCGCCGGTCAGTTCGCCTCGGCGCAGGGGTTCACCGACTACGCCGCGCTGCACGCCTGGTCGGTCGCCGAGACCGAGGACTTCTGGCGGCGGGTCACCGAGTTCACCGGGGTGCGGTGGCGCGAGGAACCGGCCGCGATGTGCACCGGTTCGGTGATGCCCGATGTCTCGTGGTTCCCCGGCGGCACGCTCAACTACGCCGAGCACGCGCTCGCCACGGCTGCCACGTCGTCCGGCGACGTCGCCGTCGTCGCCCGCAGCCAGACCCGCGACCCGATCGAGCTGACGTGGGCCGAGCTGGCCGCGCAGGTCGGTGCCGCCGCCGAGGGTCTGCGCCGGTTGGGGGTCTCCGCCGGCGACCGGGTCGTCGCCTACGCCCCCAACATCCCCGAGACGCTCGTGGCGTTCCTCGCCGCGGCGTCGCTCGGCGCGGTGTGGGCGAGCTGCGCCCCCGAGTTCGGCGTGCGGGCCGTGATCGATCGGTTCGCGCAGATCGAGCCGGTCGTGCTCGTCGCCATCGACGGCTACCGCTACGGCGACCGGGTGATCGACCGCCGCCAGGAGACGGTCGCGATCGCCGCCGCCCTCCCGAGCCTGCGCCACGTCGTCAGCATCGGGTACCTCGATCCAGGGTCCCGCCCGCCCGAGCTCGCGCGAGACGTGGCGGCGGTGACATGGTCGGAGCTCGTCGCCGCCGGCGGGCCGGCGCCCGAGCCGGTCGCGCTCGCCGCCGGCCATCCGCTGTACGTGCTGTTCAGCTCGGGCACCACGGGCATCCCCAAGGCGATCGTCCACGGGCACGGCGGGATCGTCGCCGAGCACCTCAAGGCGCTCCGGCTGCACCAGGACATCGGGCCCGGCGAACGGTTCTTCTGGTTCACGACGACCGGCTGGATGATGTGGAACTACCTCGTGTCGGGACTCCTCACCGGCGCCACGATCGTGCTCTTCGACGGCGATCCCGGCACGCCGTCGCTCGACACGCTGTGGGACGTCGCCGCCGAGACCGACATCACCGTGTTCGGGGTGTCGGCGCCGTTCCTGATGGCGTGCCGCAAGGCGGGTGTGCGGCCGCCACCCGGGCGCCTGCGCTGGGTCGGCTCGACCGGCGCGCCGCTGCCGGCGGCCGGGTTCCGCTGGGTGCACGACCACGTCGGTGTGCCGGTGTCGTCGATCAGTGGCGGCACCGACGTCTGCACGGCGTTCGTCGGGTCGTCGCCGCTCGTGCCCGTGCGGGCGGGCGAGATCAGCTGCCGGATGCTCGGGTGCGCGGTCGAGGCGTTCACGCCCGACGGCCGGCCGTGCCCTCCCGGCGTGACCGGCGAGCTGGTCCTGACCGCGCCGATGCCGTCGATGCCGATCGGGTTCTGGGGCGACCCCGACGGCGCCAGGTACCGCGCGGCGTACTTCGAGCAGTTCCCCGGCGTGTGGCGGCACGGCGACTGGGTGACGTTCACCGACGACGGGGCGTGCGTGATCAGCGGGCGTTCCGACGCCACGTTGAACCGCGGGGGCGTGCGCCTCGGGACGAGCGACTTCTACGCCGTCGTCGAGGGGTTCGCCGAGGTCGCCGACAGCCTCGTCGTCCACCTCGAGGACGACGGCGACGAGGGCGGGGATGGTCTCGGCCGGCTCGTCCTGTTCGTCGCCCTCGTCCCCGGCGCCACGCTGGACGATGACCTCCGGTCCCGCATCGGCGCCGCCCTGCGCCGCGATCTGTCGCCGCGGCACGTCCCGGACGCGATCGAAGCGGTCCCGACGGTGCCGCGCACGCTGTCGGGCAAGAAGCTCGAGGTTCCGGTCAAGCGGATCCTCACCGGCACGCCCCCCGACGAGGCGGCGTCCCGTGAATCCCTGGCCGACCCGACGTCACTGGATTGGTTCATCCGAGGGTTTCAGGTCACCGGAGGGTTTCCTGACCCGCCCAGGGGCCGGAAACCCTCGGGTGCAGCAAACCCTCGGATGGGGTCAACCGAGGGCCGCGAGTAACTCGGCTGCCGGGATCGCACCGGGGGGTGTGCCGGCGGCGGCGGCGTGGTGGGTGGCGTGCTGGAGCAACTCGTTGACCGGGGTCGGGACGTCGTGGAGGCGGCCGAGCAGGACGATCTCGCCGTTGAGGTAGTCGACCTCGACCGACGCGCCGCGGGCCAGGCTCTGCCAGGTCGAGCCTCCCGGCCGGCGGCGCTGGTCGATCGGCACGATGCGCAGCACGTCGCCCCGCCGGGCCTCGTCCTCGGCCTCGCTGACGTGGTCGATTCCCGGCGGCCGCGAGCACGTCGAGCCCCTCCCGGCGGGCCAGCTTGACGAGCTCGGCGGCGTCGGCGTCCCGCGGGCACAGCGCGTCCACCGGGTTGCCGAGGTTGAGCAGCAGCTTGGTGTACTTCCAGCGGGCGATGTCGGCGCGGGCGATCGATTCGAACCCCGACGCGACGAACGCCGCCGCCACCGCTTCGGTGACCGAGTCGGTGCCGTGTGGCCACCGGCCGACATCCAACATCGCGGTCGCGTTCGGCGTGTACGACTGCACGACCCCCGGCTCGAGGTGCCAGGTCGGCGCCATCACCGTGACGCCGTGCACATTGGCGAAGCGACGCAGGGCGGCGACCTCGTTGGCGACCCCGTTCTGCAGGCACACAATCGGCGTCGACGGCGGGGCCACGGCGGACAGGGCATCCAGCACGCCCTCGGTGTCCTGGCTCTTGACGGCGATGAGGACGACGTCGCCGTCGCCGAACGACAGCTCCGCCGGGTGCTCGACGACCGGGACCGGGAGCGTCGCCGACCCCTCCGGCCACTCGACCGTCAATCCGTTGGTCGCGATCGCCTGCCGGTGCTCACCGCGCGCGACGAGCACGACGTCGTGTCCGTGCTGGAACATGCGCCCGCCGACCACCCCGCCGACCGCACCTGCGCCGTAGACGATGAACCTCACGCCGTCGCGGCGAGGTCGCGCTGGGCGAGGTCGTCGGCGACGTCCTGGGCGGCCTCGATCAGCCGGGCCGCGAGGGGCGACTGGGTGCGGTCGCGCCGCCACACGAGGCAGATCTGCCGCGGCGGGATGGCCGGATGCAACGGCCGGATGTCGATCGCCGGGTCCGGCACGCCCACGCAGAGCAGCGGCATCACCGCCCATCCCATGCCCGCCCGCACCATCGCCAGCTGGGCACCGTTGTCCAACGTGCGGAACACGAACGTCGGAACGGCACCGGCGGCCCGCAACCCGTCCTCGATGTCCTGCTGGCAGCAGCTCGGCGGGTAGCCGACCAGCGACGCCCCGTCGAGGCGGGTCGTGGGGTAGGGCCCGTCCGGCAAGTCGCCGGAGCGGGCGACCAGCACGAACGGATCGTCGAGCAGGACGCAGGATTCGAGCTCGGCGGCGGCCGGTCGCCCGACGGTGAACGAGACGTCGAGCTCGCCGGTGACGACTTTGCCCGGGCCGTGCTCCTTGTCCTCGTCCTCGAAGAGCCGGATGTCGACGCCCGGGTACTCCTCCCGCAAGCGGGTGACGATGGGCGGGAGCAGCGCGTTGGTCACGCTCTGGAACGTCCCGACGTCGATGCGCCCGGCCTCGCCGGCGAGGAACCGGTCGACGGACTCGCCGGCGGCGTCGACCCGGTCGATGATGTCGCGGGCGTGGGTGAGGACGAGCTTGCCGAGCGGCGTGAGCGCGACGGGTCGAGGACCACCCGGACGGTCGAACAGCGAGCCCCCGACGAGTCGTTCGAGGGCCGCGATCTGCTGGCTCACCGCCGACTGGGTGTAGCCGAGGCGCACGGCGGCCCGGCCGAACGTGCCCTCGGCCGCGACGGCGTCGAGGGCGACGAGATGACGAAGTTCGAGCTCGCGGAGGGCCGGCATGTTCATCACCATAGCTGATCAACATGATGACAGATCATCGCTAGTGCTGTAGCTGTCGATTACGTACAGTCGACGTCATGAGCACCCCCCAGCTCCACGAATTGGCCTGGGACCTGGAGTTCCGCGGCTTCGCCGGCCAGGAGGTCGCGCTCCGTCCGGTGATCCGCGCCGCCCGGGTCCTCGGCGTCTCCCGCACCGTGGTCGACGTCCTCGCCGACCCGGCCGAGCCCGAGGTCGCCCGCATGCGGGCCTTCGGCCAGGTCGCCTCGGCACTGGCCGCGGCGGACGCCGAGCCCACCACCGACGACCGCGACGGCAAGGACGCCGCGGCCTGACGTCGGACACCCCGCTCCCCACCGCCTTCCCGATCGCGACCGGAAACGGGATTGAGACCGGCGCGGTCGGGAAGGATGGGGGAATGAAGGCCGCGCCGACCGACCACCAACCCACTCGCGCTCAGAACGCGGTCAGCCGGACGCCGCCGTGGGCGTGGCAGCTCGCCGCGATGGTTGCCGGGATCGTCGCCGCCGCGGTCGTCGGCAAGACGGTCAGGGCCGTGATGCGGTCAGGTTCCCGTTCGCGTCTGGTCCGCTTGTCAGCGGCGATGGCGGGGACCGCGGTCGCCAGCCTCGCCGCGTCGAAGGGTCGCGACCTCGCCCAGGGAGCCGTCAACCGGGCGTGGAGCGAGCGGTCAGCCTGACACGAGCTCGTCGAACGGCCGGAAGAGGTAGCGGCGACTGATCTCCCCGTAGCCGCGGTAGAGCCCGGCTCCGGCCGCCGCGATCTGGTCGCTACCGATTCGCGCGTGGACGTCCGGGAGCCCGTACCACGGCACGCCCGGCCGGGCGTGATGGGTGTGGTGGAGGTTGTTGTTGAGGAACAGCAGGGAGAAGAACCAGCCCGCGTGCACGACGGCCGAGGACGTTCCGGCATCGGACTGCCGGTGTTCGGCGAACGAGCGGAGCAGCGACAGCGCGCCACCGCCCCAGGCGACGCCGATGACGTAGACCCACACCGCGAGTCCGGTGGCCCGCACGGCGAGGAGGATGAGCGCGACCGCGGCGACATGCGTCGCGATGCGCGCCGGCGGGCCGGCGATGAGGCGTCGCCACCACTGCACCGCGGCGACCGGCGGGCCGAGCACCATCCGCCCGGCGAGCGTCCGCATCGCCCGCAACCCGGCGCGCCGCACCGGCCCGCACCGGCTCCACGTCGCGCTCGACACGTAGAAGCTCTCCGGATCGATGTCGGGATCCGTCAGCGGGTCGGCGCGGTGGTGGGCGAGATGGGTCTCGCGGTAGACGGCGAACGGAACGACGAGACCGAGCGGCGCGGCGGCGAGGGCCGTGTTGACCCGGCGCCACGGCGTGGGGTGTCCGTGGACGACTTCGTGCTGCAGCGAGTTGTACCAGGCGCCGAGGAGGGCCAACGCGCCGACGACGATCGGTGTCGGCATCGATTCGTGGCCGGCCAGGACGACGGCGAGCCCGCCCGCGATGGCAACCGCCACGCTCACCGTCGGCCATTCCACCCGCGTTTCCCTCACCCTGCGGTTGTACCAGTCCAGCCACCCCCGTGGTTGATGGACTCCGTCACGAGTGTTGCGTGTACGCTACGAATGATGGATGAGCGCACGTCCCCACCTGCGGTGTTGGCCGAGCGCCTCGGAGAAGCGATCCGCCGCACCGGTTTGAGCAAGAGTGAGTTCGCGGCCCAGGCCGGGGTCGACCGCACGACGATCTCCCAGCTGCTGTCCACGGGAAATCGGCGGCTGCCGCGGGTCGACACCATTGTCGCCCTCGCGTCGGCCCACGACGTGTCGATCGACTGGCTCGTCGGGCTGTCCAACGTCGGTCCTCTCGAGGCCGAGCTGATCCAGCACACCTCGTTCGAAGCGCCCGGACCGTCGCCGAGCGACGAGCGCCTCCTCGGGTGGCTGAGCGAGGCCGCCGACTACAAGATCCGCTACGTCCCGGCGACGGTGCCGGACCTGCTCAAGTCCGACGCGGTCATCCGCTTCGAGCGTTCACGCGCCGGAGGGACCGGACGCGGCCCAGACCATCGACACCACCGCGGCACGCTTGGCGTGGGCCCGTCACCCGGACACCGAGATGGAGTGCTGCTCGTCGGTGCAGGCGATCGCGTCGTTCGCCCGCGGCGAGGGGATGTGGAGCCGGCTCAGCGTGACGACCCGCCGCGACCAACTCGACCGGATGATCCAGCTCGTCGACGAGCTCTACCCGACGTTCCGCTGGTTCCTGTTCGACAGCCTGCGCCGGTACGCCGCGCCGGTCACCGTGTTCGGCAGCCAGCGCGCCGCGCTCTACCTCGGCCAGCTCTACCTCGTGCTCACCTCCGTCGAGCACGTGCGCACCCTGAGTCGACACTTCGACGGTCTCATCCGCGACGCCGAGGTCCAACCCACCGCCGTCCCGGCCCACCTGGCCCGCCTGCGCCGCCGCCTCTAGCCGCAACTCGTCAGGAGAACGTGGCCGAGTCGCTGGCCGTGCGGGCGAGGGCGTCCTCATCGAGGGTCAGGCCGAGGCCGGGGCGGTCGGACAGCGTGATCCAACCCTCGCCGTCGACCTCGACGGTCTCGGTGAGCAGGAAGTCGCGTCGGGCCGTCGTCCACTCCGGCGGGTCGAACGGGAACTCGAGGAACGGGGCGTCGACGGTGCCTGCGGTGAGGTGGGCGTTGGCGAGCAGGCCGATTCCGTTGCCCCACGTGTGGGGAGTGAAGACCTTGCCGGCGGCGACGACGTCGTGCGCCAGCCGGCGCAGTCCGGTGATGCCCTGGCTGCAGCAGCAGTCGGGCTGGAACACGTCGAGGCACTCGCGGCGCAGGAGCTCGTCGAACTCGTACGCGCTCGCGCGTCAGCTCCCCACCGGCGACGCGAATGTCCACCCGGCGGCGTAGTTCGGCGAGCCCGTCGTAGTCGCCGCGGTGCAGCGGCTCCTCGACCCAGTAGACGGCCTCGGCGGCGAGGGCGGTCGCGACGGTGGTGGCCCGGTCGAGGTCCCACGGCGGGCGGACGTCCCACGGCATCCGCCAGCCCTGGTTGCAGTCGACCATCAGCTCGAGGGCATCGCCCATGGCGTCGCGGATCGCCCGGACCACGGCGACGCCGGCGTCGGGGTCGTCGCCGTCGAGGCGCACCTTCAGCGCGGCGAAGCCCATGTCGTGCACCTGCCTCGCCAGGGCGATCGTGTCGCCCGCGGACCGCCGCGCCCCCGACGACGCGTACGCCCGCACCCGCCGGTCGCGCCCGCCGACCATCTGCCAGGTCGGTTGGTCGGTGATCTGCCCGGCGAGATCCCACAGGGCGACGTCGAGCGGCCACGGCCGGCCGGCGTGGAACTCGATGTTCGCCAGCACGGCGCCGTGGCGGTCGAGATCGAGGGGATCCTCGCCGACGAAGTACGACCCGTAGTCGGCGAACCCGTACATCGCGTCGCCCGACCCCACGCCGATGTGACCGGCGTCGTCGTGCACGCGCACGACCGTCGCCGGGAAGTGGGTCCGCGGCCGGGGGTCCCACGAGGCGACGAACGGCGGATCCAGGGGCAGCCGGTGGTGGCTGATGTCAATGCGCGTAATGGTGCTCACTGGATTGACAGGACATCCGTACCGGGAACACTGGTTGCTCCGTCCTGCGCTCGGACATTAACGTTCGGCCCGCGAGCGGCGAGGCGTCGTCGTTTCCGCAGCAGCCACCGGGGGAGGAACCCATGGATTGGAAGCGCTTCGACCGGACTCGTCGTTCCGTCGGACCCGTTCACCTCGATCTCATCGAGGCGTACGCCAGCCGGAAGATCAGCCGGCGCGACTTCGTGCGGCGGGGCACGATCATCGGGCTGTCGATCCCGACGATCGGTGCCGTGCTCGCGGCGTGCGGTGACGACGACGACGACACGACTGGCGCGGGCACGGGCACGGGCGCCCCTGGGACGACCGGCGCACCCGGCACGACCGGCGCCCCGGGCACGACCGGCGCTCCGGGCACGACGGGTGCTCCGGGCACGACGGGCGCCCCCGGCACGACCGGGGCCGGCCAGCAGGGGGGCACCCTGCGGATCGCCTACCAGACACCGGCCGCCACACTCGATCCGATCGCGATGCAGGACCTCGGCGCCTACGGGCTGACTGCACAGTCCTTCGAGTTCCTGGTCACGCTCGGCGATGACGGTGAGCTCGCTCCGGGCCTGGCCGCATCCTGGGAGCCAAACGAGGACGGCACCGTGTGGACGTTCCAGCTCCAGGAGGGCGCCACCTGGCAGGCGGACGGCTCGCCGTTCACGTCCGCCGACGTCGCGGCGACGATGGACCGCCTGGTGGTGGCCGCCAACGCTGGCCTCGCCGGGGTCATCGCGGAAGGTGCGGTGGACACCACCGACCCCAACGTCGCGGTGTTCAACCTCGAGGGCGCGAACGGCAACTTCCCGTACCTGGTCTCGGTCTTCAACGCCCAGACGCTGATCACCCCGGCCAACTACGAGACCGGGACAACGCTCGACGGCACGCCGAACGGCACCGGACCGTGGATGCTCAGCAGTTACGACCCGGCGACGGGGGCGTCGTTCACGCGCAACGAGAGCTATTGGGGCGGCCCGACCCTGCTCGACGGCCAGGAGGCCCAGTTCTTCAACGAAGTAGGCCCGATGGTGACCGCCATGCAGGGTGGCGAGGTCGACGCGCTCATCCAGTTCTCCGTGCTCGGCGGCGACGTCCTGCTCAACGACCCCAACTTCACCGTGCTCGAGGTGGAGTCGTCCACGCACCGGCAGATCTGGATGCGTTGCGACGAGGGCCAGTTCGCCGACAAGGCTCGTGCGCCAGGCGCTGGCCTTCACGTTCGACCGTGAGCAGATGGTGCAGACGTTGTTCCAGGGGCGGGCGGAGGTCGCCAACGATCACGTCTTCGCCTCGTTCATGCCGTTCTTCGACGCGTCGCAACCGCCCCAGCGGGTCAAGGACGTCGAGATGGCCAGGCAACTCCTCACCGACGCCGGTCTCGACGGTCTGCAGGCCACGCTCCACGCGGCCGAGTTGCAGGAGATCCCCCAGCTCGCCCAGCTCATCCAGGCCAGCGCCGCCGAAGCGGGGATCAACCTCGAGCTCGCCATCGAGAGCCTGGACACGTTCTACAGCGCCCAGTGGTGCCCGCCCGAGCCGGCCGATCCCCCGTGCTCAGGAGCCCCCGAGCTGGGAATCGTCGACTACGGGCACCGTCCGACGCCGGACGTGTTCCTCAATGCCGCCCTCAAGACGAACGGGGTCTGGAACTCCTCGCAGTACTCCAACACGGCGCTGGACGAGGGTTTCACGGCGTTCCAGCAGGCCGTGGGCGTCGACGCCCAGATGGCCGCCGCGGGCCAGTTGCAGACGCTGCTCAATGACGAGGTGCCCATCGGCCTGCCGTTCTTCTACAACTACCTGTCGGGCCACTCGAACACCTTCCAGGGCATCCGGGTCTCGGCGCTCGGGCAGATGTTCACCGAGAAGGCGTCACAGGTCTGAACCGTCCGACTCGTCGGTCCGGCTAGAAGGGCAGCATGGCCCGGTACATCATCCGGCGGGTCGCCCTCTCGGTCCTGACGCTGTTCCTGCTGGCGACGATCGTCTTCCTGATCGTCAACGTGTTCCCCGGCGATGTCGGGCGCAACGTGCTCGGACCGTTCGCCTCCCAGGAGACCGTCGACGCTCTCAACGAGGAGCTCGGGACCGACGATCCGCTCCTCACCCAGTACGGGCGGCTGCTGAAGAACGTGGTCACGTTCGACTGGGGTGAGTCCTTCCAGTACCGCGTACCGGTCACGGAGCTGCTCTGGCCGGCGCTCGGTCGGTCGGCCAAGCTCGCCGCCCTCGCCCTCGTGATGACCATCCCGCTCGCCATCGCCGCGGGCATGTTCGCCGCCCGGCGGCGCAACACCTTCGCCGACCGGTCGATCGTCACGGTCGGCCTGGCCAGCTCGTCGATCCCGGACTTCGTGTCGGGCGTGATCCTGCAGTACATCTTGGGCGTCAAGCTCGGCTGGTTCCCGGTGGTCGCCCTCGCGCCCAAGGGCTCCGGCATCCTCACCCAGCTCGACTACCTGATGCTGCCGGCTCTCGCCCTCGTGGTCGTCTACTTCGGCTACATCGCCCGGATGACGCGCGCGGGCACGATCCAGGCGCTGGACGCCGACTACACGCGCACCGCCGTGATGAAGGGCCTCTCCCGACGGCGGGTGTCCCGCAGCCACGTCATGCGCAACGCGCTGCAGCCGACCGTGTCGGTCATCGGGGTCCAGATCGGCTACATCTTCAGCAGCCTGATCGCACTGGAGCTGATCTTCAACTATCCGGGTCTGGGCACCCTGATCAGGGAGGCCGCGGGGGCCAAGGACTTCCCCGTGCTCGTCGCGGCAGTGATCCTCGTCGGCATCATCTACATGCTCTGCACCCTGGCTGCCGACCTGGTCATCGCGTGGATGAACCCGCGTGCCCGGCTGGAGGTGGGGCGAACATGAGCATGAACGTGCCGCCCCCGGAGCCGTCGTCGGCCGCAGCCACGGTCGAGGTCGCGGCGGAGGAAGCCGCGTTCGAGGAGCTCGGCGAGGAGGTCGATGCCGGCGCGGCGCCGATCGACATGCGCGCCGAGCGACGCCAGGCGCGCCGGGAGCGGTGGAAGCTGCTCGTGCGGCGGCCCGGCTTCATCGTCGGCGTGCTCGTCCTGCTCGTCTGGATCGTGTGCGCGATCGGCGGCGACCGGATCACGCCGTACCCACCGTTGGTGCCCGAGTTCCAGCCGTTCCTGCGGCCGAACGCCACGAACTGGATGGGCACCGACCAGCTCGGTCGCGACGTCCTGTCGCGCGTGATGGCCGGAGCTCGAGACGTGCTGATCGTGTCGCCGATCGCCGCGGGCATCAGCGTCGTTGCCGGCTCGCTGCTCGGGCTGCTCATGGGCTACTACCGGGGCTGGGTGGACGAGATCTTCAGCCGGATCGTGGAGGCCCTGCTCTCGATCCCGGTCTATATCATGGGGATTCTCATCGTCACGTCGCTCGGATCGTCGAGGATCATCCTCATCGGAACGGTCGCCCTGCTGTTCACTCCGATCGTCACCCGGACGGTGCGCGCGGCCGTGATCGCCGAAGCCCAACTCGACTACGTCGTGTCCGCCAAGCTGCGCGGCGAATCAGGACTGTTCGTCATGACCCGGGAGATACTTCCCAACATCACCGGTCCGATCGTCGTCGAGCTCACCGTACGCGTCGGCTACGCCGTGTTCACGGTCGCCACGCTCTCCTTCCTCGGATTCGGGCTCCAGCGACCGTCGCCGGACTGGGGCCTGCAAGTCTTCGAGACGTACACCTTCGTCCAGAGCGGCTACTGGTGGCCGGCGATCTTCCCGGCGCTGGCCATCGCCAGCTTGGTGTTCGCGACGACACTCGTCGCCGACTCGATCGAGGCGGTGATCGCGGCATGAGCGAAGTGACGACGACCCCGACGTCCACGACGCACGCCCTCGCCGTGGAGGACCTCCACCTCGCCTACAACGTGCGCGGCGTCCCGCGGGAGGTGCTGAGGGGCGTGAGCTTCCATGTCCGCCCCGGCGAGGCGTACGGGCTGGTGGGCGAGTCGGGTTGCGGCAAGTCGACCACGGCCTTCGCCGCGCTGCGGTACCTGCCCACCAACGCGGTGATCACGAGTGGCCGCATCCTCGTCGCCGGCGAGGACGTGATGAGGATGTCGGACCGGGACCTGCGCCGGTTCCGCGCCGGCGCGGCGTCGATGGTGTACCAGGATCCGGCCACCGCGCTGAACCCGTCGGTGAAGATCGGCCAACAAGTGACCGAGGCGTTCACCGTCCTTGGTCATGACCGCAAGGAGGCGCAGCAGAACGCCCTCGAAGCGCTGCGCCGCGTGCGCATCGCCGACCCGACGCGCGTCATGCAGCGCTATCCGCACCAGCTCTCGGGCGGCATGCAGCAGCGGGTCGTGATCGCCATGGCGCTGGCGTGCGATCCGACGCTGCTCGTGCTCGACGAGCCGACGACGGGCCTCGACGCCACCGTCGAGGCCGAAGTGCTCGACCTCGTGCGGGCCCTGAGCCGCGAGATGGACGCGGCGATCCTGCTGATCGCCCACAACCTCGGCGTGATCCGCTCGATGTGCGACCGGGTCGGTGTGATGTACGCCGGCAAGCTCGTCGAGGAGGGAAATGCCGTCGAGGTGTTCGAGGAGCCCAAGCATCCGTACACGATCGGGCTGCTGCAGTGCCTGCCCCGACATGCGGTCCGTAAGACCGACCGGGCGTTGTTCACGATCCCAGGGGGCTTGCCCCAGATCGGCGCCGACCTGCCGACGTGTGTGTTCGTCGATCGTTGCGCGCTGGCCGACGAGACGTGCCGCACCACCCCGCCGCCTGAGGTGCCGGTCGGTGACGGCCATTTCGCGCTCTGTCACCACGTCGACCGGCTCGACCAGATCCCCGAGCCCAGCGCGGAGACCGCGGTCGACGTGCTCGGCGGCCGGATCGTGATGAAGCTCCAGGACGTGTCCAAGACGTTCCACCAGCGGGGTCACGACATCCCCGCTCTCGTGGCGGTCGACCTCGAGCTTGCCGACGGCGAGACGCTCGGTCTCGTGGGCGAGTCGGGGTCCGGCAAGACGACGCTCGCCAAGACGTTGCTCGGCATCCACGAGCCCGACGAGGGGAGCGAGATCAGCCTCGACGACCAGCCGTTGCCGGGCAAGGCGAGCGCCCGCGACGTCGACGCGATGCGGGCGATGCAGATGGTGTTCCAGAACCCCGACAGCGCCGCTCAACCGCACGTGGAGCGTGCGCCGCATCCTGCGGCGCTCGGTGCACAAGCTCACGGGAGTCAAGGGCGAGGCCGCGGAGGAGCGGGTCGAGGCCCTGGCGGCGGCGTTGCGGCTCTCGCCGCGGCACCTCGACATGCGTCCGCGTCAACTGTCGGGCGGGCTCAAGCAGCGCGTCGCGATCGCCAGGGCGTTCGCCGGCGACCCCCGCATCATCGTCTGCGACGAGCCGACGAGCGCCCTCGACGTGTCGGTGCAGGCCGCGATTCTCAACCTGCTCTCGGAGCTGCAGACGACCGAGTCGACGAGCTACCTGTTCATCAGCCACGACCTCGGAGTCGTGCGCTATCTCGCCGACCGCATCGTCGTGATGTACCTCGGCCGGGTGCAGGAGGTCGGCACCACCGAGCAGATCTTCGACGGGCCCCACCATCCGTACACCGAGGCGCTGCTGTCGGCCGTCCCGAGCGTCGACGGCGAACCGTCGCGGCGCATCCGGCTCACCGGTGAGATCCCGAGCCCGGCGCACCCGCCCGCCGGATGCGTGTTCCACACCCGCTGTCACCGGTTCATCAAGGGCACGTGCGACGTGATCGAGCCACCGGTCGTCGAGCTCGAACAGGGACACACCATCCGCTGCCATCTCCCGGTGAGCGAGCTCGGCCGTACCCACGTGGCCGAGTGAAGTTGTGACGGCATGACGGCGCGCTCCGGCGGCCGCAGGGCGCGCCTCGAAGCGCGTACCGGACCGGGTGCGGCGCCCGAGGCGCCGGCCTTCATCCGCCGCCAGATTCCCACCTACGAGCTGTTGGGTGAGGAAGGCCTCGCCCTCATCGAGACCAAGGCCGACGAGCTCCTCGCCGACGTCGGGATCGAGGTCCACGACGACGTCGCCGTCGCATTGTTCCGGGACGCCGGCGCGACCGTCGACGGGCAACGGGTCCGCTTCGATCCCGGTCACGTGCGGGCGCTGTGCGCGACGGCGCCGTCGACGTTCACCCAGGTTGCCCGCAACCCCGCGCACACGGTCGAGATCGGCGGCGACACGGTGGTGTTCGCGCCCGCCTACGGATCGCCCTTCGTCCGCGACCTCGCCGGCGGGCGGCGCTACGGCTCGATGGCCGACTTCGAGAACTTCGTCAAGCTCGCCTGGTCGGTCCCGTGGCTGCACCACTCCGGCGGCACCGTGTGCGAGCCCGTCGACGTCCCCGTCAACAAGCGCCACCTCGACATGGTGTACGCCCACCTGCGCTACAGCGACAAGCCGTTCATGGGGTCGGTCACCGTGCCGAGCCGGGCGGAGGACTCGATCGAGCTGGCCCGCATCGCCTTCGGCACCGAGTTCGTCGAGGAGAACTGCGTGATCCTCGGCAACGTCAACGTCAACTCCCCGCTCGTGTGGGACGGGGCGATGACGGGGGCGATCCGCGCCTACGCCGGCGCCAACCAGGCGCCGGTGGTGGTGCCGTTCATCCTCGGCGGGGCGATGGGACCGGTCACACTCGCCGGCGACATCGCCCAGGCCCACGCCGAGACGCTGGTCGGCGTCGCCCTCGGCCAGCTCACCCGGCCGGGGTCGCCGGTGGTGTACGGGAACTTCCTGTCGTCGATGGCGTTGCGGTCCGGGGCGCCGACGTTCGGCACGCCCGAGCCCGCCATCGGGTCGCTCGTCGTCGGCCAGCTCGCCCGCCGGGTCGGGCTGCCGTTGCGCTGCTCGGGCTCGTTCACCACCTCGAAGGTCCTCGACGGGCAGGCCATGCTGGAGTCGGCAGTCTCGATGCAGGCGGCGATCCTCTGTGGTGCCAACTTCATCCTCCACTCCGCCGGCTGGCTCGAAGGCGGTCTCGTGATGGGCTACGAGAAGTTCGTCGTCGACGCCGACCACTGCGGCGCCCTGCACCGCTACCTGCAGGGCATCGACCTGTCCGACGAGGAGTTCGCGATGGACGGCTTCCGGGAGGTCGGCCCGGGCAAGCACTTCTTCGGCGCCCAGCACACGCTGCGCCACTACGAGACGGCGTTCTGGGACAGCTGGACGGCCGACAACTCGAGCTACGAGCAGTGGCGCGACGCCGGCGAGCGGCGGGTCGAGGAACGGGCGGCGGACAAGGTGGCCGAGCTGCTCGCGGCCTACGAACCCCCGCCGATCGAAGACGCGACCGACGAAGCGCTACGCGAGTTCGTGAGTCGCAGAAAACGTGAGATGCCCGACACCTGGGCGTAGTGAGCCGTAACTGTCGTTTGGCATCGACCCGATCCGGCCGGTTCCAAACGACAGAACGGCGTGAGAGGCTTGCGCGTGGTGACCATCGACGATCCGCTGCTGCAGCCGTTCCAGCTGAAGCACCTCACGTTGCGCAACCGGGTCTTCTCGTCGGCGCACGAGCCCGCGTACGCGGAGGCGGGAATGCCGACCGACCGCTACCGCCTGTACCACGTCGAGAAGGCCAAGGGTGGCCTGGCGCTCACGATGACGGCCGGGTCGGCGGTGGTCGCCGAGGACAGCCCGCCGGCGTTCGGCAACCTCCACGCCTACGACGACGCGATCGTGCCGTGGATCCGCCGGATGACCGACGAGATCCACGAGCACGGGGCGGCGTGCATGATCCAGCTGACCCATCTCGGCCGGCGCACGGGCTGGGCGCAGGACGACTGGCTTCCCGTCGTGGCTCCCTCACCGCTGCGTGAGCCGGCCCACCGGGCCGTGCCCAAGGAGGCCGAGGAGTGGGACATCGACCGGATCGTCGGCAAGTACGCCGACGCCGCCGAGCGGATGCAGGCCGGTGGCATGGACGGTGTCGAGATCGAGTCCTACGGCCACCTCTTCGACCAGTTCTGGTCGCCGCTGACCAACCGCCGCACCGACGAGTACGGCGGATCCTTCGAGAACCGCCTGCGCTTCGGCTGGCGGGTGCTCACCGGCATCCGCGAGCGCGTCGGCCCGGACTTCATCGTCGGCATCCGGATGGCCGTCGACGAGACCGTGCCCGGCGGCATCGACGCGCCGACGGGGCTGGAGATCGTCTCCCGACTGGAAGCCGACGGTCTGATCGACTTCATCAACGTGATCCGCGGCTACATCGCCACCGACCCGTCGCTCATCGAGGTGATCCCGATCCACGGCATGCCGTCGGCGCCGCACCTCGACTTCGCCGGTCAGGTTCGGGAGTCGACGTCGCTCGCCGTCCTGCACGCATCCAAAGTCGACGACGTGGCGACAGCCCGCCATGCCATCCGCGAGGGCAAGGTCGACCTCGTGGGCATGACGAGGGCCCATCTCGCCGACCCGCACATCGTGCGCAAGATCGTCGAGGGTCGGGAATCGGAGATCAGGCCGTGTGTCGGGGCGACCTACTGCCTCGACCGGATCTACGAGTTCGGCGAGGCGCTGTGCATCCACAACGCCGCCACCAGCCGCGAAGAGACGATGCCCCACGAGATCCCGCGGGCGCCGAACGTCCGGCGGGTCGTCGTGGTGGGGGCCGGCCCCGCCGGGCTGGAGGCGGCCCGGGTGGCCGGTGAACGGGGCCACGACGTGACGCTGCTGGAGGCGATGCCCTGGGCCGGTGGCCAGATCCAGCTGGCGGCCCGCAACCCCCGCCGCCGCGATCTGCTGGGCATCGTCGAGTGGCGGGTGGACGAGCTCGCCCGCCTCGGCGTCGACGTGCGCTACGACGTCCTCGCCGAGGGCGACGACGTCACCGCCCTGGACCCCGACGTCGTGGTCGTGGCGACCGGCGGCCTCCCCCAACTCCCCGAGATCGACGACGGCGCCGAGCGGATGGTGACGAGCTGGGACGTGATCGGCGGCGACGTGGCGCCGACGGGCGAGGTCCTGTTCTTCGACGACAACGGCACGCACTCGGCGCTGTCGGCGGCGGAGATGATCGCCCGGTCAGGGGCCCGGTTGGAGATCGTCACCCCCGAGCGGATGCTCGGCATCGACATCGGGGGGATGAACCACGTGCCCTACGCGCGGGCGTTCAACGAGACCGAGACCCGCATCACGCTCAACCAGCGGGTGCGCGCCGTGCGCCCGGAGGGAGGGCGGCTGTGCGTCGAGATCGGCAGCGACCACTCCCCGCACGCGAGCGTGCGTCACGTCGACTGGGTGGTCACCGACCATGGGACGGCGGCGACGGCTGACCTGTACTTCGAGCTCAAGCCGGCGTCGCGCAACCTCGGTGCGATCGACTACGGCGCCCTGCTCGAGGGGCGTCCCCAGTCGCTGACCAGGAATCCCGACGGCCGGTTCCAGTTGTTCCGCATCGGCGACGCGGTGTCCAGCCGCAACATCCACGCCGCCGTCTACGACGCGCTTCGGTTGGTGAAGGACCTCTAACCATCCGAGGTTTTCGGGTCACCCGAGGGTTTGCGGAACCCCGTCCGGCTCGGAAACCCTCGGATCAACTGAAAACCTCGGATGCGAGCTGGCGTTCGAGGCGGGCGACGCCGGCCTCCAGCGAGCGGGTGAGGCGGCGGCGCTCGCCGGTGGCGAGCAGGTCGACGACGAGGCCGGTGAACATCGCCTTCACGAGCGGGGCTTCGAGTGCCGCCTGCTCGGGGTCCATGCCTTCGGCGACGAGGCGCTGCTCGATGTTCTCCCGCCACGGGGCGATCTGGTCGGCCCGCACGGCGCCGGGCAGTCCGCTCGCCGTGGCGTCGAGGGCGGCGGCCTCGATGCCGAGGCGGACGACGGCGAGGTTGGCCGGCGAGGCGGTGATCCACCGCCACCACCGGCGCAGCAGGTCGGCCTCGGTGAGCTCGGGATGGCGGTCGAGCCACTGCCACTCGATGTGCGCCTGCACGTCCGCCGCCCGGACCAGCGCCGCGACCACCAGCTCCTCCTTGGCGCCGAAGTGGTGGACGAGGGCGTTGACGCTCACGCCCACCGCCCGCGCCATGGGCCGCAGCGAGATATCGGCGAGACCGTGCTCGGCCAGGTACGCCACGACGCGATCGAGGAGCGCTTGCCGGCGTTCCACGTCCGGGTGGCGGCCCATGAGGTGTTACGCGCGCATCCGCTCGCCCGCCGGGTCGAACGTCGGCTCGGTCAGCAGACGGGCCGGCCGCCGCTGGCCGATGATCTCGATCTCGAACGTCGCGCCGTCGCGGTCGAGCCCGGCGGGGACGTAGCCGAGGGCGAGCGATCGGGCGCTCTGGTGGGCGTAGGCGCCGGACGTGACCCACCCGACCACGCGCCATCCATCGGGGCCGTCGTGCCAGATCGGTTCGTCGCCGATCACGTCGGCGGGCTCGTCGGGGTCGGGATCGACGTCGAGGTAGACGAGCGCGCGCTCCGGGCCCCGCGCCATCTCGGCCTCCAGCGCGGCCCGTCCGATGAACTCGTGGTCGAGCTTGACATAGCGGTCGAGCCCCGCTTCGAGCGGCGTGTAGATCGGCCGGAACTCGCGGAACCACGTCCCGAACCGCTTCTCCATCCGCAGCGACATCAGGGCGCGGAAGCCGAACAACGCCATGCCGTGCGGCCGTCCGGCGTCCCACAACAGGTCGAACAGCGCCCGCTGGTACTCCGGCGCGACCCAGATCTCGTAGCCGAGGTCGCCGGTGTACGTCATCCGCCCGACCCAGGCGGGGACCATCCCGATCTGCACCCGCCGGAACGCCATGAACGGGAAGTCTGGGGTGGCGAGCGATTCGCTCGTGACCGACTGCAGCACCTCCCGGGCGCGGGGCCCGGCCACGGACAACCCGACGAGCGCCAAGCCGAGAACCTCGAACTGCACGTCGCTCGGCGACGGCAGGTGGGCGAGGAACCATCGGGAATGGTGCACCTCGGCGACCTGCGAGCCGAACAGGAGGAACTCGTCATCGTCCGTACGGGCCACCGAGAACTCGCCGACGATCCGGCCTTCGGGGTTGAGCATCGGGGTGAGCGCGATGCGCCCTGGCTTCGGGAGCCGATTGGTGAACAGGCCCTGGAGCCATTCGGCCGACCCCGGCCCGGTTACCCGGTACTTGGCGAAGTTGGAGCACTCGGTGAGCCCGACCCGTTCGCGCACGGCCCGGCACTCGTCGGCGACGACCGGAAACGCGTTGGACCGCCGGAACGTGACGTCCTCGGCCGGTTCCTCGCCGGGACGCTGGAACCACAGGGCGTGCTCGAGCCCGAAGCCGGCACCCCACACCGCGTTGTGGGCGGTGAACCGGTCGTACACCGGCGTCGTGTGCAACGGCCGCCCCGCGGGCAGCTCCTCGTTGGGGAACGTGATGCGGAAGCGCCGGCTGTAGTTCTCCCGCACCTTGGCGTTGGTGTAGGCGAGGTTGGCCCAGTCGCCGAACCGAGCGACGTCCATTCCCCAGACGTCGAGCTGGGGGTCGCCCGTTGTCATCCAGTTGGCCAGGGCGAGCCCGACGCCGCCGCCCTGGGACAGGCCGGCCATCACCGCGCACGCGACCCAGCAGTTGCGGATCCCCCGGATCGGCCCGACGAGCGGGTTGCCGTCGGGCGCGAACGTGAACGGCCCGTTGATCACCCGCTTGATCCCCGCCGTCGCCATCGCCGGGTAGTGCTTGAAGGCGATCTCCAACGAGGGTGCGATGCGGTCGAGGTCCGGTGGCAACAACTCCTGGTCGAAGGTCCACGGCGCGACCTGCGGCGACCACGGCACGCAGGCCTGCTCGTAGGTGCCCAAGAGCATCCCGCCCTGCTCCTGGCGGATGTAGATCTCGCCCTCGAAGTCGAGGGCCATCGGCAGCTCGTGTCCGCGTTCGGCCTGGAACGCGGCAACCTCGTCCATGTCGTCGGTCACGAGGTACATGTGCTCCATGCCGAGGACGGGGAGCTCGAGCCCGATCATCCGCCCGACCTCACGCGCCCACAGCCCGCCGGCGTTCACGATGTGCTCGGCGTGGATCTCACCCTTGTCGGTGACGACGTCCCACGTGCCGTCGGGGCGCTGGCGCACGTCTTGGACCCACGTGTGGCGGTAGATCTCGGCGCCGGCCTGGCGGGCGCACATCGCGTAGGCGTTGGTCACCCCGCTCGGGTCGACGTGGCCCTCGACCGGGTCGAACAGGGCGCCGACGAAGTACTGCTCCTCCAGCAGCGGGAACAGGTCCATGGCCTCGGCAGCGGAGATGATCTCGAGCTCCATGCCGAGGTAGCGCCCGCGGGCCTGGGCCATGCGCAGCCAGTCGAGGCGCTCGCGATCGCTGGCCAGCATCAGCCCGCCGGGGAGATGGATCGAGCAGTTCTGGCCCGAGCGGGCCTCGATCGTGCGGTACAGCTCGATCGTGTACTGCTGCAGCTTGGACACGTTGGGATCGCCGTTGAGCGTGTGCATCCCGCCGGCCGAGTGCCACGTCGACCCCGCGGAGAGCTCCTTGCGCTCGACGAGTACGACGTCGTTCCACCCCGCCTCCGTGAGGTGGTAGAGCACCGACGCACCGACGACGCCACCGCCGATGACGACGACCTGGGCTGACGACTTCACCGTGAACTCCTAGTAATCGGTCGGGACGCCGCCCTCGGCGACGCGGCGGGCGACGAAGGCGTCGAGCTCCTCCCGCACGGCCGGGTCCATCGGCGGGGGCTCGTAGGCGGCGAGGAAGGCGTGGGCGAGCTCGCGGGCGCGGTGGGCGGCGTCCGGCCGGCCGGCCTCGTCCCAAGTCTCGTAGTTCCGCCAGTCCGAGATCATCGGCCGGTAGAAGGCGGTGCGGAAGCGCTCCTGGGTGTGTTCGATCCCGAAGAAGTGCCCGCCCGGTCCGACTTCGCGGATCGCGTCCACGGCGAGCGAGTCCTCGTCGACGACGATCGGCTCGCAGAACGCGGCCACCATCCCGAGCAGGTCGGCGTCGACGACGAGCTTGGCGGCCGACGCCGACAGCCCGCCTTCCATCCACCCCGCGCCGTGCATCAGGAAGTTGACGCCGCCCATGACCGCGCCCCAGAGCGAGAACACGCTCTCGTACGCGGCCTGGGCATCGAGGGTGTTGGAGGCCGACACGTTCGACGACCGGTACGGCACGGCGTAGCGCCGGGCGAGCTGACCCCCGAGCATCGCCGTGCGCACGTACTCGGGGGTGCCAAAGGCGGGGGCGCCCGACTGCATGTCCACGTTGGAGGTGAACCCGCCGTAGACCACCGGCGCCCCCGGCCGCACGACCTGGGTGAACACCATCCCGGCGAGGGCCTCGGCGTTCTGCTGCGCCACGGCACCGGCCAGCGTGATCGGCGCCATCGCGCCCGACAGCGTGAACGGGGTCATCACGACGACCTGGTTGCGCGAGGCGAACTCGATCATCCCCTGCAGCATCGGGGCGTCCAGGCGCAGCGGCGAGGACGAGTTGACGACGGTGAACACCGACGGCTCGCGGTCGAGCGTCGCGTCGTCGACCTGACGGGCGATGCGAACCATCTCGAGGACGTCCCGGTTGCGCTGGGCGCCGAGGCTGTAGCTGTGCGGGACCTTGTCAGTGAGGGTCAAGACGTCGAGGGCCGCTTCGAGGTGGCGGACCGACGCATGGAGGTCGATCGGCTCCACCGGGTAGCCGCCGATGAAGTGGACGACGTTGAGGCACTGGCACAGCTGGAGCAGGATGCGGAACGACTCCCGGTCGCCGGGTCGGCGCCGCCCCTCGAAGTCGACGATGTTCGGCGGGCTGCCCACCGAGCCGAACGCGAGGACGTCGCCGCCGAGGGTCAGGGTGTGCTCGGGGTTCCACGAGTGCATCCGGAACGTCGATGGACAGGTGGCGATGGTCTCGACGACCATCGCCGGGTCGAAGCGCACCCGCTGCTCGTGGCCGTCGCCCCCGACGGTCGCGCCGGCGGCGGCGAGCAAGCGGCGGGCTTCGGGGTCGAGGAAGTCCATCCCGATCTCGGCGAGGATCCGGAGGGAGGCGTCATGGATCGCCTCCAACTCGTCGGCCGACACGACCTCGGTCGGGCGATAGAGCAGGCGGGGCTGGGCGAACGGTTGCTGCTCGGGCAGCCGCGAGCGCGCTCCGCCGTGCTCCCGTTCGCGGCTGCGCCGGCGCGGAGAATTCCCAGTACGAACGTACCGAGATTAGTCGCGCAGAACGGCGTCGTAGTCGCTGCGATCGAGGGCGACGAAGCCGGCCAGCAGCAGCGCCGCCCGGGCCGGCCTGGTGGCCGTGTCGTCCATCGCTCCGGCGAACGCGCTCCGGAGCTCGTCGACGCGTCCTGTGGAGGTGACGATGGCCGGATTCGGGATCCACGGGCCCCGTCCCACGACGTGGAGACCGTCCACGAGGCCGGGCTCGAGCCGGCGGAGGTGGGCCCACGTCAACTCGTCGACGCTGGCCAGGTCGGCGTCCCCGCCACGCACCGCGCGCACGCTCTCGATGTGGGCGCCTGTCCACCGGATGCGGCCGGGCCACGGGCGGCCCCGGCCGACCGTGGCCGCCTGGAGGCTGATCCAGCCGGACAGGCTGTCGTCACTGTTCGCCGCCGCCGTCGCGTCGGGGCTGACGAAGGATTCGAGATCACCCGACCGGGACGCCACGAGCACGCTGCGGTAGCGGTGGCCGTCGGCCTCGGGCAGGGCGAGGGTGAAGGCGCCGACCACCGCAACGGTGGAGCGCAACGTCGTGGCGACCGGCCATCCGCACGCATGGCAGACGGCGCACGCGGGGTCGACCCAGTGGTCCTGCACGGTGCGATCCCAGCTGAGGGTGGCCGGCGTCCACGGTGCCCGCACGTGCACCGCGGACCAGAGCTGCTCCCACGCCGGGCGCAGCGCGGCGAACGGGTACATCCCGAAGCTGGCGAACGCCGTCACGGCTCTGTGGTCGCGGCCTCGGCGAAGGTCGCCATCGACGGGAACTGCCACGACGGCGTCACCGCGCCGGCCGGCGGGGGCGTGGCCCCGAAGCCGTCCTGGTCGTGGCGCCGGTCGATCCACACCGAGGGGAGCCCGGCCGCGGCGGCCGGCTCGTGGTCGTGGTACAAGGACTGGGCGACGTGGAGCAACCGATCCTTGGTGACGCCGATCGTCCCGATCGCGTCGAGCAGGGCGGTGAAGTTCTGCGGGCTCGGCTTGTACGCGCCGACGTCCTCGGCGGTGATGACGAGGTCGAACTCGACCCCGAGCCGCTCGCTGCTCGCGGCGAACGACGCCCGGTCGACGTTGGACAGGATGATCAGCTGGAAGCGCTGCTTCAGCCGGGCGAGGGCGTCGCTGGTGTCGGCGAAGGCGGGCCACGATCCCACCGATCCCCCGAACGATGATCGCTCGGCATCGGTCGCCCCGGCGCCGTGGTGCTCGGCGATGCGGTCCAGCGTCATCGCGAGGACGTCGGGATAGCGCGCCGCCGGGTGCTCGCGCTCGACGTCGTTCTCGAACCGGCCGAAGTCGGCGACCAGCTCGGCCTCGCTCGCCTCGACGTCGTGGGCGCCGGCCCAGCGCCCGAGCTCGGCCGCGATCCCCGCCTCCCAGTCGATCAGCGTGCCGTAGCAGTCGAAGCTCAGGGCGCTGAAGCGGGCGAACTCGGACATCACGCACCTTTCCGCCGGCGGATCTCGGCCGAGATCGCCGGAACCACCTCGTGGAGGTCGCCGATGACCGCGTACCCGGCCTTGGCGACCATGTTGGCGTCGGGGTCGAGGTTGACGGCGACGATGTTCTTCGCCGTCATCGCCCCGACCCAGTGCTGGATCGCCCCGGAGATGCCACACGCCAGGTAGACGGTCGGGGCGATGCGCGTGCCCGTCTGGCCGACCTGGTCACGGTGCTGGCGCCAGCCGTTGTTGGTGACGACGCGCGAGCAGCCGACGACGCCACCGAGCAGGCCGGCGAGCTCCTCGAGCGGGCCGAACGCGTCGGCCGAGCCGACACCTCGGCCACCGCCGACGACCACCGGCGCGGTGGCGAGGGTGATGCCCGCCGTGCGCTCGACCCGCTCCCGCACCACGCTGCGGGCGAGTACCGGGTCGAGCTCGGGGAGCAGCTCCCGGGTCACCGCGGGACCGGGCTCGCCGGCGGGCTCGCCGTCGAAACCGTGGAGCGCGGTGGTGATCAGGGCCAGCGGGGCGGTGAGGGTGGCCTCCTCGAGCAGTGAGCCGCCCCAGCGAACTCTGGTCACGGTCGTCGGTTCGCCCGGCGTGACCGTCGTGCAGTTGGCGACCATCGGGAGGTCGAGGCGGGCGGCGGCGTGGGCCAGGACCTCGTGGCCGCGGTCGGTCCCGGCGGCCAGCACCGCGGCCGGGGCCAGCTCGCCAGCGGTGGCGGCGACGACGGCACCCCACGCCTCGGGCCCGTAGTCGGTGAGCAGCGGATGGTGCGCCTGGTGCACGGTCGCCACGCCGAAGCGGCCGAGCTGGTCGGCGATCGGGTCGGCGTCAGCACCGATGGTGAGCGCGTCGAGGGGGCCGCCGGTGGCGGCGGCGAGCTGACGGCCGGCGTTCAACGCTTCCCCGGACGCGGTGGCCATGGCGCCGCGGTCGTGTTCGACGACGACGAGCACGCTCACCGCAGTACACCGAGCTCGTCGAGCAGGTCGACGACGGCGGGGGCGGCTTCGGCGCCGTGACCGAGGATCACCGTGCTGGACGGCGCGCTCGACGGGTCGTTGCAGGCGCACCATCTGCTGCCCGCCGGGTTCGGCGGCGACGTCGAGGCGGGTGACCTCGACGCGCTTGGAAGCCAGGCGCCCCTTCATCGTGGGGTAGCGGGGCAGGTTGATGCCTTCCTTCACGCCCACCGCCGCCGGCAGCGGCAGCTCGTACGTCTCAGAGCCGGCGTCGGTGTCGCGGCGCAGGCGGAGCGTGTCATCTTCAACCTCGATGCCCTTGATCCCGTTCACGATCGGCCGCCCGAGGGCGTGGGCGACGCGGATGCCGACCTGGAACCCGCCCGAGTCGGCCGCCTCGTTGCCGAAGAGCAGCAGGTCGAACTGGCCGTCTGCCGCCTCCAGGCGCGTGACCGCCTCCGTGATCGCCCGGGCGGTGCGCTGCGGGTCCCAGTCCGCGCCGTCGGTCGGCACCAGCACTGCTTCCGACATGCCGACGCTCACCGCGTAGCGCAACTGCTCCTCGGCCTCCGGCGGGCCGACCGTGAGGACGGTCGCCGCCCCGCCGTGGGCCTCGACGAGCTGCACCGCGGCCTCCACGGCGCACTCCTCGTGCGGGCTCGTCGTGAAGCCGAGATGGGCCGTGTCGATGGCCTGCTCGTCGGCGGTCAGGTTGATCCGCGCCCCCGGCGCCGGCACCCGCTTCACGCAGACCAGGATCCTCACGTTCGGTCCCAGTCCATGTCGCAATGCCGCAACTCTTGTGCCAGAGCGACAAAAAGTGTCGCTCTCACACAAGAGTTGATGAAAAGCGACATGGTCACGACTTCATGCGGTCGTCGTCGGGGTCGAACAGGGGGCGGCTGCCGACCCGGGCCACGCGCACCGGGAACAGCTCGTTCATGTACATCACCCGCAGGTCGGTGCCCTCGACCGCGTGCTCGGGCGGCAGGTACGCCATCAGCAGGTAGGTGCCGAGCGATGGCGCCGCGCCGGCCGTCGTCACCCGTGAGACCCGGCCCTTGGCGTCCACGATCCGTTCGCCGTCGAGGGTGAGGATCGGCTCGTTGCCACCGGTGGGGTAGCGGGCGATCCCGTCGGCCGACGTGTGATCGGTCATCTCGAGCGTGCACAGCACCGCCGCCGGCTCCCGCTCGCGGGCCGCGAGGTACGGCTCCTTGCCGATGAAGTCGGCCGCCTTCACCCGCGGCCGGGCCAGGCCGGCCTCGACCGGGTCGTACTCGCTCTCCAGCTCGGCGCCCATCAGCCGGTAGCCCTTCTCGATCCGCCCGGTGACGGCGTACACGCCGAGCCCGACCGGCCGGATGTCGTGGGTCTGGCCGGCCTCCCAGATCGTGTCCCACACCCGCAGCCCGTGCTCGGTGTTGGTGTAGACCTCCCAGCCGCTCTCGCCGACGTAGGAGATGCGGAACATCGTGCACGGCACGCCGTCGACGAGCACGTCCCGCACCGATCCGTACGGGAACCCGTCCTGGGACAGGTCGGTGTTCACGATCGGCGTCATCGTCGCCACCGCCTTGGGTCCCCACACGCCGATCGTGCAGATGCCCGAGGTCCGGTCGGTGAACGTCACCGATCCGTCGGCGGGCAGGTGGCGGGTGAACCAGTGCTTGTCGCGGCCGCCGTCGAAGGCGCCGGTGACGACGCGGAAGTGCTGCTCGCCGAGGCGCATGATCGTCAGGTCGGCGCGGAACCCGCCGCCGGGCGAGAGGAGCGGTGTGTAGACCGACTTGCCGACTGGCACGTCGACGTTGTTGACGCACATCCGCTGGAGGTAGTCGACGACGCCCGGCCCGGTGAGCTCGAACTCGTTGAACGCCGTGAGGTCGACCATCCCGACGTGCTCGCGCAGGTGGAGGTGCTCGGCGTTGGTGATCGGCGACCACCAGCGGTTGTCCCACTCGTGCGGCCGCGGTCCGCCGGCCTGCGGGTAGCGGTCGAGGAGGTCGGCGTTGGACTCGAACCACTGCGGCCGCTCCCAGCCGCGGGCGTCGAAGAACACCGCACCGAGCGCTTCCTCGCGGGGGAAGAACGGGCTGCGCCGCATCCCCCGCTCGCTCGCCCACTGCTCACGCGGGTGGACGATCCCGTAGGTCTTGTTGTAGTGCTCGGCGCAGCGGGCGTGGATGTGGTGCTCGGTGCGCTCGTGGGGGTAGAAGCGGCTGATGTCCGACGAGTGTGGGTCACAGACGTGGGGGTAGCCGTCGGTCATCCACTCGGCGACGAGGCGGGCGATCCCCGGCCCCTCCTTGATCCACACCGCCGCCGCCGACCACAGGTTCCGCACCTCCACCGTCTCGCCGAGCACGGGCATCGCGTCGGGGGTGAGCGAGAGGAGCCCGTTGATCGAGTACTTGATCTCGGCGTCGCCGAGCATCTCCATCAGGTCGATGGCCTGTTCCAACTGGTCGTCGAAGTCGTCCGGCGTGAACGGCAGCTCCGTGGGGGACAGCGCTGACGCCTCGATCGACGGGATGTCGTCGGGGCGGTGGAAGATCGGCCGGTGGGCGTACGACCCGACCTCCATCGACCCGGAGGACTGGCGCTCGTAGCAGAACGTGTCCATGTCGCGGACGATCGGGTAGGCGACCTCGGTGTTGGTCTCCTGCAGCACGTCGATCGGACCGACGTCGACCATCTGGTGCACGGCCGGAGTGAGCGGGATCGCCGCTCCCGCCATCGCGGCGATGCGTGGACTCCACACGCCGCACGCGATCGCGACGTGCTCCGCCTCGATCCGACCCTTGTCGGTGATCACGGCCCGGATCGCGCCGTCGTCGACCTCGAGGTCGGTGACCTCGGTGTTGGCGAGCACCGTGAGCACGCCCTTGTCGATCGCCTCCTGGCGCATCAACGTGCCGGCCTGCAGGGAGTCGACGACCGACACACTCGGCGTGTAGAACGCCGCCGAGCAGCACGTCGGGGTTGACGAACGGCACGAGCTCCTTGACCTCGTCCGGGGTGAGCAGCCGGGCGTCGATGCCCCACGCCTTGGCCGAGGTCATCCGCCGCCGGAACTCCTCGAGCCGTGCCTCCTCGCGGGCGACCTCGATGCCGCCGCACGTCGTGTTGACCCCGAGCTCGACGTACTGGCGCTGGCTCTCCAGCGTGAGCAGCGCCATCTCCTTGTTGTGGTCGGTCGGAAAGATGAAGTTGGACGCGTGCCCCGTCGAGCCACCGGGGTTGGGCAGCGGGCCCTTGTCGACGAGCACGAGGTCGGTCCAGCCGAGCCGGGCGAGGTGCCCGACCAGGCAGTTGCCGACGATGCCGGCGCCGATCACGACGCAACTGGCCGATGGGGTCGTCGAGGATCCGCTCACGCCAGGTTCTATAGCACCCCTACACCGGGGCGGGTGCGGTCGCCGTGGTGGCGGTGATCGCGCCCTTGACGCTCCACGACTGCCGGGCGAGCAGGGCGCCGATCACGACCAGGACGACCATCGCCGCGGCGGCGACCCCGTAGGCGGTGGCCCGACCGAAGTGCTCGTACAGGACTCCGGTGGCCGCGGCAGTGATGCCGGCAGTGAGGGTCTCGAACCCACCGAGCACGCCCTGGGCCCCGGCTTGGCGCTCGGCCGGCACGACCATGCCGACGGCCACGCCCGTGCTCGACACGGTCAAGCCGTCGTTCACGGCGTGGACCATCGCCACCGCGAACATCGCCCCGCCGGTCGGCACCACCCCGTAGAGGGCCATGAACAGGGCCCCGCCGAGCAGGCCGAGGGTGCCGACGCGGAACGGCCCGACCCGTTGGGCGAGCCGGCCTCCCACTGATCCGAGGATGATGAGGGGCAGGGCGAACAACGTGATCCCGAGGTTGGCGATCCACTCGTTGGTGTCGAGGTCGTCGAGGACGACCGCCCACAAGGCGTCGAACGCGCCGATCATCAGGAACACCGCCGACCCGAGGGCGACGGCACCGGCGAACGGTCGGATCCGGAGGAGATCGAAGGCGAACCGCTGGGTCGGCGGCTCGGCGGTCTCCTGCACGTCGACGCGGGCCACGAACGGCAGCGCGGCCACGGTCACCGCGGCGATGACGAGGAACGGCGCCGGGATGCCGAACGGGCCGACGAGCGCGGCCGACACCGCCGGACCGGCGGCGAAGCCGGCGACGTCGAAGGCGAGCAGTCGACCGAGGTTGTGCCCCAGGCGCTCGGGTTCGGCGAGGATCACGATGCGCCGGATCGCGGGGAAGGCCATACCGACGCCGACGCCCATCACCAGCCGGCCGAGCATCAACGGCAGGACCGTGGTCGCCATCGCCATCACCAGCAGCCCGGCCACGTTGAACGCCATTCCGATGATCACGACCTGCTTCGCGTGCCCGCGATCGGCGAGCGGGGCGATCAGGACCTGGGACGCAAAACCGGACAGGAACCCCAGGCCGATGACGATGCCGAGCGCCGACTCGCTGATCCCGTACTCGTCGCGGTAGTCGTCGAGCATCGTGAACAGCACGCCGTAGCCGGCCCCGAGCATCCCCATCAGCAGGCCGAACGTCAGCACCAAGGACTTCGGCCGCATGCGACCGACCGTAGCGGCGGCGTCGCCGATCAGTCCGAGCGGTTCCGACATCTGGGCGGGAATCGTGTCAACCCTCGATCTGGGCGGGAATCGTGCCGGAATCCGGAAAAATCCCGCCCAGATCGTGGTCGGAGCGGTTAGTCCGGCCGGTTCTGGACGTGCTGGAAGCCGAAGCGCCCCTTGATGCAGAGGTTCCCCCGCGTGATGCCGGCGTCGGGCGGCGAGGTCACCTTGACGATCTCGTTGTCCTGGACGTGCAGGGTCAGCGTGCAGCCGACGCCGCAGTACGGGCAGATCGTGTCGGTCCGGGTCTGGCGCTCCTCGTCCCACGTGCCCGCCGCCCGCATCTCGTGCTCGGACGTGAACATCAGCGCACCGGTGGGGCACACCTGGATGCAGTTGCCGCAGTAGACGCACGCCGACTCGGGCAGGTCGACGTCGTACTCGGTGGCGATGCGCGCGTCGAAACCCCGACCGGCCACCCCGATCGCGAACGTCTGCTGCCACTGCTCGCCGCAGGCGTCGACGCACTGGTAGCAGAGGATGCACTTGGCGTAGTCGCGCACGTACAGCGGGTTGTCGACCTTCACCGGCTGCTCGACGGTCTCGACATCGTCGCCGAAGCGGTCCGGCTCGGCGCCGTACTCCTCGTTCCATCGGGCGACGCCAGCCGTCAGCGACAGATCGACGGACGAGCCGAGCAGCTCGAGCACCAGCCGGCGGCTGTGGCGCGTCCGTTCCGTGTCGGTGCGCACGACCATGCCGGGCTCGACCTGGCGCGAGCACGACGGCACCAGCACCCGCGAGCCCTCGACCTCGACCATGCACACACGGCACGCGTTCTTCGGCGTGATCGTGTCCCCATAACAGAGCGTCGGGATGTCCACACCCTCGGCCCGGCAGGCGTCGAGGAGCGTCGCGCCTTCCGGCGCGCTCGACGGATCGGTCGTCGATCGTCAGCTCGACCCTGCGCTCCACGCCAGCGACGATACGCTGAATCCTCTGTTGGCTCCGGCTCGCGAGGCCTCGATCCTGTGGCTGGGAGTGCTGCCTTCCAATGGAGGCCCCGCCCCGGCAGCACCGGGTCCGGTGCCGAATGGCGCTACAGCAAGACCTGGAGCCCGTGCTGAGCCGGTGAGGAGCGCGGCGGCATCAATGACGAGGAGAGGGACACGGCAACACGTCGGACGGCGGACCCCGGGTTATGTGAGCGGGACATCCCGGATGGTGGCGATCTCGCCGGGCGTCAGCGCCCGGTTGTAGACGCGGACCTCGTCGATCAGTCCAACGAAGTATTCGCCGTACGGGCTGTTGCCGCCGATCCACAGCGGGCTCGACGTCGTCTGGATCGTCCCGGTCCCCGGCTGCGTGGCGACCTGTGCACCGTTGACGTACATCCGCAAGATCGCGCCGTCATAGGTCACCGCGACGTGGGTCCAGGTGTTGACGGGACTGGCAGACACGCCGCTGACGTACTGCCACCCGTTGTTCGAGGTGGCACCGCCACCTGGGAACAGCGCTCCTGTGCCGTTGCTGGCGTTGAGCACGTAGGCGTCGGGCTGCTTCTGAAGGATCGTGACCCAGCCGCTCTGGTTGACCGTCGGCTTGATCCAGGCTGCCAGCGTCATCCCTGACGTCAGGTTCAACGAGGCCGCCGAGGGCACTTGCACCTTGGCAGTGCCGTTGAAGTTCAACCCTCCCCCGTACTTGCCGGTGGTCCACGTAGCGGTGTTGATCGTGCCGGTGTTGTTGTTGCCGGACGAGTCCGTCGCCGTGGTGCCGGTTCCCGCATCGAACGAGTACCCGGCGACCAAACCGGTCGGTGCGGTCGGCGCCGTGGGGGTTGTCGCGGACGCCACGTTCGAGTATTCGCCGAGATTCGCGGCGGCATCCGTGGCGCGCACCCGGTAGCTGTACGTCGTCAACGGGGCCACCGACGTGTCGGAGTACACCGCGCCGGTGGCGACGTCGATCTGCGTGAAGGTCGAGCACCCGGCGCCTTCGCACCGCTCGATCCGGTTACCCGTCACGCCGACGTTGTCGGTCGCCGCGGCCCATGTCAGGCTCACCTGACCGCCGGTCGCCGTGGCCGTGAGCGCCGAGGGTGCGGACGGAGGCGTCGTGTCCTGGACCGCGGGGGTCGCCCTCGTCGCCACGGGTGAGTACGCCCCGAGGTTGCCGGCAGCGTCCGCGGCGCGCACGCGGTAGCGGTACGTCGTGCTGGCCACGACGGTCGTGTCGGCGAACGTGGTCGTGGGCCACGTCCCGATCTGCGCGTAGTTCGAGCAGCCCTGCCGCCTGGCAGCGTTCGATCCGGTATTCGGTGACGCCGACGTTGTCGGTGGCCGTCGCCCAGCTCAGGTCGATGCGATTCGGGCCGGCCGCCGTGGCCGTCAGGGTGGCCGGCTTGGTCGGCTTGGTCGTGTCGCCGGCCTGGGTGACCGCGGTGACGATGCCGGAGTAGTTGCCCACATTGGGAACGGCGTCGGCGGCCCTGACCCGGAAGCGGTACCTCGTGCCGGTGGACAGTCCCGTGCTCGAGAAGTTCGTGGTGGTGGACGTGCCGACCTGTGCCCAGGTCGTGCAGCCCGATCCCTGGCAGCGCTCGATGCGGTACTCAGCGACACCGACGTTGTCCGTGGACGCGGTCCAGTTGAGGTCGATCTGCGAGGTGCCGGCAACTGTCGCGGTGAGAGCTGTGGGGGCGGTTGGCTTGGTGGTGTCGGGTGCGGCGACACCGGTTGTCGTCGTGCTGACGGTCGAGTAGTCGCTGAGGTTGGTGGAGTAGTCCTCGGCCCGCACTCGGTAGCTGTAGCTGGTGTTCGCGGCCAGGCCGGGGTCGGTGAAGGTCGTCCCGGTGGGTGTGGCGATCTGGGTGAACTCGTCGCAGCCAGCGTTCTGGCAGCGCTCGACTCGGTAGCGGTTGACGCCGACGTTGTCGCTGGAGGCGGCCCAGGTCAGGTTGACCTGGGTGCCGTTCGCGGTCGCCGCCAGTCCGGTCGGTGTGGACGGCAGGGTGGTGTCTGGGGCGGGGGGTACGAGTGGCGTTGTCCCGGATCACTGGGATCTCGGCGGCGGTCAGTGCCCGGTTGTAGACGCGGACGTCGTCGAGCACCCCGACGAAGTATTCGCCGTAGGGGCTGTTGCCGCCGATCCACAGTGGGCTGGTGGTGGTCTGGATGGTTCCGTTTGCGGGTTGGGTGGCGACCTGGGTCCCGTTGACGTAGAGGCGCAGGATCGTGCTGTCGTAGGTGACGGCGAGGTGGGTCCACGCGTTGATCGGGCTGGCGCTGGTGCCGCTGACGTACTGCCATCCGCCGCTGGTGGTCCCTCCGCCGCCGGGGAACCGGGCCCCGGACTGGTTGCTCGCGTTCAGCAGGTAGGCGTCGGGCTGTTTCTGGATCACGGTGGTGAACCCGGTCAGGTTGACCGTCGGTTTGATCCAGGCGGTGAGCGTCATCGCCTGAGGTCAGGTTGAGCGACGGCGCCGACGGCACCTGCACCGTTGCGGTGCCGTCGAAGTTGAGGCCGCCACCGAAGCGGCCGCCGGTCCAGGTGGCGCCGTTGACCGTGCCGTTGTTGGTGTTGCCGGACACGTCGGTCACGGTGGAACCGGCTCCTTCGTCGAAGGAGTAGCCGGCGACGAGCCCGGCGGGCTGCGGTGTGCCGGCTGTGTGGTCGCGGCGGCCACGTCGGAGTAGCCGCTGAGGTTGTCGGACGTGGTCGGCGCGCTCGAACCCGGTAGCTGTAGCTGGTGGCGGGTGCGACGGCGACGTCGGTGTAGGTCGTGCCGGTCGGGGCAGCCGATCTGCGTGTAGTTCGAGCAGCGGTCACCGGCGCATCGCTCGACGCGGTAGCCGACCACGCTGGCGTTGTCCGTCGCCGCGCTCCAGGCCAGGTCGACGCGGGTCGCGCCGACGGCGGTCGCGGTCAGGTTGGCCGGCGTCGGTCGGCGGCACGGTGTCGGCCACGACCGGCAGGGTGACGCTGGTGCTCGACTTCAGCCCGGTGCTGTCGGTGGCGGTGAGGACGACCTCATAGGCGAAGGTGCCGATGTCGCCGTGGTCCTCGGCCATGAAGCTCCCCGACGAACCGGTCCCGCTGACGAACGTGTGCACGTGCGAGTTGTGGTGCAGCAACACCGTCCACCCCAACGCGCTGGCGGGCAGCGAGCCGTCCTCGGGATCGGTCGCCGAACCGTGGAAGTTCACGGTCTGTCCGTGCGACACCGCGGTGCCGTCGACCGGGGCGGCGATGGTCGGTGTCGGCGGCATGCTCCCGACGGTGACCGACAGGGTTCGACTCGCCGAGTGCCCGGCGCTGTTCGTCACCGTGAGCGTCGGGGCGAGGGTGACCGGGGACGCCGACGTGTAGGTGTGGCTCGGGTTCGCCGCGGTGGACGTTGTGCCGTCACCGAAGTTCCACAGGTAGGTGATCGCCCCGCCGCCAGGGTTCGTCGACCCGGCGCTCGAGAAGTCGACGGTGAGCGGGGACAGGCCGTAGCTCGGTGTCGCGGTGGCCTGGGCCAGCGGCGCGTTCGACCGGATCCGGCGGATCTCACCGGTCGTGAACGACAGGTAGTAGATCAGCCCGTCCGGACCGACGACCATCGACACCGGGGCCGGGACGTCGGTGGCGAACGGTTGGACGCTTTGGGGCTCCCCGTCGGCGTCGAACACGATCCGCTTGATGAAACCACCCGAATAGTCGTTGAAGAAGAAGTTGCCCTGATACTGCTGCGGGTACGCGGTCGCGCGCTGTAGAACGGACCGCCGATCGCGGCACTGCCGACACTGTGGTTGTAGGTGTGGAACGGGCGACGGTGCGCCGAACCGGGCAGCGCCACACACGTCGCGTTGCCCTGGAACGTCGGCTGCGGGTTGTTGCCCTCATAGCACGGCCAGCCATAGTTGGCGCCCTTCAACCCGATGTTCACCTCTTCCCACGTGTTCCACCCGACGTCGCCGAACGCGATCCGGTCGGTGCCCGGCTGCTGGGCGAAGCCGAACGGGTTACGCACCCCGTACAGCCACACCTTCGAACGGACCGAGTTCGTGCCGTCGTAGTACGGGTTGTCGACCGGCGCCGTGCCGTCCTTGTTGATCCGCAGGATCTTGCCGTTCGCGGCTGTCCAGGCTCTGCGCCCGCAGAGCGAGATGGTCCCCGTCGGACCCATCACCGACACCGACGAACATCGTCCCATCCTCCGCGAACACGACCGACCCCAGGGTGTGACTCCCCCCATCGGCCGCGATGCAATCCGCGCCAGGGGGCTGCGCCGAACACGGCGGCGTCCCGACACTGCCCATGATCGGCGTCTCAGACGCCGCAAGCGCCACATCGGGGTTGGCCGTACTCGCCGTGACCCGCACCAAACGCGACGTGCGCTCCGCAGACGAGTTCGGGTTGCCCGCGTTCTCGAACGTGTAGGTCATGTACACGAACCCGTTGTTCACGAAATCAGGGTCAAAGGCGAAACCCCAGAACCCGCGGTCGTCGAACGTGTTGACCTTCGCCGACAAATCGATGAACGGCGTCGGCAACATCACCCCGTTCTTGATGACCCGTACCACACCGTTCTTCTGCCACACGAACAGCCGGCCGTCAGGAGCGAACGCCAAACCCACCAGCGTGTACGGCGGCACCGTGGCGATCGTCTCGGTCGTGAACGACGGATCCGAGAACGTGTCAGCCGCAGCCCTCTGTGGCGCTGATGTGAGCACCCCGACACTGGTGATGGCAATCGCTACAGCGATGCTCGCGGCGAAAAAAGCCCGCCGATGTCCGTCCCGTCCGCCGCCCACTACGCCCCCCAAAGTCCCTACTGAGAGTGTTGACCGATCATATTACTGCGTCGCCGGCACGATCCCCCATGAGGGGAGATCACGCGCTCCGCCGTCCCGGGTCAGCCGGGTGGAGCGAAGACGAGAACACTGCCTTCGGGCGGTACGCCGTGAAGCTCCTGCACCAGTGACTCGTCGAACGATTCGCCGGTGGCGACGTTGGCAAAGTCGCGCAGCGCCGTGCCGGTGCACTCGACATCGACCAGCCGGGCGCCGACAGCGTCGGAAACGTGACGCCGGTCGACTGTGCGGAAGTCGACACTGAAGCGTGTTCGACATGATGTGTTGGGAATCGAGGCATGCAGGTGATTCCCGGAGAACAGGAGCACCGAGCCGGGACGCCCGATGATCGTGAGTGGTGCGTCGACGTGGTGGTCGGTCGCCGCCGGGCGCGACTGGACCTCGCGACCAACTTGTGTCGCCGTGGAGCGTCGAGCAACGTTGATCTGGTAATAGTCGAAGCCCGACGAGGTGTTGCTGACCGGCCGGTTGAAGGATGCCGGGTCGAACATCATCGCGTTGTTGGGCTGCACGTCATAGATCGGCAGCCACCAATTGACCTGCTGGCTGGGCGCCGAGTACCACGTGTCCCGGTGCCACGGAAACGCGAACGCGATGCCGGTCGTGAGGTGATCGACCGGAAATGCGCTCCGCGGCTTCGGTACGTCGAAATGCGTCGATTCGGGAGGGAGGCCGAGCTCCTCGATGACCTGGCCGACGAGCTGCTTCGACCGAGGATGGTGGATGAAGGCAGGTTTCCAGCGTCCGAGCAACTCCGCCGCCGCCGCGGGATCAAAGTGCTCGTGAGCCATCTCGGGGTCGTACGGAGCGAAAATCTCGACCAATTGGTCGCGCGCTGAACTCGACGAACTCTCTCACGGCCGGCAGCGACGTGCGCAGCACGAAGTCACCGCGATAAACATGATCGAGCAACGCCTCGTCGGTGAACGTCGGATCGACGAACAGTGTCGGCATCGCATACCCCGCCCTCTACATCTTGCGAACCGCACCCGTCGGCTGCCCGCCTCGACAGCAAGATACCACTGAGTGCGCGCGGGCAACCGCGAAAACCGGTACTTGTGTCCAGATCGGCTGAACTCCACCGCCTACGCGTCCTCGTGATCGGCGCGAACCAGTGCTGGCGGAGGCCGGTTCGGCGAAGATGGGTGGTGATGCGGATCGTCTCTTTGCTGCCGTCGGCGACCGAGATCCTGTTCGCCCTCGGTCTCGCCGACGAGGTCGTCGGAGTCACGTTTGAGTGCGACTTCCCCGCCGGCCGCGCGCAGCAAGCGGATCGTGTCGACGTCGGCGCTGCCGGCCGGGTTGTCGCCCGCTGAGATCGACGTCGTCGTCAAGGAGCGCATGGCGGCGGGTGAGGACCTCTACCGGCTCGACCGGGGTGCGTTCGCCGACCTGGACCCGACGCTGGTGGTCACCCAGGACCTCTGCGCGGTGTGCGCCGTCGACGTCACCGAGGTCGACGACGCCCTCACGTATCTGGGCTGCCGGGCGGAGGTCCTGACCCTCGACCCGATGACCCTCGACGAGGTGCTCGACTCGGTGATCGCGGTCGGCGCGGCGACGGGCACGTCCGCCCGCGCCGAGGAGATCGTCGGAGCCTGCCGGGCGAAGCTGGCCGTGATCGCCGCCTACGTCGACGGTGCGCCGCGCCGGCGGACGCTCGTGCTCGAGTGGACCGATCCCGCGTTCACCGCCGGCCACTGGGTGCCCGACCTGGTGACTGCGGCCGGCGGCGAGGCCCTGCTCGGAAGACCGGGCGAGAAGTCGGTCGGCGTGGACTGGACGACGGTGGCCGGTTGTGGTGCTGAGGTTGTGATCGTGGCACCGTGCGGGTACCGACTCGACGGCAGTGTCGCGCTCGCCGAGCAGACCGTCGCCGCCGGAGTGCTGCCGGCAAAGGCGGAGGTCTGGGCGGTCGACGCCGACGCCTTCGTCGTTCGCCCCGGGCCGCGAGTGGTCACCGGCGTCGAGACCTTCGCCGCGATCCTCCACCCGGATCGGTGCGGCCCACCGGCTATGACCGCTGCCCGCCGGGTCGCCTGAATGGTCACCTACGAGTGGCGCGGCCGGTTCGGGAACGGCGAGGTCAACGCCCTCCACGCCGCGGCCTTCGGGACCCGCGTGTTCGACGAGTCCGAGTGGAACTGGGTCCGGCTGGTCGACCAGCACAGCCTCGGGTGGGTGGTCGCCCGCGAGGGCGGCGAGCTGGTCGGCTTCGTGAACGTCGTGTGGGACGGTCTGGTCCACGCGTGGATCCAGGACACGATGGTGGCGGAGAGGGCCGGCCGGCGCGGGGTCGGGAAGCAGCTCGTCGCCGTCGCCCGCGACGCTGCCCGCGACGCCGGGTGCGAGTACCTCCACGTCGATTTCGACGACGACCTGAAGCCGTTCTACTACGACGCCTGCGGCTTCCGGCCGACCAACGGCGGCCTGATCGAGCTCCAGTAATCCCGCGTCAGAGTGAGGGAACGCGACTGGATCGGGCCTGTTCGCTCACTCTGAGAACACGCCGAGCTTGTCGATCGCCGACTGGATCGCGATCGGCGCCGTCTGGCCGAGCCCGCAGATGCTGGCGTCGCGCATCACCTGTCCCAGATCGGCGAGGAGCTGGAGGTCGCCGGGCGATGAGCTCCCGCCCGCCAGCCGGGCGAGCACCTCTTCCTGGCGGACCGTACCGACCCGGCACGGCACGCACTGCCCGCACGACTCGTCGCGGAAGAAGGCGGCGATCCGGCGCAGCTGGTCGACGACGTCGACGGAGTCGTCGAGCACGAGCACGACCCCCGAGCCGAGCGTCGTGCCGTGCTCGCGTGCGCCCTCCAGGGTCAGCGGCACGTCGAGCTCGTCGGGGCCCACGAACCCGCCCGCCGCGCCGCCGAGCAGGACGGCCCGCAACCGGGCGCCTCGGCGCACCCCGCCGGCCAGCTCGATCAGCTCGCCGAGCGTCATCCCGAACTCGACCTCGTAGACGCCGGGCGCGGCGACCGCGCCGGACACGCAGAACAGCTTGGGACCGGTCGACCCGCTCGTGCCTGTGGCGGCGAAGGCGGCCCCGCCGCCGTGCAGGATCGGCAGGACGTTGACCAGCGTCTCGACGTTGTTGACGACGGTGGGCTGGCCGAACAGTCCGGCGTCGACCGGGAACGGAGGCTTGTTGCGGGGCTCGCCGCGGAACCCCTCGATCGAGTTGAAGATCGCCGTCTCCTCGCCGCAGATGTAGGCCCCGGCGCCGCGGAAGACCGTGATGTCGAAGCCGAACCCGGCGCCGAGGATGTCGTCGCCGAGGAAGCCCCGCTGGCGCGCGGCGTCGAGCGCGGCGTGCAACGTCCGCGTGGCCCGCGGGTACTCACCACGCACGTAGATCCATCCGTGGGCGCAACCGGTGGCGTAGGCGGCGATCGTCATGGACTCGATCACGGCGAACGGATCGCCCTCCATCAGCACCCGGTCCTTGAACGTGCCCGGCTCGGACTCGTCGGCGTTGCACACGAGGTGGTGGGGGCGGACCGGGTGGCGGGCGACGGCCTCCCACTTGCGCCCGGTCGGGAACGCCGCGCCCCCGCGGCCGACGAGCCCGGAGTCGGTCACCTCGCGGATCACCGCCGCCGGACCGATCGCCAGCGCCCGCCGCAGCGCCTCGTACCCGCCGGCGGCCCGGTAGGCGTCGAGGTTCGCCGGGTCCGCGGCACCGACGCGGGTGAGCAGGCGCAGCGACCCCGGCCCCGCGGCGAGCTGGGGCACGGCGGCGGCCACCGGGGTCTCCATCGGCCGGCCAATCACCGTCGACACTTCCGCCGCACCGCTACCTCCGTGGCCGGGGCCAACACCTCCCGGCGCGATGACTCGCCGGCCTCGACGACGAGCGCGGCGGGCGCCCGTTCGCAGACGCCGAGGCACGGCGCCGGGTGGGTCCCGGCGGGCAGGTCGGACTCGGCCAGCCCGCCGCCGGCCCGGCAGACGAGGTCGACGCACACGTGGACCTGCCGGGCCGGCCGTTCGACCGTGGAGAACAGGGCGTAGAACGTGGCCACGCCGTAGATGTCGGCGGGCGCGACGTCGAGCCGCTCGGCGAGATAGTTGATCGCCCCGCGGCTGATCCACCCGACGCGGTCGTTGACCGCGTGGAGGGCCGGCAGCAGCAGGTGGCGCTGGGACCGGAGCTCCCGCCCGCCCCGGGCGACGTGGTGGCCCGCCGGGTCACGCTCGCCGAGGCGAGCACCGGCCGGCTGCGGGCCCACGACGGCGTCGACAGCCGATCGCTCGGCGGCGGTGGCCGCCGCGCTGGCGATCTTGAGGTCCATCCCGTCAGTCGCCGGCGGCAGACGCGACGTCGAGCCGGTCGATGCGGACCGCGGTGGCCTTGAACTCGGCGGTGCCCGACTTTGGGTCGGCCGCCTCGATGGTGAGCAGGTTGGTGTCGACCTCGTCAGGGAAGTGCAGCGTCATGAACACCAGACCAGGGCGCAGTCCGTGGTCGATGCGCACGGGTGCCTCGACCTCTCCTCGCCGTGAGGTCACGCGGACCATCTCGCCGTCGCTGACGCCGAGCCGCGCCGCGTCCTCCGGCGATACGTCGATCGTCTCCCCGAGCCGGTTGGGGCTGCGGTAGCCGCCGGACTGCACGCCGGTGTTGAACGAGTCGAGCCGTCGACCGGTGGTGAGCCGCAGCGGGTAGTCGTCGTCGAGCTCGTCGACCGGCGGTTCCTGGACGACCACGCTGAACGGGGCGAGCCGACCGCGGTCGGCCGGGTCTTCGGCCCACAGCCGACCGTGGAGCCACGTCGGCTCGAGGCGGTCCTCGTGGAAGCACGGCCACTGGATCCCGCCGAGCTCCTCGAGGCGGGCGTAGCTCATCCCGGCGTGCATCGGGGAGAGCCGCCGCACCTCGTTCCACACGTTCTCGGCCAGATCGTCGGGCTTCCCGTAATCCCAGTCGTGGCCGAGCTCGCGGGCGACGTCGAGCAGAATCTGGATGTCGTCACGGGCGTTGCCTGGCGGGTCCAACGCCTTGCGGCACAGCTGCACCCGGCGCTCGGAATTGGTGACGGTCCCGTTGGCCTCGCACCACGACGCCGAGCCGGGCAGCACGACGTCGGCGCGCTGGGCCGTCTTGGTGAGAAACAGGTCCTGGACGACGAGATGGTCGAGGCGGTCGAGGGCGGCGGCGGCGTGGTGACCGTCGGCCTCCGACTGGGCGGGGTTCTCCCCGATCACGTACAGCGCCTTGAGGTCGCCGCGGTGCATCGCGTCGAACATCTCGGTGAGGTGCCAACCGGGGCGGTCGGGGATCGTGCACCCCCACGCGGCCTCGAACTTGGTCCGGGCCGCGTCGTCGGTGACGTCCTGGAACCCGGGCAGCTTGTTGGGCAGGGCGCCCATGTCCCCGCCCCCCTGGACGTTGTTCTGCCCGCGCAGCGGGTTGAGACCCGAGCCGTAGCGCCCGACGTGCCCGCAGAGCAGGGCCAGGTTGATGAGGCAGAGCACGTTGTCGACGGCGTTGTGGTGCTCGGTGATGCCGAGCGTCCAGCACAGCTGAGCGCGGTCCGCCTTGGCGTAGGCGTGGGCGAGCTCGCGGATGGCGTCCGCCGGGACGCCGGTGACCTCGGCGCCCCGATCCAGGGTCCACTCCTCGACCGACGCGGCGAACTCGGCGTAGCCCGTCGTCCCGCGCTCGACGAAGGCCGTGTTGACCAGGCCGGCGTGGATGATCTCGCGGGCGATCGTGTTGGACAGGGCGATGTCGGTGCCGACGTGGGGGCCGAGCCACACGTCGGCGAACTGGGCGGTCGAGCTCCGGCGCGGGTCGACCACGTACAACGTCGCCCCGTTGCGGACCCCGGCGAGGACGTGGTGGAAGAAGATCGGGTGGGCGTCACGGGCGTTCGACCCCCATATCACGATCACGTCGGTGTGTTCGATCTCCGCATACGAGGAGGTGCCGCCGCCGGCGCCGAAGACTGTGGCCAGACCGACCACGGAAGGGGCGTGTCAAGTGCGGTTGCAGGAGTCGATGTTGTTGGTCCCGATCACCGCCCGGGCGAACTTCTGGGCGATGAAGTTCATCTCGTTGGTCGACTTCGAGCAGGAGAAGAACCCGGCTGCGCCGGGCCCGGCTTCCCGGCGGGCGACGCGCAGCCCGTCGGCGGCGCGGCTGGATGGCCTCGTCCCACGGCGCCGGCCGCAGCTCACCGCCCCCGTCGCGCACGAGCGGTTCGGTGAGGCGCGTGTACGGCGAGTACGAGTGGCGGCCCACGCCACGAACTCTACTGCCGGCCCCTTGCTGGCCTCGGCGGAGGCGGTTTCGTATAATGGAACGGCACCGCATCGTGGAATCAGCCTGGGAGCTCCGTCATGGTCACGCCGCTCGGATCCGACCTGGACATCGCCCGCAACGCCTCGCTGAAGCCGTTGCCGGACGTGGCGTGGGAGATGGGCCTCGGCGAGCACCTCCTCGAGCCCTACGGGTCGAGCGTGGCGAAGATCCGCCTCGACGCGATCGACGAGCTCGCCGATCTCCCGAAGGCGAAGTACGTGGTCGTCACCGCGATCACCCCGACCCCGCTCGGTGAGGGCAAGACCACCACCACCGTCGGGCTCGGCCAGGCGATGGCGCAGATCGGCCGGCGCGCGGTCATCAGCATCCGCCAGCCGTCGATGGGGCCGACGTTCGGGATCAAGGGAGGGGCGGCCGGCGGCGGCTACAGCCAGGTCGTCCCGATGGAGCTGCTGAACCTGCATCTCACGGGTGACTTCCACGCCATCACCGCGGCCAACAACCTGCTCGCCGCGATGCTCGACAACCATCTCCACCAGGGCAACGAGCTCGGCATCGACCCGCACAACATCACGTGGCGGCGGGTGCTCGACGTCAACGACCGGGCGCTGCGCAACATCGTGATCGGGCTCGGTGCCAAGCAGGACGGCGTCGTCCGCCAGACCGGCTTCGACATCACCGCCGCCTCGGAGGTGATGGCCGTGCTGGCGCTGGCGACGTCGGCCGAGGACCTGCGGGTCCGCCTCGGGCGCATCGTGGTCGCCTACACCGACAACCGGCGAGCCGGTGACCGCCGAGCAGCTCCGCGGGGCCGGGGCGATGGCGGTGCTCCTGCGGGAGGCGATCAAGCCCAACCTGCTGCAGACGATCGAGAACACGCCGGTCATCGTCCACGCCGGGCCGTTCGGCAACATCGCCCATGGCAACTCGTCGATCCTCGCCGACATGATCGGCATCCGCGGCGGCGACTACCTCATCACGGAGGCCGGGTTCGGCGCCGACATGGGCGCCGAGCGGTTCTTCAACATCAAGTGCCGCGCGTCGGGGCTGGTCCCGGACGCCGCCGTCGTCGTGACGACCGTGCGGGCGCTCAAGCTCCACTCCGGCAAGTACCGGATCGTCGCCGGGCGGCCGCTGCCCCCGGAGATGCTGCAGGAGCACCCCGACGACGTGGCGGCGGGGGCGGCGAACCTGCGCAAGCAGATCGAGAACGTGCGGCTGCACGGCGTGACGCCGGTCGTCGCGATCAACGCCTTCCCCGACGACCACCCGTCCGAGCACGACGTGATCCGTCGGGAGGCCGAGGCGCTCGGGGCGCGCGTGGCGGTGTGCACGCACTTCGTCGACGGCGGCGCGGGCGCCACCGACCTGGCCCGGGCCGTGGTCGAGGCGTGTGCCGAGCCGAGCGACTTCCGCTTCCTGTACCCCGACTCGGCGAGCCTGACGGAGAAGATCGAAACCGTGGCGACGAACGTCTACGGTGCCGGACGCGTGGAGTACTCGCCGCTCGCGACCCGTCAGCTCGCCACGTACGAGCGCAACGGCTTCGGTGACCTCCCCGTGTGCATCGCCAAGACCCACTTGTCGATCTCCGCCGACCCGGCGTTGAAGGGGGCGCCGACGGGTCACACCCTCGACGTCCACGAGGTCAGGGCCTCGGTGGGGGCGGGGTTCGTGTACCCGATCTGCGGCGAGATGCGCACGATGCCCGGCCTCGGCGCGACCCCCGCGGCGTCGATCATCGACTTCGACGACGACGGGGAGATCGTCGGGCTGTCGTGACGGAGGACTTCGCCCGCACGGCCGGCGGGGCCGTGCTGATGGACGGCGCCCGTCTGCGCGACGAGATCATCGTCGAGCTGCGCAAGACCGTCGAGGCCGCCGGCTCGCCGCCGGTGTGCCTGGCGACGGTGCTCGTCGGCGACGACCGCCCGAGCCAGTCGTACGTGCGCATCAAGCAGCGCAAGGCCGAGGAGGCGGCGATGTCGTCGCGCGCGGTCGAGACTGCCGCCGACGGCGTCGCAGGGCGAGGTCGAGGCGGCGGTTGCCGCGCTCGTCGCCGACCCGGCGGTGCACGGGATCCTCGTCCAGCTGCCGCTGCCCGCCGGCCTCGATCCCGAGCCGGTGCTCGATCTGCTGACGCCGGAGAAGGACGTCGACGGGCTCTCCGAGCTGTCGATGGGCCGGCTGGTCCGGGGCAAGTCGGGGCATGTGCCGTGCACGCCGCTCGGGGTGATGCGCCTGCTCGAGCGGTACGGCGTGCCGACGGCGGGGTCCCGGGCCGTGATCGTCGGCCGGTCGACGCTGGTCGGGCTGCCGCTCGCCCTGCTGCTCGCCCGCAAGGGCACCGATGCGACCGTCACGCTCGCCCACAGCCGGACGCCGTCGCTCGAGGAGGTCTGTCGCGAGGCCGACATCGTCGTCGGTGCGGCCGGGGCGGCGCGGATGATCACGGCCGCCCACGTGCGCCCGGGCGCGGCGGTGATCGACGTCGGGGTGTCGCGGACCGAGGACGGGATCGTGGGCGACGTCGACTTCGAGGCGGTGCAGGCGATCGCCGGCGCGATCACCCCGATGCCGGGTGGCACCGGGCCGATGACCGTCGCCTGCCTGCTCGAGAACACCCTCGCCGCCGCCCGGATGCAGGGCGCCTTCCCGGTCTGAGCCTGATCCTGCCCGGTTTGTGACGCAACGCTCTGGCAGGCTCAGCAGCGGACGATGACCGCTCTGGCGAGGCAGTCGCCGGTGGCGCTGCCGTTGGCGCCGTCGGTCGCGGCCGACCCGGCCGGCGCTCGAGCTGGTGCGGGGGTCTGGTCTTGGGCCGTGACGACGTTCGAAGGGGCCGACTCGTCGTCGGTGGTGATGGCGATGAGACTCACCGTGAGCGCGGCCCCGGCGAGCGCCAGGCTGGCGAGGGGGAGGCGCGGGCGCTGGTGACGCCCGCCCGTCGTGATGGCGGTGGTGGCGGTCATGTCGGATCCTTTCTGGTTGGCGTGTCCGGGTGGTGCCGGACTCCATCGGCGATGCCGGTGGCGTGACCCATGGTCCGCTGAACCCCCGTGCGTCACCATCGGCGCGACGGCGGTTGTTCCTCCCGCTCGAGGTAAGGCTTTCCTCACCGTGGTGGGGATGTTCGGGATGACGGACGTCGTTCAGCCTGTCTGCGTGGTGTCGACAACGATCGACGGCCGTCACCGCGTCCGCTCGGACAGGGCTGCGGACACGCGCGAGACTGGCGGGGACGACGGGAGGGAGTGCCGTGGAGGGTCACCTCGAGGTATGGACGGCGGCTGGGCGGACGCTGCTGCCCGATCGGCGCGCCACGCAGCATCGTGGGCAGCTCCAGGGAGAGCGACCTGGTCGTCGACGACCCGTCCGTGTCCCGAACCCATCTTCTGCTCGAGCAGCTGGGCGGGGCGTGGTTCATCGAGGACCTGGGGTCGCGCAACGGGACCTATGTGAACGGGCAGCGGATCTCCGGGCGGCGGGTCGTGAGACCGGGCGATGAGATCCGCCTCGGTGTGGCCAGGGTCGTCCTGCGCGGCGTCGTGTCAGGGGGCGGGCCGGCGACGTCCGTGGTGGACGAGCCGCCGGTCCTCACCCGACGTGAACGTGACGTCCTGGTCACGCTGTGTCAGCCCCTGCTCTCGGGCGATCCGTTCACCGAGCCGGCGTCGATCCGTGAGATCGCCGCCGCACTGTTCGTGTCCGACGCGGCGGTGAAGCAGCACCTCGCCAACCTCTTCGACAAGTTCGCCATCGTCGAGGGTGACCGCCGCCGACTCCGGCTGGCCAACGCCGCATTGTCCTCGGGCGCGGTCAGCCTCGGCGACCTCGAGCTGGGGGCGTGACGTGACCAACGTGACGCCGACCCTGCTGCACGGCCGCTACGAGGTGCTGGCCGTGATCGGCCGCGGTGGGGAAGGGACGCTGGTGCGCGCCGTGGACCGGCGTCACGGTCGGGACGTCGCGCTCAAGCTGCGGCGCGTCTCGGCCGATCCTCTCGACACCGAACGGCTGCTGGTCGAATCCCGGACGCTCTTGTCGCTGCACCCACATCCCGGCCTGCCGCTCGCCCGTGACGACTTCTTCGAAGACGACCGCCACGTGCTGGTGATGGACTGGGTCGAGGGCGTCGACCTGGCGGCGGTGTTGGCCGAGCACGGGCGGCCTGGGCTGCCGCCCTCGACGGTGTTGCGCTGGTTGGCTCCCGTCGCCGAGGCCCTCACCCACCTGCACACGACCGACCCGTCCGTGGTCCATGGTGATGTCAAGCCCGCCAACCTGGTCTTGACGCCGACGGGTCGGGTCGTGCTGGTCGACTTCGGTGTGTCCTCGACGCGGGGGCTGCGTACCCGTGGGGGCACGCCGGGCTACCGGGCTCCCGAGGTAGCTGCGGGTGCGGTTCCCACGCGGGCCGCGGACGTGTACGGCCTGGCCGCGACCGCCTTCGCCCTGCTCACCGGACAACCCCCGTCCGGCATCCTCCCGGCCTGGGACGACGTCGACCCGGAACGCGCCGCCCGACTCGAGCAGGCGCTGCGCCGTGGGCTCGCCACCCATCCGGCCCAACGCACGGCGACTCCGGGTGAGCTGGTCGAGGAGCTCCGCGCCGGCTGGGACAGCGAGCCCTTGCCCACCGGCGTGGTCACCTTCCTCGCCACCGATGTCGTGGCCTCGACCCGGCTGTGGCAAGAGCTGCCCGATGCCGCGCCCGGTCTGCTGGCCGAACATCTGCTGGTCGTCGACCGGGCGGTCGAACGCCACAACGGGCGCCGCATCGGCGACGTCATCCAGGGCGACGCCACGATGTCGGTCTTCCACCGGGCCAGCGACGCCGTGCACGCCGGCGTGGACCTCCAGCGGGCCCTCGCGGGTGGCCGCGTGCAGGTGCACTGCGGGGTCCACACCGGCGAAGCCGTCGCAGTCGACGACATCTTCGCCGGTGCCACCCTGAGCCGCGTCGCCCGCGTTCGAGCCCTGGCGGAGGCGGGGCAGGTGATCCTCTCGGCGACGACCGCTCGACTGGCCAGCGCCGACCTGCCGAGCGACGTGGGCCTCGTCGAGCTCGGGCCCCACCGCCTCGACGGCTTCGACGAACCGGAGACGATCTTCGCCGTCGACGCTCCCGGCCTCGCCGTGCCGCCCGATCCCCAGCAGCCGCCATACCGAGGACTCGTGCCCTACGACGTGGACGACGACGAGGCGTTCTTCGGGCGAGAACGCGAGATCGACATCTGTCTGCAGCGGATCACCGACTCACCACTTCTGGCGGTTGTGGGTCCGTCCGGCTGTGGCAAGTCCTCCCTGGTCCGAGCCGGGGTGGCCAGCCGGCTACGCAGCGCGGGACAGCCGGTCGCCGTGCTCACTCCCGGCCGGGATCCGCACGCCACCTTGGTCGCCGCCCTCGAGACGGCGGGCCCGACGACCGTGGTGATCGTCGATCAGCTCGAAGAGCTCTTCGCGCCGGATGTCACGTCTGGCGCGGCGCATCAGTTCCTCGACGTTCTGGTCGAGCGGCTCGAGGTCGCGCCCGTCGTCGTCACCCTCCGCGCCGACCACGTCGGCTCCGTCACTGCGCACCCGAACTTCGCCCGCAGGCTCGAGACCGGCCTCCACCTCGTCACGCCGATGACCGAAGCCGAGCTGCGTGAGGTGATCGAGCGTCCGGCCCGGGACGCCGGATTGCGTCTCGAACCCGGCCTGGTCGAGCTCCTGCTGCGCGATGTCAGCGGCGAACCGGGCGGCCTCCCCCTGTTGTCGTTCGCGCTGGCCGAGACGTGGTCCAACCGCGACGGTCGGGTCCTCACCGTCGACGGCTACCTGGCCACTGGCGGGCTCCGGCAGGCGATCGCCGCATCAGCCGAGCGGCTCTACGAGGGGCTCCCACCCAACCAACGCCTCTTGGCCAAGGCCCTCTTCATGCGCCTGGTGACGCCCGCCCCCGACGGCGAGGCGGTGCGGCAGCGGATCGATCCGAGCTCGGTCGTGACGGACGCCGACCACCGCCAGGTCGTCGACGTGTTCGTGCGCACCCGCCTCGTCGTCGCCGGTGACGACGGCCTCGAGGTCGCCCACGAGGCACTCGCCCGGGAGTGGCCACGGCTGCGCAGCTGGCTCGACGAGGACCGTGAAGGGCTTCGTCTCCTCGGTCACCTGCGCACGTCCGCCCATGAGTGGGACCGACGCGGGCGGGACCCGGCCGAGCTGCAGCGAGGCGCCCGGCTCGCCGCGACCCTCGATTGGGTCGAGGCCGCCGGCCCCGCGCTCGACGACGTCGAACGCCACTACCTCGACGCCAGTCGCGCCGCCGAGGAAGCCGAGCTCGAGGCGGCCCGTGCTCGAGCGCGGCGCGACGCCCGCAGCAAGCGGCGACTACGAGGGCTGCTGGCCGCCGCCGCTGTGCTCCTGGTCGCCGTCCTCGTCGCCGGACTCCTCGCCGTCCGCCAACGCGACCGGGCCGACGGCGCGGCCCGCGACGCCCAAACGCAGGCCAGCCGCGCCAATGCCGCGGCCGAGGACGCCATCAGCGAACGCGACCGGGCCGACGGCGCGGCCCGCGACGCCGAGGTCGCGGCCGACGAGGCCGAGCGCGAAGCGGAGCGGGCGGACGCGGGCGAGACGCTGGCCGAGGCCAGGCGGCTCGGTACGCAGGCACTCGTCGTCGACGGCTACGACCAGGCGCTCCTGCTCGCGGTTGAAGGCCGGCATCTCGAGGACTCTCGCGAGACGCGGTCCAACCTGCTCGCCACCATCCAGCGCAGCCCCGACGCCGTCGCCGTGATCCGGAGCGAGACCGAAGCCTTCCTCGACCTCGGGTTCACGCCGGACGGCAAGACGCTGCTCACGAGCGGCAGCGGGGGATCGCCCAGCCTGAGCACGTACGACGCCACAACCCGCAAGCGTGGAGGCCTCCATCCCCGGCCTTCGCGGGAGCATCTCCAGCGCGGTCAGTCCCGACGGCCGATTGGCGGTGATGTCGTCGTCGGCATCTCGCCGCAGTCGGCTCCACATCGTCGACATGGCGACGTTCGAGGTCGTCGGCGCGCCGTTGCCGGGGCTGCCGAAGATGCGCCGACACGCCTCTCGTTCAGCCCTGACGGCAGATACATCGCCGCGGTGACGGACCAGCCATCTCTCCGGGGCTGGTCTCTGCGACCGCGATCGCGCTCGTCTGGGACGTGGCCAAGGGCGGCGGACCGGTCGTTCAGTACCCGTTCTCCGCGGCGAACTTCCAGCGCGACGTGGTCTTCCTCCCCGACTCGAAACGGATCCTCGTCGCTGGCGCCGACAGCACGGCGATCGTCGACATCGCCTCCGGGAGCAGAGGTCGGCCAGATCGATGGTGCGCTCGTCCCCGATCGCCATCAGTCCGGACGGAAGGACGCTCGCCGCGGCTACTCGATGTGACGCCAGGGAGTCATCATCGGCCTGTTCGATCTGACGAGCGGGCGAGCGCAGCACGCTTCTGGCCGGGCATCGGGAGCGGCTCGTCCGTCTGGCCTTCAGCCCGGACGGCACCCAGCTGGCGTCCGGGGGCCGATGACCGCCTGGTGATGGTCTGGGACGTGGCCAGCGGCCAGCGGCGCGCCGTCTACGACGGGTCACGCGGCCGCTGTGAACGCTCTCGCCTTCAGCCCCGACGGCGACGACGCTGTGGTCCGGGGGCGATGACCGTGCGATCTTCGTCTGGGACCTGCAGCGCGCGGACACGCTCGTCCATCGGCCACCTGGCGTGGCCGACGGGCCCACGTTGCCGTTCGACGCCCGTGGACATGGTCATCGGTCCAGGCGGTCGGTACGTGGCGTTCCCCTCGGCGGACGACTTGCCCGCTTCCGGATCCGCGATGTCGCCACGGGCGCCCTCGGCAGGCCGTCGCACGAGACGGAGCTTCATCTCGTTCTCGCCGGACGGCAAACGGTATCTGACCGTCGACGATTTCGGGAGGCTGCGCGTCTGGGATCGGGAGACCGGCGCGGTCCTCGCCGACAGCAAGGGCAGTGGGCAGCTGTTCACCGGGCTTTCACGACGCGACACGGCCGTGTTCACGCCGGACGGGCGCCATGTCGTGGCGCTCCGCGGATCCGACGTCGAGCGAGGACGGTCGAGCAAGACGAGCTCGTCGTGCTCGACGCCACGACGCTCGCACCGGTCGGCGGAGACCCGGTGCTGGTTGGGGCACGTCCGGCCGCATGCTCTCTGTCACGCCCGACGGCCGCACGAGCGGTCGTGGTCGTGTCGAGCACCGGACCACGGCGGAGACGAAGGTGCTCCTCGTGGATCTCGAGACGCGTCGCATCGTGCGTTCGACGCCGGTCGAGGCGCTCGACCGGCGCCGAGGAGCGCGGCTCGGAACAACACGGTGGCACCGGATGGCCGGACCGTCGGCGTCGGCGGCAATTTCGGCGACGTCGTCGTCGTCGACGCGGTGACCGGCGAGGTGAGCCCGCTCCTGGATGCGCACGACGATTTCGTGGAGAGCGTCACGTTCGCACCCGACCTCGCGACCTTCGTCACGACGGGGCAGGACGGCGCAGTGAAGCTGTGGGACACGGAGACGCACGACCGTCCTCGGCTCCGTCCTGCCGTTGGGGCCGAACCATCGCGTCCGGGCGTCGTTCCTCGCCGCCGACCGGCTGCTGCTCGTCTACGACACGGGCGAGATCTTCGAGTGGGATCCGCGACCCGACGCCTGGGAGGCGCACGCGTGCCGGGTCGCCGGCCGCAATTTCACCCGGTCCGAGTGGGCCGACCTGTTCCCCGGCGAGCGGTACCGGAGGACCTGCCCCCAGTACCCGGCCGGGACCTGACTTTGTGTCACCGACGTCGCCGTACGCGGCGAGAACGGTGACACAAAGCGGGCCGGGTTGTGGGCCTGTCCCGCATCGTGGAACACTGGCTGGCGATGACCGCAGTCCAGTCGGTCGAGCGGGCCTTCGCCATCCTGCGCTGTCTGGCGGGCGGGCCGGCCGGCGTCTCCGCGGTCGCCGAACGGGTCGGGCTGCCGAAGAGCACCGTGTCCCGGCTGCTGTCGACGATGCAGCGGCTCGGTGTGGTCGAACAGTCCGGCGCGGGGAACGAGTACCGCATCGGCCACGGGATGGTCGACCTCGCCGCCGCCGCGATCCCCGGCCGCAACCTGATCTCCGTCGCCCGGCCCCATCTGGCCGAGCTCGTCGAGACGCTCGGCGAGGCGGCGGGCCTGGCCGTGCTCGACGTCAACGACGTCGTCTACCTCGACCAGGTGAACGTCGACAACCCGGTGCAGCTGCGCGACTGGACGGGTGAACGGCTCCGCCCGCACATGGTGTCGTCGGGTCTCGTCCTCCTCGCGAGCCTCTCCGAGCCCGAGCGTGAGCGCTACCTCGCCGGGCCGCTCGAGGCGGCCACGCCGAGGACCACGACTGACCCGGCGGAGCTGCGGCGGCGCCTGGAGGCGGTCGCGGCGCGGGGGACCGAGTGGACGGTCGACGAGTTCGTCACCGGGATCAGTTCGGTGGCGGCGCCGGTGAAAGGACCCGGTGGTCAGGTCGTCGCGGCGGTGCACGCCCACGGGCCCTCGTACCGCTTTCCCCCTGACGGCGCGGCCGGCGACGTCGCCCAGCTCGTCGCCGGCGCCGCTGACCGCATCAGCGGCCGCCTGGCCTCTCGCCCGGCCGCCGGATGAACCTGCGCGACCTGCCCATCGTCGACGGCGAGGAGGTCGCCCGCCTCCTGCCCTACGCCGACCTGGTCGACGCGCTGGCAGACGGCCATCGCGCCGAGCCGGCGGTGACGCGCCGGATCGTGTTCGGGCCGGACGGCGCCGACGAGGCCTTTCTCGCCCTGCCGGCGTGGCAAGCCGACGAGGCGATCGGCGTCAAGCTGGTCACCGTCTTTCCCGCCAACCCGGCCGCGGGACGGCCGGCGGTGCAGGCGTTGTACCTGCTGTTCGGCGGGTCGACCGGTGACCCGGTGGCGCTCATCGACGGGACCGAGCTGACGTACCGCAAGACGGCCGCCGACTCCGCGCTCGGCGCCCGGTTTCTCGCTCGCGACGACGTGTCGACCCTGTTGATGGTCGGTGCCGGGGGGCTGGCGCCACACCTCATCGCCGCTCACCGCGCGGTGCGGCCGTCGCTGGAGCGGGTCCTCGTCTGGAACCGCACGCGGACGAAGGCGGAGGCCGTCGCGGCCGTCGCCGACGCGACCGTCGTCGATTCGCTGGCCGACGCGGTGGCCGAGGCCGATGTGATCAGCACGGCGACGATGACCGCCGAACCCCTCGTCGAGGGGCGGCTGATCCGGCCCGGCACCCACCTCGACCTCGTCGGCGCGTTCCAGCCGGATCATCGTGAGGTCGACGATGACGCGGTGGTGCGCGCCGAGCTGTACGTCGATCACCGCGAGGCGACACTCGCGGAGTGCGGTGACCTCGTCATCCCGCTGCGCGCCGGCCTCATCTCGCCGGGCGACGTCCGGGGCGACCTCTACGAGCTGTGCCGCGGCGACGTCGCGGGCCGCACCGATCCCGACGCGATCACGCTGTTCGAGAACGGCGGCGGCGGCCACCTCGACCTGATGACGGCGTCGTTCCTCTGGGGTCGATACGCATCCGAGGGTTTCGTGCCCGGCCGTCCGGGCCGCAAACCCTCCGGTGACGTGAAAACCTCGGATGCGGGGCTAGCCCAGCCAGCCGGAGACGACGTCGGCGTTCTCGTCCACCCACTGCTGGGCGGCCTCTTCCGGCGCCATCCCGTCGCTGTCGACCAGCGCGGCGATCTCGTTCTGCTGCTCCGTCGTGAGCTGGAAGTTCTGCAGGAAGGCGAACGCCGCTGCGTTCTTCTCCTCCAGCCCGGCGTTGGCCGCCTTGTACAGCTCGTCCGGCGGGTAGTCGCAGTTGTAGTTGCCGTCCTCCGCCTCAGCCGACGCCGCGCACTCTTCCGTGAACTCGGGCAGCTCGACTTCCGTGAGCTCGTAGCGGGAGTGCAGCCAGTGCGGCTGCCAGAAGTAGAGGAGCAACGGGCTGTTGTCGGCGAAGGCCTGCTCGATGGCAGTGATCTCCGCCGCCTCGGAACCGGCGACGACGACCTGCAACGGCAGTTCGAGGTTGGTGATGATCTGCTCGTCGTAACTGACGTAGCTGGCGGCGCCGAGAAGGAACTGGCCGTTGTCGCCGGTTTCGGCGGTGGCGAAGAGGCCGGCCAGCTCGGGATCCTGGAAGCCCTCCCACGACGCCAGCTCCGGGTGCTCCTCGACGACGAACGAGGGCACGTACCAGCCGATCTTCCCCGTCGCGCCGAGCAGGCCGAGATCGACCACCGAGGCCTGCTCGTCGATGTACGTCGCGCGGTCCTGGGCGTGGCCGGACGGCCATACCTCCAACACGGCGTCGATGTCGCCCGCGGCCATGCCCGGCCACGTCGCGTTCTCGTCGATGTCGACGAGCTCGACCGGTGTGCCGAGCTCCGACTCGAGCACGATCTTGGCGACGTGGGCGTTCACCGCCGAGCCGGTCCACGGGTTCACGGCGAGCGTGATCCCTTCACCCTCAGCCGGGGCCTCGCCACCTGCAGTGGTGGCTGGGGCATCACCACCTCCAGTCGTCGCCGGAGCCTCCCCGCCCGCCGTCGTCGCCGACGGTTCATCTCCGGCCGTCGTCGCGGTCGTGTCACCAGCGGCGCCGGTCGACGCCGTGGTCTCGTCGCCACCAGCATCGTCGTCGTCCCCGCACGCCGCGGCTGCGAACAGCAGCCCGGCCAGCGCCAGTGGCGCCATCAGCTTTCGCCTGGTCATCATGATCTCCCCGTCACGCTCGCCGGGGGCGGCGGCCGCCCCAGGCCTGGGTGATGCGATCGAGCACGATCGCGAGCAGGACAATACTCACGCCGCCGGCCACCCCGCGGCCGACCTCGCCCTTGGTGAGCCCGTACACCGTCTCCAGCCCGAGGGCTCCGGCGCCGATCAGGGCGGCGATGACGACCATCGACAACACCATCATGATCGTCTGGTTGATGCCGAGCATGATCGCCCGCCCGGCCATCGGCAGCTGGACCTTGAACAGCTCTTGGCGCGGCGTGGCACCGAACGAGACCGCCGCCTCCCGCGGGGCGATCGGGACCTCGCGGAGCCCGAGGCTGACGAGCCGGATACATGGCGGCAGGGCGTAGATGACCGTGGCGACGATGCCCGGCACCCGCCCGACGTTGAACAGGAAGATCACCGGCACGAGATAGACGAACGCCGGCATGACCTGCGCCGCATCGAGCACCGGACGCAGGATCCGCTCGACCCGGTCCGACCGGCCGGCCCAGATCCCGATCGGCACCGCGAGCACGACGCTGATCACCGTGATCACGAGCACCTGGCTCAGCGTGTCCATGGCCAGGTCCCAGGTGCGCAGGGCGGCGATGCCGGCGAAGCAGAGACCGCAGACGAGGGCGAGCCGCCAGCCCGCGCTGGCCCAGCCGATCGCCACCGATGCGGCGACCACCGACCACCAGGGTGCGGCGAGCAGGAAGTCGCGCACGGGGTCGAGCACGTGGATCACGAGGAAGTCGCTGAACGACCCGGTGCCGCCGACGATCGGAACCCCCGTGCGGAAGTTGTCGTTGACCCATCCGACGGCGTCGTTGATCGGCTCGGTCACGTCGATCGTGAGCGCCTCGGGGAACTGGTCGGCGCCGGCGAGCTTGGCGATCAGCGCGACCAGGATCACGAACGCCGCGCCGAGCAGCGGCGCGCCGAGCGGGTGGCCGCGCACGGATGCCGGCAGCCGCACGCGGCGGACCTTGCCGGTGCGCCACTGCCGCTCGCCGGTGGTGATCCGATCGAGGGCGACGGCGGCGAGCACGATGGCGAGCCCGGGGGCGAACGCCTGGCCGACGTTCACCTGCTGCAGGCCACTGTTGACCTCGGCGCCGAGCCCGCCGACGCCGAGCAGCGAGGCCAGCACGACGATGGCGAAGGCCATCATGATGACCTGGTTGAGGCCGAGCAGCATCGCCCGCCGGGCCAGCGGCAGCTGGACCTTGGCGAGGAGCTGGCGCGAGGTGCAGCCGAAGGAGTTGCCGACCTCGGTGGCCACCACCGGCACGCTGCGCAGGCCGTGACTGGTGAGGCGCACCGCCGGCGCCGTCGCGTAGATCACGGTCGCGACCACCGCGGCCGGGACGCGGATCCCGAAGGCGACGACGACCGGGAGGAAGTAGACGAATGCGGGCATCACCTGGGCGGTGTCGAGGAAGCCCTGGATGCCGTGATCGACGCGATCGTGGCGGCCGGCGACGATGCCGATCGGCACCCCGATGAGCAGGGCGAGCGCCACGGCGACGAGCATCAAGGCCAACGTGATCATCGTTTCGTCCCACCAGCCGAGGACCCCGCAGCCGGCCAACGCCAGCACGCCGACGACCGCCGCCCGGGTTCCTCCGGTGCGCCAGCCGATGATCCCGGTGAGGGCGAGCACGCCCGGCCACCGCAGCGCCCGCAACACCCACAGCACGGCGTCGTTGGCCGCCGAGAGGACGTCGGAGATCGGCTCGAAGATCCACGTGAACAGCCAGTGGCTGGAGTTGTTGCGGACGGTCCAGGCGTAGACGTCGTCGACCCACGGGCGGACGTGGGCGTCGAGCCACGTCGGCACCTCGTCGCCGATCGTCGCACCGACGACGCAGATCGCGGCCACGACCGCGGTCGGCACGACGAACCGGCGCCACCCCGTCGTGGACGGCGCGAGCGCCGGGCCTTCGAAGGTGACGGTGGCGACCGCCATCAGCCGTCCCCGACCTCGATCACGTCCTCGCCGGCGACGAGGCGCAGCGCGGCGACGCGGTCGACGGAACCGACGATCCGGCCCTCACCGTCGATCACGCCGACGGGCAGGTCGTTGCGGGCGAGCCGGCCCATCACGTCGCGCACCTTCGTGCCCAGCGGCACGCGGGCGGAGAAGCCGTCGGTCACGACGCCGTCGACCGGAGTCATGATCGACTCGACGGCCAGCACGTGGGAACGGGAAACGTCGCGCACGAAGTTCTCGACGTAGTCGTCGGCCGGCGCGCCGACCACCTCGGCCGGCGTGCCGACCTGCACGAACCGGCCGTCGCGCATGATCGCGATGCGGTCGCCGAGGCGCAGCGCCTCGGCCAGGTCGTGGGTGATGAACAGCATCGTCGTGTTCAGCTCACGGCGCAGGCGGATGACCTCGTCCTGCATGTCCCGGCGGATGAGCGGATCGAGGGCGGAGAACGGCTCGTCGAACAGGAGCACTTCGGGGTCCGTGGCCAACGCCCGGGCGAGGCCGACGCGCTGTTGCATCCCTCCGGACAGTTGGTCGGGCCGGGCGGAACCCAGCCCTTCCAGCCCGACGAGCTCGAGGATCGCCTCCGCCTTCGCCCGGCGGGTCGCCTTGTCGATCCCGCGCACCTCGAGCCCGAACGCGACGTTGTCGACCAGCGAGCGATGGGGGAGCAGCCCGAAGTGCTGGAACACCATGCTCACCCGGTGCCGGCGCAGGTCGAGCAGCTGGTCCTCACCGGCTGCGGTGACCTCGAGCCCACCGATGTGCACCACCCCGGCGGTGGGGTCGATCAGGCGGGTCAGGCAGCGGATCAGCGTCGACTTGCCGCTGCCGGACAACCCCATGACGACGAAGACCTCGCCCGGGGCGACGTCGAAGTCGACCTCGCGCACGGCGACGACGTTGCCGGTGCGGGCCTGGAGCTCCCGGCGGGGAAGGTCGGCGGCGGCCGTCCCGACGATGCGCTGCGGGCGCGGTCCGAACACCTTCCACAGCCCCCGCACGGAGATTGCGCTCGTGCCCTCGGCCCCCACGGCCCGAGCTTAGGTTGAGCTTGTGTCAGCACAGATCGGTCGCTCGACCGACATGTGCTGACACGGCGTTCGGCAAGGATGGCGGCGTGTACGACGTCGTCATCGTGGGCGGGGGGTCAGCGGGGTGCGTGCTCGCCAACCGGCTCAGCGCCGACCGCTCGACCCGGGTGCTGGTGCTCGAGGCCGGGCGGCCGGACTACCGCTTCGACGTCCTCGTCCACATGCCGGCGGCGTTGATGCTCCCGATCGGCAACCGCTTCTACGACTGGAAGTACGAGTCCGAGCCCGAGCCGCACCTGGGCGGGCGGCGCGTGTACCACGCGAGAGGCAAGCTGCTCGGGGGTTCCTCGAGCATCAACGGGATGATCTTCCAGCGCGGCAATCCGCTCGACTTCGCGCGGTGGGCCGCCGACCCGGGCATGGAGACGTGGGACTACGCCCACTGTCTGCCCTACTTCAAGCGGATGGAGGACTGCCTCGCCGCCGCGCCCGATGACGACTACCGCGGCCACGACGGCCCGCTCGTGCTCGAGCGTGGACCCGTCGCCAACCCCCTCTTCGAGGCCTTCTTCAGCGCCGTGCAGCAGGCGGGCTACCCGCTCACCGACGACGTCAACGGGTACCGCCAGGAAGGCTTTGCCGCGTTCGACCGCAACCTCCATCGGGGGCGACGGGTCAGCGCGGCGGACGCCTACCTCCGCCCAGTCGCCAGCCGCCCCAACCTCGACGTGCGGTGCCGGGCGCTGGTCACCCGCCTCGTCGTCGACGGCACCCGGGTCACCGGCCTCGAGTACGTCCGGGGCGGCCGACGCGAACGGATCTCGTGCGGCGAGGTGATCCTGTGCGGCGGCGCCTTCAACTCGCCCCAGCTGCTCCAGGTGTCCGGCATCGGCGACGCCGATCATCTGCGGGCCGCCGGCGTCGAACCGCGGCACCATCTCCCGGGCGTCGGCGAGCACCTCCAGGACCACCTCGAGGTCTACGTCCAGCACGCGTGCACCCAGCCGGTGTCGCTCAACCCGCTGATGAAGTGGTACCGGCGACCGTGGATCGGCTTGCGGTGGCTCGCCCGGCGCGGGCCGGGCGCGTCCAACCACTTCGAGGGCGGCGGGTTCATCCGCAGCAACGACGACGTCGCCTACCCCAATCTGATGCTGCACTTCCTCCCCATCGCCGTCCGTTACGACGGCTCGGCTCCCGCCGGCGGCCACGGCTACCAGGTGCACGTCGGCCCGATGTACTCCGACTCACGCGGCAGCGTGCGGATCACATCACCCGACGTGCAGGTCAAGCCGGCGCTGCGCTTCAACTACCTCTCGACCGACCAGGACCGTCGGGAGTGGGTCGAGGCGATCGCCCGCGTGCGCGACATCCTCGCCCAGCCGGCGTTCGCCCCTTTCGACGGCGGCGAGATCTCGCCGGGCCCTGCCGTGCGGACCGGAGCGGAAGTACTCGATTGGGTGGCGCGCGACGCCGAGACCGCGCTCCATCCCTCGTGCACGTGCCGGATGGGCATCGCCGACACCGATGTGGTCGATCCCACCACGATGCGCGTCCACGGCATGGACGGCGTGCGGGTGGTCGATGCGGCGGCACTGCCGTACATCACCAACGGCAACATCTACGCCCCGGTGATGATGCTCGCCGAGAAGGCAGCCGACCTGATCCTCGGCTCCGGCGCGCTGCCGCCCGAGCCGGTGCCGTTCTATCGAGCCGTCACTGACGGGCCATGATCGCCTTCATCTCGGCCTCCTCGTCGACGATGAGGTCGCCGGAGACGTCGACGGTCACCCGGTGGATCGTGCCGGTGAACTCGAACGGTGCCGGGTAGTCGTCGCACACCGGTGAGCCCTCGTCGCGGCCGACGCACACCCCGGCCGCGAGCCCGAGGGCGAGCGGGATGGTGTACGGCAGCTCCGTCTGGCCGACCAGCTTCCGGTTGGCGTACAGCTGGGCGCGGCCGGGTGTGCCCTTGCCGTTCGGGATGTCCGGCGGGCCGGTCGGCTCGAACTCGAAGCGCAATGCGACCTTGCCGGTTGGCACGGCGCCGTCCGACGAGACCCGGAAGTAGTCCGCGGCGACGTAGTTGTACGTGTAGTGCAGCCTGCCGTCCTGGACGAAGAAGGTGAATCCGCCATCGACGCCGCCCATCGACAGCAGCACGCCCTCGGCGCCGCCATCGGGGATCTCGACATCGGCGGTGATGGTGTGCGGCCGGTTGAGCAGGCGCGGCGCCTGCCCGGCCGGAACGGCCTGGGTGTGCGGGTAGTAGACGTAGGTCTCCCGGTCCTTCGCGAGCTGCGGGCGCTGCTCGGCGAGCCGCAGGGTGCCCCGTCCGTCGAGGGGCAGGACGTTGTACTTGCCGGCCTCGGCGTACCACAGCGAGATCATCTCGATCAGCCGGTCGCGGTTGTCGGCGGCGACGTCGTGGCACTCGGACGCGTCCTCGTCGACGTGGTACAGCTCCCAGCTCCCACCGTCCAGGCGCTTCAGGTCGTCGGCGGTGAGCGGCGTGCCGAACAGCTTGCCCTCGGAGAACGAGTGGCCCGGCCACGGACACACCGCCCGCCACCCGTCGTGGTAGAGCGAGCGGTGGGCGAACATCTCGAAGTACTGGGTGACGTGGTTCGACGGCGCCTGCGCGGCATCGAACGTGTGGGCGAAGCTGACCCCCTCGATCGGCGACTGGCTGACGCCACGGATCGACGTCGGCGGGCTCACCCCGAGCGCGTCGAGCACGGTCGGCACCATGTCCACGGCGTGGGCGTACTGGTTGCGGATCTCGCCCTTGGCCTTGACGCCTTTCGGCCAGTGGACGATGAACGGGTCGGTGACGCCACCGCGGAACGTCTCCCGCTTCCAGCGGCGGTACGGCGTGTCGCCGGCCCACGTCCACCCCCACGCGTAGTGGTTGAAGTACTTCGGCCCGCCGAGGTCGTCGAGGGCGGCGAGGTTCTGCTCGAGCGAGTCGGGCACGTTGTTGAAGAACTTGTTCTCGTTGACGGAGCCGGTCGGCCCGCCCTCGGAGCTGGCCCCGTTGTCCGAGATCAGCATGATCAGTGTGTTGTCGAGCTCGCCGATCGTGTCGAGGAAGTCGACGAGCCGGCCGATGTGGTGGTCGGTGTGCTCGAGGAACCCGGCGAACACCTCCATCATCCGGGCGTACAGCTTGCGCTCGTCGGCGGGGAGCGCATCCCAGTCCTGCACGTCCGGGTCGTGCGGGGGCAGCTCGGTGCCCTTGGGGATGATGCCCTCTCTGAGCTGGCGCCGGTAGACGCGCTCGCGGTAGGCGTCCCAGCCGTCGTCGAACTGGCCGGCGTACTTGTCCGACCACTCCTTGGGCACGTGGTGCGGGGCGTGCTGGGCGCCGGTGCAGAAGTACATGAAGAACGGTTTGTCGGGGGCGATCTGCTTGCTGTCGGCGACGAACGAGATCGCCTTGTCGACGAGGTCCTCGGTGAGGTGGTAGCCCTCTTCGGGCGACTTGGGCTGCTCGACGCTGTGGTTGTCGTACACCAGTTCGGGATAGTACTGGTGGGTGTCCCCGCCGAGGAAGCCGTAGTAGCGCTCGAACCCGCGGCCGAGCGGCCAGCGGATGTACGGGCCGGCCGGGCTGACCTCGTGGGCCGGCGTGAGGTGCCACTTGCCGACGGCGTACGTGTTGTAGCCGAGCTCACCGAGCATCTCGGAGATGAACCCGTTCTCGAACGGGATCACCCCGTCGTAGCCGGGGTATCCGGTGGCGCCCTCGGTGATGCACGCCATGTGGTTGGAGTGGTGGTTCCGTCCGGTGAGGATGCAGGTCCGGGTGGGGGAGCACAGCGCGGTGGTGTGCATGTTCGTGTAGAGCAGGCCATTCGCCGCGAGGCGGTCGATGTTCGGCGTGTTGATCGGCGATCCGTAGCAGCCGAGCTGGCCGAAACCGGTGTCGTCGAGGACGATGAACAGCACGTTCGGTGTCCCGGCCGGCGTCCGCACGGGCTCGGGCCACGCCGGCGTCGAGACGTCGAACGTGCGCCCGATCACGCCGGGGAACGCGGTGCCCGCCGCGTACTCGACGAGCGGCGGCGCCGCGGCGGCCTTCTTCGCGGCCTGCTTCCTGGCCCCCTGTTTCTTGGCCGCCACCTTCTTGGTCGCGGCTTTCCTCGTGGTCGCCTTCTCGTGCGCCCTCGGGTCGCCTTCCTCGTGGTCGCCTTCTTCGTGGTCGCCCTCTTCGGTGGCCTGGCCATGGGCTGCTCCCTTCCTCGGGTGGCACGACTGAGCTTTTCTAGTCGCCCGCTGACGGGTGGGCCGTCGGTGGTAGTGTTCCACGATGCGGGTGGGTTCCGCATGATGGACTCCCGGGAGCGATCGTGAGTGACGAGCAGGGCGATCAGGGCGAAGACATCGATCTCGCCGGCCTCGACGACGACGAGCTCGTCAAGCAGATGCACGACGACCTCTACGACGGCATGGCCGAGGAGATCGTCGAGGGCACGTCGATCCTGCTCGACCGCGGGTGGGGGCCCGACAAGGTGCTCGCCGACGCCCTCGTCGAGGGCATGCGCATCGTCGGCATCGACTTCCGCGACGGAATCCTCTTCGTGCCCGAGGTGCTGCTTTCGGCGAACGCGATGAAGGCCGGCATGGAGATCCTCCGCCCACTCCTCGCCGAGACCGGAGCCGAGGCCGCCGGCAAGGTCGTCATCGGCACGGTCAAGGGCGACATCCACGACATCGGCAAGAACCTCGTGGCGATGATGATGGAGGGCGCCGGGTTCGAGGTGATCGACCTCGGCATCAACAACGACGTCGACAAGTACCTCGACGCGCTCGCCGAGCACCAGCCCGACATCCTCGGCATGTCGGCGCTGCTCACGACGACGATGCCGTACATGAAGGTCGTGATCGACACGATGGCGGAGCGCGGCCTGCGCGACCGGTTCATCGTGCTCGTCGGCGGGGCGCCGTTGAACGAGGAGTTCGGCGCGGCCGTCGGCGCCGACGCCTACTGCCGCGACGCGGCGATCGCCGCCGAGACGGCGAAGGAGCTCGTCCAGGCCCGCCGGCTCCGCCGGGCCGAACCACCGGGGCCGTCGGTCGCATGAAGCCGCTCGTGATCGCGTGCGGCGCGCTGGCGACCGAGCTCCGCGCGGTGTTCCGCACCAACGACGTTGTGGAGGTGCGCTACCTCCCGGCGCACCTCCACAATCGCCCCGAGCGGATCGTGCCCGCGGTCGAGGCGGTGCTCGTCGAAGCCGCCGGCCGGCCGGCGTTCGTCGCCTACGCCGACTGCGGCACCGGCGGCGGCCTCGACGCGATGCTGGCCCGCCATCCGGGTGTCGTCCGCCTCCCCGGCGCCCATTGCTACGAGGTCTTCGCCGGCTCGGCCCTGTTCAGCGAACTGGCCGCCGCCGAGCCGGGCACGTTCTTCCTCACCGACTTCCTCGCCCGGCACTTCGAGGCCCTTGTCTGGCAGGGCCTTGGCCTCGACCGTCACCCTGAGCTGCTCCCGATGTACTTCGCCAACTACCGCCGCGTCGTCCTGCTCAGCCAGTCGGAGTCGCCCGACGTCGTCGTCGCCGGCCGCGCCGCGGCCGAGCAGCTGGGGCTCGTCTTCGAGCACCGTCACGTCGGCCGCGACCGGCTCGCCGCGGCGATCCCCGTCGCCGTCACGTCGAGAGCCGCGTGATGGCGCGCCGGGCGGCCAACGAAGTGGTCGTGATCATGTGGCGCGACATCCCGGCCCAGGTCAACGCCCAGGTGGGCCGCGAGCGGCACCAGGTGCTGTTGCCCGACCGCTTCCAGCGGGCGATCGACCGGGCCAAGCGCAAGGCGAAGATCCGCACCGCCCAGGACGACGTCGCCCAATGGCGGCGGGTGAGCCGCCCGCTCGACGGCGACGGCCCGGCCGCGGCGCAGGCCGAGGCCGACCGGCTCGAGACCGACTACAGCCAGGAGCGACTGGGGCGTCTCGCGTTCGCCGGCGGCTGGGAACGAGATGTCGCGCCGGGGGAGGAGACGGCATGACTGAGACCGTCGTCAGCTCGGCCACCCGCGAGGTCGTGATCGGCTTCGGCCGGCCGTTCGTGATGATCGGCGAGCGGATCAACCCGACCGGCCGCAAGTTGCTCGCCGAGGAGATGCGCAACGGCGACTTCTCCCGCGTCGAGGCCGACGCCGTCGCCCAGGTCCAGGCCGGCGCCCAGATGCTCGACGTCAACGCCGGCATTCCCCTGGCCGACGAGCCGGCGCTGCTCGCCAAGGCCGTGCAGCTCGTCCAGTCGGTCACCGACGTGCCGCTGTCGATCGACTCGTCGATCGTCGAGGCCCTCGAGGCCGGCCTCGCGGTCTACCAGGGCAAGCCCCTCGTCAACTCGGTCACCGGCGAGGACGAGGTGATGGAGCGGGTGCTTCCGCTCGTCGCCCGGCACGGAGCCGCGGTGGTGGCGATCTCCAACGACGAGACCGGGATCAGCGACGACATCGACGTCCGCTTCGCCGTGGCCAAACGCATCGTCGAGCGGGCCGCCGATCATGGCATCCCCGCCGCCGACGTCGTCGTCGACCCGCTCGTGATGCCGATCGGGGCGCTGGGTGATGCGGGCCAGAAGGCGTTCCGGCTGATCCGCCGGCTGCGCGAGGAGCTGCGCGTCAACACGACGTGCGGCGCGTCGAACATCAGCTTCGGGTTGCCCAACCGGCACGTCGTCACCGGGACGTTCCTCGCCATGGCGATCGGGGCGGGGATGACGTCGGCGATCATGAGCCCGCTGCACCCCGAGGTGAAGTCGGCGGTGATGGCGGCCGACGTGCTCGCCGGGGTCGACCGCGACTGCATGGCGTGGATCCGGGCCAACCGCGACCCCAACGCTCCCGCCGGAGAACGGGGCGGGCGCGAGGGTCGCCGGCGCCGCCGCGCCGCGGGGTGACAGCGGTGTCCGCCTTCCACCGCGTCGTGTTCACCCCGTCCGGCCTGGAGGGCAAGGTCGCATCGGGCACGAGCGTCCTCGAGGCCGCCCGCCAGCTCGGCGCCGACCTCGACACCGTGTGCGGCGGCCGAGGGATCTGCGGCCGCTGCCAGGTCACACCGAGCGTGGGCCGGTTCGCCAAGTGGGGGATCGACGCCACGCCGGACGCGCTCACCGCGCCGGCGGCGATCGAGACCGACTACCACGCCAATCGCCCGCTCGCTCCCGGCAATCGGCTCGGCTGTGCGGCGCGGATCGTCGGCGACGTCGTCGTCGACGTGCCGGCGGAGAGCCAGGTGCACCGCCAGGTCGTGCGCAAGGACCTCGACCTGGCGCCGGTGACCGTCGACCCGTCGTTCCGCTTGTACTACGTCGAGGTCCCGGCTGCCCTCCTCGGCGACGGCACCCGGAGCGCGGCGAGCGCGCTGGCCGCCGCCGTCGCCGACCAACACGGGATCGAGCCACCGGCGGTGGCCGCCACGCTGCTGCCCACCATCCACGGGGCGCTCGGTGAGGTGACCGTCGCGGTCCACCACGACGACGGGATCATCGCGTTCTGGCCCGGGTATGTCGACACCGCTTACGGCGTGGCGGTCGACATCGGGTCGACCACCGTGGCCGGGCATCTCTGCGACCTGGCCAGCGGCACGGTGCTCGCCTCGGCGGGGCGGATGAACCCGCAGATCCGCTTCGGCGAGGACCTCATGAGCCGGGTGTCGTACGTGATGATGAACCCCGGCGGTGACAAGGAGCTCACCGCGGCGGTGCGCCGCGCGGTCGACGAGCTCGTCGGCGAGCTGCTCGCCGCCGCCGCCGATCGTTCCCACGTGCTCGAGGTCGTCCTCGTCGGCAACCCGATCATGCACCACATCGCGCTCGGCATCGACCCCACGCCGCTCGGCTCGGCGCCGTTCGTGCTCGCCACCGACGAGGCGGTCACGGGCGCGGCCGCCGAGCTCGGTCTCGATCTGCCGTTCGCCCGGTTCTACGCCGGCCCGTGCATCGCCGGCCACGTCGGTGCCGACACGGCCGCGGCGATCCTGGCCGAGGGCCCGCACCACGCTGAGACGACGCAGCTCCTCGTCGACATCGGCACGAACGCCGAGATCGTGCTCGGCGACCGGCACCGGCTGTTCGCCGCGTCGAGCCCGACCGGGCCGGCGTTCGAAGGCGCCCAGATCAGCTGCGGGCAGCGGGCCACGACGGGGGCGATCGAGCGGGTCCGCATCGATCCCGAAACGCTGGAACCGGAGCTCGGGGTGATCGATGGTGCCGGGGCGCGCATCACCGGAGTGTGCGGATCAGGGATCATCGACGCGATCGCCGAGATGTCCCTCACCGGGATCATCGACGCCGGCGGGACGATCCGCGGCGAACTCGCTGACCGCACGCGCCGCATCGTGCCCGACGGGCGCACGTTCGCGTACGTGCTGTACGAGGGCGACGGCACCCGGCTGACGATCACGCAGAACGACGTGAGGGCGATCCAGCTCGCCAAGGCCGCGCTGCGTGCCGGCATCGAGCTCCTCGTCGAGCACGCCGGGCAGCCCGAGATCACCGACATCCGCCTCGCCGGCGCGTTCGGTGCCCACATCGACCCGTACCACGCGATCGTCCTCGGGCTCGTGCCCGATGTCCCGGTCGACCGGGTGCGCTCGGTCGGCAACGCCGCTGGCGCGGGTGCGGTGTACGCCCTGCTCTCGCGGGCGCGCCGGACGGAGATGGAAGCGGCCGTCCGCGACGTCGTCAAGATCGAGACCGCGACCGAACCGCGCTTCCAGGAGCTGTTCGTCGCCGCGATGGCGTTCCCGTACGGCGCCGCGCCAGAGGCGGCGCCGCGCCGAAGGCGGAGCCGGTGAGTGAGACGCGCACCGGCCGGCGAGGTGGTGGCCGCGAGGGCCGCCGCGCGGCTCGTACCCAGGCGGTCGTCGAACGCGAGCCGTTCCTGACCCGCGCCCTACAGCCGGTCGACCTCGTGTCCACCGAAGGGCTGGAGATCCTCGAGCACAACGCCGACACCATCCTCGAGGAGGTCGGCGTCGAGATCCGCGATTACCCGACCGCGCTCGACCGCTTCGCCGGCGCCGGCGCCGACATCGACGGCAGCCGGGTGCGGCTGCCCCGAGGCCTGTGCCGCTCGATCATCCAGGCGAGCGCCCCGGCGGAGTACGTCCAGCACGCCCGCAATCCCGCCAACTCCGTCCGCGTCGGTGGAGACGCCACCGTCTTCGCCCCCAACTACGGCTCGCCGTTCGCCCACGACCTCGACTCCGGCCGCCGGTACGCGACCATCGCCGACTTCGAGAACTTCGTCAAGCTCGCCTACCTGCACCCGCACCTGCACCACTCGGGGGGCACGGTTTGCGAGCCGGTCGACATCCCGGTGAGCAAGCGCCACCTGGCGATGGTGTATGCCCACCTGCGCTACAGCGACAAGGCGTTCATGGGCTCGGTGACCGCCGGCGAACGCGCCGCCGACAGTGTCGAGCTGGCGCGCATCGGGTTCGGAGGCGATCTCGGCGACCGCACCGTGATGACGAGCCTGATCAACGCGACCTCGCCGCTGGTGTGGGACGCGACGATGCTCGCCGCCGCCGAGGTCTACGCCGCGGCCAACCAGGCGACGATCATCACCCCGTTCATCCTCGCCGGCGCGATGGCGCCGGCGACGTCGGCGGGGGTGGCGGCGCAGACGCTCGCCGAGGCGCTCGCCGGGATGGCGTTCATCCAGCTGGTCCGGCCGGGCGCGCCGGTGGTGTTCGGCTCGTTCGCCAGCTCGATGTCGATGCAGACCGGCGCGCCGACGTTCGGCACTCCCGAACCGGCGCTCGTGCTGTACACCGTGGCCGCGCTCGCCCGCCGCCTCGGCGTGCCCTTCCGCTCCGGCGGTGCGCTGACGGCGTCGAAGCTGCCCGACGCCCAGGCCGCCTTCGAGAGCGCGGCGACGCTCATCCCGACCCTGATGGCCGGTACCAACTTCGTGCTCCACGCCGCGGGGTGGCTGGAGGGCGGGCTGGCCATCGGGTACGAGAAGTTCGTCCTCGACGCCGACCAGCTCGGGATGATGGCGACGTTCGCCAAGGGCCTCGACCTCAGCGAGAACGGCCAGGCGCTCGACGCCATCCGAACCAACCCGCCGGGGCAGCACTTCCTCGGCAGCGCCCACACGCTGGCCAACTTCGAGACCGCGTTCTGCCGGTCCGAGACGGCCGACAACTCGAGCTTCGAGCAGTGGAGCGAGGAGGGCGCCCTCGACGCCGCCCAGCGCGCCAACCGGCTGTGGAAGGAGCGCCTCGCCGCCTACGAGCCACCGCCGATCGACGACGCCGTCGACGAGGAGCTGCGCGAGTACGTCGCCCGCCGCAACGCCGAGCTGCCGGACGCGTTCGCATGAGTTCCGACGTACGCGAGCTCGTGAGCCGGATGTGCTTCGAGCTCGTCCCGATGAAGAGCGTCGAGGCGGCGATCGCCGAGCTCGCCCCGGGTTCGTCGGTATCGGTGACGTGCTCGCCGGCGAAGGGCCTGGCCGCGACCCAGGAGCTGGTCGTCCGTCTGCTCGAGGGCGGTCACGACGCCGTGCCCCACCTCGCGGCGCGGCACGTCGAGGACCGTCAGCACGTGACGCGCCTCGCCGGATGGATCCGGCGAGTGCGGTCTGCGCGAGGTGTTCGTGATCGCCGGCGACGAGCCCAAAGCGGCCGGCCCGTACGCCGACTCGCTCTCGTTCCTGCGCGATCTCCTCGAGCACGACACCGGCCTGGCCCGCGTCGGCGTCGCCGCCTATCCCGACGGGCACCCGTTCATCGACCGCGCTGCGCTGCACGACGCCCTCCACGCCAAGCAGGAGCTGTTCGCCACCGCCGGCGTGGTCGGCTCGGCGACCACACAGATGTGCTTCGACCCTGCCCGCATTCGCACGTGGCTCTCCGTCGAACGATGCGACGGGCTCACCATGCCGGTGGTCGTCGGGATCCCAGGAGTCGTCGACCGGGGCCGGCTGCTCAAAATGGGTGTGCGCATCGGGGTCGGCGTGTCGCTCCGGTACCTGCGCAAGAACCGGACAGCGATGGCCGCGTTGCTCGCCCCCGGGGGTTACGACCCGACCGAGCTCGTCCGGGCCGTCGCCCCGGACGCGGCGAGCCTCGGCGTCACCGCGCTGCACTCGTACACGTTCAACTCCGTCGCCGCGACGCGGGCGTGGCAACAGGCCCTGCTGGCGCCGGACGTGGCGGGTCGCGTCTAGGGGAACCCCGCTAGCGCCCTTGGGGGTCGCGTCTTTACCGTGGCAACTCCTTGCCCACGGCAACCCCACGACCCCCAAGGACCCCCGCAGTGATCGCCGAGCCGCAACTTCTTCCGGCAGACCGCCAACGAGGCTTCCGCCCGTGGCATTTCGCCATGGTCAACGATCGCCGCCGCAGTCGGGCGATCGAGCAATCGATCGCCGCGCTCGACCTGCACGGCAAGACCGTGTTCGAGATCGGCTCGGGCACTGGCCTGGTCGCGCTGCTCTTTGCCAAGCACGGGGCCGCCCGCGTGATCAGCTGCGAGACGGATCCCACCCTCGCCCGCGTCGCCCAGCAGATCACGGCCGAGACTCCGTACGCCGACTGCGTCACCATCATCGAAGGATCCTCGACCGAGGTCATCGACCGGGGAGTGCTTCCCGACGCACCGGACGTGATCTTCACCGAGACCCTCGACTGTGGCGTCGTGGGCGAAGGCTTCGGGCTCATCGCCGCCGACATCCGACGGATCTGCGGGTCCCGGACGCACGTCATGCCGAGCCAGGTCCGCCAGCACGCCGCCCTGATCGACTCGGTCGGCCTGGCCGAGCTCAACCGGGCCACCACGACCTGCGGGTTCGATCTGCGCCTCCTGAACACGTACGCGACCCAGAGCTACTTCCCGGTGCACCCCGGGCTCCACGAGCATCGCCTCCTCAGCGCTCCGCACCAGGTGCGCCGGTACACCTATCTCGCCTGCGCAGCGCCCACGGCGGTCTCGGTTCCTGTCACCGGGACGGGAACCGTCCACGGCCTGCTCAGCTGGTTCGCGGCGGACTTCGGTGCCGCCACGGTCAGCACCGGGCCGGCGAGCGGCAGCCACTGGCACCAGGCATTCCACCCGTTGCCCGAGGACGTCCCGGTGACGGCCGGTGACTCCGTTTCCGTGTTGATCGACGATGCCGGCTGCGGCTGGGTCGCGGAGCGGTGAAGGCGCGCCATGTTGGAGACCGGTGAGGATCACAGCGGGTCGGTGATGCCGCTGGTGCTGTGTCGCAGTCGGGGCGGCCCATTCGACGACGAGGCCTTCATGAGCGGCTGGCGGCTGGGTGAGCTCGGGGCGACCCTCGGTCGTCCGGGGATCAGCGCGCTGGCCGAGTCGATCCGACCGCATGAGCGGCTCCAGGCCGATCTGATCGCGATGGCTCTCGGGTTCACGATGACGGTGGAGCCGAGCAGCAGCCGGGACTGGCTGGCGGTCACGTTCACCCGGATCGACGGCTGACGATGAGGGTTCTGCTGTTGTGTTCGGGGTTCAACGGGTTGAGTCAGCGGGCGTGGCTCGCCCTGCGGGACGCCGGCCACGACGTGTCGGTGGAGTTGGCGACCAGCGCCGAGGCGATGGTGTCGGCGGTGGGGCTGTTCGAGCCTGATCTGATCATCTGCCCGTTCCTGCGGGAGCGGGTGCCGGTCGAGGTGTGGGGGCGGTATCGGACGATCATCGTGCATCCGGGTCCGAAAGGCGACCGGGGGCCGTCGTCGTTGGACTGGGCGTTGTTGACCGGCGCGCCCGAGTGGGGGGTGACGGCGTTGCAGGCGGTGGAGGAGATGGATGCCGGCCCGATCTGGGCTACCCGCACGTTCCAGCTGCCCGCCGACGGCCGCAAGAGCGTGGTGTACAACGGGCCGGTCGCCGACGCCGCGATCGAGCTGATCGGTGAGGTCGTCGCCAAGGCGGCCGATCCGTCGTTCGTCCCGGAGCCGTTGGACTACACCCGACCCGATGTGACCGGGCAACTGCGGCCGGCGATGAAAGCGGTGGACCGGGAGTTCTCGTGGTCCGATCCGACCGAGACGATCCTGCGTCACATCGGCGCCGCCGACGGGTCACCGGGGGTGCGTACCACGTTGTTCGACGTGCCGGTGTGGGTGTTCGACGCCCGGCCTGGACCCACGCTGCCCGGGTTGGCGGGCACGGTGGTGTTGCGCAGCCATGACGCCGTGTTGGTGCGCACCGGTGACGGCGGGGTGTGGGTCGGCCACGTGCGCACCGCGGCGTCGGTGAAGCTTCCCGCCACCACCGTGCTGGCCCCCTATCTGAAAGGGGTGCCGGAACGGCTGGAACCCCTCGGCGATGACGGCGATGACGGCGGGTGGCGGGAGATCAGCTACCGCCGCCATGGGGATGTGGGGGTGGTGAGCTTCGAGTTCTACAACGGGGCGATGTCCACCAGCCAGTGCCGCCGGCTCACCACGGCGTTGCGCCACGCCGGCGCCCAGGACACCAAGGTCCTGGTGGTCCGCAACCGCGGGGACGTGTTCTCCAACGGGATCCATTTGAATGTGATCCACGCCGCGCCATCGCCGGCGGTGGAGGCGTGGCGCAACATCAACGCCATCGACGACGTGTGCCGGGAGATCATCACCTGCACCGGTCAACTGGTGGTCACCGCGCTCGGCGGCAACGCCGGGGCGGGCGGGGTGATGCTCGCCCTGGGTGCTGACCGGGTGATTGCCCGCGACACGGTGGTGCTCAACCCGCACTACCAGACAATGGGCCTGTACGGCTCGGAGTACTGGACCTACGTGCTGCCCCGGCGCGTCGGTGACCTCCAAGCATCCCGGCTCACCCAGCAGTGCCTGCCCATCGGCGCCGGCCACGCCGAACGCATCGGCCTCCTCGACCGGGTGGTCTCCGGCCGGCGCAGCGAGTTCGACCAGGCGGTGCTGGACCACGCCGCCGAACTCGCCGCGCGCCCCGACCACCGGCAACTGGTCGAGCAGAAACAGGCCGCCCGGGCCGCCGCCGAAGCCCGCAAACCCCTCGACGCCTACCGGGTCGAGGAGCTCGCCGAGATGAGCCGGGACATCTTCGACGACCGCCACGGCTTCACCGACGCCCGCCGCGCGTTCGTCACCAAACAGAAGCCCACCACCACCCCCGGCCACCTCGCCACCCACCGAACCCTCGCGGCCTAGGGGTCCGTGTCGGGATACCTCGCTAGCGGCGAGACCGATACTTCCTTACGGTGACGACTAGTTGCATCTACAACAAGAAGGAACACAAACCATGCCAGCCACCGCCGTCGTCGTCACACCGCCGATGATCTCCGACCTCACGTTGACGCTCGACCAGGGACACCGCCAACGCCAAGGTCGACATCAACTACCGCATCCGATGGAGCACGTTCGATCAGCTCACCAATCTCGCCTGGACCGAGACGTGGTCGCTCGTGGGCCTCGACGGCGCCGTCAAGACGACGTTGTACACCGGCCCGATCCTGGCCACCGGGCTCAGCTCCAACGGCAACTCGTTCACCGACCGCACGCTGTCGGACACGATCCCGTGGGCCGACCTCGACGAGGACGCGAACGCCACCGACGAGATCGCCGCCGTCGTGAACCTCACGCCCAGGCTGCCCACGCCCAAGACCGCGACGAGCGCGACGGTCGTCGTCAGCTCCCCGTAGTCGGCTGTCCACGCGGTCGGCTTGAATGGCCGCGTGGAATCAGCCGATGCCGTCGTCATCGGGGCCGGGGTCATCGGCTCGTCCGTCGCCCTCGAGCTTGCCCGCGCCGGCCGGTCGGTGGTCTGCGTGGACAAGGGCCCCGGCCCCGGTGCCGGCTCGACGAGTGCCTCCTCGTCGATCATCCGCTTCAGCTACTCGACGCGCGACTCCGTGCTGACCGCGTGGGAGGCGGCGGCGATCTGGCGCAACTGGGCGGAGCACCTCGGCGTCGAGGATCCCGACGGGATGGCCCGGTTCATCCGCACCGGCTACCTCGGGTTCAACACGCCCGGCTACGACAGCACCACCGTGCTCGCCCTGTGGGACGAGCTCGGGATCCCCTACGAGACGCTGCGACGCCGACGAGCTGCGCCGGCGCTGGCCCGGGCTCGACGTCGGCGCCTACTACCCGCCCAAGCGGATCGACGACCCCACCTTCGGCGACGACGCCGAGGGCGAGCTCAGTGCGTTCTACGAGGACGTGAGCGGGTTCATCGACGACCCGATGCTCGCCGCCCACAACCTCGCCCACGCCGCCCGGCTCCACGGTGCCGAGTTCCGGTTCCGGGAGGCGGTGGTCGGGATCACCCGGGACGGGGACCGGGTCGGCGGGGTGGTGCTGGCGTCGGGTGCGACGATCGAGGCGCCGGTCGTCGTCAACGTCGGCGGCCCGCACTCGTCACTGATCAACGAGCTCGCTGGTGTCACCGGTGATATGCGCATCACTCACCGCGCCCTGCGCCAGGAGGTCTTCGCCGTTCCGGCCCCGGCGGGCTTCGGGCTCGACGATGGCGGGGTGGTCGTCGCCGACCTCGACGTCGGCCAGTACTTCCGGCCCCAGCCCGGCGGCACGCTGCTCGTCGGCGGCACCGAGCCGGAGTGCGATCCGCTCGAGTGGATCGACGATCCCGACCACTTCGCGGAGCAACCGACCGTCGAGCTGTGGGAGACGTACATGCTCCGGCTCGCCCGGCGGCTGCCGGAGTTCGGCGTGCCCAACCACCCCGTCGGCCTCGCCGCGCTGTACGACGCGTCCGATGACTGGGTGCCGATCTACGACAAGTCGAGCCTCCCTGGCTTCTACATGGCGTGCGGGACGAGCGGCAATCAGTTCAAGAACGCTCCCCTGGCCGGCCAGTTCATCCGCGCCCTGATCGACGCCGCCGACGCCGGCGTCGACCACGACTCCGCGCCGGTGCAGTTCACCGGCCCGACGACCGGCCTCCCGATCAACCTCGCCGCGTTCTCCCGCCGCCGCGACAAGGCGGTCACGTCCGGCACCGTGATGGGCTGAGCCGTTCTGTCGTTTGGCAACGACCGGATCGGGCCGATCGCAAACGACAGAACGGGGACTACCCGTCGAGCTGGGCAACGAGGGACTTCGGGGCGACCTGGCGGAAAGCGTCCGTGCAGATCACGGTGAGCTCGTCCCAGTCCGGGTCGACGTCGAGTCGCACTCCGAGCCAACCCCGGCCGCCGACGTACGGCGGGCGGAAGAACCGGTCGGGCTCAGTCTCGACGGCGAGCGCCTGGGCTCCCGGCGGGGCTGCGCACCAGATCGCCAGCCGTCCGTCGTCGTGATGGTCGTCGAGGAACATCACGAACGTCTTCTTGCCCCGCACGAAGAACGTGGGCGAGCCGTGGCTCAGCCGCTCCGTCGCCTCGGGCAGGGCGAGGCAGATGCGGCGGACCTCCTTCAGCGCCCGCTCGACATCGGCGTCCGTGTACGTGATGGTGATGGAAACAGTTTCGCGCGGCGGCTGCGAGACTGACCCGATGGAGGTCTTCGAGACGAAGTTGCCCGGCATCGGGGTGCGCCACGAGTTCACGACCAAGTCGGGTGAGCGAGTGGGCGTGGTGACCCGCCGGGACGGCCGGCGCGAGCTGCTGCTCTACGACCGCTGGGACCCGGACTCGTGCAGGGAAACGGTCGAGCTAGCTCCGACCGAGGCGGCGACGCTGGTCGAGCTGCTCGGAGGGTCCGAGATCACCGAGCGGCTCGAGGAGCTGCGCCTCGACGTCGAGGGGCTCTCGATCCAGTGGGTCACGATCGAGGCAGGCGCGGGTCTCGCCGGCCGGACGATCGCCGATGGCCAGATCCGGACCCGCACCGGTGCTTCGGTCGTCGCCGTCATCCGCGGCGAGCAGTCGATCCCTGGCCCAGGTCCTGACTTCGCGCTCGCCCCGGGGGACGTGGTGCTGCTCATGGGCGCGGACCAGGCCGTCGAGGCGGCGGAGCAGTTGGTGCTCGGCGAGTAGTCGATGATCCTCGCCGTCGGCGCCGACGCCACGGTGCTGCTCGAGCTCGGGGCGGTCCTCCTCGCCCTGGGTGTGCTCGGTCGCCTCGCCGCGCGCGTCGGGCTGCCGGCGATCCCGCTCTACCTGCTGGCCGGGCTCGTGGTCGGGGAGGGTGGCTTCTACTCACTGGACGCGTCGCTCGACTTCATCGAGACCGGCGCCGACATCGGCGTCGTCCTCCTGCTCTTCATGCTCGGGCTGGAGTACACCACCGACGAGCTCATGGTGGGCCTGCGCATCCAGCGCGCCGCGGGGATGCTCGACGCCGTCGTGAACTTCACGCCCGGGTTCGCGATCGGGCTCCTGCTCGGCTGGGGGCCGCTGGCCGCCGCGCTCCTGGGCGGGGTCACCTACGTGTCGTCGTCGGGAATCATCGCCCGCCTGCTGGACGAGTTCGAGCGTCTCGGCAACCGGGAGACGCCGGTGGTGCTGTCGCTGCTGGTCATCGAGGACCTGGCGATGGCGGTGTACCTGCCGATCGTCGCCGGCCTGCTCATCGACGAAGGTCCCGGCGAGACCCTCCTGTCGATCGCGATCGCGCTGGCCGTCGTCGCCGTCGTGTTGTTCGCCTCGGCGCGCTTCGGCGGCCACGTGTCCCGGCTCGTCAACTCGGAGTCGGCCGAGCTCGTACTGCTCACCGTGCTCGGGCTGACGCTGTTCGTCGCCGGTGTCGCCGAGGAGGTGGAGATCTCGTCGGCGGTCGGTGCCTTCCTCGTCGGCGTCTCGCTCTCCGGACGCGTCGCCGAGCAGAGCCGCCAGGTCCTCGCCCCCGTGCGCGACCTGTTCGCCGGGATCTTCTTCGTCTTCTTCGGGCTGCAGGTCGACCCGAGCGATCTCGGCCCGGCGGCCGGGGCGGCGATCGCGCTGGCCGTGATCACCGGCACGACGAAGTACTACACGGGGTGGTGGGCGGCTCGCCGGGCGGGGATCGGACCCCGCGGCCGCATCCGCGCCGGGACCGTGCTCCTCCCACGCGGCGAGTTCTCGATCGTCATCGCCGGGCTCGGCGTCGCCGCCGGGCAGACCGCCGACCTCGGCTCGGTGACCGCGTGCTACGTCCTGCTGCTCGCCGTCGGCGGCCCGATCGCCGCCCGCTACGCCGAACCGATCGCCGACGCGGTGCAGCGCCGCCGCGCCCCGCGCCCGCGCCCGGCGTGACCTCCCCCATCTGGGCGGGAATCGTGCCAATCCACGTTCCGGGCGGGAATCTTGCCGACAGGTGGCAGAAATCCCGCCCAGATCGAGTCAGCCGGGCGCCGTCCAGATGCGCCGGACCGCCGGAACGCCTGCCATGCGCCGTTCGGCCAAACGGTCGGCGGCCTCCACAGGGGTGACGTCCTCGGCCTCGGCGGTGTGCAGGACGGCGAGCATGGCGTCGTGGATCCGGGTCGTCTTGGCCTTCGCCCGCTCGAAGGAGAACCCGTGCAGCTCGTCGGAGACCTGGATCACCCCACCGGCGTTGACGAGGTAGTCGGGGCAGTAGAGGATGCCCCGCTCGTGCAGGCGGTTGTCGACCCGGTCGTGGGCGAGTTGGTTGTTGGCCCCGCCGCAGACGATCGCCGCCTGCAGCACCTCGGCAGTCGCGTCGTCGAGAACGCCGCCCAGCGCGCACGGTGCGTAGATGTCGAGCTCGGCGCGCACCATGGCGTCGTTGTCAGCGACGACTTCGACGTCGGGATGGCGCTCGCGCACCCACTCGATCGCGTCCGGGCTGATGTCGGTGACCACGACGTCGGCCTTCTCGTCGACGGCGTGCTCGACGAGGTGCCGTCCGACCTTGCCCACCCCGGCGACGCCGATGCGTCGGCCGGCGAGCCCGTCGGCGTCCCACTTGTAGCGCGCCGCGGCGAGCATCCCCTGGTACACGCCGAACGCGGTGAGCACGCTGGAGTCGCCGGCGCCGCCGTTGGCCGGGCTGCGCCCGGTGACGTGAGAGCACTCGCGGGCCACGACGTCCATGTCCTCGACGTAGGTGCCGACGTCGCAGGCGGTGATGTAACGCCCGCCCAGACCTTCGACGAAGCGACCGTACGCGCGCAGCAACACCTCGTTCTTGGCGGTGGCCGGGTCGCCGATGATGACCGCTTTGCCGCCACCGTGGTCGAGCCCGGCGAGGGCGTTCTTGTACGCCATCGCCTTGCTCAGGTTGAGCACGTCCTCGAGCGCATCCGCCTCCGACGCGTACGGGTAGAAGCGGGTGCCGCCCAGCGCCGGACCGAGCGCGGTCGAGTAGATCGCGACGATCGCCCGCAACCCGCTCGCCGCGTCCTGGCAGAAGGCGACCTGCTCGTGTCCGGACGCCCGGTCGAAGATCCCCACGGGACCACCATAGGGTTCGTCGCGGCTCAGTCGTCCTTCGCCCGGCGGCGGATCCACACCATCTCCCGGCCCCGCTCGGCCGGCGTGGCCGGCGGCTTGTCCCGGAGCTCGGCGAGGGTGTACCCGAGCCGGCGCGGCACCGCCGCGCTGCGCATGTTGGCCTCGTCGCAGTGGATCTCCACCAGCTCGATGCCGTCCAGGGCGAAGGCCGCGTCGGTCAACGCGCCGGCGGCCGCGGTGATCACGCCGCGCCCGGTCGCGTCGGCGCGCAACCAGTACCCGATCTCGAGGGACTCGGGTCCGGCTCGGCGGTGCAGCCCGCCGCCGCCGATCACCCGGTCATCGGCGCCGTCGACGATCAGGTACGCGAACTCCTCGCCGGCGTCCCACTTCTCGCGGGCGCGGCGGAGGAAATTGGCGGTCTCGTCCCGGGTCTGGTCGGCCCAGATCATCCACGGCCGCAGGTGATCGCGACTCTCCTCGATCGCCTGCTGCAGGGCGTCGAGATCGTCCAGCCGGTGCCGGCGGACGACAGCGTCGACGGCCGACAACTCGATGCGCTCGGGCGGGACGGCCATCGCTTCATTGTCCCGCACCGGGCTGGAAACCCTCGGGCGCGATTTCGAAACCGTCGAAGTGGAACGCCGGTGCCACTGTGCAGCCGACGAGCGTCCACGCTCCGGTCGATTCGGCGGACTGCCACCAGCCGGTGGGCACCCGCGCCTGCGGCTGCTGGCCGGCTTCGAGCGCGATGCCGAGCCGGACCTCCGACGGCGCGGTCGAATCGTCCGGACTCATCCACAGGGTGAGTGGGTCCCCGGCGTGGAAGTGCCACAGCTCGTCGGCGTCGACCCGGTGCCACGCCGACCGTTCGCCCGCGCGCAGCAGGAAGTAGATCGCCGTGCCGACGCCGCGCCCGTCGCCAGCGGGCTCGTCGCGCCACGTCTCGCGGTAGTGCCCGCCCTCGGGGTGCGGTTCCAGCTGCAGCCGGGCGATCACTTCGGCGGCCGTCATGCGACCATCATCGCAACTAGGCGGGTGCGGGACTAGCTGAACGGTGTCCGCGGCCGCTCCTGCAACTCCCCGTCGATGTACAGGTCGGAACGCTCGGAGTAGAAGCAGACGAGCCCGGCGATGCGCTCGCTCTCGGGCAGCGGCGTGCGGTACGACCAGGCGATGTCGTCGACCCGGCGTCCGTCGACGAGCCCCGCCCAATACTCGGCCGTGCCCTTGTACGGGCACATCGACGTTGTGGTCGTCGGCTCGAGCAGGTCGAGACGGACGTCGACCTTTGGGATGTACCACCGCGGGGGCAACCCGGTTTCGTGCAACACGTGGGTGTGGGTCGACTCGGCCAGCACCACCCCGTCGAGCTCGACTCGGATGGCCCGTGACGACGGCAGGATGTCCACCCGGCTGTGCGGGTCACGCGGGTGCACGTACACCTCCTCGTCCTCCTCGAACCAGGCATCCATCGCCTGCCAGTCCAGGCGGATCGCGTCGCGCAGTTCCTCGATCGGCGAGCTCGGGTAGCGGATCGCCGCGTTGGGCGCCTCGGCCGGGCCCGACTTCACGGTGTACAGCACGCCGTCGCCCCGGCTCGGCGAGTGCTTCGTCTCCCCGGTGGGGACGAGCACGTCGGGCGCCAGGTCGGTCAACGGCAGGTAGTAGGTGGGGTAGTACGGGATCTCCCAGACGAGCAGCGGCCGGGTGGTGTCGGCCACGACGCGACCACCGAGGTAGGTCCGCACCCGCTTGAACCCCGGCTCGACCCGCACCCGTCCACGATTCGATTCGGTCATGCCATCCTCAACCGGTAACGGGGCCCCTCGATTCCGCGGGCGCGGCGCGGACAAACTGCCATTCGATGAGCAACAACCCTGATCTGCACATGCTCAATGTCGTGGTGCGCGACATGGGGGCCAGCGCGGAGTTCTACCGCCGGCTCGGCGTCGCCGTGCCGGACGACGTGGATGGGACCGGACACCACGTGCAGCTGCGGATGCCGAGCGGCTTCAGCCTGGAGCTCGATACGGCAGAGTCGGCTCGCATCTGGCACGCCGGGTGGCGCGCCGACCCGGGGAGCGTCCGCATCGTGATCGGGTTCGCCCTGCCGACTCGTGAGGCCGTCGACGAGCGCTACGGCGAGCTGACCGCCGCCGGGTACGCCGGACGCCAGCCCCCGTTCGACGCCTTCTGGGGGGCGCGCTATGCGATCGTGGCCGATCCCGACGGCAACGACGTCGGGCTCAATGAGCCCGGTCGACGACTCGCGTCGGACGTGGCCACCCGAGGAGTCCCGGACGCTGACCGCTTGCCGAAGGTGTCTACGTGGGGTATTGGGGACCGAACTCTGAGACCCCGGCCGAGATCCGGGCCTTTCGCACGCTCGGCGGCGATCTGGGCGGGATTTGTCGCGACACGTGGAACGATTCCCGCCCAGATCGCCGATTGGCACGATTCCCGCCCAGATGGTGGAGATTTCAGCGATCGACGAAGGCGTACAGCACATAGCCGCCGCCGAGCGCGACATCCTCGGTTTCGCCGTCGAGGTCACGCAGCCAGAACTCCTGGTTGCCATCGCGCACGACGACGAAGTCGCCGGTCGGGGCGATCGAGACCACGGTCTCCTCCGCTTCGAGCGACACCTCAGCGCCTTGCCGCATGAGCGTGGCGTCGTCGGCCTCACGGAACCCGGTCGCGACGCAGCCGTCGGTCGACTGGGCGCCGACGAATTCGACCTCGTCGATCGTGCCGAGCGTCTCGCCGGTCTCCAGGTCCAGCATCGTGGCCATGCCGCTCTCGGACAGCACGACCACGCATCGCTGCGCCGGGTTGTTGACCAGCGGCTGCCGGAGCCACGGCTCGCCGAGGTCGAGCGTCGTCACGACCTCACCTCGGTCGTCGAGCACGACGACGCCGCGGTCGGCGACGACCAGGAGCCGCCGTCCACCGAGCGCCGGTTGTCCGCCGACCAGGTCCCCGGGCGGATCGAGCGTCGTCACTGAGTCGGCTTCCTCGTCGCCCGGCGCGGCCCGCAGCACGGCACCTTCTTCGGTGACGAGAATGGCGTCGCCGTCGTCGGTGACGAGCCCGGCACGCGCGGCCGGCACCTCCACAGTGCCGACGAGCTCGCCGCCGAGGGTGAAGAACCGGACTTCGAGCTCACCCTCGAAATGGGTCGTGACGGCGACATCCTCGGTGATCCCGAGCGGCAGACCCGGCAGCACCACCGGTTCGTCCAGCTCGGTACCGACGACTGCCGTCTCGAGTGTGTTGATGTCGGCGACGGCAAAGAGCGTGCCGGAGTGGTCGGACCGGACGCCGCTCGGCATCATCCGTGGGTCGTCGAGGCCGGCCAACTCGGCGACGTCCAGGCTCGTCGTGGCCGAGATGATCGTGATCTCGCCGTCGCCGTCCTCTCCCGCGGCGAGCACAAGGGGCTCGCTGGTCGACACGCGCACCGCCTGTCCACCCTCGGGAAGCTCCGGTGCTTCGACCGTGCCGGCCGCCACGTCGACCACGCCGGCGGCATCGTTGGCGACGATCGCCAAGTGAGGACCCTCACCGAGGACGTACTGCAGTTCCTCGATACCGGTCTCGAGCGGATCCCCGGTCTCGACGCCGTCACGGTCGAGGTACGTCACTTCCCCGGTCTCCCCGTCGACCGCGGCAATCGTGTCCCATGAGCTCCCGCCGGGACCAGTGTCGGAATCGTCGGCGACCGCCATGCCGACGGCGAGCACTCCGACGACGGCGACGGCGGCGCCCGCGACGGCGACGCCCTGCCGGCTGTCCTTCCGCCCGTCGGGAGGCTGAGCGGGCGGCCCCGATGGCGGCGGCGAAGCTGGTGGTGGCAGTGGTGACGCCGGCGGCGGTGGCGGCGGCACTGCTGGAGGTGGCGGAGGAGGGGGCAATGACGATGCCACGCCCTGATGGTACGTACTCAGCGCCAGGTTGCGAAACGGTTGCGGTTGACGTATGGTTGCGGCATGGCTGCGCCTCTTCCGATCGCCGATCCGCGGGAGCTGGCGGCCGAGATCGTCACGGTCCACGGCGACGATCGCGGCTGGCTCGACGCCTTCACCGAGGCACTCCAGTCGAGCCGCAACGGCGATGCGCTCGGTCGCGTGCTCGCGGTCTGGGGCTTGAGCCAGACCGACGCCGGCGGTGCGTTCGGGGTCACCCGCCAGGCGGTGAGCAAGTGGCTTGCGGCCGGCGCGCCCAGCGAGCGGGCCGTGGCGGTCGCCGACCTGGCGGCGGCCACCGACATCCTCGTGCGCCATCTCAATCGGGACCGCATCCCGGCCGTCGTGCGCCGGTCCGCCGAGAATCTCGGCGGACGCTCGCTGCTCGACGTCCTCGCCACCAGCGGCGCCCATGCGGTGCTGGAGGCGTGTCAGGCGATGTTCGCCTTCGAGCACGCCCAGTCCTGATCCCGTGCGCACGGAGTTGCTGCCCGACGGGCACCAGTGGTGGCGGATCGCCCGCGCCGACTGGCGGGACCCGCTCGACCCGACACACGCGCGCGACCGGGGCGGGCGGTGGAACCCGCCCGGCAGCTTCCCCACGCTCTACTGCAACGAGGACCAGGCGACCGCGCGCGTCAACCTACGACGGTTCATCGCCGGCTGGCCCTACGAGCCGGAGGACCTCCGGGACGACACCGGGCCGGTGCTCGTCGGCGCGGTCCTGCCGCGCGACCAGCGGGTCGCCGAGGTCCACACGCCCGCCGGGCTCCGCGCCGTCGAGCTGCCAGATACGTACCCGCTCGACCACGCCGGGCGACTCATCGCCCACGACCGTTGCCAGCCGATCGGGGTCGCCGCCAAGGAGCGCGGGCTGCGCGGCGTCCGGTGCCGCTCGGCGAGCGCCCCACTCGGGGCCGGCCGGGAGCTCGCCTGGTTCCCGGCGACTGCTCGCAGCCGGGCAAAGCTCGTCGCCCGGTTGCCCTATTCCCGCTGGTTCTGGGCGTGACCACCGTCGAGTAACCGGCGCAGCTCGTCGGTGATGCCGTCGGCGTCGAGCCGGTAGTGCGCGTACAGCGCGGCCGGTGGCCCGATCGGCACGTGCTCGTCGGGCACGTCGAGACGGTGCAGGCGCGACTCCACCGAACCCGCCCTCGAGGAGCGCCTCGGCGACGGCCGTCCCGAGCCCGTTGGTGCGATTGTGCTCCTCGACGGTGAGGATGCGGCCCGTGCCCGCGGCCTCGGCGACCGCCTCCAGATCGAGCGGCTTCACCGTGTGCATGTCGTAGACCGCGACGTCGGCGGCAGATTCGGCCGCGACGCGCTCGGCCGCGCGCAGTGAGGGCAGCACCTCCGAGCCGGTGGCGATGATCGCCGCGTCGCCCCCGTGGCGGAGACGCACCGCCCGGCCGAACCGGACCTCGGGGACCTCGGGATAGACCTCGGGGTCGCGACCTCGCCCGAGGCGGATGTACATCGCGCCGGGATGGTCGACCGACGCCCGGAGGATCCCGCGGAGGTGGTTGGCGTCGGCCGCGCACACGACGGTGAGGTCGGCGATCGTGCGCATGATGCCGAGATCTTCGAGGCTGTGGTGGCTCGTCCCGTAGAACCCCATCGACATGCCGGCGTGGTGGCCGATCACCCGGACAGGAAGCCGCGGGTAGGCGCAGTCGGTGCGGATCTGCTCGCAACCGAGCAGCGCCGAGAACGAGGCGAACGTCGCCGCGTAGGTGACGAAGCCACACGAGGCCAGTCCGGCGGCGACGCTGATCATGTTCTTCTCGGCGATGCCGAGGTTGAAGAAGCGGTCTGGGTGCCGCGCCGCGAAGTCGTTGGTCCGGTTGGCCTTGGCGAGGTCGGCGGTGAGCACGGCGATGCGGTCGTCGTGATCGGCGAGGTCGGCGAGCTCCTCGCCCAGCACGAACGCCGGTGCCGCCCGCTGCTGGTCGCTGCCGTCGGTGGAGCGGTCGTCGCGCAGGCTCGTGCGACCCGACGCCGTGCCCCGGAAGACCTCGCTCGTGTCCTGCACGTCACTCACCGGCTGACCTCCCGCCGAGACCGCTGGCGAGCTCGCCCATCACGTCGTCGTAGTCGTCGCCGACGAGGTTGCCGACGTGCCAGTCGAGTGACAGCTCCATGCGGGCGACACCGCGTCCCTTGATCGTGTCGGCGATGATCGCCTGCGGCTGCCCGCGGTCGGCGCGGGGCAGGTCGGAGAACGTGCGCAGGATCGTGTCGAGGTCGTGGCCGTCGATGCGCTGGGTGTGCCAGCCGAAATCGGCGAAGCGGGCGTCGAGCGGCTCGACAGCCATGACGTCGTCGGTGTAGCCGTCGATGCACATCTGGTTGCGGTCGACGACGGCGACGAGGTTGCCGAGCTCGAAGTGCCCGGCCGCCATCGCCGCCTCCCACACCTGTCCCTCGGCCAGCTCCCCGTCGCCGAGCATGCACCAGGTGCGGTGGTCGCTCCCGCGCACTCGTCCCCCGAGGGCGATGCCGACGGCGACCGACAGGCCGTGCCCGAGCGAGCCGGAGCTGAAGTCGACGCCGGGGATCTTGCGCATGTCCGGGTGATCACCGAAGCGGCTACCGAGACGCGTGTAGTCGTCGAGCTCGGACGGATCGAAGTACCCGAGGTCGGCGAGCACGGGGTAGAGGCCGATCGCGGCGTGCCCCTTGGACAGCACGAAGCGGTCGCGGTCGGGCCAGCCGGGCTCGTCGGGGCGGATGCGCAACTCGGCGTAGTACAGGGCGACGAGCAGCTCGGCGGCGGAGAACGTCGAGGCGTAGTGGCCCGCACCGGCGATCCGCGACAGCCGGACGGTCTCGGTGCGCACGAAGCGCGCCCGGTCGGCGAGGCGTTCCATCAGGGTCACTCGATCTCGACTCATGACAACGCGACCTCCTCCGGCGCCTCGGCCGGGATCTCGAGCGGGGTCAGGTGGGCGGGGTCGGCACCGAGGGCGGCGAGCTGGACGTCGAGGAGGTCGTCGATCCGCTCGCGGGTCAGCAACTCGGGGTAGACGAGTCCCTGCAGGCCGAGCCCGTCGACGAACGCCACGAGCACGTCCGTGATGTCCGTCGCCGCCCGAGCAGTGTCGATGACGCCGCGCCCTGCGCCGCCTCGACCCGCTCCAGCACGAGGGTCCGCCACACGTCGTGGTCGCGGTGCTGGAGGGCGCGCAGCGACGGTTGGTTCAGGGCGCGGGCCCAGAAGTTGACATCGAGCGTGAGCTCGAACGCGCGCCGGTCGTCGAGCGGGAGCGCCTCTTGCAGTACCTGACGCAATGCCGCCGTGGGGTGGGAGTCGGCGGGGATCAGCTCCAGCCGCACCTTGATGTTGTTGTCGGCGCGCTCCAGGGCAGCCCGGAGAACGTCGTCCTTGGTTCGGAAGTAGTGGGCCAGCGCGCCCGTCGAGTAGCCGGACTCGACGGCGATCTCGCGGATCGTCACGCCGTCGATGCCGACCCGGCCGATCACCCGCCAGACCGCCTCGACGAGCTCCTGGCGGCGGTGCTCGTGGTCGACGATCTTCGGCACCTGCGCTCCGTTCCCCCGTTTCCGCTCCGCTTGACACACATCGTAGGTCGCGTCACTGTTAAGACGGACATCCGAAATAGATCTTGCCGAGAAGAGATGTTGGAGGTCGTCATGGGGGATCCGCGTCGCTTGCTCCGTCCTCGTCGTTGGGTCGCCGCGTCAGCCGCGGCGCTTCTGCTGCTCGCCGCGTGCGGTGACGATGACGACGACGTCGAATCCGGTGCCGACACCACGGTCGCCGGCGGCGACGAGACCACGCCCGCCACCGGCACGAGCGGCGATACGGAGAGCACCGAGGCGCCCGGTACGACCACCGTCGACACCGGTGGGGAGCCGGTGGAGGACGCTCGCGAGCTGATCATCGCCCGGGACATGGACCTGACCACGCTCGACCCCCAGCGGGCCTACTGCGACACCTGCCAGATCTACCTCACTGCCGTCTACCAGACGCTCGTCGGCGTCGACCCGGACGACCTCTCCCAGCTCGTCCCGCGGCTCGCCGAGTCGTGGGAGGCGAACCCGGAGAACACCGAGTTCACGTTCACCCTCGATCCCGACGCGACCTTCTCCGACGGCTCGCCGGTCACCGCCGCCGACGTCAAGTTCTCGTGGGAGCGGCTAGCGGGACTCGCCGGCTCGGCCTCCTACCTCGTGGCCGGGATCAGCTCCATCGAAGCGCCCGACGACCAGACCGTCGTCGTGACGTTCGACGCGCCGAACTCGGCCTTCCTGAGCATCGCTGCCGCGCCGTACATGAGCATCGTCAGTGCCGAGATGGCGCAGGCCAATGGGGCGACCGCCGACGCCGAGGACGCCGCCGAGCAGTGGTTCCTCGCCAACTCCGCCGGCAGCGGCCCGTTCGTGCTCGAGTCCTACACCGAGGGCGACCAGCTCGTGCTGGCCCGCAACGACGCCTACTGGGGCGAGCCGAGCCCGTTCCCCAGCGTCACCCTGAAGCAGGTCAAGGACGCCACCGCCCAGCTCCAGCAGCTGCAGCAGGGCGACGTCGACATCGCGATGCAGGTCAGCTTCGACTCCGTCGGCCAGCTCGAGGGCGCCGAGGGGATCACGACGGACGTCGTCGACTCGTACAACTTCGTCTACGTGGCGCTGAGTGCCGGCGCACCGGGCGGCGAGCCGCTCGCCGATCCGAAGGTGCGGGAGGCGATCAAGAAGGCGATCGACTACGAGGGGATGCTCGACACGCTCGTCGGCGGCAACGGCAAGCTGCAGGCCTCGCCGATCCCCAACGGGTTCGAAGGGCAGCGACGGCCTCCCGCTCCCGGAGCAGGACCTCGAGGGCGCCGAGGCGCTGCTCGCCGAGGCGGACGCCGGTGACCTCACGTTCAACGCGGCGTATCCGACGACGAACGTCTACGGCGTCGACTTCGACACGATGATGGCCAAGGTGCAGCAGGACCTCTCGGCGATCGGCGTCGAGCTCGAACTGGAGCCGCTCGAGTTCCCGCAGTGGGTGGAACGGATCACCGGCGAGAGGGCATCCCGGTGACGGCGGTGTACTTCGCCCCTGACCACGTGGACTCGAGCCAGTACATCCAGTACTTCGGGATGATCGAGGGCTCGGCGTGGCAGGGCCGCTCGGGCAACGAGGTCAGCCAGGAGCAGACCGACCTGTTCGCCCAGGCCCTCGCCGCCTCGGGCGAGGAGCGCACGCAGTTGTACACGGAGCTCGGGCAGGCGATGATCAACGACCTGGTGATCCTCCCGCTCGTCAATCCCGGCCTCGTGCTCGCCCACGCCAGCGACATCACCGGTGTCCGTTACAGCGCCTGCTGCAACCTGGAGCTGGGCGACCTGGGCTTCACTGGCTAGCGCCGTGCCGAGGCGATGACCCGATACGTCCTGCGGCGGCTGGCGATCACGCCGCTTCTGGTGCTCGGCATCATCACGATCGCCTTCATCGTCGCTCGCATCATCCCCGCCGACCCGGTGGCGGCCATCGTCGGCGAGCGCAACATGAACAACGAGGAAGTCGTCCAGGCGGCAAAGGAGCGGTGGGGCCTCGACGGCGGGATCATCGAGCAGTACGTGACGTACGTCAGGAACCTCCTCACCGGTGATCTCGGCACGTCCTTCCGCACCAAGCAGTCGGTCACGTCCGACATCTGGGAGCGTCTGCCGGCGACCGCCGAGCTGGCGCTCGGGGCGCTCATCGTCGGCGGCATCGGCGGCATCGCCCTCGGGGTGACCTCGGCGCGCCACCAGAACAAGGCCGTCGACCACGCCTCACGGTTCGTCGCCCTCGTCGGGTCGTCGCTGCCGGTGTTCTGGCTCGGGCTGATCGCCCTGTACACGCTCTACGTGCGGCTGGGGTGGTTCCCCGGCCCGGGTCGACTGCCGGCGCGGACGGATCCGCCGCCCGACGTGACCGGCCTGTACACGATCGACTCACTGATCGCCGGCGACTTCAACCTCGCGTGGCAGTGCCTGCGGCAGCTGATGTTGCCGGCGTTCGTGCTCGGTTGGGGCCTGATGGGCATCGTCTCCCGGCTCGTCCGCGCCGCGATGCTCGACGAGCTCCACGCCGACTACGTCCGCACGGCGCGGGCGAAGGGGCTCGCCGAGCGTGACGTGATGCGCCACCACGTGCTGCGCAACGCGCTCACGCCCGTGATCACGATCATGGGTCTCACGCTCGGCATCCTCCTGACCCAGGCCGTGCTGACCGAGACGGTGTTCTCGTGGAACGGGCTCGGCTCCTACGCCGTCGAGGCGACGCGGCGGCTCGACTACCCGGCGATCAACGGGGTGTGCATCACCGGCGGCCTGATCTTCCTGTTCAGCAGCTTGATCGCCGATCTCCTCTACGCCGCCGTCGACCCCAAGATCCGGTACGCGTGAGGCAACGATGACGGTCGTCCAGGAAGCGCTCGACGCCGACCAACTGGTCCTGCCGGCCGAGCCGACGACGTGGGGCGCGTTGCGCGGCGCGTTGCGCTCCTGGCCGGTGAGCGTTGGCGCCGGCGTGATCCTCGCCTGGGTGATCGTCGCGATCACCGTTCCGCTGTGGTCGTGGGCCGGGCCCAAGGAGACCGTCGGCGAGCGTCTGACGTCCCCGAACTCGCAGTTCCTCCTCGGCACCGACGCCCTCGGGCGCGACGTGCTCGTGCGCACGTTCTACGGCGCCCGCGACTCGATGCCGACCGCCGCCGCGGTGATCGCGTTGACGGTCCTGATCGGGTCGGCCCTCGGCGCCCTCGCCGGGTTCCGCGGCGGGTATCGTCGAGACCGTGATCATGCGCTTCAGCGACGTCGTGCTGGCGTTCCCGCCGATCTTCCTGGCGATGGCGGTCGCTGCCGCGCTCGGCGCAGGCCTCCGCAACACGATCATCGCCCTCGTCATCGTGTGGTGGCCGATCTACGCCCGGTTGCTCCGCGGCCAGGTTCTGACGATCAAGAACCGGGAGCACGTCGACGGCGCCGTCGCGGTCGGTGTCCCGCGGCGGAGGATCCTGCGCCGCCACATCCTCCCGCTCGCCATCACGCCGGTGATGATCAACGCGACCATGGATTTCGGCCAGGTCTTGATCCTCACCGCGTCGCTGAGCTTCCTCGGCCTCGGTGCGACCCCGCCGTCGCCGGAGTGGGGGCTGATGATCGACGACGGGGCCCGCAACTTCTACCAGTGGTGGATCTCGCTCGGCCCGGGCCTCGCGATCCTCAGCGTCGTGCTCGCCGCCAACTTCCTCGGCGACGGCCTGCGCGACCACTTCGACGTGCGAGCGCGGGGATGAACGAGCCCCTGCTCCAGATCCGCGATCTCCAGGTGCGGTTCCGCGCGGACAGTGACCGACCGCTCGAGGCGGTGCGCGGGGTCGACCTCGATGTCGGCGCCGGGGAACGGGTCGCCGTCGTCGGCGAGTCCGGCTCCGGCAAGACGGTGACGATGCTCGCCGTGCTCGGGCTGCTCGGTCCCGGCGCCAAGGCGACCGGGTCGGTGCGGTTCGCCGGCGAGGAGCTGCTCGAGGCCCCGCCGGGGCGGCTGCGTCAGATCCGCGGCAACCGCATCGGGATGATCTTCCAGGACCCGCTGACATCGCTCAACCCCGCCCACACGGTCCGCCACCAACTGGCGGAGGCGTTTCTCGCCCACCATCCGCGGTCCAAGCGGGCGCCGCCGTGCGGGCCGGCGAGTTGCTCGAGCTGGTCTCGATCACCGACGTCGAGCGGCGGCTGCGGTCGTACCCGCACGAGCTGTCCGGCGGCATGCGCCAGCGGGTGATGATCGCCATGGCCCTCGCCAACGACCCCGACCTGCTCATCGCCGACGAGCCGACGACGGCCCTCGACGTGACGATCCAGGCCCAGATCCTCGACGTGCTCGCCGACGTGCAGCGGGAACAGCAGCTCGCCGTGGTCCTCGTGACCCACGATCTCGGGGTCGTCGCCGGCCTCGCCCAGCGGGTGCACGTGATGTACGCCGGCCGGATCGTCGAGCACGGCGACGCGGCGGGGATCTTCTACCACCAGAACCACCCGTACACCAGGGGGCTGCTCGCCTGTCTTCCCCGCCTCGACCAGCGCATCGACCTCGTCGCCATCGGCGGCACACCCCCGTCCCTCGACCGCTTGCCGGGAGGCTGCACCTTCCACCCGCGCTGCCCGCTGGCGATCGACCGCTGCCGCACCGAGCCACCCGAGCTGCGTCCGTTCCCGTCCACCGCCGCGGCGTGCCACGTTGCGCCGCTCGCGCCGGCCGAGCCCGCCGAGGTCCGATGAACGGCCCGCTGCTCTCGGTCGAGCACCTCGTCAAGACATACGCGCTGCGGGGCCAGTTGTTCGGCGGCTCGGCCGGCACGGTGCACGCGGTGTCCGACGTCTCGTTCACCGTGGGGCGGGGCGAGACGCTGAGCCTCGTCGGCGAGTCGGGTTGCGGCAAGACGACGACGGCGCGCTGCGTCATGCGCATCGTCGAGCCGGACTCCGGCTCGATCGTGTTCGATGGCGTCGAGCTCGTCGGCCTTTCGGGCGAGGAGCTGCGCCGGATGCGGCGGCGGTTCCAGATGGTGTTCCAGGATCCCCAGGCGTCGTTGAACCCGCGGATGACCGTCCGTGAGCTGCTCGCCGAGCCCCTGCACGTGCACGGCCTCGCCGACACCGATGCCACCCGGGTGGCCGAGCTGCTCGAGCTGGTCCAGCTGCCGCAGGCCGCGGCGAGCCGCTACCCGCACCAGTTCTCCGGAGGGCAGCGCCAGCGCATCGGCGTCGCCCGGGCGCTGGCCGTGAGCCCGGACCTGCTCGTCCTCGACGAGCCGGTGTCGGCGCTCGACGTGAGCATCCAGGCCGAGATCATTCGCCTGCTCGAGCGACTACGTACCGAGCTCGAGCTCGGGTTCCTGTTCATCGCCCACGACCTCTCCGTCGTCCGCCACATCAGCGACCGCGTCGCCGTGATGTACCTCGGGCGGATCGTCGAGACAGGGACCGCGGCCGACGTCTACGAGCAGTCCGCCCACCCGTACACGCAGGCGTTGCTGTCGGCGGCGCCGATCCCCGACCCGCTCCTCGAGCAGTCCCGCCGGCGCATCGTGCTCACCGGCGAGCCTCCGACGCAGACCGCACCACCGTCGGGCTGCCGCTTCCGCACGCGGTGCTGGAAGGCGACGGCGCGGTGCGCGGAAGAGGAGCCACCGCTCGCCGATCCCGGGATCGGCCACGAGGTCGCCTGCCACTACCCCGAGCCGGTGAACGTCATCATCCAGCACTCGTCCGCCCGCGCCACCCTGGAGGAGATCTCATGATCACACCCGACCCCCGCCCCCGCGACGTCGACGGCAGCCTCCGGGCCCGGGCCCGCTCCGTCATCCCCGGCGGGATGTACGGCCACCAGAACGCCGGCCGGCTGCCCGCCGGGCTGCCCCAGTTCATGGCGGGCGGCGAGGGCTGCCGCGTCCGCGATGTCGACGGCAACGAGTACATCGACTTCATGTGCAGCTACGGGCCGATCGTGCTCGGGCACCGGCATCCCGCGGTCGAGGCTGCCGCCGAGGCGCAACGCGTGGCGGGCGACTGTCAGAACGCGCCTGGCGCAGTGATCGTCGAGCTTGCCGAGCGGCTCGTCGACGTCGTCGCCCACGCCGACTGGGCGATGTTCGCGAAGAACGGCACCGACGCCACGACGACGTGCGTCACCGTGGCCCGGTCGGCCACTGAGCGGCGCAAGGTGCTCGTCGCCGAGGGCGCCTATCACGGTTCGGCCCCGTGGTGCACGCCAGTGATCGCGGGCGTCGTTCCCGAGGACCGCGCCCACCTGCTGCACTACACGTACAACGACCTGGAGTCGGTCGAGAAGGCGGTGTCGCTCGCCGGCGACGACCTCGCCGCGATCGTCGTGTCACCGTTCAAGCACGACGCCCGCCATGACCAGGAACTCGTCGATCCGGCCTTCGCCCGAGGCCTGCGGACGATCTGCGACGACACGGGCGGGGCACTGATCCTCGATGACGTTCGGGCCGGGTTCCGGCTGGCTCACGGCGGAAGCTGGGAGCCGATCGGCGTCGCCCCGGACATCTCGGCGTGGAGCAAGGCGATCGCCAACGGGTATCCGCTCGCGGCGGTGGTCGGCAACGACCGCTTCCGTGATGGCGCGCAGAAGATCTTCGTCACCGGGTCGTTCTGGTTCTCCGCGGTCGCGATGGCGGCGGGTGTGGCCACGATCGAGGCCCTCGGCGCCGAGAAGGCCGTCGCCAAGATGGAGCACACGGGACAACGCCTCCGCGACGGCCTCGCCGCGCAGGCCGAGGCGCACGGGGTGGGGATCCGTCAGACCGGTCCGGTCCAGCTGCCGCTGATGACGTTCGCTGGCGATCAGGACTTCCGTCTCGCCGAGTTGTGGACCGAGGTCGCCGCGCGGCGGGGCGCCTTCTTCCACCCCTGGCACAACTGGTTCCTCAGCGCGGCCCACACCGACGAGGACATCGACGAGGCGCTCGAGGCCACGGACGAGGCGTTCGCCGTCGTCGGCCGCGCCCTCATCGACGCCTGACCCGACTCTGTGTCACCGGATACGTCGTCGAACGCGGATCCTGTGACACAAACTCGGAGCCGTAGTCTCCGGCGGTGCTGCTGCTCGTGCGCCACGGCGAGACCGCGCCGAACGTGGAGGGACGGCTGCTCGGCCGGATGGACCCGCCCCTCACGGCGCGGGGCGAGGAGCAGGCCCGGGTGCTCGCCGCCGGGCTTCCCCGGCCTGACGTCGTCGTCGCCAGTCCGTTGCAGCGGGCGCGCGCCACGGCCGAGTCATTCGGAGTGGCTGTGCGGACCGACGAGCGGTGGACCGAGCTCGACTACGGCGAGTTCGACGGCCGCCAACTCGCCGACGTGCCCGACGCGACCTGGGCCGATTGGCGGCGGGATCCCTCGTTCGCCCCGGCGGGCGGGGAGTCGCTCTCGGCACTCGGCGATCGCGTGCGAGAAGCATGCGCCGAGCTCGCCCCGATGGCGGCTGAACGTGTGGTCCTCGTCGTCACCCACGTCAGCCCGATCAAGGCCGCGCTGGCCTGGGCGCTCGACGTCCCGGTCGACATCGCGTGGCGGATGTACGTCGAGGACGCCAGCGTTTCGCGCGTCGACATCGGCCCGACGGGGCCGACGGTGCGCTGGTTCAACCGCGGCCTGGCACCAGTGACCTGAGAGCCCCGAAGAAGGCGTCGGCCGCGGCGTCCCACGTCGGCAGGGACTCCCCGCGCCGGCGGGCCGCCGCCGCGAGCTGCGCCCGCCACGCCTCGTCGAGGGCGAGCCGTTCGAGCACCGTCCGCAGCCGGTCGATGTCGCCCGGGGTGACGAGACAGCCTTCCTGGCCGTCGGTGATGAGGTTCGGCAGGTTGCCGGCCCGCCAGCCGATGGTGGGCAAGCCGGCGGCGAGCGCCTCGCCGTACACGGTTCCGTAGGTCTCCACCGAGCTCGGCAGGACGAACCCGTCGGCGTTGGCGTACAGGTCCGCGACCGCGCGGCGGTCGAGCGGGCCGTGCGCCACCACCCGGTCGCCAAGGTCGGACTGCGCCATCCGGGCGCGCACCGCCGTCGCATACGCGCCATCGACGTCCTCCCGCCCGGCGAGGTGCAGGGTGACGTGGTCCTCGGGCAGTCCGGCCAGCGCCTCGAGCAACTCGAGTACGCCCTTGTTCGATGACCAGTTCGCCACACAGAGCACGGCCGCCCGCCGGCCGCACCGTAGGTCCATCGGAGTCGGGTCGCCGGCGGCCACGTCGCAGCCGGGCTCGACGACACGGACTCGCTCCGCCGGGATCCGATGGAGCTCGACGAGCTCGGTCCCGAGGCTGCGGCTCGCCGCCATGAGCAGGTCACAGCGACGGTAGAACGCTCGATCGAGCGGGCGCTGCAACGCGGTTCGCACCACCGGTTGGCCGATGCCGCCCGGTGGTTGATGGAGGATCGCGGCGACTGGTCTGTTCGGCCGGGTGAGCATCCACGGGGCGACCGACCACGCGGTGATGCTGTCGACGACGACGACGCCGCGAGCCCGGGCGAACGGGTTCTGCCACCGCGACAGCGCGACGAACTCGACCTCCGCGTCGCGGGCCGGCGCGGCGTCGGCCATCCGCCGGTGGTACAGGTGCCCGCCGGTCAGCTGCGACGGCGAGCCCCGGGTGACGAGGGAGACGACGAACGGCGCCCGCGGCGGCGCGGCCGGCACGGGATCAGTCGAGCCGGTCGGAGTAGCCACCGAACGCCGACACCGACTCCCACACCCGCACGGTGAGCGTCTCCGCGCCGGTGCCGCGCAACTCGGCGGCGAGGAAGTCGTGGGCCCACCGGGCGAAAACTTCGACGGTCACGGCCTCGGCGTCCTCGGGGCGGATGATCTCGAGGTTCTGGTCCCGCACTGTGTCGTCGATGCGCCGCAGGGCAGCGTCGAGCACGTCGAGGTCGCACACCATGCCCCGGTCGTCGAGCTTTTCTCGCTCGACCACCACGTCAAGGCGGTAGTCGTGCGAGTGGAGCACGCCCTCGGGGCCCTCGACCCCCGGCATGATGTGCTGCGCGGGGAACTGGATCGATGTGCCGACCTGGAACATGGGTCTATGCATACCTCAACGCGGCGTGGACCAATCCCGGCTGCGCTTCGTCGAGGGCTTGATACGCCTCGGCGGCGTCTTCGAACGCGAACTCGTGGGACGCCAGCGCACCGAGCGGCAGCTCGTCGAGCAGCGCCACCGCGGCCCGCCGGCGGCGCCCGACATCCCAACGATCGGCGAGGCGGGCGGGGATCGTCGAGACCTGGGTGCTGCGCAACGTGAGGCGACGGCGATGGAACTCCTGACCGAGCGGGAGCGTGACCGGCTTGGTGCCGTACCACGAGGCGACCAGCGCAGTGCCCTCGTGGGCGAGCAGCGGCAGCGCCCGGCCCAGGGCGTCAGGATTGCCGGACGACTCGATCACCAGAGGGACGGGCTCGCCTCCGAGCGCCGAGGGCAACTCATCGGGGGCCGCGGCGCGGACGCCGATCGAGGCGGCCAGCTCGCGACGGTCGGAGCGGGGCTCGGCGGCGACGACCCGGGCCCCGGCCCGCTGCAGCAGCAGGCTCGTCAGCGCGCCGACGATCCCGAGCCCGAACACCACGACGGTGTCATCGAGCACGGGGCCGGCGTCGAGGGTGACCTGCAGGGCGGTCTCGACGTAGGGGAAGAGCGTCGCCTCGCGTGCGTTCACCGCGCCGAGCGGGATCACGTCGTCGCCGGCGGCGACGAAGAGGTCCTCGTGCGGGTGGAAGGCGAAGACGACGTCGCCTCGGCGAAGGGTGGTGGCGCGGGTCTCCTCGACCACGGCGACGCAGCTGTAGCCGTACTGGAACGGGTACCGGAAGGTGCCGCCGAGGGCGCCGATCGTCTCGTCGACCGGCAACTCGGGATCGAGCTCGCCCCGGAACGCGAGCAGCTCGGTCCCCGTGCTGATGCCGGAGTAGTACGTCCGCACGCGCACCTGTCCGTCCTCGAGTGGCGAGAGGGGCGTCGACCTGATCTCGACCTGTCGCGGAGCGACGAACCACAACGACCGACCGCACCCCATGCGCCGCCTTGTTTACCCGCCGCCCGGCCTGGGGTAAACAGGCGCCGACATGATCACGAGCGAGGCCGTTCGCGCGGCGCTCCCCACCTCGTTCGGTGTCTTCGACGTCCATGCGTTCGAGGACACGTGCGGGCACATCTACTTGGCGATGGTGCACGGGGATCTCGGGGACGGACGCGATGTCCTCGTCCGGCTGCATTCGGAGTGCCTGACCGGTGACGTGCTCGGTTCGCTGCGGTGCGACTGCGGGATCCAGCTGCGGCTGGCGATGCGCATGATCGCCGCCGCGCCGTGCGGCGTGTTGATCTACGCGACCGGGCACGAGGGGCGAGGTATCGGGCTGATCAACAAACTGCACGCCTATGTGGCCCAGGACGAGGGCGCCGACACTGTCGACGCCAACGTCCTCCTCGGGCTGCCGGTCGACTCGCGCGACTACACCGACGCGGCCGCGGTGCTCGCCCGGCTCGGCGTGCAGACGATCCGGCTGCTCACCAACAACCCGCGCAAGGTCGCCGGTCTGCGCGCCGCGGGCGCCACCGTGGCCGAGGTCGTCTCGGTGCCGACCGCCCCGCACCACCGCAACCTCGGCTACCTCCGCACCAAGTCCGAGCGGCTCGGCCACGTCCGGCCCACGCTCGCCACGGACTCGGCGATCGCGATGCCACTCCCCGCCGACGCGATGGACCTCCTCGGGACGGTGCAGCCGCGCGCCGACCGCCCGTACGTCGCGCTCAAGTACGCGCAGAGTCTCGACGGCCGGATCGCCACCGCGACGGGTGACTCCAAGTGGATCAGCGGTGAGCCCGAGCGGCGGGTGTCCCACGCCCTCCGCGCCGCGTGCGACGCCGTGGTCGTCGGGGCCGGCACCGTCATACGTGACGATCCGGAACTCACCGTCCGCCTGGTATCGGGAGCCTCACCGACCCGGGTGGTGCTCGACTCGACGTTGCGCGTGCCGTCGAGCGCCAAGCTCCTCGGGTCCGAGGAGGCGGCGACGCTCGTCGTCACGACCGAGCGGTCCGACCCGGCCCGCCGGAGCGCGCTGATCGAACGCGGGGTCGCCGTCGAGGTGGTGGTCTCGGACCAGCAGGGGCAGGTGGATCTCAGGGCGGCCCTGAGGCGGCTGCGCGAACGGGGCATCGAGTCGGTGCTCGTCGAGGGCGGCGCCCGGGTGATCACGGGCCTCCTGGCCGGCGCTCTCGTCGACCGCATGATCGTGGCCGTCGCCCCGATCGTGCTCGGCACCGGGACCGAGGCCGTCGAGGGCCTCGACGTCACCAGGGTCAGCGACGGGATCCACCTCGCCAACCGGACCATCGTCCCGGTCGGCGACGACGTGCTCCTCGCCTGGGACGTCGTGGCGCCGCGCTGAAACGACAGAATGGGGGGATGGGGACGGTGCCGTTCGAGGTCGAGCCGATCGTGGAAGCCCTCGGTCGAGACGGGTACGGGATCGTCGAGCGGGTGCTCGATGCCGCCCGGGTCGCGGCCATGAAGGCGGAGCTCGGCGACGTGCTCGCCAGCACGCCGACCGGTCGCAACGACTTCGAGGGCTTCGCGACCCGGCGGATCTACCGGCTGTTCGGCAAGACCAGGATGTTCGACGAGTGGGCGATCCATCCGGTGCTGCTGGGCGTGCTCGACGCGGTGCTCGGGCCGTGCCAGCTCAGCGCGCCGACGGGCATCCAGATCGGCCCCGGCGAACCGGCGCAGGTCCTGCACCGGGACGACTCGATCTACCCGCTTCCGTGCCCCCATGCCGACGTGGTGCTGAACACGATGTGGGCGCTCGACGACTTCACGGTCGAGAACGGAGCGACCCGCATCGTCACCGGCAGCCACCGCTGGGAGCGCGAGCGCCAGCCGGGACCCGACGACCCGATCGTCGACGCCACCATGCCGGCCGGCAGCGTGATCTTCTACACCGGCAGCATCCTCCACGGCGGCGGGGCCAACCGCACCGCAACGCCGCGGCTCGGCGTGATCCTGGAGTACGTCGCCGGCTGGCTGCGGCCGCAGGAGAACCACGTCATCGGTGTTCCGCCCGAGGTCGTGGCGACCCTGCCCGAGCGGCTGCAGGAGCTCCTCGGGTACAACATCTATCCCCCGTTCGTCGGCTACGTCGACGGCCGCCACCCCCGCCGCTTCCTCCCGACGCCGACTCCGTTGTCACAGTGAGGGAACAGACCGGATCCGGTCCTGTTGCCTCACTCTGAGCGTCGTTCGCGCCGTCAGCCGCGGCGGATGCGGCCGCGCAGCGCGCCGAAGCACAAGGTCATGCTCACCGCGCCGACGATGGCGATGGCGAGCAGGGCGGCGCCCAGCTCCTCCCATTCCCAGCCCTCGCTGATGAGCGACCGCATCCCGGCCAGGAGGTACGTGACCGGGTTCCATGTCGCCACCGTGTCGAGCCAGCCGGACAGCGCCTCGCGAGGCACGTACGACGTGGTCAGGAACAGGAACGGGAAGAACAACAGGAAGCTCGAGTTGACCGCCGCCGGGTTGCCGGTCTTGAGGGCGATGGCGTAGCCGAACCCGGAGAACGCCAGGCACCACAGGGCGCCGATGAGGATGAACACGAGCACGCCGGGCAGACCGGTCTCGAAGCGGACGCCGACGATGTAGCCGACGATGATGATCGGGATGATCAGGCCACAGGCCACGGCGACGTCGGCCGCCATGTGACCGAGCAGGATCGCCAGCCGCCGGATCGGGGTGAGCAGCAGGCGGTCGAAGTAGCCGTTCTGGACGTCGAGGACGAGCGCCGGCGCCCGAGACACGCCGGTGACGCCGAGCAGGATCGCCGTCGGCAGCTGGAAGGCCTTGAAGTCGAAGCCTTCGATCTGCGATTCGGTCAGGTCGGACAGCGTGCCGATGTTGACGAGGTAGAAGAACAGGGCGATGAAGATCGGCGGGATCACCGCCTCGACGTCGCGGGGGATCGCGCGCAGCGCCCGCCCGGCGATCGCCGCGGTATCGGAGATGAACCCCGCGGGGCGGGCGCGGACCGCCGGTGCCGGGCCGGGGATCGTGGTCGCGGCGACGCTCATTGCCCGCCCTCCTCTCCGTTGCTGGCGTGGCGGATGTGGCTCCCGGTGAGCTCGAGGAACACGTCGTCGAGGGTCGGGGTGCGCAGGGTGAGGTCGCGGACCCGAACCTCGCACGCGCTCAGGGCAACGGCGACCGGGCTCACCGTTCCCGAGCCATCGCTGGTCGATACCACGATCTCCGAGTCGTGGGCCTCGACGGAGATGATGCCCGGGACCCGGGAGATCGCCGGGCAGACGGCGGCGCCGTCGCCGTCGACGCGGATGATGATGACGTCGGTGCCGACCGACCGCTTGAGCTCGGTCGGCGTGCCCTCGGCGACGATCCGTCCGGCGTCGATGATCCCGACCCGGTCGGCCAGCGTGTCGGCCTCCTCGAGGTACTGCGTCGTCAGGAAGATCGTCATTCCCAGCTCGGTGTTGAGCCGGCGCACCTCCTCCCACACCCGAGCCCGACTGACCGGATCGAGACCGGTCGTCGGCTCGTCGAGGAACAGGATGTCCGGGTTGTGGACGAGGGCGGCGGCGAGGTCGAGCCGGCGGCGCATCCCGCCGGAGTAGGTGCTGATCGGCCGGTCGAGGGCATCCACGAGATCCATCAGCTCGCCGAGCTCACCGACGCGACCGCTGGCCTCGCCCTTCGACAGGCCGTAGAGCAGCCCCTGCAGGCGGAGCAGTTCGGCGCCGGTCTGGCGGGGATCGAGCGCCGCCTCTTGGAGCGCGACGCCGATGCGCAGCCGCACGGCTCCGGGGTCGGTGGCCACGTCGAAGCCGGCAACCGTCGCCTGACCACTCGTCGGAGCCAGCAACGTGCAGAGCATGCGCACCGTGGTCGACTTCCCCGCCCCGTTCGGGCCGAGGAAGCCGTAGATCTCGCCGGTGGCGACGTCGAGGTCGACGCCGTTGACGGCCTTGACCTCGGCGAACTCACGGACGAGCGACTCCGATCGGATGGCCGAGCCGGCGGACTCGGTCGTTGTCATCGAGCTGTCTCCTTTGTGGGGGGATCGGGCATCGCGGGAGCAGACCCCGCATACCCCGGATTCTCATCGCGGAACGTGGTCAGGGGTTGGCCACTTCGTTCGGGTTCACGATCACTGGGACGGATGTCACGACGGTGTTCGGGCGGTACAGCAGGCGCACTTTGAGCGCCAGCGCCGACTGGTTGTGCAGCCACTGCTGCTTCCAGTCGGTGACGAACTCGGGGATCACGACGGTGATCACGTCGTCCGGGTCCTCCTCGTCGAGCTCGTCGAGGTAGTCGAGCACGGGACCGGTCAGCTCCCGGTACGGCGAGGAGATCGTGTGCAGCGGAACCGGCATCCGATGCTCGTCCCACGCGTCGAGGATCGCCTCCTGCTCCTCCGGAGTGGCGACGACCGACACTGCGATGAGGCGCTCCGGCGCGAGGGATCGCGGCATACTGCACGGCCGCGATCACACCGCGGTTGACGCTGCCGACCAGGACGACGACGAGGTGGGTCTTGCGCGACGGCATGAACTCGGTGTCGACCGCCACGGCGGCGCGGACGTGCCGGTAGTGGCGCGCGATCGCCCGGAACGCCAGCACCATCGCCGGGATCAGCGCGGCCGGGATCCATGCGCCCTCCGTGAACTTGGAGACAACCACGACGCCGGCGACGACGCCGGTCGCCACGCAGCCGACCGCGTTGATCGCCGCCGACGGCTTCCACCGCGGTTCGCGGAGCCGGAAGTGGTGGACGACCATCCCCGCCTGGCTCAACGTGAACCCGGTGAACACGCCGAACGCGTACAGCGGGATGAGGGCGGCGATGTTCCCGTTGAACACGACGATCAGCAGGCCGGCGACAAGGGCGAGGAAGATGATCCCGTTGGAGAACACGAGCTTGTCACCACGGTTGGCGAGCTGGCGCGGGAGGAAGCCGTCTCGAGCGATGATCGAGGACAGCCGCGGGAAGTCGGCGTAGGCGGTGTTGGCGGCGAGGATCAGGATCGCGAACGTGGCGATCTGGGTGATCCAGAAGAGGAACCCCTTGCCGTCGTAGATCCACTCCGCCATCAGCGCGATTCCGGTCGGGTCGTCCTCACCCCGATACGGGTGCAGGTGGGCAGCGAGCACCGAGACACCGAGGAATGTCGTCCCGAGGATCGTGCCCATGATCGCGATCGTCGCCGCCGCGTTGCGGCTCTCTGGCCGGCGGAAGGCAGGCACCCCGTTCGACACCGCCTCCACCCCGGACAGGGCGACTGCACCCGAGCTGAACGCGCGGAGCAACAACAGCACGCTCAACGTGGCGGTGCCCGCGGCCAACTCGCGCCCCTCCTCCGACAGCATCTCGGGCGGAATCGGACCGAGATCCTGGACGAAGATCCGGTACAGGCCGACCACGATCAGCAGGATCAGCATGACGACGTAGAGATAGGTCGGCGGCGCGAACACCGATCCCGACTCGCGAACGCCACGGAGGTTGGCGACCGTCATGATGACGATCATCAGCAGGCAGAGCGGCACCCGCCACCGCGACTCGAAATCGAACCCGGACTGGATCGCGAGCACACCGCCCGCCACGGACACGGCGACCGTGAGGATGTAGTCGGTGAGCAGCGCCGCTCCCGCGACGAGTGACGGTGTCTCGCCGAGGTTCTCCCGCGAGACGATGTAGGAGCCGCCGCCGGAGGGATAGGCGTAGATCGTCTGGCGGTAGGAGACCACGACGATCGTGAGCAGAACGGCGACGACGATCGCGAGCGGCGTCAAGTAGCCCCAGGCGGCCGCGCCGATGCCCGCCTGCGCGGCCAGGACGAGCACGATCTCGTCGGTCGCGTACGCCGTCGACGAGATCGCGTCGGACGCGAAGACCGGCAGGGCCACGATCTTGCGCAGGCGGTGGTGGTGCTCCTCCGACGTGGCGATCGGTGTGCCGATCAGCACCCGCTTGACGAGTGACGCCCTACCGATCGCCATCGCGATCGCCTTCCGTGGCACCGACCTCGAGGCGCGCGCCGTGCGATCCCATTCGCGCAACCCAACCGCCATCGCCCGCCGGAGTCAGCGACCTTCACGGATCCTTCACGCCGGACGGGTCGAATCTCGATGCCGTCTTCACACTTGGGCTCGGGTGAACGCAGCGTCACGATTTGCTCGTGCCGCGCTAACGATGCGTGAAGGCCCGCGCCGCGTCGACGAACGGTGGTTGGCTGCACCGCATGGCCACGTACGACCCACCGTCGCGACCGGAGCCGGCGATCGACCCGACCGGTCTCGTCGTCGGCGTCGCGGTCGGCATCCCGGCGGCGGTCGGTGTCGGTGCGGTGCTCGCCCTCGCCCGCGGCGTGTTCGGGCAGACCAACGCCGCGCTGATCCTGATGATCGTGGTCGTCGCCGTGGCCGCGCTCGGCGGTCGGGCCGCCGGCGTGATCACCGCGCTCGCCGCGGTGGTGTCGTTCGACTTCTTCCACACCGAGCCGTACCTCTCGCTGACGATCGATTCGCGCGACGACGTCGAGACGACGATCCTGCTGCTCATCGCGGGGCTGATCGTCGGCACGCTCGCCGCGTCGGGGCGTCGCGCCCGCAGTCGGGCGAACGAGGCCCGTTCGGAGATCAAGCGGATCCACCGCGTCGCCGAGGTCGCCGCTTCTGGCGCCGACGTCGCCACCGTCATCGCGACCGCCCAGGACGAGCTCCGCGCCCTGCTGACGCTGCAGGAGAGCCGGTTCGAGGCGATCCCCTTCGACGACGACACCCGCCGTCCGCGGCTCGGGCGCAACGGGTCGATCGAGCTGCAACCGACGATGCGCTTCGCCCGCACCGGGCACCGTGCCGGCTTCGAGCTGCCGGAGCAGGGCGTCGACCTGCCGGTGCTCGCCCGCGGCCACGAGATCGGCCGCTTCGTGCTCATCCCCACGCCGGGTGTCGCGACCACGCTCGAGGAGCGGGTCGTCGCCGTCGCCATCGCCGACCAGGTCGCGACCGTCTGGTCGCCTGAACAGAGAGAGACCCACACATGAGGGACATCGTGATGTTGGCCCTGATCATGGCGTTCTTCGCCGTGTGCATCGCCTACGTGTGGTGGTGCGATCGGATCATCGGGCCCGACCCGGTGGATCTGACCGACGAGGAGCCCGAAGCAGAGGTTCAGCCGGAACGGGTGGGGGCGTGATGCTCGCGTCCGCCGTCGACAACTGGATCGGCCTCGGCATCTCCGTCCTCCTCGCGATCTACCTCGTGATCGTCCTCGTCCGCCCCGAGAAGTTCTGACATGACTGGCGCCGGCCTCTTTCAACTCATCGCGCTCCTGGTCGTCCTCGCCGTCACGGCCCCACCACTCGGCCGCTACATGGCCGCGGTCTACGGCTCGCGGTCCGACGGGAGCGCGCCCGGCGACCGGTTCTTCCGGCCCGCCGAGAACGTGATCTACCGCGTCCTGCGGGTGGATCCCCAGCGGGAGCAGCGCTGGAACATCTACGCGATCTCGCTGCTCGCCTTCAGCGTGTTCTCGTTCCTCGCCGTCTACGCCCTCGAGCGGTTCCAGGGCGGCCTGATGTTCAACCCGACGAACATGCCGGGTGTCGCGCCGCTCGGCGCGTTCAACGCCTCGGTCAGCTTCATGACCAACACCAACTGGCAGTGGTACAGCCCCGAGCTCGACGATGAGCCACCTCACCCAGATGCTCGGCCTGGCGGTGCAGAACTTCGTCTCCGCCGCCGCCGGCATGGCCGTCGTCATCGCGATCATCCGCGGGATCGTCCGGCGCGGCCGGCGCACGCTCGGCAACTTCTGGGTCGACCTGACCCGCACGACGCTGCGGATCCTCCTGCCGCTGTCCTTCGTCGTCGCCATCCTGCTGTCGCTCGGTGGCGTCGTGCAGAACTTCCGCGGCTTCACCGGCGCCACGCCGCTCGACGGCGCCGTCGCGGCCGATGTCACGCAGTCCATCCCCGGTGGGCCCGTAGCCAGCCAGATCGCGATCAAGCAGCTCGGCACGAACGGCGGCGGCTTCTTCAACACCAACTCCGCCCACCCGTTCGAGAACAGCACCTCGATCACCAACTTCATCGAGACCTGGTCGATCCTGATCATCCCGCTCGCCCTCGTGGTGACGTACGGCGTGCTGATCGGGTCGAAGAAGCAGGCGCGCGTCCTGCTGGCCGTCATGGTCGGGATCTGGATCGCGTTCAGCGTGTTCGCCATCGTGGCCGAGTCGTCGGGCAACCCGAACCTCACCGCGCTCGGGGTCGACCAGGGCTCGTCGACCGAGCTGGTCGGCGGCAACCTCGAAGGCAAGGACGTCCGTTTCGGCCCGTCGTCCTGCGGGCTCTGGGCCGCCTCGACGACCGGCACGTCGAACGGCTCGGTGAACTGCATGCACGACAGCTTCACGCCGATCGGCGGGATGGTCCCGATGGCCCACATGAAGCTGGGGGAGGTGAGTCCGGGCGGCGTCGGCGTCGGCCTGATGGGAATGCTGATCTACGCCCTCCTGGCGGTGTTCATCGCCGGGCCTGATGGTCGGGCGCACGCCGGAGTACCTCGGCAAGAAGATCCAGGCCCCTGAGATGAAGCTCGTCGTGCTGTACCTCATCGCGATGCCACTCGTCCTGCTCGGGTTCGCGGCCGCCTCCGTCCTGCTCGATTCGGCGGCTTCGACGATCTTCAACCCCGGACCGCACGGGCTGTCGGAAGTGCTCTACAACTACGCGTCGGCGTCCAACAACAACGGCTCGGCCTTCGCCGGCCAGGGCACGGGCACCGACTGGTACACGGTGACCCAGGGAATCGCGATGTTGGTCGGCCGCTTCTTCCTGATCATCCCGGCGCTGGCCATCGGCGGCTCCCTCGTACGCAAGCAGCGGGTCCCGGTCACCGCCGGAACGTTCCCGACCGACTCGCCCCTGTTCGGTGGTCTCGTCGTCGGCGCGATCTTCATCGTCGCCGGCCTCACGTTCTTCCCCGCCCTCGCGCTCGGCCCGATCGTCGAGCACCTCTCATGAGCGTTCCCCGGCCACGCAGGCCGTTGATGGCCGCTCGCTCGCTGGCGCTCACTCGCTCGCATTCGTACGGGGAGATCCAATGACGACCACCATCGTTCCCACTGTGCGCCCTCCGAAGGTGCGCCGCCGGCCACCGGGCGCGCGATCGCTGTTCGACGCGGCGATCGTCAAGCGCGCCGTGCTCGACTCCTTCGTCAAGCTCGACCCGCGCACCCTGGCCAAGAACCCGGTGATGTTCGTCGTCGAGGTCGGCTCGGTGCTGACCACGATCCTGTTCATCCGCGACTTCGGCGACGCCACCGGGCCGCAGAACCTGTTCGCCGGCCTCGTCGTGCTGTTCCTCTGGTTCACCGTGCTGTTCGCCAACTTCGCCGAAGCGATGGCGGAGGGACGCGGCAAGGCCCAGGCCGCGACCCTGCGCAAGACACGCAGCGAGACCGTCGCCCACGTCCGCCGCGACGGAGGGGCAATCGTCGAGGTGCCGTCCTCGGCGCTCAAGATCGGCGACATCTGCGTGGTGTCGGCGGGGCAGGTCATCCCCGGCGACGGTGACGTGATCGACGGCATCGCCACGGTCGACGAGTCGGCGATCACGGGTGAGTCGGCGCCGGTCATCCGCGAGTCCGGCGGCGACCGATCGGCGGTCACCGGCGGCACGCGGGTGCTGTCGGACCAGATCGTCGTGCAGATCACGGCCCAGCCGGGAGAGACCTTCCTCGACCGGATGATCGCCCTCGTCGAGGGGGCCGATCGGCAAAAGACACCGAACGAGATCGCCCTGTCGATCCTCCTCGCCGGGCTGACGATCATCTTCCTGTTGGCGACGGTGACGCTCCAGCCGTTCGCCATCTACAGCAACGCCGAGCAGGAGATCATCGTGCTCGTCGCCCTGCTGGTGTGCCTCATTCCGACCACGATCGGCGCGCTCTTGTCGGCGATCGGCATCGCCGGCATGGACCGGCTCGTCCAGCGCAACGTGTTGGCGATGTCCGGTCGAGCCGTCGAGGCCGCCGGCGACGTGACCACGCTGCTGCTCGACAAGACCGGCACGATCACGTTCGGTGCCCGCCAGGCGTCCGAGATGCTGCCCGTCCACGGGGTCAGCGAGCGCGAGCTCGCCGAGGCCGCGCTCGCGTCGAGCCTCGCCGACGAGACCCCCGAAGGGCGCTCGATCGTCGAGTACGCCATCGATCAGTACGGGCTCAGCGCACCCGACGTCCCGGGGGCAACGATGGTGCCGTTCAGCGCCCAGACCCGGATGAGCGGGATGGACTTCCCGGCGACCGACGGCGACCGCGCCCGCGAGGTGCGCAAGGGCGCCGCCGAATCCGTGGAGCGGATGGTCGAGGCCGCTGGCGGCTCGGTTCCACTCGAGGTGCTGCCGATGGTCGAACAGATCTCCAGGGAGGGGGCGACCCCGCTCGTGGTCTCCGACCAATGGGCCGGTGAGCCTCCTCGCATCCTCGGCGTGATTCGGCTCAAGGACACGGTCAAGCCGGGCATGACCGTGCGCTTCGACCAGATGCGCAAGATGGGCATCCGCACGGTGATGATCACCGGCGACAACCGCCTCACCGCCGCCGCCATCGCCCATGAGGCGGGCGTCGACGACTTCCTCGCCGAGGCGACCCCCGAAGACAAGATGGCCCTCATCCGCCGCGAGCAGGAGGGCGGCAACCTCGTCGCGATGACCGGTGACGGCACCAACGACGCCCCCGCCCTCGCCCAGGCGGACGTCGGCGTGGCGATGAACACCGGCACGCAGGCGGCCAAGGAGGCGGGGAACATGGTCGACCTCGACTCCAACCCGACCAAGCTCATCGAGGTCGTCGAGATCGGCAAGCAGCTGCTCATCACCCGCGGGTCACTGACGACGTTCTCGATCGCCAACGACGTCGCCAAGTACTTCGCGATCATCCCGGCGATGTTCGCCGGCGTGCTCCCGGCGCTCGACCGGATCAACGTGATGGATCTCGACACGCCGCGTACAGCGATCCTGTCGGCCGTCATCTTCAATGCGCTGATCATCGTCGCCCTGATCCCGCTCGCTCTGCGGGGCGTGAGATTCCGGGCCGCGTCGGCGGCGGACGTGCTCCGCCGCAACCTGCTGATCTACGGCATCGGCGGGGTGATCGCCCCGTTCGTCGGGATCAAGCTCATCGACGTTCTCATCTCGGCGCTTGGAGTCTCCTGACATGAACGCGTTCATCCGCCAACTCCGCCCGGCGTTGATCGCCGTCCTGGCGTTCACCGCGATCTGCGGCCTCGCGTATCCCCTCCTGGTGACGGCGATCGCCCAGCTCGGGTGGAAGGACACGGCCAATGGCGCGCTCATCGAGCGCGACGGCGTCGTTGTCGGGTCCGAGCTGATCGGCCAACCGTTCACGTCACCCGAGTACTTCCATCCTCGCCCGTCGGCGGCCGGTGACGGCTACGACGGCGCCGCCTCGAGCGGCTCCAACCTCGGGCCGACGAACGAGGAGTTCCTCGCCACCGTCGCCGAGCGGGTTGCCGGCTACCGGGAGGAGAACCAGCTCGGTGCGAACGAGCTCGTCCCGGTCGACGCGGTGACTGCGTCGGCGTCCGGCCTCGACCCGCACATCTCGGTGCGGAACGCCGAGCTACAGGCGCCGCGGGTGGCGACCACCCGTGGCATGGAGGTCGACGAGGTGCTGGCGTTGATCGATGAGCACACGACCGACCGCCCTCTGGGCATCCTCGGCGACCCCGGCGTCAACGTCTTGGAGCTGAATCTCGCCTTGAACGGATGAGAATGGAATGGTGAACGCGGCCGCGGACTCCACCGCCAGCCGGAAGCGCGGCACGCTGCGCATCTATCTCGGTGCCGCGCCCGGCGTGGGCAAGACGTTCGCCATGCTCAACGAGGGGCGGCGACGGCACGACCGCGGTACCGACGTCGTCGTCGGCTTCGTCGAGTTCCACGGCCGGCCGCACACCGCCGAACAGGTCGTTGACCTCGAGGTCGTTCCCCGTCGCGCGTATGAGTACCGCGGGACGACGTTCGAGGAGATGGACGTCGACGCGATCGTGCGGCGCGGGCCCCAGCAGGTCCTCGTCGACGAGTACGCCCACACCAACGTCCCGGGCTCGCCGCAACGAGAAGCGGTGGCAGGACGTCGACGAGTTGCTCGAGGCCGGCATCGACGTCATCTCGACGGTGAACATCCAGCACCTCGAGTCGCTGAACGACGTCGTCGAGCAGATCACCGGGATCAAGCAGCGGGAGACGGTCCCCGATCGCATCGTGCGCCGAGCCGACCAGATCGAGCTCGTCGACATGGCTCCGGAGGCGCTGCGCCGGCGGATGGCCCACGGCAACGTCTACGCCGCCGACAAGGTCGATGCCGCGCTCGGCAACTACTTCCGCGTCGGCAACCTGTCCGCGTTGCGCGAACTGGCCTTGCTGTGGGTGGCCGACCGGGTCGACGACTCGCTCCACGACTACCGCGAGCGGCACGGGATCACCAAGCCGTGGGAGACGCGCGAGCGTGTGGTGGTCGCACTGTCCGGGGCACCGGCGGGAGAGAAGCTCGTCCGCCGGGCGGCACGCATCGCCGAGCGGACCAAGGGTGAGCTGATCGGGGTCCATGTCGTCGACGGCTCCGGGTTGGCGTCCGGCCTCGAGGACGAAGGGACCGACGGGATCGCCCGGGTGCGCCGCCTGCTCGAGGACCTCGGCGGCGAGTACCGGCGGGTGACCAGCAACGACATCGCCACCGCGCTGGTGGAAGTGGCCCGCTCGGAGAACGCCACCCAGATCGTGCTCGGGACGAGCAACCGCTCGCGGTGGCACGAGCTCGTCAACGGGTCGGTGATCAACAAGGTCGTCCGCCTCTCCGGCCTCATCGACGTCCACGTGATCTCCGAGCGCGTCGTCGACGCGCCCGCCGACGGTGAGCCCGACGATCGGGAACGACGCCTCCCCGCCATCAAGCCGGTCCTGACACCGCTTTCGCCGCGGCGTCAGTTGTGGGGATGGGCGATCGCGGCGGCCGGGCTGCCGCTGGTGACGGTGCTCTGCGCCAACCTGCGCGACACCTTCGGGCTGCCCAGCGTGCTGCTGCTCTACCTGATCCTGGCGATGGTGGTCGCGCTGGTGGGTGGCGTGCTCCCGGCCGCGGCGGCCGTGGTGGGCGGGTTCCTCCTCGCCAACTACTACTTCACGCCGCCCTTCGACACGTTCACGATCCACGAGGGGGAGAACCTGCTCGCCCTCCTGGTGTACGTCGCCGCCGCCGGCATCGTCGCCGTGCTCGTCGACCGGGTCGGGCGCAGCCGGTTGCAGGCGAGCCGATCGCGGGCCGAGGCCGAGGCGCTGGCGGCGCTCGCCGGCGCGATGGCGGTGCCGGGAGCGCTCCGCGAAATGCTCGGCCAGGTGCGGGCGACGTTCGGGGTCCGGAGCGCCGCCGTGCTCCACGAGGGACTCGACGGATGGAGCCTCCAGGTCGCCTCGGGTGTCGACCCGCCCACCGGACCGGATGACGCGGACGTGTTCCGCGAGCTCGGCGGCGGCCTCGCCCTCGCCCTCGCCGGTGGGTCGCTGTCGGCCGACGACCAGCGGGTGTTGAACGCGTTCGCGGCCCAGCTCGCCGCCGCCGCCGAGTCACAACGGCTGCAGGACGAGGCCGGCAAGGCCACCGAGCTGGCCCACGCCAACGACCTGCGCGCCGCCCTGCTGCAGGCGGTGTCGCACGACCTGCGCACCCCGCTGGCGGCGATCAAGGCGGCGATCTCGAGCCTGCGCCAGGAGGAGATCGACTGGCCGCCCGAGACCAGGGCGGAGTTCGAGGCGACGATCGAGTCGGAGACCGATCGGCTCAGCGCCCTCGTCGGGAACCTGCTCGACATGAGCCGGTTGCAAGCATCGGCCGTGAACGTCGACCTCAGCCCCACCGGGGTGGAGGAGATCGTCATCGGCGCCGTGTCGAGCCTGGGGTTCAAGGGGCCCGCAGTCGAGATCGACGTCGACGAGACACTGCCGCCAGTCGCCGCTGACGCGGCCCTGCTCGAGCGGGCGCTGGCGAACCTCATCGCCAACGCCGCCGCTGCCTCCCCACTCGGGGTCCCGCCGCGGGTGACCGCCGGGGAGGTCGCGGCCGGCGCCGACCACCGGATCGACATCTGTGTCATCGACAGTGGTCCCGGCATCCGGCTCGCCGACCGGGAGCTCGTCTTCCAGCCGTTCCAGCGGTTCAGCGACCGCGATGGAGCCACCGCGGGCGTCGGACTCGGCCTGGCGATCGCGCGCGGCTTCGTCGAGGCGATGGGTGGCGAGCTCGGCGTCGACGACACGCCGGGCGGGGGGACGACGATGATCGTCAGCCTCCCGCTCGCCGGAGCCTCGGTGACGAAAGAGCACGCGTGACGCGCGTGCTCGTCGTCGACGACGAGGCGCCGATCCGCCGGGCCCTCGCCGCCAACCTGAAGGCCCGCGGCTACGACGTCGACACCGCCGAGACGGGCGAGCAGGCGCTCGATCTGGCCGCCCGCCATCATCCCGATGTCGTGCTGCTCGATCTCGGTCTCCCCGGTATCGACGGGTTGGAAGTCATCGACGGTCTCCGCGGCTGGACCCATGTGCCGATCGTCGTGCTGTCGGCTCGCGGCGCCGAGCGCGACAAGGTCGCCGCGTTGGACGCCGGCGCCGACGACTACGTCGCCAAGCCGTTCGGCATGGACGAGCTGCTGGCCCGGCTGCGGGCGGCGGTGCGCCGGGCGACGCCGGCGGACGAGGAACCGGTCGTCACCACCGCCGACTTCACGGTCGACCTCACGGCGAAGCGGGTGCTCGATCCGGCGGGCGAACCGGTACGGCTGACCCCGACGGAGTGGCAGCTGCTCGAGGTGCTCGTGCGGAACACGGGCAAGCTCGTCACCCAGCGCCAGCTGCTCCGCGACGTGTGGGGCCCGTCCTACGGCGACGAGAGCAACTACCTCCGCGTCCACATGGCCCACCTCCGCCGCAAGCTCGAGCCCGACCGCTCGCGCCCGCGCTACCTCATCACCGAAGCGGGGATGGGCTACCGCTTCGTCGCCGGCTGACCCCCATCTGGGCGGGATTCGTGTCATCCAGCCATCTGGGCGGGAATCGTTTCACCTGTCGACAAAATTCCCGCCCAGATCATGGCGCGAGCTCGCGGTGGGCGCGCTGGAACTCGGCCAGGGCGTCGTCGGTGAACAGGACGAAGCGAACCTCGGCAACCTCGGTCGAGGTCTCGGCGACGGTCCGGACGGCGACGTCGGCGGCGTCGTCGATCGGCCAGCCGTAGATGCCGGCCGAGACGGCCGGGAACGCCACCGTCCGCGCGCCCAGTTCGTCGGCCACGGCCAGGGCGTTGCGGTAGCACGAGGCCAGCAGGTGGCGGCGGTCCTCGCTCTGCGACCACACCGGTCCGACGACGTGGATGACCCAGCGCGCCCGCATCGCCCCGGCGTCGGATGCCGCCGCCTCGCCGGTCGGGAGGGAGCCGATCCGCTCGACGAGCGCTCGGCGGGCGGCGAGCTGGGCCTCCCCGCCGGCCCGGAGGATCGCTCCGTCGACACCGCCGCCGCCCATCAGCCCGCTGTTGGCGGCGTTGACGACGGCGTCGACGTCCTGCTCGACGATGTCACCAGCCACGATCGTGATCTCCATCGGACGTAGCCTGCCATCGATGGGCACGGTCACCGTGCGGGCGTACGGCGAGGGCGACAAGACGCGAGAGGGCGCGTCGCTGGACGAGGTCTCCGACCTGCTCGCGCTCCGCGGGGCCACGGTGTGGGTGGACCTCGACGACCCGTCGCCGGCAGACATGGAGCTGCTGGCCGCCGAGCTGGGCCTGCACGACCTCGCCGTCGAGGACGCCCTCGAGCGCCACCAGCGGGACAAGTACGTCCACTACGACGACCACCTCTTCCTGGTGTGCCACGCCGTCCGGCTCGACGTCGAGCCGGCCGAGCTGCGCACCGACGAGGTCGACGCGTTCATCGGCGACCGGTGGTTCGTCACCGTGCACAAGGGCCAGCGCGACCTGCTCGATCGGGCGTCCGCCCGGTGGACCCGAGGGCACGAGCTCGTCAAGCACGGGGTCGGCTTCCTCGTGTACGGCCTGCTCGACGTCGTTCTCGACGGCTACAGCGACACGATCGACGACTTCGAGCAGTACTACGACGGGAAGGCGGACCGGGTCTTCGGCGACGAGCCGCTCGAGCCCGGCGAACAGCGGCAGTGGTTCGAGATGCGCCGGGCGCTGAACACGTTCCGCCGCACCGTGAGTCCCCTCACCGAGGCGCTGGAATCGATGGCCGACCGGGACGTCGACCGTTTCTCGCCGCACGTCGCGCCGTACCTACGCGACATCGCCACTGAGATCAAGCGGGTGGCCTCGGAGGTCGAGGCGCTGCGTGACCTGGTCGGACAGATCGTCGAGGTCAACATCACGCTCCGCGACTACCGGCAGAACCTGATCATGAAGAAGGTCACGAGCTGGGCGGCGATCATCGCCGTGCCCACGCTCGTCACCGGGTACTACGGGATGAACGTGCCGTACGCGGGGTCCGGCGAGACGTGGGGGGTGATCACCGCGAGCGCCGTCTCGGTCGGCGCGTCGGGTGCGTTGTACCTGATGTTCCGCCGCAAGAACTGGCTCTGACCGCGGTCAGTCCCCGTCCGGTGCGGTGGTGTCCGGAGTCGATTCCTCGGTGGGCTGTTCGTCCTCGGGCGCCTCGTCGTCCTCGTCGTCCTTGTCGAACGGCCCACGATGCTCCCAGCGGTCCTCGAACCACCCACCGTCGCGACCGGGCCGCGGGAACCGCTCGCCGAGGTCCGCACCCTCGTTGACGAACTCCGTGATCCGCTCGCTCGCGTCGGCGAGCCGCTCGTCGGCGTCCTCCTGCTCGATGTGTCCGTCGGCGACGGCGTCGTCGAGGCGCTCCTGCGTGGCGGTGACGAGGGCATCGATGACGGTCTGCGGGTCGACTCCGTTGCTCTCGGCGACCTCGGCCATCGTCTGCCCGTCCCGCAGCGCGGCGAGCAGCTCGTCTTCCTCGATGCCGATCGCGTCGGCGGCCTCGTCGAGCACCGCCACCCCGACGGCGAACCATCCGCCCGGGCCCCTCGGCCCGAAGTCGGGATGCTCGGGGCGGGCCTCCTGCAGCGCCTCGGCGACGGCGTCGGCCTGAGCCTGGGTGATGGTGCCGTCGTCGACCAGACCGTCGAGGGCGCTGTCGAACCAGCCTTCCTCCCCGTCGTCGTCTTGGGCGACGGCGCGGCAGCGGGCCGACGGCCAGGAGGCCGGCTCCCAGCACGGCGGCGCCACCGACGAGGAGTCGTTTCGTGGGCTTGAGGGAGGGTGATGCCATGGAGTCAATGGTCGCGAGTCGAGGTAAGAGCCCGGCGAGGCGTCGGTGTGAGGGTGCCGGCGGCGCGATGATGGGGTGATGGTGTCGGCGCGCTCCGGGCCCACCGCCACGCTCGAGGCGTTCGCCCTGTCGCTGCCGGGGGCGTTCGCCGACATGCCGTGGGAAGACGACTTCGTGGCCAAGGTCGGCAAGAAGATCTTCGTCTTCTTCGGTCCCGACGACAGCGCGGCGATCTCCGTCAAGCTCCCCGAGTCGGCCGATCACGCCCTCGCCACGCCGGGAGCGGTGCCCACCTCGTACGGCCTCGGGCGCCACGGGTGGGTGACCGTGCCGGTCGGGCGGCCGGAGGCCCCCGAGGATCTGCTCTGCGACTGGATCGAGGAGAGCTACCGGGCGATCGCGACCAAGCGCCTCGTCGCCGAGCTCGACAGCCGCCCCTCCTGACCGCCGTCCATCCGAGGTTTTCAGCGCACCGGAGGGTTTGCGGCCCGGACGGGGGGCACGAAGACCTCGGGTGCACGAAAACCTCGGATGCAGTCACTCCGGTTCGTAGACGGCGGCGAGGTCGCGTCGGCCCTGCCGGCTGGCGTGGGCCGCATGGGCGAGGATGTTGCGGGCCATCGAGGACACCTGCTCGCCGCTGCGGGCCGCGTACACCTCGGCCCGAACCTCGTGGGCCTCGACCGAGGCCGGTTCGGCGAGCACGGCGAACTCGACGAGGTGACACGCCATCCGGTGGTTGCCGGCGGCGGCGAGGTCGCGGGCTCGCCGGAGCACCGGTTCGAGACCACCCGCGAGCGCCATCCATTCACCCGCCTGCTCGGCGCGCGGCGCCGGGAGCAGACTGTCCGGCTCGCCGTCGTACCACCCCCCATAGCGCCGCCACACGTTGCGCACGAGGAACTGCGGATGGTCGTACACCGGCTGGAGGTAGGGCAGCCGGCGGAGGTGCTCGGGGACCTCGACCTCGTGGAGGATCCGGTCGAGCGGGAGTCCCTGGTTCATGAGCACGAGCGTCTGCGACTCGATGGTGTCGAGCAGCTCGGCGGTGTCGGTGAGCGCCTGCCGGATGCGGTCGGCGCCGAAGACCGGAAGCCCGTGCCCGCACAGCATCACCTCCGCACCACAGCCGGCCATCTCCCGCAACGCCGCCGCCCAGTCGCTCGCGAACCGCTGCACCTTCTGCGGGTTGCCGGCGTTGGGCACCGCCCAGATGAACAGGTCGCCGGGATGGAGCAGGCGCCGCTCCGGCACCCACGTCCACGTGGCGTCATCGGTCTCGCCCCGAGCGTGGTGCAGCTCGAACGTCACGTCACCGTGCGTGAACGTGAGCCGGTCGCGGTAAGTGACGTCCGGGTAGCGGTAGTCGTCCGGCCACCGGAAGCCGTCGACGGGAAGGGCGAACTGGCGCTGGTTGATGGCCGCGTTCCACCCAAGGGTGCGCTCGTAGCGCCGGAAGTGGTCGGGGAGGTCGGCGTGGGCGTAGACGACCGGTCGCGGCCACCGGCGCTCCGTCGCCTCGGCATCGAAGCGCCGCGTTCCGAAGACGTGGTCGATGTGGTGGTGGCTGTAGACGGCCGCCCGCAGCGGAGCATCGGGCCGCCACGCCCGCACCTGATCGTGCACGTGGTCGGCGTCGAACTCGCCGCCGGTGTCGAGCATGACGAGGCCGTCGCCCGTGTCGATCGCGTTGACCGACGCCACCGAGATCATCGTCAGTACCCCGGGGGCGACCTCCTCGCCGGCTCGCTCGAGCACCGGCCGCACCGGGTGGTGGGCGTGGACGAGATCACCCTCACCGTTCCAGTGGCGCTCGGCCAACTCCCTGATCGACGTCGCGGCGGTCCCCATCCGGCCGAGCGTATGGCTCGATCAGGTGCCGAACGGCCGATCGCGTGCGACACTTGCGGGCATGGATGCCGCGTCGTACGAGCACCTCGTCGTGAAGCGTGACGGCGAGATCGTCACGGTCACGCTCGACCGGCCGGAGAAGCGCAACGCCCTGTCCGTGGACCTGATGGCGGAGCTCACCGCCACGTTGGAGGCCATCGGGCGCACCGACGCGCTCGGCGTCGTGATCGCGGCCAACGGACCGGTGTTCTCCGCCGGGCACAACTTCGCCGACATGTCCGGTGCCACGTTCGAGGAGGCCCGCCGCGTCTTCGACGTCTGCACGCGGATGATGCTCACGATCCAGCGGATCCCCCAGCCGGTCTGCGCCAAGGTCCACGCCCTGGCCACCGCCGCCGGGTGCCAGCTCGTCGCCAGCTGCGACCTCGCCGTCGCCGCCGAGAGCGCCGGCTTCGCCACCCCCGGCGGGAAGGGCGGGCTGTTCTGCCACACGCCGCTCGTCGCCGTCGCCCGCACCATCGGCCGCAAGCGGGCGCTCGAGATGGGGTTCACCGGCGACGTCATCGACGCCGCCACCGCGGCGGAGTGGGGCTTGATCAACCGGGCGGTCCCCGACACCGAGCTCGACGCCGCCGTCGACGACCTGATGGCGAGAGCGACCCGCGGGTCGCCCGCCGGCAAGGCGCTCGGCAAGCGGGCGTTCTACGCCCAGATCGACCTCGACCAGGCGAAGGCGTACGAATACGCCGTCGAGGTGATGGCCGCCGACGCCGCGGCCGCCGACGCCCAAGAGGGCATCACCGCCTTCCTGGAGAAGCGCAAGCCGCGCTTCGCCCCACCCCCCTGGCCCGGTCCCTGATCAGGCCGATCAGCGCAGGGGCGAGCGGCGAGGGCGACCGCGAGGCGGGCGGTTGCCCGGTCGCGGCGGTTGCGCACCGTTCGCGGAGTCACATTGCACTCGGCGGCGACGACCGAGGGCGAGCCGACCCGCATGAGGTGGCGGACCAGCTCGATGTCCTCCGGTGGCAGTCCGGCGCGGCGGGCCTCGGCCAGCAGGGTGGCGAGCTCCTCGCAGGGGCCGACAACGACCTCGGCCGGCGTGTCCTCGAACAGCCTGGGGTCGATCGCGACCTCCGACGCCGAGCGCCGGCGCTGGGGTGCGATGAACGCGGCGTAGGCGGCGTCGTGCACGAGGTTGGCGGCGATGCGCTCCGGCCGGCGGTCGGTGCGGTACGACCGGATCGCCAGCCACGCCGCGCCGATCAGCTCCTCGAAGCCCCCGTTCGGTCCCCTCCGCCGGACGATCGCCAGCAATCCCGGGAGGAGACGCTGCACGACCACTCGGGACGCCAGCTCGTCGACCCGAGCGACGTCGACCAGCCGCCCGAGCACGGCGTTGGCCTCCGGCGTCCGCGCCGTGCCGTGACCGGCCAGCGCGAGCAGCTGGTCGAGGTCGGCGAACGGGACGTTCGTGACGCCCCACGAGCGGGCGCGGGCGACGACCCGGGCGCGGGACCGGATCAGGTCCCACTCCCGGTCGAGGCGGGCGGAGAGGAGCGCGGCCCGGGAGACGGACCGGCGGCGGTGACGGCGGCGGGTGCGGTGCATGGTCCCGACGGTGGGCGATCACCCTCACCGCGACCCTCACCGCCGCGCTCACCGGACCGGTTTTCCCGCCCGCAATTCCCTTTCGCCGGCGCCGTCACCCCCACCATGGGCATGAGCACCATGTCTGCACCGCCGTCGCCGCCCCTCGAGCTGGAGGGCCCAGCCGGCCAGCGGCTGACCGTCGCCCCCAGCTCGCCCGACGACAGGATCGGCGAGCTCGCCGACGCCCTCGGGCTCGACCCGCGCCGAGGACTGTCCGTCGACGGTCGGTCCGTCGGGCGGCACGAGACGCTGGCGCGGGCGGGGCTGCTCCGCGGGAGCCGGCTCGAGCCGGAGGCCGATCAAACGGCGTCGATCGCCGAGCAGAGCGGCTTCGCCGGCGACGCGGTGCGGATCGTCGGCGAGGCCGGGCCGGCCGCTGGTGTCACCACCATGCTCGGTCCCGGGAGTCACGTCGTCGGACGGGCACTCACCTCAGCGGTCCGCATCGCTGATCCCGCCGTCGAGCCCCATCACGGCCTCCTCGACGTCGCGGACGATGGCACCGTTCGTTTCGTCCAGCTCTCCGGCCGGGTGCCCGCCCGGGTCGCCGGGGAGCCCATCGCCGGAAGCGTCGCGATCGAGCCCGATACGACGCTGCAGGTGGGGACGAGCCGGCTGCGGATCGCCGTGGACGGCGCCCGCGAGTCACCGCCGTCGACCGCCGTCCTGACCCCGACGCCGGGTGACCCGTGGCGGCGGACGTTGCGGCGCCTACCGCGCGCCCTCCTGGTCTGGGCTCCGCAGCCGGTCGCGGTGCCGTCGGCGACCACGCCCCCGCCGCGCCCGACTGGCGCCGGTCTCGCCGCGGCCGCGTGCACGTTGGTCGGCTCGGTCCTCGTCGCCGTGGTCATGAGGTCACCGGCGTTCCTCCTCCTCGGCGCGGCCGGTGGGCTCGCCTCGCTCTTCCTCTGGCTCACCGGCCGCGTCCGCGGCGGGCGCGACAGTCGGAGGGCGACGCGGCAGCGCGAGCGGGAGCTCGAGGCGTTCCGGGTCGCCATCGCCGTCCAGCGCGACGCCAAGTGGCGGCATCTTCTTGCCGCCACGCCGACCATTGCCGACACGATCGCAGCAGCGTCCGTGGTCGGCCCCGACGTGTGGGCCCGCCGGGCCGATCACCCCGACGCCTTTGCCGTGACGCTCGGCTGGGGGCCGGTGACGTGGGACCTCGCCCTCGATCGGGCGAGCGGTTCAGCCGAGGCTGCGCTCCCGGTCGAGGTCGCGGCGATGGTCGAAGCCGCCGAGCGCTTCGACGACGCGCCGGTCGCAACGGATCTCGGTCCCGGCGCCGCGCTCGCCGTCACCGGGGCGGCAGCCCGGTCCGTCGTGCGGTCGGTGATCGTGCAGCTCGCCACGTGGGCCGGTCCCGCCGACTGGCGGCTGGTCGTCGTCGCCGACGAACCGGGGCGGTGGGACTGGTGCCGGTGGCTGCCGCACACCGCGACGGCGGACGGCGCCACGATGGTCGTCGGGGCCGACGATGCCGAGCGCCTCGCCAACGTGCTCGGCCAGCTCGACACCGGCGACGACCGCCACGTGCTCGTCGCGACCGACCGACCCGAACTGCTCGCCCTGCGAACCGGGGTCCTGCGGCGTTACCTGAGCGCCAGCACCTCGAGCGCGGTCGTCGTCGAGGTGCCCCTCGACGATGCCGTGCCGGCGTTCTGCCGCTGCGCCCTGGAGATCGGCTCGATCGGGCTCGCTCGGTGGCGCCCGGAGACCTCGTCCCCGGCGCGGCCGGGGAGGGTGCACGTCGCCGGCATCACCGCGGCGACGGCGACCCGGGTCGCCCGGCGATTGTCGGCGCTGCACGACCCGGAGGATCCGGCCGCGGCCGAGGTCGCCCTGGCGGCCGCGTTGACGCTGAGTGCGCTCCGCGAGCGGCACGGGAGCGGGCCGATCGACGACGCCATCGCCGTCGCGGGATCCTGGCGATCCGCGGGCCGGGATCCGGCGCCCACGGCCGCGATCGGAGTCGCGGCCGATGGCGTCGTCGAGATCGACCTGGCTCGCGACGGTCCCCACGCGCTCATCGCCGGCACCACCGGCTCGGGCAAGAGCGAGCTCCTGCGCACGCTCGTCGTCTCCCTGGCCGCTCGATCGAGCCCCGACCACCTCACGTTCGTGCTCGTGGACTACAAGGGCGGAGCCACGTTCGACGCCTGCGCCGAACTGCCCCACACGGTCGGCGTGGTCACCGATCTCGATGACCGCCTCGCCGCCCGAGCTCTGCTGAGCCTCGACGCCGAGTTGCGCCGCCGCGAGCGTCTCCTCCGCGAGGCCGGCGCCGAGGACCTCAGCTCCTACCGGCAGCTTCCCGGCCGCCCTCCGCTGCCCCGGTTGGCGGTGGTCATCGACGAGTTCGCCGCCCTCGCCGCCGAGCTCCCGGCGTTCCTCTCGTCGCTCGTCGGCGTGGCCCAGCGCGGCCGCAGTCTGGGCATCCACCTGGTCCTCGCCACCCAACGGCCGTCGGGCGTGGTCGACGACGACATCCGCGCCAACACCAACCTCCGCCTCGCCCTCCGCTTGCAGGACGTCGCCGATGCCCGCGACATCGTCGGCGACCCGTCCCCCGCGGCGTTCCCGCGAGGGACGCCGGGTAGAGCGATGCTGCGGCTCGGCCCGGACGAGACGGTCGTCTTCCAGGCGGCGCGCAGCAGTGGATCCGGTGCCGCCCCGCCGCGACCGCCGACTGCGGGTGATCGGTGGTCAGGAGGCAGCCGAAGCCGGCGAGGTCAGCGAGCTCGAAGTCCTGGTTGGGGCCATCCGTCACGCGGCGGCGCTGTCGGACGTCGCGCCGCCCCACCGGCCCTGGTTGCCGGAGCTTCCGCCGCGAGTCGATGTCGCGGGCGGAGCCGGCTGGACGCTCGGGCCCGGCGACGTGGGCATCGTCGACGACCCCGCCCAACAGTGCCGCCGATCCTTGCGCTGGCGGCCCGACGACGGTCACCTCGCCCTTCTCGGTGGGCGCGGTTCGGGCACGACGACCGCACTCATCTCCGTCGTCGCCGCACTGGCGGGTGAATGTCCGCCGGCGCGGCTCCACGTCTACGTCATTGACGCCGGAGGCGATCACCGCTTGGACGCCTGCGTCCGGCTTCCGCACTGCGGCGCCGTCGTGCGGCCGCACGAGCCGGAGCGTCTCGGGCGCCTCCTGCGCCGGTTGGTGGGCGAGCTCGAGCAGCGGCGGCGCACCGGCGACAGCGGCGACCGGCCGCACGTCGTGCTCGCAATCGACGGGGTGCCCGCGCTGCGCGGCGCGCTCGACGGACCGACCGCCGCCGAACAGCTCGAGCTGCTCACGCGGATCGTCGGTGAGGGCGCCGGACTCGGCATCGCCTGCCTCCTGACGGCCGAGCGGCCAGGGCTGATGCCACCGTCGATGCTCGCCGCGTGCGGTGAGCGTTGGGTCTTCCGTCTCGACGACCCGGCCGAGGGCGCGCTGGGAGGCGTGCCCGTCGCCGCCGTACCGCGCACCGGGCCCGGTCGCATCGTCGTCGCGTCGAGCGGGCTCGAGGCCCAGCTCGGAACGTTCGAGCTCGGCGCGCCGCCGGTCGCCGCGACGGCGGGCGGTCCCGACCCGGTCGGCAACCTCCCGGTCCACGTCGCCGTCGCCGACCTCCCACCCGGCCGCCGCCGTCCGGACGGCGCGACCGAGCTCGTCGTCGGCGTCGACTTCCTCAGCCTCGCGCCGGCCACGCTGACCGTCCCCGATGGCGAGCACCTGATCGTCGCCGGGCCGCCGCGCAGTGGGCGCACGACAGCCCTGATCCGCCTGGCCGAGTCGTGGCGCCAGGCGCATCCCGAAGGCGCGGGCTACGTGATCGCGCCGCGACGTCAGCAACTACCCGGTGCCGGCTGGGCGGAGACGGCCGCGGTCGACGACGTCGTCGCGGCCATGGAGGCGTCAGCGGAGGGGCGACCGTGCCTCGTCGTGGTCGACGATGCCGAGCGGGTCGACGACGACAACGGTGGCCTTGCCGCCCTGGTCGCCGACCGCCGAGCCGGGCTGTTGGTCGTCGCCGCCGGCCGTCCCGACGCCCTGCGCACCCAGTACGGCCATTGGACCGGCGTGATCCGCCGTGGCCGCACCGGGCTGCTGATGTCGATGTGTGCCGACATCGACGGCGACGTGCTGGGCGAGCTCCTCCCTCGCCACCCGCCGCTCCCGCCCCGGCCGGGTCTCGGCTGGGTCGTCGGCGGCGGTCAGCGGGTCCTGGTGCAGATCGGGTGGGCCGGCGCCGTCGACGGTTCGTGACGACGGGGTCCCGCCGGTGCTCCGTGGCTATCAGTTCGCCGGGCGGGCGATCCCGCCCGGCGAACCGCGCCCGCCACCTTGTTGCTGCAACCGATCTGTCGAGCTGGGTCCTCTAGAACCGGAAGACGTGGATCCCAGGGATCCGATGGGTGTCGACGCCGTCGAGCGGCTCGTCGGCGCCGGCGCGCCGCGGTGCGGTCCGATGTCACCACGTGAGTCGAGTGGGGCTCGGTGGGAACCCGGCGACGGAGTGGCAGCCAAGACGGACGGGGTAGTCGCACCTGCGGCGCGCCGGCTCGCGGCCGCGCTGACCGCGAAGGGATTCGCCCGCAGCCCTGACGCCATGGCTTCCCGCCGATCGTCGATACTCGCCGGCCGGGCGAGGCCCGTCATACGTCGACCGCCGGCGTGAGGCGATATGTCGTCGGGAACCAGCGCGTCAGCGCTGCGGACAGGAGGTGGGGCCACGCGCTCGGATGACGCTGTCGCCGGAGCGTCGGCGATGCCGTCTCCGGTCCCGGTGTCAGCGAGGCGAGCATCACGACCACGAACGCGAGTCCGAGCCCGCACGCGGCGAGACCTCGGACACGGCCGAGCAGCCGAATGAAACCTCCGCCGCGCGAGTCCACCTGCACGGCACGATCGTTAGTCGTGGGCCGGCGGATTCGCAAGGAAAATCCGCCCGGATTTCGCGCCAAACACAACGCCGTGAGCAGGATGTTTACCCAGAGAGCCGAGTATTGACTAAATCTCTAAACGCTCTTCAATGAAGTTTCGGCCGACTACGCTCAACCCCCATGCCTGACGGAGCACCGAAACGGGTCACGCTCGACGATGTGGCGGAGGCGGCGGGGGTATCGCCGGCAGCGGTGTCGCTCGCGCTGCGCGGCAAGGCGGGAGTCGCCCGGGCGACCCGCCAGCGCATCGTCGACATCGCCGCTGGGCTCGGTTATCACGTCCGTCCGGCAAAGGGCCCGCCGGCCGAGTACACGATCGGACTCCTCCTCGCGACCAAGCAGGAGGGGCCGCCCGAGCGGTCGTACGGCCCCGTCGTCACGGCCATCACCGCGGCCTGCTCCGACGCCGGTGCGGACGTGCGGCTCGGCACGCTGGCCCTCGACGACGCCGACGAACCGGTGACCGTGCCGGGGCTCACCCGCCACGTCGGCGTGAACGGCTTCCTCGTGCTCGGGCCCTGGCTCTCGCGGGCGTCGGCCAACATGTTCGGCCGTCGACCCGTCGTCCTCATCGACGGTGACGCCGAGGATCGGGACCTGTTCTCGACCGTCGTCGGCGACGACGCCGGCGGGGCGGCGGACGCCACCTTCACGCTCGTCCGTCACGGCCACCGCCGGATCGTGCTGGCCGGCGGCTCGGACGAGGCCGCCGCCCCCCCGATCGTCGAGCGCCGCCGAGGGTACGGCGAGGCGATGCGCGACTCCGGCCTGCACCCGAGCTACATCGACGGGTCCGTCGACGATCCCGAGTCGGTGGCCGCGGAGGTGATGGGCGAGCTCAAGCGTCGCCGCCGGTTCACCGCCGTCGTGGGAGCCAACGACGAGGTGGCGTTGGCCGTTCTCGCTGCCGCGGCCGCCGCCCGGATCAGGGTCCCCGCTGACCTGTCGATCACCGGCTTCGACGACATCGAGGCCACCCGCCTGGTGAGCCCGAAGCTGACCACCGTGACCGTGAACAAGGAGGCGATGGGCCGGCTCGCCACGGCGATGCTCCTGCAGCGCATCGACCAACCCCACGACCCGCCGTTCACCGTCCTGCAGCGCGCCCGGCTGATCTCACGCGAGAGTGTCGGCCCGCCACCCGGCGCCACGGCGAGGGAGGCGGTGCCGGCGGCATCGTGACGCCGGATCGACGCCGGCCGCTACTCGCCGAAGAAGTAGACCAACGTGCGCTCGCTGCGCACGCCCCGGCCTCGACCCCGGATACCCGTCTTGCGGCGGAGCTCGGCCACCAATCCGTCGAGATCAGGGGCCTCCTCACCGTTGCCCCCTGGGCAGGCGGCGGCGTGGATCGCGTCTCGCGTCACCCCGTGACCACCGCTGGTCATGAGGAGCTCGAGCACCGCGAACTCGGCCGCGGTCAGGGTGATCCGGCGCGACCCCGAGAAGACCTCGCGGGTTCTCCGGTTCAGCCGTAGACGGTCGACGACCAACCAGTCGCTCCCGTCGGCCGGTTCCTCCGGGGCCGGCTCGGGGTCCGGCGGCGCGTCCGTCGGTGGACGCCGCCGGGGTGTCGCCCTCCGGGGCCGGTCCGTCGGGCGCCGGCGCCCGACGGCCGGCGCGCCGCTGGCGACCTGCTCGTCGTCGTCGTCCGGACCAGCGGTCGCCTCCTCCATCGCCGGTGCCGGCCCGGGCGATCCCGGGACAGGCGCGGACGGCGGATGCACCCCGACTCGTTCGATGACCCGCGCCGTGGGCTTGGCGGGAGCCAGCGGCGCGGCCGGCTGCGCGGAGGCGGGAGCCGCCTGGGGCGGGCGCTTCCGCGCCCTGCGGAGGGCACTCAGCCCCAGCCATCCCAGTGCCACCACGCCGCCCACCATCAGCCCGATCGCGATCCAGAACGGCAGCCCGGCGCGATCCGACCCCGATTCGGTCGACCCCGCCGCGACCACCGTCGGGGGTGCTGCGGGCACCGTGACGACGGTCGGTGTCGGCGCCGCTCCGGACGCCACCGAGCCGGCCGGGACCGACGACGACGAGGTCGTCGAGGTGCTCGACGAGGCGGCCGCGGGTGCCGGCACGTCGACGTCGGTGACGAAGCGGGTGCCGTCGAGTCTCAGGACGAGCTCGCGCGGACCGGGTTCGGTCACCGTTGCGGTGACCCGGACCCGGTGGGCGATCGCGGCGATGACCTGGTCGAGCTCGGCGAGCATCGTCTGCCCGCCGCTCGCGACCCCACCCGTCTGCTCGGCCAGGTTCGCCGCTGCGCCGGTATCGATGCCGGGATCGGCGATGACGTGGAGCCGCATGCCGGCACCGGCCGCGATCTCGGCCAGCTCCTGCAAGGTCGGAGCTTCGTTGATCGGTCGCCCCAACACCAGGACCAGGTGGCGATCGGGATACGCGGTGGCGGCAAGGCGCTTGGCGGCGTCGACGACGAGGCGATGCAGCGGGACCACGTCGGGGGCCCCGGCGGTCATCCCGGCGATGCGGGCGATGCCGGCGGCTCGGTCGGGGGTGGGCGTGGTCTGCATCCCGCTCGGCGTCGACAGCGCGATCGCCGTCCCTCTTCCGACCTTGCGGACGAGCTCGACCGACGCTCCCTGCGCCGCCTGGACGACGGCGGTGGGGACCGTCGGGCCGTCGTCGATCACCATGCCGACGACGCGTCCGATCGCTTCGACCGGCGCCACCGACTCGATGGTGCCGCCCTCGAACTCGATCATCCCCGGTTCGATGTCGGTTGTCCTGAACTGCCAGGGTACGACGAGGTCGATGAGCACCGTGGGGTAGGAGGCAGCATCGACGACGTGGGCGTCCAGGGGCTCGGCGGGTCGTGGTGGGGCGGCATCCACGGAGGCAGCTGAGGCGAGCAGGGGCAACGTCATGCAGGAGCTGCGCGCCTCTCGCTCGACTCCACCGATTCATTCCGATTAACCCCCGCCGAGGATGTGTCTTAGGGCATGGATGGCTGCCTGTCAAACGGAGCCAGACCTTGATACCGCCGTTTCTATCTCTTGCCGGGCCCGGAACGCCTCGCGCCAACCGACGCGCCGGGACGTGCGCAGGACCGAGCGCTCGTAGATCTTCGCCGCCAGGTTCGCCACGACGACGACCGCGGCGGCGGTGATCGCCATGCTGAGCACCACGGCCCACAGCGGCGCGACCTCGATGGCGTACAGCGTGGGCATCGCCAGCACCGCGGTCGGCGGGAAGAAGGCGAGGACCCAGAGCAGGGTGTTGGCGCCGCTGGCGGCCGAGAACGAGGCGATGTACGCGAAGAGCAGCGGGATCATCACCGGGAAGGCGTACGCCTGGGCGTCCTCGACGCGGGCGCACAGCGCGCCGGCGGCGGCGAACACGCTGCAGTACAGGGCGTAGCCGAGGAGGAACCACACCGCGCCGACCAGCAGGTCGCCGGCCCGCAGCCCACCGGTGATGTCGAGGCCGACGATGCGGGTGGTCACGTAGGCCACGACGATCAGGACAGCGGCGTGGCCGAGGGCCACGAGGCCGATGCCGATGGTCTTGCCGATCAGCAGCTGCTTCGGGCGGATGACGGCCAGCAGCACCTCGATCACCCGGGATGCCTTTTCGCGGGTGACGGCGGTGAGCACCCAGCTCCCGTACGTCTGCAGCATCAGGAACAGGAGAATGTTGGTCACGACCGCGACGCCGCTGCGGCTGGTGTCGGCGCCGCTGTCTCCGGGCTCCAACGACTCGACCGGCGGGGGTTCGGTCGCCCTCACCTGGGCGGCCTGGTCGGCGTCGAGGCCGACCGCCTCGAGGCCGTTCTCGAGCGCGAGGTCGGCGCGCAGCACGTTGAGGGCGGTGGCGAGCGTCAGTGTCGCCGGAGAGGTCGACGGGCTCCTTCGTCGCGAGGGCGGCGCCGTCGGTGAGCACCGCCACGTCGGCCTCGTCGGCGCGGACCGCGGCGGTGGCGGCATCGTCGTCGGGCGCGGTCGTGACGTCGAAGCGGATGCCGACGGAGGCGCCGAGCGGCTCGATCCGGGATGCCTCGGCGGCGGCGTCCGGCCCGGCCACCACGACGTCCACGGACTCCTCGTCGTCGCCGCCGCGGCGAGGTGGGCGATGACGATGATCGCGGCGAGGGCGATCGCGCTGAGGATGACCGAGATGCGGAAGCTGCGCGCCCTCGTCGCCTCGCGGATCTCGCGCCACGCGACCAGGGCGACGGGGCGATCAGTCATCGGAGCCCTCCACTGGGCGACCGACGGTGCCGAGGAACACCTCGGCGAGGCTGCGCCGCTCGAACGCGAAGTGGCTGATCGGTCCGGCGGCGCGGGCGATGTCGAGGACGGCCGCCGCCCGATCAGCCGCCGACTCCGGACCGGGATCGAGGGCGAGCCGGACCCGGCCGCCGCTGACACTGACGACACGCGCCTGGGCGCCGTCGAGCGCCTGCGCCCAGTGACCGTCGGGCTCGGTCGGAACGGCGACCTCGAGGATCGGGTCGGAGCCGGCGGTCAGGTCGTCGATCGTGCCCTCGGCGACGACGCGCCCGCGGTCGACGACGACTGCCCGCTCGCAGAGGTCCTCGACGAGGTCGAGCTGGTGCGACGAGAAGAGCACCGTCGCCCCCCGTCGGGCCTCGGCCACGAGCACCTTGGACAGGGCGTCGACGGCGACCGGATCGAGGCCGGAGAAGGGCTCGTCGAGGACGAGGACGTCGGGCCGGTGGATGAGCGCGCCGATCAGCTCGACCCGCTGCTGGTTGCCGAGGGAGAGGTCTTCGAGGTCGTCTCCGGCCCGGTCGGCCAGCCCGAGGTCCGAGAGCCACTTCGCCGCCTCCGTCCGGGCGTCGTCGGCGGAAAGTCCACGCAGGCGGCCCAGGTACTCGAGCTGGTCGAGCACCTTCATCGTCGGGTAGAGCCCGCGCTCTTCGGGCAGGTAGCCGAAGCGGCGGCGGGCCTGGTGGTCGATGCGCCGGCCGTCCCAGCGAGCCTCGCCGGCGTCGAGGGCGACGAGGCCGAAGATCGCCCGCATCGTGGTCGTCTTACCGGCCCCATTGGGCCCGAGGAACCCGGTCACGGCGCCCGGCTCGACGGCGAACGTCATCCCGTCGAGGGCGCGAACGTCGCCGTAGGTGCGGACGAGTCCATCCACTTCGAGCACTCGATCGAACTTACCCTCGGGCCATGTTTTCCAGACTGGTGGGTTCGCGGTGAGCGGTGAGCGGTGAGCGGCTCTACGGCCCCGATCGCTCACCGGGGTGATCCGGGTACTCGGTGTTGTGAGCGGTGAGCGGCTCTACGGCCCCTATCGCTCACATCACGATGGCCAGAGGCGGGCGGCGCGGAGCGCGTCGACCTGGGCGCGCCGCCGGTCGATGGCCTGAACGAGGCCGCCGATCGTGGCGTCGAAGCCGGCGGCGAGGTCCCGTTCGCCGACGCGCTCGGTCTCCCACCCGATCGCCCGGGCGCAGCGGTCTCGGCGCTTGTCGGCGGCGCCTCCTTCGAGGCCGTGGTCCGGGTGAATGTCGATCTCGAGCACCCACTGGAGTTCCGGGATGGCGATGTCGAAGCGGGCGGGGCCGTAGCCGGGCAACTCCTTCCAGACCTGCCGCTCGAGACCCGGCACGCCGCGCCGGACCAGTGCGTTGCAGACCCGCAGCTCCCACTCCGACTCGGCTGCGGCGCCAGGGTGACGCTGCTCGAGTACGGCGAGGAAACGGCGCACCCATGGTCGTCCCGGCGACGTCGAGTTGACCCGCCGTTCGGGCGAGCGTCGCCACCGTGCACATCTGCCGGGCCAGGACGTGCTCGATCGCCGACGCCAGCGCGAACGGATCGACGTAGCGGGTCAGGTCGACGACAGTGCGGGGCGGGCTGGTGAGCCGGATGCCGTCGTCGCGGCGGACGATGTCTTCCTCGGCGAGCAGGGGCGTGCGATAGGCCCGCACCCAGGTTCGCGGCACGGATGGCTGTGCGGTGGGGCGATCACGTGGGTCAACCCGTCGTGAGGTGACCGCCGCAATCCCCAGAGCCGCCCGGCGGTTGGTCCGGCGATCACGAGATGGGGACGACTGGTGCAGAGCGCGGCACATCGCTCGAGCTCACCGACGTCGACGGCGCCGAACGCGTACGCGCCGTCGACGACCCGCGCGAGGAGGCCACTCTCGACGAGTTGCTTGCGCTGGTCGAGGGTGATCCCGCTGGCACGTAGCGCCTCCGACGAGATCGTGGCGTGATGGTCGTGAAGCCACGCCAAGGCGTGGCGGTCGAGGCTGGACATGCCGATTCCCCTCAGCTGGTCGCCGTTTCGGACCCGACACCGGGTCGAGGCACCGCCGGATGGGCCGGCGCTCCCGAAGCTAGCGAAGGGGTGTCACTGGATCCCGCCCCCCGGCCGGGTGGTGAGCAGTGAGCGCACTATGGCCGCTCACCGCTCACCGCGTGATTACATGCCAGGTATGTCGACCCGCGTGGTCACGGTGGGGGCGGCCCAGCTCGGCCCGGTCCAGCGGGCGGACACGCGCAAGGACGTCGTCGAGCGGCTGCTCGCGCTGCTCCACGAGGCCCACGAACGCCGGTGCGACCTGGTCGTCTACCCCGAGCTCGCCCTGACCACGTTCTTCCCCCGCTGGTTCGTCGACGACATCACCGACTTCGACCCCTTCTACGAGACGGCGATGCCCGGCCCCGAGACGCAGGTGCTCTTCGACGAGGCCCGCCGGCTCGGCGTGGGCTTCTGCCTCGGGTACGCCGAGCTCAGCGAGCCGGACGCCGACGGCACGCGGCACCGCTACAACACCCAGGTCCTCGTCGAGCGGGACGGCTCCGTCGTCGCCCGGTTCCGGAAGGTCCACCTGCCGGGCCACGAGGAGCACGAGCCGGACCGGCCCTTCCAGCACGCCGAGCGGTACTACTTCGAGCCCGGCCCGGAGGGGTTCGGGGTGTGGCGGGCGTTCGGTGGGTTGGTCGGGATGATGATCTGCAACGACCGGCGCTGGCCCGAGTCGTACCGGGTGATGGGACTGCAGGGCGTCGAGCTGATCCTGTGCGGCTACAACACGCCGATCCACTACGCCCCCGACCCGAGCCAGGACGCCCTGCAGGGTCTCCACAACGCGCTGGTGATGCAGTCCGGCGCCTACCAGAACGGGACCTGGGTGGTCGGCGTGGCCAAGGGAGGGGTCGAGGAGGGCGTCGACTCGCTCGCCCAGAGCATGATCGTCGCCCCGTCGGGTCAGATCGTCGCCCAGGCGCTGACCACCGGCGACGAGCTCGTCGTCGCCCCGTGCGACCTCGACTGGTGCCGGCGCTACAAGGGCACCGTCTTCGACTTCGACCGCTACCGGCGCCCCGAGATGTACTCCCGGATCACGGAGCAGCGCGGCGTCGTCCTACCCCCGTGACGCGTAGGCGGCCATCTCGACTCCCACCGCGGCCTCGACGCACCCCTGGTCGAAGAACGGCAGGACCTGGGTGAGGAAGGCCCCACCGATGCCCGCCGTGCGGTCGGCCCAGTAGTAGCAGTTGAAGATCCCGGCCCAGTCGGCGGTACCGGCCCGGCGCATCCCCTCGAGGTCGTCGAGGGTGAGGTGGAAGCCGAGGCCCCAGCCGTGCCGGACGGGCAGGTTCTGGATCGTGTTGGTGAGCTCCGGAGCGCACGTCTCGATCACGGCGGGGTACTGCACCCCGCCGAGCTGGTCGGAGAAGGCGAGCGTCGACGGTGTCCTCGTCGAGCACGCGGGTGCCGTCCGGCGCCGTGCCGCCGCGCAGCAGCATGGTGAGGAAGAGCCCGTAGTCCTCGGCGGTCGAGAACGAACCGTGGCCGCCTGGCGCCCACTCGGGTTCGGGAACGAAGTCGATGTCGGTGACCGCGAGTCCGCCGTCGGGCGTGCGGGCGTGCACCGGCATCATCGCCGCCCGCTCGTCGGGGGTGGCGGCGAAGCTGGTGTTCTTCATGCCGAGCGGCGTGAAGAGGTGCTCGGTGAGGTAGGCGTCGAGGGTCTGGCCGGAGACCTCCTCGACGACGAGGCCGAGCCAGTCGGTGTTGATGCCGTACTCCCAGCGGGTGCCGGGATCGGTCTGCAACGGTGTGGCGAGCGACGTGCGCGAGCCGCTCAACACGTTGGGCGTGCCCGTGACCTCGTGGTACTTCGTGAGGTCGGGGCTGACGAACCAGTACCCGTGGCCCGCGGTGTGCGTGAGCAGGTGGCGGATCGTCGCCTTCGTCGTCGGGGCGCGCAGGCGCGGCTCGTCGCCGTCCCACCCGTCGAGCACCTGCAGGTCGTTCCAGGCCGGAAGGATCGATCCGACCTCGTCGTCGAGGCTCAGCCGGCCCTGCTCCATCAACTGCAGGGCGGCGACGCTGGCGAGCGCCTTGGTCATCGACGCGATGCGGAACCGGGCGTCGGTCCTGAGGGGCTCACCTTCGCCGTCCGAGCGGGTGGATCCGCCGGCCGCGATGGCTCGGGTCCCGTCCCCGTCGACGACCACCGCGACCGCGCCGGGCACCGCCCCGTTCGCCGCCGCGGTCTCCAGCACTGTGCCGATCGCCTCAGTCATCGAGTCGTCCATCGGCCCTCCTCTCGACGTTGGGACCTCGACCGTAGTGCGCTCGCCCTGATTCAGGCGGCCAGCAGGCGGCCGACGTTCGCCGGGTCGAAGAAGTCGGCGGGGAGAGGTGGCGTAGGCCCGCTCCCACAGCTCGATCGCCCCGCCGAACTCGAGCGCGAGGTACGCCGCCCGGGCCAAGCCTTCGAGGACCTCGCCCGACGAGTCCGACGCCAATGCCCGCTCGAACGCGTGGCGTGCCCCGGCCGCGTCGCCGGCCCGTAAAGCCGCCCGGCCCTCGGCCACCAGCTGGTTGTCCGCCATAACCACCATTCTGTCCGCCGGAACCGGCCCGAATCGTCCGATACCTGCCGACAGGACGCCGCGACTTTGACAGAATGTAAACGTGGAGTTCATCCTCAACGGGACGCCGGTGTCGGTGCGCGCCGACCATCCGCATCTCCTGGCCGCCCTGCGCGAGGAGCTCGACGTCACGTCGCCCAAGGACGGCTGCTCGCCGTCGGGGCAGTGCGGCTGCTGCACGGTGCTCGTCGCCGGCAAGGCGGTCGTGAGCTGCAACCTCGGGCTCGACAAGGTCGCCGGGAAGGACGTCGTCACGCTGGAGGGGGTCGACCCCGACGAGCGCCGCCGCTACGCCGACGCCTTCGCGGCCTGCGGCGGGCTGCAGTGCGGGTTCTGCATCCCCGGCATCGTGATGCGGGCCAAGGCGCAGATCGACAAGAAGGGGGCCGACCTCGACCGGGCCGCGATGGCCCCGCACCTCGGCGCCCACCTGTGCCGGTGCACCGGCTACGTCAAGATCCTCGACGCCATCGAGGCGGTGGCGAAGGGAAAGACGTTCCAGCCCGCCCTGGGCTCCGGCGTCGGTGTGTCGGGCATGAAGTACGAGGCAGCCGAGCTCGCCCTCGGCGACCGCGACTACATCGACGACATGCGGGTGCCGGGCATGCTCCACGCCGCCCTGCACCTCGCCGACCACGCCCGGGCCGACGTCGTCGCCATCGAGACCGCGGCCGCGGCGGCGGCACCTGGCGTCGTGGCGGTGTTCACCGCCGCCGACGTCCCGGGGGAGCTGCGGGTCGGGATCATCCACAAGGACTGGCCCATCTTCATCCCGGTCGGCGGGCGCACGTCCTATGCCGGTGACGTGCTCGCCATCGTCGTCGCCGAGACCCGCCAGCAGGCCCGTGATGCCGCCGAGCTGGTCGAGGTCACCTACGACGTGCTCGCCCCCGTCACCGATCCGCTCGCCGCGATCGAGGACGGGGCACCCGTCGCGGTGTGGGGCACCGACGGGAACGTGCTCTCCCGGAGCGCCTACACCCGTGGTGACGTCGACGCCGCGCTCGGGGCGAGCGCGCACACCCTGCACGAGGTGTTCCAGACCCAGCGGATCGATCACGCCTTCCTCGAGCCCGAGTCGACGCTCGCGGTGCCATCGGGCGAGGGCGACGAGCGCCGGCTGCACGTCTACTCCGGTGGGCAGGGCGTGTGGGACGACCGCGACGACATCTGCCGGGTGCTCGCCGTCGACACCGATCGGGTCGTCGTCGAGCTGGTGTCGAACGGCGGGGCGTTCGGCGGCAAGGAGGACATGGCCAACCAGGCGCAGACCGCCCTCGCCGCCTGGCTCCTCGATCGCCCCGTGAAGTGCACGGTGTCGCGGGAGGAGAGCTTCCGCATCCACTCCAAGCGCCACCCGATCCGCCTCGAGTACTGGGCCGGCTGCGACGCCGACGGGATGCTGACGGCGGTGCGGGTGCGGGCGGTCGGGGACTCCGGCGCCTACGCGTCGGTCGGGATGAAGGTGCTCGAGCGGGCGGCCGGCCACGCCACCGGCCCGTACCACGTGCCCGCGGTGGACGTGGAGTCGATCGCCGCCCGCACCAACAACCTGCTGTGCGGCGCGTTCCGCGGGTTCGGCGCCAACCAGGCGCAGTTCGCGATGGACGGGGTCCTCGACCGGCTGGCCGAGGCCGTCGGGATCAGCGGCTGGGAGATCCGCAAGCGCAACGTGATCCGGCCCGGCGCGCTCTGGGGCCCCGGCCAGGTGATGGACGACGGAGCCGGTGGCGCCGAGGCCTGCCTCGACGCGATCAAGCCGGCGTACGACGCGGCCGTCGCCGCCGGCAAGGCGGTCGGGCTCGGCCTCGGCCTGAAGAACGCCGGCCTCGGGAATGGGTTGCGGGAGGTCTCCGGCGCGGTCGTCCGGTTCGCCGACGACGGCCGGGTGGAGGTCCGCCACGGGTGGACGGAGATGGGCCAGGGGGTGCACACCGTCGCCCTCCAGGTCGCCGCCCAGGAGCTCGGCATCGATCCCGATCGCATCGACGTCATCGTCGACACCACGCGCCAGCTCGGGTTCGGCCAGACGACGGGCTCCCGCGGGACGTTGATGGCGGCCGGCGCCGTGCAGCAGGCGTGCGCGGCGGCGCTCGCCGACGGCTGCCGCCCGGGCGTCGACTACCACGCCGAGCACGTCGTCGACTGGACGGCGAAGCTCGGGGATCCGGCCCACCCGAACCCGACGATCCACGCCGCCTTCGGCTACGCCGCCCAGCTGGCGATCGTCGATCGCGAGTCGGGCAAGGTCGAGCGAGTGGTCGCCGTGCACGACGTCGGCAAGGCGGTGAACCCGGTGCTCTGCGAGGGCCAGATCGAGGGCAGCGTGCACATGGGACTCGGCTACGCGCTCACCGAGGACTTCCCGACCGACCCCGAGACCGGGTTCCCGGAGTTCTCGTCCCTGCGCCAGCTGGGGATCCTGCGGGCCAAGGACACTCCCCCCATCGAGGTGCAGCTGGTGGAGGTGCCGCAGCCGCGGGCGCCGTACGGGATCAAGGGCGTCGGCGAGATCGGGCTCGTGCCGACCGCCCCCGCCGTCGCCGCCGCCCTCCACGACCTCGACGGCGTCTGGCGCAGCTCACTCCCGATGCGCGCCGGCTGACGAGTCGTCGGGCACGTCCTGGAGGAGGATGTGGGCGCCGGGGCCGTACGTCGCCAGCTCGTCGCCGGGGTTGTAGAGCGCGCAGACGGAGAGCGAGAGGCAGCCGCACCCGATGCATCCGGTGAGGTCGTCGCGCAGCCGCTGCAGGAGCCCGATCTGTTCGTCGAGCCGCGCCCGCCACTGCGCCGAGAGCTGGGCCCAGTCCTTGCGGTTGGGGGTGCGCCCCTCGGGCAGCGAAGCCAGGGCGTCGCGGATCTCGGCGAGGCTCAGGCCGACCCGCTGGGCGGCCTGGATGAAGGCGACGCGGCGCAGCACGTCGGAGTGGTACTGACGATGACCGGCGGGCGTGCGCTCGGAGTGGATCAGGCCTTGGTCCTCGTAGAACCGCAGCGCCGACGTCGCGACGCCGGCGCGAGCCGCGATCGCCCCGATCGGAAACATCTTGACTTCAACCACGCTTCAAGTCTTACGGTCGACCGATCATGAGCACAACCGTCGGCCCGGCCACCCCCCTGGACGTGAAGCTCGACGACCTCGGCCTCGGCTCGATGCGACTCGCCCGCGTCGGTGACCGGCGGTTGTGCCTCGTCCGCACGGACGACGGCGTCTTCGCGCTCGACCATGCCTGCCCCCACGAGGGCTACGGCCTCACCCAGGGCACGTTGGACGGCAACCTGCTCACCTGTGCGTGGCACAACTGGAAGTTCCGCGTCGACGACGGCGCGTGCGTGCTCGGCGAGGAGGACGTCCGCACCCATCCGGTGACCGTCGCCGCGGACGGCGGCCTCGCGGTCGTCGATCGACGATCCCGACCCCGCCGAACTGCGCCCGCGCTTGATGGCGAGCCTGCGCCGGGGGATCGAGCACGACTACGTCGGCCAGGTCTCGCGCGACGTGGTCCGGCTGCTGCGCGCCGACGCCAACCCGGGCGAGATGGTGTGGGAGGCGGTCGCCCACGGGGCGCCCCGCGCCGACTTCGGATGGGGCCACAGCATCGCCTCGGCCACCGACTGCCTGGCCATGGTCGACCTGTACGACGGCGATCAGCGCGCCCTCCCGATCGTCCAGGGCATCGCCGGGATCGCCGAGACCGAGCGCGACCGCCCGGTCAACCCGCTGCCGGATCCGCTCCGCGGGCTGCCCCCCGATCCGGCAGCGGAGTTCCGCCGCCTCGTCGAGGCCGAACGGCTCGAGCCGGCGCAGGCGGTGCTCCGCGGCGCGATCCACGCCGGATGGACGGCCGACGAGCTGCGGCCGTGGTTCACGGCCGTCGTCAGCGACCACCTGCTCAGCTACGGCCACGGGGCGATCTACACCCAGAAGGCGTTCCAACTCCTCGACCGGCTGGGTTGGGAGCGGGCCGACACGGTGCTGCCGTACCTCGTGCCGACGATCGTCGACGGCACGCGGATGGACACGTTGCCGTACATGCGCCCGTTCACCCGGGCGCTCGCCGCCGTCGACCTCGAGGCGCTCGCCGCCGTCGAGCCGGATCCGACGTGGCGCGACGACGGCCGCCTGCACGACGCGATCTACGCCGGCGGACCGGGCTCCGATCGGGCCGCGCCGCTGGCCGCCGCGGTGGCCGCGCTGCGCGAGGGCGCCGGCGTCGACGGGCGTGCTCGACGTCGTGGTCGACACGGTCGCCGAGCGGATGCTGCGCTACGACCCGGCCGGCGAGTTCGACTTCCACGACGACTTCGGCTGGCTCGACATCACCCACGGCATCACCTACGCCAACGCCGTCCGCTGGCACGCCGCCCGCCTCCGTCACCCGGACACGGTGCGGCTGGCGCTGTGGTGCGTGTTCCTCGCCCACTGGACCGGCCGCCACGAGTGGCACACGCGGGTCGGCGACCTCGACCCGGTCGAGCTCGGCACGACCGATCTCGTCGCCGCCGGCGAGGCGCTCCAACGCCAGGCGCTCGACGACACCACGACCGCGTTCATCGTCCACGCCCACGCCGTCAAGACGACCAAGGCCGCCACCGACGAGGCGGTGCGCTCCGGTTCGCCCCGCCCGCTGCAGGCGGTGACCCGGTTCCTCGGCGCGCCGAAGCTGGAGCGCTTCGTCGCCGCCACCGTCACCCGCTCGATCGACTTCGTCGCCGGCCGGATCCAGCGGTAACCATCCGAGTGTTTCGTGTCATTCGAGTGTTTCGCGCGACCACGTCGCGGGCGCGAAACACTCGGATGTCAGTCCTCGGTCGGCCGGCGGACTCGCCAGGAGCTCGTAGAGCTCCTGGCGAGTCCGCACCAGGATCTCTCTCGCCCGCTCGAGTTGCGCTGCGCGTCGCCGAACCGGCCGAGTTGACGCAGTTGGCCGACGATCTCGCCGCCGAGCCGCCGCAGGTCGCCGCGGCCTCCGGGACTCCACCGCTCCCACGGCAAGCCGGCGTCGTCGCTGTGCTCGTCGAGCCACGTACGACCCTCGTCCGTGAGCTCGAACCGCTTGCGCCCGCCGTCGTCGACCGAGCGGACGAGCCCCTCGTCCTCGAGCTGGGCGAGCAGGGGATAGACCGAGCCCGGGCTCGGGCGCCAGCGGCCTCCGCTGCGCTCCTCGAACTCGGTGATCAGCTCGTAGCCGTGCATCGGGCGTTCGGCCAGGAGCCGGAGCAAGCTGCCCCTGATCGCGCCGCGACGGGCGCGGTGGCGCGATGGGTGGGTCCGTGGCCGGGCCGCCGGTGTTCGTGCATGTAGCGCATTCTGCTTCCTCGCATGGAGGAGTCCCTTCGTTGTTCGTGATCGATAACGATACATCGTTAACTCAGAAGACGACAACCCGACGGTCCGGCTGCCGACGGCTACGGTGGCCACGATGGTCAGCAGCCGGGCGTCGACGGTGGACGAGTACCTCGCCGAGCTGCCACCGGAACGGGCCGACGTCGTGCGCACGGTGCGGAGAGACGATCCTCGACCGCCTGCCCGACGGCTTCGTCGAGACGATGAACTGGGGAATGATCTGCTACGAGCTCCCCCTGGCCCGCTATCCCGACACGTACAACGGCCAGCCGCTCGGGATCGCCGCCCTCGCCGCCCAGGCGCGCTACTACTCGCTCTACCTCTACGGCGTCTACATGTCGCCGGAGCTGACCCAGCGGCTGCGCGACGCGTACGCGGCGAGCGGCAAGAAGCTCGACATGGGCAAGAGCTGCGTGCGGTTCCGCAACCTGGACGGGATCGACCTCGACGCCGTCGGCGACGTCATCGCCGCCGTCACCCCCGACGACCTCATCGAGATCTACGAGACGTCCGGCAGGGGGAGAGGGAAACGACCGACGTGAGCGCCCAGACCCCCGGTCTGGTGTGCGCCCACCACCACCTCTACTCGGCGCTCGCCCGGGGCATGCCGGCGCCGGCGGCGACGCCCACCGACGTTCGGCGAGATCCTGGAGCAGATCTGGTGGCGCCTCGACGCCGCGCTCGATCTCGACATCCTCCGCGCCAGCGCCCGCCTCGGCGCCGTCGAGGCGTCTGCTCGCCGGCACGACGGCGATCGTCGACCACCACGAGAGCCCCAACGCGATCGAGGGCTCCCTCGACGTGATCGCCGACGCCTGCGCCGAGGTCGGAGTCCGCGTCGTGTGCGCGTACGGCGTCACCGACCGGCACGGCCCGGATGGCGCCCGCCGCGGCCTCGCCGAGAACGAACGCTTCCTCCGCGCCGGCGGTCGCGGGATGGTCGGCGTCCACGCCGCGTTCACGTGCACCGACGACACGCTCGCCGCCGCGGCCGCGCTCGCCGCCGACTTCGGCGTCGGCGTGCACATCCACGTCGCCGAGGGTCCGGAGGACGATGGCGCCGGCGAGCGCCTCGCCGCCCTCGCCACCGACGACTGGCTGCTCGTCCACTGCGTGCGCCTCGACCGGGAGCTGCCGGGCACCATCGCCCACAACCCGCGCAGCAACATGAACAACGGGGTCGGCTACGCCCGCCCCGCCCGCCGGCCCAACCGCGTCGTCCTCGGTACCGACGGCATCGGCGCCGACATGCTGGAGGAGTTCCGTCTCGCCTACGTCGCCCACCGCGCCGACGACGTGCAGGCCACGCCGGACACGGCCTGGTCCTGGCTGACGAACGGGTACCGGCTCGTGCCCGAGGCCGCCGACGACCGGGTGACGTGGACGTACGACCACGCCGACTCGCCGTGGCACGTCGCCTACACGCCGGGGATGCGCGCCGTCGAGGTGGTGACGGGCGACGGCGAGCTGCTCGTGTCCGACGGGCGACCGACGCTCGTCGACGTCGACGAGGTCCGCGCCCACGCGGCGGAGCAGGCGGCGCGCCTCTTTCTCCCGCTCTGAGCCAGAATGCGTCGCGTGGTCGACTATCCCGTCGCGCTGTACCTGCAGGACGCCCACGACATCCGCGACGGGCTCGGCTACGTCCGCCAGGCCGAGGCGAAGGGCTTCACCGCGGTGTGGCAGGCCGACAGCCGCTTGGTGCGCGATGCCGTCGTGCCGATGGCCGCCTTCGCCGCCGGCACCGACCGGATCCGCATCGGGTCCGGCGTCGTCGACATCTGGACCCGCAACCCGGCCCGCCTCGCCAGCACGTTCTCGACGCTCGACGACCTCGCCCCCGGGCGGATCATCTGCGGCCTCGGCGCGTGGTGGGACCCGCTCGCGGCGCGGGTCGGGATCGAGCGGGCCAAGCCGCTGCGGGTGATGCGCGAAGTCGTCACCGCCGTCCGTGGCCTGCTGGCGAACGAGACCGTCACCCTCGACGGTCACTACGTCCACCTGGACGGCGTCGAGCTCGACTACGTGTACCAGGAGCGCCGGCCGAAGGCGGTGCCGATCTACATCGGGGCCACCGGGATGCAGATGATGGAGCTGGCCGGTGAGATCGCCGACGGGGTCGTGCTCAACTATCTCGTCGAGCCGGCCTACAACCAGGCCGCGATGGCCGCCCTGGCCGCGGGGGCCGCCAGAGCCGGGCGAACCATCGCCGACGTCGACCGCCCCCAGCTCGTGATCTGCAGCGTCGACCGGGACCGCCGCGCCGCGCTCGACTCCGCCCGGCTGCTGGTCACCCAGTACCTCGGCCAGCAACCGCACCTGATGCAGGCGTCGGGCGTGCCGCAGGCCCTGCTCGACGAGATCGCCAAGGTGATGACCTGGCCGGCCACCCACGACGAGGTCGAGGCGGCCAGCCGGCTCGTGCCCGACGACGTCGTGCAGCGCTGCACCGCGTCGGGCGAGCCCGACGAGGTCGTCGCCAAGGTCGACGAGTACGTCGCCGCCGGCTGCACCTGCCCGATCCTGTATCCCCTCGGTCCCGACGTCGGGCTGATGCTCGACACGTTCGCCCGCGCCTGACGTCGTCAAGAATCGGGCCATGGAAGACGTCGAGTTCTCGTCGGCGCGTGCCATCGCCGCCGCGATCGCCAGCCGGCAGATCTCGAGCCGGGAGGTGCTCGACCACCTGCTCGACCGCATCGCCAAGCTCGACGGCGCGATCAACGCCGTCGTCACGATCGACGGCGAGCGAGCCCGCGCCGAGGCGACCGCCGCCGACGACATGGTCGCCAGGGGAGACGAGCTCGGTCCGCTGCACGGCGTGCCGATGACGGTCAAGGACTCGTGGGAGACCGCCGGCATGCGCACGACCTCCGGCGCACCCGAGCTCCGCGAACACGTGCCGGAGAGCGACGCCTGGCCGGTGGCCGCGCTGCGCGCCGCCGGCGCGGTCGTGTTCGGCAAGACCAACCTGCCGTACTACGCCGGCGACTGCCAGACCTACAACGACGTCTTCGGCACGACGAACAATCCCGTTCGACCCGGAGCGCACGTGCAGCGGTTCGTCGGGCGGGTCGGGCGCGGCGCTGGCGTGCGGGTTCACGCCGCTCGAGCTGGGCTCCGACATCGGCGGCTCGATCCGCAGCCCCGCGCATGTCAACGGTGTGGTCGGTCACAAGCCGTCGTTCGGGATCGTGCCCAGCCACGGGCACATCCCTGGGCCTCCGGGGAGCCTGAGCGGCGCCGACATCGCCGTCGGCGGTCCGATGGCGCGCACGGTGGAGGACTGCGCGCTCGCTCTCGACGTGCTCGGCGGTCCGGACCGGTGGAACACGCCGGCGTGGCGGCTGGAACTGCCGCCGCCACGCAACAACGCACTGGCCGGATACCGCGTCGCGGTGTGGGCGGACGACCCGGTTTGCCCGGTCGACCGCGACGTGGTGACTGCTCGTCGAGCGGGCGGCGTCCCACCTTGCCGAAGCCGGCGCGACCGTGGACGCCGCCGCTCGCCCGGCGATCACCTTCGAATCGGGCCGCGGCGAACTTCGATGGCCTGCTCGACGCCGCGTTCTCCGGCGGCTATCCGAAGGACAGCTTCGACCGCATGGCCGCGGCCAGGGCGACGACGAGGTCAGCCGGGTCAAGCGGCTGACCGCCATGCGCCATCGCGAATGGCTCTCCCACCACGAGCGCCGCCAGCAGCATCGTCGCCGTTGGGAGGAGTTCTTCGCCGACTGGGACGTGATCCTGATGCCGGTGCAGCCGGTGCCGGCGATCCGCCACGACCACAGCACACCGATGAGCGCGCGCACGATCGAGGTCAACGGCGCCGCCCGCCCGTACACCGACTCTGCTCCGCTGGGTCGGGGTGCCCGGCGAGGCGTATCTGCCGTCGACGGTCGTTCCCGTCGGGCTGACCCCGGCCGGCCTGCCGGTCGGCGTGCAGGTGGTCGGGCCCTACCTCCACGACCGCACGACGCTCGACGTGGCGGCACGCCTTCTCGCGCTGTCCGGCGGGTGCCCGCGCCCGCCCGGGTTCTGAGGACGCTCCGCGTCAGCGGGCGCGCAGCTCCAGCCGGTCGCGCTGGGTGATCGTGTACTGGCGGTCGCGCTGGTCGAGCCAGCCGAGGCGGATGAAGCTGGCGATCGCCTTGTTCACCCGCTCCCGCGACGCGCCGACCATGCCGGCCAGCTCCTCCTGGGTGACCGGGAGGGTGAACTGGTCGCTGCCGTTCGCCAGCTCGAGGATCCGCTTCGCGGTGCGTCCGGTGACGTCGAGGAACACCGAATCGGCCAGCGCCTCGTCCATCGCCCGGAGGCGCTGGGCGAGGAGGCGGGTGACGTTCCACAGCAGCTTGGGCTGCTGGTCGAGGAGGTCGAGCACCGGCCCGTACGGGACGGCGAGCACGCTCGACGGTTCCAACGCCCTGGCCATCGCCGAGCGCGGCCGATCGTCGAGCATCCCCAGCTCGCCGAAGAGGTCGCCCGGCTCCATCAGGGCGACGACGCTCTCCCGCCGGTCGACCGGGTTGGCGATGGCGATCGCCATGCGCCCCCTCGTCACGACGTACAGCGAGTCGGGCGGGTCGCCCTCGTTGAACAGCGTGTCGCCGCGCACGAGCTCGCGCTCGTACCCGTGGGCGGCCAGCGTCTCGATGGTCTCCGGCGGTGCATCGGCGAAGAAGTCGGTTCGTGCCAGCACGTCCCGATAGGCGAGTCGTTCACGAGCCATGAATGCGGCAGGGTACTACCCTGCCCGCGTGACCGACGTCGCATGGACCGTGGTCGTGGGCGGCGGCGGCGGCACCCGCTTCGGGGCGCGCAAGCAGTACGAGACGCTCGGTGACGGGCGCGTGATCGACCTCGCCGTCGCCGCCGCGGCTGCGGCCAGCGACGGTGTCGTCGTCGTGGTCCCGCCGGATGACGCCGCTCGGGAACGTGCCGTCGCCGGCGGCGCGACGCGGAGCGAGTCGGTGCGCCTGGGGTTGGCGGCGGTGCCGCTGACGGCCACCATCGTGTGCGTGCACGACGCCGTGCGCCCGCTCGCCACGCCGGCGCTGTTCTCCGCGGTGATCGAGGCGGTCAGGGCCGGCGCCGACGGTGCGGTCCCGGCGGTCCCGGTCACCGACACGATCAAGGTGGTCGCCGACGGCGGCGAGGTCGTGGCCACGCCCGACCGCGGCGTCGCTGGTCGCCGTGCAGACGCCCCAGGCCTTCCGGGCGGACGTGTTGCGGCGCGCCCACGCCGGCGGTGACGAGACCACCGACGACGCGGCGCTCGTCGAACGCCTCGGTGGGCGCGTGGTCGCCGTGCCGGGTGAGCCATGGAACCGCAAGATCACCGCGCCGGACGATCTGGACTGGGCGCGACGCTGGCTCGCCGAGCACGATCTCGCGGGGCGGACGACCAGGTGAGCGGGACGGCGCCCTCGTCCGTGCGCGTCGGCCAAGGCTTCGATGTGCACCCGGTCGGCGACGATCCGGCTCGCCCGCTGGTTCTCGGCGGGTGCCGGTTCCCCGGCTTGCCTGGCCTGGTCGGTCACAGCGACGGCGACGCCGTCGCCCACGCCGTCGCCGACGCGATGCTCGGCGCGGCCGGGCTCGGCGACATCGGCGAACGGTTCCCCGACACCGACCCCGCGCTCGCCGGCGCCGACTCGATCGAGCTGCTGCGGCTGGTGGCCGGCGCGGTCGAGGAGGAGGGATGGTTGCTCGGCAACGCCGACTGCTCGGTGATCTGCGTCGAGCCGAAGCTCGCCCCGGTGCGTGAGGAGATGCAGACTCGCCTCTCCGCCGCGGCCGGTGGTCCGGTCACCGTGAAGGGCCGCCGACCGGAGGGACTCGGCGCGCTCGGCCGGGGCGAGGGCATCGCCTGCCTCGCCGTCGCCGTGCTCGTGCGGAGGGAATCCTGAGCCCGGCCGGCCGCCGTCCATCGGGCGGAGGCGGTCCGCGGCGCGGCCGCACGGGTCGTTCTCCGGCGCCCCGTTCGCGAGGTGCCGGCCGAACCGGAGCCGTGCGACGCGGCGGGGGTGAGGTGCATCCTGCTGCCCGCGGGGGCAAGGGCCTCGGTGGCGAGCAGGTCGAGGGACGCCAGGCGGTCCGCGAACTGCTGATCGCGGGGACGCGCAAGGTCCACGAGGTGTGGCTGTCGGCCGAGCTCGCCGGCGACGACAGCGTCTCGGACATCGTGGCACTGGCGAACGCCGGCCGGGTGCCGGTGATCCACGTCGCCCGGGGCAAGCTCGACGCCAAGGCGCGCACCGACGCGCCGCAGGGGGTGCTCGCCCTGGCCGCCGCGCTGCCGGAAGCCGACTTCGCCGACCTGGTGCGCCGCCGCCGGGGCCGGCAGCCGTTCCTCGTCGCCATCGACGGCGTCACGGATCCGGGGAACCTCGGCGCGATCGTGCGCAGCTGCGAGGGCGCCGGAGTGGACGGGCTGCTGCTGCCCCGACACCGCGCCGTGCACGTCACTCCGACGGTCGCGAAGGCGTCGGCGGGAGCAGTCGAACACGTGCCGATCGCGCTCGGTGCCCGGACTGCCGACGACGCTGTCCCGCCTGCGCGATCTCGGCATCTGGGTGATCGGTCTCGACGACGCCGCCGAGCGCAGCCTGTTCGAGCTCGGCGATCTGGCGGCGGAGGCGGTCTGCATGGTGCTCGGCGCCGAAGGGTCGGGACTGTCCCGCCTCGTCCGCGAGCGCTGCGACATGGTGGTCAGCATCCCGATGCGCGGCCGCGTCGGCTCGCTCAACGTCGCCGCGGCGGCCGCCCTGGCGACCTACGAGATCGCCCGCCACCGCCCCCGCCCCTAGAACTGGGCGCGGAGCGTCTCACGGGCCCATCTGGGCGCGTTTCTTCTCGACTGTCGGAAATCTGCGCCCAGATCGCCGAGGCGCGAGCCGGCGTAACCTGAACCGGCACGCCGGGTTAGCTCAGTTGGTAGAGCACTTGACTTGTAATCATGAGGTCGTGGGTTCGATTCCCACACCCGGCTCCAGCGAGAGTCCAGTGAGAGCTCAGAAACAGGTCGGCGGCTTGCGCACCAAAGAAGGAAGCGCAGGCCGCGCTCAACCATGCGTTGTCCGGCATCCAGCACGGCACCTACGTCCCGCCGTCACGCCAGACCCTCGGCGCGTTCCTCGACCGCGTCGCCCGGGCCGACCACCCGAACATGAACCCGCCGACGAAGGCGGACACGAACGGGTTCCCACCAGCCTCTGACGCCACGAGAAACGCCAGCAGCGCCAAGGCCGGCCAAGGCCAACGGCAGGCTCGGGAACACCAGCACCGCCATCGCGGTGCCGGTGACGATCGACAGCGGCAGCCCGATCGCCGACAACCGGGTCGTCAAGGACAAATCGTGGCGTGCCGCGGCCGGCGGCCCCCCCGAAGCGTCACCGAACAGCAGCAGCGCCAACGTGATCTCGGCCAGCGCGTGCACCGTCGAGCCCTCGATGTCAATACTGCCCATCCCCAACTCGAGTTCGCCAACACCAACCCGGCGACCATGAACACGAGCGGCCCGGTCAGGTTGTGCCTGGCGAACCAGTCCGACAGGATCGCCCACCCGAAGATAACGACCGACGACGCGGCCAGGGCAGCTTCGTTCACCTGCGCACCCCCGAGTTGATGGCGGACGTCGCCGCCCGCATTGTGAGCACCCCGACGGCGACCCGCATCACGAAGACCTGGTGATTCCGTCCTCTGGTCGTGCATCCCTCGCGCCGCCACCGCACGCCGCCGCGGCGACCGTCCGACTTTTCCGCCAACGAGCCGGTGGGGTCTCTTCGGCGGGTGATGGTTGACCGTCCGAGGTCATTGCAGGAGGCGGTCAACGGTCGGTTGGGCGCGGTCGGCGACCATGTCGACGAGGCCTCGCGACCGGAAGCGCTTGATCGCGCTGCGGGTGATGACGTAGGCGGGCACGGCGAGCAGAAGGCCGACGATGCCGCCGAGGAGGCCGCCCAGGGCGGTGGCGACGAGCACGACCAATGGGTGGATGTCGAGGCTGCGGCCCATCACCTTGGGTTCGACGAAGTTCTCCAGCAGCAGGTTGGAGGCGAGCACGACGAGCAGCATGATCGCGGCGTCGGGGAGGCCGCCGTCGCCGAGGGCGACGATGACGGCGAGCCCGCCGCCGAGGAAGGCGCCGATGTAGGGGATGTAGCCGCCGATGAAGTTGACGACCATGATCGTGAACACGAGGGGGAGGCCGAGCAGCAGGGCGGCGAGGCCGATCACCACGGACACGCTGGCGGACATGATGCTGCGACCTTTGCCGTAGTCACGCAGGATCCGGCAGGAGTCGCCGATGAAGGCGTCGACGTCGCCGCGCAGCGCCGGTCCGAACGCGCCGACGACGGCTTGACGGAACTTGTTGCCGTCCTTGAGCAGGTAGTACATGATCAGGGCGCCGAGGATGATGCCGCTGACCAGGCCGATGATGCTGTTGACGCCTTCGACCAGTTTGGTGACGAAGCCGTCGGCGATCGTCGGCGCCGCCCCTTCGACGGCCGCCCGGGCGTCCTCCAGTGCTTGTGGATCGACGCCGGCCACGTCGACCTGTTCGGCGGCGTTGGCGAGGGCGTCGTCGGTCACGGTGCCGAGCTGATCGGCCTGGTCGATCACGCCGCGGGCGGTGGCGACGATGACCACGAGCATCAACAACAGCAGTCCGAGCACGACCAGGCCGGCGGCCAGGGTGGGCTTGATCTTGTGCCGTTGGAGCACACCGACGAGCGGTCTGAACATGATGGCGAGCACCGCGGCGAAGAGCATCGGGAGCGCGATCTCGCTCACTGCGCCGAGCACGATCACGACGATGACTGCCGCGATGGTGAACCCGACGAAGGCCCACGACCACACTCCGATCTTGGGCATCGGGGTCCGGCGAGCCGCAGGCTCGACGGTGGACCGTGTCGTCTCCGTCGGACAGCGACTCGCTGCGATCGGCGAGATTGGGTTCGACATTGACGGTCGGTGGTGTCAGTCATGGCAATCGACCTCCAGGCGTTACGGGTCGGTGGATCAGGTCGTGTTCAGGAGTCGTCGGTGCTGTGGAGACCGTCGAAGGGACGCGCTGCAACGCGGTCGTGAACGAGCTGGCGAAGAAGATCGTCAGCACGAGCCCGAGGATGCCGGTCGCCTGTCGCATGTCGTCGGACGACACGAACGCTTCCCGGGTGACCGTCAGCGCGTCGCCACGCAGACCGAGCCGGAACGTGACGCTGGCGACGAGCGATGAGCGGATGCCTTCGGGCATGAACGCGGCGACGACGATGACCAGCGGGAAGAACGACACGAACGCCTTCCCCGCCAGCGCCACGCTGCGATCGATGAACTCGACCTCCAGCATCCGCTCCCACACCCGCCACAACAGCAGCCGTTCCAGCCGGGTCCGCAGAGCAGCCATGCGCGTGCGCCTTTCGTCGCGGCCTGTCCATGGGCGTGGTCGTCCCGTGCGGCGGACCGACTAGGAGCTGCTGTCCGTTGGCGCGCTGCTGTCCGCTTGCGCGTTGCCGATCTCCTTCTCGAGCTCGGCGTCGAGGTCACCCCACGTGGTCTGCACGACCTTCGTCTTCTCGGCGCCGGCCAGCAGCGGCTCGATGTCGGTGCCGACCTGGTTGACCGCCACCACGATCAGGCCCGACTGCCCCGACTCGAGCAGCTCGCCGATGGCCTCCACGTCCTTCTTCGGGATGTTGTGGTGGAAGTGTCCGACGAGCGCCCCGGCGCCCGCGCCCGCAACCACGCCGACACCTGGAGCGACGACGGCCAGTGCTGCGCCGGCCCAGCCCAGGTGCTTGGCGGTGGTGTCGTGCCGCTCGACCTGCAGCTTGCCGGAGTCGTCCTTGGTGAGGACGGCGACGGCGGTGTGATCGAACTCGCCGACCTTGTGCGCGTCCCAGACCATCTTGAAGCCTTCGACCGCGGCGTCGCGATTGCTGTACCTCGCGGCCGCCAGCGTGATCGGTGTGTCGGCGTCCATAGCCAAACCTCCTCGGTTGCGTCGTGGCGTGCCCTTCACGCCGAGCGCACACTGATCATCTGCCGCCGATCGTCGGTTGTCGTCACATAGAACACGTGAAATCGCCCATGTGAGGTCGCGCCAGCCCGCGCCCGTGGCAACTACTTGGAGATTCACGTGATCTGTGTGATGCCGATGGGGTCAGCTAGGTCGACAATGGGCAGTGATCAGTTCCACAGTCAGATCGGTCGCCGGCGGCCAGGTTGCGTCGTGTCCCGGTGACCACGTCTCCCGCCGACGGCGGAGAAGGGTGAGTCGGCGTTGGACTACATCGAACGGCTCCGCCGCTTGGCCATCAACGATCCCCGGCTGGCGGAACACGGTGTCGGTGGCACCGCGGTCGGGTCGGGGGAGCTCGACCCGAAGACGCTGACACTGGTGCGCCTGGCGGCGCTGGTGGCAGTCGGTGGCGCGGTTCCGTCCTACGGGGCACTCACCGACGAGGCGAAAGGAGCGGGCGCGACGGTCGCCGAGATCGTCGGCCTGCTGGTCGACGTCATCCCCATCGTCGGGTTCCCTTGCGTCGTGGCGGCAGCCCCGAAGCTGGCGATGGCGCTCGGCTACGACACCGACGACGTCTTCGAACAGGAGTCGGCTGGCTGAGCTCGGCTACCCGCCGAGCAGACCGATCGTCGTCGCTTGTTGTACCGCGTCGCTGCGTGAGGAGACGCCGAGCTTCCGGTAGATCGAGGTGACCTCGGAGTTGACGGTGTTACGGGAGATGAACAGCCGTGCCGCGATCTCCCGGATGTTCAGGTGCGTTTGCAGGTACGGGAGCAGCCGGAGCTCCGCTGGGGTCAGCGGCGACGTGTGGGCCGCGCTCGCCTGTGCCGCCGACGTGACCGCCGAGCGGAACTCCGCGACCTGCTCGACGAGCGTGCCGAGAGCCGGCCGGTGCACCAAGATGTCGTCGATCTCGAGCAGCAGGTGACGAGCCGTCATCTGGTCGCCGATCGCCCAGTGCACCTTGGCCAGTTGCAGTCGGGCGCGCACGGCGAGGTACGGCAGGGCGAACGTCAGCGACGGACGGGCTCGCATCGCCTGGGTCAGTTGACGGTTGGTCTCGTTGAGGTCGCCGCGGTGCAGCAGCGAGCCGGGCCGCGCCGGCGAAGGCGAGCACACTGATGGCGTAGTCGTGCAAGCGATTCTCGTCGATGGCGCCCAGTGCCCGTTCCACGTGTTCGGCGGCCGCCGCCCACCGGCCACGGTCCATCGCCAATATGGCGAGTTCGGCCTCGCTGTCGATGAGCGAATCGGTGTTGGACATCGTGGCGGCGAGGGGGGACGCCTCGGCGAACACGGCCGCGGCCTGGTCGACGTCGTCGGTGAGTAGCAGCGCCTCGGCCTGCATGCACAGCGCCGTGTCGCGCCAGACGCTCCACGCCGGTTCCTGGGCGACCGCGAAGATCGCGTCGGCCAGCATCTGCTCGGGACCGGCGGCACACATGCCGGCCCGCATCATGGCCCGTGCCGACTCGAACGACGCCGAGCCGTCCGCGGGCACGTGATCGAACGACGCGGCGTCGGCGGCCGCCGCCCACCGTTGCGCCTCGGCGGTCTGCCCGCTGAACACCGCGATCCAGCCGGCCAAGCACGGCTAGCGGGGGGTAGTCCGCGACGGCGGCGTCGCCGAGCGCGGCGAGCCAACGCTGGACGGTGGAGATCTGGCCAGCCTGATAGGTGGGCAGGACCAACGCTGCCACCAACTGGGCGCAGCGGTCCCGCTCGGCCGTGTTCAACAGGTGCTCGACCGCCATCACCTGGGGACCCATTCGACTCGTACCAGTCGGCCGCTCGCAGATGCAGCTTCGTGATGGCGTCGGGCTCGACCCGGCGAAGCTCACCGAGCAGGAACTCGCGGAACAGGCCGTGGTAGCGGTACCAGTCTCGCCGCCGGTCGAACGAGACCAGGAACAAGCTCGACGCCTCGAGGCGGTGCAGCCGCTGCTGGGACCCCGACTCTCCGACCACGGCATCACACAGGGGAGCACACAGTTGCTCGAGCACCGCTGTGCGACGCAAGAACCGCTGATCCTCCTCAGGCAGCCTCATCATCGACTCGCGATAGAGATAGTCGGCCACGTACCGGTCGTCACCGGAGATCGTCAACGCCTCACCACCGCCGTCTCGCGCGATCACCGCCGCCAGGTACAGACCGACGGGCCAGCCTTCGGTGCGTTCGGTCAGCGCGGCGGCCAGCTCTCGAGTGAGGCTGACGTCGGCCTCAGCGAAGATCTGCTCGGCACCGGCGGTGTCGAGCGCCAGATGGCTGGCCCCGAATTCCAGCACGTCACCCGACGCCCGCAGCCGAGGCAGGTGAGGCTGCTCGGAACGACTCGCCGCGACCAGTTGTGAGCCTCGCGGCACTCCCGCGATCACCACCTCCAAGGCGTCGTGACAGTCCGGCGACTGCACCTCGTGCAGGTCGTCCAACATCAGCACGAACGGCTCCGGGCTCGTCCTGAACGCCGAGGCGAGACGCGGCGCAGCGCGACCCAACACCGACACACCGAACCCACTCACATCGGCCACCAGCTCGGCGTTGCCCGGCGAAACTCGTGCGTACGCCGACGCCAACAACACGAGCAGAGCCGCCGCATCATCGTCGAAACGGTCGAGCGACACCCAAGCGACGCGACGATTCTCAGCGAGCGCCCACTGGGCCAGCAACGTCGACTTGCCGTACCCCGCAGGCGCGGTGACGCCGACCACCCGGCAATCGCTTGCTCGCGCCGTCTCGATCAGGTCGACGCGACCGACCAGACCGGGACGAGGCTCTGGCACCGAGATCTTGGCGTCGAGCAGCACCTCGTCGATTGCCAGCGCGATCGACCCCGGGCCGCGCGCATCCTCCCTCATGGTGCGAGCGTAACTCTCCGTGGGCATCTGCACCCGCTGAGCGGCGACGAGCAGGTCATCACACCTATGGCACTGATTTCACGCAACCTGCGTGATGCGGCGGCTTCGTGTTTGAGGTTGGATCAAGCAAGCAGACGGCCTCGTCGCCCGCACCACCGGCTGTGGCCGCACGCTTCGACCCGGACAACGGCCCCGTGAACAGCGAGGAGTCACTCATGTCGAACGACTTCCACGAACGGGTCAGCCCGGCTGTCCAACGCGGTGGACGCAGCGGCCGCCGGGCTACAGAGTCCGCGGTAGCCACCGAAAATTGCGGCAGATCGAAAGGCGGATCTGCCTCGGGATGAGCGCCGTAGCTTGGACCCAGCTCGACCGCCGGCAACGGCGCCGCGAGATCATCGAAACGTCCCTCGCCGTGGCCGCCACGTGGGTGCTGCTCCTCGCGATCTACTACCTCATCCCGTTTACCCACCTGACGAGCGGGCAGTCCGTGACCCGGCTCGTGCTCGGCATCGCCGCGTTCGGCGCGGTGCTCGCCTGGCAGCTCCACCGAGTCAGGAACGCCGACTTTCCGGGCCTGCGCGCGGTCCAGGCGCTCGGCGGCGCCATCCCGCTGTTCCTCGTGGCCTTCGCCGCCGGCTACCTCTCGCTGTCCCACGCCGACGCCACCCACTTCAGCGAACCACTCGATCACACGCCCGCCCTGTACCTGACCGTCACGATCTTCTCGACCGTCGGCTTCGGCGACATCACCCCCGAGGGCGACCTCGCACTCATCGTCGTCAGCATCCAGATGATCCTCGATCTCGTCGTCATCGGAGCCGTCGTCCGCCTGCTCACCACGGCGGCGAAAGGCGGCCTCGGCACCACGTCGAGCGCGCCGCCCGCCGTTGAGCCAGACGAGCGGAGCTGACGGCCTCGACCAGGCGGGCCGTGTTGCCCGCTGGCTACACGGAGACGCTGACGGGGAAGGTGGCGATCCAGATCGCGGTGCCGATGAACACGAGGCAGCCGACGACGAGGAGCGCCTTTCTGGTTCCGGCGCCGCGCAGCTTGGTGCTCATGCCGGCGAAGAACAGGGACACGGCGAACATCACGACGCGCGAGCACGTAGTTGGCGGAGCGTTGGACGTTGCGCCGGACGACGGCAGCCATCGCCTCTTCTTCGGCGTCGAACCGCTCCGCCTCGGTCTCGGCCTGCCAGCTGGTACTCGTCCATGGCGAACGGCGTCGGTGGAGCGTCGGGGTTGGTCAGCGGATCGGTCGCCAGCCACGCGTCGAACGCCGGGCGGAACTCGGGTCGGAACCGGTCGACGTAGAAGTCGGCGAGCTCACGATCGTCGCTGGCGTCGGCGTTCACCCATTGGATGAACGTGGCGATGTCGACCTGCGTCTGGCCCTCGGCGAGCCCTTGGGCGCGGGCGGCGTCGATGCGCAGGGCGTTGACCCGACTGGAGGCCTTGATGTTCTCGCCGTTCCACCGGTTCGCCTGGTAGCTGCTCCAGGCGGTGGCGACGGCGGCGAAGGCCAGCAGCACGGTGGCGACGATCTCGACCCAGTCCGAACCCTCCCGCTTGGCGGCAGGGGTCGAGGCGGTGGCGGTCACGCCGGGCTCCCCGCGTCGTCACAGGGGATCGTGATGTCACCGCCGATGACCGCCAGTTGCTGATCGACGAGCTCCACGGTGCGTTCCATCGCCACCGGCTGCAGGCCGCCGACGTCGCCGTGGTACGGATCGTCCAAGAAGGCCAAGAGCAGCAGCATGGTGGCGATCACGGCGACCACGCTGCCGATCAACAGCCCCTGCACCCAGGCCCGTTCGCTGCTGTCGGCGAACCCGAAGATGTACACGAGCACGATCACCGAGATGAAGAACAAGGCGATCCACAACGGGGTCGGCATCACCCCGGCGGCGCCGTGGATGCGGTCCTGGCGGGCCAGCTCCCGGGTCGAGGTCTGGTCCAGCCACTTGCCGTAGGCCGCCTCCTCGGCGGGGTGACGTCAGCTCGACACCCTGCAGCGTCTGGAACATGGCGGCGCCCCACGGGTTGATGTCCTCACCGAGGGTGCCGCTCTCCATCCGGTCCCACTCGTCGTGGATGACGAAACGGGCGTAGCACACCAGCTGACCGGTCAGGTCGGCGCGGACGCCGGCGGGGAGTTGCTGGGCGGTCTGGATCTGCTGGGCGACCGTCAACGCTTCGGTCTCGGCCCCTGACCGGGAGGCGTCGTAGCTCTCGAAGCCGAGGAAGATCAAGAAGCCCGAGCAGCACCGAGAACCCGGTGGCGAGGACCCCGAAGATGCCGGCGGCCCGGTCACTGTCGGCGAAGTAGCTGCCCTCCGGGGCGCGGCGCCGAACGAGCGAGCATGGCGGCGACGGCAATCGCCGTCGCCGCCACCACGATCAGGGCGGCCCAGACAATGTTCATCGTGTGATCACTCCGGAGACGTCGGTGACCGGCTGGACGCGGAGGCGCCGCCAAGGCTGGGGTCTCGGCTGCTCCCTTCGTTGCGGCGATGCCGTCCATGTCGTTCTCCAGTCACTCGGTGTCGTCGGCCGCCGCCTCGGCAGCTTCGAGGTCGATCTCGTCGCCGACGATCCATCCCGAACACGACCAGCTCCTCCGGGGTGAGCGAACGGTGCCCGAGCACCAGGCCACCGGCGTCACGCACGGCATCGCGGAGCGGCACCGCCCAGAGGTGCTCGATCGCCAACACCAGCGCCGAGCTGCCGTCGGGCAGCTCGTCGAGCAGGCTCGCCGCCACGACCTCCGCACCGGTGGGTGCGTCCGCGTCGACCGAAGCGCCGAGCTCGGCGCCGGCCTCCGCACCCTCCACGCCGGCGATACCCAGACCGACGAGGGCACCGACTGCGGCGCGCAGCTCGGCCCGTTGGTCGTCGTCGAGATCGGAGACGCTGACGACGGCAGCGTCGTCGCCGTCGCGCAGGACGAACGCAGCGTCGACGATTCTGATCTGCCCGACATCACTGAGACGGGCCAGCTCCTCGGCGATCCGACCCTCGAACAGGTCGCTGTCCGGGAAGCCGATCACGAATGCCTGGATGGGTCCGATGGTCATGGGGTCCTCCTCGTGGAAATGCGCCACGACACGCGGCACCACCACATCGTGAGCGATCCAGTCGCCACCGCGCATCACGCAGATTTGACCATTGCGACGGCCAGCGCGAGCGGAACAGGTTGGCGAAGGCCGGCTCCGAGGACACCGGCGAAAGCCGGACGAATCACACGAACTTGGTGATGCGCCGGGCCTCGAATCGATGTTGGCTGGCTCTGACGACCGCAACCGTTCTTCGACAAGTCCTGGCGCGTCGGAGAGTTACGAACCCACCTACGGACACCAACCATTTGACGGAGGAACGTGATGAGTCCTGACCGCCATGCCCGCACGATGTTGCCGATCCCGGATCGGCCGGCGCCCGGGTTGACGACCTATGACGCCAAGGATCCGGACACGGCGTTTCCGCCGATCGAGCCGTTGCTGCCGCCGGCGGGCGCCCCGAACGTGCTGGTGATCTTGATCGACGACGTCGGCTTCGGCGCCTCGAGCGCGTTCGGCGGTCCGTGCAACACGCCGACGGCGGAACGGCTGGCGGCGGGCGGGCTGCGTTACAACCGATTCCACACCACGGCGCTGTGCGCGCCGACCCGGCAGGCCCTGATGTGCGGGCGCAACCATCATTCGGTGGGGATGGGCACGATCACCGAGACGGCGACGTCGGCGCCCGGCAACAGTTCGCTGCGGTCGAACACGAAGGCGCCGCTGCCCATGACGTTGAAGTTGAACGGCTACTCGACGGCGCAGTTCGGCAAGTGCCACGAGGTGCCGGTGTGGCAGTCGTCGCCGATGGGGCCGTTCGACGCCTGGCCGTCGGGTGGTGGCGGGTTCGAGTACTTCTACGGGTTCATCGGTGGTGAGAACAACCAGTGGGACCCGGCCCTGTACAACGGCACGACCCCGGTCGAGCCGCCGGCGACGGCCGAGGAGGGCTACCACCTGACCGAGGACCTGACCGACCACGCCATCGGCTGGGTCCGTCAGCAGAAGGCGTTGATGCCGGACAAGCCGTTCTTCGTCTACTTCGCCACCGGCGCCACCCACGCCCCGCACCACGTCCCCAAGGAGTGGGCCGACAAGTACCGCGGCCAGTTCGACGACGGCTGGGACGTGCAACGGGAGCGCACGTTCGCCCGGCAGAAGGAGCTCGGCGTCATCCCCGCCGACGCCGAGCTGACCGTCCGGCACGACGTGATCCCGGCGTGGGACGACATGCCCGACGAGCTCAAGCCGGTGCTCGCCCGGGAGATGGAGGTGTACGCCGGGTTCCTGGAGCACACCGACCACCACGTCGGCCGGCTGATCGACGCCCTCGAGGACCTCGGGATCCTCGACGACACGATCGTCTACTACATCATCGGCGACAACGGCGCCTCCGCCGAAGGCACGCTCAACGGGGCGTTCAACGAGATGGCCAACTTCAACGGGATGGCCGACTTGGAGACCCCCGAGTTCATGATCTCCAAGATGGACGAGTTCGGCTCACCGAGCTCGTACAACCACTACGCGGTCGGCTGGGCGTGGGCGATGGACACCCCGTTCCAGTGGACCAAGCAGGTGGCCTCGCACTGGGGCGGCACCCGCAACGGGACCATCGTCCACTGGCCCAACGGGATCGAGGAGAAAGGTGGGCTGCGCAGCCAGTTCACCCACGTCATCGACGTCGCCCCGACGATCCTCGAGGCGGCCGGGCTGCCCGAACCGACGATGGTCAACGGGGTCCAGCAGTCGCCGATGGAGGGCACCAGCATGCTCTACACGTTCAACGACGCCGACGCCGCCGGAGCGTCACGACCTGCAGTACTTCGAGATGTTCGGCAACCGCGGCATCTACCACAAGGGGTGGAGCGCGGTGACCAAGCACAAGACGCCGTGGGTGATGGTCGGTGGCGAGATGCCGGCGTTCGACGACGACCTGTGGGAGCTGTACGACGGCAACGTCGACTACAGCCAGGCCCACGACCTGGCCGCCGAGCAGCCCGAGATGCTGGCCAAGCTGCAACGGCTGTGGCTGATCGAGGCCGTCAAGTACAACGTGGTGCCGATGGATGACCGCTCCGCCGAGCGTGTCAACCCCGAGCTCGCCGGACGACCGACCCTCATCCGCGGCAACTCGCAGCTGTTCTTCGCCGGCATGGGCCGGCTGTCGGAGAACAGCGTCGTCAGCATCAAGAACAAGTCGTTCTCCGTCACCGCCGAAGTCGACGTCCCCGACAGCGGCGCCAACGGGGTGATCATCGCCCAAGGCGGCCGCTTCGGCGGCTGGGCCGTCTACTTCAAGGACGGCCGCGCCAAGTTCGTCTACAACGCGCTCGGCATCCACGAGTACGCCACCACCGCCGACACTCCGATCGCCGCCGGCACCCACCAGGTGCGCATGGAGTTCGCCTACGACGGCGGCGGGCTGGCCAAGGGCGGCGACGTCACCCTCTACTACGACGGCACAGCCCGTCGGCACGCGGACGGGTCGAGCACACCCACCCGATGATCTTCTCCGCCGACGAGACCACCGACATCGGCCAGGAGACCGGCACCACCGTCACCCCCGACTACACCGCCCAGACCAGCCGGTTCACCGGCAAGATCCACTGGGTCCAGCTCGACGCCGGCACCGACGACCACGACCACTACATCGACCCCGAAGAACGCCTCCGCATCGCCATGGCCCGGCAATAGGCCATCAAAGTGCGGGCCGTGGGACGGGCGGATCCGACAGGCGGGCAGAGCGGGCCCACAGGACGGTCGAGTGTCCACGGATTGTCCACGAACGGTCCGGAAATGGCTGACACGCGTCGGCACGCGTTGAACGGCTCGATCGCGAAACCCCAGCGTAAACGGCACGATCCGGCACCAACCGACACCCGCTGAACGCTCTGGGGGCGCCTTGTAATCATGAGGTCGTGGGTTCGATTCCCACACCCGGCTCCACGGAATGCCCTGCTAGACGGCTGTGGCCTCAGGTTCACGATCGCACTTGAAGCCCGAGGGTCATGTGACGCGTTGCGTCGGGACGCCCGTCATGCGCTGGTGCCGACGCGGGGTCAGCAGCGAGGACAACAGAGTGACCAGGCCGGCGACGATCGGGATCCAGGCGTAGCTGCTTTCGGCGCCCAACTCCTCGACGGTCCAGTCGATCTCGGCGAGCACGAGCAGCCCGCCGAGCACGAGCGCCAGGCCGAGCACGGCGACGAACCATCGTCCGCCAGGCCGCAGTGAGAACAGAATCAGCAACGCCCCGGCGCCAACCTCGATGATGCCGAGCAGGGGAGTGTGGTCGTACCCCATCACCTGCTCGATGGGCTCGTTGAGTGGCGTGTCGATGCCCGTCTCGATGAGGGCGAACACCCCGAGCACGACGAGCGCCGCGCCGACGAGCATCGTCAGCAACTGGCCGACCGAGAATGAACGGGTACGCACGACCTCGATCTCCTCGTCGGCGTCACGATCGCGGGCGACGACGATCTGATCAGGGTCAGTCGCCACGATCCTCAGGTCGTTGCGATCGTGGTCGAGCATCTCGGGCTGGTCGTCACGGGTGGGATCCGCCGCGACCAGTGGCCGATCGTCGCGGACACGGTCGACCGCGCCAGGCTCGTCGTCCCGATCGAGATCGGGTGCGACCGGCGGCCGGTCGTTGTGGTCGCTTTCGACCGGAACGTTCCAGTCGTCGCGATCGCGGTCGGGCGCTCCGAGGCGCCGGTCATCGAGATCGGAGTCGTTGCCGAACGACCCGTCCGCGCGGTGGTCGTCGGAGACCGCCATGGGCTCCTCCGTCGGAGTGTTCAATTGGCGTGCGATCCGTGCCCGTTCGTCGGCCCGGATCTGCTCCTCGTCGAGCGGTGCTCCGTTAGTGCGATCCATCGTTCTCTCGTCCATCAGGACAACCTCCTCACCGCTTTCGATATGTGTGCACACACTGTTCCCCGCTCTCGCGTGCCCTAGTCGTCGCCCGCCGGCTGCGCGGAGTGCTCCATCAAGCCCCGGGAGGATGGGTTCAGCCGGGCACGGTTCGGGCCCCAACTCCGAGTAGCGCCGCTCAGCTCGCCTCATCCCGAACGGTGCTCGCACGTCCGGCGAGGTCCTCGAGATCGTTCCAGCGAGCACGCAGCCAGATCGGATACGACGTCGCCTCGCCGCGGTCGCGGAGCAGCGGCGCCCACGACATGAGCACTTTGCGCATCGCCTTGTTCGGGCGTTCGGTTGGGAGGGCGACCGTCCACCATCGCTGGCCTTCGAGCTCGAGACGGCAGATCTCGACGCCCCCCGTCCGCCACAGTCGCTTGTGGACGTCGATCCAATCCCCGGGCACGGGCAGATCGAACGCGCTCTCCCGCAGCCGGTGCTTGATCCACCGCTCAGCCACGGCCGGGACGCCAGCGATCTCACACGCCTCTCGGGGGCCGATTCGGACCTTCCACTCCAGCGGTCCACTCCCTTCCCGTCGCTCGAGCGCGGACTCCGGACCCAGCGAGGCGAGGTGGTAAACGTCGGTGCGACGCCGGCTCGATCGCGCGCGGCCGCAGGTCATCGTCGATCGCCCCTCGCACGAACCAACGAATCTCGAACGAGGCTCGCCGCGCCCTCGCCGAGCGGTAGGGGGTCGCCGGCCGGTCGCCGGGACCGATGATTCCGAAACCGGTGGACACCACCGCTGGGTGATCGCGCACGGCTGTTCCGTCGCCGCTCCACTGCTCCGACATCCGATCCTCCGTTGAAGGGGATTTCTCGCTGCGCGATGTCCTCGCTGCTGAAGACGGCATGACAGATGTTCCCGCCGGCTGCAGGGCGCAAACGCGCCCGATGGGTCGCGCTCGCGACCGCGACTGGATCCGGCAGGCCCAGGGACCGTTGCCCACCGGGTCGCCGAGCTCACGGGTCCGGCACGGGTTGACAATCGCCGCTATCGACCCACAGCCCGCTCGAGTTCGGCCTTGCTCATCTTCGACCGGCCCTTCACGTTCTTGTCGCGAGCCTCTTGATAGAGCTGGTCGCACGTTGCGGCCACCCGGACCTTTGTGCGAGCGCAGACCGCCACGACGGCCCGAGGAGATGTCCTCGGTCGAAGTGCGGCTCGATTCCCTCGCCTCACCCGACCGCGCGTTCCTTGTTGACGGTGCGGGCCGCGATCTCCTCGGCGGTGTCTTCGTCCTCGCCCCGCTCGAGCAGGCCGCCTTTGATGTGGTCGTACTGGCGTTCACGCTTCTCGCTCCACGCGCGCTGAGGCATGTCAGCTCCCCTTTCGAGTTCGGCCGGCGTAGACCCGACTGCGCTGACATCCGATCCTTCCGGTCGGGGGTCACCCCACGGCAGCTTCAGATGTCCTCGCTGTCGGAGACGACGCCGGGAGAAATTCCCCGAAACCGCGAACGCGCAAACGCTGCGTGGGCGATGGCGGCGTGGTCAGTCGGACGAGGTGAGGAAGTCGGTTAGACCAGTGAGCTCGAACAGCCGAGTGACGGCGAGCGAGGGGTTGACGATCGTCAGCCGCCGCCCCGTGTCGTGCAGTTGCTGACGGGCGGTGATCAGCACGGACAAGCCGGTGGAGTCGCAGAACCCGACCTGCGACATGTCGATCTCGACGTCGCCCGTCCCCGATTCGACCAGCATGGTCAAGCGGTCTCGCAGGGCGCAGGCAGATCCCAGGTCGATCTCGCCGCCGACGTCGAGGCGGGAACAGGACCCGCCGTTGGTGATGAACAACCGCAGATCTTCAAACAGCGCACTCATGGCGACTCCAGGTATCGGGTGGGTCATTCGCCCTGGCTGTTGAAGGCGGCATCACTTTACAACCGTGTTGGTACCGCTGTCACTCGGTATCGACCGAACTACCCCTTCGGGTAGCGCCCGCTCCCGGACCGCAACGTCCTCGTCCACCCGGCCGGCGGCGATGGGTCTGGATTGGTCGTGGTCGTGGCGGGGAATGTGACTGCCATGACGATCCGAGTCGACCAGTGGGAAGCTGCGCGAGTTGTTGGCGGCTGGGGTGCCGGTGATCGACGTGCTGCCGGCGTCGATCTACACCCAGGAGCACTTGCCCGGCGCGGTCAACGTTCCGCTGGAGACGTTCGAGCCGTCGCAGCTGGCGTCGTACGACAAGGCGGCGCCGCTCGTCGTGTACTGCTTCGATCAGCATTGAGACCTTTCTGCACGAGCCGCGTGCCGGTTCACTCTGCTCGGCTTCGATCAGGTTCACGATCTCGTCGGCGGTCCGCGGGGTGGACTGCGCTCGGGCTGCCGACGGAGGGCTCGGTCGGCGACCGGCGCCGCATTTCGGGGTACACCCAGTCGGTGCCAACGGTGGGGCCGGGGGCGACGATCGCCGACGTGCGGGCGGCGGGCCCGCTGCGTTTCCCGGTGCCCGTGGTGAGCAATGACGGCGTGTTGATCGGGACCGTCGATCCGGCCGCGGCGGCGCTGCCGCCCGACACGGTGGTCGAGCGGGCGATGGTCCCGGCACCAGGGACGATTCGCCCCGAGCTGCGCGTGGAGGAGGTCGCCGAGCGGCTCGACCGTGACGGTCTCGACCACGTTCTCGTCACCGCGGTCGACGGGACGCTCGTCGGGCTCGTCGTCACGGCGGACCTCCATGTCTGAGCGGCCGGTGCGTCTCGGGTGGTGGCTGTCGAGTGAGGAGCATGACGCCCGCCGGCTCGTCGAGCATGCCTGCCTCGCCGAGGCGGCCGGCTTCTGAGACGGCGATGATCTCCGACCACCTCCAACCGTGGGTGCCGGGGCAGGGCCACGCCGGACACGTGTGGACGATGCTCGGAGCCATCGCGCAGGCCACCGAGCGACTGGAGGTCGGCACCGGCGTCACGGCGATGGTCCATCGTGCACACCCGATCAACGTCGCTCACGCTGCGGCGACCGCGGCCGTGCTGTTCGCAGACCGCTTCTTCTTGGGCGTCGGCTCCGGCGAGCGACTCAACGAGACGCCGTTCGTCGCCCGCTGGCCCCGTGCCGGTGAGCGGCGCGACCGGATGGGTGAGGCAATCGAAGTCATCCGCACCCTGTGGCGCGGCGGCAATGTGAACCACGACGGTGAGCACTGGCGCGTCAATCTGCGACTGTGGGAGTCGCCGGCCACGCCGCCGCCGATCCACGTCGCCGCATCGGGCGCCCGCAGCGCCCGCCTCGCCGGCGAAGTCGGCGACGGCCTGATCGCCGTGACACCCGACGCCCGTCTGGTCGACGCCTACCGCGGCGCCGGTGGCGACGGCCCGTGCATCGCCCAGATCCACGTCTCGTTGGCCGACACCCACGATGCCGCCCTCGACCAGGCCTGGGAGTGGTGGCCGAACGGCGCCGTTGCCGGCCCGGTGCTCGGCGAGCTGGCCCGCCCACAAGACTTCGAGGCCCTGGTAAGCAGCACCGAGCGCGACGCCATCGCCGGCACCGTGCTGTGCGCCACCGACGTGGAGCCGGTCGTCGCCGCGGTCGACCGCTACGTCGGCACCGGGTTCGACACCGTGTACCTCCACCAGGTCGGTGCCGACCAGCGTCGCCTCGCTGACCTGGCGACGAGCGAGCTGTTACCGCACTACAGACCCGCGTCGTGACCGCAGCGTGCCGCTGGAACGAGATCGTTCGGGAGTGCTCTTCGCTCGACAGGGTGTACCCGAACGTTGTCATGCCGGGCGCATCGGCACATGGGACCGGTCGTCAATCCTCCTCGGCGTGCATCGCCCGTTCCTCGGGGGCGAGCTCACGTCCCGGTTGGACCTCGGCGATGAGCTCGGCCTCGCGGTCCTCGCTGGTCGCACTGTCGTCCACCAGTTGCCCGACCTCACGACCGGCATCGCCCGAGACATCCTGCGCTTCGGGTTCCTCGCGCCGAACACGTTCCGCCAAGGACTCGCCGGCGTCCTCCTCCACCGGGGTGACCCCAACCGTGTTCACACCCATCGGGCGGTCGGGGGTGGGTACTCCGGTAAGCCCTCACCGAACTCGTCACCTGTTCGGTCGTCGACGTCATCCACCATGTCCTCGTCGAGGCCCTCGGCGATCTCTTGCGGATCATCGCTCATGACCGACCCGTACCCGGCGGAACCACACACCCAGCCGCGGCAGCGCCCCTGTTGCGGGCTCATGACCCATCACGGCGCGGGCGCCAAGACGATCGTGTGGAAGCACAACACCCACGTCGGCCACGCCCGCGTGACCGACATGCCACTGGCCGGGATGATCAACGTCGGCCACGTCGTCCGCCAACGCCACGGTCGCGACGGCGTCGGGTTCGGCGGCCACGACGGCGTCGTGCTCGCCGCCCGCCAGTGGGGAGCCGCAATGGAACGCGTGGCGGGTGACCAACGAGGCCGTGGAGGCGGGTGCAGGCAGGACTCGGCGGGTATAGCAGCCGTCGTGAAGCTCGCCGACGTGCTGGTCGCCCGTCTGGCTGCCTGGGGTGTCGACCGCATCTTCGGGTTCTCGGGGCGATGGGATCGATCCAATCCTGGCTGCCCTCCACCGAGCCGGTACGCCGACGTTCGTCGCTGCTCGGCACGAGGAGTCGGCGGCGTTCATGGCCACCGCCCACAGCAAGTGGACCGACTCCGTCGGCTGCTGTCTCGCTACCCACGGGCCGGGTGCGATTCATCTGCTCAACGGCCTGTACGACGCGGTAGCTGGACAAGCGTCCGGTGGTGGCGGTCGTGGCGCAGCAGCTGCAGACGGTGCTCGGCAGCGGGTACCAGCAGGAGATCGATGCCCGCGCGCTGTTCGCCGACCCGTGCAGCGCGTATATCGCGACGATCACGGCACCGGAGCAGGTGGAGCTCGTGGTGGACAGGGCGGTGCGCACCGCCCAGGCACAGCGTGTGGCTATGTGCATCATCGTCCCGCACGATGTCCAACGCCTGGACGTGCCCGAGGACAACCCCGAGGAGCACGGGATCGTGACGAGCACGGTCGGATGGGTGCCGCCACGTGTGCTGCCGGGCGATGCCGCACTCGCCGCCGCCGCCGTGGTGCTCGACGCCGGTGACCGGATCGCGATCCTCGTCGGTCA
>CAVWJT010000017.1:0-11745 GCA_963755235.1 uncultured Acidimicrobiia bacterium
AGCATGATCAGCGGCAGGGCGATCGTGAAGAACACGGCGATCGGCGTCCGCCAGAACGTGCGGATCTGGTAGGCGATGTGTCGCAGCAGCAACGGCCCGGTCGCCGGGAACCCCGGTTGAGCCGTCACTCGAGCTCCGCCGGCGCCGACCCACCCAGGCTCAGGAAGACGTCTTCCAACGACGGCCGAGCGACGCTCAGCCCGGTCAGCTCGACACCGCGGTCGAGCGCCCAGCCGGTCACGCGGTGCACGTCGACGGTCGGGGTGGTCGTGGCGAACTCGACGTGGCCGTCGGCGATCGAGGTGTCGACGGGCACGATGCCGCGGAGGTCGCCAGCCGTCGATGTCCGCCGGCAGCTCGAAGCGCACGCGGGTCGTCCCGGTAGCTGCCGACCAGCTCCTCGGGAGTGCCCTCGGCGACGAGCCGGCCGGCCACCAGCACACCGACGCGGTCGGCGAGGTGCTCGGCTTCGTCGAGGTAGTGCGTCGTGAGCAGCACCGTGGTCCCGGCCGAGCACAGGTCGCGGATCAGGTCCCAGGCCTGGCGGCGGGCCGCCGGGTCGAATCCGGTGGTCGGTTCGTCGAGGAACAGCAGGTCGGGCGATCCGATGATGCCCATCGCCAGATCGAGACGGCGCCGCTGGCCGCCGGAGAGGTGCCCGACGCGCTGGTGCAGCTGCGGTGTCAACCCGACGAGCTCGATGACGTCCCCGACGGCGCGCCGCTTGCGATAGCACGAACCGTAGACCTCGACGGCCTCGGCGACCGTCAGCTCGTGCTCGACGCCCGACGTCTGGAGCACGATGCCGATGCGATCGCGGAACTGCCGGTCGGCCTGCGCCGGGTCGCGGCCGAGGACCGTGACCTCGCCAGACGTCCTGGCGCGGTAGCCCTCGAGGATCTCCACCGTCGTCGACTTGCCGGCGCCGTTGTGGCCGAGCAGGGCGTAGACCTCGCCTGCCGCGACCTCGAACGACAGCCCGTCGACGGCCCGGATCTCGCCGTAGTGCTTCCTGAGGTCGCGGATGACGATCGCCGGCATGCGGGCCCGAACCTACCGACGAGGCGACGAGATGGGCAGCCCGGTGTCGTTGCGCATCTGCTCGGCAGCGGGGGCGAAGTAGCCGAGCAGCTCGGCCTTGACGGCGGCGGCGACCGACACGTCGAGCTCCGCCGTGGCGACGTCGACGGCGTGGGCCATGTGCGTCAGCCAGTGGTCGCGCTCCTCCCGACCGATGTGGAACGGCATGTGCCGCAGGCGCAGGCGCGGATGACCACGCTCGTCGGAGTACGTCGTCGGCCCACCCCAGTACTGCTCGAGGAACAGTCGCAGGCGGTGCCTGGCGCCGGTCAGGTCGGGCGCCTCGGGGTACAGGCGCAGCAGGACCACATCGCCGGCGACGCCGTCGTAGAAGGCGTCGACCAGGCGCGCGAAGAAGGTCGCCCCGCCGACCCGCTCGTACAGCGTCGAGCCCGTCGTCGATGCAGCCATGACGGCAACGGTACCGTCGGGCCATGGCCGCCGACCCGAACCGACCGAGCCTCCTGCCGCCGGAGATCGCCGACTACATCGCCGCCCGCACGGCGCCCCCGGACGATGCGCTGCGTGCCGCTCCAGGAGCGCACCGCCGCGCTCGGCGGGGCGGCCCGGATGCAGATCGGCGCCGACCAGGGGGCGCTGATGACGATGCTCACCCGCCTGGTCGGCGCGCGCCAGGCGGTCGAGGTCGGCACGTTCACGGGGTTCTCGTCGATCTGCATCGCCAGGGGCCTGGCGCCCGACGGGCGGCTGCTGTGCTGCGACGTCAGCGAGGAGTACACGGCGATCGCCCGGCAGGCGTGGGCCGAGGCCGGCGTCGCCGACCGCATCGACCTGCGAGTCGCCCCGGCGCTCGAGACGCTGCGGGCCCTGCCCGCCGACCCCACGATCGACCTCGCGTTCATCGATGCCGACAAGGGTGGCTACGCCGCGTACTTCGAGGAGCTGGTGCCCCGCGTCGCGGCCCGGCGGGCTGCTGCTCGTCGACAACACGCTCTGGTCGGGCCGCGTGGTCGACGACTCGGCCGCCGACCACGACATCCGTCGCCATCCGCGCCTTCAACGACATCGTCGCCGCCGACGACCGGGTCGAGAGCTACGTCCTGCCCGGTCGGCGACGGCCTCACGCTGATCCGCAAGCGCTGAGGTCGTGCGGTCTCCGGTCGCGGGCTGCGACCGGCGCGGTCCCGCCCAGTCCGGCTCCGGGGAACCCAACCGCCCGGGCCCCCGCGTCGTGTCCTCGGCGGTGATCGCCGTCGTGTCCGACTCGCCTTCCTCTCCGGTGCCGGTGACGGCGACCGGCGACATCGAGCCGTTCTTCCGCGGCCCACTACGCCCGGCTCGTGCGCTCGCTGGCCCTGGCGTGCGGTGACGGCGAGCTGGCGGCGGACGCGGTGCAGGAGGCGTTCGTCCGGGCCCACGTCCGGCTGGCGCAAGCTGCGCCACTACGACGACCCGGTCGGGTGGGTGCGACGGGTCGCCATCAACCTGCTCCACGACGACCACCGACGGGCGACGCGCAAGCGGCGGGCGATCGCCGAGCTGGCGGCCGCGATGCCCGTGGCGACCGATCCGCGCGGAGCCGGACGGGCTCGCTGACCTGCTGGCCGCACTGTCCCCGCAGCAGCGCGTCGCCGTCGCCCTGTACTACGTCGACGGGCTGTCGGTCGCCGAAGCGGCGGCCGCGATGGGACTGGCCGAAGGATCCGTGAAGTCGACCCTGCACGACGCCCGCCGTCGGCTGCGGGCGGTGCTGGATCGGGAGGGGCGCTGATGGACGAGCTCGAGGACCGGGAGCTGGCCGCCGCCCTGCGGGGCCGGGCGGACGCGCTCACGGCCGAGGTGGTCGACACGGACGCCGCGTTCGAGGTCGTCCGCCGGCGCGGCCCGCACGCAGCGGCGCTGGCGCAGCGCGGCGGGTGGTGTGCTCGCCGCCGCGGCGGCGGCCGTCGGTGTGCTCATCGTGACGAGCGTCGCCGGCGACGAGGCAGTGGTGCGCACGCCCGGCGACCGCGCCGGCCGTCGAGACGACGACCGCCCCGTCGTCGACGACCGCACCGACGACGACGCCCCGACGACGACGGCTCCGACGACACTCGTGCCGGGAACCACGCTCGCTCCGACGACGGCCCCGGCGCCCGCCGTGCCGGAACCCAGCGTGACGCCGCCACCGGAGCCGCCGACATCGACGATCGCCACGCCGCCGACCGCGGCTCCGACGGTCGCCACGACGGCGGCGCCCACCACGAGGACCTACGACAGCGTCGGCGGGTCGATCACGGTGCGACTCGCAGGCGGGGTGATCTCCCTCGCCGGCGATCCGGTGCCGGCGCCCGGCTTCAGCGTGCGCATCGACGACAACGGCCCGGACCGCGTCCGTGTCCGCTTCGAGCTCGGCGACCAGCGTTCCGAGATCCGCGTCGACCTCGAGGACGGCGAGCTGATCCCCGAGATCATCGAGAGCTGAACCGCACCCAACCGCGACGCCTCGCCGGACGTGTCATCGCTGACCGAGACACGAACCCGGAGGTCATCCCGTGCGCCCGACCCGCAACCGTTCCGTCGCCATCGCCGTCATCGTCGGCACGACCGCCGTCGCCGGCGCCGGCATCACCGTCGCCAGCGCCCTCGACCGCTCGTCGCCGATCCTGACGCAGCTCGACGACGACGGCGTGTCGACGAGCGGCCCCTCGACGAGCGGCGACTTCATCACCGTGCCGCCGACCGTCGCCACGTCGGCGGTCACGACACCGACCACCGCGGCGACGATCCCGGCGGTCACCGAACCGTCGGTGACGTCGGTCACCGCGCCCTCCGGGACGCTGCCGTCCGTCACCGAACCGTCCGTCACCCATCCGTCCGTCACCGCAGCCGACCGCCACCGCACCCTCCGTCACGGCACCCTCCGTCACCGGGCCCAGCGTGCCGACGACCATCGACGACCACGGCGGCGACGAGGACCACTCCGGTCCCGGCCGCGGCGGCGACGACGGTGACGACGACAACAGCGGACCCGGCCACGGCGGGGACGACGACCGCGACGACGACCACTCCGGCCGACGCGGCGACGGCGGCGACGGACGGTGACGACGACAACAGCGGACCCGGCGGCGGAGACGACTGACGGGGCTCAGACGTCGAGGAAGCGGGACGCCGCGATGCCGGACCCGATGGCGCCGGCGACCATGCCGATGCCGAGGATGATCAGCATCACGGTGAACACGTAGCCGTCGGTCACGACGAGCGCGGCGAACCCGCTGTTCGGCGGGAAGTCCTTGACGCCGGCCGTCCAGCGGTTGTTGATCACCCACAGCCCACCGCACGCGGCGAGGCCGCCGATGAACCCCTGGATCAGCCCCTCGAGCATGAACGGGATGCGGATGAACCAGTCCGTCGCGCCGACCAGCTTCATCACCTCGATCTCCCGCCGGCGGGCGAACATCGCCGTGCGGATGGTGTTCCAGATCAGCAGGATCGCGGCGAACAGCAGGGTGATCGAGAGGATCACCGTGTACAGGCCCACGAATCCCTTCAACTTGGAGATCACGTCGAGTTGCTCGTCGGCGAGCACGATGTTCGACACGTTGGGCAGGTCGCCCAGGCGTCGCCCGCAGCTGGCGCAGCGTGTCGACGTCGGTGCCGTCGGTCGGCACGACCTTGTACTGGGTCGGGATGTTCGTCTCGTTGAGCAGCTCGAGCGTCGACGGATCACCGGCCAGCAGTCGTTGGGCCTCGGCCAGGGAGCACGCCGTGTCGCAGTAGTCGAAGCTCTCGACCTGGGGCAGCGAGCGTCAGGGCGTTCTGGATCTCGGCCCGCTGGGCGTCGTCGGCAGCCGGGTTGAGGTAGACGATCATCTCGACGTCGCCCTCCCAGGCGACGAGGAGGTTGTCGAACCCGCGCTGCATCAGCAGCGTCAGCCCGAAGATCAGCAGCGAGACGGCCGACGTGATGATGGCCGCGACCGTCAGCGTCATGTTGCGCCGGAAGCTGGCCCACGTCTCGCGGAGGGTGTAGCTGAAGCGGGAGAACATCTAGTCGTCGACCGTCACTCGTACACGCCGCGGGCCTGATCGCGCACGATCACGCCGCGGTCGAGCTGGATCACCCGCTTGCGCATCGTGTTCACGATGCGCTGGTCGTGGGTGGCCATCAGCACGGTGGTGCCGGTCTTGTTGATCCGATCGAGGAGTCGCATGATCCCCTCGCCCGTCGCCGGGTCGAGGTTCCCCGTCGGCTCGTCGGCGAGCATGATCAGCGGCCGGTTGACGAACGCCCGGGCCACCGACACGCGCTGCTGCTCACCGCCCGACAGCTGGTGCGGGAAGCGGTCCTCCTTGCCGGCCAGGCCGACGAGGTCGAGCACGGCCGGGACCTGCTGGCGGATGACGTGCTTGGGCTTGCCGATGACCTCCTGGGCGAAGGCCACGTTCTCGAACACCGTCTTGTTCAGCAGCAGCTTGAAGTCCTGGAAGATGTTGCCGATGTTGCGCCGCAGCTGCGGCACCCGGCCCGACGGCATGTCGATGATGTTCCGCCCGGCCACCCACACGGCGCCCTTCTCCGGGCGGTCCTGACGGTTGAGCAGCCGCAGCAGGGTGCTCTTGCCGGACCCCGACGGCCCGACGAGGAACACGAACTCGCCCTTGGGGACGTCGAAGCTGGCGTCGCGCAGCGGCGACGACCTCGTTCTGGTAGCTCTTGGTGACGTTCTCGAGGCGGATCATGGTTGTGTGTCAGTCGCGTGACGAAAGCGGCGTCAGGCTACCGGGAGTTCATCTCAGGTTGCGCCCGGCGCGCCCACCCAGTGTTCGGCGTCACCGGTGTCCTGGGCGAGCCCCGGAAACACTCGGATCGGGACGCCCCCATCCGGGATACCCCGTGTTGTGCACCGGCGATCCTCGCTTCCCAACTCGCTCGAAGAGTTGACCCGTAGCCTCCGATCTTGGCGCACGGGCAGTCGACTCCTCGCGAGCGGTGACCGTTCCCTTCGACATCGTCGAGGGTGCCGCCGGCCGCGTGGCGCCCCCGTGGTCCTACGTCGTCCACGGAGAAGTAACCCTGATGCCCCGTTCGAGTGCCGCAGTCAGTCTCGCGGACACGCCACGCCCTGCTCACGACCCATGGCGCGACGGTGCCGACCTCCGGAGCGCGCGACGCGTCCGTGGGACGAGGCGGTCCTACCTCGCCTGACGCCGCGACGCGCTGAGCTCCTGACGCAATACATCTTCTCGATCATGGGCTCGCCGACGAAGCGCTCACCCTGGTGGCGGAGGCACGTCCGCAAGCTGCGCGGCCGATGATGGAACGAATCGTCGACACCGATCAGGTCCCGACGGAGGAGGGTCGAGCGACCCACGGCCCCGCGACGCGCTTCAGTTCTCTCGACGGACTCCGCGGGATCGCGGCGGTCGTCGTGATGATCCATCACAGCATGATGGTCCTCCCATCGCTCGCCGCCCCCCACTTCACGAACATCCATGTCGAGCCCGCCCTCTCGTGGTCCTGGTTCGCCGCCCACACTCCGCTGCACTGGTTCTGGGCCGGCCGCGAAGCAGTCTGGGTGTTCTTCGTCCTCAGTGGGTTCGTGCTCACACGGTGGCTGATGAGGACATCGCGCCAGTCGTGGCTGGCCTACTACTCGTCACGGCTCATCCGGCTCTACGTTGTCAACGGCGGCTGAATCTTGACCCCTTGGCGGCGGGTGAAAATTGACCCCCCTTGGCGGGTCTGGTCTGGTCAGTCGGTGTTGTCGGTGGGCACCCTCCCGAGGTCGCGGTCTTTGAGCCGGTAGCTGTCGCCTTTGAGGACGATGACTTCGGCGTGGTGGACGAGGCGGTCGATCATGGCGGCGGCGACGGTGTCGTCGCCGAAGGTCTCGCCCCAGCGGCCGAACGGCTTGTTGCGAGGTGACGATGACCGAGGCGCGTTCGTAGCGGGCGGAGATGAGCTGGAAGAACAGGTTGGCGGCTTCGGGTTCGAAGGGGATGTAGCCGACTTCGTCGATGACGATCAGCGGGTAGCGGCCGAGCCGGCGGAGCTCGTCGTGGAGCCGGCCGGCGGTGTGGGCGAGGGCGAGGCGGTCGACCCATTCGGCGGCGGTGGCGAACACGACGCGGTGGCCGGCGTGGCAGGCCCGGATGGACAGGCCGATGGCGAGGTGGGTCTTGCCGGTGCCGGGCGGGCCGAGGAACACGACGTTGTCGCGGGCGGCGACGAAGTCGAGGGTGCCGAGGTGGGCGATGACGTCACGGTCGAGGGAGCGTTGGTGGTCGAAGTCGAACTCGTCGAGGCTCTTGCGGGCGGGGAAGCGGGCGGCGCGGATGCGTAGCTCGCCGCCGTTGGCGGCGCGGGCGGCGACCTCGCGTTCGAGGCAGGCGGCGAGGAACTCCTCATGGGTCCAGCCGTCGCTGCGGGCCCGTTCGGCGAGCCGCTCGACGGCGGCGGCCATCGAGGGTGCCTTCAACGCCCGGCACAGGTAGCCGACATCGCCGGCCGGCTTCTTCGTCGTGGTGGCGCCATCAGCGCAGTCCGATCGCCCGGTCGTAGACGGCGAGGTCGCGTTGCTCGACGACGGCGGCGGCGAAGATGTCGGTGACGGCCGCGCTCGACGCGCATCGTGCGGGCGATCTGGCCGTGCTCGGGCAACGTCAGGGTCTGGTGGGCGGCGAGGCAGCGGGCGTGGCGGGCGACCTCGACGCCGGCGCAGGTGGCGACCACCTCGGTCGAGGGTGACACGCACGTCGACGCGGCGGCCGATGAAGCGCGGGTTGACCGAGTAGTCGCAGGTGTCGACCCGCACGTAGTGATCCCGGGGCAGCCGGACACTGAAGCGCAGCGACGGGTCGGGCAGCACCGGCGGGAAGGCCAGCATCGACCCGCGGTCCTCGAAGATCGCCTCCGCCGGACGCACCTTGGTGGTGGCGTGGATGCGCTGGTTCGCTCGGCGCAGCCAGCCGGTGAACTGGGCGTTGAAGTCGGCGACCGACTCGAAGCTGCGGCCGGGCAGGAAGCTCGTCTCGAAGTAGCCGTTGGCCCGCTCGATCAGCCCCTTCGCTTCGGGGTCGCCGCGCTGGCACAGCTGGGCGCCGATGCCGAGCGTGCCGCGGAACGACTGGAACTCGGCGGTGAACACCTGCTTGCGCGCCACGCCACTGGCCGATCGCCCCTTCCTGGTCCCACACCACCCGCCGCGGCAGCGCCCCGAACTGGCCGAGCACCTCGAGATGGCCGCCGAGCACGTCGTGGGCCTGACGGGTCGGGATCATCCAGCCGCCGATGAACCGGGAGAAGCCGCGCACACCGGCGATCACCCACAGCTTGGCGGCCTGCCCGTGGCCGAGCGGGATCTCCACGTCGGGCTGCCACAGATCGAACTGGGCGAGCTCGCCCGGGAAGTAGTAGGTGCGCTGACACGGATCCGGCGGCACGAACAACGGGCGCAGCTCGGCCACCCGATCGCGCAGCACCCGGATCGAGTTCGTCCAGCCGATCCGCTCGGCGATCACCGTCGCCGGCATCGACGGGAACTCCCGCAACAACTCGAGCACCCGCGGCTCCACGGCGTCGACGATCGACCCCGTCGCCGCCCGCTCATAGCGCGGCGGGCCCTCCGCCCGCAGCGCCGCCCGCACCGTGTTGCGCGCCACGCCCGAGCCGGCGGGCGATCGCCTTGATCCCCATCCCCTCCGCCCGATGCAGCCGACGGATCTCAGCCCAGTCGTCCACGTTGATCACTCTCCCTGCCTCCTGGCTCGCCTCGAGCCAGGGTTCGCGTTCCATCACATCCAGTGGTGGACCCGCCACAGGGGGTCAAAATTCGGCTGCCGATAGGGGGTCAGTTTTCACGTGCCGCTGACAGGAGCCCCCGGATCACCGTCGACTATGACAAGAGGCCGGAAGTGGTCGGGTTTGGGTCGGTCGGCTCCCGCGATTATCCGCTGATCCGGGGGCGCGGTCGACCCAGCGGTCAGAGGCAGTCGGCCGTGCAGAAGGAGTGATGTTGAGCCTCGCCGGTCGCACGGACCAGTCCGTGGCGGCCGTGTGCCAGCAGCTTCCAGAGGCGTGCAGCATCAGCCTTGCTGGCGACCTCCCGGATGTAGTCCCACGGACGCCGGACGCCAAGAGGCTGTGAACATCCTCACAGACGCCCCTATATGTCAAGACGTCGCGGAAAGCGGCCTCCAGGATGCGCTCAGACGGCCGCAGCGAGGGTCGGTGGTATGGAGGGTGCGGGCGATTCGAGGCGGACGACGGCGGTGCGGGCGCGGTGGTCGGTCATGACGCGCTGGTAGATCTCGCGGGCGAGGAACCGCTTGATGCAGCGGATGATCTCTCGCTTCGGCATGCCTTCGGCGGTGCGCCGGGCGACGTAGTCGATGGTCGGCTGGTGGAAGCGCATGCGCACGATCGTCGAGCGGTAGAGCGCAGCGTTCGCTTGGCGGTGCCCGCCTCGGTAGAGCCGATGCCGACCGGTCGTCATGCCGGACGATGCCGGGATCGGGCAGGCGCCGCACAGCTTGGCGAAGGCGGCTTCGGAGCGGATCCGTTCGGGGTCGTCACCGAAGATGATGAGCATCTCGGCCGCGGTGTCGGCGCCGACGCCGAACCCGTCACGCAGCGTCGGCGACGTGCTCGGCGGTGAGCTGATCGAGGTGACGGTCGTGGTCGTGGATCTCGTCGTTGAGGAACAGCCAGCGCCGGGCCAGGGCGCGCAGGGTGTGCTTCGCCGAGGCCGTCGGCGAGTCGAGCGGCCCGGGCCGGAACCCGGCGCAGCGATCGATGAGCGCCTTGTCGGCCAGCCCGGTCAGCGACTCGCGCAGCTCGGCGGGGGCGTTGACGATGATCTGCTTGAGGCTGATGATCGCCGAGGTGCGGGCCTTGACGGCGGTGTCGCGGGCGATCTTCAGCTGGCGCATCATCTCCACGTGCCCGTCGGCGGTCTTCGGCACGGCGGTCGACTGGCCGGCCAGCACGGAGCGGGCCGCCAGCTCGGCGTCGAGGGTGTCGGACTTGCCGTTGGCTCGCCGGGCCCGTCGATCACCACGGTTGACCTCGACGACGCGGTGCCCGGCGCGGCGCACGGCGCTGGTCAGCCCGGCGCCGTAGCTGCCGGTGCCCTCGATCCCGAACGCCTCGATCGGGCCGAGCTCGCCGGCCCAGGCGATCAGCTGGCGGTAGCCGCCCGAGTCGGCGGCGAACGAGCGGTCCTCGAGCCGGATCCCCCACACGTCGATCGCCACGGCGACGTGGACGTGCTTGTGGGTGTCGACGCCGACGATCACCTTCCGGCGCTGCGTCGGCGGCTGGCATGCTTGTTGTCACGGTGTGGCCTCCTTGGTCTGCCGGTTCGCCGGCTGGCCGGGTGGGAGGACAGGACTGTGACGGGTCGTGTTCGCAGCAGGCCCCTATTCGGTCACTGCCCATCCGGCCAGCAGGTGCTGATGGTTGCGCCAGCGAACGACGACCGACAGATCAACGCCAGGACACGTCTCGGTCAGTCGAAAGCAGGGGTCAGGCCGCCGCCCGCTGGCACCCGACCAGTGTCGTCGCCGACACCCGCCAGGCCGGTGGATCATGCTCACAGTCGTAGCACGATCCGACCCGGCCCATCGACTGACTGACCCTGAGACGGCGGCAGGCGATCTCGAACAGGTCGGCGGTGTATTCGCTGCCGTGATCGGAATGGAAGATCACCCCGGTGACGTCGCCGCCGCGCACGGCGGCGGCCATCGCCAGCGCGGCGACGGCGAGCGGGGCGTCGTGATGCTCGGACAGGGCGAACCCGGGGATCCGCCGCGACGCCAGGTCCTCGACGTGAGCCAAGTAGAGCTTGCCTTCGTCGGTGGGGATCTCGGTGAGGTCACCGCACCACTTGAGGTTGATCGCCGGCGCCGAAAAGTCTCGCTTGACCAGGTCCGGCGGCGGCGCCGCAGCCTTGTCGGGGCGGGTCAGGGATCGGAACCGGCGTCTCGTCGGCCGGCCCACCAGACGCTGACGGACCATCGACGCCGCCACCGTCTTCTTCGACACCTTCCACCCCCACTCGCGCAGATCAGCGCGCACCCGCGGCGACCCGTAGTCGCCGTCGGCCTCCTCGAACGAGCGGCGCACCGCCGCGTCGAGATCGGCCCGACGCGCCTGGCGGGGCGTCGGGGTTCGGTCCCGCCACTTGTAGAACCACGACTCGCTGAGCTCCAGCGCCCGGCAGGTCAAAGCGTGAGGAACACCGTGCTCGGTCCTCTGGGCGGCGACGAACGATGCCACGCTCACCGTGTCGCCTCCTTGACCCACAGGACCACGGATCGCTTGAGCACATCACGCTCCATTCGCAGCTCGGCGTTCTCCCGCTCCAGGCGACGCACATAGCCCGGATCGAGCCGAGCTCGGTCAGCGTCCTCCCCTCGGGCGCGTCGGTCCTTCTTCACCCAGCTCCCCAAGGTGCCGGCACCGATTCCGAGTTCCCGGGCCACCTCAGCGATGGGCTTCCCGGTCTCCCGAACGATCGTCACCGCCCCGTCACGGAACTCGGAGTCATACTTCCTCCGCTCTGGCATGGCATCTCCTCATAGACGATGCCTCCACGGAAAGGGGGGATGCCCACCCCGGCGAGGGTGGTCCCATGACTGGCGCACAGGGTGGTCCCATCCCACTGGCGCAACTCAGCTCAAAGTGGTCCCATCAAGCTGGCGGGCGACAGCCACTGGAGA
>CAVWJT010000018.1:0-102300 GCA_963755235.1 uncultured Acidimicrobiia bacterium
CGGGTCACCCGTGCACTACTCACGGTCATGCGAGCGAGCGAGCGCCAGCGAGCGAGCGGCCAGCAGCGGCCTGCGTGGCCGGGGAACGCAATCGCAGTCATCAATCCCCCTCGTCCGGGAAGCCGACGAGCCGGATCTCGCTGCGCAGCCGGTAGCCCGTGGCGTCGAGGACCCGCCGGCGCACCGCCGTCATCACGGCATGCACATCGGCGGGTCGCGACCACCCTCTCCGGCCTGGATGAAGTTGGCGTGCTTCTCGGACACCACCCGTGCCGATCCGGAAACCGCGCAGGCCGAGCCGGTCGATCAGGCTTCCCGCGCTCACCTCGAAGGGGACCGGATTGACGAACACCGAGCCGGCGTTCTCGCCGCCCGGCTGGTTCTCCCGTCGCCACCCGACGATCTCGGCGATCTCGGCCTCCACGGTGGCCCGGTCGCCTCGGCGCCGCCCGAGCCGGGCGGCGATGACGACGCCCGTCGGCACCAGGTCGGAGCCGCGGAAGCGGAGGCCGAGCTCGTCGACGGCGAGGGTGACCGGCTGCGGATCGGGTGCCCCGACGTCGAAGACCTCCACGTCGGCGCGCACGCGGCCATGTCCGAGCCGTGCCCACCAGCGTTCATGCGCACCGCTCCGCCGACCGAGCCCGGTACGCCGACCGCCCACTCGAAGCCACGGAGCCCCGCGGCCGCGGTGCGGCGGGCGAGCACCGGCAGCGCCACGCCCCCGCCGGCCGTGACAGCAGTCTCGGGCTCGTCGCCGATGGCGATGGCACCGGCGAGGTCGGCGACGCTGACGGCGATGCCGGCGAACCCGGTGTCGGCTACGAGGAGGTTGGATCCGCGCCCGACGACCAGCACCGGCAGTCCCGACGCGGCTCGGGCCACGGCGACCGCCCGCAGGTCGTCGAGGGTCCCGACGCGCACGAACAGCGCCGCCGCACCCCGACCCGGTAGGTCGTCGTCGGCGCCAGCGGTTCGTCCCGGGTCGCAATCGACCCGAGCACCTCCGCCGCCCCGACCCTTTCCGTTACGGCGAGCCGAGATCGGCCCCTCTAGGGGCCGTTTCAGCTGCAAGAACCGAGTTGGGCTCGCTCACGACGTCCGCCGCTGCTGGGCGCGCCGGGCGAGGATCTCCTCGGGCAGGGTGGCGATGTCGCCGCACCCCATCGAGATGCACACGTCGCCGGGACCGACCTCGCCGGCGAGGAACGACACCAGGTCGGCGCGCCCGCGGCAGCCACACGACATGCGCCAGCGGGTGGGCGTCGAGCACCGCGTTGACGATGAGCCGGCCGGTGACCCCGGGGATCGGCGTGGTCCCGGACGGGTAGACCTCCGTGATCACCACCACGTCGGGCCCGTCGAACACGTCGGCGTAGTCCCGCCACATCTCGGCGATCCGGTTGAAGCGGTTCGGCTGGAAGGCGACGACCACCCGCTGCCAGCCGTCACCACTCTCGCGTCCACGGCGATCACCGCGGCGATCTCGCTCGGCAGGTGGGCGTAATCGTCGACGAACGTGGCCCCTCCATCGCGGCCGCGGATGTCGGAGGCACCCGCCGGGCGACGCCCCCGAAGCGGGTCAGCGCCTGGGCGGAGTGGCGAAGGGGACGCCCACCGCCTCGGCCATGGCAATCGTCGCCGATCGCGTTGACGACGTTGTGGATCCCACGTAGCGGCAGGGCCACGTCGCCGAGACGTTCTCCGTTGCGCTCCACCGAGAACGAGAACGACCCCCGGTCGGAGCGGACGTCGACGCCGCGGTACTCGGCGCCGTCGGCGAGGCCGTAGGTGATGACGTCGTGGTCGGCGACCAATCCCACGCAGACGTCGTCATCGGCGCACACGACCTTCGGCCCGGGAACCTGGGCGAGATAGCGGTCGAAGCCGTCGATGATGTCGTCGAACGAGTCGTAGTGATCGAGGAGGTCGGGCTCGACGTTGGTGAGGATCGTGCCGTGCAGCGGCAGCTCGAGATGGGTCCCGTCGCTCTCGTCGGCCTCGACCACGAGCCAGCCGCTGCCGGTCCACTGGGCGCCGGTGCCGGCGTCGATGACGTCGCCGCCGACGACGAAGCTGGGGGCGAGACCACCCTCGGCCATCGCCAGCATCAACATCGAGGTGGTTGTCGTCTTGCCGTGGGTGCCGGCGACCGCGACCGTGCGGGCCTGGGCGCACAGCGATGCCAGCATCCCGGCCCGGCGCAGGGTGAGGATGCCGTGCCGGCGGGCCTCGTCGAGCTCGATGTTCGTCGCCGGAATCGCCGTCGAAGCGGTCACGGCGTCACACCCCCCGACGACAGAACGAGCGTGACCGACATGGACCGTGACGCCGGCGGCCCGGACTCGGTCGAGCGCCGGCTGCTCGCGCAGGTCGCTGCCGGACACCTCGTGACCCATCTCGGCGAGAGCGATGGCGATCGCGCTCATCCCCGGCCCGCCCACGCCGACGACGTGGAGGCGCAACGGCCGGGACAGGTCGAGGGGGGCGACGGGCGGTGTAGCGGTGGTGCGCAGGCGCGACACAGTGCACCAAGGCTAGGGGGTTCACTGTCCGGTTGCGGGGAGCGCGGACCGTTCGATCAGCTCGACCAACGCCGTGCCCCGGTGGACCTGTCCCGCCGCGCGCGCCGCGGCGCTGAGGGCGGCGAGCTCGGCCGGCCGCGCCGCGGAGCGACTCGATCGCGTCGCCCAGGAAGGCCAACTCCCCCTCGGGGAGGAGCACGGCCCCGTGCTGGTCCGCCAGCCACCGCACGTTGGCGGTCTGGTGGTCCTCCGCCGCGCCCGCCCACGGCACCAGGATCGCCGGAGTGGCCGTGACCGCGACCTCGGCGACCGTGCTCGCCCCGCCGCGCCCGATCAGCAGGTCCGTCGCCGCGTAGGCCAGCTCGATGCGGTCGTCGAAGCCGATCACCTGATGGAGCACCCCGGCCGGTTCCGCCGGCACGGCAGGGACGGACGCGAGGAACCGGTCGCCGACGACCTGGCGGACCGCCAACGCCGCGTCCGCCCGGTGGGCCTCGACGTAGCGGACCACCGCGTCGTTGAGGGCACCAGACCCCAGCGACCCTCCGGTGACCACGATCACGAATCGGTCCGGCGGCAGCCCCAGTTCGCGGCGCGCGGCGTCCCGATCGCGTGCGCGGTCGATGTCGAGGATGCGCCGCCGTACGGGCGCTCCCGTCATCTCCGCGCGCGGCAGGCCCGAGTCCGGGAATGCCACTGCCGCCGCGGCGGCGAAGCGGGCTGTCAAGGCCGTCGCCCGCCCGGGTCGGCGGTCGTAGCTCACGACCACGACCGGCACACCGAGCCGCCGCGCGGCGAACACCGCAGGGAGGCTGGCGTACCCGCCGACCGACACGACGACCCGGGGGCGCAAGCGACGAACGAGCGTGATCGCCTGCCGGCTCGCGGCCAGGAGCCTGGGCACCATCGTCATGTTCACCCCGAAGTCGTGTCGGGTGAGCCCCCGCTGCAGGCCGACGACGTCGAGGAAGGTGTGCGGGTACGGCGCCGTGCTCAGCAACGACGTCTCGATCCCCCGCCGGGCGCCGACGTAGTGGATCTCGTCCGGCGCGTGGCCGGCCGCGACGAGCGCCTCGGCGACGGCGAGCGCCGGCAGCACGTGCCCCGCCGTCCCCCCACCCGTCACGACCGCGAAGGTCATTTGTCGGGCATCTCCCAGCTGCGAGCGAGCGAGCGCCAGCGAGCGAGTGTCCAGGAACTGCGCAGGCGGCAAGTGGCGTGGCCGGGGAACGCCGTGAACGTCACGAGCGGGCTCGGCGGGCCACGTTGAGCAACAGCCCGGCGGCGGTCATCGAGACGAACAGCGACGAGCCGCCGGCCGAGAAGAACGGCAGGGTCAGCCCGGTCACCGGCATCAGCCCGGTCACCCCGCCGAGATTGATCACGGCCTGCACGCCGAACCACGCCGCGATCCCGCCGGCGAGCAGCATGCCGAAGCGGTCGGGTGCGGCGAGCGCCGCCTGGATCCCGAACCAGACGAGGAGCATGAACCCGCCGACGACTGCGATCGCCCCGACGAGTCCGAGCTCGTCGGCGACCACGGCGAAGATGAAGTCGCTGTGGGCGAGCGGGAGGTAGCCGAGCTTGCCGTTGCCGGCGCCGACCCCTGAGCCAGTGAGTCCCCCGTCGGCGATCGAGAGGAAGCCCTGGTACGTCTGGTAGGACAGTTCGTCGCGGTGCCCGGTGATGTCGAGGAACGCGGTGAACCGTTGCTGCCGACGTTCGTTCGACAGCACGAACACCAACGTGCCGCAGCCGGCGAGCAGCACGCTGGCGAACATCGGGGAGAGCGGCACGCCGGCGATGAACGCCACGGCGAGCACGATCGCACCCATCACCACCGCCGACCCGAGGTCGCTCTGGGCGAGGCAGGCGGCCGCAGCGGCGAGGGCGAGCAACGCGATCGGCCGCAGGCTGCGTCCGACGTCGGCGAGCACGTCCTGGCGGCGGGCGAGCAGGTCGGCGGCGAACACGACGACCGCCAGTTTCAGGAACTCGGATGGTTGGAGGCTGTACTCACCCACCGCGATCCAGGCCCGGGCGTCGTTGATCGTCACGCCGAGCGACGACGTGAACGGCAGGAGCATCAACGCGCCGGCGAGGCCGAGGAGGGGGATCGCGGCCCGGCGCACCCAGGCGAGGTTGACGCGCAGCGCGACCACGAGGCCGGCGAGCCCGAACGCCGCCCACGCGCTCTGCCGGTTGAACAGGCGGTACGGGCTGTTGCCGCGGTTCGATTCGGTCGCCGCCGACGCCGACAGCACCATCACCAGCCCGAGCATCACGAACAGGGCGACGACGATCGCGATCACGTAGTAGGCGGCGGGGGCGGGGCCGCGCTGCCGGTCCCAGACCTTGGGCCGCGGCTCCCGGTCGTGGCCCGGCTCGCGGGCCCGCCGGAGCGGGCGGCGCGTCGGGGTGCGGTCCGGGCCGCCATAGAGCCGTTCGAGGGCGTGACGGCGACGATCGGCCAGCGCGGGTGCGGTCACGACACAGCTCCTGAATGGGTCGGGCGGCCGGCCGGATGGTCCAGCCGCTCCTGCACGAGGCGGCGGAAGTCGTCCCCGCGGGCGGGATATCCCCCGTCGGGATACCAGTCGAAGCTGGCGCATCCCGGCGAGAGCAGGACGACGTCTCCGGGGCGGGCCGCGCGGCCCGCCTGCTCGACGGCATCGGCCATCGAGGACGCCGTGGCGACCGGGATCCCGCCGGCGAACGCGGCGGCGACGGCGGGCGCCGCCTCGCCGATCGCCACCACCGCCCGGATACGCCCCGGTTCGGCGGCCAGCGGCGCGAGGTCCAAGCCCTTGTTCAACCCGCCGGCGATCAGGACGACGTGGTCGAAGGCGCGGATCGCGGCCGAGGCGGCGTGCGGGGTCGTCGCCTTGGAGTCGTTGAACCAGCGCACGCCGCCGGCGGAGCCGACGAGCTCGATGCGATGCGGTGGACCGGTGAACGTCGCCACCGCCGTCGCAACCGCGTCCGGTCCGACGAGCCCGGTCTCGAGGACGAGGGCGGCGGCGGCGAGCCCGTTGGTGAGATCGTGGGGCAGGGCGCGGGGCAGGCTGGCGACGTCGGCGAGCGGTCCGGCGGGACCGACGAGGCGGCCGTCGGACCCGGTCCCTTCGACGCGGTAGTCGGCGTCGCCAAGCCCGAACGTGCGTCGCCGGCCGGGGGCGGCCCGCAGGTGGGCCATCACCACCGGATCGGCGGCGTACCCGATCGCGACGTCCGTCGGGCGCTGCTGACTGAAGATGCGTGCCTTGGCGGCTTCGTACGTCGCCATCGAGGCGTGCCAGTTGAGGTGATCCTCGGCCAGGTTGAGCCACGCCGCGGCGTCCCCCCGGAACTGCTCCGTCCACGCCAGCCGGAAGCTCGTGCACTCGACGACGAAGGCCTCGACGTGCTCGTCGTCGACGGCGGTGACGAGCGGGACGTCGGTGTTGCCGGCGGCGACGGCGCGGACGCCTCCGGCCTCGAGCATGGCGACGGCGAGCAACGTCGTGGTCGTCTTGCCGTCGGTGCCGGTGACGGCGAGCAGCGCTCGCGGGCCTCCGGGACGCTCCTGCTCCCAGCGGTAGGCGAGCTCGATCTCGCTGACCACTGGCCGGCCCGCCGCGGCGGCGGCGGCGAAGAGGCGGTGGCCCTCGGGCACACCAGGCGCGGGTACGACGAGATCGGCCTCGGCGACCAGCCGGGTGAGCCGATCGTCGTCCGGCGCGTGGACCAGCTCGATGCCGATCTCGGCGGCGAGCTCGCGGCGCGGTTCGTCGACCGTGTCGTCGACGGCGCGGACCTCGACCCCGCGGCGCCGCAGGGCGCGCGCCGTCGCCGCCCCGGCCACCGCCAACCCGTAGACCAGCGCGGAGGTGGTCACGGCAGGTCCGCCGAGATCCGCGTGAAGTCGCCGATGAACAGGCCGAGGGCGGACGCCACGCACACCGCGGCGATCAGCCAGAAGCGGATGATCACGGTCGTCTCCGGCCACCCGACGAGCTCGAAGTGATGGTGGATCGGCGTCATCAGGAACAGCCGGTGGCGCCGGCCACTGGCCTTGAACACGCCCATCTGCAAGGCGACCGAGCCGGCTTCCATCACGTTGAGCCCGCAGATCAGCACGAGCAGCAGTTGGGTGTTCGTGACCAACGCCAGCACGGCCAGGGCCGAGCCCAGGCCGAGTGCACCCACGTCGCCCATGATGATCCGCGCCGGCGCGGCGTTGAACCACAGGAACCCCATGCAGGCGCCGGCGAAGGCCGCGGCGAGGGCGGCGATGTCGAGCGGGTTGACGACTTCCCCGTAGATCTCCGGGTTACGGAAGGCCCAGTAGCCGATGATCGTGAAGGCGCCGAAGCCCATCAGGGCGGCGCCGCCGGCGAGGCCGTCGAGGCCGTCGGTGACGTTGACCGCGTTGGTGGTCGCCCAGATGATCAGCCCGGCCCAGATCACCCACGCCCACGTCGGCAGGTCCCATCCTGGATAGTCGGCCCGGGTCAGCGAGATCGTCTCGGCGATCCCGGTTCCGGCCACCAACCACCACGCGATGCCGAAGCTCATGAGCATGGTGACGTAGTTCTTCTGCTTCCAGAAGATCCCCCGGTTGTGGCGCCTGCGGACCTTGATGAAGTCGTCGAGGAACCCCATGAACGCCATGGCGAGGATGCCGATCCACAGGATCAGCGCCTGGTCGGAGAACGGGAGGCCCTCGCGCACGTGGGCGAAGAGCCAGCCACCGAGGGCACCGACGAAGATCGCGATGCCGCCCATCGTGGGGGTGCCCTGCTTGGCCATGTGGTGCTCGGGGCCACGATCCTCCCGGCCGAGGATCGGCTGGCCGAGGCCGCGGGTGCGGAACGCCGAGATCAGGAAGCGGGTCACGAAGAGCGCGAGCACGCCGGCCGTGGCGCCCGCGATCATCACCGCGATCATCGGGCCGCCCCCCGTCGGTCGAGGAGCTCCTGGACGACCTTGCGGTCGTCGAACTCGACCACGCGGTCGCCGATGGTCTGCGTCGTCTCGTGCCCCTTGCCGGCGACGACGACCACATCGCCGTCGCGTGCGGCATCGAGGGCGAGCGCGATCGCCGCGGCCCGGTCCGGCTCGACGGTCATCCGGTCGCGCTCGGCCACCGGCACTCCCGCCATGACCTCCTCGATGATCGCCGCCGGCCACTCCGACCGGGGGTTGTCCGACGTGACCACCACGTGATCCGCCAACCGGCTCGCGACCGCACCCATCAGGGGACGCTTCGCCCGGTCGCGATCACCGCCGCAACCGAACACGACGATCACCCGACCCGCGGTCACGTCGCGGGCGGCGTCGAGGACCTGCTCGAGTCCGTCGGGTGTGTGGGCGTAGTCGACGACGGCACTGACGCCACCACATCCGCCCGCCGACGACACGAGCCGCTCGAAACGGCCGGCCACCGGCCCGGCGGCCCCGAGGCCGGCGGCGACGACGTTCGGCGGGATCCCGAGCACGTCCGCCGTCGTGGCCGCGGCGAGGGAGTTCATCACGTTGAACGAGCCGCCGAGGCCGACGGTGACGCGCTGATCGCGCCACGTGAAGGCGTGGCTGCTCGCCGTGACCTCGACGTCGGTGGCGTCGATGGCCGAGAACGGCACGATCGGGATCGGCGCCGCGTCGCGCAGCAGCCGCCCGTGGGCATCGTCGATGTTGGTGATCCCGATGTCGGCCAGTTCGGGGGTGAACAGGCGGGACTTGGCCCGGAAGTACGCCTGGGCGCTGCCGTGCAGATCGAGATGGTCGTTCCCGAGGTTGGTGAAGACGGCGGCGGCGAAGCGGGTGCCGTCGACCCGGAGCAGGGCGAGCGCATGCGACGAGACCTCCATCACGACGGCCGCATAGCCGTCGTCGCGGAACGCGGCCAGCCGGGCCTGCAGCTCGGGGGCCTCCGGCGTGGTGTGGGTTCCGGAGAGGGTGCCGATCATGCCGGTCCGGCGACCGGACTCGCGCAGGATCGACGCCAACAGATGAGCGGTCGTCGTCTTGCCGTTCGTCCCGGTGATCCCGACCACGCTCAGCGCCGTGCTCGGATGGTCGTAGACCGCGGCGGCCACCGGGCCCATCGCAGCCCTGGTGTCGCCGACGACCAACTGCGGGACCTCGAGCTCGAGGCGGTGGTCGACGAGCAACGCCGTCGCCCCGGCGGCGACCGCGGCCGGCGCGAACTCGTGACCGTCGTGCCGGTCGCCCCGCACGCACGCGTAGAGCGTCCCGGGGGTGGCGTGACGGGAGTCGTGGGTCATCGAGGTGACGGGTGCGTCGGGGTCGCCGACGAGGTCGGCGACGAGCGGGCCGGCGAGCTCGTCCCGGAGCCGCCCGAGCGTCGTGCCGGTGCGCACCGTCACCGTCGTTCACTCACCGCACCCGGTCGAACCGGGTGGCGGCTGGATGCCCAGCTCGTGCACGATCGTCGGGGCGAGCTCCCGGAACACCGGGGCCGCCGCCGTCCCACCGAAGCGGTCGTTGGTGTCAGTGGGCGGTTGGTCGATGGAGACGAGCACGGTGACCTGCGGATCCTCCGCCGGGAAGAACCCGACGAAGCTGGCGTAGTACGCCAGCTTGCCGTCCGCGTTCACGTATCCGCCGTCGGGCTGGGCGATGAACCCGGTTCCCGTCTTGCCGGCGACGGAGAGATCGGGGACCTGCGCCTGCTCGGCGGTCCCCCGGCAGACGACCTCCCGCATCATCCGCTGCATCTGGACGGCCACCCGTGGGCGCACGACCTCGTGGGTGCGCGACGGAAGCGTCTGGAGCACGACGCCCTTGCCGTCCACCCCGCCCATCACCAGCTTGGGCGCCACGTAGACGCCGTCGTTGGCGATCACGTTGACCGCCGAGACGAGCTGGATCGGGCTGCTCGCGACGCCCTGACCGTAGGCGACGGTGAACTTCTCGGTCCCCTCCCACGTCGGCCACGGGCGGAGGATGCCCGGGTTCTCACCGGGGAAGTCGAGCGCCGACTTCCGCCCCATCCCGAACTCCCGCAGGTAGTGGTACTGCCGCTCGAAGCCCATCGTCTCGGAGACCGTGATCGTGCCGATGTTGGAGGACTCGACGAGGATCTGCTCGACGTCCATCACCTCGTCCGGGTGGACGTGGGAGTCGTGGAGCCAGTCCCCGCGCTTGGTGTACTGCTTCTGCCACGGAACCACGAACTCCGTCCTCGGCCTCACCGTTCGCTCGTTGAGCGCGCCGGCGATGGTGATCACCTTGCCGACGGAACCGGGCTCGTAGGCGTCGACGGCGGAGTAGTTGCCGGACGTGATCTCGTACACCCCGCTGTCGTTGATCCGCACGGACGCCATCGCCATCAACTCGCCGGTGTCGGTGTCCATGACGATCGCCTGGGCGCCCCGGGCGCCGAGCACGGAGACGCGGCGCAGCAGGGCCTGCTCGACGGCGTACTGCACCGACCGGTCGAGGGTGAGGATGAGATCGACGCCGGCAACGGGCGCCTGCACGACGCGCTCGGAGCCGGGGATCGAGCGGTCGCCCGGCGCCACCTCGAGCGTCAGCTCGCCCGGCGTGCCCTGGAGAATGCCGTTCCACTGCTTCTCGATGCCGGCCGTGCCGACGCCGTCGATGTCGGTCCGGCCGATGACGCTGCGCGCGGTGTCGCCGCCGGGAACGATCCGGCGGTCCTCGCGGTAGATGGTCACGCCGGCCAGGTCGAGGGCCGCCAGGTGGCTCGCTTGACTGTCGTCGATCTGGCGGGCGACGTACAGGAATCCGCTGTCCCGAGCCGCCATCGCCGCCTCGAGCTCGTCGCGCCGTTCGGCGGGCAATTCGAGGATCCGGGCGAAGGTGTCCGCCATGCCGGCCGGATCCTCCACCTGGTGGGGATTGACCGCGACCGTGCTCGCCGGCACGGACAGGGCGAGCTCGTCACCGTTGCGGTCGAAGATCGCGCCCCGCTGGGCGGGCAGGACCCGGTCCCGGGTCCACTGTTCGGTGGCCGCGTTGCGCAGCGAGTCCCCGTGGGCGGTCTGCAGCAGCCCGACCCGGACCAGCACGGCGCCGAGGATCAGGAGCATCGCCACGAGCGTGCTGATCAGCCGGCGTCGCGGCTGGCCGGCGGAGAACAGAGTCGCCCACCGGGACGAGCGGGAGCGCAGGGTCCGCCGGGCGCGCTGGCGCGGATCAGGAGCCCGCACCGTCCGCCTGCGCGCCGGGCGGAGCGGCGCAGGCGGACGGCGACGGGCGACTTCGCGGTGAGCCGTCCGGACCGGTCCGGGATGGTCCGACGGCCCACCGCGGCGCCGTGTCGCCGGGGCAGCTCGGCGGGGCGGCGCGTGCTGGCGGGGACGAGTTTCAGTACGGGGGATGCGATGGTGTCGACGGCCGCGGTGCTCGCTCACTGGTGCACCCTGACGGCATGCGACGAGTCTCGCCCAGCGGCGGTGCACCAATGAGCCGAAGACCGTGCTCGATTGTTCGCTCGCTCGAAGACTCGCTCGCTCACTCACTCACCTCGGTCGCCGCTTTCACCCGGCGGATCTGATCGAGTGGGTCGGCCGGGTCGACGGCATCGGTGAGCTCGTCGATCGTGCCGGCCGCGGCGATGATCCTGGCCAGGGTGCGGCCATCGGCGTCGACGAACTGGGTGTTGGCGGCCACGATCATGCCCTGCTCGGTACTCGCCAGCGCGAGGCGTGTGGGGGCCCGGAGCTCGGCCCGCTGGGCGCGGAGCACGTCGAAGCGCTCACGGGCGTCGACGACCTCCTGCTCCCGGCGGTCCATCTCCAGTTGTCGCTCGGTGAGGCGCGTGTGCAGCACCACCGCGGCCAGCATCAGGGCGACGACCACGACGAGCAGCAGCAGCGCGGCGTTGACCGCGGCCCGCCGGCGCGGCACGATCCGCAGTTCGGGTCGCGTCTCCGGGGCCGTCGCCAGCGGGCGTCGCCGCGGTGCCGGCGCCTCGACGCGACGGACGGTCATCGCCACGTCGGCGCACCTCCGTGTTCCGTGTCCACGACCCGTTCGGCGACGCGCAAGCGGGCCGATGCGGCGCGGGGATTGGTCTCCAGCTCGCCGTCCGACGGCCGTCGGGGGATTCCGCGCACCAGACGCATCCGCTGGCGGGCGCCACACACGCACGGCAGGTCGGGCGGGCAGTCGCAGACGCCCGTGGCCCGGCGGAAGCGATCCTTCACGATGCGGTCCTCGCCGGAGTGGTAGGAGAGCACGGCGATCCGACCCTCCGGCACGGTGGCGTCGATGGCGGCGTCGAGGGCGGCCGGCAGGAGCTCGAGCTCGGCGTTGACCTCGACGCGGATCGCCTGGAACGTGCGCCGGGCCGGATGTCCCCCGCGGCGGCGGGTCGCGGCCGGGATCGCCGTGCGCACGATCTCGGCGAGCTCGGCCGTGCCAGTGACGGGGCGGGCGGCGACGATCGCCCTCGCGATGCGCACGGCGAAGCGTTCGTCCCCGTAGCGGCGAATGACCCGGGTGAGGTCGTCGACCGCGTAGCCGTTGACGACCTCGTCCGCGGAGAACGGTTGGGTGGGATCCATCCGCATGTCCAGGGGACCGTCGAGCCGGTAGGAGAACCCGCGCCGGCCGCGGTCGAACTGCGGCGACGACACGCCGAGGTCGAACAGCGCCCCGCTGATCCGCTCGACCGGCGTCGGGAGCGCTTGGAGGACCCGGTCGAGCTCGTCGAAGCGGGCGTGGACGCCGGTGAAGCGACCGGCGAAGCGGGCGAGGCGGTCGATCGCGACAGCCAGGGCTTCCGGGTCGCGGTCGACCCCGACGACCGTGAGGTCCTGGCGGTGGTCGAGGAGCGCCTCGGCGTGACCCCCGCCCCCGACCGTGGCGTCGAACACCACGCCCGGGGGCACGGTCGCGAACACGGCCACGATCTCGTCGCGCATCACCGGCCGGTGCTCGAACGGGGGCTCCGGAGCGACGGCGGGGGGCTGCTCAGTCATGACCGCGCCACTCATCACTCCGTCCCACCGGCGAGCTCGCCGCGACCGGAGGCGGCGATGTGGTCGTAGAGCTCGCCGCTCCACACCTCGGCGCGATCGAGGTTGCCCGAGACAACGACCTTCGATCCCGGCTCGAGGCGGGCGAACGTGCGCAGCTTGTCGTCGATCGTCACCCGGCCCTGCTTGTCGAGCGTGACGAGGCTGGCCGAGTGGGCGAGCGCCCGCTGGCGGTTGAGCGACATCTCGCCGTTGCGGACCCGCTCCATGACGTCGCGGGCCATCTGCTCGAACTCGTCCCGGGCGAACACGTTGACGCACCGGTCGTCGCCCATCACCAGGTAGCAGGTGTCGTCGAGAAAGGCGCGGAACGCCGACGGCAGGGCCAGGCGGCCCTTCTCGTCGAGCTGGCGTTCGTGGACCCCGACGAACATCGCGCCAGCACCGCACCTTTCTCGCTTCCGTCCCGGCCGGCTGCCTCGCTGGGGACCCGGGACTGATCCCCACCAGCCCCCACTTTGCCCCTCTCAGCCCCAGCTGTCAACATCACGGCGCCCGCGTCCCCACATCTGGGCGGGATTCGTGTCAGATCGCCTTCTGGGCGGGATTCGTGTCAGACGTCGCCAAAAATCCCGCCCAGATATGAAAGCGGATCAGTCGGTCAGCGCGTTCGCCAGCGCGTCGGGGAGCTGCCGGGCGACATCCGGGTCGAGCACGGCCACCGACTGCAGCTCCCCGACGCTCGGTCGCGCCTTCAACAGGCGGGCGAGCTCCACTGGCGACCATTGCAGGTGCACCGCACACTGGAACCGCGACGCGACCCGCGTCCGCCGCTGGCTGATGCCGACCAGCTTCTGGTCGTCCACCGTCACCTCGCCCGGCCCGACTCCGGCGAAGCACACCAGCGGGCACCACGCCGAGCACGTCATCTTCTCCCGGTGGACCTCGGCCCCGGCCACGCCGAGCACGGTGAGCGCACTCGCGACCCGCTCACCGAGCCACATCATCGACGCCGCAACGTCGTCCCCGACGCCCGCGTCGCCCAACCGCGCGGCGGGCACGATGACGTCGAACCACACGATCCCGCCCGGCTCGAGGAGGACCACACCGCCCCCGCTGCGGCGCCGGACCACCTCCACGCCGGCCTCGGCGCAGGCGGCGCTGTCGAGCACCTCCTCGCCCTGCGTCGAGCCGAGCACGACCGCCGGCCGGTCGACGTCGAACACCCAGATCTCCGGCTCCACCGGCTCTGGTAGCGGTCGGGCGTGGAACTCTGCCGCCGACCCGCGCTGGCGGATCAGCCGCACTGTCACGAGGCCCAGGCGAGGTACGGCTTCCAGGCCTCCGGTACTCGGGCCACGCTGACCACGACCCAGGCCGCGGCACGCGGCGCGTGGCAGGGGCGGGCGAGCCGCATCCCCGCCTCATCCGGCGTGCGGTCGCGCTTGGCGAGGTTGCACGGTCGGCAGGCCGCGGCGACGTTCTCCCACACGTGCTCGCCGCCTCGCGAGCGGGGCAGCACGTGGTCGATGGACTCGGCCTTGCGCCCGCAGTACTGGCAGAGGTAGTCGTCCCGGGCGAACACCGCCCGCCGCGACAGCGCCGTGCGCCGCCGGTACGGCACCTTCACCATGTAGCGCAGGCGGATGACGAGCGGGCTCGGCAGGACGAGCGACGGCGAGCGCAGTTCGGTGCCGTCCGCTTCGATGATGTCGGCCTTGTCGCCGAGGACGAGGCACGCCGCCCGCCGCGCCGACACGACACTGAGCGGCTCGTAACTGGCATTGAGGACGAGCGCGCTCCGCATCACTCCCCCTACGGTCTCCGTCTCACGGCATGCTCCGGCACCACGCCAGGTAGTTCAGCACATCTGCGGGTGACGGTGAGTGCCCGTTCGCCCCGTATTGCGTCAGCAGCCGGAACTCGACGTACGCCCGCGTCGGCACCGGAAGGAACGGGCGGCGGCGCCACCACCCCGTCGGCACGCTGCGGCGCCACTGCCGGATCGCGACCGGCCAGACGCTCGGGTGCGTGGCGACCGCCCGCACCACCACCAGTCCGACGCCCCGCCTCAAGCTGGCTTCGGCTCCTTATCGCCTGGGGGCTCGCCAGACCCCATCGCCGTCCCGCTCGCTGGCGCTCGGCGGCGGAGCCTTCGGCTCCTTCGGCAGGCCGAGCACCATCTCTCCGATGATGTTGCGCTGGATCTGCGACGACCCGGCGTAGATCGTGCCTGCCCTCGCGTTGATGAACGTCGTGACCCACGACGACGAGGAGTTCGGCGCGCCGGAGTCGTCGGTCTGGAAGGCGCTCGACGGGGGCCGCCCGGACGGCGCCAGCGCGTCCGGCCCGAGGATGTCGACGGCGAGCTCGGTGACGACGCGGTGGTACTCGCTCCAGTACAGCTTGCTGATCGCCCCGTCGGGGCCGGGTTGGTGACCGGCGACGAACTGGGTGAGCGTGCGCAGCCCCAGGTACCGCATGATCTGGACCTTGGAGTAGCACCAGGCCAGCCGCTGGCGGATGAGAGGGTCGTCGGCGACGCCCCGCTCGCGGGCGAGCAGCAGCAACCGGTCGAGCTCACCCTGGAAACGGATCGGCATCGTGGCCGCGGACTCGCCGCGCTCGTACCCGAGCAGCGTCATCGCCACCGCCCACCCGTTGTTCACGCCCCCGACCACTTCGTCGCGGGGGCACGTGGCGTCGGTGTAGAAGACCTCGTTGAACTCACTTGCCCCCGAGATCATCCGGATCGGGCGGACCTCGATGCCCGGTTGGCGCATGTCGACGAGCAGGAACGAGATCCCCTTGTGCTTGGGCGCATCGGGGTCGGTCCGGGCGAGCGTGAAGATGTGATCGGCCAGGTGCCCGGCCGAGGTCCAGATCTTCTGGCCGTTGAGCACCCACTGGTCGCCGTCGAGCACCGCCCGGAGCGCCAGGCCGCCGAGATCGGATCCGGCGTTGGGCTCCGAGTAGCCCTGGCACCACCGGTCCGCCCCGGACAGGATGCGGGGCAGGTAGTGGCGCTTCTGCTCCTCGGTGCCCCACCGCAGGAGCGTGTTGCCGAGCATCTGGATGCCGAAGACGTCGTTGGGCCCACCGGTGGGGACGCCGGCGCGGGCGAATTCCTCGGCGATGATCACCTGCTCGAGGGCGGTCAGACCTCCGCCGCCGTACTCGACGGGCCATCCGGGCGCCAGGTACCCAGCCTCGTACAGAACCCCGCGCCACCGCTCCACGAACTCACCGATCGCGTCGCCCTCCAGCTGGCCGATGCCACCCCAGTCGGCGGGAAGCTTCTCGGCGAGGAAGGCGTGCACTTTGTCGCGGTACGCCTCGGCCTCGGGTCCGTAGGTGGGGTTCATCGCCCGCGATCGTACTGGCGAGAGCTAGGGGACGATCGAGCCGCGCAACACCACCTGGCCGGAGGACTCTGCTCCCGCCCCCTCCTGCTGGAGGGTGACGGTCAGGGTCGGATAGGCGGCGAGGTCGACGCCGGACCACAACGTCACGGTGCCGTCGCCGCCGCGCATGTGGAACGTCCCGACGGTGATCGTCTCACCGGCTTCGGATCGCACCCAGCCCTGGTAGTAGTACCCCTCGGGCGCCGGCTCGAGGTTCTCCACGTCGAGTCTGATGCCGGCGCCGTTGGGCAGCTCGGCCACCTCGGCCGTCGCCGTGGCGTCCGGCGCGAGTTCCGTGCCCTCGATCGCGAACTGCTCCTCGGTCTCCCCGTCCCCACGGGTGACCACGACCCCGACGGCGAGGGCGGCGACGGCCGCGGCGGCTGCGGCCCCGATCCACCAGGTGGCCCGCGACCGACGACCCGTGCGGGCGATGGTGCGCGGCGCGGTCGGCACGGCCGTCGGCGCGGCCCCGATGGCTTGCTTCGGGCCACTGGCCCGCTCCGCGGCGATGGCGGCGACGATCGAGTCGGCGAGGCCGGCGGGTGGCTCGACCCAAACGGCCTCGTCGCGCAGCGTCGGCGCCACGGCGTCGAGGAACGCCGCCACAGCGCGATCCTCGTCCGGATCGCCGATCCGGCCGCTCGTTTCCTCGTCGGTCATCGCTCTTCGCCCTTCGGTCGCTCGTATTCGGACGCCTGGCGCGCCGGTGCGACCTCATCTATCTCTACGCCGGACGGGCCGGATTGGTTCTCGGCCACCACGTGAGCCAGGAGCGACGCCAGCCGCCGGTGGGCGCGATGGCTCCTCGACTTCACCGTCCCGATCGGCACGTCGAGCTGCTCGGCGATCTCGGGGTGGCTCAGCCCCAGGAACCAGGCGAGGCGGACGACCTCCCGTTCATCGTCCGGCAGGCGGTCGACGGCCAGCCGGACCTCCCACGCCTCCCACGTGCTCTCCAGCGACGGGGGGAGCTCGACGACATCGACCACCTCCGTCTCGGCCGGCTCGACCCTGCGCTCGCGCCGCAGGGTGTCGATGGCCTGCCGCCTGGCGATGGTGTAGAGCCATGGCCCGAGCTCGCGGTCGGGGTTGAACGTGCCGGCGGCCCGCCACGCCTTGACGAAGGTCCCTTGGACCACGTCGGCGGCGGTCGCGTGATCGCGCACGATCGAGTAGGCCACCGTGTGCACGGCGCGCCCGAAACGCGCATACAGCGCCCGCACGCTCTCGTCGTCACCGCTGGCGAAGCGATGGGCGAGCTCTCGATCGTCGATCGCCACCTCCGAATCCTCGCGCGGCATCGCGAACCGCGACGGGGTACTGCACGTAGAGGTTATTGACACCGGATTGTCACAAGCCCGGAATTGCCTACGGGAGGTACTCGTGAACACTCATCCCACCGCCGCTACCGGCCGGACCGTGCGGAGTCGTGGGTGGCGTCTCGCCGCGATCGGCGCTGCTGGCGCGGCCCTGATCGTGACCGCCGGCTGCGGAGACGACGACGACGACGCAAGCGACACGACCGGCGCCCCGGCGACCTCCGGCGCTCCCGCCACCAGCGCCGCCGCCGCCACGACCGCCGCCCCTGCGACCACCGCGGCCGCCGCCACGACCGCCGCGCCCGCCACCACCATGGCCCCCGCCACGACCGCCGCGCCGGCCACCTCCGCCGCGCCCGCCACGTCGGGCGCACCCGGGGCGGGCGCGCCCACCGTGGCCACCGCGGAGACCGATCTCGGCACGGTGCTCGTCAACGCCGAGGGGCTCACGCTGTACGCCTTCACCCCGGACGCCGACGGCGTGCCGACGTGCACCGCCGACTGCGCCGAGGCGTGGCCGCCGGCCCTGGTCCAGGGCGAGCCGAACTACGGCGACCTCGACCCGAGCGTTTTCTCGCTCGTCGACAACCCGGAGGGCGGTCAGCAGCTGAAGGCCGGCGACTGGCCGCTGTACACGTTCGCCGGCGATTCCGCCCCCGGCGACGTGAACGGCCAGGGTCAGGGCGACGTCTGGTACGTCGTGGCCCCGGACGGCACGCTGATTCAGTAACCGAGCGCTCGCGGGAGCCACCAGCGACGACCCCGGCGCAACGGCCCGCGCCGGGGTCGTCCGCGTTCCGGTTCTGAGCCTCCGCGGGATCGCTCAGCGATCCGAAAGCACCGCGGACTCTTGCGCTTCGAGGCGAGCGAGCGCCGCCGCGCCGACCAGCGGGGCTTCGATCCCCATCGCCGTGAAGTCGAGCTCGATCCGGGACTCGGCCCGGTCGGCTCCTTGGCGCAGGTGAGCCAGCCGGCTGCGCTGATCCAGCTCGCGCCGGGCCGCCTCCAGCAGGGGCATCCCGAACACCGAGGGCACGGCCCCGGCGAGCAGGACCTGGCGCAGGTCGAGCACCGCTGCCGCCGAGGCGACGGCGCGACCGATCATCATCCCGGTGCGCTCGACCACCTGCGCCGGAGCCCGCCGGAGGGGCCGGTTCGTCTCGGTCTCGATCGCCGACGACGACGCGTAGGCGGTCAGGCATCCCAGTCCCCCGCACGGACACCGCAGCCCGTCCGGCTCGACGACGACATGACCGAGCTCACCGGCGTTCCCCCGCCGGCCCCGGAGCAGCCGTCCGTTGCACACGATCCCCGCCTCGACGGCGTCGGAGACGAGCAGGACCATGACGTCGTCGACGCCTTGGGCGGCACCGATCCAGCGCTCGGCCAGGACTCGGGCGTGGGCGGCGGTACCGATCACCGTCGGTAGCCCGGTGAGATCGCGCACTCGCTCGCGCAGCTCGAACTGACGCATGGACGGCACATGCAGCGGATCCACGGTGCCCGCATCACGGTCGATCGGTCCTTCGCAGCTGACCCCGCAGAGCGCGGGTGGGTCGACGTCGTCCGGCCGGGCGGCGACGACGCGGCGCACGAGCCGGTGCAGGGCCGGCCAGATGTCACGGGGCGGCGCCGCGACCCGGTCGCGGACGATCGCCTCGCCGGCGTCGTCGACCACCCCGGCGGTGAGCCGGACCGTGCCCACGTCGATCGCCAGGTACGACGCCATCGGTCGCACCGTACCGTTCGTCTGATCCCGACGGGGTCGCGAGCGATCGAGGGATTACCCTCACCGGCGTGACAATGCCGTCCAGCCGTGGTCCGGACGATGTCCCCGCGTCCGACGGGGTCACCACGCGCTTCGCCTCGCTGTTCGATGCGATCGCGGCCAACATCGCGCAGGTCGTGCAGGGCAAGATGGAGCCCATCGAGCTGGCCGTGATGTGCCTGCTCGGTGAGGGCCACCTCCTCATCGAGGACGTGCCCGGCGTCGGCAAGACCAGCCTCGCCAAGGCCCTGGCCGCGTCGATCGACTGCACATGGAAACGGGTCCAGTTCACGCCCGACCTGCTGCCCGCGGACCTCGTCGGCGTGAGCATCTACCAGCGCTCGACGGAGCAGTTCCACTTCCAACCCGGACCATTGTTCGCCAACATCGTGCTGACCGACGAGATCAACCGGGCCTCGCCGAAGACCCAGTCGGCCCTGCTGGAGTCGATGGAGGAGCGGCAGATCACGGTCGACGGCAACACTCGTGTCCTCGAACCGCCGTTCATGGTGATCGCCACGCAGAACCCGGTTGATCAGGAGGGCACGTACCGGCTGCCGGAGAGCCAGCTCGACCGGTTCCTGATGCGCATCGCCCTCGGCTACCCCGGACGGGCCGCCGAGATGGCGATCCTCGACGGGCGCGGGGCCATCGACGCGCTGTCGAAGCTGGCGCCGGTCGTGTCGAGCGCCGAGGTGATGGCGATGATGGAGGCGGTGCGTTCGGTGTTCGTCGCCGACGCCCTGAAGGCCTACCTCGTCGATCTGGCCGAGTCCAGCCGTCGCCACCCGGCGATCGAGCTCGGCCTTTCACCCCGGGCCACGCTCCAGCTCACCGCCGCCGCGCGGTCCCACGCGGCCGCGCGGGTCGCACGTACGCGACTCCCGACGACGTCAAGGCGATGGCGGTGCCCGCCCTCGCCCACCGCCTGCTGCTGCGCACCGACCGTGGTGCCCGCCTCGATCCCGTCGACGCCGTCAACGAGATCCTGGCCGAAGTGCCCGTCCCGACCTCGCGCTGATCGCGGGAGGGAGTCGGTGCGCGCGAGCCCCACCCGACAGGGGTGGACGGTGGTGGTGTCGGCGGCGATCGCGATCGTGATCGGCCGGCTGTTCGGCATCCTCGAGCTGTTCGTGATCGGCGCCGCGCTGGCGGTGGCGGTACTCATCGCCTGGGCCGTCGTCCGGCTGTGGCGACCCAAGGTCGCCGTCCATCGGTGGATCCGGCCATCGGTGCTCACCGCGGGAGACGTCGGTCGGGTCGAGGTGCTCGTGCAGCAGCTCGGCTCCACCCGCTCACCGCACTTCGAGCTCGTCGAGCCGGTCGGTCAGACCCGCACGGCCCGCATGGCCGTCGCCCCCCTGAGCGAGGGCGACGAGGTCAGCGCGGGATACCGCATCCCGACCGAACGGCGGGGGGTGTTGACGATCGGGCCGCTCACCGCGATCCGCCACGACATCCTCGGCCTCGCCCGCTCCGTCGCCGACGTCGCCGGGATCGAGGAGGTGCTGGTGTCGCCGCGGGCCCACTTGCTCGACATGCCGGCGCTCGGTCAGGGAACGCTCGGCCGTCACCTGCTCGCCCTCGCCCAGCGGCTCGGCCCCGGCGACTTCCACAGCCTGCGCGACTACGTCGAGGGCGACGAGCCGCGCTCGATCCACTGGCGCGCGTCGGCGCGGTCGGAGGAGCTGAAGGTGCGCCAGCACAGCGTGGAAGGCCTTCGTCGCTGCGTCGTGCTGCTCGACCAGCACGTGCCGAGCGGCGCCGACGGCGAGGAAGCGTTCGAACGGGCGGTGACCGCGGCGGCGAGCGTGGTGCACAGCGCCGATCGCGCCGGGTTGACCACTCGGTTCGTCACGACCGACGGGGCCGACCTCCGCGGTCCCGACGTCGCGGCCCAGACCCTCCACCTGCTGGCCCGCATCAACCCGAGCACGCAACCGGCCGTGGCGGTCGAGCGCGACCCGAGCGAGGGCCTCGGCCTCGTGGTCGCGATCACGTCGGGGCCCTACGCCGCGGCGTGGGGTGCGCTCGAGCGCGTCGGGGAGCCGGCCCTCACCACGCTCGGCGTCTTCACCATGGAGTACCCCCGGCGGTCGGCGGTGCTGGCGGTCGATGCGCGCACCGACGCCGCGTTCCTCGACGAATGGGCGCTGATGGCCGGCGTCGCCCGGGTCGGCGCCGAGCGCCGTATCGGCGACCGCCGCGAGCCGCTCGTGGGAGCGGGGAACCAATGAGCGTGGCGAACGACGATCGCCGGCGTGTGCTCGACGCCGCGGCGACGATCGCCCTGGCGCTGTACTCCTTCGTCGCCGCCCTCGGCTTCCGCCGGGTCTTCGGCGACTGGGAGTTCGTCGGCGACGTGTTGGTCGTCGTGATCGTCGGCCACGGCCTGTCGTGGCTGTTGCGCCAGCAGCGCCGGGTGCACGGCGCCGTCGCCATCGGGATCACCGCCATCGTGCTCGTCTGGGTGATCGCCTGGCTCAACTACCCGACGACGTTCTCGTCGGTGTTCCCGACGACGGAGACGTGGAACATCGCCCGGGCCGACCTCGCGCTCGTTCGGGACCAGTTCGCCACGGCCGTGTCCCCCGTCGCCTACGTCGGCGGGTGGTCGCTGCTCGCGGCGATCGGAACGGCGATCGCCGTCCTGCTCGGCGACACGTTCGCGTTCCGCGCCCGGGCCAGGGGTGAGGCGCTGATACCAGGCGGCGTGCTGTTCATCTTCGTCGCCGCCGTCGGCGCGAGCCAGCACCGGGTCGCCCTGACGCTGGCCCTCGTCGCCGCCGGCGTGCTCGCCGCGGCGCTGCTCCGGGCGCGGTTCGCCCAGCCGCCGCGCACCGTGCTCGGACGTCCCCGCCGGCCCCTCGGCATCACCCTGCCGGCGGCCGTCGGAGTCGGGGCCGCGATCGTGATCGGCGCCTGGGTGCTGGGCCCGCGCCTGCCCGGGGCCAAGGCCGACGCCCTGATCGACACCAAGGGCCGCGGGGGCGGGGTGACCGAGGTGCTGAACCCGCTCGTCGACATCCGCGCCCGGCTCGTCGACCGGGCCGGTACCGAGCTGTTCGTCGTGCAGGCCAACGACCCCGCCTACTGGCGGGCCACCGGCCTGCCCGAGTTCGACGGGCGCACGTGGAGCCTCCCCGAGCAGGCGCTCGACGACGTCGGTGGCGAGCTCTCGACCCCCGTGCCCGGATCGACCGAGCTGCCGCAGCAGATCGAGATCAGGGCCCTCAGCGGCGTCTATGTGCCCGCGGCCGCCGAGCCCGTGACCGCCCCCGGGGGCGCCGGTCTGCAATGGATCGAGGAGACCTCGACGTTGGTCCGGCTGGAGCCGGAGCTGCAGCGCGGTGACCGGTTCGAGATCGTGTCGGCCGTGCCCAACCACACGCCCGAAGCCCTCCGGGCCGCCACGTCCACCTCCCCGCCGGACCCGATCTACCTCGAGCTCCCCGACGACTTCCCGACCTCGGTGGGCGAGACCGCCGCCGAGATCACGGCCGGCGCGCCGAGCACCTACGACGCCATGGTCACCCTCCAAGACTGGTTCCGCACCAACTTCGAGTACAGCCTCGAGATCCCCCAGGGACACGGCAACTCGGCGATCGAGGCGTTCCTCCGCCAGCGCATCGGGTACTGCGAGCAGTTCGCCGGCACGTTCGCGGCGATGGCCCGTTCCCTCGACATCCCCGCCCGGGTCGCCGTCGGCTTCACCCCCGGCGTCGCCGGGAACGGGTCGTTCACCGTGCTCGGCAAGAACGCCCACGCGTGGCCCGAGGTGTGGTTCGACGAGCTCGGCTGGGTGGCGTTCGAGCCGACACCAGGGCGCGGCGCTCCCGGAGCCGAGGACTACACGGGTGTCGCGCCGGACCAGGACGAGAGCGTGCCGCCCCCCGTCGCCGCGGGCGACGGCAGTGGCGACCCGGGCGTCGGGCCGCAAGTGCCGGGGACCGTGCCGCCGCCCACCATCCCGCCGTCGGACCGGCCGGTGGACCCGTCCGCCCAGGTGGCCCCGCCGTCAGTAGTGGATGCCCAGGGGCTGGCGCCGGATGCCGGCCCGCCGTGGCTCGCCCTATTGACCATCGCCGGGGTGCTCGGCGCGGCCGTCGCGCTGCCCGCGGTGGTGCGCTGGTGGCGCCGCCGTCATCCGAACGCCGATCTCGCCCAGCAGATGGTCGATCTGTGGCAGCGCGCGCTCGGGGCCGTTGCCGCCACCGGCTACCACTCCGACCCCAGCCTCACTCCGCTCGAGCAGGCGCGGGCGGCGGCGCCCCGGCTACCGGTCGCGGCCCGGCCGCTGCGCTCGCTGGCCGCGGTGGCGACGGCGGCGGCCTACGCCCCGCCGGGCGAGGTCGAGTCGCTGATCGGGCCCGAGCACGACGGCGAGCCAGGACCGCACCGCTGGTGCCGCCAAGTGGAGCGCGTGGCCGCCGACTCGATGACGACGGGCGGCCGCGTCCAGCGCTACTTCACGATCTGGAAATAGGTCAGTCAGCCGGTTCGCGGCGTGAACCGCCGCCGTTGCCGCGGCGGCCACCTCCGAGCCAGGCGCTGATCGGCAGCGAGCCCAGGCGCTCGCGGGCCAGCAGGCGGACCTCACGCTCGAGCGACACCGCCACGGCCAGCACCAGCAGGAAGCCGGCGAAGGCGAACCAGAAGCTGACGGCCAGGCCGAGCACGGTGACGGTCATCGCCGCCAGCAACCCGACGGCCAGCAGGGCCACCCGATGGCGGGGCACACGGTAGCCGCGGGCGGCGAAGGTCGGATCCTGCTCGAGCTGCTGCTCGATCTGGCGGAGGATCCGCTGCTCGTCCTCGGAAAGCGGCACCGGGACCATCATCCCACGTTCCCGGTCATCTCTCAACGCGCTTCATTCGATGCCAGGTTCGGGCGAGTGATCCGGGCCCCACTGCTGGGTGCCGGAGCGGACCAGGCGGATCCGGCCGCCCGACATCGTGCTCGCCGGCCCGATGGACGACTCGCCGAAGCGGTCGCGCACGTCGTCGACCGCCCGACTGGCGTCGCTCCAGCGTCCCGCCGTCGCGACCGGGTCGAGCAGGTCGTCGAACTGGAGCTGTTCGGCGGGGGTCGCGAACCTGCTCGCGGCGAGCCCGAGCAGCCTGATCCCCCCGCTGAGATCGACCTCGGCGAGCAGGGGCGTGGTCGCCGCGACCACCGCCGCGGCGGTGTCGACGGCGCCGGACAGCGTGGTGGCCCGGGTGATCGTCGTGAACCCGCCGTCGCGCACCTTGAGCGTGAACGTCCGGGCCCCGGTGCCGTGGGCCCGCAGCCGGGCGGCGACGGCGTCGGCGAGCCGGACCAGCTCCCGGTGGGCGTCGTCCCGATCGTGCAGGTCGTGGGCGAACGTCTCCTCGTGACTGATCGACTTGACGTCGCGCTGGGGTTCGACCGGCCGGACGTCGCTGGCGGCAGCGAGGTCGAGGAGGTGGCGACCATGGGCCTTGCCGAGGCTGGCGATCACCGCCTCCGGCGCCAAGGCGGCCAGGTCGCCGACGGTCGTGACGCCCATCCGCCGGAGCCGTTCGAGTGTCGCCGGACCGACTCCCCACAGCCGTCCGACCGGCAACGGGTGGAGATAGGCCAGTTCCTCCCCCGGGCGCACCTCGAAGACCCCTGGCCCGGGCGTGATCCCGTCCGGTGACGGCCGCGGCTTGGCGTCGACCGAGGCCAGCTTGGCGAGGAACTTGTTCGGCGCGACCCCGACCGAGCACTCCAGCCCGAGCTCGTCGTGGATCTCACCACGCAGCCGGTGCGCAATCGTCACCCCGTCGCCGAGCAGCGCCCGGGCGCCGGTGACGTCGAGGAACGCCTCGTCGAGGGCCAGCGGCTCGACCAGCGGGGTCACCCGGCCGAAGATGTCCCGCACGTCGCGGCTCACCGCCGCGTACAGGGCGTGGTCGCCCGGCAGGAACACGGCGCTCGGGCACAGCCGCCGCGCCGTTGCCGACGGCATGGCGGAGAAGACGCCGTACCGGCGCGCCTCGTACGACGCCGCGGCGACCACCCCGCGCCGTCCCGTGCCTCCGACGACGACCGGCTGCCCGTTCAGCTCGGGCCGGCGACGCAGCTCGCACGCCACGAAGAACGCATCCATGTCGACATGGAGGATCGTGCGCACCGGCAGAGTCTTACGTAGATCACCCACTGTGTCGGCGGCGGTCGCGACGCCCGCGGCGGTCCTCGAACCACAAACGGGCCACGAGGCCCAGCGCTTCGTGGACGATGCCCCGCGAGAGCTTGGATTCCCCCGCCTGGCGGTCGCGGAAGACGATCGGGAACTCGACGATGCGCCCACCGGCGCGTACGAGCCGATGCGTCATCTCGATCTGGAACCCGTAGCCCTCGCTGCGCACCGTCGCGTACTCGATGGTCTCCAACGCCGCCGCGCGGTAGGCGCGATAGCCGGATGTCGCGTCGTTCACGGCCAAGCCGAGCACGCCGGCGGCGTACCGGTTCCCCCAACGCGACAGCCAGCGCCGCCGACGGGGCCAGCTCTCCGTCACCCCACCCGGCACGTACCTGCTCCCGATCGCGAGGTCGGCGCCGTGTTCGACGTTGGCCACCAGGGCCGGGAGGACCTGGGGGTCGTGGGAGAGATCGGCGTCGATCTGCACGCAGATCTCAGCCCCGGCGTCGATCGCCAGGCGGAACCCGTCCCGGTAGGCGGACCCGAGCCCGAGCTTGGCTGGTCGCGACACGAGCTCGACGGCGCCGAGCTCGCCGCCGAGGCGCCTGGCGAGGACGTCCGTGCCGTCCGTGCTGCCGTCGTCGACCACCATGATGCGGACGTCAGGGACGGCCACCCGGATCCCCTTGACGACCGCCTCGAGGTTCTCGACTTCGTTGTAGGTCGGGATCACGGCGACGACGCGCACGGGCCGCGACGCTACGCGGCAGGGACCCGACGGGCCGCCATAGGCTCGGCCGCCGTGGAGCCGACCCCGCCGACGCGGACCGACGACCCGCTCTCGGCCCTCCCATCGCCGGCCGCCCGAGTGGCGGCCTTCGTCGCAATCTGCCTGGCCGGGCTGGCCGGAGCGCTGATCGGGTACAGCCTCGTGGAGTTGCAGTGTGACGGCGACTGCGCCTTGCCCCTCGGGCTCGGCCTGTTCGCCGGCGCCGTGATCGCGGCCGGCGGGATGAGCGTGGTCGCGGTGCTCGTGCTACGCGCGCTCGGCGAGTGGCGCGAGCTCCAGGACCGGACCGGATGAACATCACTGCGTTCCCCGGCCACGCAGCATACGCCGCGCAGCTGCTGGCCGCTCGCTCGCTGGCGCTCGCTCGCTCGCATCACAGACGGGGTGCACCAGTGACCGTCGCTGACGAAAGGGACGAGGAACTCGTCGACGAGCTGATGACGGTGGCTTGTCAGGTCGCGGTGGAGGGCGGCGATGTCGCCGCGGCCGGGCGTACCGGCACGGCGTTGGACGTCACCACCAAATCGAGCGCCACCGACCTCGTCACCGTCCTCGACCACACGGCCGAGGCGACGATCGTCGCCCGACTCGCCGGCCTGCGGCCCGGCGACGCGGTCGTCGGCGAAGAGGGGACCCACCAGGACGGCGCGTCGGGGGTGTCCTGGCTCATCGACCCGATCGACGGAACGACCAACTTCGTGTACGGCCTGCCGCAGTGGGCCACGTCGGTCGCCGCCAGCAGCGGTGGTGGCACGGTGGCCGGAGCGGTCTACGTACCGGCGATGGGCGAGCTGTTCGCGGCCGCCCGCGGGCGAGGGGCGACCCTCAACGGTGAACCGATCTCGAGCAGCGGCTGCAGCGACGTCTCGCTCGCCCTCGTCGCCACCGGATTCGGGTACCGAGCGGACGACCGCCGCCGCCAGGCGGCGCTCGTGGCCCAGCTCATCGGATCAGTGCGCGACATCCGCCGGATCGGCTCGGCGGCCATCGACCTCTGCTACGCCGCGTGTGGGCGCGTGGACGCCTACTACGAGGCCGGACTGAGTCCGTGGGACGTCGCCGCCGGCGAGCTCATCGCCCGGGAGGCGGGGTGCCGAAGCGGCGACTTCGAAGGCGGCCCGCCGGTCGCCAACCGGGTGCTGGTGTCCGCGCCGGCGATCTTCGACGATCTCGTCCGCCTGCTCGCGGCGCCGCGCTGACCGGGCGGACGACGGTGCGGCCGGAAGCGGCCCGCGATCGGGCATCATTGTCCCCGATGGGTACGCGAATCCTGGCCGTGGAGGACGACGAGCGCATCCGCGAGGCGGTGAAGCTCGCCCTCGAGGACGAAGGGTGGACGGTGGAGGGGGCGGCATCGGGCGAGGAAGCCGTCGAAGCGTTCGCCAGGCATGCCCCCGACGTCATGTTGATCGACATCATGCTTCCCGGCATCGACGGCTTCGAGCTCTGCCGCACCGTCCGCCGCACCAGTGACGTCCCGATCGTGATGGTCACCGCCCGCAACGACACCCACGACGTGGTGGCCGGGCTCGAGGCCGGCGCCGACGACTACCTGACCAAGCCGTTCGCGCCGAAGGAGCTCTCCGCCCGCATCCGCGCCCTGCTGCGGCGGGTGCGCCCGGCCCAGCCGGGCCACGAGCGGTTGACGTTCGGCGACCTCGAGTTGATCCCGGAGGAGGGCAAGGTGCTGCGCGGCGGCACCGAGGTCCATCTGACCAAGACGGAGTTCCGACTGCTCTGCGAGCTCGCCGACAACCGCGGCAAGGTGTACAGCCGCGAGGAGCTCCTCGACAACGTCTGGGGATACGACTACTTCGGCGACGGCCGGCTCGTCGACGTACATGTCCGCCGGCTGCGGACCAAGGTCGAGACCGACCCCGCCGCCCCGCGCCACGTCGTCACGGTGCGCGGTCTCGGCTACCGGCTGGAGTGAGTAATGATGGACCCGGCCCTGGCCGCGCCGGATGCCGGCTCGGGGGTCGACACCGCTGACCGCGTCGACCGCGCCGCGCCCGCGCCAGGATCGCCACCGACGTCGGGGACTGGCGATGAGGATCGACGGGACGCGCTCGACGACCATCGAGAGACGCCCGCGGAGGCCCGCCGCGCCGGCCGCCCGTTCGGCTTCCTGCGGCGCTCGACGCCGGGGGCGGTCGGCCTGCGCCGGCGCATCCTGCTCATCTTCACGCTCGGCTCGCTCGCCCTTTCCGCCTTCCTCGCCATCACGACGTACGGCCTGGTGCGGTCCAACCTCGCCGCCCAGCGTGACTCGGCCAGTCTCCAGGCCGCCTACACCCACGCCCAGGTCGTGCAGAGCGCCTTGCGTAGCGAGCCCGAGACGTTCGAGCCGGCGCTCGCCCAACTCCAGGCCCTCGGGGTCCAACGTCCGGTCATCCGGTACAACGAAGGCTGGTCCTCCGGGATCGGACGGTTCGGCCCCGACGCGATTCCCGAGTCGCTGGCCGGCCGGGTCAACGAGGAGGCCGTGCCGTCGCGCATGATCACCGATGTCGGCGGTGAGACGGTCCTCGTCATCGGCATCCCCCTGCCCGAGCTCGGCGCCTACTTCGAGTTCTTCGACCTCGACGAGGACGAGCGGACGCTGCGCAACGTCGCCTTGTCCCTCCTGCTCGCCGGCGCGATCACGACCGCCCTCGGCGTGCTGCTGGGCGTCTTCGCCGCCCGCCGCGCCGTCCGCCCCGTCGCCGACGCCGCCCAGGCCGCCAAGGCCATCGCCGGCGGCCATCTCGAGACCCGCCTTCCCCCGACCACCGACCCGGACCTGGGCGTGCTCGCCAGCTCCTTCAACGACATGGCCTCGGCGCTCCAGCTCCGCATCGAGCGCGATGCGCGGTTCGCGTCCGACGTGAGCCACGAACTGCGGTCACCGCTGATGACCCTGTCGGCGTCGGTCGAGGTTCTCGAGGCGCGGCGCGAAGAGCTCCCCGAGCGGGCCCAATCGGCGCTCGATCTCCTGGTCAGTGACGTGAGCCGCTTCCAAGGTCTCGTCGAGGACCTGCTCGAGATCAGCCGCTTCGACGCCGGCGCGATCCGCCTGCACCTCGAGGATCTGCACGTCGTGCAGTTCGTGCGCCACGCCGTCGCGGCCAGCGCGGCGCCGGACACCTCGGTCACGGCGACGGAGCGGGCCGAGCGGGCGATCATCCGCGGGGACCGCCGCCGTCTCGCCCGGGTGATCGCCAACCTGATCGACAACGCCTTGGCGTACGGCGGCGGCGAGAACGACCTCAGCGTCACGATCACCGACGCCAACCTGCCCGACGAGCCGCTCTCCCACGTGCAGATCGGCGTCGAGGACCACGGGCCGGGCGTTCCGGTCGAGGAGCGGGCGCTGATCTTCGAGCGCTTCGCCCGCGGCGTCACCGCCGGGCGGCGCAGCGGGACCGAAGGCGCCGGACTGGGACTGGCCCTCGTCGACGAGCACGTGCGCATCCATGGCGGGCGGGTCTGGGTGGAGGACCGTCTCGACGGCGATCCCGGCGCTCGCTTCGTCATCGAACTGCTCGCCTACGAGGACGCCGGCTGATGGTCGCGGCTCGGTGCCACCGGGTCGCCCGCGTCTCGGTTCCAGCGCTGGCGTTGGTTGCCGTCACGCTCGGAACCGGGTGCGCGATCCAGCCGGACAACGCCCCCCGGGACATCCCCGCGGCCGAACGCGGCCAGCTCGACCCGGTTCCCCCGGGAGGCGAAGCCATCGGTCAGAGCCGGATCTATCTGGTCACCGGCGACGGGACCGGGGGCGATCGGGAGCTGCGGACCGTGCTGCGGGACGTGGAACCGCCCACCGACCCCGAAGCCGTGCTCAGGACGCTCATCGCCGGGGCCAACCGGAGCGAGCTGGACAGCGGGATGACGTCGCCGCTGCCGTCGTCGTCGACGCTGCACTCGGCCCGCCTCGTCGCCAGCACCCTCAACGTCGACCTCTCGGGCGAGATCCTCGAGCTCCCCGGGTCGTCCTTGCGCGATGCCGTCGCCCAGATCGTCTTCACCGGGAGCCTGCTCGACGGGGTGCGGACCGTGCGCATCCGGGTCGACGGGCAGACGCGCGACTGGCCCGACGGCCGGGGCGAGCTGCAGCGGCGGCCGCTCACCGTGTACGACTACCCGGGGCTGGCCGAGTCGGCCCAGCCGCCGTACCCGCCGATCCCGTCCGAGAGCTCGGCGTAGCCGCTCGCCGTCACCACACTGCCCGCGGTGAGCGGTGAGCGGCGTATGGGCGCTCACCGCTCACAACACGGCCCGGCCTTACGCGAAGAACACCTGGAGGTCGCGGTACAGCGCGAGGTCGACGGGCCGGGACTTGCCGACGGCGAGCTCGAGGGGGGCGGGCACGATCTCGCTGCCCCGCGCCACCACCATCTGACCCCAGCCGTGTTCGTGCACGAGGTCGATGGCGGCGATCCCGAACCGCGTCGACAGCACGCGGTCGAACGCCGTCGGCGTGCCCCCGCGCTGGATGTGCCCGAGCATCACCATCCGGGTCTCGAAGCCGGTGCGCTCGCCGATCGTCTCGGCGATCAGGCTGCTGATCCCTCCGAGGCGAACGTGCCCGAACTTGTCGTACACCCGCTCCCCGACGTCGAGGGTGCCGGGAACGGGCTCCGCGCCCTCGGCCACGACGATGATCGAGGCGTACCGACCCCGCTTGTGGCGGCGGCGGATGCGGGCACACACCTCGTCGATGTCGAAGGGGATCTCCGGGATGAGCACCACGGCCGCGCCCCCGGCGATCCCGGCGTACGCCGCGATCCAGCCGCTGTGCCGGCCCATCACCTCGACGACCATGACCCGGTCGTGGCTCTCGGCCGTGGTGTGGAGGCGGTCGATGGCGTCGGTCGCGATCTGCACCGCGGTGTTGAACCCGAACGTCACGTCCGTGCCGACGATGTCGTTGTCGATCGTCTTGGGCACGCCGACGATGGGCAGGTCCGCGTCGCGGTGGAGCTTGCAGGCGATGCTCAGCGATCCGTTGCCGCCGATCATGATGAGCGCGTCGATCCCGAGGTCGGTGAGGGTGGCGCCGACCTCCTGCACGCCAGTGGCGGTGTCGTACGGGCTCCCTCGCTTGGTCCCGAGGACGGTGCCCCCGCGGGGCAGCGTCCCCCGCATGGACTCGACCGTGAGCGGCATCGTGCGCCGCTCCAGCACACCGTCCCACGCGTCGAGGAACCCGATCAGCTCGTCGCCGTAGGTCCGCTCGCCCTGCCGCACGATCGCCCTGATCACCGCGTTGAGGCCGGGGCAATCGCCACCGCCGGTGAGCACTCCGACACGCATCGGGCAGGAGGTTAGGGTGGCCGGCGTGCCTGCGCCGACCTGCGTCGTCGCCATCGACGCAGGGACGACCGGCATCCGTAGCCGGGCGGTGTTCGCCGACGCCCGGCCGGCCGTCGCCGCGTACCGCGAGTTCACCCAGCACTTCCCGCGACCGGGCTGGGTCGAGCACGACGCGGTCGAGATCTGGGATGCCGTACGGGCCACCCTCGCCGAGGTCATCGAGCGGGTCGGGCGCGATTCGATCGCCGCCATCGGCATCACCAACCAGAGGGAGACGGTCGTCGCCTGGGACCGCACGACCGGCGTTCCGTACGGTCCGGCGATCGTGTGGCAGGACCGGCGCACGGCCGGACGGTGCGACGAGCTCACCGCTGCCGGCGCGCTCGATCTGGTGCGGACGCGGACCGGGCTGGTGCTCGACCCCTACTTCAGCGGCACCAAGTTCGAGTGGCTGCTGAGCGAGGGGGGTGTGCCCCGTTCCGGCGATCTCGCCCTCGGCACCATCGACGCCTGGGTCATCTGGAACCTCACCGGAGGCCGGCGGCACGTGACGGACGCGACCAACGCCAGCCGGACGATGCTCTTCGACATCGTCCGGCTGGCGTGGGACGACGAGCTGTGCCGGTTGCTGCACGTCCCGATGGAGGCGCTCCCGGAGGTCGTCGCGTCGAGCGGACGAGTCGGACTGACGACCGGAGGCGGCGGCGTGCCGGCGGGCATCCCGATCAGCGGCATCGCCGGCGACCAGCAGGCGGCCCTGTTCGGCCAGGCGTGCGTCTCGCCCGGCATGGCCAAGAACACGTACGGCACCGGCAGCTTCGTGCTGCTCAATGTCGGCGCGCAGTGCCCACCGCCGGCGACGGGGATGTTGACGACGGTGGCCTGGACGTCGGCCGACGCCGATGCCCCGGTCGCCTACGCCCTCGAGGGAGCGATCTTCTCCACCGGATCGGCGGTCCAGTGGCTACGCGACGGACTCGGTGTGATCGGCGACGCCTCCGAGACCTGGTCGCTCGCCTCCACGGTCGACGACGCCGGTGGGCTGTACGTGGTTCCCGCCTTCACCGGACTCGGGTCGCCGTGGTGGGACCCGTACGCGCGCGGCACGATCGTGGGCATCACCCGGGGCACCACCCGCGCCCACGTCGCCCGGGCGGTGGTCGAGGCGATGGCCTACCAGACCCGCGACGCCGTCGAGGCGATGACGCGGGCCGCGGGCACCCCGCTGGCCGAGCTCCGTGTCGACGGCGGGGCGTCGGTGATGGACGGCCTGTTGCAGTTCCAGGCCGACCAGCTCGGCGTCACCGTCGAGCGGCCGACCGACATGGAGACGACGGCACTCGGCGCGGCGTACCTCGCCGGTCTCGCCGAAGGGGTGTGGCCCGACGTCGCCAGCCGTGGGCGCCCAACGGCGGATCGACAAGTCGTTCCACCCGGCCCCCGATCGCACGTCGGCCGACGCCGGGTATGCCGCGTGGCTGCGGGCGGTGGAGCGAGCCCGGGGGTGGGACACGCCCGAGTGATCACAGCAACGCGTCGGCGATCACGGCGAGCAGACCGACGCGGGCGCGCTCGCGCTCGTGCACGGGGCGGCGGGACCGACCCGCCGCGATCACGATCCCGGCCCGGGGCAGCCGGGCCCACACCATGTCGCCGAGCGGCACCGACGGGTGGGCGGCGTCGAGGTGCTCGCTCCCCTCGAGGAAGGCCACCAGCCAGCCCGACTCGGGCGTGGCGCCGCGACGGTGGATCAGCTCGCCGCCGCGGAGCGCGACCGCCCAGTCGGCGTCGACGGCGACGACGAGGCCGTCGAGCAACATGGCCAGCCGGTCGGCCACCGGCACGCCGGCGAGGCGCGCGGCAAGAGTGAGTATGGCCGTGGCCGAGTCGGGCCGCTCGGCGTCGACGGGGCGGATGTGCTCGACCGAAGCGCCGTCGACCGCCCCGATCTCCTTGGCCAGCAGGTCGTCGGACGTGGCCTCCGGCAGCGAGACGACGAGCTCGTCGATGACCCGTCCGCCACCCCGCTCGAGGATGTCGATCGCGGTGACGTCGCCGTGCACGGCACCGATGCGGCTCGCCACCTGGCCCAGCGCTCCCGGCCGGTCCGGCAGCCAGACGCGGACGACCAGCACACGCGGCATCGAACGACGGTACCCGCGCCGGATGCCACCCGTGTTGCGACCGCGTGAACGGTCAACCGAGCTTCGGCAATCCTCGGCGCAGGTTGCGGATGCCCTGGGCGATGCGCTTCTCGTTCTCGATGAGGGCGAAGCGCACAAAGCCTTCACCACCGGGCCCGAAGCCGACTCCCGGCGAGAGCGCGACCTCGGCGTCGCGGACGACGAGCGAGCAGAACTCCATCGAATCCAGTTCGGCGTAGGGCTCGGGGACGGGCGCCCACACGAACATTGTCCCGCCCGGCTTGGGGATGTCCCAGCCGATGCGGGCGAGCCCGTCGATGAGCGCGTCCCGCCGGCGCTGGTAGGTGGCGCACACCTCGCGGGGGAAGTCGGCCTCCTCGTTGATCGTCACCGTGGCCGCGATCTGGACCGGCTGGAACATGCCGTAGTCGAGGTACGTCTTGAGCTTCACGAGCGCCTGCACGACCTCGGCGTTGCCGAGCAGGAACGCGCAGCGCCAGCCCGCCATCGAGAAGCTCTTGGTCATCGAGTACAGCTCGACCGCGCACTCCTTGGCGCCGTCGGCCTGGAGGATGCTCGGGGGCCGGTAGCCGTCGAAGCCGACGTCGGCATAGGCGAAGTCGTGGACGACCACCATCTCCCGTGACCGGCAGAAGTCGACCACTCGCTGCATGAAGTCACGCTCGACGCACGCCCCGGTCGGGTTGTGCGGGAACGAGATCACGAGCACCCGCGGCTTGGGCCAGCCGAGGTCGTAGGCGGTGGTGAGGCGCTCGAAGAACTCGTCGGCGAACCCCTCGCGTTCGCTCGGGTCGGCGAGCGAGCGCATCGGCACCTGGCGCAGGTCGGCGCCGGCGAACAGCGGGCCGTAGATGTGGATCGGGTAGCTCGGACTGGGCACGATCGCCGCGTCCCCCCGATCGAGGAGCACCCACATCAGGTGGCTGAACCCCTCCTTCGACCCGATCGTGTTGGTGATCTCCGATTCGGGGTCGAGCTCGACGTCCCAGGTGCGCTGGTAGTAGCCGGCGATCGCCTCGCGCAGCTTGGGCAGGCCGCGCGACATCGAGTAGCGGTGGTTGGCCGGCTTCGCGGCCGCCTCGGCGAGCTTGCTCACGGCGATGTCGGGCGACGGGATGTCGGGGTTGCCGAAGCCGAGATCGATGACGTCCCGGCCGGCGCGCCGGGCCTCGATCTTGAGGTTGTTGATGATCGTGAAGACGTACGGCGGCAGACTCTCGATGCGCCGGAACTCCATGGCGGCGACCCTACTGCCGCCCTTCTGCGAGGATGGATCGCGATATGACCTCCTCGCTGGCGAAGGAACCGGCGCCGGGCTGCGTGTGGGTGGTGATCGAGATTCCCCGCGGGAGCCGCAACAAGTACGAGATCGACCACGACGACGGCCGGGTCTTCCTGGATCGCCGACTCTTCACCGCCACCACGTACCCCGCCGACTACGGCTTCCTGCCCCACACGCTCGGCGGCGACGGCGATCCCCTCGACGCCCTCGTGCTGCTCGAAGACCCGGTGTATCCGGGGGTGTGGGTCGAGGCCCGGCCGGTGGGCGTGCTGTACATGGAGGACGAGGCCGGTGAGGACGCCAAGCTGATCTGCGTCCCCCCGCGCGAGCCGCGCTGGTCCGACGTCAACGACGTCGACGACCTCACTCCCCAGCTGATGGCCGAGATCCAGCACTTCTTCGAGGTCTACAAGGCGCTCGAGCCCGAGAAGCACGCCTCCACCGCCGGCATCGGCGGACGCGACGACGCCTGGCGCAAGATCGAGGAGGCCCGCGCCAACTACGCCGGTTAGAGATTCTGATCGCGATCCGGGGTCACGGGTGACACCAAATCGCGATCAGAACCGAGTCGTTCGGCCGCGGCGAGGGCGGCGCCGATGGCCCCGGCTCGCTCGCCGAGCACGGCGAAGGCGAGGTCGGGGTGGGGACGCAGCTGCGGTGAGTACAGCAGCGCCCCGAACCAACGCTCGATCGGTTCGAGGTAGAGGTCGGCGCCCTCCGCGAGCCCGCCGCCGAGCACGAACATGGCCGGGTCGAGGATGTTGGTGAGGTTGACGAGGCCGAGGGCGACCCACCGGGCGAACTCGTCGACGACCGCCAGCGCGCCGTCGTCCCCCTCCCGCGCCGCCGCCTGGACGTGCTCACCGCGCACCAGAGCCGGCTCGCCTCCGGCCACCTCGACGACGCGGCGCAGCCGGCCACCGACGGCGGCGAGCCGAGCGAGTTGCGCCAGACCCGAACCGGACGCGAACCGCTCCCAGCAGCCGCGCCGGCCACAAACGCAGGGCGGGCCGTTCGGATCGACGACCATGTGGCCGAACTCTCCGGTGAACCCGTGGGCCCCGACGAGGAGGCGTCCGCCGGCCACGACTCCCCCACCGATCCCGGTGCCGAGCGTGACCATCACGATGTCGTCGCAGCCGCGGCCGGCGCCGACCGTCCACTCGGACAGCGCCGCCCAGGTCGCGTCGTTGCCCACGACGAGCGGCACGCTCAGCCGCGCGCCGAGCCGTCCGGCCACGTCGACGTCGGCGACGTCGGGGATGTTGGGGGACGCCCGCAGGACGCCTTCCAGCGTGACCAGGCCAGGGACGCCGACGCCGAGCGTGGGCAGCGGACCCGCCTCGGCCTCGAGCGCGCCGGCGACCTCGGCCAGCGCGTCGATGAGGGCGTCGCCACCTCGCGGCGTCGGACGGCGGGTCTCGGCCACCACCTCGCCGTCGGCGTCGATCACGACGCCGAGGCATTTCGTGCCGCCGACGTCGATGCCGGCGGCGGCGACGCTCACGTCATTGGGTCTCGGCGCGGGTCTTCAGCTCGCGCACCGAGTTGAGGATGCGCACCTCGGCCCGACGCTTGACGAAGCCGGGTAGCGGCGCGGCCAGCTCGATCGCCAGGTCATAGCGCACCTCGGTACCGCCGTCGGCCGTCGCTGTGAGGTGGTAGGCGCCCTCGATGGAGCGTTGGATGTCACCCTTGACCATCTTCCACGCCAGCACGTCGGGTGCCTGCGTGTAGTCGTACGCCAGCGTGTAGTGGGTGCTGCGGCCGAGCGCGGAGGCGCGGAACTCGACCTCGGCCGGCCGCTGCTGCTCGTCGCGGGAACGGACGACCACGTCCTTCACGTCGCGCACCCACTCCGGGTACCGCTCGACGTCGGCGGCGATCTCCCACACCCGGGCGGGGGGAGCGTCGATCGTGATCGTCTCCGAGGCCGTGTCAGCCATGACGGTCATTCTGCCACGGAGGTCCGTTCGGAACGGCTCGGCTCGTCAGGACGCGCTGGAAAGTCGCCGTGGTACGCCGCCCACAACCCGTTCAGTCCGAACCCGAACATCGGCACGAGGAAGCCGAGCGCCAACGACGACCCGGCCTTGCCGTCGGGACCCTCGAGCCGGCTGAACGTGGTCGCCACGGCGACCGCGACCTGCACCGCCAACGCGCCGAGCATCGTTCGGCGCACGGACGGCGGCGTCGGGGGTCCGAGCAGGAGGTACAGGCCGGTCACCGAGATCTGATCGCGGCGGCTGCGCTGCACGGCGTTGTAGTAGGACCAGAGAAACGCGAACACGCCGACGGCGAACAGCACGAGGGCGGTGATCGCGGCCACCCACTGCCAGGCCGTGGTGAAGAACGCGGCCGCCGCCACCGCCGTGACGGTGAACAGCAACGTGCCGGCGAGGTTGACGCGCACCACTACATCGCCGTGATCGGTCATGGGAGCACTCCCAGCGCCCGGCCGAGGCGGTCGGCCAACACGTCGTAGGAGAACTCCGCTTCCGCCCTCGCCCGTGACGCCTTGCCCATCAGCTCCCGGCGCGGCGGGTCGTCGAGCAGCGCGGCCATCGCCTCGGCGACCTCGTCCGGATCCTCCGGCCGGCGCACGACCATCCCCGTCACTCCGTCCTCCACCGCCTCGGCGGCACCGCCCGAGTCGCCGGCGATCTGCGCCACCCCGCACGCCGCCGCCTCGACGAAAACGATCCCGAACCCCTCCTGCTCGAGGCCACCCCAGCGGGACCGGCACGGCATCGCGAACAGGTCACCACACCCGTACAGCGCCGGCAGGTCGGCGTTCGGCACCCGCCCGAGAAATCGCACCGGCGCCCGCAGTTCGCTCGCCAGCCCGCGCAGGCGGCGTTCGTCGCGGCCACCGCCCGCGATCGCCAGGACGAGGTCGGGGTGATTCGGCGCCAGCCGGGCCACGGCGCGGATCGCGACGTCGAAGCCCTTCCGCGGGACCAGCCGGGAGATGGAGACGACCACCTCGGCCGTTGCGGGCAGGCCGAAGCGGGCCCGGGCGTCGTCCCGCTCCGCCGGGCTGAGCGGCCGGAAGCGATCGATGTCGACGCCGGGCGGGACCACCGTCACCGGCAGGTCGTGCCCGACCGCCTGCTCGGCCTCGACGGCCGCGTAGCGCCCGGCCGAGATCACCGGGCTGGCGCGCCGCAGCACCGCGCTCAACGCCTGCCGGCTGCCGGGCAACCGGGCGGGCACGGTGATCTCGGCTCCGTGGAGCACGACGCCGTACGGGAGGGCGAGCGACGGGCCGACCACGCCGAGCGGCAGCGCGGGGTCGATCACGACGAGCTCGGCCCCGATCTCCGCGGCCAGGCTGTCGACCCGCCTGACCATCCACGGGTGCGGCAGGAGCACCGGCTCGCGGGTCCGCGCGATCCGGAACGGTTGGGCGGCGTCGAACGCCTCGGCCCCGGCGTGCGGGCTCGTGAGCACGGCGAACCGATCAGGCGGGAGTCGCCGCCACCACTCCCACAGCAAGGACTGGATCCCGCCGATCTTGGGTGGGAAGTCGTTCGTGACCAGCAGATGCTTCACCTCGCCACTCCGATGCCGAGGCGCTCGCTCGCCCACCGCGCGTGCTCGGCGAGGATCGGGTCCTCGTGCTGCCGGTAGCGGGCAAGGGTCTCGACGACGCGGCCGTCGTGCGGGTCGGCGGTGTTGCCGAGCACGACGAGCGCGTTGCGGCGCAGCCAGCGGGGGTCGCGCCCGGAGATGTACCAGCGGCCGTGGCGCTCGAGCAGCGTGCGCTCGTCGGCGGCGAGCAGGTCGAGCACGTCGACCCACGCCTGCGGCGCTCCGGCCATCGGCAGGCGGTGGCGCGGGCCGAGATGCACCGTCGGTGGGCAGACGTCCTGGCAGTCGTCGCAGCCATAGATCCGGTCGCCGACCGCCGCCCGCAGCGGCTCGGGGATCGGACCCGGCGCCTGCAGCACCCACGCCAGGCAGCGGTTGGCGTCGATCACGCCGGGGGCCACGATGGCCCCGGTCGGACACGCGTCGAGGCAGCGGCGGCACGTCCCGCAGCCGTCGGGCACCGGCGTGGCGGGCGGATAGGCGGCGGTGGTGACGACGCACCCGAGCACGAACCAGCTGCCGGCGCCGGGGAGCAGGAGGTTGGCGTTCTTGCCGAACCACCCGAGTCCGGCCAGGTGGGCGACCTCGCGATCGACGATCGCGTTGTCGTCGGCGAAGGCGAGCGCCCGGTGCCCGGCCGAGCGCAGGCGGCTCGCGATCGCCTGCAGTCCGACGCGTAGCGGGGCGTAGTGGTCGACCCACGCGTACCGCGCGACCCGAGCCTGTGGTCCGGGCGGGCGGGGCGGGTCGGGCTCGGCGGCGAGGTAGGACCGGGCGCCGACGATGATCGACTGCGCGCCGTCAACCGCCCGTCCGGGGTCGGTGGACCGGTCCGGGTTGCGGTAGGTGAAGTTCATCCCGGCGGCGAGCCCGGCGGCGCGCCGCTCGTGGAGGAGGTGCCGGGCCCGTTGGAGCACCGCCGCCGGCGCCACGCCGACGTGCTCGATGCCATGGTCCGACGCGATCGCCCGCAACTCCTCCAGACCCGGGATCGGTTCACGGCCAGCCACGGCCCCAAGGCTACGGAGCGGCTTCTGTCCGCGGGAAGCGGCCCAAACCGGACGATTCCAAACGACAGAACGGCCAAGATGGTCCACCTATGGCCAAGCGGGCGCTGTGCGTCGGAGTCAACAAGTATCCCCGTCCCGACCTCGAGCTGAAGGGCTGCGTCAACGACGCCAAGGGCTGGGCCGCGTTGCTCAACGAGCACTACGACTTCACCCGGTCGGACATCACGCTCATCACCGACAGCCGGGCGACGAAGGCGAAGGTGTACGCCGCGCTCGGCGACCTCCTCGCCGGTGCTCGGCGCGGCGACGTGCTCGTCTTCACCAACTCGTCCCACGGCACCTATCGCGCCGACGAGAGCGGCGACGAGTCGCTGTACGACGAAGCGCTCTGCCCGTACGACTGCGAGGACGAGCTGATCGTCGACGACGAGCTGCGCGAGCTGTTCGTCGACATCCCGTGGGGCGTGCGCGTCACGGTGATCTCCGACTCGTGCCACTCCGGCTCGGCGACCCGGGACCCGGAGGATCCGTTCGCGCCGGACCGGCGGCGACGGCGCTTCTGCGATCCCCGCGCGATCGGCCGTCCCGACCTCCCTGACATCCGCCAGACCGCCCGACCCCGTAGCGCCGAGCTGTACCCGGAGTCAGCGATGAGGGAGCTCCTCCTCAGTGGCTGTCGCTCCGACCAGTACTCCTACGACGCCCGCTTCGGTCGCACGTTCCACGGCGCGATGAGCATCTTCGCCCAGACCCTCATCGCCGAGGCCGGCTACCGGATCACGTATCGCCAGCTCCATCGCCGACTGGTACCGGCATTGCGCGACGCCAACTACGACCAGGAACCGCAGCTCGAGGGGCGCGACTACTTCAAGCGCCAGAGGTTCAGTGATATTCATTGCGTTCCCCGGCCACGCAGGCCGTTTGTGGCCGCTCGCTCGCTGGCGTCACTCGCTCGCATCGGCACAGAGTGTTCACGTGACCCTCGTGCTCACCGGCACGGTCGTCACGTTCGACGACGCCACCCCGGTGGTCAAGGGCGGTGCGGTGTACATCGGCGACGACGGGACCATCGATGCCGTGCAGCCGGCTCGGCGCGCCGCACCGGCGGGGTTCGCCAAGGCGCGACGGGTGGCCACTGGCGGGGTGATCACGCCGGGGCTCGATCGACCTCCACAACCACCTCGCCTACAACTTCCTGCCGCTGTGGGCCGCGCCCCGCGACACGCCGTACACGAGCCGCCACCAGTGGCCGGGCGCGGCCACCTACGGACGGGACGTGTCCAACCCGGCGCAGGCGATGGGCATTGCCGCCGCGGCCGCGGCGCTGCGCTACGCCGAAGTGAAGGCGGCCGCCGGCGGCGCCACGGCGATCCAGGGATCACCTCCGTTGACCAGGGCCTTCCCGGGCTGGATGGTTCGCAACATCGAGAAGGAGACGATCGCCGCCCAGGGCAACGCCCAACTCATCTTCCAGGCCGTGATCAAAGCCGACGTCCCCAAGCTGAGGACGTACGCCACCCAGCTCGCCGCCGGCCGCTCCTTCATCTATCACCTCGCCGAGGGCACGGCGCCGGCCCTGCTCGGCGAGTTCGCCGATCTGCGCACAGCCGGCTGCGCGCACTCCAACCTGATCGCGATCCACTCGACCGCGCTCGGCGCCGACCAGTACGCGGACTGGGCCGGCTGTGGTCCCGGGACGATCGTGTGGTCGCCGTTCTCCAACATCTGGCTCTACGGGCACACGACGGACGTCCTCGCGGCGCGGCGCCACGGTCACCTCGTCTGCCTCGGCTCGGACTGGTCGCCGTCGGGCACCAAGAACCTGCTCGGCGAGCTGAAGGTCGCCGCGCTGTGGAACGACGAGGCCCTCGGCGGCGCCCTCGACGCCCGAGAGCTCGGCGCGATGGCGACGGCCAACGCCGGCGACGCGCTGGCCCGCTGCTGGGGCGTCGACGTCGGCCGCCTGCGCCCAGGCGCGCTCGCCGACATCCTGGTCACGACGAATCGTCTCCGGCCGGGCGACGACCCCCACGAAAACCTCCTGCGGGTCGACGAGCGCGGCGTGCGCCTGGTGCTCGTGGGCGGCCGGCCCGTGCTCGGCACTCCCTCGTTGCTGGAGACGGCCGGAGCCAGTCATGTCGAGCCACTCGTCGTCGGCGGCGTCCGCAAAGGGGTCGTGATGCGGCTGCCCGCCGAGCTGCTCCCGGAGGATCCCGCGCTCCATGCCGAGGCCAACATGTCGTGGACGGCCGGCCGAACCGCGATGCAGCATGTCGTCGACGACCCGGCCAAGGCCGTGCGGGAGGCACGGCAGGCCGCCGAGCGCCGGCCGCGCGGCGTCCCCGTCCCCTTGGAGTACGAGCCCGACATGCCCGGGCCGGACGGCACCGCGGGCGGTCGCGCGCTCGACGACGACGAGCTGGACAACCTCGCCATCGCCCCAATGCAGTCGCTCGCCCACGATGCAGCGTGGTTCGACGACGTGGGGCGCGCGAGGCCCCACGCCGCGATGCTGAAACGCCTCCGCGGACGCTTCTAGCGGTTCTGTCGTTTGCTAACGGCCCGTTCCGGCCGATACCAAACGACAGAACGGCTCAACGGGCAACCGTGAGGAAGCCTTCGCTGCGGATGAGATTCGCCCCGTCCCTGGCGACATCGCGGCGCACCGCCTGGTCGTTGGTGACCACGATGACGGGCCGGGTCGGCAGGGTTGAGTCGACCTCGGCCCTGATCACGTCGTCGGCGCTCTCCCCCGCCGTCGAGTACGTCACCCGCACCAGCCGCCGCCGATTGGAGTGGCTGCCGACGACGTCGGCGCCGTCGAAGACCACGGCGATCTCGCTGCCGAACCGGCGAGCGACGTCGTCGACGACGTCGAGGAGGCGTCGCCGCTGGTCGGCGAGCTCGTCGTCGGGCCAGGCGAGCTTGGCGACGTTGTAGCCGTCGACGAGCACGAGGGCGCCCGGCGCGCGGAGGAGGAACTCGGTCGCCTTCGGAGAATCGCCGGCTACTCCGCCGGGCAAGGCGAGCGGCCGGCGCCGGCCGGGACGGACCTCGACGAGCCCGCCGAGACGGTCGGCGAGGGTCCGGGCCGACCGGGCCAGCTCGCCGAGCTCCCCGACGCGACCGGCGTCGATCGGCACGCCGGCGCGCTCGGCCCGCTCGCCGAGCAACGCGTCGCGTTGACCTTCGGCGAGCTCGGCCCGCCGGATCGCCTCGTCTCGCTCGCCCTCCACCGCCGCCACGCGGTCACGGGCCGACTTGGCCCGATCGTCAGCATGCCGCGCCGCGTTGCGGGCCACGGTGAGCTCGTCCCGAACCGTCCTCGCCTCCGCCGCGGTTCCGTCCGCCTGCCGGCGATACGTCTCGACGAGCTTGGTGAGCTCGTCGACGCGAGCTTGAGCCTGGATCAGCTCGGCCCGGGTGCGGATCGCCACCTGCTCGGCAGCGTCCCGGCGACGTTCGGCGCGACGCAAGGCGGCCTCGGCCCCCGCTTGCTCCTCGGCTTCCTCGGTCGCCGCGATCAGTTCGGCGATGCGCGCTTCCCACCCGTCCTCGCGGCGCAGCCACTCGATGCCGATCGGGTCGACGAGCTCAGGCAGCGCGCCGGCCGACAAGCGGGTACGGAACTCGCCGTCTGCCTCGATGGCCCGGCGCAGCTTGCCGAGCTGGCCCGCCGGTATGCGGGGCTGTTTCAGGAACGGCTTCAGCGCGCTCGGATAGGCGAGCGGGGGGCGCAGCCGCTGGCCGGCATCGGCGATGGCAACCGCGAACTCGATCGCCGGGCGCAGATACCGATGCTCGATGTCGGGCACGCGTGCACGTTACGGGGCTACGTCAACTCCTCCAGCGGACCCGGTTCACCCCAGCGGACGAACCACTCCCAGCCGTACACGTCGGCGAAGTGATGATCGGGAAGTTGCAGGACACTCGACGACTCGGGGATCTGACTGGCGTGGGCGGCGATCGCCGCCCGCTTCTGGTCGAGCGTCTCGCGCACGTCCACGGCGACGGCGACCTCGACGGTGGCGACCCCGATGCGCGACCGCACGAGCCCGAGATCGTCGACCATGCCCGCCTCGGCCACGATGTGGCTCTCGACGAAGTGCAGGTACTCACGATCGACGGTGGCGCCGTACACGGTCGGGACGCCTGCTTGCTCGGCCGCCGCCCGCACGACGTTGGTCACCTGGATGTGGTCGGGATGGCGGTAGATGCCGTCCTCGTCGTATCCGACCACGGCGACGGCGGCGACCCGGGTGAGGAGTTCCGCGAGCCGACCGGCGGCCTGTCCGGGGGGCGCAGCGGAGAACGAACCGAGCGCCTCGTTGGTGGGGGCACCCGCCATCCCGGAGTCGTGATACCCCAGGAACTCGACGCTGCCGGCGCCGAGGATCGTCGCCGCCGCCTCGCACTCGAGCCGTCGCACCTCGGCCAGGCCGACGTCGTCGATCGCCCCGTGATAGCTCGGGTGGATCGCACCGAGCTCGCCGCCGGTCGCCACCACCAGCACGACCGGCGTGCCGGCGCGGGCGAGGCGAGCCATCGTGCCTCCCGTGAAGATCGCCTCGTCGTCGGGGTGGGCGTGGACGAACACAACACTCACTGGCTGCCATGCTGCCACGCCGGCCGCCGTACACCCGTTCTTGACAACGAACGAGCGTTCGCGCTCAAATGTCAATCGTGCAATTTGGGGTTGGGACGGTGCAGCGCAGCTTCGACGACCTCGGCACCCCGCTCGCCGACACGACGTTCTGCGTGCTCGACCTCGAGACCACCGGCGGCAACCGCGAGCACGACTCGATCACCGAGGTCGGCGTGGTGAAGGTCCGCGGTGGGGAGTGTCTCGGCACGTTCCAGACGCTCGTCAACCCGGGCCGGGCCATCCCGCCGCGGATCTCGATGCTGACCGGGCTCACCGACGCGGTCGTCGCCCCGGCGCCACGCATCGAGGCCGTCCTCCCGTCGCTGCTCGAGTTCCTCGGGAGCGGAGTGATCGTCGGCCACAACGTCGGCTTCGATCTCGCCTTCCTACGTGCCGCGCTGCAGCGGGTCGGCCATCCCCCGCTCCCCCCGCCGCGGATCGACACCGCGGCCCTCGCCCGCCGTCTCGTCCGCGACGAGGTGCCGGACTGCCGGCTGTCCACGCTCGCCTCGCGGCTGCGCCTCGACCACCGCCCCACCCACCGCGCCCTCGACGACGCCCTCGCCACGACGGACCTGCTCCACCTGCTCATCGAGCGGGCCTCAGGGCTCGGCGTGCTCGGCCTCGACGACCTCGTGACGCTCGGCTCGATCGCCGGTCACCCGCAAGCGGCCAAGCTCAAGCTCACCTCCAACCTGCCCCGTGCTCCCGGGGTGTACCTGTTCTGCGGCCACCGCGAGGAGGTCATCTACGTCGGCAAGGCGTCCAACCTGCGCCAGCGGGTGCGCAGCTACTTCGGCCGGGAGGACCGGCGCCGCATCGGGCCGATGCTGCGCGAGGCGCAGAGCCTGCGCCACCACCGTCTGCCCGACGTGCTGTCCGCCGAGGTCGTCGAGGCGCGGCTGATCACCCGCCTGTTGCCGCGCTACAACCGGGCCGGCACGCGCGCCGACCGCTACTGCTACATCCGGCTCGACGTCGACGCGTCGTGGCCCCGGCTCGCAGTGGTCCGCGATCCCGCCGCCGCCGGCATCCACCTCGGCCCGCTGCCGTCGCGGACGATGGCGCAACTGGTCGTGGATGCGCTCCAGGCCGCGCTCCCCCTGCGCCGGTGCTCGGTCCGGCTCGGTCGGCGCCACCAGCCGGCCGCCGACGCCACGCCATGCATCGCCGCCCAGCTCGGTGTGGCGGCCTGTCCGTGCGCCGGACTCGCCGAGCCGGAGTCGTATGCCGCGGCAGTGACCGCCGCCGCCGACGCGATGACCGGCCGTCCGGCGTCGGTGGTCGAGCGGCTGACCGACCGGATGAACGTCCTCGCCGCGGCGCAACGCTTCGAGGAGGCGGCGATGGCACGCGACCGCATCTCTGCGCTCGAGGGCGCGATCCGGCGGACGATGTTGATGAATCGCCTGGTCGATCGGGGCCGCTTCGAGGTCACCCATCGCGACATCACGTGGATCGTCGACCGGGCCCGCCTGGTCGACGTGCGCGTCGCCGGATCGACCGCGGGCGCCCTACCCGCTCCGGCGCCTGACCCACCGGCGCCAGGGCGCCCGATCCCCCGCCTCCTGGCCGACGAGGCACTCGTCCTCGCCCGCCATCTCGAACGGCTCGAGTGAGCCTCGTCTCAGACGAGCGTCGCCCCGGCGTGGTCGACGGCGAGGATCTTGGCTCGACCTCCGGTCGGAAGGGCCGCGGCGAGCCCGGAGGCGTCCTCGGGCGCGCACAGCAGAGCAACGGTCGGCCCGCTGCCGGAGAGCCAGCCGCACCACGCCCCGGCGGCGAGGCCGGCGGCGAGCGCCTCGTGGGACGCGGGCGTGGAGACCAGGCGCACGTCCTGGTGGAGCCGGTCAGCGGTCGCCGCCGTGAGCGCCTCGACGTCGCCGGCGACGAGGGCGGCGACCAACAGCGCCGTGCGCCCGACGTTGAACACCGCATCGGCGAACGACACGTTGCGCGGCAGGGCGCCGCGGGACTTCTCGGTGGAGGTCGTGAACGAGGGAACCCACGTGACCACGGCCGGCTCGAGCGCCAGCGGGACGACGACGGCGTGGCCGGCGGCCGTCGCCACCACTCCGCCGAACAGCGAGGCGGCGACGTTGTCGGCATGCCCTTCGAGCTCGATGGCCGGCGGCAGCAACGAGCCCCGGGCCGCCCTGAGCGCCTCGGGGTCACCGCCGTTGCGCTGCGCCCACGCCGCGACGAGGCCCCCGACGCGCATCGCCCCGCTGAAGCCCAGGCCGCGGCCGGCCGGGATCGGCGAGCGGACCCACAACGGCCCCTCGCCGCCGCCGCGACGGAAGGCGATGTCGGCGGGATGAGTCTCCCCGGTCAGCCGCGCCTGCGCCGGGAGCTCCTCGGCGGCACCGACCTCGGCGTACAGGGTGAGGGCCATCCCGAGGGCGTCGAAGCCCGGGCCCAGGTTGGCGGTCGAGGCCGGCACCCGGGCGACGATCACCCCACTGCGTCCTCTGCCGCCGCCTCCTGCGAGACCTTCACGAACGAATCGAGCACCCGCGCCGCCCGCCCATCGTCGATCGCCGCGATGGCGACGTCGACGCCGGCCGGGAGATCGCCCGCCACGCCGGCGACCACCAGCGCGGCGGCGGCATTGAGCACGACGATGTCCCGGTGCGCGCCGTGCTCGCCGCCGAGCACCCGGCGGACGACCTCGGCGTTGTACGGCGGCAGGCCGCCGATCAGCTGCTCGTGCGTCGCCGGCGCCAAGCCGAGCTCCACCGGATCGACCGGAAACGTGTGGGCGCCGCCGTCGTGGTCGAGAGCGAGGACCGTCGACCCTCCCGTCGTCGTCAGCTCGTCGAGCCCGCCGCCGTGCACCACCCAGGCGTCGGTGGCGCCGTGGGCGCGCAGCGACGCCAACATGCGCTCGGCGAAGGTGGCGTCGGCGACGCCGATGAGGTAGCGGCGCACCCGGCCGGGATTGGCCATCGGCCCGAGCAGATTGAACACCGTCGGGATGCCGATCTCGCGGCGCGACGGGGCGGCGAAGCGGAACGCGGGGTGGAACCGTGGGGCGAAGCAGAACCCGATGCCGGCCGTCTCGACGCAACGCTGCACTCCGGCGGGCGACAGCTCGATGGCGACGCCCAGCTCTTCCAGGACGTCGGCGGTGCCGCACTGCGACGACGCGCCGCGCGCCCCGTGCTTGCAGACCGGAACCCCGGCGCCGGCGACGACGAGGGCCGCCATCGTCGACACGTTGATCGAGTGCGACCGGTCGCCACCGGTGCCGACCACGTCGATCGCGCGGCCGCGCAGCTCGTCGTCGAGCGGCACCAGTTCGGCCGCGGCGAGGACCGCGTCGAGCAGCCCCGACAACTCGTCGGCCGTCTCCCCCTTCGCCCGCAGGGCGACCACGAAGCCGATCAGCTGCGCGGCCGTCGCTCGCCCGCCGAGGATGTTGGCCATCGCCGTGCGCGCCTGTTCGGCGGTCAGGTCACGCCCGGCGAGCAGTTCGGTGAGCAGTCCCGGCCACCCGCCGTGGTCCTCGAGGGCGTGTTCGTCAGCCGCGGGCACGCAGGGAATGTAGCGAAGGGGTGGGCGGTGCCCGAGGGGGGCTTACGCCGAGCGGCGGCGCTGGCGGATGATCCGGCGTCGTTCTCGCTCGGTGGCTCCGCCCCAGACGCCCGCCTTCTCGCGGGCCATCAGGGCGTGTTCGAGGCAGGCCGCCCGGACGCCGCACGTCGCGCACACGGCCTTGGCGACCTCGGCGTCGTCGTCGTCATCGGGGTAGAAGATGCTCGCATCGAGTCCTCGGCAGGCCCCGAGCTTGCGCCATTCGATGTCCTGGAGCGACACGTCCCAAAATCCCCCATCCAGGTTGTACTGCGACGCGAACGATAGAACCACTCCGGGCCCGTGCGCCAGAGGCAATCCTCAGCGGCGCGGCTACGTTCTCCACCGTGGCCCCCGACGCCGGATCCGCCCCGCGGTTCGAGCGCGGGGCGATGCTCGAGCGCCTCTCCCACCAGGACTTCGACGTGCTGGTCGTCGGTGGCGGGATCACCGGTGCGGGAGTCGCCCTCGACGCCGCGACCCGGGGCCTGCGGACGGCGCTGGTCGAAGCCGACGACTTCGCCAGCGGCACGTCGTCGAAGAGCTCCAAGCTCGTCCACGGGGGACTGCGGTACCTCCAGCAGGGCGACGTCCGCCTCGTCTACGAGGCCCTTCACGAGCGTCAACGACTCCGGCGCAATGCTCCCCACCTGGTGAAGCTGTTGCCGTTCATGATCCCGATCCTCACCAGGGACGGGTTGATCCCCCGACGGGTCGCCCGGGCTCTCGGTTCGGCGATGTGGATGTACGACCTCACCGGCGGGTTCCGGATCGGCAAGCTGCACAAGCGCCTCGACGCCGAGGAGGCGTTCGCCCACCTGCCGACGATGCCGCGGGACCGACTGGCCGGCGGCTACCTGTACTACGACGCCACCACCGACGACGCCCGGCTGGTGCTCACGATCGCCCGCACCGCGGCCCTCCACGGCGCGGTGGTCGTCAATCGGAGCCGCGTGGTCGGGCTGACGAAGGCGCAGGACGGACAGGTCGATGGGGCGGTCGTCGACGTCGGCGACCGCCAGTGCACGGTCCGGGCGCGCGCCGTTGTGAACGCCGGCGGGGTCTGGTCCGACGAGGTCCGCGCGTTCGAGGACGGCGTCGATCCGAACTCGATCCGCCCGGCCAAGGGGATCCATCTCACGGTGCCGTGGGACAAGGTGCGCAACGACATCGCCGTCGTGATCCCGGTCGCCGGCGACAAGCGCAGTCTCTTCGTCGTGCCCTGGGGCCAGCGGGCCGACGGCACGTTCGAGCACACCTACGTCGGCACCACCGACACCGACTACACCGGCCCGCTCGACGACCCGCCGTGCACCGCCGACGACATCGCCTACGTCCTGCGGGCGCTGAACGCGGTGGTCAGCACCGGCATCACCGCCGACGACGTCACCGGCGTGTGGGCCGGGCTGCGCCCGCTCGTCAAGTCGGCGCCGGGCAACCGGACGGCCGATCTCTCCCGGCGCCACCGCGTGACGATCGGGACGGCCGGCGTCGTCACGGTCACCGGCGGCAAGCTGACCACCTACCGGGAGATGGCCGAAGACACCGTCGACGTCGTCGCCGAGCGCCTCGGTCACGACGCCCGGTGCCGCACGAAGAAGCTCCCCTTGCTCGGCGGGGACGGCTACCGCGAGCCTCCTCGGGGCACTCTGGCCGCCCATCTCGGCGGCCGGTACGGGACGCGCGCCTCCGAGCTCGACGGCCTGATCGCCGATGATCCGGCGCTCGGCGGGGCGCTGGTCGACGGGATGCCGTACCTGCGCGCCGAGGCGGTGTACGCCGTCCGTCACGAGATGGCCACCACGCTGATCGACGTGCTCGTCCGCCGCACCCGGGCGCACCTGTTCGACCGGTCGGCCACGCTCGCCGCCGCCCCGGCCGCGGCCGCGCTCGTCGGCGGCGAGCTGGGATGGGACGAAGCCGAGATCGCCCATCAGGTCGAGCGCTACCGCGCCCTCGTGGCGGCGGAGGAGTCCGACGCCATTACCTTCCCCGCGCCGACACCGGCATGACGAGCCCGACCCCACCGATCGAGCTGCGCGGCACTTCCGCCCGCTGGTCGGGCGCCGTCGATGTCCCCGCCGAGGTGATCGATGCCCTGCGCGGCGTCTGCGCCGTCGTCGAGGACGAGGCCGCGGTCGCCGACGCCAGCCGCGACTGGTGGCCCCTCGCGCTGCACTGGGCGCTCGCCGGCGAGGTGCCGGCGCGGGCCGCCGTGCTCGCCCGCCCGGCGACGACGGGCGAGGTCGCCGACGTCGTGCGCATCTGCGCCGACGCCCAGGTGCCGCTCACCGTCGCCGGCGGTCGCAGCGGCGTTTCCGGGGCGTCGGTTCCCGTTCACGGCGGCGTGCTCGTCGACCTCACCGACCTGGCGGGAATCGGCGAGGTGGACACGGTCTCGGGCATCGTCGAGGTCCTCGCCGGGACGTTCGGACCGGACCTGGAGACCGAGCTGCAGCAGGGCCACCGGCTCAGCGTCGGGCACTTCCCGCAGAGCTTCGATCTCGCGACGGTGGGCGGATGGGTGGCCTGCCGGGGCGCCGGCCAGTACTCCACGCGCTACGGCAAGGTCGAGGACCTCGTCGTCGGCCTCGAGGTCGTGCTCGCCGACGGGACGGCCGTGCGCACCGGCGGTGCTCCGGCCGCCGCGGTCGGGCCCGATCTCTCCCAGCTCTTCCTCGGTTCCGAGGGCACGCTCGGCGTGATCACGAGGGTCTGGCTGCGGGCGCACCCCCTGCCGGCCGCGGAGCAACGGGCGGCGTACACGTTCCCGTCGTTCGCCCAGGGCATCGAGGCCTGCCGGACCGTGCTCCGACGTGGCGCGACGCCTGCGGTCCTGCGCCTGTACGACGAGGTCGAGGCCGCGCGCAGCCACCAGGGTGACGGCACGCAGAGTGTGCTGCTCGTCCTCGACGAGGGCGACCCGGCCATCGTCGAGGCGACGATGGCCGTCGTCGCCGACGCGTGCACCGCGGGAACGCCGGCGTCGGCGGACCTCGTCGCCGGTTGGCTCGAGCACCGCAACGACACCTCGGCCCTGCAGGACGTGACGCGCAAGGGTTTCGTGGTCGACACGATGGAGGTCGCCGCTCCGTGGTCCCGGCTCGCCGGCCTGTTCGAGGCGGTCCGCGCCGCGTTGCTCACGGTGCCGAACGCACTCGTCGCGTCGTGCCACCTGTCGCACAGCTATCCGGACGGCGCCTGCCTCTACTTCACGTTCGCCGCCGCGGCCGCGCCGGAGGAGGTCGAGGCAACCTACGTGGCGCTCTGGGACGCCGGCCAGCGGGCCGTGCTCGCCCACGGCGGGAACCTCTCCCACCACCACGGCGTCGGGATCAACCGGGCGCGCTTCGTCGGGGAGGCGCTCGGCCCGGCCCGCCGCGTGCTCGCCGCGGTCAAGTCGGCCCTCGATCCGCTGGGCATCATGAACCCGGGCAAGCTCGGCCTCGACTCCCCGTTCGGGCCGGCGCCGTGGCCGCCCGGGGCGCAGTGAGCTGGGATTGGGAGGCGATCCGGGCCGGTGGGCTCGTCGCCCTGGTCTTCGCCGTGCCGTTCTCGATCGCCGCCCGCTGGGCCGCCGACAGCCGTGACGACAGCACGCTCGCCGTCTGGCTCAACATCGGGGCCGTGCTCGGCTTCGTGGTCGGCGCCGGATGCGCGGCGTGGGTGCAGCGCACCGACACGCCGCTCAGCCACGGCCTCGTCACCGCCGCCGGCACGTACCTCGCGGCCCAGGCCGTGTTCGTCGTGCTCCGGCTGGTGCGCGGCCTCGACGTGCACTGGTTCGCGGTGATGTTCAACCTCACCGTGGCGCTCGCCGCCGGCCTCATCGGCGGACTCCTCGGCCAACACCTCCAGAACCGCGGCATCGAGCCGCGGAGCCGGTGAGCCCGCCCGCCCAGGCTCGTGGCACGATGCCACCGTGACCGGGATCCTCGTCATCGACGTCGGCACGTCCACCCTGCGCGCCGCGGTGGTCGACGAGAACCTCCAGATCGTGGCGCTGGCCGCCCGCTCGTCACCACCGGCATCGCCGTTCCCCGGTCTCGTCGAGTTCGACGCCGCCGACGTCGCCCGCCGGGCGGTCGACGCGGCGACGGAGGCCACGACCGCCGCTGGGCGGCCGATCACCGCCGTCGGGATCACCAACCAGCGGGCGAGCACCATCGTGTGGGACCGCGACACGGGTGAGCCGATCGGACCGGCACTCGGTTGGCAGGACCTGCGCACGATCATGGAGTGCATCACGGCGAAGGAAGCCCACGGGCTGCACCTCGCTCCCAACCAGTCGGCCACCAAGGTCGCCTGGTTGCTGGACAACGTTGCCGGGGCCCGTGACCGTGACCTGTGCTTCGGGACGCTCGACTCGTGGCTCGCCTGGACCCTGTCCGGCGGCGCCCTCCACGTCACGGACCACACCAACGCCGCGGTCACCGGCCTCCTCGCTCCCGACGCCTCGGCGTGGAGCGACCGCGCCCTGGACGCCCTCGGCATCCCCGCCACGCTGATGCCGACCCTCGCCGACTCGACCGGTGTGATCGGCGAGGCGACGGTTCTGCCCGGCGCCCCGCCGATCGCATCGCTGGTCGGCGACCAGCAGGGATCGTTGGTCGGCCAGGGATGCGTCAGCCCGGGACGGGCCAAGATCACGTTCGGCACCGGCGGGATGCTCGACCTCTGCCGCGGTCCCGAGGCGCCGTCGTCGGCCCAGCGAAGTGCCCACGGCACGTATCCGATCGTGGCGTGGTCGCAGGCCGGCTCGCTGACGTGGGGGGTCGAGGCGATCATGCTGTCGGCGGGCACCAACGTCGAGTGGCTGCGCGATGACCTCGGCCTCGTCGAGACGGCCGCGCAGACCCACGACGTCGCCTCGGCGGTGGAGACGACCGACGGCGTGCTCTACGTGCCGGCGTTGCTCGGCCTCGGCACGCCGGCGTGGGACTACGGCGCGCGGGGCACGATGCTCGGGATCACCCGCGGCACGACCGCGGCCCACGTCGTGCGGGCGGTGCTCGAGGGCATCGCCCATCGCGGCGGAGACCTCGTCGAGGCGGCCGAGGCCGACACCGGCCTGACGATCGAGACGCTGCGCGTCGACGGCGGGATGAGCGCCAACCCGACGTTCATCCAGGCGCTCGCCGACGCCACCGGTCGACCGGTCGAGGTGTCCCCGGTCGCCGACGCCACCACGCTCGGCGCCGCGTTTCTGGCCGGGCTGGCGACGGGCGTGTGGGGAGCGATCGACGATGCCGACGACACGTGGCGCCCGGCCCAGGTGATCGAACCCGGCTCCCCACTCGATCGCAAGGCGTGGGCCCGCGCCGTCGAGCGCGCCACCGGCTGGATCCCGGAGCTGTCAGCCCTCGACTTCTGACCAGTGCGTAGAGTTGCCCCGCCGACATGACGAAAGGACATGCCTTCGTGGAGAACCCATCCCGACGCCGGGTGCTCACCGCCGGTCTGGCCGGAACGACGCTGGCCCTCGCCGGATGGCGAACTGCCGACGCGACGACGCCGCCCACTCCGCCGGAGCGGCCCACGGACGCCGACACCGAGGTTCTCGCTGCACTCCAGGGCTTGGAGCTCGCCGCCCGCGATCTCTACCAGACGGCGCTCGACGCCGGCGCCGACGACGAGGCAGGTGTGCTGACGACGCTGCGCGGCAACCACGAGGGCTACGCCAATGGGATCTCCGGGCTGATCGGGGGGGCCGCGCCCCAGACTGCGGACGACGCCATCTTCGCCCAGTTCGAGGCCGATTTCGCCACGTCGGACCTCGCCGCGGTCGCCGACGCTGGTTACGAGTTCGAGTCGAGCGTGGTCGCCACCCATACCGAGGCCCTCGGCCAGCTCGAGGGCGTCGACGGAGCCGCACTGATCGCTTCGATCCTCATCGTCGAGTCGCGCCAGTGCGCCGTCCTCGCCGACCTCGGCGGCCACGGCGACGACCTCGACGCCCTGCTCGTCAACGACGCCGCTCCCCTCTCCCTCGGCGAAGGCACGAGCTGATGGCCCCAGTGCAGATGAATCGCCGCCGCCTGCTGCGGTCCGGTGGCCTCACCGTTGCCGCCGGCGCGGTGCTGGCCGCGTGTGGCGGCGACGACGAGACCGAGAGCGCCCCCGGCCGGGTCGGCTACGCCCCGCCGGCCACGCGGCTGCCGACGGTGGAGAAGACCGACGCCGTCTGGCTGCGCACGGCAAGCTCGATCGAATACACCGTGCTCGAGGTGTACGCGCGGACGACCGAGATGGGAGCTCTCGACGCCGCCGCCCAGGCGCTCATCGACCGCTTCGCCGAGGACCATGCCAACCACTCCGAATTCCTCGCCGAGCTCACGGTCGCCGCCGGCGGCGAGCCGTACGAGTGCGCCAACGCGTGGTACGTGGAGCGCTCGGTCGATCCGATCTTCACCCAGATCACGGGGTCCGAGACGGAGAACATCTCGCCGAGCGACGACCCGGCCCGCGACCTGCTCACTGTCTCCAACGCCTTCGAGTCGTTGGCCGCGGCGATGTACCAGCAGATGTGCGAGGTGCTGACCGAGCCCGAGCTGCGCGCCAACGTCATGACGATCGGTGCCGAGGAGGCCCGTCAGGCCGCCGCGGTGGCGATGCTGGCCACCGGCGTTCCGGACGGGTACATCAGCCCGGTGCTGTTCGGTGAGGATCTCGTGCCCGACGAGACCGGGCTGTTCGCGGCCTACGCGATCCCGACCCAGTTCGGCTCCCTCGCCGCGATCGAGCTCGTCGTCGGCGCCCGCAACGAGGCCGGCACCCGGGCGACGTTCACCCTCGAGACGCCGTCGGACAACTCGCTGATCTACGAGGGCATGACCTGCGAGGCGTGAGCCGGGTAGACTGCATGTTCGATGGTGAGTCGGCCGGGTGGCCGCGGCACGCTCGACGTGTCGAGGAAAGTCGGGACTCCACAGGGCAGGGTGCTGGCGAGAGCCAGGTCGGGGCGACCTGACGGATCAGTGCAACAGAGAGCAGACCGCCGATGGGCCGGGCGACCGGCCACAGGTGAGGGTGAAACGGTGCGGTAAGAGCGCACCAGCGTCCGGGGTGACCCGGGCGGCTCGGTAAACCCCACCCGGAGCAAGGCCGAGCAGGAGGCATGGACGGCCCGTCCGCCCCCACGGGCAACCTCCGGGTAGGCCGCGTAGATGGATGGCCACCGGTCGCCGTGAGGCGACTACAGGATCCCGCTTACAGGCCGACTCACCATCATTTAAGACGTCTACCAGGGCTTTCGGCTTGTGGACAACGCTCCACCGGCCCGCTGAGTCACCGTCTGGGCGATCGAAGCTGTCGGACGCCCACACCGGCACGCATCCGAACATTAGTTCGCGATCACCTTTCATCAATCCTGACGAACAGCTCGAGCGACCCCGCCCGTACCGTCCACAAAGCCCCCGGTGTGGGATGCGGGATCCACACCCGGGGGCCTTTCCACGGCAGCGTTCGCTACAGGAAAGATCGGGACCTTTGTCCGTAGTGGCCAGCCGCTTGGCGCTGGCACCGTGCGGTCGGCGGATCCGTACTGGGGGCCCCCAGACCTACCTCGCCTCAGGACAACCAAATGAACATCACTCCCGACAACTCCCAGGGCGCGCCCTCTGCGAACCGCTCGCTAGCTCCGTGGGTCTTTGAGGTCCGCAGGCGCACCGTCACAAAACCTCTCGACGAGGAGACATCTGGACGTTGGGAACTGGTCACGGTCCGCGGTGAGGTCGACATGGACACCGCCGGTCAACTAGTCGACGCCATCGGGGACGTTGCCGGTAACGCGGTGGTCGACCTGAGCGGGGTCACGTTCATGGACTCGACTGGAATCCATAGCTTGGTGCGGGCACACGAGGCGCTGCGAGAACGTGGTGACGACTTGATCCTGCGGAACCCGTCTCCTTCGGTGCGTCGTGTGCTGGAACTGACGAGCGTGATCGACCTGTTCACGGTCGAGGAGTAAGGGAACAACCCGCCGCGGTGCGCCCCCGGCACGCCGCTTGTTTGGGTGCCCACGCCGGGACAGCCCCCAGTCTCCGCTCTCTCCCCCCGATGGTGCTACTGGGTATGGAAGTGGGCGCGGACCAGTAGTGGTTATCCGTACGTCTCGAATCGTCCGGGCCAACGATCCCTGAGCGTCGGGGCACCGTGTGATGGGCGTGGCGCCATCGATTCCTCGCGACTGGCACCGGCGCAGCGTCGACCTACCCGGCCGCGACCCGCTCGTGGCTCGTGATCGACGAACCGGCGCCCGCCCGTGTCGAGTGTCCGCGCACCGGCTGTGGTGCTGAAGGCATCCCGCTTGCAGGCCGACTCACCATCGCCACCCGCCGAATTGACCAAAATAGGCAGGTCGCGCACGATCGTCCGTGAAACGCTGCTCCCTCGCCGCGTGATGTGGGCAGCCGTGAGAGGGAGGGCCAACCGTGGTGGCCACCAACAGTGCCTTCATTTCCTACCGGAGGGAGCCCGGCTTCGCCTGGGCCCAACTGATCTGGGAGGGATTGCGCACCCGCGGCATCGACGCCTTCCTCGATCTCGAGAACCTGCACGAACCGGGTCAGTTCAAGGACAAGATCCTCAACCAGATCGCCGGTCGGCCGTATTTCATCATCGTGCTCACCACCGGCACGCTCGATCGGTGCAAGGAACCGGGCGACTGGTTGTGGCGCGAGTTGGAGCACGCGATCGCCGAGCACAGAGTGGTGGTCCCGGCGATCATCAAGCCGTTCGACATCGCCGACGCCAGCCAGTTCCTGCCGAGCATGGAGGCCGCTGACATCTTGCGCGAGTCGAGCGGCGTGGACTTCCACCCGGCGTACCTCGACGCCGCGGTGGAGCGCCTCATCAACATCCTCCAGGAGACCGAGCATTCCATCCGACCGTTGACCGACGAGGACCGTGAGTTCGCACGACGCGCCGTCGAACGCACCGAGCAGGCGCAGCCGGAACCGGCTCCCGAGCCGGTCCAGCCGGAACCATCTCCGGAACCGGTCCAGCCGCCACGACGCCGGGAGCGCGTGGTCGCCGCCACCGTCGCCGTTGTCGCGCTGGTGGCTCTGATCGCGGTGCTGGCAGTTCGGCCGTGGAACGGGTCCGACGCTTCACCCCCTACCGGCTCCAGCACGACGCCGACGATCGACGACCGGTTGACGGGAGGCGAGGCGCTGGCGGCCGGCGAACGGATTCAGACTCCGGACGGCCGCCATGTCCTCGAGATGACTACGGGCGGCCGTCTCGTTGCCCGCACCGACGGCGTCGAGTTCTGGGGTGCCCCGAGGGTCAGTGATGCCGTCGCCGGGTCCGTGGCCCACATGCAGGGCGACGGCAACCTCGTCGTGTACCGCTCGCCGACCGACCTCACGGGGGCCAACGCGGTGTTCGCGTCCAGGACGGATGGCCACTCCGGCGCGGTTCTCGTCATCGGCGACGAGGGTGGACGAGGCTTCGTCGCCATCCACGACACCGACGGGAACGAGCTGTTTCGCCGCCCGCGGGACGACTCCGGCCCCGCGACCGCCCCCGAAACCTCACCACCGGCGACGACGACCGAGACCACCGAGACGTTCACCGGCACTTCGACCACGACGGCGCTGTTCGAAACAACGGTGCCCGGCTGAGTCGTTCTGTCCGCCGGAAGCGGCCCAAACGGGCAGGTTCCAAACGACAGAACGGCTCACTTCGCGACCTCGTTGAACGAGTACAGAACTGGATCGCCGCCGCTGAAGCCGATGCGGCACACCGAGGCGTGCGAGAGGTGCGAGCGCCACGAGATCTCGATGCCCGATCCGAGCACCCAGGCGACGGCGGCCTTCATCGGCGAGACGTGGGTGACCACGGCGACATCGCGGTCCCTCGCCCGCTCGGTCAGCTCGAGGCATGCGCCCCGCACCCGCTCGCCGAGCGCGCTCAGCGACTCGCCGCCCTCCGGCGCCCACGAGACGTTCACCTTCCAGTGGTCCCACGCCTCGGACGGCAAGTCGGTGTAGGCGGTTCCCTCGTACGTGCCGTAGGCGAGCTCGATCCACCGCTCGTCGGTGACATACGGCTGGCCGAAGAACTCCGCCGTCTCCGTGGCCCGGCGCAATGGGCTGGAGATCAGTTCGTCGACCGCGCCGACGTGGGCCACAACCGCCTTCGCCTGCTCCCGCCCGACGTCGTCGAGCGGGACGTCGAGGCGACCCTGCAACCGGCCCTCGGCGTTCAGCGCCGTGCGGCCGTGGCGGACCAGGATGAGCACAGCCGACAGTGAACCACGATCTTCGGACCCGCTCAGGCGGCTTCGGCGAACAGTCGTCCGGTGCGCCACGCCGCCTGCCGCCGGACTCGATCGTGCAGGCGAGCCGTGCGCCACACCCACACGAGGATGGCGACGCCGGCGAGCTCGAGCGGGACGTTCCACCATCCCCGCGCCGCCTCCGGGAGCGTGGCGTCCGCGAAGCTCCAACCGCCGAACGGCCACCAGAACACGTCGCTGTCGGCCCATGCTCCGTCGAAGACGAGATGGAGCAGCGTGGCGATCGGCAGCCCCAGCCACAGGCGCCGCCGCCACCGGTGCCCGACGGTCGCCAGCATCACCCCGACCAGCAGCACCAGGCTGAACACGAGCGTGTGCATCACCCGGGCGCCGCCGAACAGCACGTCGAGCAGCGGCAGCACCGACCCGACGACGAGCAGCCGGTAGTCGAACTGCGGATCGCGGAAGACGAACCACACGGTCGCGATCGCGGTCCCGACGAACCAGAGGAACATCGAACTCGCTACGGCGCGAGCAGCCGCCCGCATTGCGGGCAGTCGGCGAACTGCCCCGGCCCGGCCGCGCGCACCTCGGCGACCTCGGTGGTCGACAGATCGAGGTGGCACCCACCGCACCGCGTGCCCTCGAGCCGGGCGACGGCGACCCCACCGAACCGTTCCCGCAGCCGCTCGTAGCGACTCAGCAGGCCGGCGTCGAGGCGTGCCGCGACCGCGTCACGGGCCGCGCCGGCCTCGGCGAGCTCACCGTCGACGCCGGCCTCGGCCGCGGCGAGGGCGGCCCGCGCCGACTCGGCGCCGGAGCGCAAGCCCGGCAGACGTCCGTCGAGCGCGGCCAGCTCGTCGGCCAGCACCGACTGCTCCTCCAGATACGTCAGCTCCTCGTCGTCGAGCGCGTCGCGGCGTTGGGCGAGGGTGTCCAGCTCGTGCATCAGCGCCTCCGCCTCCCGCGGCGCGATCACGGTCCTGAGCTGGGCCTCGAGCCGGGTCCGTTGGGTCATGAGGGTCTGCCCACCGGTCTCCAGCGAGGTGACCGCCGAGTCGATCTCGGCGTCGCGCGCGGTCAGCTGGCCGCGCCGTTGCTCGGCCCCGGTCAGCTCGGCGTCGGCCGTCGCCGCCTCGTCCCGCTCGGCCAGGTGCGCTCGGCGGTGGCGGAGCTGGTCGACCGTGGTGTCGAGGCGCTGGAGCTCGAGCAGATCGTCTACTGGCACGGGTAGGTGGAGTTGGAGAGCGGCGTCGACGGCAACGGGGCGTTCGGGTCGAGGTTGTACGGCGGGATCGTCGTGCCGCCCGGGACGAGGTCGTACTGCGGCTGCGGCGGGATGACGATGTCCGGTGAGGTCACCGGTGTGGTCGTCGTCGCTCCAGACGGCGGCCCACCGGGCGTCGTCTCCGGGGGCGGCCCGCCGGGCGTCGTCTCCGGAGGCGGCTCAGGCTGCGCCTGCGCAGCGGTGAAGCCGTCGGCGCCGCCCCCACGTCCGGGACGTCCGGGCGCCGTCGTGCCGGGGATCACGGTGCCCGGGATGACGCCGACCACCTTGCGGAGACACTCGTTCTCCGGCAGGTAGAGACGGGCGGGCGGACGGGCCGGGGCAGGCGGTGCCGGCCAGTCGGTGGGCGTCTGCCCGGCGTGGGCGGGGTCCATGTAGGTCTTCCAGATCCTCGTCGGAAGCAGACCACCCTGCACCTCGGCCCGCTCGTTGACCTCGGACAGCTCGGGGATCCCGACCATCGGGGTGTAGCCGTCGGGGTCACCGAGCCACACCGCCGTCGAGAGATAGGGCGTGCCACCGACGAACCACGCGTTGGTGTTCCGGTCCTGGGTACCGGTCTTGCCAGCCGCCGCCCACGCATCCATCGGGTACCGGCGACCGGTCCCGGTCGTGAGGACGCCCTTGAGCACGTCGACGGCCGTCAAGGCGACCCCGCGATCGAGGACCCGGGTGCCGACGTCGTCGTGGGTGTAGATGCGCTGCCCGCGCCGTTCGATGTGCTCGACGTAGTACGGCTCGTTGTGCACGCCTTCGTTGAGCACGGTCTGCATCCCCGAGGCCATGTCGAGCGGGCTCATCGGGTTGCCGCCGGTGGCCGCCGCGGGGATCGGCTGGATCGGCTCGCGCTCCTCCTCCGGCTGGTCCTTGTACAGGTAGACCGACTCGGCCATGCGGTAGGTCGTGTCGACGAGGCGATAGAGCCCGACGATCTGGGCCAGTCGGGCGTAGGCGCAGTTGATCGACCACCACGTCATCGAATCCAGTGTCGGGCCCTGGGGCCCGGCGGCATCAGTGATCTCGAACGGCTCGCTCGGCTGACCGGGATTCGGGAGGGTGCAGGGTGTCGTGCCGTTGATCTGGTCGAGTGGCTGGGCGCCCGCTTGGAGGGCGGCGGCGAGGATGTAGAACTTCTGCGACGAGCCGGTCTGGCGCGGCTCGAGCGCCATGTTGATCTGGTCCTCGACCGTCCAGCCCGAGCCCCCGACCATCGCCCGGATCGCTCCGGTCTGGGTGTCCACCGACGCGATGGCCGCCTCGATGCCCTCCTCGGTCTCGGGGAGCACGTCGTGGGCGACCTCCGCCTGCTGCTGGAGGTACGGATCAAAGGTCGTGTGGATGCGCAAGCCACCGCGGAAGAGGGTCGCGTAGCGCTGTTCGTACGTGTCGCCGAGGATGTCCGACTTGTTGAGCAGGAAGTCGCGCAGGGCCTCGGTGTAGTAGGTGCGCGTGTGGGTCCGCTCGGGGGTGGTCTTCACCCGCTCGGGCAGGACGAAGGTGCGACCGATCCTCGCCGCCTGGCGCTTCGTGTAGTGGCCGTCGTCGACGAGCTGTTCGAGGACCTGGGTGAAGCGCCTCCGGCTGAGCTCGGGCTCGTTGATCGGATCGTAGGCCGAGGGGGCGCGCACCAATCCGGCGAGGAACACGGCCTCCGTGAACTTCAGCTCGGTCGCCGTCTTGCCGAAGTAGACCTCGGCCGCGGCCTGGATGCCGTAGGCGTTGTTGCCGAAGAACACCGTGTTCAGGTAGCGCTGGAGAATCGTGTCCTTGCTGGACTCGCGCTCGAGCATCAACGCGTAGTGGATCTGCAGGAGCTTGTACCGGCCGTCGCGCTCCAGGCCGCCCAGGAAATCGTTCTTGACGACCTGCATCGTGATCGTCGACGCGCCCTGTTGCGGGGCATCCGAGGAGAAGTTCGACAGCGCGGCCCGGACGAGGCTGCGGAAGTTGACCCCGTGGTGGCCGTAGAACTCCTTGTCCTCGACGGCGAGAAAGGCGTCGATGACGTGCTGCGGAACCTCGGACAGCCGTATCGGCTGGCTGTTCTCGGCCTCGAAGATGGCGATCTCGGTCCCGTTCCGGTCGTACACGATCGACCGCCGCGCCAGTGGCTGCAACGACGGCAGCGCGATCGGCAGCTCCTCGTGGGCGTTCGCCGCCTGCCACACCCGGGGCGCGACGGCCACGACCACCGCGGTCGTCAGCAGAGCCCCGGCGGCGACCACGAGCCCGAGGCGGGCGAGCCAGGTCAGCGAGCGCACAGTGGAATTACGCTATCTGGTGGCGCGCGAGGCCGGCCGTCACCGGTCCCACCCACCCTGTACGTTCGAGCGATGGTCGACCCGAGGAACCGACCCTTCCGCTTCGGCGTGCAGTTGTCGGGGCCTGCCGACGCCAAGGGCTGGCGCGATGCCGTGCGCAAGATCGAAGACCTCGGCTACGCCACGGCGACGATGCCGGACCACTTCACCGATCAGCTCGCCCCGCTGGCGGCGCTCGCCGTCGCCGCCACCGCCACTACGTCGTTGCGGGTGGGAGGGCTGGTCCTCGACAACGACTACAAGCATCCGGTGGTGCTCGCCAAGGAGCTGGCCACGCTCGACGTGCTCAGCGAGGGGCGGGTCGAGATCGGGCTCGGCGCAGGATGGATGGAGAGCGACTACCGGGCGAGCGGGATCGCCTACGACCCTCCGGGCGTGCGCATCGATCGCTTCGCCGAGGCCGTGGTGGTGCTCAAGGGGGCGATGGGTCACGGGCCGTTCTCGTTCGCCGGTCGCCACTACACGATCACTGACTACGACGGGCAGCCGAAGCCGCTCCAGCGCCCGCACCCGCCGCTGCTCATCGGCGGCGGCGGGCGACGGCTCCTGTCGATCGCGGCCCGGGAGGCGGACATCGTCGGGATCAACGGCACCCTGACCGCGGGCGTGGTGGGGCCGGACGCCATCGCCACGATGACCCGGGAGGCGGTCGAGGAGCGCGTCGCGCTCGTGCGCGAGGTCGCCGGCGAGCGCATCGACGAGATCGAGCTGAACATCCGCGTGTTCTTCGTCAGCGTCACCGATGACCGGTCGGGGGTTCTGGCGGGTGTCGCCGGGATGTTCGGCGTCGACGAGTCGATGGTCGCGGCGTCGCCCTTCGCCCTCGTCGGCAGCACGGCGGAGATGACCGAGGAACTGCTCCGCCGACGCGAGGAGCTCGGCTTCAGCTACGTGATCGTCGGCGGGGACGACGTGGAACCCTTCGCCCCGGTCGTCGCCGCCCTCGCCGGCCGCTGACGGTCCCATCCGAGTGTTTCGCGCCGACACGTACCCGCACGAAACACTCCGATGACCGCAAACACTCGGATGTCGGCTACTCGAGTTGGCGGTCCTTCTCGAGCACGACGATGCCCTCGTCGCTGATCGTGAAGCGGTCGCGGTCGTGGTCGTGGTCGAGTCCCACCCGGTACCAGTCGGGCACGATCACGTTCTTGTCGACGATGCAGCGGTGCAGGCGGGCACCCGGTCCCACCCGCACTCCGTTGAACAGGATCGAGTCCGTCACGTGGGCGTCGTGGTCGACGTACACGCCGGGCGCCACGATCGAGCGCTCAACGTGGGCTCCGGACACGATCGAGCCCTCGCAGAGCAGGCTCCCGTCGACGTACGACGGCTCACCGCCCGGACCCCGCGACACCTTCGCCGGCGGCTCGGCCCCGCGGTGGGTGAACACCGGCCAGCGGTCGTTGTACAGGTTGAACACCGGGTGCGGCGCGATGAGGTCCATGTTCGCGGCGTAGTACGAGTCGAGCGTGCCGACGTCACGCCAGTATCCCCGCTCGCGCTCGTCCTGACCGGGCACGACATTGCCCGAAAAGTCGTAGACGTGAGCGACGCCGGCCCGCGTCAACGCCGGGATGACGTCTCCGCCAAGATCGGTGTACGTGTCGTCGCGCGGAGTCACGACGTCGACCAGCGTCGAGGTGTCGAAGACGTAGTTGCCCATCGACGCGAGGCACCGGCTGTCGTCACCGGGCATCGTCGGCGGCTCGGCGACCTTCTCGTGGAAGTCGAGGATCTGGCCCTTCTCGTCGACCTCGATCACCCCGAACGACGTGGCCTCGCGCTTGGCGACCGGGATCGCAGCAACGGTGACGCCAGCGCCCGTCTCGAGGTGGTGATCGACCATCTGGCGCGGGTCCATGCGGTAGATGTGATCGGCGCCGAACACGCAGACGAGGTCGGGGCTCTCGTCGTGGATCAGGTTGAGGTTCTGGTAGATCGCGTCGGCCGAGCCCTGGAACCAGAACGGGCCCCGCCGCATCTGCGCCGGGACCGGGGTCACGTACTGGTTGAGCAACGTGGAGAAGCGCCACGTCTGGCTGATGTGGCGGTCGAGGCTGTGGCTCTTGTACTGCGTCAGCACGACGATCTGCAGGTACCCGGCGTTGGCGAAGTTGGACAGGGCGAAGTCGATCAGCCGGTAGCACCCGCCGAAGGGCACGGCCGGCTTCGCCCGGTCGTTGGTGAGCGGCAGCAGTCGCTTCCCCTCGCCCCCGGCGAGCACGACGACGAGAACCTTCGGTTCAGCGGCCATCACGGTCGAACTTAGACGCGACCAGACCGTCGTACAGTTCGATGTACTCGGCCGCCGGGACGCGCCACGACCAATCCCGCTTCATGATGCGCTGGACGAGCGCCGGTCGGCGGCGGCGGTCGGCGAGACAGCGGGCCGCTCGGAACAGGGCCGACACCACCGCCACCGCCTCGGCCCGATCGGCGACGAAGCCGTTCCCGTCACGGTGCTCGTCGGCATCGGGCACCGTGTCGTGGAGCCCGCCGACGTCGGTGACGACAGGGATCGCGCCGTAGCGCATCGCCTGCATCTGGGTGAGCCCGCACGGTTCGAAGCGGCTGGGCATGAGATACACGTCCCCCGCCGCGAACAGACGATGGGACAGCTCCTCGTCGTAGCCCTCGACGAACGCGAACCAGTCCGGATGGTCGGCCGCCATCGCGGCCAGGTCGCCGGCCAGCGCCGCCTCCCCGGCACCGAGGACGGCCAGCCGCAGCGGGATCTGCCGCAGGACGGGCACGATCGGCGCGATGACGTCGACGCCCTTCTGCGCGGTCAGCCGGGTCACCATCGTGGCGAGCGGGATGTCGTCGTCGGGCCATCCCCAACGGGTCGCGATGGCGCGGCGGTTGGCCACCTTGGCGGCGAGCACACCGGCGACACCGTCGTCGATGCCGTACGTCGCCGGCAGGTGACGATCGGTCGCCGGGTTCCAGATGTCCTGGTCGATCCCGTTGAGGATCCCGCTCACGTCGGCCCAGCGGTGACGCAGCGGGCCGTCGAGGCCGAATCCGTCCTCGGGCGTAAGTATTTCCGCGGCGTAGTTGGGCGAGACGGCGACCACCTTGTCGGCGAGGGCGATCGCCCCCGACAACGGGTTCGTCCCGCCCCACCACTCGTAGTGCGCGGCCCGCGGCCCGAGACGGCGGAGCCACGCCCCCTCGGTCACCCCCTGGTAGGCGAGGTTGTGCAGGGAGAGCACACTCGGTGGCGGAGCTTCCAGCGCGGCGAGCGCGGCGCCGGTGTGCCAGTCGTTGAGGTGCAGCACGTCGGGCGGGTCCTCGCGCACCAGCGCGGCGATCGCGTGGGAGAAGGCGAGGAACCGTCCGGCGTTGTCGGGCCACCCCGTCCCGTCGGGACGCAGGTACGGGTGCGAGCGGTCGATCCCCCTCGTCACCACGAGGTGGAGCTCGCCGGCGACGGCGTGGTCGCCGACCCGCACCGTCGCCGGTCCGGCCCAGTCCGGCACCACGATCGACCGCGTCCGCGCTTCCGCCAGGTCGGTGCCGGTGTAGTCCGGCATGACGATGTCGACGTCGACACCCTGGCGGCGCAGCTCGGCGGTGAGCCCGGCCGCGGCATGGGCCAATCCCCCGACGGCCGCGATCGGGGCCAGCTCGGCCGTCGCGAACAGGACGCGCATCACGCCATCATCGCGGCAACCCGGATACGGCCTGGTGGTCCACCCGCGTGGTAGTCATCCCCGATGCGCATCGGAGCGGTGTTGCCGCACCACGAGATCGGGACCGACCCGGCCGCGATCAAGGCCTACGCCGAGGGCCTGGAGGAGCTCGGGATCACCCATCTGCTCGTCTACGACCATGTGATCGGCGCCGATCGCGACCGGCCGGGCGGGTTCAGCGGCCCGTACGACAAGGACGTCGCCTTCCACGAGCCGTTCGCCGTGCTGAGCTTCATCGCCGCCGTGACCTCGACGATCGAGCTGACGACGGCGGTGCTGATCCTGCCCCAGCGTCAGACCGTGCTCGTCGCCAAGCAGGCGGCCGAGCTGGCGGTCCTCTCCGCAGGGCGCTTTCGGCTCGGGATCGGCATCGGTTGGAACCGGGTCGAGTACGTGGCGCTCAACGAGACCTTCACCAACCGCGGTCGCCGTCAGGAGGAACAGGTCGACGTGCTCAGGCGGCTCTGGACCGAGGACAGCTTCTCGTTCCAGGGCGAGTACCACACGATCGAGCAGGCAGGGATCAACCCCCGCCCCGCCGCACCGGTGCCGATCTGGTTCGGCGGACGCGCGCCGGTCGTGCTCGAGCGGTGCGCCCGGCTCGGGGACGGGTGGGTCCCGATCGACAAGCCGGACGACGCCACCCGTGAGCGGCTGGCGACGATCCGCCGGCACCGGGAGGAGTCCGGACGGTCGATGGACGGCTTCGCGATCCAGGCGCAGGCGCAGTACTCGGGTGGTGATCCCGAGCGCTGGCGGCGGCACGCCGACCGGTGGCGCGAGCTCGGGGCGACTCACCTGGCGGTCGCCACCCACCGGGCCGGCCCGACCGACGTGGATGGCCACCTTGCTCGCGTCGCCGAGTACCAGGCCGCAGTGATGTGAGCGGTCGGTAGCGTGCGATCCATGACCGGCTCCCCCGACGGCCAGCAGCGCCACCAGGTCCGCATCACCTACTGCGTCCCTTGAGACTATTCGGACCGTGCCGTGCGCACGGTGCACGACCTCATCCACGACTACCAGCACATCATCGCCGAGCTCACGCTGGTGATGGGGAGCAAGGGGGTGTTCGACGTCGAGGTCGACGGTGAGGTGCTGTTCTCCAAGAAGGCCATCGGTCGCCACGCCAAGGACGGTGAAGTGCTTCGACTCTTCCGCCAGCGCATCGCGCCCGACGTGGCCGTCTACGAACGCTGACGTCACTCCTCGCCGGTCGTGCGGATCTCCGCCGTCGCCGGTGGTGGTTCGCCAGGTACCCGGCCGCCCCGCCGTGGGTCGAACGTCCTCGCCGCCCACTCGATCGTCGAGTAGACGGCGAGCGCGAGCACGATCGCGACGAGTGGCACGGCGAACAGGAAGGCCCCGTAGGCGCTGATCACGCCGGCCAGGTAACGGCGGGCCCACAGCACGCCGAGCACGGGTGGCCCGGCGACCGCTGCCACCGCCGCCACCCACCACGGCACCCGCGACAGGGTGTTGAACACCCAGACGTCCCACGACGCGAACGGGGGCGTCAACCGGAAGGCGAGCGCGGCCCACACGAGCAGCCAGAGCGCGATCGGCACCAGCCGCCAGCGGGCCTCGGTCACGATCGTGCCGAGGCTCACCGCCGCCCACATCAACCAGCGCCGCACGATGGGGACGCCCTGCTCCCCCATCGCGTCGCGGAAGATGCGGTCGGCGCGCTCCCGCGCGTCGACGAGATCGTTGTCGACGAGCTGGTCGTGCAGGAGGGCCGGCAGCGTGTGCTGGCCGTACCGCGGCACGACCCACTGCAACACGCCCGGCACTGACGCCAGATCGGACGGCTGGTCTCCCCAGCGAGGATCGGGGACGACGAACTGCTCGCCGGTGGATACGTCGACGTACCGGAACGGTTCGAGGATGCGGAAGGTCTTCGGGCCGACCTGCTCCAGCACGACCCGCGCCGGCGTGTCGCCGTCGAGCTCGTAGAACGGCACCGGCAGCCTCGCGGCCGCTACTGCTGGTATCCCTCGACGGTGCGCGTGTCGCGCACCGCGGCGTCGTCGGGGTCCTCACCGAACTCCCGCTTCGCCCGCCGCTGGCGCAGGAGATCCCAGCACTGGTCGAGGGTCTCCTCGAGTTGGCGCATCCGCTCCTCGTCGACGGGCCCGCCGGACCGTCGCAGGTCCTGCTCGTCCTCGACCAGCCGGTGGACCCGGTCGAGGATCTCTTCGTCGGTCATGGCCGCGACATTAGGACGTCGCCAGAACCCCCAGATCGGGGTTGTCGGTGACTTCTTGCAGCCAGATCGGTCAGTCGGCGAAGACGGCGCGGCTGTGCTCGATGAAGAAGGTGTGGTCGTGGCCCTTCGCCGTGTCGCTGGAGTTGTAGTGGGTCTTCGTCCCGCCGTCCGGAACGACCTCCTCGGAGTAGATCGCCCCGACCGGGCAGACGTCGGGCTGGTAGCAGGCGGTGCACGACGTGCACTCCTCGGTGTTGACGTAGAGGATGCTGTCGCCGAAGATCGCCACCATCTCCGGGTTCGGCTGGTGCACGTTCTCCCGCTCACCGTTGCCGGCCTCCACCTCCGAGAACAGGACGTTCTCCTGCGGGTCGTACTCGTAGATGCACTGCACCGGGCACACGTCCACGCACGCCCGATCCTTCACGTCGATGCACGCCTCGGTGATGATCGCGATGCCACTCATGCGAGCGCGCGCCTACCCAGGTCGGGCGCCGCGCAATCAGCGTGTCGGACCCACGATCTCGTCGATCACCCCGACCTCGAGCGCGGTCGCCGAGTCCAGCGACCCCCCGTGGTCGAGCTCGTCGTCGATGCGCGGGGCCGGTAGCCGGGTCCGCTCCCGAAGCACGCGCCGGATGCGGTCCCGCATCGTGCGCTCGTGCTCGGCTCCTTGCTCGGCGTCCCGCGCCGAGCCGGCAGTGGCCGGGGCAGGCGGGCAGCGCAGCGAGATGGTCGCGTTCGTCGTCGCCCGCCGCGGGCCGGTGCCGCTGGCGAGCAGCACGGCCGCGGTACCGAGGGCCCGGCCGAAGCAGGTCACCGTCACGGGCGCCCGGAGCAGGGCGATCACGTCGAGGACCGCGAACACGTCGTCGACGGGACCGCCCGGGCTGTTGACGAGCAGCTCGATCGGCTGTCCGGAGCGCCCGTCGAGACTCATCAGCTCGGCGGCGATGTCGGTGGCCGCGGCGGAGTCGAGCCCGCGCCCCAGCAGCACCGTCCGGCGTTCGTACAGCCGCCGCACCGGGTCACGGCCAGCGGGCTCGTAGACGATCGGCACCAGCAACGGCTCCTTGCGCTCCGGAGGCTCCCGGTACGGCGGGAACGGGTACGGGATGTAGGGCCGATCCGGAGGGGTCGTCACGAGTCGGGACCTCCCTCCGCGCCACTGAGACCGAACCCGACGCGCCGGTCGAGGGCCGCGGCGTACCGCCGCAGCGTCGACAGCCGCACGTCGGCGTCACCCCGCTCAAGCCGGGCCACGGCCGACTGCGAGGTGCCCATCCGCGCCGCCACTGCGGTCTGCGACAGACCCAGTTCCTGCCGCACCTCGACCAGGCGGCCGACGAGCTCCTGCTGATCGTCGGCGAAGTCGTCGAACCCGGGAAACACCGACCGCGAGCCGCGGCTCGTCACCTCCGGTCATCTCACAAATGATATCACGAGCTCGAGATTCCTTCGCTGGGCCTGCGATCACGTGAGTGACGTGCCCCGAATGGGCAGCAGGTCGCGAGGTGCCACGGAACAGCGACCGTGGGCGCAGACGGACTCGAACCGCCGACTTCTTCCTTGTAAGGGAAGCGCTCTGACCAGCTGAGCTATGCGCCCTGGTCGAGCCGGCGATTGTACCGTCGCCCTATGCCCGACCTCGTGGCCCCCGCATCGACGCCGACCGCCCAGGAGATGGCCCGGCTGATCGCCGCCGGCGAGCTCTCGCCGGTGGAGGCGGTGGCCGCAGCGATCGAGCGGGCGGCGGCCGTGCAGCCGCACCTGAACTGCTTCACCGACGTCTGGGACGACGAGGCCCGACAGGCGGCGGAGGCGGCCGCGGCCGCGGTCTCCCGTGGCAATGACGATCTCGGCCTCCTCCACGGCGTACCCGTCGCGGTGAAGGACACCACGCCCGTCGCCGGTCACCGGACGACCCTCGGCTCGTACGCCTTCGAGCACTGGGTGCCCGACCGGGACGCCTACATCGTCACCGCCCTGCGCCGCGCCGGGGCGATCATCATTGGTCAGACGACGACCCCCGAGTTCGCCCACACCCTGCAGACCGACAGCCCGCTCTGGGGCGTCACCCGCAACCCGCACGATCTCCGCCGCACTCCCGGCGGTTCCTCAGGTGGCAGCGCAGCCGCCGTCGCATCCGGCTGTGTGCCCCTCGCCGAGGGGTCGGACATGGGCGGCTCGGTGCGCATCCCCGCGGCCTGGTGCGGCGTCGTCGGCCTCAAGCCGGGCCTCGGGCGGATCCCGATGGACGTCCTCCCCGGCCTGTTCGACACCATCTCGCACCACGGGCCGCTCGCCCGCAGTGCCGACGACGCCCGCCTGTTCCTCGCCGCCACCCAGGGGCCCGACGACGCCGACATCTTGTCCGTCCCGACCCCGCTCGACCTCTCCCGGAGCCTCGAGCCGGACCTGACCGGGTTGCGCCTCGGCCTTTCCATCGACCTCGGTTGCTGGGCCGTCGATCCGGAGATCGCCACCGCCGTCGAGACGGCCGCGGCTCGCCTGGCGGATGCCGGAGCGGTCGTCGAGCCCGTCGATCTCCGCATCACCGAGCACGACGAACAGGCGTGGGTCGTGCTGTGGAGCGTGTTCATGGCCGCCTACTACGGCCACTTGACCGAAGAGTTCGGCGACCGGATGGATCCCGTCGTGCTCGACCTGATCGAAGCCGGCCGCGGCGTGACCGCGGTGGACTACAAGCGGCTCGAGCTCCGTCGCAGCGAGCTGTGGCACCGGCTGGCGAGCGTTCTCGCCGACCATGACGCCCTGCTCTGCCCGACCATGGCGACGCCGCCGCTGCCGGCGGCGAAGGCCGATCGACCCGACGTGCCCCCGCCCGACGAACCCGCCTACCACTCCCCCAACGCCATGACGACCGTGTTCAACCTGGTGTCACCGTGCCCGGCGCTGTCCGTGCCGTGCGGCATCCACCAGATCCCTGAGCACCGAGGTCTGCCGATCGGTCTGCAGGTCGTCGGTCGCCGCTGGCGCGAGGACACGGTGCTCCGCGTCGCGCGGGGCGTCGAGAAGCTGTTGCCCTAACGACTCACAGACGCATGCCGATGCACCGGAGTGACCGGCCACGCGTCGTCCCGAGACCTGTGCGGTGAGCGATCGGCGCCCTATTGGCGCTCACCGCTCACAGCACGCCAACTCTTGCGTCGTGCGGTGAGCAATCGGCGTCCTATTGGCGCTCACCGCTCACAGCGGGTTCGGGGATGAAGCATCCAGCCCGCGCGGGCTGACGAAGCAGCGCAGTCGAAGCGCTCAGAGGTTGAGGACGACATCCGGGAGCTCGTCGAGCGAGTCGACGACGACGTCAGCGAGCGCGGCGTCGGGACGCTCGGCGTGGAGGTGCCCCCACGGCCCGCGCCGCAACAGCGCCGTCCGCAGGCCCGCCCGTCGCGCCGGCAGCACGTCGTTGTCGAGCCGGTCCCCCACGTAGACGATCTCGTCCGCGGTGCACCCCGCCGCGGCGACGACCGCGGCGAAGAATTCAGGCGCCGGCTTCTCGGCGCCGAGGTTGGCGGAGATCAGGATCGCGTCGGCACCGAGGTCCATCGCCTCGAGCGTCGCCTGGGCCTGCGGCGGTTGGTTGCCGGCGACGATCACCTTGCGCCCCGTCGCCCGCAGCGCCGCGAAGCACGGGCGCACGTCGCCGTAGAGGTCGTCGGCGTCGAAGTTCTCGCGCAGCCCACCGGGATCGTCGGCCCGCCACCGGCTCAGCTCGGCGTCGACGTCGATGCCGGGTCGCAGCACGTGGAAGGCATCCATGTGCGGACGGTCGAGGGCGGCCATGGCCCCGAGCACACCGAGCATCGTCAAGGGAGTCAGGCCCAGTCGCTCGGCCCAGCGGGTCCAGATGCGACTCTCGTCGATGAGTGTCTCGCCGACGTCGAAGGCGACCGCCGCAATTCGAGCCACGGAACCGGACGGTAGTGTCGAGGCGTGCCCATCGGGAGCGTCCGGCGCGGAGAGGATGCCGGTGGCGGTAATTGACGTCGCCGGCTTCGTCGCCGACCTCAAGAGCCAGGCGATCGATCACGGCTTCCATGTCCACGACGAGCGCCATTTCGTCGAGACCTACTCACTGCGCCAGCTGTGGGAGGTCGACCTGCACCCGGAGGAGGCGTGCAGCGGCCCGATCGATCTCCACCTCTCCCTCGACGTCGATCCGCGGGCGATGCTCGGCTTCGAGGACGAGGTGATGAAGCTCGACGACCTGGACGAGGCGCCGCCAGGGGGGTTCACGTTCCCGCTCGTGTTCACGTGGACCCTGCCTCCCCTGCCCGATCCCCCCGATCTGCTGGTACTGGCCACCGAGCTCGCCGGCATCGGCGGGGTCGAGCTCCCGGTCGAGGTGTCGGCCATCGATTCGTTCCCGAGCGTCACGGACGCCCCCGAGCGCTCGCTCTCGATGGTCGCCCGCACCAGCGTCGACCTGGCCGACGTGTACCTCAACAACGACCACTCGGTGGCGGCCAACCTCGAACGCTGCAAGCATGTCAGCCTGTTCCTGCTCGAACGGGCGAAGGACTGGCTGGGCGACATGGGCGACCTGTGAGACCTCCGACCTCCCACCCGAAAGTGAACGGCACATGCACGTACGCGAGCTGATCGACATCCTGAACGAGCAACCGCCCGACGCCGAGGTCGAGCTGGCGGTGATCGCGCCGATCGACGAGGCAGCCGACGACATCACCGTCGACCGCTACCCGGTCGATGGCGTGCTGCCGTGGAACGACGACGACGAGGAGGGCTTGGTCGTGTGGTTGATCGGCGGCGAGGACGCCGACGTCGACGTGTTCCTCGACGCCGTCGAGCAGGACGCCGGCTGAGCCCGGCCCGGGCGCCGGCGATGGCGGCACGGACGCGATCGTGGTGGGGATGGGGATGGGAGGACGAGGCCGTCCCGGACGCCGAGATGAGAACGCTCGGGAGCCGCCTCGCCGAGCGGTTCGGGGTCGACCTCACGATCGTCGATCCTCCTGACGTCGCGGCCCTCGACCTCCGTGCACCCCGGATCGATCCACCCGCCGCGCTCGCCGATCGATGTTCCTCGACGCCGTACGACCGGGCCGGCCACACGTATGGCAAGTCGTTCCGCGACCTCGTGCGCGCGGTCCGTGGCGACCTGCCCCAGCCTCCCGATCTCGTCGCCTTCCCACGTTCGGAGACCGATGTCGTGGCCCTGCTCGACTGGTGCTCGTCGGCGAACGTGGCCGCGATCCCCTATGGCGGCGGCTCGTCCGTCGTGGGCGGGATCGAAGGCGATGTCGGCGACGGCTTCGCCGGCGTCGTGTCGATCGACCTCACGGGCCTGAGTGAGGTCATCGAGGTCGACTCCGTCTCCCGCGCCGCCCGCGTCCAGGCCGGTGCCCTCGGACCCAGCCTGGAGGCGCAGCTGCGCCCCCACGGCTACACCCTGCGCCACTTCCCGCAGTCCTTCGAGCTGTCCACGCTCGGCGGGTGGCTGGCCACCCGTTCCGGTGGCCACTACGCGAGCGTCTACACCCACATCGACGACTTCGTCGAGTCGTTGCGCGTGGTGACGCCCACCGGTGTCAGCGAGTCCCGCCGGCTGCCCGGGTCGGGCGCCGGGCCGTCTCCGGACCGCCTGTTTCTCGGCTCCGAGGGCAGTCTCGGGATCATCACCGAGGCCTGGATGCGCGTCCAGGACCGGCCGCGCTGGCGGGCGTCGGCGGGGGTCGTGTTCGACCGGTACGCCGATGGAGTCGAGGCGACCCGCGCCCTCTCGCAGTCCGGGCTGTTCCCGACCAACTGCCGCCTGCTCGACGGCGGTGAGGCCGCAGTCGCGGCGGGGACGATGGGCGTCGGTGCGTTGCTCGTGCTCGGCTTCGAGTCCGCCGACCACCCCGTCGATGCGTGGATGGAACGAGCGGTGGAGCTCTGCGGCGACCACCACGGCACGATCCCGGCGGGTGTCAGCACGTCCGACGACAAGGACAGCAGCGGGCGTTCGCGCGACGACTCGGTCGGCTCGTGGCGGTCGTCGTTCCTCCGCGCGCCCTACCTGCGCAACGCCCTCGTGCGGTGCGGCATGATCCTCGAGACGTTCGAGACCGCGTGCACCTGGAGCGCGTTCGAAGCGCTCCACGCCGGGGTCACGGCGACGGTGACCGACGCCCTGCAGCGGATCTGCGGCGGGGGCTCGATGACGTGCCGGTTCACCCACGTCTACCCGGACGGCCCGGCGCCCTACTTCAGCATCACCGCCCCCGGACGACCGGGATCCGAGCTCGAGATGTGGGACGAGATCAAGGCCGCGGCCGCGGAAGCCGTGCTTGGCCACGGCGGGACCATCACCCACCACCACGCGGTCGGCCGCGATCACGATCCGTGGTACCGCGTGCAGCGGCCCGAGGCCTTCGGGCGCGCCCTCGACGCCGCCAAGGCCGAGCTCGACCCGGCCGGCGTGCTCAATCCCGGCGTGATCGCGGGACCGTGTCGATGACGTCGCGCTACCACGTCAGCGCGTTCAACACCGCCACCGCGTCGACGAACAAGATCCACGACGACGCCGTCGCCCGGCAATACGGGTTCCGGGGTGGACTCGTCCCCGGCGTCGACGTGTACGCCTACATGACCCGGGTGCCCGTCGCCCACTGGGGGATCGAGTTCCTCCGCCACGGATGGATGACGGCTCGGTTCGCCCAGCCGGTGTACGACGGCGAGCAGGTCACGGTCACCGGGACACCCGAGGACGACGCGCTGGTGCTGGAGCTCGCCGGGCCTGACGAGGTCGTCCGCGCCACCGGTCGAGCGTCGCTGACGCCGCCGGCGACGAACCGCGAGATCCCGCCCGAGGCGCCGTTGCCCGACCCGCGCCCGGCGGCCTCCGCGGAGTCGTTGCGCCCCGGCACCGTGCTCGGCTCGATCGCCGACGAGTTCGATGTCCTCCGCGCCCGTGACTACCTGGCGACGGTGCGCGAGGACCTGACGATCTACACGGCCGGGCCGTACGCCCATCCGGGATGGCTGTTGCGGTTCGCCAACTCGATCCTCGTCGCCAACGTCGTGCTCGGTCCCTGGATCCACGTGTCCTCGGACGTGGCGCTCCTCGGTGTCGTCGGCAGCGGCCAGGCGATCGACGTCCATGGTGCCGTCGTCGACGAGTACGAACGCAAGGGGCACCGCTTCGTCGAGCTCGACGTGGCGATCCTCGCCGAGGGGGATGTCGTCCAGCGAATCCACCACACCGCGATCCACACCCCGCGGCGCGCCCGGTAACACTGCACCGCATGAATCGCCGCTTCCGCCAGGTCGACGTGTTCACGGACGTGCCGTACACGGGAAACCCCGTCGCCGTCGTGCTCGACGGCGACGGTCTGGAACCCGCGGAGATGCAACGCCTCGCGACGTGGATCAACCTGTCCGAGACCACGTTCGTCCTGCCGCCGACCACCGAGGAGGCGCACTACCGGGTGCGCATCTTCACGCCGGTCCTCGAGTTGCCCTTCGCCGGCCACCCGACGCTCGGCACCTGCCACGCTTGGCTCGCCGACCAAGCCGACGGCGCGGCGACCGACGAGGTCGTCCAGGAGTGCGCGGCCGGGCTGATCAAGCTGCGCCGGACGGCGGGCCGCCTCGCCTTTGCCGCTCCCCCGCTGGTGCGGTCCGGACCGGTCGACGAACCAGACGTCGCCCGGGTCGCGGCGATGCTCGGTCTCGAGCGGACCGCTGTCCAGGCGGCCGAGTGGGTGGACAACGGGCCGGGGTGGATGGCGCTGCTGCTCGGGAGCCCCGACGAGGTGCTCGCCGTCCGGCCCGGTGCAGGAGACGGGGACCTCGGGCTGGTCGCCCTCTACCCACCGGGCTCACCGCACGCGATCGAGGTGCGGGCATTCTTCCCGAAGGACGGGATGCTGATCGAGGACCCGGTGACCGGGAGTCTCAACGCATCGGTCGCCCAGTGGCTCACAGCGAGCGGCCGCCTCACCACCCCCTACGTCGCCAGCCAGGGCACCGCGCTCGGGCGGGCAGGACGGGTCCACGTGTCGGCGGACGACGCCGGGACGATCTGGGTCGGCGGCGGCACCGTCACGTGCATCGAAGGCACAATCGACATCTGACGCGGGCTGTCTTGCTGGAGCCTCAGAGCTTGGCCGGATAGCCGGGTCCCATCGGGATGCCGAGCAGGTACCACACGACGAAGAAGATCAGCCACGTGACGAGCACGATCGCCGTGTACGGGATCATCAACGAGATGATCGTGCCGATGCCGGCGTCCTTGCGGTAGCGCTGGGCGACGAGCACGATGAACGGCAAGTACACCATCAGCGGCGTGATGACATTCATCGGCGAGTCCCCGACCCGGTACGCCGCGAGCACGGTCTGCGGGGCGACGTCGAGGCGGAGGAACAGCGGCACGAAGATCGGGGCGAAGATCGCCCACTTCGGCAGCGACCCGGGGATGATCAGGTCGAGGATCAGGATCACGATGATGAACCCGATCAGCAGCCACAGCGCGCCGATGTCGGCGCTCTCCAGGAAGTCGGCCATCTTCACCGCCACGACCGTGGGCATGTTGGAGAAGTTGAAGTAGGCGATGAACTGGCTGATCAGCAGCAGCAGGAACACCAGCCCGGCCAGGCTGGCGAACGTCTTGACGATGGCGTTGATCACGTCGACGCTGCTCGTGATCGTCTTGGCGCCGAGGCCGTAGCCGATGCCGGCGACAAGGAACAGCATCGTGATGATGAAGATCAGGCTGTCCATCAACGGTGAGTTGTTGAAGATGTCTCCGGTCTCCGGGTTGCGCAGCGGGGCGTCGGGCAGCACCGTCAGCAGCGTGACGGCGAGACCAGCCGCGAGCACCGCCCACGTGGCGAAGCGCAGCCCTCGTGGTTCTCCCTCCGGAACCTCCTCGTCGACGTGCACGTCGCCTTCGGGCACATAGGTGCCGAGGCTCTTCTCGGTGATCTTCTCGGCGACGAACGTGATGACGATGGCCACGAAGATCGTCGAGGCGATCGCGAACCAGAGGTTGGCGGTGAGGTCGATCGACATGTTCGGATCGGAGATCGCGATCGCCTCGTTGGTGATCTCGGTGAGCAGGCCGTCGAGCGGTGTCAGCAGGACATTGACGGCGAAGCCGGCGCTCACGCCGGCGTAGGCCGCGGCCAGGCCGGCGAGCGGGTGGCGGCCGACGCTGAGGAACGCCGCCGCGGCGAGCGGGATCAGGATCAGGTACCCGGCGTCAGTCGCGACGCTGGAGAGCCCGCCGACGAGCACGATGATGAAGGTCAACAGCTTCTCCGGGGCGACCTTGACGAGCTTGCGGATGAGCGCCGCCATCAGCCCGGCCTCCTCGGCGACGCCGACACCGATCATCGCGACGAAGACGACGGCGACCACGGTGAAGCTGGCGAAGTTGTTGACGAACGAGGAGAAGATGAACCGGATGCCATCGGCGCCGAGCAAGCTGCGGATGGAGGTGGTCTCCTGGACGATCTCCACCTCGTCGTCGAGATACTCCTCGGGAGGGATGACCGTCTCCGGCTCGATCGAGCCACCGACGTACTCCTGCTCGGCGACCAACGGTGGCTGCTCGGCGACGTCGTAGGTCACGCTGACGTCGAAGGCGGAGAGAATCGCCGAGAGCACGATCACCAGCCCGACGAGGCCGAGGAAGATGATCGCCGGGTGGGGCACCTTGTTGCCCACCCGCTCGATCCCGTCGAGCATCCGTTGCACGAAGCCCTTCTCCGGCGCCGGCTGGAGCGATTCAGCGGTTCCCGTGCCGTCTGCGGACATGCGACCTCCCCTCGCGGAACGTCAAGCGGCCGTTGGTCAGCTTGTCAGGTGACTGGCGCCGAGAAGTGGACCGCGAGCTCGGCGAGCAGGCGGGCGCCGAACCCGGTGCACCCCGCGGTCTGCCAGCCGGCGTCGCCGCCGGACTGCGCCGTGCCGGCGATGTCGATGTGCGCCCACGGCGTGTCGCCGACGAACTCGGCGAGGAACAGCGCGGCGGTGATGGCGCCGGCGTTGGCGCCGCCGAGGTTCCTGAGGTCGGCGATCGTCGAGTCGAGCTCTTTGCGGTAGCGCTGTTCGAGCGGGAGCTGCCAGACCGGCTCGTCCGTCGCGTCGGCGGCGGCGCGGACCTGGTCGACCAGGTCCTGGTTGTTGCCCATCACGCCGGCGACCTGGGTGCCGAGGGCCCGCATGCAGGCGCCGGTGAGGGTGGCGATGTCGACGATCGCGTCGTTCGGCTCCTCGGTCGCCAGGACGAGGGCGTCGGCCATCACCAGGCGGCCTTCGGCGTCGGTGTTGATCACCTCGACGGTCGTGCCGCCGCGCATCGTGATCACGTCGCCCAACGCCATCGCCGTGCCCGACGGCATGTTGTCGGTGCACATCAGGAACCCGGTGACCTGGTTGGTGCAGTCGAGGTCGGCGAGCTGCGCCATCGCGGCGAGGATCGCCGCCGCGCCCGACATGTCGTTCTTCATCTGGGCGTGGACCTCGTCGCCGGGCTTGAGGGCGATCCCGCCGGAGTCGTACATGATCCCCTTGCCGACGAGCGCCAGCCGCCCCGTCGGCGGCTCCGACTCGGGCCGGTACGTCAGCTTGATCATCCGCGGTGGCTCGCTGCTGCCCTGGTTGACGCCGAGGAGCCCGCCGCATCCCATCTCGACCAGCGCGTCCTTGTCGAACACCTCGACCTCGAGCCCCCGTTCACCACCCAGGGCGGTCGCGATCTCCGCCAATCCCGACGCGTTCAAGTGGCTGTGCGGCGTGTTGGCGAGATCGCGGGCGAGCTGGGTCGCGGCGGCCAGGGCCCGGCCTCGATCGGCGCCGGCGGCGACGGCCTGCTTGTCGGCCGCGTCGGCGACGACGGTGAGCCGGCCGATGTCGGTGCCCTTCGCCTGCCGCCGCAGCGGATGGTAGTGATAGCGGGCCAGCAGCACCCCCTCGACCACGGCCTGGGCCGCGTGCTCGGGCGCCAGTCCCACTCCGCCGAGGGTGAAGGCCAACCGGGTATGGCTGCCGGCGGCCCGGGCGAACGCTGCCGACGCGTTGCGCAGCGCAGCGGGGTCGAGCTGACCGGGGTCGCCGATGCCAACGGCCACCGTCGTCGCGCCTGACGCGCCAGGCACGACGAGGGTCGAACCGACCGAACCGTCGAACCCGACCGCCTTCAGCCGTCGCCGGTCGAGACCGACCTCGACACCGACCGCACCACTAACACCGACCGGCACCCCGACCGCGGTCGCGCTCTTCGGGACCGATGCCCCGACGCCGATCGTCACCGCGGCAATTCGGTCGATCGACGGGGTCGCAGAGAACGAGGTCGCTTCCATTCCCTTCTACGTAGCACGCCGCCACCACCAACGTGGACAGGCTGTCACTTACGCTCGACGGGATGGCCGACAGCACGATCGTCTTCCTCGTGCTCGCCGGAGTCGTGGTCCTGTTCGTGTCCAATCTGGTGCCGGTGGAGATCGTCGCGGTCGGCACGGCGCTCACGCTGTGGGCAACCGACGTCCTGGACATCAACCAGGCTCTGGCCGGGTTCGGCGACCCGACGGTCGTCTATATCGCCTCGCTGTTCATCGTCAGCGAAGCCCTCGACGCCACGGGTGTGACGGCGTGGGCCGGCCAGCAGCTCGTCGCGCGGGCAGGATCGAGCGGGCGCCGGCTGCTGATCCTGACGATGCTCCTGTGTGCGTTGCTGACCGCGTTGATCTCGGTCAACGGGGCCGTCGCCGCGCTGGTGCCGGTGGTGGTCGTCACGGCCGTGCGGTTGCGGCAGCCGCCGTCGGGTTTGCTGATGCCACTGGCGTTCGCCGCCCACGCCGGGTCGCTGCTGGCACTGACCGGCTCGCCGGTGAACGTCATCGTCTCGGAGGCATCCAAGGACTCCGGGGGCGACTACTTCGGGTTCTTCGAGTTCACGCTCGTCGGCGTTCCCGTGCTCGCCGGGACCATGGCGATCGTCGTGCTGCTCGGCAAGCGGCTGCTTCCCGAGCGCACGCCGCGGCACATCACCAAGGACTTCAGCGACCATGCCCGGACGCTGATGACCCACTACGAGCTCGCCGACGCCTCGCCCGACGCGCTGTACAGCCACCGCTCCGGGGTGGCTGAGGTGGTCATCCCACCACGTTCGGGGATCGTCGGCGATCCGGTGTTCCCGGGCATGGTCACCGACAGCGGCGACCTCGTCGTGGTCGCCGTGCAACGCCACGGGGAGCAGTTGACGCGCGAGACGGAGGTCAAGCCCGGCGACACGCTGCTGCTGCAGGGCTCGTGGGACGCCCTGTCGACACATCTCGACGACGAGCCCGACGTGCTCGTCGTCGACTCGCCGCAGCACGTGCGCCGCCAGGCGGTGCCGTTCGGGCCGGGCGCCAAGCGGGCCACCGTGATCCTCGCCGTGATGGTCGCCCTACTGGCGACCGGCGCAGTGCCGCCGGCGGTGGCCAGCCTGCTCGCCGCCGGCGCCCTTGTGCTGAGCCGGGTCGTCACGCTCGAGCAGTCCTACCGGGCGATCTCGTGGACCACCGTCGTGCTGGTCGCGGGGATGATCCCGTTGTCGACGGCGATGGTCGTGAGTGGTGCAGCGGACAAACTGGCCGACCGGCTGGTGGCGATCATCGGCGACTCCGGTGCCTACCCGCTGCTGATCGGGCTGTTCGTGCTCACCGCCGTGCTCGGCCAGCTGATCAGCAACACGGCGACGATCCTCGTCGTCATCCCGATCGCCCTCTCGGCCGCGGCGGAGCTCGACGTGTCGACGCGCCCGGTGCTGATGTCGCTCAACGTCGTCTCTGCCGCCGCCCTCCTCACGCCGGTGGCGACACCGGCCAACATCATGGTGATGGGCCCAGGTGGCTACCGCTTCGGCGACTACGCCAAGCTCGGCTTGCCGCTCCTCGCCTGGTACTTCGTCGTCGCCGTCGGCATCGTCCCGCTGTTCTGGCCGCTGTGATGGCGGAGATGCCGTCACGGCTCGACCGAGCCCGCGGCTCGTCGGCGGAGGTGGCAAAGAGTCGGAGCCGCCGCCGAAATGTCTCGGGCGTCATTCCGACGGTGGAGTCACGGGAGCGCGCCGATCGCGTGGGCGACGCCGTTGGCGGCGGTGATGTCCGGCTCGATCACGGGGGCTCCGTCGACCGTGATCGTGCCGTCGTCGACGATGACCTCGATCGAGCCGCCGCCGATCGTGCGGAGGTCTCCCGTCTCCAGCTCGCTCGACGGAACGGCACCCTCCACGGCGAGATCCCGGAGGAGCGCGTCAGCCGCGGCGGGGTCGGTCCGCAGCTCCTCGAGGGTCTCGTCGTCGACCGATGCGAACGCCTCATTCGTCAGCGCGAACAGCGTCACCGGCCCGGGCGCGGCGAGATCCGTGCCGTAGCCCGCCGCCCGCGCCACCTCGACGAGCGTCGAGAACTGGGGATCGGCCGAGAGCACGGCGTAGAGGTCCGGCTCGTCCGGCGGCGGCGCCGTCGTCTCGGGTGACGGCGGCTGAGTCGTAGGCGTTGCGGTCGGGGGTGGCAGGGGTGTGATCGTCGTGGCCGGCACGGGTGCGGTCGGCGGGATCGTCGGAGGCGGTGCCGGAGGTGCAGCCGTCGTCGGGGGCGCCGTCGACGGCGGGGTCGGCGGGACAGTGGTTTGCGTGGCGGTGCCGCTGGCCACGCCACGGGCGTAGATCGCCTGCAGCGTGGCGACGTCGATGACGCCGGTTGCGGGGACCCCGAGATCGCGCTGGAACGCCTTGATCGCGGCGACCAGCTCCGCCGAGTAGCGGCCGTCGATCGGTCCGGTGTAGTAGCCCCGTTCGGTCAGGGCCTCCTGCAGCTCGGTCACACTGGCCGCGAATGCATCGAGCCGGCCGCCGAGACGTTCGCGCAGCGCGGCGTCCGTTGCCTCGTCGAACTCGCCGGTGTCCGGCAGGCCGAGATCCCGTTGCAGGGCGGCGACCGCGGCCGTGGTGGCCTCGTCATAGACGCCGGTGATGTCACCCTCGTAGAAGCCGAGCGCTCGGAGCGCGAGCTGGAGTTGGGTCACGAACACCGCCGAGTCGAAGATCTCCTGCTGGCGCTCGGCGACGAGGTCGACGTCGACGGCCGTGACCGGCTGCAGCACGCCGTCGACGACCGCCGCCGTCGTCACGCGGGCGGACGAGATGTCCCCCGTCTCGTCGAAGGCGATCCGTCCTGTCGTGCCGTCGTAGTCGATGTCCTCGCCGGCGGCGAGCAGCTCGGCGCAGTGGGCGAACGTCGAGCAGGTCCGGCCCTCGGTGGTGACCGCCGTCAGCTGCTCCCCCACGGCGGCGGGCTCCGCCGAGCCGGCGGCAGTGGCGGCGAGCGCCAGGCTGATCACGCAGTCGTACATCTGCGGCCCGTACGACACCTGGTCCTCGGATGCCGTTACCTGACCGAGCCGCGCCATCAGCGCCCGGTCGCCGGTCGTACCGATCACGGTCAGCCCGTCGGCCCGGGCGGGGTCGCTCGGGAACGTCTGCTCGGCGAGCCGCGGAACGAGCAGTCCGTCGAGCCCGACGATCTGATCCACGGGGTAGCCGGCGGTGACGGTCTGGGACACCAGGTTGGGGGCCTCGGTGAACGACGCCAGCACAACCCGGTCGGGTGCCGCGGCAGCGATCGCCGCCGACTCGTCGGGAAACGTCACCCGCCGGGGCGGATAGGTCACGGTCGTGACCTCGACCATGCGTGCCGTCAACTCGGCGGACAGGGCCGCGGTGAGCTCATTGCCGTAGACGTCGTCGCGGGCCACGATCATCACCGTCGCTGGCGGCGGTCCCTCGTCGTCGGTGGGCACGAGCACGTCGGCGACGATCGCGGCGAGGTGGTCGTCGCGCAGGGCCGTTCGAGCGAACGATGCGACGGCCCCGTCATCGGTCAGCGACGTTGCCGTCGCCGAGGCCGAGCAGGTCAGCAGCGACCGCTCCTCGAGGACTGGGAGGAGCTCGGCGGTGGTCGCGGAACCGGCGGGGCCGACGATCACGCCGGCGCCCTGCTCGATCAGCTCGTCGAGGGTTTCGGTGACGGGTCGGTCCGCGGACTCCTCCGCCCGCACCGCGGCCACCGGCCCACCGAGCACTCCGCCGGCGGCATTGATCTCGTCGACGGCGAGGGCGAGCCCGCGCTCCTGGCCGATCGCCAGCGCGTTGAGCAACCCGACGCCCGGGGCGAGATAGCCGAATACGAGCTCCGGGTCGGCCGCGATCGTCGTGTCCGGTGCCGTCCCGACCGCGGTGCTCGCAGGAGCAGGCTCCGACGCGCTCGTGGGGCTCGTAGTTGTCACGGTCGGCTGAGTGTCACTGCCGTCGTCGTCGCATGCCGCCAACAACAGGCCGGCCGCGACGAGCCAGGCCACTCGCCTATGTGCGCGGCTGTTGTCGGCACCTGTCATCGATGAGACCCCTCTCTGAACGAGGTCACCGTAGGCGGCTCGCTGGTGTCGAGGCGGGCTCTGCAGCGGGCTCGGTTGGTCTGTTTCATCGCTTCGTCACCCCAGCCGGCCGAACTGGGCCGATCCAGGTGACCAAAGCGAGCGCTAATGCTCACCGCCGACCGAAATCGAACAGGCGTGACGTTTGCCTCTACGGCCGCGCCCTCCGGGTTCGTACCGTGGGATGCGAAACGATGAACGCGACCACGGCAGATCTGTATTGGATTCCGCTGGGCGCCGGCGGCCACTCGGTTCGCTTCAATGGCATTGTTTTCGAGGCGATCAGCGCGGCGATCCAGCGCCGGCCGCGCTCCGACATCTACCACTGCGCGTTGGCGATCCGGCTTCCCTCCGGTCTCTATGCCGTTGAGATGACCCCGGTCCCGAACCGCCGTCATTGGGAGCGGGGCGTCGTCGTCGAAGGGCCGGTCGGGACGCGGTGGGCCGGACGGTTTCGGATCTTCCGCTATGAGGTGCGCCGCTGGCGCGATGGCGTCATCCCTGACCTGCAGTACGCGGTCGGCGGCCCGATCCGGCTCTCCGACGACGCCGTCGTCGCCGAGCACATCCTCGAGGTGCTACCCGGCGTTCCGGCCCTCACGTGGGGTCGCGATGAGTCGGGGGTCGGTGACATGTGGAGCTGCAACTCGATCATTTCGTGGGTTCTCCGCCGGGCGGGCGTGGACACAGACGCGATCCCGTTGCCGGCGCGCGGACGGGCACCGGGATGGGACGCGGGAATCGCGGTCGCCAGCAGGGAGGCCGCGATCGGCGGGCGGGACCTTGTGCCTACGGAGGGGGAACGTCACTTCCGGCATGACTCGACTCCTTGATCGTGATACGCCGAGTCCTTGCAGCTCCGCCTTGGGGCGGCACGGTCGCGGACCAGCAGGCTGTCCAACACTGGGTGGCCGGGCTGACGACCCGCGCTTGAACGCCGCGGACGGTTCGGGCAGGCTCCGACGATGGCCGGAATCGCGAAGCTGTGGAAGCCCGTCGTCAACGTCACCGACCTCGACGAGGGCGAGCGCTTCTGGTCGGCGGTCTCGGGGCTCTCGCCTCATGGACGGCACGGGCAGTTCTCGGTCCTCGATGCCGACGATCCCACCGACCGCGAGGGGGGCTGGATCCTGCTGCAACTCGTGCCCGGCGGGCAGGAGAGCGTGAACAGCGGGACCCATCTCGATTTCCGGGTCGACGACGTCGCCGACGCGGCCGGACGGATCGAAGCGATCGGCGGCACCGTTGTCCGGCCACCGGAGCTCTACGCCCCCGAGGGCCGCGACCTCCTCGAATGGGCGGTCATGCGCGACCCGTTCGGCAACGAGTTCTGCATCATCCGCTGGCCGCTCGACTGAGCGCGGCGGTCTCGCGGCGCAGACCGTCTCGAGTTCGAGAGATCACGTAGGGCGGGTGGGGATCGAACCCACGACCCAGGGATTATGAGTCCCCTGCTCTGACCACTGAGCTACCGCCCTGGGTGGTTCGATTCGGTGGCTCCGGGGGTGGGGCTCGAACCCACGACATGCTGCTTAACAGGCAGCCGCTCTGCCAACTGAGCTACCCCGGATAGGCGTGAGTGGACATTATCGCCCGCACCAATCCCATCACACGCCGGTGCGTCGAACTGCAGGAATAGGTCACCGCTGGGCAGCCGTGCACGTGCTTCGCCAGCCTGCGAGTCGGGTTCGCCTCGGGACGGTAGGCCTTCCGGAACTGGGTTTCCGGGATGCCGAGCAGGATGCTCCAGAAAGACTCCGCAGCCTCGAGGTCGAGACCATCGTGCAGGTAGAGGCGCACTCGCAGACGGGACTCGTCGATGTCGAAGAAGCGGCGGAGCCAGGTCACGAACATCAGCAGCACCGCCGGATCGGTGTTGGCCATTCCCACGGGTCCGTCCCGCTTGAAACCCTCGCCCGCGTACAGGGCCGCGCCGACAAGAAGGAATTCGCGATCGCTCATCCGGCCAACGTGCGCGACGCCGTCCGCGTTCAGCCGCGAGATCTGGGCGAGCTTGGCCACGTGCAGCGGGTGCGGTTTCATCGAGCGGTGGCCACGATTGCGTGGGCGTGGAGCGAACTCGACATCGCGCACCCACAGCGACACCGATGACTTGCTGACGCCGAGCTCGGTGGCGATGTCCTGCAGCGTCCACGACTGCGCCCGGAGCTCCCGCGCCCGCCGTTGCTCCTCTACCTTTCCCCCGTACCCCATGGCGAGAGCTTGACCAAGGGGTGTCAGCCCGCCGCCGCCCGCGGCGATCTGGGCGGGAATATTCGCGACAGGTGAAAGAAATCCCGCCCAGATAGCGGGGTGAGAAGAATCCCGCCCAGATGGGGGACCCCCGGCGGGCGCGTTACTCGGCTTCGAGGAACTCGCGGAGGCGTTGGGACCGCTGGGGGTGGCGGAGCTTGGCGAGGGTCTTGGCCTCGATCTGGCGGATCCGCTCGCGGGTGACGCCGAACTCGCGGCCGACCTCCTCGAGCGTCTTCGCCTGCCCGCCGTCGAGCCCGAAGCGCAGGCGCACGATCTCCTGCTCGCGCTCGGACAGCTCGCCGAGCACGGCCCCGACGGCCTGGGTCAGCATCACCCTCGTCGCTGCGTCCGCCGGTCCGTCCGTCGACGAGTCCTCGATGAAGTCACCGAGGTTGGACTCGTCCTCCTCGCCGATCGGCGAGTCGAGCGACAGCGGGTCGAGCGAGATGCGCAGCAGCTCGCGCACCCGGTCGGGTTCGAGTTGCACCCGCTCGGACAGCTCGTCGATCGTCGGCTCGCGCTCCAGCTCCTGGTGCAACTGGCGCTTGGCGCGGATCACCCGGTTCATGTGCTCGACCATGTGCACCGGGATGCGGATCGTGCGCGCCTGGTCGGCGATCGAGCGGGTGATCGCCTGGCGGATCCACCACGTGGCATACGTCGAGAACTTGAACCCCTTGGAGTGGTCGAACTTGTCGACCGCCCGCATCAGGCCGAGGTTGCCCTCCTGGATCAGGTCGAGGAGCTGCATCCCCCGGCCCGAGTAACGCTTGGCGATGCTCACGACGAGCCGCAGGTTCGCCTGGGTGAGCTCGCTCTTCGCCCGCTCGCCGCGCTGCACGGCGCGCATCATCCGGCGGGTCTCGACGTCGTCGAGGCCGCCCTCGTCGACGCGGGCGGCCGCGAGGTGCCCGGCTTCGATCAGCTGCGCCAGCCGCCGCTCGTCGTCGCCGGTGAGGAGGTCGACCTGGCCGATCTCCCGCAAGTACATGCGCACGCCGTCCGACGTCGTGCCCTCGGACCTCGGCGCCGACCGCTTGAGGCGCCGCCGCCGGCGCCGGCTGAGCAAGTGCTCGTCGGCCGCGACCACCTCGTCGCTATCGGGCTCGAGCAGGCGCACGGGCTCCCCCGGCGCCTCCCCGCTCTCGCCCTCGTCCCCCTCGACCTCATCAACGTCATCGACGACGTCGCTCTCATCGACCGTCTCGTCGAGCGCGATCCCTTCGTCCTCGCAGATGTGCCGCACGCGGTCGAGAACCTCGCCGGTGAGCTCGACATTGCGGAGCACGTGGGTGACCTGCTCGGCATGGATCCGTCCCTGGTGCCGGCCGTGCTCGATCAGCGCGCCCCACTCGGCGGCATCGACGCTCTCGAACCCGCGGAAGGGCACGTCACGAGCCTCTTCCCGAGGGCCCTCGTCAAAGTCCCCCACCCGAGCGTTCCTCCATCCGGCGATGAAGCCAACCTAGCAACCACTCCGCAGAGCCGGACCCTGCGTTCGCCGCCGCCAATTCTTCCAGGTGCAGACGCGCGTCGCGGTCTTCGCGGATCTGATCGTCGTCCGCCATGCCCGCCCGCCCGGCGAGTTGACGGCGCACGGCGGCGCCGATCAGGTTGCGCGCCTCGGCTTCGGGATCGACGTCCAGGTCGGCCACGGCGGCGCGGGTCAGCACTTCGCGGGCATCGGGATCGGCCGCTTCGATCGCCGCATCGAGGTCGCCTCCGGCCTCGGCCAGCGCGAGAAACGCTCGCCGATGGGTCTCGTCGTGGAAGAGCTCCTCGATCAACCACCCGGCGATGGCGTCCCAGTCCTGGGCGAGCACCGTGATCGCGGCGAACTCGGCGTTCTCTCTCCAGCCCTGCGGGCGAGGGGCCGCGACCGCGACGCTCGGCCGCCGCGTGCCCCGTTCGGCGATCCGCACCAGGTCGGCAACCGGCAGGCCGACCTCGGAGGCGACCTGTCCGGCGTAGAGCTTGCGGACGTTGGCGTCCGGATGCTCGTTGACCACCGCCATCGCCCGCTCCGCCAGCCGAGCCCGATCCTCCGGGGTTCGGGCCGGGGCGCCGTCGACCGCCCGCCGCAGGCGGAAGGCGAGAAAGGGCTGGGCATCGGCGACGGCGGCGGCGAGCGCCTCCGGATCCCGCTGGGCGAGCGCGCCGGGATCCTGGCCGCCAGGCATGCGGGCCACCGCGACCTGCACCTGGTACTTCCGCTCCCACTCGTAGAACCGCTCGGCCGCGCCCTGCCCGGCGGCGTCGGCATCGAAGGCGAGCACCACGCGGCTGGCGTAGCGCTTGAGCAACCGCACGTGGTCCTCCGTCAGCGCGGTGCCGCACGTGGCAACCGCTCGGGGGACTCCGACCTGATGGAAGCCGATCACGTCGGTGTAGCCCTCACACACGATGACCTGGTCGGACGTGACGATCTCCGACTTCGCCCAGTTGAGCCCGTAGAGCGTCTTCGACTTGGCGTAGATCGGGGTCTCCGGCGAGTTCTTGTACTTCGCCGGATCGGCCGAGCCGGGGAGCACCCGCCCGCCGATCGCGACCGCGTCGTCGGACTCGGAGAAGATCGGGAACAGCACGCGGGCGCGCAGCGCGTCCTGCAGCCGGTTGCGCCGGTTGGTGAACGCGAGCCCGGTCGCTCGCAACAGCTCGCCGTCGATCCCCGACTCCCGCGCCAGGGCGTCCCACTCGTCCGGCGCCCAGCCCAGCTTGAAGGTGCGGGCGACCTCGCCGGACAAGCCCCGGCTGCGCAAGTAGTCCCGGGCTACCCGCGCCGCCGGGTCGTGGAGGAGGCGCGCGTGATACCACTCGACGGCAGCCGCCATCGCGTCGACCAGCTGCCGACGCCGAGCCCGCTCGCGGGACTGCCCGGTCGACGTGTACGTGAGCTGGATCCCGACCTTGGCGGCGAGGAACTCGACGGCCCCCACGAAGTCGAGGTGCTCGTGCTCCTGGACGAACGTGAACACGTCGCCGCCCTTCTCACACCCGAAGCACTTGAACCGCCCGGTTTCCTCGCGCACGTTGAACGAGGGCGTGTTGTCCGGGTGGAACGGGCACTGACCCTTCCAGTTGCGGCCCGACTTGCGCAGCGTCACGACCTCGCCGACCACATCGACGATCGACACCGTCGACCGCAGCCGTTCGATGTCGTCGTCGGCGATGGCCATCGGCGCCAGCGCGTCAGTCTTGGTCGCGAGTCGGCGGAACTTCGACGGCGGGCGGCAGGGCCTTCACCGCGTCGAAGTCCGGCCGCTGCTCGTCGAGGCCACGCTGCGACTTGAGGGAGAAGGCGATCGACGCCGTCAGCACCAGCGCGATCACGAGCAGTGAGAGCCACGTCGGGATGTGGTACCACTCGGCGATGATCATCTTCACGCCGACGAAGGCGAGGATGACCGCGAGTCCCTGCTGGAGATAGGTGAAGCGGGCATGCATGTCGGCGAGCAGGAAGTACAACGCCCGCAAGCCAAGAATCGCGAAGGCGTTCGACGAGAAGACGATGAACTGCTCGTGGCTGACCGCCAGTACGGCCGGCACGCTGTCGACGGCGAAGATCACGTCCGTGACCTCGACGAGCACGAGCACGGCGAACAGGGGCGTCGCCAGCCGCCTGCCGTTGATCTTGGTGAACAGGTGGGGACCGTCGAGCTTGTCCGTGCTCGGGATGACCTTGTTGACGGCCTTCAGGAACTTGCTGTTCCCCGGGTCGACGTGCTCGTTGTCGGAGAACATCATCCGACCCGCCGTGAACAGGAGGAACGCTCCGAACACGTACAGGATCCAGTCGAAGCGCTCGATCAGGGCGACACCGGCGAAGATGAAGACAGCCCGCATCACGAGGGCCCCGAAGATGCCCCAGAAGAGCACGCGGTGCTGGTACTTCGGAGGCACCGTGAAGTAGCTCATGATGATCGCCCAGACGAAGACGTTGTCGACGCTGAGGCTCTTCTCGATCAGGTAGCCCGAGATGTACTCGCCGGTGGCCGCGCCGCCGAACCACCACAGCACGACCAGCGAGAAGGCCACGCCGATCGAGATCCAGGCCGCGGACTCGATCGCCGCCTCCTTCGTACTCACCGCGTGCGCCTCGCGGTGGATCACCAGGAGATCGACGAGCAGCAGGGCGATGATCAGCCCGAGCAGGACGAGCCACTGCCACGGGTGGACGGTCAGTTGGACGAAGTTGCCGTCGCCGCCCTCGGCGGCGAATAGCGGGAGCATCAGTGGTGCGAGGTCCTTACTTGGTGTCGCTGGTGCCGGCGCCGACGATCGCCTGCGCCGCGGCGAGGCGGGCGATCGGCACCCGGTACGGGGAGCAGCTCACGTAGTCGAGACCGGCCTTGTAGAACAGGGCGATGCTCTCGGGATCGCCGCCGTGCTCGCCGCACACCCCGACCTTGAGCTCGGGCTTGGCGGCCCGACCCCGCGCGGTGCCGATCTCGACCAGTTCGCCGACTCCGGTCTGGTCGATGGTCTCGAACGGGTTGCGCTTCAGCAGCCCTTGTTCGAGGTAGGCCGGCATCATCCGGCTCTCGATGTCGTCGCGGCTGAAGCCGAACGTCATCTGCGTGAGGTCGTTGGTGCCGAAGCTGAAGAAGTCCGACTCCTCGGCGATCTCGTCGGCGCGGAGCGCGGCTCGGGGGGTCTCGATCATCGTGCCGATCGTGATCTTCGGCTTCTTCTTCATCCGCTTGGTGGCGTCGGCGACCTCGTCCTCCACCCAGCTCCGCGCGAGGGCGAGCTCCTCGCGGGTGACGGTGAGCGGGATCATGATCTCGACGATCGGGTTCTTCCCCTTCGCCCGCAGGTCGGCGGCGGCGGCGAGCAGCGCCCGCACCTGCATCGCGTACAGGCCCGGCTTGATCACGCCGAGGCGCACGCCGCGCGTGCCGAGCATCGGGTTGTGCTCGGACCAGCTCTGGGCCGCGGCGAGCAACCGCTCTTCCTCGGCGGAGAGCCCTTCGCGCGCCTGCTTGATGCGCAGCTCCTCGATCGACGGGAGGAACTCGTGCAGCGGCGGGTCGAGCAGGCGGACCGTGACCGGCAGCCCGTCCATCGCCTCGAGGATCTCGGTGAAGTCGTCCTGCTGGACCTTGCGCAGCTCGTCGAGCGCCTCGGCCTCCTGCTCGGGCGTCGAAGCGAGGATCATCCGCCGGACGACCGGCAACCGGTCCGGGGCGAGGAACATGTGCTCGGTGCGGCACAGCCCGATGCCCTCGGCGCCGAGGCGGCGGGCATTGTCGGCGTCCTCGCCGGTGTCGGCGTTGGCGCGCACGCCGAGCTTGCCCTTGCGCACCACGTCGGCCCACTTCAGGATCGTCGTGAACTCGGCCGGGGGTTCCGACGCGGCCAGCTCCATCGCCCCGAGCACGACCTCGCCCGTCGAGCCGTCGATGGAGATGACGTCGCCTTCGGCGACGGTCTCGCCGCCGGTGGTGAACTGCTTCCCCGAGATCTTGATCGCCTCGGCGCCCACCACGGCCGGGGTACCCCAACCGCGGGCGACGACGGCGGCGTGGCTGACCAGGCCGCCACGGGCGGTGAGAATCCCTTCGGCGACCATCATCCCGTGGACGTCCTCCGGGCTGGTCTCGTTGCGCACCAGGATGATCTGCTCGCCCCGCTCGGCGGCGGCCTCGGCGTCGTCGGCGGTGAAGTAGACCTTGCCGACGGCGGCCCCCGGCGAGGCGGCGAGCCCCTTGGCAAGGACCTTGCCCTCACCGGCGAACTGCGGGTGCAGCACCTGGTCGAGATGGTCGGCGGTGACGCGTGTGAGCGCCTCCTCGCGGCTGATCTTCCACTTCGCCGCGCCCTTGCCGCTGCCCTTGGTCATGTCGACGGCCATCTTCAGGGCGGCGGCGCCGGTGCGCTTGCCGACGCGGGTCTGGAGCATCCAGAGCTTGCCCTGTTCGATCGTGAACTCGGTGTCGCACATGTCGGCGTAGTGGCGCTCGAGCCGGGCGAAGATGGCGAGCAGCTCGTCGTGGATCTTTGGGAAGTGCTTGGCCAGATCGTCGAGGTCTTCGGTGTTGCGGATGCCGGCGACGACGTCTTCCCCCTGGGCGTTGATGAGGAAGTCGCCGTACGCCCGGTTCTCACCAGTGGCGGCGTTGCGGGTGAAGCCGACGCCGGTGCCCGAGTTGTCGTCGCGGTTGCCGAACACCATCGCCTGCACGTTGACGGCCGTGCCGAGGTCGTGGCTGATCCGCTCGCGCACGCGATAGGCGATCGCCCGGGCGCCGTTCCAGCTCTGGAACACCGCCTCCACGGCGCCGCGGAGCTGCTCGATCGGGTCCTGCGGGAACGGCTTTCCGGTCGCGTCCTGGACCACGGCCTTGTACTGCTCGCACAGCTCCTGCAACACGCCGGCCGAGAGCTCGGCGTCGTTGGTGACCCCGGCCTTGGCCTTGGCGTCCTCGAGCGGATGCTCGAACGAGGCGCCGTCGAGGTCGAGCACGATGCGCCCGTACATGGCGAGGAACCGGCGGTACGAGTCGTAGGCGAAGCGCTCGTCGGTGCCGGCGGCGAGCCCCTTGACGCTGCGGTCGTTGAGACCGAGGTTCAAGACGGTGTCCATCATCCCGGGCATCGAGAACTTGGCGCCGGACCGCACGCTGACGAGAAGCGGGTCGCTCGGGTCGCCGAGCCGGCGGCCCATCTTGCGCTCCAGCCGGGTGACGTGTTTGGCGATCTCGTCGTCGAGCCCGTCCGGCCACCCGCCGGCCATGTACGCCCGGCAGGCGTCGGTCGAGATGGTGAAGCCCGGCGGGACCGGTAGGCGCAACACGCTGGTCATCTCGGCGAGGTTGGCGCCCTTGCCACCGAGCAGATCCTTCATCTCCATCGGCGGGCGGCGATGCTTGTGATCGAAGGCGAAGACGTACGGCACGGGAGTCGAGTCTACGGGAACGCCTCCCGCGCATCCCCGGGGCGCGGGACGTCCCGTACCATCGGCGCCGAATGCCCCCGCCCGTCCACCGCCCGCTCAGCGTGCTGGGCTTCCCGCTCCACGTACGGACCGGGTTCCTGCTGTTCATCGTGCTGCTCGTGTTCATCAACGGCGACGAGTTCGGCGTCTGGCTGGCGGTGGCGGTGGCCGGCTTCACGCTGCTGCACGAACTGGGGCACGCCGTGGCCGCCCGCCGGGCCGGCGCCCGGGCCGAGGTCTCGCTCGACTTCATGGCCGGCTACACCTCGTACGTCGCGCCGCAGCCCCTGTCGCTCGGGACCCAGGCCTTCATCGCCCTCGCCGGACCGGTCACCCACATCACGGCCGGGCTGGCCCTGCTCGCCGTGATGGGGGTCAACCCGCTCGACGAGGACAGCTGGCAGCGCTCCGCGGCAACACAGGCCGTCTGGTGGGCCGGGCCGGCGATCGGGCTGTTCAACCTCCTCCCGGTGTTGCCCCTCGACGGCGGCAACGTCGTCACCAACGTGCTCGAGCGGTTCCTTCCGGGTCAGGCCCGCCGGGTCGCGCTCTACGCGAGCCTCATCCTCACGATCGGCGCGGCGATCTGGATGGCCTTCGTCGCCCAGACGCGCGGGTTCACCGTGTTCCTCGGCCTGCTCGTCGTGATGCAGCTGCAGCTGGTGTTCGACGACCGGTCGCGCCACGCCGTCTCACCGTTCGACAAGGCGCTCGCCGCGCTGCGGGCGGGCGACCCGGAGCGCGCCACGCGAACCCTCGTCAACGGGCTGCGCCGGACAGGGGCGGCCAACGTCGTGCCGCGCACCCTCGACGACGCCGGTGCCCGGGAGCTGCTGGGCGTGCTCCCCCGGCCGCTGCCCGTACGGCGACCCGTTCAACGAGTACGTGCTGGCCAACCTGCTCCTGCGCACCGGGCAGCTCGACGAGGCGGCCCGCTACGGAGCCGAGTGCTACGGGCGCGAGCCACGCCCGCTGATCGCCGCCACCGTGGCCCGCGCCGCCGGCGCCCTCGGCGACGTGGACACCGCGGCGGCGTGGCTCCGCGCCGCCGCCGGCGTCGGCACGTCGCACGACGGGCTGGCCACCGTGATCGACCAGGCCCCCGAACTTCAGGTGGTGCGGCAACGGGCCGACGTGATGGCGTTGCGCCGATCCCTCGACGTCGCCCCGCGCTGACTCCCCCATCTGGGCGGGAATAGTGCCACTCCGGCTTCTGGGCGGGAATCCTGTCAGACGTCGCGAAAATTCCCGCCCAGATCGTGGGTCACGAGATGCGCGGCGGGTCGCCGACGTCGACGCCGCGCTTCACGTAGCCGAGGGCCCGGGTGCCGGCGACGCTCGTGAGCACACCCACCTCCCGCCCGTCGTGCAGAACCGGATCGCCCGGCTGGGACCCCTCGGCCACGGTGAGGATGCGCAGCCGCCGGGGCGCCTCGGCCCCGCGCGAGTCCATCCGCTCGACCAGCTCCTGACCGGGGTAGCACCCCTTCTTGAAGTCGACGGCGACCGGCACGACCCCGATCTCGCCGGGGATCTGCTCCCCCGGCACGATCTCGGCGCCCATCGCCGGCCAGCCGGCCTCGATCCGCGCCGCCTCCAGGTCGGCAGCCGACCCGGCGTCGACGCCGGCGGGCGGCTGCGGGCTCGGCCCGAACAGGTCGTGATCACGGTCCCACCAGCCGACGACCGCACCCTCCGGGACGGTGCTGCCGCCGGTGCAGCGGACGGCGAGGCACCGCCAGGCCACCGGCTCGACGTCGGCCTTGACCCGGATCCGGAACCGGTTGATGCGGGCGAGCAGCTCGTCACCGAATCCGTCGTCCGTGTCGAGCACGTAGGTGTCGTCGTCGGTACGCCACACCCGGGCGAGCACGTCCACCCGGCCGTTCGGCTGGAGCAGCAGTGTCCAGCGACTGACGCCCACAGCCAGCTGACGGAGCTCCTGGGACACCTGTCCCTGGAGGTAGACGAGAGCGTCCGGGCCGGACACCTGGACTGCATCCCTCGGCGTCTCCACCCAGAACGGACCGCGTGTCATGACACCAGTGTGGCGGCGACAGGGTCGTGGCACACTCCCGGACATGCCCGGCATCGATGACCTCGCCCGCCGCGCCGTCGACGCAGTCACCCTCCTCGCCCGCCGCGGCGCGATGCTCGCCCTCGGTGTCGCTCTGCTCACCGCCCTCGTGGCCGTGAGCAGCTTCGCGATGGGCCTCGCCGCGATGTCAGGCGACGTCGAGACGGCGTGGATGGTGCTCGGTGGGGCGCTCGCCATCGTCGCCGTCGGCGCCCCGCTGCTCGCCTGGTGGCGCCTGACGCGCGTCCGCCGGCACGCCGTCGAGCTGGTCGACGAAGCGCGCGACCCTGCTGTCGAAGGACGCCGCGGCCGAACGGGTCGTGATCGAGACGGTGGAGGTCACTGACGACGGCCGGGCCCGCACCGCTCCCGCCGTCATCGGTCAGACCGTGCAGTTCACCCGGCTGCGCGACATCGCCCTCAGCGAGAACCTCCGCCGACTTCCAGTCGCGCTCTACGCGGTCACGAGCTTCCCGGTCCTGCTCGCGATCGCGGTCGTGCTGATGCTGGTGTTCGGGATCCTCGGCTTCCTCTTCCTCGTCGCCTGGGCCCTGTAGCCGGGCTCGCGCTCGTCAGGCGACGGTGCCGGCGGCGCGGCGGGCGGCGGTCATCCGCCGGGCCGCCGGGACCGCGGCGAGCAGGGCGGCCGCCTTGTTGCGGCACTCCAGGTCCTCGTCGGCCGGGTCGGAGTCGGCGACGATGCCAGCGCCGGCCTGCAGGCTCGCTCCCTGCGGGCCGACGAACATCGTGCGGATCGCGATCGCCGTGTCGAGGTTCCCGCTCCAGTCGAGGTATCCGACCACGCCGGCATACGGGCCGCGCTTCACCGGCTCGAGCTCGTCGATGATCTCCATCGCCCGCACCTTCGGCGCCCCGCTGACGGTGCCCGCTGGCAGCGTCGCCCGCAGCACGTCGATCGGGCCGAGGCCGTCGACGAGATCGCCCGACACCTGCGACGTCAGGTGCATCACGTGGCTGTAGCGCTCGAGCGTCATCAGCTCGTCGACGTGCACGCTCCCGAAGCGGGCGACCCGACCGACGTCGTTGCGGGCGAGGTCGACGAGCATCACGTGCTCGGCCCGCTCCTTGGGGTGCTCGGTCAGCTCGGCCGCCATCCGCCGGTCGTGCTCGTCGGTGCGCCCCCGCTTGCGCGTCCCGGCGATCGGTCGCGAGATCACCTTCCCGTCGAGCAGCTTGACCATCGGCTCCGGCGACGAGCCGACGATGGTGAGCTCCGGATGGCGCACGAAGTACATGTACGGGCTCGGGTTGATCTGCCGCAGCACGCGGTAGACGTCGAACGGGTCGGCGTCGAGCTGCAGGTCGTAGCGCTGGGCCAGCACGACCTGGAAGATGTCGCCGGCGACGATGTAGTCCTTGGCCACCTCGACCGCCTGCTGGTACAGGCCGTCGGGCATCGAGCTCTTCGTCTCGGGCAGCACGTCGTCCGCGGCAGGCGGCTCGACCGGCACGTACGGCAGCGGCCGGGCGAGGTTGGCGAGGCCCCGTTCGATGCTCGCCACGGCAGCGTCGTAGGCGTCGTCACGCGCCGCGTCGGAGAGGTCGAGCACGGGCACGCTCTCGATCAACGTCACCCGTTGCCGCCAATGGTCGAACGCGGCGAGCGACCCGATCATGCTCATCACCGCGTCAGGAAGGTGCTGGTCGTCGTCGGGGATGTCCGGGAGCCGCTCGATCTCGCGGACCACGTCGTAACCGAGATAGCCCATCAGCCCGCCGTGCAGCGGAGGCAGATCGGGGATCACCGGCGCGCGGTAGACACGCAGGAGCTCTTCGAGCGCGGCGAGCATCCCCCGGTCCCGCGGCACGGCGACTGGCAACGCGCCGTCGACGGTGACGAGCCCGTCGCGCGAGACGAGCGTGGCGACCGGATCCCGGCCGACGAACGAGAAGCGGCTCCAGCGCTCCCCGTGCTCGACCGACTCGAGGAGGAAGCCCGGGCCATCGCCGACGAGCTTGGCGTACGCCGCGACCGGCGTTTCCAGATCGCCGAGCACCTCCGCCCACACCGGTACCACCGTGTGGTCGCGGGCGAGGGAGTGGAACTCGTCCCTACTCGGGCGGAGCAGCATCGGGCTCTCCGAACCGGCGGAAGAAGCAGGAGTACTCCCCCGTGTGGCAGGCACCGTTGCCCTGCTGGTCCACGCGGAACAGGAGCACGTCGCCGTCGCAGTCGTAGTACGCCTCGTGGACGACCTGGACGTCGCCGCTCGTGTCGCCCTTGCGCCACACCTCCTGGCGGCTGCGGCTCCAGAACACCATCCGTCCCTGCTCGAGCGTCGCCCGCAACGTGTCGGCGTTCATCCACGCCATCATCAACACGACCCCGTCGAGGTCCTGCACGATCGCCGGGACGAGGCCCCGCTCGTCGAACGCTGACCGCGGCGAGCTGCTCGGCCGTGAGTTCGATGCGCGTGCCCGGACTCACAGGTACAGGCCGGTGGACGCCTCGATGCGCTCGGCGGCGACGGCGTGCAGGTCGCGCTCGCGCAACATGATGTAGTCGCGGCCCTGGACCTCGACCTCGTAGCGGTCCTCGGGGCTGAACAGCACGAGGTCGCCCACCTCGGCGGCCCGCACGTTCCCGCCGAGGGCGACGACCTCCGCCCACACGAGGCGCTTGGCGATCTGGGCGGTGGCCGGGATCACGATGCCGCCCTGGCTCCGGCGCTCACCGTCCTTGTCCGGGATGCGCACGAGCAGCCGGTCGTTGAGCATCTTGATCGGGAGCTTCTCGAGTCGTTCGGCGGTGCCGGCCACGAGATGAGAGTATCTGTGTAGCGAACATGCGGGACTGCCGCCTTGTTCGCTCACACAGAACGCAGCCGTCGAGGAGGCACCGCGGTGATCTACCGATTGCTGGCCGATCTGGTAGTGGTGATCCATCTGGCCTTCATCGTGTTCGTCGCCGTCGGCGGGCTCCTGGCGTGGCGTTGGCCGCAGCTCGTGTGGGCGCACGTCCCCGTCGTGGTGTGGGCGGTCGCGATCGTGGCGATCGGGTTCACCTGTCCACTCACGCCGCTGGAGAAACGTTCCGCCGCCGTGCCGGCGGCGAGGCGTACGACAACGGGTTCATCGACCACTACCTGACCGGCGTCGTCTATCCCGGCCGCTACATCCTGCTCGCCCGGGCGTTCGTCGCCGCGTTGATCGTTCTCGGCTACGTGGGGCTCATCGTCAGGCGAAACAATCTCGTCCACGCCCGCCGAGTCGTTGCGTCACCGCTCTCCCGGTCCGTGACGGCTGGGCGTTGACGTTCCGTCGCCGACGCCGAAGGGAAATCTGGCCCGGTCGCCATGTCGATGTACTCACCGACGACCTTGCCGCGGTTGTTGTTGCCCTTGACGATGACCTCGGCGCCGGGGATGACGCCGAGCGGCGTGTACCTCCCCTTGCGGTGACGAACCCGCCGGAGGCTCGACCGGGTCGTTCCCTCGGCGCACTGTGGCCGCTGCGGCGGGCAGTCACGTGGGACGATGACGTTGAGGTCAGAGAGGCCACAATCTGATTCATGACCGCCGCATCGCTACGTCACCGCTTTCCCGGCGTCCGTGACGACTGGGCCCGCTTCGACGGACCGGCGGGTACGCAGATGGTCGACACCGCGATCACGGCGATGTCCGACTGGGCGGCGAGTGGGCTGAACGCCAACAGCGGCGGGCCGTTCGCCGCCGCCGAGGCGTGCGACGCCCTCCTCGAGCGCACCAGGGCGACGGTCGCAACCCTGCTCGGCGCGACACCGGACGCCGTCTGCTTCGGCGCCAACATGACGACGCTCACGCTCGCCTTCACGCGCGCCGTTGCCCTCTCGCTGCGCCCGGGCGACCGGGTCGTCGGCACCCGCCTCGACCACGACGCCAACATCACCCCGTGGCGGCTGGCATGCGAGGCCAGCGGCGCCGAACACGTGCTCGCACCGTTCGACGCCAGGACGGGGACCCTGGACCCGGCGGCGGTGACGGCCCTCATCGACGAACGCACCCGGTGGGTCGCCGTCAGCGGCGCGTCCAACCTCCTCGGCACGATCCCCGACCTCGGCCCGATCGTGAGCGCCGCCCGCGAGTGCGGCGCGCGGGTCTTCGTCGACGCCGTGCACCTCGCACCGCACCGGCGCATCGACTTCGCCGCCCTCGGCTGCGACGCCCTGGTGACGAGCCCGTACAAGTGGTACGGACCGCACGCCGGTGTCCTCGTCGCCCGGCCGTCGCTCCTCGACGAGCTGCCCGTCGCCAGGGTCCGGCCGGCCGCCGCCCACGGCCCGCGCCGCTGGGAGACCGGGACCCCGAGCTTCGAGGCGATCGCCGCCGTCGACGCCGCGGCCCAGTTCCTCCTGGCCGAGGGCATGGACCGCATCGCCGCTCGCGAGGCGGCCGTCTTCTCACCGCTCCTCGATGGCCTGGCCGCCCTCCACGGGATCCAGGTCTGGGGCCCGAGGACCCGCGACGGACGCACGCCGACGGTGGCGTTCACGATCACCGGCAGGCATCCCGACGAGATCGCCACCGCGCTCGCCCGCGACCGCATCGCGACGTGGGCCGGACACTCCTACGCGGTCGAGGTCGTCGACCAGCTCGGCCTCGCCGACAAGGGCGGCGTCGTACGCGCCGGCGTCGTCGCCTACATCGAGCCCGACGACGTCGCCCGCCTGCTCGACGCGGTGGAGAAGCTCGCCGCTACTCGCTGACGGCGACCGGCCCGTGGTGAGCGATAGGCGGCGTATGGGCGCTCACCGCTCACCGCACGTTGCCACCGTCCATCGTGGTGAGCGATGGGCGGCGTATGGGCGCTCACCGCTCACCGCACGCCCCTTCGCTACCCCGCTGACGGCGTCGTCGATGCGGGCGAGGATGTCCTCGTCCAGTCGCGGGATCACCTCCAGGGCGGCGAGGTTCTCGCTCACCTGGCTCGGCCGGCTCGCTCCGGTGATCACCGTCGTCACGTTGGGGTTCGCCGCGCACCAGGCGATCGCCAGCTGAGCCGAGCGAACAGCCGAGCTCGTCGGCGATCGGTCGCACCCGTTCGACCTTGGCGATCGCCTCCTCGTCGGTGAGCGCCGACGCGAGCCAGTCGTAACCCTCGAGCGCACCACGAGAGTCCTCCGGGATGCCGTCGCGGTACTTGCCGGTGAGCAGCCCCGAGGCCAAGGGGCTCCACGTCGTCGCGCCGTACCCCACCTCGGCGAACAGCCGGGCGTACTCCGTCTCGACCCGTTCGCGCGACAGCAGGTTGTACTGCGGCTGCTCGGTCACCGGCTTGTGCAGGTGGTGGCGCTCGGCGATCTCGATCGCCCCGCGGATCTCCTCGGCGGACCACTCGCTCGTCCCCCAGTAGAGGGCCTTGCCCGCCGACACGATGTCGCTCATCGCCCACACCGTCTCCTCCAGCGTCGTGTCCGGGTCGGACCGATGGCAGTAGAGGATGTCGACGAAGTCGTGCTGCAGCCGTTCGAGCGACCCGTCGATCGCCTGCATCAGGTACTTGCGGTTGAGCGTGTTGCTCATGTTCGGCGCGTCGTGGAGGCCCCAGAACACCTTCGTCGTGAGGACGTACGACCAGCGCGGCCAGCCGAGCTCGGCGAAGACGCGGCCCATGATCGCCTCGCTCTCCCCGCCGGCGTAGGACTCGGCGTTGTCGAAGAAGTTGCAGCCGCGGTCGTACGCCGCCTGCATGCACTCCATCGCCACGTCGTCCTTCATCTGTTGGTCGAACGTGACCCACGAGCCGAACGACAGCACTGACAGCCGTAGCCCGGCGCCGCCCGAGCCGGCGATATTCCATGTCTTGGGTCATGGCCGGGAACCCTACGTTCCGACCGGCCGGACCGTGATCCCGTGGCTCGCCATCAGCGCCTTGGCCGCGGCGATCGAGTGCTCCTCGAAGTGGAAGATCGACGCGGCCAGCACGGCATCGGCACCTCCCTCGACGATCCCCTCGACGAGATGGTCCAGCGTGCCCGACGCCGCCACTGGCGATGACGGGCACGCCGACGGCATCGACGACCGCCCGGGTGAGCTCCAGGTCGAAGCCCTCCCGAGTGCCGTCACGGTCCATCGACGTCAGCAGGATCTCCCCGCGCCCCGAGGGCGGCGGCTTCCGCCGCCCACTCGATCGCGTCGACGCCCGTCGGCGTGCGCCCGCCGTGCAGGTGGACCTCGAACCCACCGGGGCGGCGCTTGGCGTCGATCGCGCACACCACGCACTGCGTACCGAACTCGTCGGCGATCTCGGTGACGAGGGCCCGCCGCTCGACCGCCGCAGTGTTCACGCTGACCTTGTCAGCGCCGGCGCGGAGCAGTCGCCTGGCGTCCTCGATCGTGCGCACCCCGCCGCCCACGGTGAACGGGATGAACACTTCTTCCGCCGTGCGGTAGACGACGTCGACCATCGTGTCCCGCCCGTCGCTGGAGGCGGTGATGTCGAGGAACACCAACTCGTCGGCCCCCTCGGCGTCGTAGCGGGCGGCGAGCTCGACCGGATCGCCGGCGTCGCGCAGGTCGACGAAGTTGGTGCCCTTGACGACCCGGCCGGCGGTGACGTCGAGGCAGGGGATCACCCGGGCGACGATCATCCGATCACTTCCAGCGCCTCACCCACCGTGAACCGCCGCTCGTAGAGAGCGCGGCCGACGATGATCCCGGCGAGGCCGTCGATCGCGGCGAGCGCCCGGAGGTCGTCGAGCGTCCCCACGCCGCCGCTGGCGATGACCGGTGTGCTCGTCGCCGCGATGGCCGCGCCCAGCCCAGCGACGTCCGGGCCGGCGAGCGTGCCGTCTCGTTCGATGTCGGTGATCACGAACGCCGCTGCCCCGGCGAAGCCGGAGAGCGCCTCGGTCAACGCGACGTCGCTCGGCTTCGTCCAGCCGTCCACGGCGAGCACGCCGGCGCGGTGATCGAGCCCGACCGCGACCGGCACGATCGACGCCACCTCCTCGACGAGGGCCGGGCGGCCCAGGGCCGCCGAACCCATCACGACGCGGGCCACGCCCGCGTCGGCCAGCGCGGCCGCGTCGGCGGCACGTACGCACTCCTCCACTGGCCTGGACGCGGGCTCGGCCGGCCAGCGCCGACACGATCGACGTCACCAGCTGACGGTTGCGCGGTTCACCGGTGCGGGCGGCGTCGAGATCGACGACGTGGATCCAGTGCGCCCCCTGCTCGCAGAACGAGGTCGCGATCGAGACCGGGTCGTCGCCGTAGACGGTCTCGGCGGCGAAGTCGCCCTCCCGCAGCCGGACCACACGCCCTCCCGCAGGTCGATCGCCGGGTAGAGCGTGGTCACGCCGGGGTCCGGACGAGCGCGACGAAGTTGGCGAGCAGCTGCCGTCCGGCGCCGGCCGACTTCTCCGGGTGGAACTGGGTGGCGAACACGTTCCCGACCCGGAACGCGGCGTTGACCGACGCCGCCGTACTCACACGTCGCCACGACGGCGCCGCGATCGGTCGGGCACCGGATGCAGCGAGTGGACGAAGTAGAACCACGGCCGCTCGCCGAGGCCGGCGAACATCGGCTCGTCATCGGACGACGATCGTCGATCCGGTTCCACTGCATCTGCGGCAGCTTCACTCCGGGGGCGAGCCGCCGCACCGAGCCGGCGATCACGCCCATCCCGGACACGCCCGGCGCCTCCTCGCTGTCGTCGAAGAGCATCTGCGTCCCGATGCACACCCCCAGGAACGGCCGCCCCGACGCCACCGCCTCGCGCACCGGCTGCTCGAGCCCGGAGTCCCGCAGCGCGGCCATGCACGCGCCGAACGCGCCGACGCCGGGCAGCACGACCGCGTGCCGGCGTCGGCGATCCAGGCCCGGATCGGTGGTGAGCCGGGCGTCGGCGCCTTGGCGAGCGAGGGCTTTGTGCGCCGAGTGGAGGTTGCCGATGCCGTAGTCGCACACCGCGATCAGCGGTGGCGTCACAGGACACCCTTCGTCGACGGGATCCCACCGCTGGCATCGACACGCACCGCGTCGCGCAGGCAGCGGGCGAGCCCCTTGAAGGTGGCTTCGACGATGTGGTGGGCGATCCGGCCGGCCCGCGACCGGACGTGCAGCGTGAGCCCGGCGTTGGTGGCGAATGACGCTACCGTGTGCTCGGCGAGTTGGGGGTCGAAGGCCGGGCTCCCCAAGGGGAGCGATTCCGGGATCTCGACGTCCCAGGAGACGTACGGGCGCCCGGAGATGTCGAGGGCGACTTCGATCAGTGCCTCGTCCAGGGGATAGAGGCCGCTGGCGAAGCGCCTGATCCCGGCCTTGTCGCCGACGGCCTCGTGGAACGCCTCGCCGAGCGTGATCGCGACGTCCTCCACCGTGTGGTGGGTGTCGATGTGC
>CAVWJT010000019.1:0-138750 GCA_963755235.1 uncultured Acidimicrobiia bacterium
AGACCCCGATGCCAACCCTCACCGCTGCAGAACGCCGGAACCTCGACACCGAGCGTGCGCTCAGTCATGGCTTCATCTACGGCGTCTTGTGGGACGCTGGCCAGTCGGGACGAGAGCTCGACTGGGAGGATCTCAGACGCCGCCTTGCGGCATCCCGAAGGCCGTGCTGTGGATTCACCTCAATGCGGCCAACGCCCATGCCAAGCACTGGATCACCCATTGTGAGCGCTTGCCTGGGGCACATCGAGAGTTCCTGGTCGACGTGGATGATCGCAAACGCCTGGAGACGGCAGGAGAGGGAATTGCCGGTGTCATCAGTGACGTGCACTATCGATTCGACTTCGATCCCGATCACATTGCCGTATTGCGGTTCTATCTCGATGAGCATTGCATGATCACGACCCGCCACCAGCCGCTGAGCGCGACCGACGATCTGCGCAAGGCCATTCGCGAGGGTCTTCGGGTCGACAGCACGGGAACGCTGATGGTGAGCCTACTCGAGTGTCAAGCCGACAGGCTCGGCAGCGTGGCCGCGCGTTTGAATCGTGAAATCGGTGATATGGAAGACCAGATCCTGGCCGAGCGTACCCATGTCCCGCGTGCCAAGCTCGCCACCCTGCGGCGTTTAGCGGTGCGCCTGCACCGTCATTTCGCGCCCGAGCACCGCGCGCTGCAGCGCCTGTGCGGGCGTCCCCGGTCTGGTTTCGCGACACCGATATCGGGCGGCTGCAGGACACGACTGGAGAGCTGGGAGAGGTCGTCGGCGATTTGGATACGATTCAAGAACGCGCCAAGCTGCTCCAGGAGGAGCTCGCGGGAAGGGCCTTGGAGGAGACGAACCGCAACTTGGTCATCCTCTCGGTGGTCACGGCCGTCTTCATGCCGGTGACATTGATTACAGGCATCTTCGGTATGAACGTCGCGGGCCTGCCGGGCCTGGAAGACGGGTCAGCGTTCTGGTGGGTGATGCTGGGGATGGCCGGGGTGGCCCTGATGGCACTGGTGCTACTGCACTGGAGGCGGTTGTTGTAGCGAAGCTCTGCAACAGTTACTGTGCAGCCCATCTGCTTTGTCGCGTGCTCGCTCGTCGCTCGCCTATCTACCTGATATGTCTTGCGACTCGCTCCGCGGCTTCGCGCATCTGGGCTTGCTCGCGACACTTTGCAGAGCATCCTTAGTCCCGACCTGTTGAGAAAACGGTTTCGGACTTGCTCGTCCACAGGAGCCACACCGATGCGATCAGCTTGCCTTGGCGACGGTGTTTCGCGTTGCGGGGGGCGAGCGCAAGGTTTCCCCTGTGACCTGATAGATCACGTTTTCGCGGAGATTCACGGTGTATTCGGCAATCCGTTCGAGTGCGCTGAGCGCCAGCACCACGCCGATCACCTGTCCGATGAGGCGCGAATCTTCCATCATGAAGGTCGTGAGCCGACGCAGATCGGACCGTAACCACGACAGGAACTCTTCGCGCGCGCCGAGCCCCGCCTCGGCCGCCGCGGCATCCCCGCGGTCGAAGATCTCGAGGGCTTGACGCAGGTGCGCCAAGGCCGCGCGCCCCATTGCCGTAATGTCCTTCAAGAGCGCGTCGGGCGGGTTACTGGTCTCTTCGTCGAACACACTTGCGGTGAACTCGGCGAGCCGTAGCACCTTTTCCTCGACACGGCCCAGATCGGCCACCATCTTGGACATCCCGATCACCGCCCGCAGGTCCCTGGCCACAGGCGTGCGTTTGGCGATCACCTGGACGAGCTCGACGTCGACCGCCTTCTCGAGCTGTCGCACGCCTTCGTCCCGTTCGATGACGGTCCGAGCCTCGGGAACATCCCATTTCTGCAAGGCACCGAGCGCTTCGATGAGCTGCTGTAACACGATCCCGCCGAGCTCGAGCACCCGGATGTGACAATGATTGAGGTCCGCGTCGTAGCGACGCACCGTGTGCCCTTCGAGCTCCAGGTTCATACGAAGCAAGTCCTCCCGGTCTCAACCAAAGCGACCGGTGATGTAGTCCTCGGTCAAAGGATGCAGGGGATTGGTGAACACCTGGTCGGTCGCTCCGACCTCGATGAGATCACCCAGGTGAAAATAGGCCGTGCGCTGGGAGACACGCGCGGCCTGCTGCATCGAGTGGGTGACGATGGCGATGGTGAAGTTCTGGCGCAGCTCATCGATGAGGTCCTCTATCCTCGCGGTGGCGATGGGGTCGAGCGCCGAGCAAGGCTCGTCCATCAGGATCACCTCGGGGTCTACGGCGATGGTGCGCGCGATGCAGAGCCGCTGTTGCTGCCCACCCGACAGGCTCGTGCCTGGTTGAGCCAGCCGGTCCTTGACCTCGTCCCACAGGCCCGCCCGCTCGAGACTCTTCTGGACGATCTCGTCCAGATCCGTCTTGTCGTTCGCGAGACCATGGATCCGCACACCATAGGCGACGTTCTCGTGGATGGACTTCGGAAAGGGGTTGGGTTTCTGGAAGACCATGCCCACCTGTGCGCGCAACGGCACGACGTCCATTTCCTTACCATAGATGTCCGCCCCTTCCAGCTTGATCTCGCCGCTTACGCGACAGCCCTCGACGGTGTCGTTCATTCGATTCAGGCAGCGTATAAACGTCGATTTCCCACAGCCCGAGGGGCCGATCATGGCGATGACTTCATTGGTACCGATATCGAGCGAGAGACCATGGATCGCGCGCTTGTCACCGTAGTAGACATCGACATTGCGGCAGGTCATGCGCGGGTTCTCCACGAATTGCTCGCCGACCGTCGTGCGATCCTTCCGGTCTATCGGCGCCCTCGTCCTGACCGGAGCGGCCACGGTGACCTCAGCCCCGCTCCGTTGCATTGTCTCAGGCTCTTCTATGACGGCATTCATCGGATCCTCCTTTGGGACCTTGCAACTAAAGCAAATTCCCGTTACCAGCGGCGCTCGAAACGCCTGCGCAGCACGATCGCGACCGAGTTCATCAAGACCATGAAGACCAAGAGCACCATGATCGCGGCCGATGTGCGCTCCACGAAGGCCCGTTCGGGGCTGTCGGCCCAGAGGTAGATCTGCACGGGCAATCCGGTGGCCGGGTCCATGATCCCGCCCGGGGTGTCGGCGATGAAGGCCACCATGCCGATCATGAGGAGCGGTGCGGTTTCGCCCAGGGCACGCGCCATACCGATGATGGCGCCGGTCAGCATACCGGGTAGCGCCAGGGGTACGACGTGGTGAAATACCGTCTGCACCTTCGATGCGCCCACCCCGAGCGCGCCGTCGCGAATGGAGGGCGGCACGGCCTTGAGCGCCGAGCGGCTCGCGACGATGATGACCGGCAATGTCATGAGGCCGAGGACGATCCCGCCGACCAACGGCGAGGAGCGCGGCAATCCGACGAAACCGATGAACACGGCAAGCCCGAGCAATCCAAAGATGATGGAGGGCACGGCCGCCAGGTTGTTGATGTTCACCTCGATGAGGTCCGTCCAGCGGCCCTTGCGGGCGAATTCCTCCAGATAGATCGCGCCCGCGACGCCGATCGGGAAGGCCAGGAGCAAGGTCACGAGGAGCGTGTAGAACGAGCCCACCGTGGCGCCCCAGATCCCCGACAGCTCCGGCTCGCGCGAATCGCCCGCCGTGAAGAAGGTGGAATTGAAGCGCTTGTCGATCCAGGCCTTGCGGATCATCTCATCGATCCACGCGACCTGTTTGGCTTGGAGCCCAGCGGCCCCGCCCTCGGCATCGCGTTCCGCGTGGCCTTTCATCAACATGTCGACGGTGTCGCTGGCCGTGACCCAGACGGCTTGCTTTGGTGCCTATGAGCTTGGGATCCTCGATCACTTTCTGCCGGACCTCGAAGGCCGCGCCACTGCTCACGAGATCCGAGAGCGCCCGCTTGTCGGCTCGCGCCGTGACCTCGGGGAACATCTCATAGAGCGCGCCCTTGACCAAGCCTCCGTAATCCGCTGCGGATAGGGCCGCGGGGTCGCGCTTGCCCTCCGGATCGATGACCTCCGGGTCGAGGTTGACCATGAGCCGGATCCGGGTCTGCCAGATCGCCTGATAACCGGTGGCGATGATGCTGATGAAGAGCAGCCCCACACAGACGAAGCTCGTCACCACCGCGAGCAATCCGAGGATCCGGAAGCGCCGCTCGCGCGCGTAGCGCCGCGCCAGACCGGCGCGGACGGTATCGATGGCCCTCTTTCTCCCAGGGGCCTCGGTCTTGGGTTTCAGGGTGCCGGTCGCGCTATTCATACTGCTCTCGATACTTCCGCACCATGTGTAACGCGATGATGTTGAGGCCCAAGGTCAAGACGAACAACACCAGACCGAGGGCGAAGGCGGAAAGGGTCTTGGCGCTGTCGAACTCCTGGTCGCCGACGAGCACGGTGACGATCTGCACGGTCACGGTCGTGACCGCCTCGAGCGGATTCACCGTGAGGTTGGCAGCGAGCCCGGCGGCCATCACGACGATCATGGTCTCGCCGATGGCGCGCGAGACCGCGAGGAGCACGCCCCCGACGATCCCCGGCAGGGCCGCCGGGATCACCACCTGCCGGATGGTCTCGGATTGCGTCGCGCCGATGCCGTAGGAGCCGTCGCGGAGCGCCTGTGGAACGGCGTTGATCACGTCATCCGCGAGGGAAGACACGAACGGGATGATCATGATGCCCATCACCAGCCCCGCCGCCAGCGCGCTCTCCGAGGACACGTCCAACCCGATGGCGGTGCCGGTATCCCGGATCAGGGGGGCGACGACCAGCGCGGCAAAGAAGCCGTACACCACCGTCGGGATCCCCGCGAGGACCTCGAGCACCGGTTTCGCGATGGTGCGAAACCCGCGACTGGCATACTCGGAGAGGTAGATCGCCGACATCAATCCGATGGGGACGGCCACCGCCATCGCGATCCCCGAGATGAGCAAGGTCCCGGTGAACAGCGGCACGGCGCCGAAGGCCCCCGAGCCGCCGACTTGATCCGCGCGGATGGCCACCTGAGGGCTCCAATGGAGGCCGAAGAGGAACTCGGTGACCGGTACCTTTTGAAAGAAGCGGATGGCTTCGAACAAGACGGACAGAACGATGCCGACGGTGGTAAAGATCGCGATGGTCGAGCTTGCGATGAGGAAGGCCCGGATGACCGCCTCGACGCGATTGCGGGCGCGCAGATCGGCACGAATGCCGCGCAATGCGTACGCCCCGCCGCCGACCGCGAGCGAAAGCACCAAGACCGCCAAGGCCGCGTCGCTGAGCCCCTGGAGGTGCCGATAGCGCGCGGCGGCCGCCGATACGTCGGGGTCGGCGCCCCGGGCGGTGACGCTGCCCGCGACGACGTTCTTGATGTCGTTGACGAGCAGATCGAGTCGGGCCTCGGGCAGTTCGCGCATCTCGCTCGGGAGCTCCGCGAGCACGAGCTTGGTGACGATCGTGGGCTCGAAGAAGATCCATGCCGCGAACAACAGCAAGGCGGGAATTCCGCACCAGAGTGCGGTGTAAAAACCGTAATAGGTCGGCAGCGAGTGCAAGACGCGCGGGCTTCCGTTCGCGACGCGCAGCGAGCGCCCGCGGCCGAGGTAATAGGCGACACTCGCCAGCACGAGCAGGACCACGGCGAGGGCTACCGGTTGCACGGGGATCGTTGAGACTCGGGGCGGAGTTTGGGCCCTTCGCGGTCCTCGAGGTGCTCTGCTCCGTCAGAGCTCGGACAAGGACAGGTTCTTCAGGCTCTTGACGTCGGAGGCGACCTTGGTACGTTCCTCTGAAGGCAGCGGGATGAGGCCCTTGTCTGCCAGATAGCCTTCATCGCCCCACGCCTTGTCGCTCGTGAACTCGGCTAGGTATTCCTTCATCCCGGGGATGACGTCCATGTGCGCCTTCTTGACATAAAAGTAGAGCGGCCTGGAGATCGCGTAGGATCCGTCGGCGATCGATTCGAAGGTCGGCGCCACGCCATCCACCACGGCCGCCTTCACCTTGTCGATGTTCTGCTCCAGGAAGCTGTAACCGAAGATCCCCAAGGCATTCGGGTTGGCCTGGATCTTCTGCAGGATCAGGTTGTCGTTCTCGCCCGCCTCGATATAGGCACCGTCCTCGCGCACCGTGTGGCACAGGGCTTTGTACTTGCTCTCGTCTTGGTCCTTGAGCGCCTTGATCCAATCGAACTGCTTGCAACCGCCTTCCATCGCCAGCTCGGCGAAGGCGTCGCGTGTACCGGAGGTCGGGGGCGGCCCGAGGACTTCAATCTTCTTGTCGGGCAGCTCGGGATTGACCTCCTTCCAGGCCTTATGCGGATTGGGGAGCACGGTCTGTCCGCCCTTGGGATCGGGGATCTCCTTGGCCAGGGCCAGGTAGACGTCCTTGAGGGACAGGTTATATTGAGGCGAGGCCTTGGAGTTGGCGATGGCGATCCCGTCGTAGCCGATCTTGACCTCCAGGATATCCGTGACGCCGTTCTGCTCGCACGCCTTGACCTCGGAGTCCTTGATGCGTCGTGAGGCATTCACGATGTCGGGATGGTTGACTCCCACACCGGCACAGAAGAGCTTTACGCCGCCGCCGGTACCCGTGGATTCGATCTTGGGGGTCTTGAAGCCGCCGGCTTTGCCGAATTGCTCGGCGACCACCGTGGCGAAAGGATAGACGGTCGATGAGCCGACGATGGTGATGTAGTCGCGGGCAGACGCGGTCGGATTGTACGCCAATCCAAGTGCTACGGCGCCCATCGCGAGGGTTTTTTTGATCATCACGGAACGCTCCTCCTCTCTAAGAACCGATACGAACCGGCATGTTCCTGGAGTGCGCGGGCGGGATCACCGCGCCGCCTGGACATGCCTGCAAGAGCCCGGGCCGCACAGCACGTACCGCGCATGGCTTGCGAGGGCCTCTGGAACCACTGCGCAGGGATCACGCGGCGACGGCTCTGACGATGCCCCCATGCTAGGGACACTTTATGGCAGTTTCATGACAGTTCCGTGACAGTCCGGACACCGGTGCCCTTGGATGTCACGCCGCTGTCATAGTGAGTCACTAGGCTTCACGAGGCCTGCGGCGCTATGCGCATCGGGACGGCAATTACCACGCCGGCACGGCCCGTCTGCACAGTGATCTCGGGATGTTCACCTGCGATCCGGAGATCGGTAACGACCTGACAGAGCCTCTTCAATTTTCCTATACCCCTGCTGACCATGGCCGCGTCCTGACATGCCCTGGGTCATCCTCGCCCCGATCGTGATCGTCGCCGGCGCTGCGGCGATCATCGCGCTCGAGCGCTGGCGCCCGTACGACCGCGGCCAGCCGTTCCTGCGCGACGGTTTCTGGGTCGACCTCGTTACCTACGCGCTGTTCCAGAGCTACTTCCTGGCCGTGGTGATCGACCTCTTGATCGGCTGGATCGACGGGTGGACGGGCGCGTCGCGGCACGGGCTGGTGACCGGGTGGCCGATCGCTGCGCAGGTCGCGTTCTTCGTGATCAGCCACGACCTCTACATCTACTGGTTCCACCGGTTACAGCACGGGAATCGGTGGCTGTGGCGGCTGCACGAGGCGCACCACTCGGCGCGCCACGTCGACTGGATCGCGGGCTCGCGCTCGCACTCGTTCGAGGTCCTGATCAACCAGTCGATCGAGTTCGGAGCAATGATCCTGCTCGGCGCGTCGGTCGAGGCGATCCTGGTCAAGGGCACGATCAGCGCAGTCTGGGGCATGTGGATCCACGCCAACGTCGACGTGCGGAGCGGCCGACTGCAGTGGGTGATCAACGGGCCCGAGATGCACCGGTGGCACCATGCGATCGACCACCCTCAGGGCGGGAGCAACTTCGGGACGAAGCTGGCGATCTGGGACTGGATCTTCGGCACCGCGTACCGGCCGGCGAAGAAGCCGGCCGGGTACGGGCTCGCCGAGGCGTACCCGCGGGGGTACCTGGAGCATCACGCGTTCGCGTTCCGGCCGTTCGAGCGGTTCGCGCGCTGATGTTGCTCATGATCGGCGGAAATATGACTCGAGTGTGACCGCACCGCGCGTCCCCCCATCGCCCGGCTCCGGCACAGGGGTCCGTCAAGCACCTGCATCTCCGCTTGACGAAGCCTGTAACGGAACAGTCATCCAATTGCCATCCTTTCGTTACCAAGTGGATAAATACTCGATACCATAGGTCATCGCTAAGTCTGTCTCGCTCGCAAGGGATAGGGCTCAGGCTGTCAGGTTGGCGATCGTTGAGCGTGATAACCAGCTCGGCCAGGAAGCCCGCATCAAGCGCATCTACGGGATCGACACTCGGTCCGTGGCCTTCGTGCCGCATGGCCAGCCACTGGCACTGCTTAAGTCGCTGCCGCGCGACGTGCTCGGGGACCTCGACGCGGCCAGCATCAGTGTCCCGGACAAGCTCGAAGGCGTTGCCGTCACCGCCGCCGGCCAGGTCTACCTGGCCACCGGCAACGACGGCGTTGACGAGAACGACGGTGAGACGCTCTTCCTCGACATCGGCTCAGTGGAGGATGCCTTCGGTTCCTGATTCTGCTTCCGAATTGCCACGATCGAAGCTAACGACCAAGCTTGGGCCCCATCGGGCTGCAGGGTGGTGCGGCTTTGCGTGGGCGGGCAAGTGCTAACTAGCCAAGGGCTTCGCCCTTGATATCCCGACACTTCGGCCAGTAACGAGTACAAAATTCTCGTAACCCCTCACATAAGCTTCTAACCACGCATGCGACTGATCTTCGTTGTTCGTTCCGCTGGCGGGCAAAGCGGCGCGCGGGCGCTGTCAGCGGCCGGCTAGTTCACGACGATCGCAATGCTCTCGAACGTGGAGATGTCGTTGGCAACACGATCGGAGGCATACCAGATCTCGTAGGTAGTGGCGGTGTCCGGAGCTGTGATCGTGAGCGGACTGTCCTCTGTCGCGTACGCGTAATCGAGAGTATGCGCCCACCCGGGGCCCACTCGGACTGCCTTCCGTCGTGTCGAAGTAGTAGTTCGCGGGTGGTCGACACATTCGCGCAGATCACGTAGTAGTCGCCCGTGGCAACGCTCAGGTTCGGCAGATCGATCGTCTGATAGAGCGCTGCCCCGCCACCGGTAGTGTCTCAGTTTGACCCGCTCCGCCCTTGACGCCGCGCCCCAGCCGTGGCACCTCGGTCCAGGATGCGGGACTTTTCGGGCCTTCTCGGCCCGAGGCGCCAGTTTCGGGGTGTTTTGGCGTCTCGGGCTAGCGAGGGCCGAGGGGGATATTGGGGGCTCAGCGGCTGAACCGGATGGTTACCCGTCGGTGCGCCAGCGGGAGCGTTACTTGACAGGCTATGCAGGAAGACGCTGGCTTCTGCATCACCCGCAGGTGCTTGCGGAGTTCTACGCGGTGGTCACACACCCGAAGCGAGTCGCACATCCGATGCTGACCGGGTGCGAACGAAAGGGGACGCGATCACGATACCGGGTACAGCACCGGTTATGGAATGACCATCAATCGGCAGAAGCCAGCAACGGCACGCGAAATCACGCTTTACGGGGCAAGCAGGGCCGTTGCGAAGGGGAGTGGCGGGTATCGGTAATTAGATCTGCCAGGCGATAGATCGATGGAGTCGGGGGGCGCGCGTTTCTAAGAGATCGGCGGTTCTGCTCCGCACCATGCCATTACTCGCGAGTTGGCTATCGATATCCTAAACGCCCGCGCTGCGGGATAATAGCGCCGTTAGCAACCGGTGGCCACTGTAGGCGTGAGAGAGGCAGTCCGGAATGCAGAGAACGTTCATAGCCTTCTCGGTCGTGGTCGCGATCGCTGCCGGTATCGGCTTCTACGCTGCCGGCGATCCGGCGCCGGTGCAAAGCTACGCGACGGTGCGCGCCGACTATCGAACGAGCGAGAAACAGCTCCTCGACCGGCACGGCGAGGTCCTCCACGAACTGCGCGTGGATGCGACACGGCGGCGTCTCGGCTGGACGGCGATCGCGGATATCTCCCCGGTCACCCTCGAGGCCGTGTGCGCGCCGAAGACCGGCGCTTCTTTGCGCATCGGGGGTCGATTGGCGGGCGGGGGCGGGGGCGCTGTGGAACGCGCTCCGCGGGGGCGGAGGCGGGGTGCCAGCACCATTACCATGCAGCTCGCGGAGAGGTGATCGCGGACTGCGCGCGCGGAGCAGGGGGCGGGATTAGGCAGAAATGGGCCCAGATGCGGGCGGCCTTTGCGCTGGAAGCGGGCTGGGACAAGCATCGGATCCTGGAGGCCTACCTCAATCTCGTCAGCTTCCGCGGGGAGCTGCAGGGGATCGCCGCGGCGAGCCGCGGGCTCTTCGGCAAGACCCCGGCCGGTCTCGATGCCGCGGAATCCTGGCTGCTCGCGGCCCTTTTGGGTGCCCCGAACGCCACGGCCGATCGGGTCGCCCGCGCGCCTGCCGGCTGGCTGGCGCGGCCGGGGTTCCCGGCGTCTGCCACCGTCTCGCGGCGCTTACGCAGACGGCGCTCCACCGATCTCCGCACCTACCGCCCGGCGTCGCCCTGGCCCCGCATGTGGCACGTCGGCTTCTCACGGATCCCGAGGGATCTACGCCGCCCCTACCGAGCGGTGCCGGGCAATCGCACGCCAGCGCTGCGCCCGGGCCAACCCACGCCGCCCGTGCGCCGAACCCCGCCGGGAGCGGGGTGCGGGTCCAGAATCCTGCCCGCTCCCGCTCGCAGGACGGCGCGGATCACGGGGACCCAACCGGCGCATGGCAGATCGCCTCCACCCTCGACCGAGCGGTGTGGTGACCCAGTGGGCGAACGTGTCGTCATCGACCCGGTCTCGGCCGCGGTGGCGTGATGAAGGGTGGAGATCGTGGCCGATGCGTCATCGAGCAACGCCGGCAGCTGACGATCATCGACGAGCGTGCGGCCGTCACGACCGGCGAGTCGCTCCTCCATCACCCACGGACGGCCGTGATGGTCGCCGGCGGCGAGGATCGCTGGCACGAGCGTGCGCCAGCCATCGAGCGCATCGAGACCGGCGATCGTGTCGAGTGCTCGACGGTGTCGAGCAAGTGTGCTGGCGCCGGTCGCGTTGCGGGCGACTCGCAGCACGGCGACGGGCGCGCGTCCGGCGGTCTCCAAGACGGCGACGGCGACGTCGTGCGCGTGGGCGGGCACCGAGGTGATGGTCCAGCGGCTGTCGGTGGAGGCGAGCACCTCTCCAACTGCTGTCTCGTCGAGACGACGACGTGGCCGCGACATCACGATGCGCAGTGGCGCCGCCGCCGAGGTCAGTCGCGCGCCGTCGAGGTACGGCAACCACAGCGGACGGAGCGCGGTGGCCAGGAGGATGCCGGCGACGGCGAGTTGGGTGCCGAGCCACGCATAGCCGAACCCGACGACACCGAGACGCGGGACGGTGGCGACGATGCCGGCGAGCGCGGGGAGCGACATCGCCGCGCTGAGGACGAGGAGCGCCCGCATCCGCCTCTGGACGCGGACGATCGACATGAACGTGACGACGACCGCGAACGGGAGGGACGAGGCTGCGAGGAGCCGCAAGAGCGTGGTCGCCTCGCGCGCGTAGTCGGCGCCGAACACGCGCAAGATGGCCGGCGCGGCGACGATGATGACGGCGACGATCGGCAGGCCGAGCATGAGCGTCCGCGTCAACGCCTGGCGGGCGTATCGGTGGACGCCGGCCGGGTCGCGCGCCGCCTCGGTGATCAACGCCATGCCCATGTTCTGGTTCGCCAGGTAGAGCGCGTACGTGATCGTCAGGGCGACGTGCAGATAGGCCGTGGCCTCGACGCCGGCGAGCCACAGCCCCAGCAGGGGTAGGGCGTTCAGCGTCGCCCGCCACAGCATCGATGCGCTGTAGTCGGCGGCGACGTAGCGCGCGATCGTGGTCGGCCCCGAGGCGATCGTTCGACGGTGGTGCATCGGCCACATGGCGGGGCACGAAACGTGTGAACACCTGCCAGTTGACGATCAGGACCACGGGGACGAGCGGGAGCACCCACGCGGCGAAGATGCCGTGCGAGGGGGCGTAGGCGACGAGGGCGACGAGCAGACCGACCTTGACGATCGCGTAGATGAGGTTGCTGACGAGCACGGTCGTGCCGCGACGCAGGCCGGTCAGGGCGGAGTCTTGAAGTTGGAACACCACCCATGCGACCGTCGACACGACGAAGGCGACGGCGAACCGTGGCGAGTCAGCGATGGCGGTCAGCGATGGCGCCCAGGCCCGCACGCCGAACACGAACACCGCAGCGACGACCGCCGTGAGCCCAGCGGCGACGAGGTAGGAGCCGGCGATCAACCTCCCGGCGCCGTCGCCGGACGATGGCACGAAACGGTTGAGCGCGGTGGTGAGATTGAGGTGCGAGACGTTCGCGATCAGCGTCATCGCGCTGATCAACGCCGCGTCGACACCGAGCTCGGCCGCCGTCGAGTGGCGGGCGGCGATCCCCCAGAACAACACGCCGAGGATCGACGTGGCAACGGTGGAGGCGACGAGTGAGTAGCCGTTGCGGAACAACGGCACGGCGAGGTGCGCCCGGAGCTGTCGGGACCTCTGGTCGGACAAGCCGATCATCGACCGCGGCACTCACGCCAGACTCGGATGTAGTCGATCTCGAACGTCGCCGGAAACGCCGTGTCATCGTCGGGCGAACCGGGGTAGTCGCCGCCGACGGCCAGCGTGGCCAACAGGTACATCGGCTCTCGCGGCAGCACCGCTTGCTCGCTGGTCACCGTCCAGCGGGGGACACCGTCGACGAACCAGCGCAGCTGTCGCGGCGTCCAGTGAACGGCGAACGTGTGCCAGCCCGCGGACATGTCCTCGCCGGCCCACTCGGCGCCGATGGTCCGCTCCTCGTCGTCCCCGTCCCGCCAGTGGTAGTGCATCTGCACCACCTGGGGGGCGTGACCGAGGATCTCCATCACATCGATCTCCGGCTCGGAGTGCTCGGAGGCGGGCAGCAGCCAGAACGCGGGCAACAACCCGCTCCCGCTCGGCACCCGTGCCCGCATCTCGAAGAACCCGTACTGGAAGACCTGCCGCGGGCCACCCCCCGCGAAGCCCGACACCATCCCCGAGCGGTAGCCGAACGACTGTCCGTCGCACTCGGTGATCTGCTCCTCGGCACTGAGGCGCAGCGTTCCGTGCTCGACCCTGACGCCGTCAGGTGCGTAGCACTGCAGTTCGCGGTTGCCCGCGTTGGTGCAGGCGTCCTCCGCCCACCAGTAGCAGCGGCGCCCACACCGACGAGTCGAGCTCGGCGGCGTCGAACTCGTCGTTGAACGCCAGTCGCCATGAGCGGTCCTCGCCGATCTGTCCCGTTGGTCGCGGATCCCCGCCGCCAATGGTCTGGATCTGCTGCATCGGCGACGGACCCACGCTGCCACCGGTCTCGAGCGGCTCGTCGACCGTCCGGGCACCAGCACCCAGCGTGACGCCGGCAACCAGGACCGCAGCGAGCGCCCGTGCCGGCTTCATCACTGCTCCCGGAAGCCGACCAGCCGTTTCACCGCGCTGCGTGCGGCATGGTCGACCCGGGTGAACGGCAGCCGCTCGAACCGGTACTCCGTGTACTCGTGGGCCTCGGCCCCGAACAGTTCCTTGAACCGGCTCAGGGACTGCGACGTACCGGACTCACCCATGTGGTACCACGAACAGCCCGCGTCGGCGGCGTCGCAGATCGCCTTCCACTGCAACCCGACGTTCGCCTGGGTCGGTGCCGCGAGCTCGTAGTCCATCGCGCCACGCGTGTAATGGGCGTTGCGCCCCTGGAGCACGATCAACCCGGCGGCCGGCCGACCGTCCTTCCAGGCGATCGAGACGCGGCATCGCTCGCCGAGGGCGGTGGCGATGCGTCGCCACTTGGCGAGCGGGTCCAGTCGCCGCCCCCGCCAGCGGGCGAGCCACAACGGCTCGTGCTGCTGCCGGGCCCAACGCTCCCGTGACAGATGGAGGAGATCGAAGAAGACCGGGAGCAGCCGACCGGTCACGTCGGTCTCGATGTCGACGTGCCGGTTGGCCTTGCGGACCTGCGTGCGTGCCCGCATCGATGCCCAGATCGCATCCGTACCGGGACGCAGGTCGAGAACATGAGCGCGACGACCGATCGGTATCCCAGCGACGGGCGGCCATCGGTCTCGTTGCAGCGGGTTCGGTCGGATCAACAGTCGCAGGCCCGGGCGCCGAGCGAGGTCGGCGACGACCACGGCGATGTCCTCGGCGCGCACACCGCCGTCGGCGATCAGCCCACCGAACCCCCAGCCGGTGGGCGGCGAGGCGTCGACCGTCAACGCGGAGAACGTCGGCACGCGTCGGGCGAGCGGGACGACGATCCGCCGGCCGTCGACCTCGTACTGACGAGTCACGTCGATCCACTGGCCGGACATGCACACGGCGTCCATCCACGCGGGGGTCTGCGTCACCAGCACCTCCGGGTCGCTGGCCGCGACGCTTTCCCACTCGTCTCGCGACACGTCGAGCGAACACGCGATCACGCCGCCTCCTTCATCAGCCACCGGCTCCGACGCCGATTCCGCGGCAACTGGGCGTAGGCCCGGCGCGCGAGTCGCCATCCCGCGACCCGAGCACCGTCCCGCGGTGCGACCCGCAAGCCGGCGCCGCGCAGCATGCCCTCCAACGCTTCGACGGTGGTGTCGGCATCGACGACGATCCGGCCCAGGGCGTACCGGTCGTCCCCCGGACCGCTGAGGGCGTGCTTCACCGCGCACGCCGAGGTGAAGCCGGATGCGGCGACGGCCGCGCGAACACGCGGCGACGAGTAGCCATGCGGGTAGGCGAAGCTGGTGATCTGGTGTCCGAGCTGGCCCTCGAGCAGGCGCTTGGGACCGTCGACCTCGACCGGTAGGTCACGAGCGGGGAGCACATCGAGCTGACGGTGGGTGTGGCCGTGAGCACCGATCTCCACCAAACCGGAACGGTCCAGCCGGCGAACGGTGTCCCAGTCGAGCATCGGCCGATCACCCTCACCCTCGGGATCGAGCCAGCGGCTGGCCGCACCGACGTACCCGGTCGTGATGTAGAGCGAGGCGGGGGCCGAGAGGCGCGACAGGATCGGGAACGCCCCGGTGGCGAAATCGGCGAACCCGTCGTCGAACGTGACCGCCACGGGGCGGTCGGGCAATGTCGACGCTCCGCGGAGGGCCAGGGCGACCTGGGACACCGTCACCGGCTGATAGCCACCCGCCACGAGGCACTCGACGTGCTCGGCGAACCGAGTCGGCTCGACCACCCAGCGCCGGAACGCCGGCGAGGCGTCCATCGAGACCCCGTGGTACAGCAAGATCGGGACCGGTCCGGAGAGCGTCACGATCGCGCCCCCAACCGGCTGCGGGCGTACAGCGCCGGCCCGGCGATCATCCCGGCCCGCTCCAACCACCTCAGTTCGCTCGGAAAGTCGGCGGCCCGACGTTCGTTCTTCGGTGATCGCGGGTCGAGCGCGTGCCGGACGCCCGCTGGGAACCGACGAAGCATCGCGAGCCCACTGCCAGGTCGATCGAACAACGTCTTGGTGAGATAGGCCGTCAGGCCGACGCCATAGCCGAAGACCCCTCGCCGCAGCGCGTCGTAGTCGCGATGGTGCCGATGGTGGACGACGGCGGCCGGCTCGTACACGAGACGGTGGCCCTCGGTCACGACGGCGAAGAACGCGGCGAGGTCGTCACCCCCGCGGCTCCGGGTCCCTGCACCGAGCAGCTCGTCGAAACCACCGATCGAGCGCAACACCGCGGTCCGAAACGCCATGTTCGCGCCTGATCCGAATGCCCCGGCCGTGTACGGGAACAGCGGATCGCCCGGACGATTCGACGTGAGGTCGAAGCGGCGCCGCTCGCCGCCCTTCTCGTACCCGGCGTAGCTCTCCAGCCAACGCTGCGCGGGGGTCTCCAGCTCGCGCGCGACGATGCGGCCCGTCACGCACGCGACTTCGGGGTCGCTGCGGAACGGGGCGACGAGTCGGGCCAGCCAGTGCTGGTCGACGACCACGTCGTCATCGGTGAACGCGACGATGTCGCCGCGGGCGATGGCGAGCCCCCGATTGTGGGCCCGACCGAGCCCCGGGACATCTTCCCGGATCATCGTGACGCGCGCGTCGTCACCGAAATGGGCGGCGAGCATCCGTGCCGCCGCGTCGGAACTGGGTGCGTTGTCGACGACCACGACGTCGAACTGGACACCCACCGATCCGAGGATCGAATTCAGGCACTCCCGCAGAGCGTCAGGACGGTCGTGCGTCGCGACCACCACCGTGACGTGATCCTCTACGCCGGTCGCTCGTGCGGCGACGCCCGCCGTCCCAGCCACGGTGTCCCGGCCGACGTTCGCTCGCTCGAGCAGGTACCCGACACCGGTGAGCAGCGTCCCCGCGACGATCGCGCCTGCCCGACGGAGCCCGTCAGCGTCACCAGCGCACGTCGCCGACACGTCGCCGACCATCGCCCTCGGCAGGGCGCGTCGCACGTAGTCGCGCTCGCTCGCCAACGCGTCGACACGACCGACCGACCGCGCCACTCGTGCCTTCGACCGGCCCTCCGCCACACAGCGCGTCCGGAAGTACTTCCACGTCGCGCGCGTCGCCGGCACTCGATGCCAGACGACGGCGGCCGGCTCGTACCACACCCGTGCGCCCGGCATCTGCTGCCCGATCCGGATGCACAGTTCGGTCTCCTCGCAGCCCGCCGCCCCGCCGCCCTCCCGTCCGATGCCCACCCGGAACCCTCCGAGGCGCTCGAGGACGCTCCGCCGCACCGACATGTTGGCCCCGATCGGGTTCCGGACCTCCGTCGCGGTGGCAGGGTGACCCTCGTACGTGCAGCCCACGACCCAATCGAACGTCGGCGGCATCCAACGCGGACGGACGGTGTCCCAGCGGGCCACGACCCGACCGCCCACCGCCACCACCATCTCATCGGCGTACGGAGCCGCGAGCCGCTCCAACCAATCCACCGCGGCCACGGCATCGTCGTCGAGGAACGCCACGACCTCCCCTCGAGCGGCGGCCACTCCGTGTTCCGCGCCGCTGACAGACCGCGCTCACCCGTGCTGTCGACGACCCGCACACCCGGTAACTCTCGGGAAGCCCGCGCACTCAGGGCCGCGTTGTTGTCGACGACGAGGACGACCTCCAAGGGCCGACGGGATTGGATCTGAAGCGAACCGACTGCCGCCGCGAGGTCGTGCCAGCGGTCGAGCGTGTAGCAGCACACGACTACGGAAATGGGTGGGCAGGACATCAATCCGGCCCAGGAACCGGCTGCACCAGATCGCGGACGTCGCGACGTTCGTTCTCAGGCACGTGCCGTTCCACGAGCGCCCGTGTTCGTCCGGATTGTCTCGAGCACCACTCAACGGTGATGACACGCAGGACCCTGAACCCATCACGGACAGTGGACAGATGACTCGAGCCATGGATCCGTGCCGACTCGAAGCTCGGAACCTCGGCGACCCGCAACCCCGAACGCGCCGCCCGGATGTGCAGCAGCGTTTCAATCTCGAAACCGGTGCACGGCGCATCGATCACGCGCAGCACATCGCGCCAGAACGCGAAGAACCCGTAGCAGAGATCGGAATACTGGGTGTCGAATCCTCGCCGGACGAGCGCGGTCAGCACCCTGTTGCCGATCCGCCGATGGGTCTCCATGTCGACAGTGCCGCCACCCTGGATGAAGCGCGACCCGACCGCGACGTCGGCACCGGCCAGCAGCAGCCCGACGAACGCCGGGATCTCATGAGGATCGGTCGATCCGTCCGCATCGAGAGCCACCACGACGTCACCCGAAGCCTCATGGAACCCGGTCCGCAACGCCGCGCCCTTCCCAGGAACCACTTGGGTCACGACCCGCACATCCGGACGAAGCTCGCGGGCCACCTCCGCCGTACCGTCGGACGACAGCCCGTCCACGATCAAGACCTCGTGCACATCGTCCGGCATCCGACTGAAGACGTACGGAATGTTGTCCGCCTCGTTGAACGTCGGAATCACCACACTCACGCGGAGCTGTTCGGCCGAGCACGGCCGATCACGATTTGACACCAGCTCGAGTGCGAAAGCACCGCCGTGCCCCGCCAAGGTTGAAACTTCCACCGTTTGACCTTTCGTCCGATGCTGCTCCCGCCGCCGTCACCGGCGCGCGCGCGCGTCGTCACCGAAATAGGCGGCGAGCATCCGGGCCGCCGCGTCGGAACTGGGTGCGTTGTCGACGACCACGACGTCGAACTGGACACCCACCGATCCGAGGATCGAATTCAGGCACTCCCGCAGAGCGTCAGGACGGTCGTGCGTCGCGACCACCACCGTGACGTGATTCTCTACGCCGGTTGCTCGTGCGGCGACGCCCGCCGTCCCAGCCACGGTCTCCCGGCCGACGTTCGCTCGCTCGAGCAGGTACCCGACACCGGTGAGCAGCGTCCCCGCGACGATCGCGCCTGCCCGACGGAGCCCGTCAGCGTCACCAGCGCACGTCGCCGACACGTCGCCGACCATCGCCCTCGGCAGGGCACGTCGCACGTAGTCGCGCTCGCTCGCCAACGCGTCGACACGACCGACCGACCGCGCCACTCGTGCCTTGGACCGGCCCTCCGCCACACAGCGCGTCCGGAAGTACCTCCACGTCGCGCGCGTCGCCGGCACTCGATGCCTGACGACGGCGGCCGGCTCGTACCACACCCGTGCGCCCGGCATCTGCTGCCCGATCCGGATGCACAGTTCGGTCTCCTCGCAGCCCGCCGCCCCGCCGCCCTCCCGTCCGATGCCCACCCGGAACCCTCCGAGGCGCTCGAGGACGCTCCGCCGCACCGACATGTTGGCCCCGATCGGGTTCCGGACCTCCGTCGCGGTGGCAGGGTGACCCTCGTACGTGCAGCCGACGACCCAATCGAACGTCGGCGGCATCCAACGCGGACGGACGGTGTCCCAGCTGGCCACGACCCGACCGCCCACCGCCACCACCATCTCATCGGCGTACGGAGCCGCGAGCCGCTCCAACCAATCCACCGCGGCCACGGCATCGTCGTCGAGGAATGCCACGACCTCCCCTCGAGCGGCGGCCACTCCCGTGTTCCGCGCCGCTGACAGACCGCGCTCATCGGTGCTGTCGACGACCCGTACACCCGGTAACTCTCGGGAAGCCCGCGCACTCAGGGCCTCGTTGTTGTCGACGACGAGAACGACCTCCAAGGGCCGACGGGACTGGATCTGAAGCGAACCGATTGCCGCCGCGAGGTCGTGCCAGCGGTCGAGCGTGTAGCAGCACACGACTACGGAAATGGGTGGGCAGGACATCAGTCCGGCCCAGGAACCGGCAGCACCAGATCGCGGACGTCGCGACGTTCGTTCTCAGGCACGTGCCGTTCCATGAGCGCCCGTGTTCGTCCGGATTGTCTCGAGCACCACTCAACGGTGATGACACGGAGGACCCTGAAACCATCACGGACAGTGGACAGATGACTCGTGCCATGAATCCGTGCCGACTCGAAGCTCGGAACCTCGGCGACCCGCAACCCCGAACGCGCCGCCCGGATGTGCAGCAGGGTTTCAATCTCGAAGCCGGTGCACGGCGCATCGATCACGCGCAGCACATCGCGCCAAAACGCGAAGAACCCGTAGCAGAGATCGGAATAGTGAGTGTCGAATCCTCGCCGGACGAGCGCGGTCAGCACCCTGTTGCCGATCCGCCGATGGGTCTCCATGTCGTCGGTGCCGCCACCCTGGATGAAACGCGACCCGACCGCGACGTCGGCACCCGCCAGCAGCAGCCCGATGAACGCCGGGATCTCATGGGGATCGGTCGATCCGTCCGCATCGAGAGCCACCACGACGTCACCCGTTGCCTCATGGAACCCGGTCCGCAACGCCGCGCCCTTCCCCGGAACCACTTGGGTCACGACCCGCACATCCGGACGAAGCTCGCGGGCCACCTCCGCCGTACCGTCGGACGACAGCCCATCCACGATCAGGACCTCGTGCACATCGTCCGGCATCCGACTGAAGACGTACGGAATGTTGTCCGCCTCGTTGAATGTCGGGATCACCACACTCACGCGAAGCTGCTCGGCCGAGCAGGGCCGATCACGATTTGACACCAGCTCGAGTGCGACTGAACCGCCGTGCCCCGCAAATCTTGAAGCTTCCACCGTTTGACCTTTCGTCCGATGCTGTTCCCGCCGCCGTCACCGGCGCTCTCCCGCCTGTCACCCACTCACACGTCTCGGCCGGCTCGTCGGCGGGGGGCAGCGGGCCCTCGTGCAGGTCGGTCGCGACCTTGCGACGCGCCGCGCTTGCCGACACGTGCCGGGCGGGCTTTCCCACGCGGCAGCTCGACCACCGCCCGAGGTACGCGGGTGGCGTGCGCAGCCATGGAGCGGGCCGGAACGTTCGGGGCTCCGGGAAAATGGGACGGTGCGCCTCCAGAGTTCGCGCCACAGCAGACGCGAAAGCCCGAGCCCGGCGACGAGCACCGTTGAAGAAATCGCCACCGTCGCCAGCAACGGCCCGGCGTCAGCCTGGGCGTGTGCGATCTCCGACGTCAGGGCGAGCGATGCGAACATCGCGCCGAGAAGCGCCAGCCCGAGCGCCCGGGCATCGACGCGCGCGATGGGACCCCGCCGCCGAATGGATCTTCCGCCGTGCACCGCCTGCACGACTGGATCGTTAGTCCCCGGCCTCCAGCAGAGCAAGCAAAAGTACGCACGATTTCGCCACCAAACGCAGGCGGTTGAACAGGTACTTTACTAGCCGACACAAGTTTTGACTGAATCCCAAGTGGATCTCTAGTAAAACTTCGTTGCGTGGTGCTCAACCTGATGTCCGAGGCATGAACCGCGAGCTGACGCCGAGCTCACGGATGGGAAACACTCCAGGCGTCGAGGATCGGCTCGAGCTCGGCAGGGGACGCGCCGTGGAGGATCACGCCGTCGGCGCCGAGGTCGAACTGACGCTGCACGACGTCGACGCACTGCTCCGGGGAGCCGGTCGCCGCGGGCGTGAGCCACTCGGCCGGGATCAGCGTGGCGACGTGTTCGAGCTCCGCCGTCGTCGCCTTCTGGTCGAGCGCGCCATGGAACCCGGCGACGAACGGATCGGCGCGGAAGCGCGCGAGCGGTGCGGGGTCCCACCGGTTCGTGCTGACCATGAGGTCGCCGTACGCCTGGAGGTACGTCGCCATCCGCCCGACGGTCTTCTTCAACTGGACGTCGTCAGGCAGGTGGTCCCCGATCGTCGCCAGGCACGACCACACCTTGACCGAGTCGGGGTCGCGCCCTACTCGCTCGGCCTCACCCTTCACGGTCCGCACACAGCGGTCGAGCGTTGCATCCTCGAAGAACGTGTGCAGCACGACCTGATCGAACGCCCGCCCAGCGAGACGCAGCGTGTTCGGACCGAACGCGGTGATCCCCAGCGGGATGTCCTCGTCGAACTCCGGGTCGAGGCGGAGGAACGGGTACTTCCCGCACGGACCGTCGTGGCCGATGACGGCCTCGCCGCGCCACAGCCGGCGCATCAGCCCGGCGAAGTCCTCGAGCTGAGCTGTCGTGACCGGCGCCAGGCCGAGCGCGGCCGTCAGCGGGGCGATGCCCCGCCCGAGCCCGAGCGTGAAGCGACCCCTGGTGAGCCGGTGCATCGTCGTGGCGTACGCGGCCGTCACGAGCGGGTGGCGAGTGTGGTGGTTCGTCGCCGCAGTCGCGATCCGCAGCGTCGTCGAGACCGCACCGATGGCGCCGGACAGTGTCGCCGCCTCCTTCACGTTGAAGCGCTCCGAGACGAACACCCATCCGAGCCCGAGATGCTCGCCGTCGTGCGCCTCGCGGATCAGCTCATGCGGATCCGGCGCCGCGCCGGCGAGGGTGTAGTAACCGAGATCGTCGAAGGGGCGAGCCATCCCCTGATCAGACCACGCGGTGCCCTCATCGTCGGAGCAGGCGGTCGAGGACGCGCCCCAGCACCTTTGCCTGCTCCGCCGGCGTGGTGAGCGATTCGATGCCGAAGCCGAGCAGGGCGGTGTCCCTCGTCGCCACCGAGGCGGCGACGGGGATCAGCTCCCGGGCGATGGCGAAGTTGCCATGGACGCCGGGCGGGCTGCCGGCGGGAGGACCCTCGACGGCCCACCGGGTCCCGGCCTCGAAGGCGTCGGCCTCGACGACCGTGTCGCCGATGGTGAGCCGGCTGTCGTCGACGAACACGCCGATCCCGCCTGCAACTCCCGGCGTCGAGGGCGTCGGTGACGTAGCTGACCTTGATGTCGACGGAGCGGCCGGCATATGCGGATAGGTCGAAGGCGGTGTCGACCCACCCGGGCGAATCGCCGGTGAAGGCGTGCCACGAGCCGGTCGTACCGGTCGGGCGGCAGGGCGTACCCGATGACAGGTAGTGGCGCAGAAACGGATGCAGCGACAGCAGCACGTCATCGGCACAGGCGGCCGGGGGCGCCGGCGACGTGCGCCCGTTGAGATCGCGCAGCGTCGTCCACTCGTCGGTCCCGGACGGTGCCGCCTCCACGATCACGAAGTGGAACGCCTGCAGGGTGCTGTACGACAGCTTCATCCGCAAGGTGGGCGTCGCGCCACCCGGCACACCGGCCAGGTCGAACGCCCGGGCGATCCGCTGGTAGGACACCGGTGTGTGCCGGGCGCCCGCGTAGCGGGACCCTTCCACCGGGCCGAAGGGGTTGACGGTGGCCGCCCCGCGGTAGGTGCTGGTCGCCTCGCCGGCGAACAGCGGATAGGCCTCGGCCGGGAGCACGTCACTGGTGAGCGAGAACGCCCCGGGCGTGTTGAGCGGGTTGGCGGCGACGGCCGGTCCGCCGAACTCGGCCGTCACCCCGTCGAGCGGGCCGCGGCCGTCGATGCCCGCTGGACGCACGAATTGCGCCGCGGTCGGCCGCACCGAGGTAGTACTGGGCGAAGTCGTCCGACAGCAGCAGGCAGTCCAACAGGAAGTCGTCGGTGATGACGCAGTCCTCGTCGGGCGCTCCGGCGAGCCCGTAGTAGATCCCGCCGAGCGAGCGCCCGAGCAGCCCGTGGTACTGCGTGTTCTCCCCGGCCTGGACGAGCTTGCCGCCCTCGTTGAGGAAGTCGCGCAGCGCGATCGTCAGGAACTGCTGCCGCTCGGCGACCGAGCTATCGGGCAGCGGTCCGAACAAGAACGTGTCGGTGAGCGCGTCCTCCGGGTCCTGCACCAGCCTGTCGTCACCGGTCTCCCACACGACGACGTCGAAGTGGCTCAGCACGCCGAGCGGATGCGGGACTCCCTGCGCGTCGACGTCCCACGTGGCGTGGCTGATGCCGTTGGCGTCGAGGGCGGCGGCGTACTCGTCGGCGTACTTCGGCCCGACCGTGCCGGTGGGGTACGTGGGGTTGACACCGGTGTAGTCCTCGCTGGCGAGGATCAGCGCGTCGGCGCCGGTGTCGGACGCCACGGTGTAGGTGAAGTGCTCGCTCTCGACGGGGCGACCGTCGCGGCGGGCGGTGAACCACACCTCCACCGAGTCACCCGGCCGGGTACCCGTCACCTTCCCCCGCAGCTCGGCGTAGTAGCGGTCACGCTCGTCGCCGTAGCGCTCACCGCCCTTCCACTCGCCGACGCGGACGCGCTGGGTGCGGCCGCCGTTCACCCGGTACTCGAGGCGGTGCGTGTGCTGGTCGCGCCGGGCGGTCACGGCCACCGTCTGCGGGTCGCCGTAGGACACATCGAAGCTGTCGACCACGAACTCGGGCGCCCGCCGCCCGGTCACGGTCACCGGGTCGGACGGGTCGGCAGCGGACCGGGCGGTGGCGAGGGCGAACGGGACGTTCTTGCGGAACTCGGCCTCGATGAGCGCCTCGTCGTCGGGGAACAGGAAGGCGTTGACGCAGCCGGCCGGCTCCCACGTGTCGGTGGGATCGGCCGCCGAGGCGGTCTGGCAGGTGCTCATCTCCACCAACACGCCGAGCGTGCCGTACTCGAGGTGGGCGTGCTCGTCGAGGATCCCGTTGCCGGTGTACAGCTCCGCCACGCGACCGGGCCCGTAGCCGGGCACCGCTGGAGTGCTGCTGTCGCCCGCGATCGCCTCGTACACGGCGTCGTCGGGCGTCGGCGTGTCGACCTGCCAACTGGTGCCGTAGAGCACGGACTCGGCCGCCGAGTGGTAGTTGACGAGGAACTCGAAGCCCACCCGCGCCATGAGACGGTCCAGGGCCTGGGTCTCGGGCTCCGAAGCGGGCCGAGCTCCTCGATAGGTCTGGCTGCCGACGTTCGGTGACGAGCCCTCGTCGTCGTAACCCCACTTGGTCGGATAGTTGCGGTTGAGGTCGACGCCGTCGTTGGCCGTCATTCGGCCGTCGCCGTCGTTGTCGCGCAGGTTCTTGCGCCACAGGCGGTTGCCGGGGGTGAACGTGAAGTCGTAGCCATCGGGGTTGGCGACAGGGACGAACCACAGCTCGGTCGTGTCGACCAGCTCGGTGATCGTGGAATCGGTGCGGTAGCCGTCGATCACGTGGTGGGCGAGGCGGCGGACGACCTCCGGCGTGATCCGCTCGTTGCCGTGCTGGGCGGCGACGAAGAGCGTCGCCGGCCGGCGGCCGTCACGGAGGCGGCGAGCGTCCCGCGTGACCTTGAGAGCCACGATGTCCTCGCCCCGCACCGTCTTGCCGATCGTGACCAGCTGCGTGATGCCGGGATTCTGCGCCGCCAGCTCCTCGAACTCGTCCTGCAAGCCGCCCGCCACACCGTAGGGCCGGAACACGGGGTCGCCGTCTGCCGACACATTGGACGTCGCCGGCGAGACCGTCGCCAGGACACCCACCAACAGGCTCACTCCGACGATCGCCGAAATCCGCTTCATCACAATCCTCTCTCGCCGGGACACGTCGTTCTCCGGCTGCAGGGCCCCTGTTCGCACCCAGCGCGGGGCGCGGATCACTCGCCGGTGCCCGTTTCACGAGCGGGTTGGCGGAGGTCAGGTCAGGGTGAGGTCGTCGCCTGTGGCGGTCGTGATCGTCGCCTCGAGGCGAGGCGTCGGACCCGACTCGACAGTCACATCGACGCCGAGGACCTCCAAGGCGAGGCGCGCCGGCGCCGGGTCGGGGTCACCGGCACGCAGGGCCACGAGCCGGCCGCCGACGGGGGCGTCGTAGGCCGGGCTCCCACCGCTGTCCCACGAGATCAAGAACGGCATGGCCCCGCCGACCCGCCCGCCGACGAACGCCACGCGCCATGACAGCACCGACCCGTCCGGCCGCTGGCGCGTCATCCCGTACGGGTCGCCGGCGTCCGTCACGCCGGCGGCGCGCAGGGCGGCGACGGCGGAGTCGATGTCGTCGCATCCGACGGCGAACGCGACCAGCCGCGGCTCGTTGCCGAGGTCCTCGGGGGCGAGCAGGCTGGGCGGGACGTCGACCTGGGCCGGATCGCGGGCGATCACCTCGAGGTATGTCGGCGGGCCGAGGGACAGCAATGCGTTGTGGGTCCCTGCCCCGGGGTGCACGCCGCCGAACACCGGCGCCACGCCGGTCAGCGCCTCCACGGCGCGGCACCCGACGTCGAGGGAGGGCGCCGCGAGGACGAGGTGGTCGATCCAATTGCCCACGCTGTGCAACGTACCGGCCCGCGACATACGTCAGAGTGAGGGAAGCGGCCAGAAACGGTCGACTTCCCTCACTCGGACGCGCCGCCCGGAGCGCCCGTAGGCTCGAGACGCGATGGTCGAGTGCTCGACGTGCGGAGCGCGCAGTGCGGGAGAGGCGCGGTTCTGCGCCTCCTGCGGCGCGCGCCTTGCCTCGGAGCCCAGCGCGTCAGCCCGCGATCAGCGCAAGACGGTGACGGCGGTGTTCACCGATCTGGTCGGCTCGACCGAGCTGGCCTCGCAGCTCGACCCGGAGGCACTACGGACCTTGATGAGCCGCTACTACGAGGCGATGCGGGCGCCGGTCGAGCGTCACGGCGGGAAGGTCGACAAGTTCATCGGCGACGCGGTGGTGGCGTTCTTCGGCGTTCCTGTGGCGCACGAGGACGATGCGCTGCGGGCCGTGCGGGCCGCGGCCGGGATGCGCGCCGCCCTTGCCGAGCTCAACGAGGACCTCGATCGCCGCTTCGGCGTCACGGTCCAGATCCGCACCGGCGTCAACACCGGCGACGTGCTCGCCGCCGACGCGTCGCGGCCCGACTCGTTCACCGTCGGCGACGCCGTCAACGTCGCCGCTCGGCTCGAGCAACACGCGGCACCGGGCGAGGTCCTGCTGGGCGAGACGACCTACCGGCTCGTGCGCCACGGCGCCCACGCCGAGCCGGTCGCCTCGCTGGCGGTCAAGGGAAAGGAGCGGCCCCTGACCGCGTTTCGCCTCGTCGACGTGGCCGAGTTCGCACCGGCGTCGCCTCGGCGGCTCGATTCGCCACTGGTCGGGCGCGACGACGAGGTTCGGCTTGCGGTCGAGGCGTTCGAGCGCGCGGTTCGCCAGCGCGCTTGTCACCTGTTCACGATTCTCGGCACGGCCGGCGCGGGGAAGTCGCGGTTGACGACCGAAGTGGTCGCCAGGCTCGAAGGGCAGGCCACCGTGATGCACGGACGGTGCCTCTCGTACGGGGAGGGGATCACCTACTGGCCACTGGTCGAGATGCTGCGCGGCGCGGCTGGCATCACCGACGGCGACGACGCCGAGGCGACGACGGCGAAGCTCGCCAAGCTGGCCGAGGGTGAGGACGACGCCGACCTCATCGCGACGCGGCTGGCCCGGGTCGCCGGTGCCATGCCGGGCGTCGCGGCGTCCGACGAGATCTTCTGGGCCGTGCGCAAACTGTTCGAGGCGACGGCCCGCCGCCGCGCGCTGGTGGTCGTCGTCGACGACATCCACTGGGCGGAGCCGACGCTGCTCGACCTTCTCGACCACGTCGTGGAGTGGACCCGTGAGGCGCCGATGCTCGTCCTGTGCATCGCCCGGCCCGAGCTCCTCGACTGGCGGCCCGACTGGGGCGGTGGGAAGCGCAACGCAACGACGATCCACCTCGAGCCGCTGTCCGAGCAGGCCAGCGACGTGCTCTTGGGCAACCTCCTCGGCGGCACGCCGCTACCCGTCGACGTACGCGATCGGATCACCGCGACGGCCGAGGGCATCCCGCTGTTCGTCGAGGAGATGGTGGGGATGCTGGTCGACTCGGACCGGCTCCGGCGGGCCGACGGTACGTGGGAGGCGGAGGACGACCTCGCCGGCATCGAAGTGCCACCCACAATCCGAGCGCTGCTGGCGGCGCGGCTCGACGGCCTCCCCGGCGACGAACGGCAGGTCCTCGAGGCCGCGGCGGTGGTGGGGAAGGAGTTCTCGCGCGGGGCGGTCGTCGCGCTCGCCCCAGCCGAACTTCAGCCTCGGGTGGGGTCGCTCCTCACGGAGTTGCTCCGCAAGGACCTCGTGGTCCCTGAGCGATCAGGTACGCGAGGCGAAACCGGCGACGAAGGATTCCGGTTCCGTCACATCCTGATCCGCGACGCGGCCTACGACGCCATCCCGAAGGCGGCGCGGGCGACCCTGCACGAGCGACTCGCCGCGTGGGTCGACGACCTCTACGCGGGCCGAACCGTGGAAGTGGAGGAGATCCTCGGCTACCACCTCCAGGAAGCGCACCGGAACCGCCTCGCCATCGGCGTCGCCGACGAGGCGGCGGACGTGCTTGCGGGGCAGGCCAGCAGGCACCTGGTCGCCGCCGGGCTCCGGGCCCTCGGCCGCAACGACTATCGCGGCGCGTTGAACCTGCTCGAGCGGGCGTACTCGCTGGCCGCCGCGCCGTCGGCCGAACTGCTCCTGGGGTACGGGTCAGCTCTCGCCCACAGCGGGTCGCTCGGTCGGGCACTCGAGCTCATCCGGCGGGCCGTCGTGGTCGCCGACCGTGAGGGCGACGAGCGGCTGGTGTGGCGCGCCCGGATCGAGGAGATGATGTGGCGCACGCTCGTCGAGACCGGGGCGGGGATCGCGGCCGAAGTGCTCGCCGTCGTACCGAGAGCCCTGCCCGTCTTCGAGCGCCTCGGCGACGATGTCGGTGCCGGGGTGGCGTGGATGTCGATCGCCGGCGCCAACAGTCACCTCGGCCAGCACGCGCGCAGCCTCGAGGCCGCGGAGCGGGCGGTCGAGCACGGCACGCGGGCCGGGGACGACTCGCTCGTGCACAACGCCTATCGGTTCGTGGCGGTCGCGGCGATCTGGGGCCCGATGCCGTTCGCCGAGGCTGCGCGCCGCTACGGCCACCTGCTCGACCGCGCGGAGGGCGGTCCGTTGCGAAGAGCAGCGCCACTGGAGCTGATGGCCGCGCTCAAGACCCAGCAGGGCGACGTCGCCGAGGGCCGCGCCCTGATCGCGAAGGTGAAAGAGCTCTACGACGAGCTCGGTGATCGGCTGCTCGGCGCCAGGGCGGCGCTCATCGACCACCGCGGCCCCATGGGGGAGGGTGACTTCGCCACCACCGAGGCGATCCTCCGCGACGCATGCGACGTGCTCGCTGCGGCCGGCGAGGCCAGCTGGTATTCGACCGCGGTGGCCGTCCAGGCATCCGCGCTCGTCGAGCTCGGGCGGCTCGACGAGGCCTACGAGGCGACCGTTCGCAGTGAGGCGGCCGGCGCGGCCGACGACGTGGTGACGCAGTCGTACTGGCACGCGGCGCGGGCCAGGGTGCTGGCGAGTTGGGGACGACGCGATGAGGCGTTGAAACTGGCGGACGAAGCGATGCGTCTGATCGACGCCACCGACGGTTTCCTCGAGCGCGGCGACGTGTACGCCGCCGTCGGGGAGACGAATCGGGTGCTCAACCGAGCGAACGAGGCCCGTGACGCGTTCGCGAAGGCGATCCAGCTCTACGAGGCCAAGGGCGCCGTGCCGATGGTCGAGCTCACCCGAGCCAGGCTCGCCGGCGTCGTCTGAACGCCCGCTCGGCACCCGGTGATGGGGTGAACGCCCGATTGTGTCGTGGGACGAACTCCGGGATGGTGATCTCGACCGCCGAACGACGGAAGGAGGTGGAGATGGCGACCACCACGATCAACGGAGTCGAGCTCTACTACGAAATCAGGGGCACGGGCGACTGCCTCGTTCTGACGCACGGGTCGTGGACCGACGGCGCCGGCTGGGGGCCCGCCGTGGAGCTGCTGGCCGAGAGGTACCGGGTGGTGGTGTGGGATCGGCGTGGCCACTCCCGCAGCGAGACGGGTGACGGTCCTGGCAGCCGAGCCGAGGATGCCGCCGACCTCGCCCGGTTGATCGAGCACGTCAGTGGTGAGCCCGTGCACGTCGCCGGCAACTCCTACGGAGCGAACGTCACCTTGACCCTCCTCACCGAACGCCCTGACCTGGTCGTCAGCGCCGCGGTCCACGAGCCGCCGCTCTTCGGTCTGCTCGAAGGGACGCGCGATCGAGCGCTCGCCAGCGAGTTGTCGGCCGTCGACGCCGACCTCGCGGTCGTACGGGACCTGATCAGCGTGGGCGACCACCGCGACGCCGCGGAGTACTTCTTCGAGCACGTCGCCCTCGGCCCGGGCGCCTGGGCGGGGCTCCCCGACGGGTTCCGTAGGGTGCTGGAGGCCAACGCCCCCACCTTCCTCGACGAGCTGGCCGATCCGACGGCGCGGTCGATCGACACCGCCGCATTGGCCACAACGATGGTGCCAGTGCTGCTGACGCACGGCACCGAGAGCCCCGAGCTCTTTCCTGCCGTGATCTCCGAGCTCGCCCAGCTCGTACCGGCGGCGCGAGTGGAGGTCCTCGAGGGAGCGGGCCACATTCCGCACGCCACCCACCCGCAGGACTGGAGCGCTCGCCTCGTCGCGTTCCACGACGCGAGTGCGCCCGTCACGTCGCGGCCTCAGCCATGTGGTCCGCGATGACGTTGAGCTCTTCGATCAGGGGCTGCCCTGATCCGCCCGCGTATCGGTCAACGCATCGGTGAACCAATTGGCTGCCGCGCCCCACTGGCCGTCCGTCTTGGCGATCTGCCCTCGGGTCAGCGACCCGACCTTGGATGGAGAGCAAGGTCGGGTCGCTTGGGCCCGGGGGACGTCAGAAGTGTCAGGGGGTGGAAACCTCGTCGGTAGGTACGAAGACGTCGAGGAGGCCGGTGATCTCGAGCACTCGTTGGACCGCGGGGTGCACGCTCCCGAGGCGGAGGCGCTCTGGAGCTGACTGGTGGGCCGTGACGAGGGCGTGGACGCCGGACGAATCCATGAACGTCACGGCCTCGAGGTCGACGACGATGACCGCGTCGCCAGCGTCGAGCGCGTTGTGCAGCTCGGCGGTGAAGGTCGGTGCTGAGGCCCGGTCGATTTCGCCGGTTGCGGTCAAGCGAACGCCATCGGAGGTGACGGTGCGGGTCACGTCGAGCGTCGAACCCGCCCCGTCGCGACGTTCCGCCGGACGGTGTCCGTCGGCCCGATCATTCATCGCGACACCACCGGCTGGGGCGCCCTGACGAAGGCCTTCTGCAACAGCTGTGACATCTCCGTCCTCCCGTACTCGAAAGTCAGGTACGACCAATCGATCGCCGCAGGACATGTCCTCGCTGTTGAAGACAACTGACACAATATCTCTGCCCCAACCACGTGTACATGGTCCGACGTCGCTGGCGGACGGGCTGCTGGGGAGGGTCGAGTCTCCTCGGCTGGGGATGAGCGGGTATGGTGGCGCTTCTGGAGTCCGCCACCCTTCCTTGAGGCACAGGGCCGTCTGACTGGCTTCACCACCCCGACGTGGGAGGTAGGCCATGTCCGACGAGGACCGACAGCGAGTCTCACCCGGTTTCGACGCGCTGAACCGCACGCTGCTCACCGATGATGCCAACCTGGCTGAGGCCTTGCGCCGGGTCGCGGGCGCCGGCTGTGGCCTGCTGACCAACTGCGCGTCGGCCAGCGTCACGATCATCGAACGGGGGCGGGCCATCACCGTGGGCTCGACCAGCGACGTCGCCGAAGCGCTCGATGACGCCCAGTACTCGGCCGGCGACGGGCCGTGCCTCACCGCGGCCCGCGACGGGGTCCTCGTGCGCATCGACCAAGCGGACACCGAACAACGCTGGCCCAACTTTTGCCGGCGAGCTGTCGAACGGGGCGTCCACAGCTCGCTGTCGGTACCCCTTGTGCTGTCGGGCGACGACGCCTGGGGAGGGTTCAACGTCTACGGCTCGGTCGCGGCCGGGTTCACCGACGACGACGAGCAGCTGTGCCGAGCGTTCGCCGCGCAGGCGTCGATCGTGGTCTCCAACGTCCAGGCCTACTGGGCGTCATTGGAGTTGTCCCGGAACCTCAGCAAGGCGATGGAATCACGAGGTGTGATCGAGCAGGCCAAGGGGATTCTCATGTCGACCCGTCGGGTCAGCGCCGACGACGCCTTCGACCTGCTCGTTGCCCGTTCCCAGAAAGAGAACCGCAAACTGCGCCAGGTGGCTGAGGACATCCTTCGCGAAGCCCTCGGAGACGACGATGAATGAGCCGGCCCTTGACGTCGCCCGTCAACGGCTCGGCCTGTCCTACATGGACCTGTGGATCGATTACTTCGCCTTGGGCGGATACCTCGACGTCGACGGCCTCACCCGCTACCTGCACGGTCACAGCCGCACCAACACCACCGACCACAACACGATCGTCCACGCCCTCAACGAACAGTTCCGCGAGCGCGGAGAAAATAACCCGGTCACCTACCAGTCCCGCTGACCCGGCAGGCGGGACAGCGACGAAACATTCGCGTCGGCAACGATGAGTTTCGCGGGCCCGAGCGGTCCGGACTCAGCAAGCACATCGAATGCAACGACCGAGGAGTACCCCGTGAGCAACCACACCGACATCGTCGATGCCTACATGGAGGGGTTCAGGCGCAGCGACAAGCCGGGGATTCTTGCGCTGCTGACCGACGACGTCGCCTGGGATCTCCCCGGCTTCCGTCATCTCGCCGGCAAGGTCGACTTCGAGGGCGAGATCGTCAACCCTCAGTTCGAGGAGAACCCGACGCTGGTGGTTGATCGCAAGGTGGAGGAGGGCGACACGGTGGTGTGCATCGGCGAGGGCCAAGGGCAGATGAAGACGGGAGACGAGTTCCGCTTCGCCTTCTGTGACGTGTTCACGTTCCGCGATGACCTGATCTGCCGAGTCGAGTCCTACATCGTCCCGCTCATGGGTCCGTCAGTCGCCGATCTCGCTGAGGGGTAGCGCGCCGCGCTCGGTGTGTCCGGTGCGACGCGACGACTCGCGGTCGCTGCTCCCGACCGGGCAGTCGGTGCCGGGGTGATCGCTTTGGTCACGAATTTGCACGAGCGTCCGCGCGATCTCGTGACCGAGGCATCGGACACCGAACTGCTACACGGGTGATCGCTGAGACGCGTCGAGGACACCTTCCGCGCCGCACGTTCGGCGCCCCTCGAAGGTGTCGCCGGAGCTGACCCGGCGGGCGCAGCGGGCTGCTCCGTGCCGACACTGTCGGACGAACGCCGAGCCGCCGATCGGAATGCCGTACATCTGGGCGGCGGAGAGTCTCATTCACGCTTCTGGGTCGCGGACACCCTTGAGGCCGCCCTCGGTAGACGCAACTCTGTCGCGCCCAGATGGCCTGAGTGAGGCGTGAGCTCGCTGGCCGGGCTGCTACACCGGCGTGGTGACCGATTCGTACTTCCAGTCCCTCGGCTCTGGCGTGTTGCCGTTTCCCCATGCGCACGCGCCCTGGAGCGACGACATGCTGCATGGCCGGTTGCTCGGGGGGCTGGCGGCACGGGCGCTCGAAGCTGAGCACGGCGCCCCGGGTTGGCGGGCGGCGAGGCTCACCGTCGACTTGTTCCGACCGGCCGCGATGGCGCCCGTGGAGATCGACGTGCGCCCGATTCGAGCCGGCCGCCGGATCAAGGTCACCGACGCGTGGATGCGTTGCGACGGTCACGACGTCGGGCGAGCGACGGCCGTGTTCCTGGCCGAGAGCGAAGAACCGCCTGGACGGATCTGGCGGCCTCGGCACGAGCCGTGGCCCGATCCCGATTCGATCGAGACGTCCGAGGCCGGCTCACCCGACCACGCCGGCTGGTGGTTCCGGGTCGTGCGGGGCGGCTTCGGCACTGGTGAGCAAACCCGGATCTGGACCAGGGAGACAACCCGCCTCGTCGACGACGAGCCAGTGTCGCCGTTCGTGCGCACAGCGCTGTCCGGCGACATCGCGTGTCCGCTCGCCAACAGCAGCGACCACGGCCTGCACTACATCAACGCCGACTACACGATGCTGATCGGGCGCTACCCCGTCGGCGAGTGGGTCGGTCTCGAGGTCGCGCAGCAGATCGACGCGGATGGCATCTCGATGGGCTCGGCCACGCTCGTCGACCGGACCGGACCGTTCGCCACCAGCGGTGGTGTGTCGCTGGCTCGACCCCCGATCGTGACCGCGCCCTAGCGTGCCGATCCGCAGTCGATGCTCGGTGCCCGTCGAGGTGGACATGAGGTGCGCCCGCTGGCCCGCACACGGCGTCACAGCCGGGATCTCAGCACGGCGACCTCGGGCATCTCCTCGGGCGGGCCGAAGCCGTGCTCGACCAGCCAGCGGACGTTGGACAGGCATCGCAACGACCACCACGCGCGGATCAGGTCGCGGTCGACGTCGGTGCCGTAGCCGGCGACCACGTCGTCAAGGTGCTCCTCGTGTCCGAGCGTGAGGGTTGCGAGGTCGAACAGCGCGTCGCCCTGGGACGCTTCGGACCAGTCGACGACGCCGGTGACCTCGTCACCGTCGACGAAGACATGGTCGACCTGCAGGTCGCCGTGGATGAACACCGGCGTCCACGGCCGGAGCGCAGCCTCGGCGAGCCGGCGGTTCCGCGTGACAACGTCGGTGGGAACGACGTCGTTGGCGACGAGCCACTCGCACTCGCCGGCGAGGCGCGATGCGAACTCGTCGATGCTCCGACCGGGCCATGGCGGCAGCGGCGCGTCGTGCAGCGTCCGGGCGGCAGCACCTGCAGCGGTCCAGGCGGCCGACGACGCGGTCGACGGCTCGCCGAGACGGCCGAGTGCCGTCCCCGGGAGGGCGGCGAGCGCGAGCACGGGCGGCTTCCGCCAGAGGATCTCCGGAGTCGGGACCGGCGCCATCGCCATCGCCTCAACCTCCACGTCGGTACGCGTCTGATCACCGTCGATCTTCACGAACACGTCGCCGACGCGCAGGGTCGCGCGCTCGTCATGGGCGACGACAACCTCGATCTTCTCCACGTCGGCCATCATCGCGGCCGGACCACCGACGTCGCCGGGAGTGGTCCGGGTCAAACCTTGAGCTCGCGGTCGAACATGACCTTGGCCCGCTCGTAGGACCGCGAGGCCGCGGCTTCGTGGTGGCCGGGGCCGTACACGCCGAACCCATGGTCGGCGCCGTCGTGGATCTCGGCCTCGCCCTTGGCCAAGGCGTTCGTCGCCTCGATGAGCGCCGTGTTGGCAGATGCGGGTTGCATGGTGTCGGCCGAGCCGAACCCGATGTACAACGACCCGGTGTAGGACGGCACTGCGAGATGTGGCGAGTCGCTGTCGTCAGTGGTGCAGAACGACGGGTGCAGGCCAACACCGACCCGAAATTGCTCGCCACGGTCGCGGATCGTGCACAGAGCCGACCGCGCACCGATGCAGTAGCCGATACAGCCCATCGCACCGCCCCGGGCGGCCGGATCGGACGGCAGCCAGGCAAGCAGGTCGGCGAGATCCTCGGCGACTTGGTCCTCGGTCGTGCCCAGCACCAAGCCGAACATCTTCTTGATCTCGTCGTCGCTGCGGCTTTGCATCGTGTACCACGGCTCGGCTCGGTGGTAGCGGTCGTGCGTCACCACGTAGTAGCCCCACTCAGCGATGCGGGCCATTGTCTGTTTCGATCCCTCGTCGAGCCCGGGGCCGTGATGGAAGAACACGATGACCGGGAATGGGCCGTCGCCGTCGGGCCGTACGGCATGGACGCCCATCGGGCCGCTAGCGGTGGTGATCTCTTCGGTGCGGGTCTGCATCCCAGAACTCTTGTGCGCGGCGAACGTATCCGCAACGACTGAGCGACGCGCCGCGCAGCAACCCCGTCAGCATTGGCACGCCATTGGCATCACGGTGGTGACAACCAGATGAGGCACCCCGAAGAGTGCCTCCGGACCGGGGTTTCTTGGCAGCCCGTACGGGATTCGAACCCGTGCCGCCACCTTGAGAGGGTGGTGTCCTAGGCCTCTAGACGAACGGGCCAAGCTGCGTCACGCTAGCAGCGGGGTGCAACGACCCCCACCGTGCGGACGCCGCCGAGCTGGGGAGCAAGGACTCGAACCCTGAATAACAGATCCAGAATCTGCTGTGTTGCCAATTACACCACTCCCCACGGAGCGCTAGGACTCTACAGCCGGTCGAACCCGACAAGACGGCCGACCGAGACGCCGGCGGCCTCCTGGAAGTGGCGGACGAGCGACTCGCCGCCGGTCACCACGCTCGACGGCGTCGGGGAGACGTACGCATCGAGGCCGAGCTCCTCGGCGATCAGCCGGCTGCGCAACGAGTGGTAGGGATCGGTGACGATCAGCACGTCGGAGAGCCCGCGATCACCGAGCAGGCCGGCGACACCCTCCAGCGACTGGTAGCTGTTGCCGCCCTCGTTCTCCAGCACGACCGCGTCCTCGGGGACGCCCCGGTCGACGAGGTAGCGGGCCGACGCCTCGGCCTCGGTGAAGCGGTCGCCCGGCTGGTTGCCGCCCGTCACCACGACGAGCGGGGCGATGCCCTGCGGCCACAGCTCGACGACGTGGTCGAGGCGAGCAGCCAGCTGTGGCGACGGCTCACCGTCGTACTGCGCCGCCCCCATCACGACGATGGCGTCGACGGGACGCGCCTGGTCATCCCGTCCCGTCGACCAGACCTGGAAGAGGCTGACGAGGTAGTACCCGAGGACGGCGACCAGTACGAGGGCTCCGGCGAGCACGGCGCGGCGGAAGGCGCGCCGTCGGCGCGGCGGGACGTCGTCGTCCTCGTCGCGCCGAGTCCCCGTCGGGCGGGATCGGGCGGATGATCCCGACCGGCGTTCGATCAGTGTCCTCGGACGCCCCCGAGGCATCCACGACCACGGTCAGCCACCGAGGCGCCCGCGCGCCGCCTCGAGCCGGCGCAACGTCGCCTCGCGTCCCAACAGCTCGACGGACTCGAACAGCGGCGGCCCGACTGTCCGCCCGGTGATTGCGACGCGCACCGGCCCGTCGGCGAGCTTGGGCTTCACGGCGAGCGCGTCGACGATGCGGCGCCACTCGGTCTTCAACGTCTCGGCGTCCCACGGCGCCGACTCGTACGCCTTGATCACCTGATCGAGCAGCTCACCCGCCCACTCCGGGCGCATCGCCTTGGTCCATGACGCCTCGTCGATCTCCGGTTCGGCGAACAGGAAGTCGACCATCGCCGGAGCCTCGGCGAGCGTGCCGACCCGCGACTGCAGCAGCGGGGCGATCTCGGCGAAGGTCGTCCGGTCGTAGTGCTCGGGGAGCCACGGCTCGCACGCGGCGACGAAGTCCTCGGGTGCCAGCACCTTGAGGTACTCCTTGTTGAACGCGGTCAGCTTCTTCTCGTCGAAGAACGCCGGCGCATGGGTGACGTCCTCGAGCCGGAACTCGGCCTCGATGCGCTCCCACGGCACGATCTCCACGTCGCCCTTCGGTGCCCACCCGAGCGTCATGAGGTAGTTGACCATCGCCGCCGACAGGTACCCGTCGTCGCGGTACTGCTCGAGGGCCACCTTGTCCCGGCGCTTGGACAGCTTCCGGCGGGCCTCGTTGACGAGCACCGGCACGTGCGCCCACACGGGCGGCTCGTGGCCGAGGGCGGCCCACAGCAGCTGTTGCTTGGGGGTGTTGGGCAGGTGCTCGTCGCCGCGCACCACATGGGTGATCCCCATGGCGATGTCGTCGACGACGTTGGCGAGGACGAACACCGGGCGCCCGTTGCCGCGCAGCAGCACGAAGTCCTCGATGCTGGCGTTGTCGAACGAGACGTCGCCGCGGACGACGTCGCGGACGACGGTGGTGCCCTCGGGGACCCGGAACCGGAGCACCCGGCCCGGACCTGGCCCGAGCCCACGGTCGCGCGAGTGGCCGTCGTAGCCGGAGCGACCGCTCGCCTTGGCCCGCTCCTGGACCTGCTCGGCCGTCAGGTCGCAGTAGTAGGCGTGCCCGCCGGCGAACAGCCGCTCGGCCGCGGCGACGTGCTCGGCGGCGTTGGCGCTCTGGAAGTACGGCCCCTCGAACGTCGGGTCGTCGGCGCCGATGCCCAGCCACGCCAGGGCGTCGACGATCCCCTGGGTCCACTCCGGACGGTCACGGGCCTCGTCGGTGTCCTCGATCCGCAGCACGAACCGACCACCGAGCCGCCGGGCGAGCGCCCAGTTGAACAGCGCCGTGCGCGCTCCGCCGACGTGGAAGAACCCCGTGGGCGAAGGTGCAATCCGAAACCGCGCCGACATGTCACCGCGACGCTAGTGGCGCTTCTGTCGTTTGGAATCGGCACAACTCGGCGCGTCCCACACGACAGAACGGCTCTTTCAGTGGGTGACGGAGGTCAGGGCGAGGTTGCGCAGCTGGCGCAGGGCGACGGAGAGCGCGGTGAGGTCGTAGCTCTCCGCCCGGCGGATCTCGGTGAACATCGCCGCGGCGCGGGCAACCGAGCGCTCGTTGGCGGCGAGCCAGGCGTCCACGGACCGCCCGGGCGACTCCACGACGGTCGCGGTCAGCTCGACCAGGGCGGTCAGCAGGTCGTCGCGCAACGCCGACCGGGCCTGGGTCTGCCAGCGATCGGAGCGGGGCAAGGCACCGATGCCATCCCAGAGCCACAACAGGTCGAGACGGTCGAAGAGCTCCCAGGAGACGCGGGCGACGTCCCTGACGTCGCGGTCGTACGTGCCCGCCAACTCGATCAGATCGAAGCCGGTGTGCAGCAGGGGCCAGACCCCGGCCCGCTCGGCAAGCCGCTCGGGTACGCCCGCGGCCAGCCGCGACGCCTCGCCCGAGTGGACGACGTCGGCCATCCGCCCGATCAGCGTCGGTTCGAGCGCCGTCGCCAGCTTGGCCAGCCCGGGCTGGAACTGGGCCACGGCCGCACCGATGTCGATCGGCGGCCGCCGATGGCGCAGCAGCCACAGGGCGCCCCGCTCGACCATCCGGCGGCAGTCGAGGAACAGTTCGAGCTGCACGTCGAGCGGGACGAGCCCAGTGAGGGCATCGATCTCGGCCCACAGCTCGGGAAACCGGAACACGTCGCGGGCGACGACCCAGGCCCTCGTCACGTCGATGACCGACGCTCCCGTGTCCTCGGTCATCCGGTTGTCGAACGAGATGCCAGACAGGTTCACCATCTGGTTGCCGACCTGGGTGGCGATGATCTCCCGCCGCAGGGGGTGGGCCTCGATCGCGCGCTCGTAGCGCCGCTGCAGCTCGGCCGGGAAGTAGGCGAGCAGGTCGCCCTCCAGCGCCGGGTCGTCCGGCAGGCTCGAGTTCACCATCTCGGCGACGTTGGCGTTCTTGGTGTAGGCGATCAGGACGGCGAACTCCGGCGTCGTCAGACCGTTGCCGGCCGCCTGGCGTTCGGCGATCTGCTTGTCGGTCGGCAGGTACTCCAGCGCCCGGTCCAACCAACCCTCGGTCTCCAGCACGTCGATGTAGCGGGCGTGCACGTTGACCATCGGCAACGCCTGGCGGCGGGCGATCAGCAGGGCGAGGGTCTGGGCCCGGTTGTTGGCGAGAACGAGGTCGGCGACTTCGTCGGTCATCGACTCCAGCAACTGGTTGCGTTGCTTGCCGGTGAGCTCGCCGGCGTCGACCAGGCTGTCGAGGAGGATCTTGATGTTGACCTCGTGGTCGCTGCAGTTCACCCCCGCGGCGTTGTCGATGGCATCGGTGTGGACGAGCCCGCCGGCCACCGCGTACTCGATGCGGCCGAGCTGGGTGAGCCCGAGGTTTCCGCCCTCGACCACGATCCGGCACCGCAGCTCGCTGCCGTTCACGCGCACCCCGTCGTTGGCGCGGTCGCCGACGTCGGCGTTGGTCTCCGTGGTCGCCTTGACGTACGTGCCGATCCCCCCGTTCCAGAGCAGGTCGACAGGAGCCCGCAGCACCGCCGAGATGAGCTCGTTGGGAGTGAGCCGCCCGGCGGGCGCATCGAGCACGGCCCGGGCGGCGGGACTCAGCTCGATCGACTTCTGGAGGCGCGAGTAGACCCCACCGCCGGGCGAGATCAGAGCCGGGTCGTAGTCGGCCCAGCTCGAGCGAGGCAGGTCGAACAGTCGCTGGCGCTCGGCGAACGCCACCTCGGGGTCGGGGTCCGGGTCGATGAACACATGGCGATGGTCGAACGCGGCCACGAGCCGCAGCGCCTTGGAGCACTGCACGCCGTTGCCGAACACGTCGCCCGACATGTCCCCGATGCCCACGACCGTGAGCGGATCGGTGTCGGCGTTCTTGCCGAGCACGCTCGCGTGGCGCCGCGCGCTCTCCCACGCTCCGCGCGCCGTGATCCCCATCGCCTTGTGGTCGTACCCGGTGTGACCGCCGGAGGCGAAGGCGTCGCCCAGCCAGTACCCGTACTCGATGGAGATGTCGTTGGCGATGTCGCTGAACGTGGCCGTGCCCTTGTCGGCGGCGACGACGAGGTACGGGTCGTCCTCGTCGTGGACCACGGTGTCGGGCGGGTGGACGACCTTGGGACCGTCGGGCCCGGGCACCAGGTTGTCGGTGAGATCGAGCAGCCCGCGGATGAAGGCCTGATAGCACAGGACGACCTCCGCCCGCAGGGCCTCCGGCTCGGACGGCGCACGCTTGACGACGAAGCCGCCCTTGGCTCCCGTCGGCACGATCACGGCGTTCTTCACCATCTGCGCCTTCATCAGCCCGAGGACCTCGGTGCGGAAGTCCTCCCGCCGGTCGCTCCAGCGCAGGCCGCCCCGGGCGATCGGGCCCCCGCGGAGGTGGACCCCTTCGACCCGCGGCCCGCAGACCCACACCTCGTGGCGCGGCCGCGGCGCCGGCAGGTCGGCGATCTTGGTCGGGTCGAACTTGAACGCGACCGCCGGCCGGCCGCGGTAGTAGTTCGTCCGGACCGTCGCCCCGATGAGCGTCTTGAACGCCCGGCAGATGCGGTCCTCGTCGAGGCTCGGGATCGCGTCGAGCGCCGCGGCGAGGTGCGTGCTCAGCTCGTCGACCTGCTGCTCGCGATCGGTGACGGTGGGATCGAAACGGGCGTGGAACAGCGCGACGAGGTCAGCGACGAGACGCGGGTGGGCGTTGAGGGTGTTCTCGACGTACGTCTGGCTGAAGCCGAAGCCGATCTGCCGCAGGTACTTGGCGTACGCCCGCACGATGGTGACCTCGCGCGCGGTGAGACCGGCCCCGAGCACGAGGCGGTTGAAGCCGTCGCTCTCCACCTCGTTGGCGACGAGCGCGCAGAACGCCGCCTGCAGCTGGGCGCCGCGCTGCGCGTCGAGGTCGATCGCCACGGGCACCCTCACCCCGATGTCGTAGAGGAACACCTTCTCGTCGCCGGCGCGGAACGTGTACGGCTGCTCGTCGAGCGCCTCGAGGCCCAGGTGGTCGAGGAGCGGGAGCAGCTCCGACAGCGCCGCCGGCGAACCCTTGCGGTACACGCGGAAGCGCCACTCACCCGACGGGGCGTCGATCTCGTGGCCGAGCGACGTCGTGAACTCGTCGGCGCCGGCCAGCAGGGAGGCGATGTGGCGCACGTCGCCGGTCGCCCGCTCCGGGGCCACCGCCGCGCGGTACTCCGCGGGAGCGTGACTGCCCACGCGATCGAACAGATCGACGCCGGCCTCCTCACCGAACTCACCGATCAGGGCGGCCCGCGCGCGCTCGGGCCACGACGTCGACAGCTCGTCGATGGTCCGTTCGAGCACGGCGACGTCGATCCCGCTCGCCGTGCTGGGACGGCGCACGTTGACCGCGATGCGGGCGAGCGAGCTCGCTCCCACCAGCGACTCGAACGTGCGCTGGTCCGACCCCTCGGTTCCGTACGCGTCGGCGACCGCGTCGGCGACGCGCTCTGGCAGCTCAGCCGTGAACCGGTTGCGCGGGAGGTAGACGAGCACGGTGGCCCACGGGCCGACGGGGTCGGGTACCTCGAACACGCGGACCAGCTGACGCTCCTGCAGTCCGACGATGTCGGAGACGAGCTTTCCGAGCCGCTCTGGTTCGAGCTCGAGGACGAGATCGCGCGGCAGGTTCTCCAACACCGTCCGCGTGGCCCGGCCGGCATGGGCGTGCATGCGCGTCTCGGTGAGGTCGAGGACGCGGCGGGCGTCGGCGCCGATGCGGGGGATGTCGAGCACGCTGACCCGGTAGGCGTTGGTCGCCAGCAGCCCGACGAATCGCCGTTCGGTTGCTTCGTCGGGGCGGACGATCACGACGGTCTGACGTTGCGCCCGGAACACGGTTGCGCTCGCATCGCTGCGGGCGATGACGACCGGCCGGTCACCTGGCACCGGCGGAGGGTCGGTCCGATCGAGCTGGCGGACCTTGCCGAGCCCGCTCCCCCGCCGCAGGGTGAGCGTGCCGTCGGGCGCCCGGTCGTAGTCGGCGGCGCCGAGGAACACGAACTGGCCGTCGGCGAGCCACGGCAGGAGGGGGTCGATCCCGCCCAGCTCCTCCATCCGCGCCCGCATCGCCGGGAAGTCATCCACGACGAGCCGGACGTCCTCGATCGCGCTGACGATTTCGCCCTCCACCGCGCGCGCCGTGGCCTCGTCGATGCGGTCGATCTCGACCTGCGTCCACGCCTCGACCAGGCCGTCGTCGGCATCGACGACGACGAGGGTGTCGTCCTCGCGGCGCTCGACAGTGAGCATCGGGTGGACGAGCAGGTGGATCTCGAGCCCGTGGCGCTCGAGCACCATGCGCATCGTGTCGACCAGGAACGGCACGTCGTCGGTGACGACGAGCAACACCGAGTGCGGTGAGTGCCACCCGTCGCGCTCGCGATCCGGTGAGATCAGGCGGACAATCGTCTCGCCCGGCGCCCGGCGGCGGCCGACGGCGAGATGGGCAACCGCCACCGCGTAGATGTCGTCGAGCTTGCGATCGTCGACGTCACCCTCGGGCAGCTCGGAGTAGTAGAGCGGAAGGAAGTCGGCGAGCAAGGGGTCATCGGGCTGGCGGAGCCCGGCGAGATCACGGAGGCGGCCGAGCGCCTCGGCTACATCGGGATGCACCTGCATGTCGCTCAACCTCTCCGTCCCGACGCCGTTGTCGGGAACTCGGTCCGCTTTGGACAATAGCGCCGCCGCGGAAAGATCCGGGGGGCTGCCAGGGTCCGTAGCCTGGAGGCGGTGGCGACGCGCGATCCGCACCACATGCACCGTTCGGTGGCGGGCGGGCTGCCCCGAGCGGCGGTGTTCGGAGTGAACGACGGGCTGGTCTCCAACGTGTCGTTGATCCTCGGGTTCGCCGGCGGCGGGGCCGGGGCGTCGTTGGTGCGCCTCGCCGGGATCGCCGGGGCCGTCGCCGGTGCGATCAGCATGGCGGCCGGCGAATGGGTGAGCATCTCGGCGCAGAACGACCTCATCCGCCGGGAGCTGGAGGTCGAGCGCCGCGAGCTCGAGCGGCATCCGCTGGCCGAGACGGTCGAGTTGGCCGGGATGTACGAGGCTCACGGGATGGCGCCGGAACAGGCGCGCCTGGCCGCGGCGGACGTGATGCGACGGCCGGACGAGGCGCTGATCGTCCACGCCCGCGAGGAGCTGGGCGTCGATCCCGAGGGCTTGGCGTCGGCGTGGAAGGCGGCCGCGCTGTCGTTCGTCTGCTTCCTGCTCGGCGCGCTGGCCCCCGTCGTGCCCTGGCTCGGCTCGGCCACCGGCACCGCGCCGACGCTGACGTCGATCGCCATCGGCATCGTCGTCGCCGCCGTCGTCGGGGCGTTGATCGCCGGCTTCGCCGAGCGCCCGATGATCCGCGCGATCGCCCGCCAGGTGCTGATCGTGCTCGGCGCCTGCGCGATCACCTACGGCATCGGCCAGCTCGTCGGCATCAACGTGAGCTGAGCATTCCGGTTTCTGCAGCTGGTTGAATCAACTGGGCGGCAGCGTCGACGATGCGGCCGCGGCGCGACGCTCCGCCCGGTACGCCAACAACGCCTCGGTGAGCCCGGCGTCGGACGCGGCGAGCAGGGCGACGGCGAAGAGGGCGGCGTTGGTGGCGCCGGCTTCGCCGATGGCGAACGTCGCCACCGGGATGCCCGGGGGCATCTGGACCATCGACAGCATCGCGTCCTGGCCCTGGAGGTGCCCCGACGGAACCGGCACGCCGAGCACCGGCACCGTCGTCTTGGCCGCGAGCACGCCGGGCAGCGCGGCCGCCCCGCCGGCCCCGGCGATGATCGCCCGCAGCCCCCGGCCCGCGGCGCCCTCGGAGTAGGCGAACGTCTCATCCGGCATCCGGTGAGCGCTGATCACCTTGGCCTCGTGGGGGACCTCGAACCGTTCCAGCACGGCGACGGCCGCCTTCATCGTCGGCCAGTCGCTGGCCGAGCCCATCAACACACCGACGATCGGGTCGCTCACGGTCACAGTCCCCGGGCCAGCTGACGGACGGGCTCGATGCGCACGATCACCCGCTCGCTCTGGATCTGGGCCGAGTAGTCGTGGCCCAGATAGCGCTGCGAACACTTGTCGATGTGGTCGCGGGCCTCGTCACCCCGCACCTCGCCGATGACCCGTCCGCGCACCTCGGCGTAGCGATACGGGTTGTCGAGATCCCAGATCGTGACGGTGACGTCGGGGTTCTGCTGCATCGCCTTGTACTTGGCGCGGTGCACCTCGGTGTTGATGAGCACCTGCTCGTCGGTCGCGTCGACCCACATGACGTGGCTGGCGAGCTGGCCGCTCGGGAGCTGGAACGAGAGGACACCGAAGTTCTTCCCGGTGGCGAGGTCACGGATGGCGGGTTGGAGCATGGCGACAACGTACGCGAGCCGGAACGGGCGTGTGCTGTGATGGAGGGCATGCAGCGCAACGTGCTGGGCGGGGAGTTGGTGCCCTGTTCGTTCGATCCGCTGACCGGGTACTACCGGTCGGGTTGTTGTGAGAACCGTGGTGACGACCCCGGCATGCACGTCGTGTGCTGCCAGGTCACCGCCGAGTTCCTCGAGTTTTCCGCCAACCGGGGCAACGACCTCGTGACCCCGATGCCGGAGTACGGCTTTCCTGGGCTGCGCCCCGGCGACCAATGGTGCGTCTGCGCGGCCCGCTGGGCCGAGGCGCTCGAGGAGGGGGCGGCATGCCCCGTTGTGCTCGAGAGCACCCACATGTCGGCCCTCGAGTTCGTCGACCTGGAGGACCTCAGGGCCTACGCCGTCATGTAGCGCCGCCCAGCAGGTCGCGCCACTGCGCGGGGTACGCGGTGTTCACCTGCTCCGGGGTCATGCGCAACGTCGACTCGGGCACCGAGTCGACGAGGGCGCGCACCGCGCCGTAGTGGTGGGCCACGTTCGCCAGCCCCTCGAACTGGCGCCGGCGGAGCGGGACCAGCTCGTCGGGCGGGTCAGGGTCGAGGAACCCCCACATGGTCGCGCCGATGCGGAGGTCGTGGATCACCGGGGCGCGGCCGAAGAGGGACGCCCGCCGCAGACCGATCGCGGTCACGCCGGCGAGCGCATCGTCGGCATCCTCCCCCTTCTGCAGGTGCAGGGCGTCCCGCAGCCGGGCGGCCAGGGCGAGCGCGTACCCCTGGTCGGGTCCCTGATACCCGAGCAGAGCCCCCTGCGGCTGGCGGCCGCGGAGGTCACCGGGGCGGTCGTTCGTCCAACCGGTGGGGATGTGGTCCGGTGACTCGTACCCGCGGGGTTCGTCGACGGGAGACACGGGAGTGAACTTCGGCGCAGCCATGCAGATCCAGGTCTAGCCGCCCGAGCGCTCGGCGGGCGGAACTCTGACCTCAGCGGGCCGAGATCGGCCCCGTGACGTCACAGTTCGTCAGGAACCTCACCGATGACACCCCCTCGTCAGGATGGCGACATGTCGACCGTCACTACCCTTACCCCCGTGGCGACCCGGCCGGCACTCGTCAAGACGCCGATGAGCGAGGCGGAGTACCTCGCTCTCGGCGAGACCAAACATGACGAGTACTTCGACGGGATGTGCGTCGTGAACCCACCGAGCATCCGCCACCAGCGCGTGGAAGCTGGCCTGTTCCGCCTCCTCGACCCACTCGTGCCGCCGGGCTACGACCTCCTGTTCGAATGGGGCTGGCGGACGGGCACGAGCTGGTTCCGGCCCGACCTGATGATCGTCCCCAGCAACAGTCCGGCTGACATCGCCCGCGATGCGCCGCTCTTGATCGTCGAGATCCTGTCGCCGGCGAACCGGCTCGACGACATCGTCACGAAGCGGGCGAAGTACGCAGAGGGCGGTCTCCCGTGGTACTGGATCGTCGACCTCGACGAACCCAGCTTGCTGGTGCTGCAACTCGTTCGCGGGGTCTTCATCGAGCGGCAGCAGCTCACCGTGTCCGGCTCGACGGTCGGCCCGGTGCAGGCGAAGATCGATCCCTCGACGCTTGCCTGACGTCGTCAGCCGGCGTGGAGCAACCCGTAGACGATGCTCTCCTCGAGCGCCCGCCACGACGCCTCGATGATGTTCGTGCTGACGCCGATCGTGGTCCAGTCGCGGTCGCCGTCGGTGGCGTCGATCAGCACCCTCGTCACCGCCCCGGTGGCGCCGGCGCCGTCGAGGATGCGCACCTTGAAGTCGGTGAGGTGCACCCGGTCCAGCCGCGGGTAGGCGCCGTTGAGCGCACTGCGCAGGGCGAGGTCGATGGCGTTCACCGGACCGTTGCCCTCGGCGGTGAACACCCGACGGTCGCCTCCCACCCACACCTTCACGGTCGCCTCGGTGGTGAACTCGCCGTTGGGCAGCTCGTCGGTGATCACCCGCATGCTCTCGACCCGGAAGAAGTCGTGGTCCCAGCCGGTGGCGCGGCGCATCAGGAGCTCCAGCGAGGCGTCGGCGGCCTCGAAGTGGTAGCCCTCGTGCTCGAGGCGCTTGAGGTCGTCGATCACGCTGTTCACGGCGGGACCGTCCATCTCGAGCCCGAGCTCGGCGGCCTTCATCGTGATCGTGGCCCGTCCGGCCATCTCGCTGACGACGAACCGCGTGCCGTTGCCGACCAGCTCCGGGTCGACGTGCTCGTAGGCGTCCCGCGCCCGTGCGATCGCGCTCGTGTGCAGGCCGGCCTTGTGGGCGAATGCCGATGAGCCGACATACGGCGCCTGCGGGTTGACGGCCCGGTTGAGCAGCTCGGCGACGTGGTGGCTGACTGCGGTCAGGCGCTCGATGCGGCCCTCCGGCAGGCAGGCGTAGCCGAGCTTGAGCTGGAGGTTGGGGATGATCGTCGTGAGGTTGGCGTTGCCGGTCCGCTCGCCCAACCCGTTGAGCGTCCCCTGGACGTGGCGGGCGCCGGCGTGCACGGCGGCCATCGAGTTGGCGACCGCACAGCCGGTGTCGTCGTGACAGTGGATGCCGATCGTGACGTCACCACCCACGTGGGTGTGGATCACCCCGACGATCTCCTCGACCTCGTGCGGCAGCGAGCCGCCGTTGGTGTCGCAGAGCACGACATGGCTCGCCCCCTTCACCACCGCCGCCTCCAGGGCCCGCAGCGAGAACTCCGGGTTGGCCTTGTAGCCGTCGAAGAAGTGCTCCATGTCGACGAGCACGCGGCGGCCCTGGGCGTGCAGGAACTCGACGGAGTCGGCGATCATCGCCTCGCCCTCGTCGAGCGACGTCTGCAACGCCTGGGTCACGTGGTACTCGGAGCTCTTGGCGACGATGCACACGGCCGGCGTGTCCGCCTCGATCAGGTTGCGCAAGGTGGCGTCGTCGTCGACCTTGCCCCGCGGCCGGCGCGTCGACCCGAAGGCGACGAGCGTGCTCGTGGTCAGCTGCAGCTCCCGGCCGGCCCGGGCGAAGAACTCGACGTCCTTCGGGTTCGCCCCCGGCCAGCCGCCTTCGACGAACTGCACGCCGAGGAGGTCGAGCTGCTCGGCGATGCGCAGCTTGTCCTCCACCGTCGCCGAGACGCCCTCGACCTGCAGGCCGTCGCGCAGCGTGGTGTCGAACACCTCGACGTGCTCACTCATGATGTCGCTCCTGTCCGACCAGCCTCGAGAATCGAAGAAGCCGCCCACGCGGGCGGCTCCTTCGTGCACGTGGATGGTCCACGTGCACTACGAAATGATGATGATCGCGGCGAGGCGGGTGGCGTCCGGCGAGATCACGAGGCCCATTCAATCGGCCGCGAGCGACCGGCGTCAATCGCGTACGACCCGGCGGCGCTCGTCGGCGGCCAACGCATGGTCCCGGCGAGGTCCGGATGGCCGGGCACCCACCTCGGGACGGTTGTGCGTATCCCTGTGCATGAACGGTGGATGAACGCGGCTTTTCTGGGGGTAACGGGAAAACTTTGGGGATTACCCTGTGAATTGAGAATTAGGTCTTGACCTGGGGTGATGCGTTCGCGATTCTGTGCCCCGTACCGGAAAGCGCAACGCCAACCGGGACCGGGGATCCGAGTCTGTCGGAGTCGCCTTCGGGTGACTGTGGCGGAAAACGGGCCGGTTCACGAGGCGTCAGCGGGACCGGTGCACGGGACGAATGCCACCAACCGCCACGTCGGACGGCAGGCCGGTTCGCCGGTCGGTCGGACGGAGTGGCAGGGCCGAGTCCTCGGGGAGCCACCCCAACTGGCGATCCGGGTTCACGGTCCTCACGGTGTCTGATCGGTGTCTCGGACTTGTCCGGGACAGCGTGAAAGGCCCGTGACGGGAACGGAGTCGGGTAACCGGCCACCGGGCCGATAACGCGGCATCGCCCGCCGAGCCTCCGGGCACGACGGGCGATGTGAGGTCGAGCGAGAGGCTAACGCCAGCAGGTCGACCAATGGTGGATGGTTCGTCCCACGTCGAGCCGCCCCGGGCAGCGCGCAAGCGCCACCCGGGGCGCTCACATTTTCGGGCACAATCCGTCGGTGCGCCCGTTCTTCATCGACACCGATACCGCCAGTGACGACGCCGTCGCCCTCGTGATGGCGCTGCGTCACCCCGACGTCGACGTCGTCGGCATCGGGGTCGTCGCCGGCAACGTGCCCCTCGATCTCGCCGTGCAGAACGCCCTCTACGTGGCCGAGCTGTGCGGTGTGGACGTGGCCGTCCACGCGGGTGCCGACGCCCCGCTCGTCGTACCGCTCCAGACCGGCCAGCACGTCCACGGGATCGACGGGATGGGCGACATCGGGCTCCCGCTCGCCGGGCGCTCCCCCACACCCGGCCACGCCGTCGACGCGCTCCTCGCCGCCTCGCACGTTCACTCGGGGAACCTGACCCTCGTCACGCTGGGGCCGCTGACCAACATCGCCATCGCGGTGCGGCGCGATCCGACCCTCGCCCGCCGCGTGGAGCGCTGCGTCGTCATGGGCGCGGTCGCCGACCACATCGGCAACCAGAACCCGGTGGCGGAGTTCAACATGTGGGTGGACCCCCACGCCGTCGCCGTCGTCCTGGAGTCGGGGCTACCGCTGGAGCTCGTCGGCTGGGACGTGTCGCGGCACCATGCGGTCATCGAGCCTGACGATGCCGCTGCTCTGCGGGCGATCGGCACTCCGGTGGCCGAGATGTGCGTCGACATCCAGCGGGTGCTCACCGAGTTCTGCCACGAGGAGACCAAGCTCCCCGGCTTCGACCTCCCCGACCCGATCGCGATGGCCTACGCCATCGACCCGGCGGTGGCGACGGAGACCCGGGCCGTCCACTGCGCGGTCGAGTGCGACAGCCCCCTGACACGGGGGATGGTCGTGATGGACCTCCTCGGCCTGGCCGGCCGTCAGCCCAACGCGCTGGTCGTCACCGCGGCCGACCGCGACCGCTTCCTCAGCATGCTCCACGCGGCCCTGTCTTGACCGGTTCTGTCGTTCGGAACACGCGCCAAAGTGTCGATCCCAAACGACAGAACGGAGGGTCAGGGCGCGACGGCGAGCTCGCACCACTCCTTGTACTGCGGCTCCTCGCCGCGCACGGCCCGGGCGTAGACGTCGGCGATGGCGCTGGTCATCGGGCCAGGACAGGCGATCTCGCGGTCGTCGACCGAGTTCACCGACGACACCTCGGCGGCGGTGCCACAGACGAAGATCTCGTCGGCGATGTAGAGGTCGCTGCGAGCGATGTTGTCGATCCGGCAGTCGAATCCGAGGTCCCGGGCGATCGTCATCACCGAGCTCTGGGTGATCCCCTCCAGGGCGCCCGCCGACAGCGGTGGCGTGAGCAGCTTGCCCTGCCGGGAGACGAAGATGTTCTCGCCGGTGCACTCGGCGACGAGCCCACTCGGGCTGAGCATGATCGCCTCGTCGTAGCCGGCGTTGAGCGCCTCGACCTTGGCCAGCGAGGAGTTCACGTAGTTGCCGGTGGTCTTGGACGCCGGCGGCATCGTGTTGTGCTCGTGGCGGGTCCACGACGAGATCTTCATCCGCACGCCCTTGGTCACGGCGTCGTCGCCGAGGTAAGCGCCCCACGGCCAGCAGGCGATGGCGACGTCGACAGTGCACGGCAGGGTGTTGAGCCCCATCTCGCCGTAGCCGAAGTAGGCGATCGGCCGCACGTAGCACGATCCGAGGCCGGTGGAGGCGACGGTGGCCTTGGCCGCGTCGACGAGCTCCTCGACCGAGTACGGCAGCTCCATCCCGATGATCTTGGCCGAGTTGTGCATCCGCACGATGTGGTCGGTCAGCCGGAAGACGGCCGGGCCCTTGGGTCGTCTCGTAGGCGCGGATGCCCTCGAACACGCCCATCCCGTAGTGCAGGGTGTGCGTCAACACGTGGATGCGGGCCTGGTCCCAGTCGACCAGGTCGCCGTTCATCCAGATCTTCGGCGTCGGCGTGATGGGCATGCCCTCATTCTCGCACCCGGTCTGCGATCTCGTCACCCACGGCCGTGGTGCTCCCGCTAACCGGCTGGGCGCACGCCGCCCTGATCCGGTCGGCGGCGGTCGCCTCTCCGAGGAAGTCGAGCATCAACGCCGCCGACAGGATCGCCGCCGTCGGGTTGGCCGTTCCGGTGCCGGCGATGTCGGGAGCCGACCCGTGCACCGGCTCGAACATGCTCGGACCGGTCCGCGCCGGGTTGAGGTTGGCCGAGCTGGCGAGACCGACGCCGCCGGACACGGCGCCGCCGAGATCGGTGAGGATGTCGCCGAACAGGTTGTCGGTGACGATCACGTCGTAGCGCTGCGGATCCTGGACGAAGTAGATCGTCGCCGCGTCGACGTGGTGGTAGGCCGTGCCGACCTCCGGGAACCCGGCCGCGACCTCGTCGAACGTCCGCTGCCACAGGTCGCCGGCGAACGTGAGCACGTTCGTCTTGTGCACCAGGGTGACGTGCCGGCGGGCCCGCGTGGACGCCAGCTCGAAGGCGTAGCGGACGCACCGCTCGACCCCGTGGCGGGTGTTGACGCTGCCCTGGGTGGCGACCTCGTTGGGCGTCCCCCGGCGCAGGACGCCGCCCTCGCCCACGTACGGCCCCTCGGTGTTCTCGCGGATGACGACGAAGTCGTGGCTCGGGGCCACGAATGGGCGTTGGTTCACGTACAGATCGAGCTCGAACCGCATCTTGAGCAGCAGCCCCCGTTCGATGATCCCCGGCGGCACGTCGGGCGTCCCGACGGCCCCGAGCAGGATGGCGTCGAAGGCGCGCAACTCATCCAGGGTGCCGTCGGACAACACCTCGCCGTCGCGCAGGAAGCGCCCGCCACCGAGGTCGAACTCGACGGCTTCGAAGCCGACCGCGGCCGCCCGCAGCACCTTCAGCGCCTCCGCCGTGACCTCGGGCCCGATCCCGTCGCCCCCGATCACGGCGATCCGGTGCCGCTGTCCCTGCCGCTGCATGGTGGGGCAATCTAGAGAACGAATCGTCCAGACCCGCTGCCCACGGCACCGATAGGCTCGATGAACCATGGAATCGCACCAGTTGTCCCAAGCCGCCTTCGACCGGCTACGGGCGGAGCTCGACGACCTCGCCACCCGCGGTCGACTCGAGGTCGCGGGGAAGATCGAACGCGCACGCGAGCTGGGCGATCTGACGGAGAACGGCGACTACCAGGCCGCCAAGGATGAGCAAGGGCACCTCGAGGGGCGCATCAGGCAGCTCGAGGCGATCATCGAACACGCCGAGATCATCGAGGCGCCGCAGCCCGGCGTCGTCGGCCCCGGATCGATCGTCACCCTCGTCTACGAGGGCGACAGCGACGATGCCGCCGAGCGCTACCTGGTCGGCCACATCGAGGAGCGTTCCGGCGACCTGGACGTGATCAGTCCGACGGCGCCGTTGGGCGCCGCCCTGATCGGGCATCGGGCCGGCGACACCGTGTCGTTCGAAGCTCCGACCGGCGAGCTGCGCGTGCGGGTCCTCCAGGTCGAGGCAGCCTGAGCGGGCCCGACCAAGCGGTCGAGGCGGTCCCGGCCGTCGATCCTCCCGGCCTGCCGCCCGGCCGGCGGATCGAGCTGCCCGCCGGCACGGTCGTGCTGCGGGAGTTGGCCGGCCCTCCCGGCGCACCGGCTGTGGTGCTCCTGCACGGGTGGACGGCCACTGCCGACCTCAACTTCTTCCGCGCCTACGGACCGCTGAGCGAGCATTTCCGGGTCCTCGCCTTCGATCACCGGGGACACGGGACCGGCATCAGGGCGCGGGCCCCGTTCCGGCTCGAGGATTGCGCCGACGACGTGATCGCGATGGCCGACGCGATCGGGCTCGACCGGTTCGTCGCCCTCGGTTACTCGATGGGCGGGACGGTCGCCCAGCTCCTGTGGCGCCGCCACGGCGAGCGACTCATCGGGCTCGTGCTCGCCGCGACCGCGGGACACTTCAATGTCCACCGCAACGAGCGGCTCTCGTTCCTCGGGCTGCATGGGCTCGCCACGGCGGCCCGGCTGACTCCCACCCAAGCCCACCGCTGGTTCACCGGTCAGCTCTACCTGCAGCGCAAGATCAACTCCTACGAGCCGTGGGCGGCCCACCACGCGTCGAGCCACGACTGGCGGATGATCGCCGAGGCCGGCCGCGCGCTCGGACGGTTCCGTTCCGACCCCTGGGTCGGGGAGATCGACGTGCCGACGTCCGTCATCGTGACGATGAACGACGAGGTGGTCCCGCTCTCCAGGCAGATCAAGCTGTTCGAGTCGATCCCCGACGCCGAGGCGTACCGCGTCGACGGCGGTCACGACGCGGCCGTGGCCCAACCCACCCGCTTCGCTCGCGAGGCCAGCAGAGCGACGGCGTCGGTCGTCGATCGAGCCGGCTGACGGCCGCGCCCAGATCGCTCGCCCGCGCCGGTAGCGTCGCCCCGATGCGCCCCCCTGCGGCCGTTGCCGCGATCGCTCTCGCGACGCTCGTGTTCGCCGCTTGCGGTGGAGACGACGACGACGACACCGCCTCGACCGCCACGGCCGCTGACCCCACCGCCACGACCACCGCCACGACAGCGGTCACCACCACCGTCGTCGACGACGCCGCGTCCTCGACCCCGCCCTCCACGGTGCCGGTGTCGGTGCCCGCGGTCGAGGTGCCGGCCGAGACGCCGACCGAACTGGTCGTCACCGTGATCACTCCTGGTACCGGCCCGGAGGCGGCCGAAGGGGACTCGCTCTTCGTGAACTACGTGGGGGTGCGCAGCGAGGACGGCACGGAGTTCGACAACAACTACGGCGGCGCCCCGTTCCCGGTCACGCTCGGCGCGGGCGGCGTGATTCCGGGCTGGGAGCAGGGTTTGGAGGGTGCCCAGGGTGGCGAACGGTTGCAGCTCGACATCCCCGCCGAGCTGGCGTACGGCGATCAACCACCAGGAGAGCCGATCAAGCCAGGTGACGCCCTCTCGTTCGTCATCGATGTGGCCGTCGTCGTCCCGAAGGTTGACCCCGCCGACGCACCCACCGCGGCGGAGGTCCCGGTCTCGGACGAACCCGCCACCGAGGTCTCCGTCGAGGACGTCACGGCCGGCGACGGGGATGCGCTCGAGGCCGGCACGACCGGGGTCGTCAATCTGGCCGCGGCCCGCGGCGACACCGGGGAGCTGCTGAGAAGTACGTGGGAGGGTGGTCAGCCGCAGCTGGTCGTGCTCTCCCCTGACCAGCTCCTCGAGGGGTTGGTCGAGGGGCTGGAGGGGATGCAGGTCGGTGGCCGGCGGGCCGTGACGATCCCGTTCGCCAGCCTGGGCGAGCAGGTCGTTGCCGATCTGGGGCTGCCGGCGAACACCGACCTCGTCGTGATCGTCGACCTCGCCGCCGTGCTCTGACCGCCGCTCGCCACCGATGAAATCGTCGTTGGCGTGACGTCTCTCTCCTCGTGAGCACGTTCGTCCTGATCCACGGCGCCGGTTCCGACTCGTGGTACTGGCACCTCGTCGAACCCGAGCTGCGCACGATGGGTCACGAGGTCGTCGCGCCCGACCTGCCGTGCGACGACGACTCCGCTGGTCTGACCGAGTACGCCGACGCGGTCGTGGAGGCGATCGGTGATCGCACCGACGGTCTCATCCTCGTCGCCCAGTCGCTCGCCGGGTTCACCGCACCGCTGGTGTGCGAACGGCTGCCGGTCGAGCTGCTGGTGCTGTTGGCGGCGATGATCCCGGCGCCGGGCGAGTCGCCCGGCGAGTGGTGGACGAACACCGGGTGGGACGCGGCCCGCCGCGAGCACGCCGCGCGGGACGGCAGGGCGCTCGGCGAGGGATTCGACCCCGTCGTCGAGTTCCTCCACGACGTCCCGTCCGACGTGGTGGCCGAGTCGGTACACCACGTCAGGAACCAGTCAGGTACGCCGTTCGAGAAGCCGTGGCCGCTCGCCACCTGGCCTGACGTGCCGACGCGGTGCCTGGTCTGCCGCGACGACCGTTTCTTCCCTGTCGACTTCCAGCGGCGGGTCGTGGCCGAGCGCCTCGGCATCACGCCCGACGAGATGGACGGCGGGCACCTGCCCGCGCTCAGCCGACCACAGGAGCTCGCCCGCCGCCTCGACGCGTATTCGAAGGTCGTAGCGGAGAGCCGCTCGGCACGGCGGTCCCACTGGGCGCTCGTGTCGAGCAACCAGGACACCGCTTCGGAGAGTCGCTCGGTCGTGGCCCGATAGCGCACCTCCCGGCCGGCGCGCGTCGAGGCGACCAGCCCGGCCGCGCCGAGCGTCTGAACGTGCTTCACGACCGCCTGGCGCGACAGCGGGAAGTGGGCGGCGAGCTGGGTCGCGGTCTGCGGACCATCGTGGACGAGGCGCTGAAGGATCTGCCGCCGGGTCGGATCGGCCACCGCCGCGAAGAGCTCGTCGAGCGGCTGCCAACCGGGGCTCATGCGTGGGCGCGGCTGGCGGTGCCCGCCCAGGCGGCGAGCGCCCGCACCTCCCAGGTGAACCGAGCGGCCGACGCCCGCGCCGTGCTCCGGGGCGGGAAGGTCTCGGTGACGTGGAGGACGGCACCCGAGGGTGATGGAACCACGACGAGCTCGACCGCCGACGCGTCGCCGGGCCGGCCGGCGGGCCACCACTCGAACGACACCCGTTCGCCCGGCACCACGTCGTCGAGGCGCACCTCGCGGGTCTCGCCCTGGTCGCGCACGACGCCGCTCGCGCCGGTCTCCACGGCGACCTCGGCGTCGTCGACGAGCCAGGTCTCCCAGCCCTCGCCGTCGGCGATGAGCGACCACAGCTCGTCGGCGGGAAGGTCGATGGCGATGTCGCGGCTGACGATCAGCGGTTCCTCCATGGCCGCAGCATACCGCAACCGACGAGTTGCACATCGTGCCAGCTGTCGCTAGATTGTCGTGCAACTTCCGAGTTGCACGATAACTGGAGAACCGACGATGCTGATCCCGACCGTGATCGAGTCCACCCATCGGGGCGAGCGCGCCTACGACATCTACTCGCGGCTGCTCGCCAACCGCATCGTCTTCCTCGGGTCGCCGATCGACGACACGGTCGCCAACCTGATCGTCGCCCAGCTCGTCCATCTCGAGTCCGAGGATCCCTCGCGCGACATCTCGCTGTACATCAACTCCCCTGGCGGCGACATGACCGCGCTGTTCGCGATCCACGACACGATGCGCTACGTCGCCCCCGACGTGGGCACGATCTGCGTCGGCCAGGCGTGCTCGGCGGCGGCGGTCCTGCTCGCCGCCGGTGCGCGGGGCAAGCGGTTCACCCTGCCCAACGCCCGCATTCTCATCCACCAGCCCCACGGCGGTGCCCAGGGCCAGTCGACGGATCTCGAGCTGCAGGTCGCCGAGGTCGTCGAGATGCGCCGGCGGATGGTCGACATACTCGTCAACGCGACCGGGCAGAGCGAGGCGCGGATCCTCGCCGACATCGACCGCGACTACACGGTGCGCGGCGAGCAGGCCGTCGCCTACGGACTGGTCGACGAGGTCATCGACCAGCGCCGGCTGGCCGGGATCGAGCCGGCGCGCCAGCCTTCGGCCGCGTGACGGTCATCTCGACCACGGATCAACCGGCGAGGGCCGCGGAGACCGCGGCCGCAGCCACCTCGACCGCCGCGCCGAAGCGCTCGCCCGGCTGGCGGGTGAGCCGGCCGAGCGGACCACTGATGCTGATCGCGGCGACGACGTCGCCGTGCCCGTCGACGACCGGCGCACTCACCGACGCCACTCCTGGTTCACGCTCCTCCACGCTCTGCACCCATCCGTCCGGCCGGGTCTCGGCGCCGAGGATGCGACCGGCCGAGCCGACCCGCAGGGGCAGCACGGCACCTTCGGGCACGATCCAGCGCAGGCCGTGGGCCGATTGCAGGGAGACCACACAACGGCGGCCATCGCCCTCCCGCACGAACAACTGCACGCTCTCCCCCGTGCCGTCGCGGAGCCGGACGAGCGCGGGGCGGGCCAGCTCGGCGAGCGGGAACGCGTCGGCGGCCGCCCGGCCCAAGCTGAGCAGGCCGAGACCGAGGCAGAACCGCCCCTGCTGATCACGCCGGACGAGTCCGTGGTGCTCGAGGGCGCGCAGCAGGCGGTGGGCTGTGGCGCGTGGAAGACCCGCCTCCGCCTGCACCTCGGCCAGACCCGCGGGCCCGAGCCGTTCGAGCGCGCGCAGCACGGCAACGGTCTTGTCGACGACCCCGACGCCGGATAGAGTGGCCACTTCTCAGGAACTCTATCCCGAAATGTGAGACGGCGATGGCCGCACAGACCCTGCCCGAGAAGGTGTGGGAGCGCCACCTGGTGCGCTCGGCGCCGGGCGAGCCCGACCTGCTCTACATCGACCTCCACCTCGTCCACGAGGTCACCAGCCCGCAGGCGTTCGACGGGCTGCGGCTCGCCGGGCGCCGGGTCCGCCGGCCCGAGCTCACCGTGGCCACCGAGGACCACAACGTGCCGACGACGGACATCGACCAGCCGATCGCCGACCCGATCTCGGCCCGCCAGGTCGAGGTGCTCCGCGACAACGCCGCCGAGTTCGGGATCACCCACTACCCGATGGGCGACCCCGGCCAGGGCATCGTCCACATCATCGGGCCGGAGCAGGGTCGCACCCTCCCCGGCATGACGATCGTGTGCGGCGACAGCCACACGTCCACGCACGGCGCGTTCGGGGCGCTCGCCTTCGGGATCGGGACGAGCGAGGTCGAGCACGTGCTGGCGACGCAGACGCTCCCGCAGTCGCGCCCGCAGTGGATGGCGGTCGAGATCGAAGGCGACCTCGCCGCAGCCGTGACGGCGAAGGACTTGATCCTGGCCGTGATCGGTCAGATCGGCACGGGTGGCGGCATCGGCCACGTGATCGAGTACCGCGGCTCGGCCATCCGCAGCCTCTCCATGGAGGGGCGGATGACGGTGTGCAACATGTCGATCGAGGCGGGCGCCCGGGCCGGGATGGTGGCACCCGACGACACGACGTTCGCCTATCTCGACGGCCGCCCCCACGCCCCGCACGGGACGGCCTGGGACGAAGCCGTCGACGAGTGGCGCACACTCCGCAGCGACGACGGGGCGGAGTGGGACCGTGAAGTGCGCGTCGATGCGACGCGCATCAGGCCCCAGGTGTCGTGGGGGACCAATCCCGGCCAGGTCACCTCGATCGACGGGACCGTCCCGTCGCCGGACGAGTTCGGCGACCCGGCGACCCGGGACTCCGTCGCCCGCGCCCTCGAGTACATGGCGCTCACGCCGGGCACGGCGATGCGCGACATCGCCGTCGACACCGTGTTCATCGGGTCGTGCACGAACAGCCGGATCGAGGACCTCCGGGCCGCCGCCGACGTGCTCGACGGCCGCACCGTCACGGCGAAGCGGGTCATGGTCGTGCCGGGCAGCCACGCCGTCAAGGCCCAGGCCGAGGCGGAGGGTCTCGACCGGGTGTTCACGGCGGCGGGAGCCGATTGGCGGGAGCCGGGCTGCTCGATGTGCCTGGCGATGAACCCCGACAAGCTGGGCCCGGGCGAGCGGTCGGCGAGCACGAGCAACCGCAACTTCGAGGGCCGGCAGGGCCGGGGGGGACGCACGCACCTGGTGTCCCCCGCCGTCGCCGCGGCGACCGCAGTGGCGGGGCACTTCACCACTCCGGAGGACCTGGCGTGAAGGCCGTCCACGTCATCTCCGGCACCGCCCTGCCGCTGAAGCGGTCGGACGTCGACACCGATCAGATCATCCCGGCCGACTGGCTGAAGCGCGTCGAGCGGACGGGGTTCGACAAGGGGCTGTTCTCGACGTGGCGCGACGACCGTGACTTCGTGCTCAACGACGAGCGCTACACGGGCGCGCGCGTCCTCGTCGCCGGGCCGGCGTTCGGCATCGGGTCATCGCGAGAGCACGCGGTGTGGGCGATCCAGCAGTACGGCTTCGACGCCGTCATCGCGCCGAGCTTCTCGGACATCTTCTGGAGCAACTGCACGAAGAACGGCCTCGTGCCCGTGGTGCTGCCCGACGCGGTCGTCGCGCGGATCTGGGCCGCGATCGACGACGATCCGGCGACCGAGATCGTCATCGATGTCGAGCGGCTCCTCGTCGAGGTGCCGGCCGCCGGGATCGCCGAATCGTTCCCGCTGGACGCGGCCACGCAGCACCGGTTCCTCGCCGGGCTCGACGACGTCGGGATCACGCTGACCCACGCCGCCGACATCGACGCCTACGAGTCCCGCCGGCGCGCCTGGCTCGCGTGAGCCGCGTCACTCGCCGTTGAACGCGGCGAAGTCGTGCAGCCGGGGGTCGTTGCTGAACACCTCGATCGGAGCGGTCAACGGCAGTCGCAGCGTGCGCTGGAGGATGCGCATCTGGGTGTGCTGGTTGTACTCCACCAGCGTCACGGCCCATCCGTCGCGACCCGCCCGGGCCGTGCGGCCGGAGCGGTGCAGGTAGTCCTTGGAGTCCTTCGCCGGGTCGTAGTGGACGACAGCTCCGATGTCGTCGATGTCGAGCCCGCGGGCGGCGACGTCGGTGGCGACGAGCACCGCGAGGCGCCCGTCGGCGAACCGGCGCAGCGCCTTCTCCCTGACGACCTGGGGGAGGTCGCCATGGATCGCAGCGGCATCGACGCCGAGGTCGGACAAGGACCGGGCGACCTTGTCGCACAACCGCTTGGTCTGACAGAACACGGCGACCTTGGGGATCCCCTTGCTGATCGCCCCCACCACACGGTCCTTGTCCATGTGGTGCACGGCCAGGAAGAGGTGGTGCATCTCGCCGACGGTGTCCGTGGCCGCGTCGGTCGCCACCTCCACCGGGTCGCGGAGATAGTGGCGGATCAAGTGGGCGACGTCACCGTCGAGCGTCGCCGAGAAGAGCATCGTCTGGTTGCGCGCCCGACAGTGGCGCAGGACCCACTCGACCTGCGGAGTGAACCCGTCGTCGGCCATCCGGTCGGCCTCGTCGAGCACGACGACCTCGATGCCGGACAGGTCGATCTCGCCGGACTTCATCAGGTCGATGAGCCGCAACGGCGTGGCGACGACGACCTCGATGCCCTCGGCGAGCTCCTCGATCTGCTGGTGCCGGCTGGCGCCGCCGTACACGGCGAGGATCCGCTGGCCGGCGTGGGTGGCGACCGGCTCGAGCACCTCGGCGACCTGGATCGCCAGTTCGCGTGTCGGCACCAGCACCAGGCCCAACGGTCGGGCCGGCTCGGCATCGTCGAGAATGCGCGACAGCATCGGCACGCCGAACGCGAGGGTCTTGCCGGACCCGGTACGCGCTCGCCCGCAGACGTCACGACCTTGCATCGCGACCGGGATCGCCTCGGTCTGGATCTCGAACGGTTGGGCGAAGCCGGCGGCGGCGAGACCGTCGTCGATCCGTGGCGGCACGCCGAGCGCGGCGAAGCCGGTGGGAGGCTGCACGGGCGGCAGGGTGGCGACGGTGGTCAGCAGCGTCCGGTTGGATCTGACCTGGTCGGAGGGAGCAGGGCGACGCGGTCGTCGCCGGCGGCGGGGCGCTCCCCGCCGGGGTGTCGCTTCGGTCATGGTGTCGAACAGGGTATCCCCGGGTAGGACTGTTGCCGTGGGAGAACCGGCGGGCGGCGATGCAGTCCTTCTCGATGCGGTGCGGCGCGGCGACCGCGACGCCTACGTCGAGCTCTACGAGCGCCACGTCGGCGCCGCCCGTTCGCTCGCCCGCGCCCTGCTGCGCAACCAGGCGGATGCCGACGACGTCGTGTCCGAGGTGTTCGCCTCCGTGCTCGTCGGTCGTCAAGCGCGGCAAGGGGCCTCGCGAGGGATTCCGCGCCTACCTGATGGCGTCCATCCGCAACGAGTGCTATCGGACGGGACGGCGACGCGGGCGCAACAGTCCGATCGAGACCGACACGGAGGAAACGGTCGAGGTCGATCCGTTCACCCGCCGCGACGAGGTCGCGGTGTTGCAGGAGGCCTTCCAGTCGCTGTCACCGACGTTCCGCGAGGTGCTCTGGCACACCGAGGTCGAGGGCCGGTCCCACGAGGAGATCGCCGCGGCGACCGGCTCCACCGCGCAAGCGGTCGCGGCGCAGGCGATGCGTGCCCGCCGGGCGCTCGGTGGCGCGTACCTGCAGCGTCACATCCCGAACTGCGCCCCGGCCGCGACGATGTCACCGGCGTGTGCCGACACCCGTCGTCAGCTCGCCGACCTCGTGCGGGACTCGATCAGCGCACGCGGGCGGCGGCGGCTGGACGCCCACCTGCTCTCGTGCCCGAGCTGCCAGGAGGCGCGGGACGAGCTCGAGCAGTTCAACCAGCACCTGCGCACCGCGCCAGGGCTGCCGCTGACCGCGGGCGCGGGCATCCTGGGCCTGAAGGCCCGCATCCTCGGAGCGCTCGCCACGTCGAGCGCGTCACTGGTGGCGGCGAGCGGACTCGTCGTCGTGAGCACCGTCGTGCCGCTCGTCGTCGCCCATCGCGCGTCCGGTGACGACCGTGTGGCCGCGGTCGCCGAGGCCGTGGTTCAGCCGGCGACCACCACCGCCGCGCCGTCCGATCCCGCGGCGGACCCCGCCGGGGACGACGAAGGGCCTACGCCGGACGACGCCCCGACGACCACCGCGGCACCGCCGACGACGACCACGCACCCCCGCCCCGACCCGAAGGGTGGCGGCGGCGACGACCCCAAGGGCGGAGGAGCAGATCCCGGCGGCGCGGGACCCACGTCGACTACTCCCGCCGGACCGGGGCCGGCGAGCCCGCCGCCCGCCAGTTCCCCACCGTCCGGCTCGACGCCACCGGTCACGACGGTCCCGCCGGTCACCGTGCTGCCCCCGGTAACCGTGCCGCCCCCGGTCACCGTGCTGCCGCCCGTCACCGTGCTGCCGCCCGTCGAACTGCCACCGGTCTCCACGCCCGGTGTCGCGCTCCCGGGTGTCACGACCCCCGCGGTCAGCCTGCCGCCGGTGAGCCTTCCGGTGGCCACGGTGCCGTCGGTGACGATCCCTTCGATCTCGGTTCCGCCGGTGACCGTGCTGCCCCCGATCACCCTGCCTCCGGTGAAGGTCCCCGCCGTCACCCTGCCCGGGATCACGCTGCCGCCCATCGGGGGCTGACGAGAAATTCTCGAAATCGGCGTCATATCCGACCCGCCGCCGACTTGTCATCAGTGGCTACACGATGACCAGTCCAGGCGGCGGAAACGGCGGACGGGACCCGGGTGGGCCGTCCCCCGGGACGTCCCATCCGGGGTAGCTCGTTGCTCGCGCCCGGCGGGCGGAGTAGGGTGCTCTCCGATGTTCCGCACCGGCCTCCTCCTGCTTACGTAGGGCGAGCGCCGGATCATCGCGTTCGCCCGCCCCCCGCACCTCCCGGCCGGGGGGTTCTTCATTTTTCGCCCGGCCGGATGCTCCTTCGCCGCCCGCACCCACCATTGAGGATCACCCATGGCCCCGCCCCCGACCTCCCCCCGCCCGATGGCGTTCGACAAGTACCAAGCCTTCGTCCCCCTCGTCCTCCCCGACCGCACCTGGCCGAACAAGGTCATCGAGCGGGCGCCGCGATGGTGCTCGGTCGACCTGCGCGACGGCAACCAGGCGCTGATCGATCCGATGGACCCCGTCCGCAAGCGGCGGATGTTCGATGCCGTCGTCGAGATGGGGTTCAAGGAGATCGAGGTCGGCTTCCCGTCGGCGAGCCAGCCTGACTTCGACTTCATCCGCCAGCTGATCGAAGACGACCTCATCCCGGACGACGTCACGATCCAGGTGCTCGTCCAGTGCCGGCAGGAGCTGATCGAGCGCACCTACGAGTGCATCGAGGGCGCTCCCCGCGCGATCGTGCACTTCTACAACTCGACGAACCCGCTCCAGCGGGAGGTCGTGTTCGGTACCGACCAGGCCGGCATCGTCGACATCGCCGTCAACGCCGCCAGGCTGTGCCGCAAGCTCGAGCAGCAGCACCCGCGCACGGCGATCCGCTACGAGTACTCGCCCGAGAGCTTCACCCTCACCGAACCCGACTTCGCCGTCGAGGTCTGCGAGCGGGTGATGGACGTGATCGAGCCCAACGACGACCGGCCGATCATCCTCAACCTGCCGGCGACCGTCGAGTGCTACTCGCCGAACGTCTACGGCGACGTGATCGAGTGGTTCGGGCGCACGATCAGCCGCCGCGACCGGGTCGTCCTGTCGCTCCACCCGCACAACGATCGTGGTTGCGCCGTGGCCGCCGCCGAGTTCGGCGTGATGGCCGGCGCCGACCGGGTGGAGGGCACGCTGTTCGGCAACGGCGAGCGCACCGGCAACGTCGACATCATCACGCTGGCGATGAACCTCTTCGCCAACGGCGTCGATCCCGAGCTCGACATCGGCGACATCGACGCCCTGCGGCGCGTCGCCGAGTACTGCAACCGGCTGCCGGTGCATGCCGCGGCACCCGTACGTCGGCGACCTGGTGTACACGGCGTTCTCCGGGAGCCACCAGGACGCGATCAAGAAGGGCTTCGAGGCCCTCGATCCCGACTACGAGCGGTGGGGCGTGCCGTACCTGCCGATCGACCCCAAGCACGTCGGGCGGACGTACGAGGCGGTGATCCGGGTCAACAGCCAGTCGGGCAAGGGTGGCGTGGCGTACGTGATGAAGTCCGAGCACGGCTTCGATCTGCCGCGCCGGATGCAGATCGAGTTCTCCAAGACGATCCAGCACATCACCGAGGACTCGGGCACCGAGATCACCCCGCTCGTGATGTGGGAGGCGTTCCAGGCCGAGTACCTCGCCGCGGAGCCGCGTTACGAGCTCGTCGGGCACGAACTGCACACCACCGGTGGCCGGGCCACGATCACGGCGCAGGTGCGGGTCGACGGTGAGCATCACACCGTGACGGGCGAGGGCAGCGGGCCGATCGCGGCGTTCGTGGGCGGGCTCAACGACGTGTTCGGGATCGCCTTCGACGTGGTCGACTACGCCGAGCACGCCATCGGCAAGGGCGCCGAGGCGATGGCCGCGGCGTACGTCGAGTCGATCTGTGGCGACGACGACGGACCCGGCGAGCCGCGCTGGGGCATCGGCGTCGACCCGGACATCACCACCGCCGGCTTGAAAGCCGTCCTCGGCGCGCTCCAACGCCAGCAGCGCTGAGCGGACGCTCCGCGCCCGGTTCGGGGGCGGGCCCTAACGTGTAGCCGCATGCAGGTACGTCGAGCCCTGAAGCGGCTGCGGCCGTTCATCCTCGTCGGCGCCGCGACCACCGGCACCGTGATCGTCGTCCGGCGGACCCGACCTCGCGTCGTTCACCCCGTTCTGTCGTTCGGAATCGGCCCGAACCGGCCGATTCCAAACGACAGGACGAGGTGCCGGCGTGGGTGGAGGCCGTGAACGGTGCGTGTCCGCCGAGTCATCCCAGTCAAGGTGAAGACGACGTCCGGTATCTACCACGTCCCGGGCGGGCAGTTCTACGACCGCACTCGGCCGGAACGCTGCTACGTCGACGCCGCCGCCGCCGAGGCGGACGGCTACCGTGCGGCGAAGGCCTAGGCGACGAGGAGCCCAGCGTGAAAGTCATCGTGGATTACGACGTCTGCGCCTCGACGGGCAGTTGCATGCAGGTCTGCCCGGAGGTCTTCGAGGTGCGCAGCGACGGCTTCCTGTACGTGCTCCAGGAGGAACCGCCGGAGGAGCTGCGCGAGAAGGTGCTCCAGGCCGAGGAGCTCTGCCCGACCGGCGCGATCACCGTGGAGGGCTGAGCGCCACGGTGGGTTGGCACGCGCGGCTCGCCGCGGCGTGGGCGACGTCGGGGTCGCTGCTTTGCGTCGGGTTGGATCCGGATCCCACCCGGATGCCGGCGTCGTTCGCCGGCGCCGCCGACGGGATCGAGCGGTTCTGCCGGTCGATCGTCGACGCCACCGCCGACCTGGTGTGCGCGTTCAAGCCGCAGATCGCCCACTTCGCCGCCAACCGGGCGGAGCCGCAGCTGGAGGCCGTCTGCACCTACGTCCGGGAGCGCTACCCGGACGTCGTGCTGGTGCTGGACGCCAAGCGGGGCGACATCGGGTCCACCGCCGAGCAGTACGCCCGCGAAGCGTTCGACCGCTACGGCGCCGACGCAGTGACCGTCAACCCGTACCTCGGCACCGACGCCGCCGCTCCCTTCCTCGAGCGCGGCGGCGTGCTCGCCGTGTGCCGCACGAGCAATCCCGGCAGTGGCGAGCTGCAGGACCTGCCGGTCGACGGGACCCCGCTCTACCAGCAGGTCGCCCGCATGGTCGCCGAGCGGTGGGCGCCGCTCGGTGAGTGCGGGCTCGTCGTCGGGGCGACGTTCCCCCGCCAGCTCGCCGAGGTGCGGGCGATCGTGGGCGACCTCCCGATACTCGTCCCCGCAATCGGCGAGCAGAAGGGCGACGTGCGGGACGCCGTGCTGGCGGGAAGGACCGACAGCGGCACGGGCCTGCTCGTCAGCTCGTCGCGCGCGATCCTGTACGCGACACGGGAGCCGGATTTCGCGGAGCAGGCCCGGGCCGCGGCGATCACGACGCGCGACGCCATCCGCGCCGTGCCCTGATTCTGGGCGGGATTCTTCGCGACGTCTGACAGGAATCCCGCCCAGATGGCGGGTTGGCAAGAATCCCGCCCAGATGGAGGAAGTCAGGCGGTCAGGGTCGTGACGCGGATGATGCCGGGGGCGCGGCGCAGCGCCTCGACCACGGCGGGCGGCACGATCGAGGTCGGCGCGATCAGCATCACCGCGGTGCCGGTCTGCTCGGCGCGGCCGACATCCATGTCGGCGATGTTGACCCCGGCGTCGCCGAGGATCGTGCCGACGGTGCCGATCACACCAGGGCGATCGTCGTTCGCCACCATCAGCATGTGGTCGGCGGGAGGCACATCGAAGGTGTGGTCGTCGATCATCATGATGCGCTGCTCGCCCCGGCGTCCGGTGAGCGTGCCGCTCAGGGAGTGCCCGCCGCCGGAGACGGTGACGAGGTTGACGTAGTCGGCGGAGTGCGTCGAGCTCACCTCGCGCACGTCGATGCCCGATTCGCGCGCCCGCTGCGGGGCGTTGACGTACGTGACCGGCTCGTCGCTGACCCGGCCGAACAACCCCTTCAGCACGGCCAGCCCGACGATGCGGGTGTCGTAGGCGCCGATGTCGCCCTCGACGCTGATCTCGACGGTCGAGGGCAGCTCGGCGACGAGCGAGCCGAACAGCCGGCCGAGACGCTCGGCCAGCGGCAGGAACGGACGCAGGTTCTCGTGCGCCTCGGCCGCCGCCAGGTTCACGGCGAACGGGACGAACTCGCCCGCCAGGGCGAGCTGGACCATGTCGGCGATGGTCTCGCCGGCCTTGTCCTGCGCCTCCCGCGTGCTGGCTCCGAGATGGGGGGTGACGACCACCGACGGGAGGCCGAACAACGGCGACTCGGTGGTCGGCTCGGCGTCGAAGACGTCGAGGGCCGCGCCGGCGATGACCCCGTCGCGGATGCAGTCGGCGAGCGCGGTCTCGTCGACGATGCCGCCGCGGGCCACGTTGATGAGACGCAGCGTCGGCTTGGCCTTGACCAGCAGATCACGGCCGATCAGTCCCGCCGTCTCCGGCGTCTTGGGCAGGTGGATGGTGAGGAAGTCGGCGTCGGCGACGAGCTGGTCGAGCGGGCGCAGCTCGACCCCCAGTTGCCGGGCGCGGTCGGCCGACACGAACGGGTCGAACGCCAGCAGCCGCATCCCGAACCCGCGCGCCCGGTCGGCGACGAGCTTGCCGATGCGTCCCAACCCGACGATGCCGAGCGTCTTGTCGGCGAGCTCGACGCCTTCCCACCGGCTGCGCTCCCACCGGCCGGCGACCAGGGCCGAATGGGCCTGCGGGACGTTGCGGGCCTGAGCCAGCAGCAGCGCCATCGTGTGCTCGGCCGCCGAGACGATGTTCGATTGCGGAGCGTTGACCACCAGCACCCCCCGCGCCGTCGCCGCCTCCACGTCGACGTTGTCGAGCCCGATCCCGGCGCGGCCGATGACGACGAGATCGGAGCCGGCCGCCAGCACCGCCTCGGTCACTTGCGTGGCGGAACGGATGATCAGCGCCTGGCTGCTGACGACCGCCGACGCCAGTTCCTCCGGCGTCAGCCCGATGCGGACGTCGACCTCGTGCCCGGCGTCGCGCAGCCGGCCGAGGCCGGCTTCGGCGATCTCCTCGGTGACCAGGATGCGGGCCATGCCCCCCATGCTTACCGGGCCACCCGGCGACGGACCAACGCCGATCGGTCGGCCCGGGCCGTATTACCGTCTCGCCGCGTGCCGGTGTCGCATCTCGACGAGATCGAGCGCTGGTTCGTCGCCCGGGGACTCCCCCACTTCGTCGAGCGCCAGGACTCGCCGGCGCGGATCTGGGGCCGCGCCATTCCGCTCCTCGTCGTCGCCTACCTGCTGCTCGGCCTCAACGCCCTGAACCTCGCCGACTGGAGCGTGGGCGAGAACGTGGCCGCGGCAGGATTCGTCGTCGCCGTACTAGTCGTTACGTGGGTGGTCGCCAACCGCCTGCGGGGCCGGCGCGCGCTCGAGCGGCCGCGGCAGGTCGGGCCGGCCGAGCTCGCCGTGTTCGTGATCGCGCCGGCCGTGCCGTCGATCGTGTTCGGCCAGTGGCGCGACGGGCTCGAGACCGTCGTCGAGGCGATCGCCGTGCTCGCCGTGCTGTGGGCGATCACCAGCTACGGCGTGCTCCCGTTGCTCCGGTGGGCCGGGCAGCGGACGGCGGCCCAGCTGCCGCTGCTGTTCAACGTCGTGATCCGGGCGATGCCGCTGCTGCTGCTGTTCACGACGTTCTTGTTCATCAACGCCGAGGTGTGGCAGGTGGCCGGGACGTTGAGCGGCATCGTCTACGTCGCCGTGCTCGGCATCTTCTTCGTCCTCGGCGCGGTGTTCGTCCTCTCCCGCATCCCCCCGCTGATGCGCGACCTGAACCGGTTCGACACCTGGTCCGAGGTCGGAGATCTGGTGGTCGCGACACCGGCCGCCGGGGTGCTCTCCGGGCTCGACGTCGACGTCGACCACGCGCCCGCCGCCAGCCGGCCCAACGTCCGCCAGCGGCTCAACATCGGGCTCGTGACGATCTTCTCCCAGGCCATCCAGGTGACGCTCGTCGGGCTCGCCCTCACCGGCTTCTTCGTGCTCTTCGGTTTCCTGGCGATCCCCGAGGCGACGGTGGAGGCGTGGACCACCCTCGACCGAATCGAGGTGTTCGCCGACGTGACGGTGGGCGATCGCGTCCTCGTGCTCAGCGAGCCCCTGGTCCGGGTCGCCGCGTTCCTCGGTGCGTTCACGGCGATGTACTTCACGGTGCTGCTGTCGACGGACGCCACCTACCGGGACGAGTTCGCCGAGGATGTCGCGCCGGAGCTGCGCGAGGCGCTCGCGGTGCGGTGCGTCTACCACCGAGCCAGGAGGGCCACGACGTGAACGACGTCGCGATCCGCGAGCCCGTCGACGTCGCCGACGTGCAACGGTTGGCCGCAGTGTTCGACGAGATCTGGGGTACGAGGTGCCCCATCGTCCAGGTCGAGCTGCTTCGCGCGGCGCATCACGCCGGCGGCTTTGTGCGCATCGCCGAGCACGGTGGCCGGGTGGTCGGTGGCTCGTTCGGCATCCTCGCCCGCCACCATGGCGAGCCGGCGCTGCACAGCCATGTCACTGGCGTGCTGCCGCGCGTCCGGGGCACGGGTACCGGCCGGGCGCTCAAGCTGCACCAGCGGGCGTGGGCGGCGGCCAACGGCCTCGCCTGGATCGTCTGGACGTTCGACCCGCTCGTGCGGCGCAACGCCTGGTTCAACCTCGGCGTGCTCGGGGCGCGCGTCGACGAGTATCTCGTCGACTTCTACGGGCCGATCGACGACTCGGTCAACATCGCGGACGAGACCGATCGCCTGCTCGTCGCGTGGAGGGTCGACGACGCCCCGCCGATGTCGCCCGCGCGACACGGGGAGACGGCGTCCGTGCCGACACCGGAGGACATCGTCGCCCTGCGCCGGACCGATCCCGAGGCCGCGGTCAGTTGGCGGCGCCGGCTGCGGACGGAGCTGGGCGACGCGTTGGCCGCCGGCGGTCAGGTCGTCGAGTTCACCCGCGACGGGGAGTACGTGGTGGTGCTGTCGTGAGCGGGGCGACCGTCCGCGAGCTGCGCGAGATCATGCTGCCGCTCGTCACCCCGTTCCGGACCAGCTTCGGCACCCAGACGACGCGGCGGGTCCTGCTCCTGCGGGCCGAGGCCGAGCGGGACGGTGAGCGCGTCGACGGATGGGGCGAATGCGTCGCCCCGGACGAGCCCACCTATTCGGCCGAGTACGTCGATGGCGCGGCGATGACGATCAGCACCCAGCTGGTCCCCCGCCTGCACGGTGACGGACCGGTGGCGGCGGACGACGTGGCGGGCATCCTGGCCCCGGTCAAGGGGCATCCGATGGCGAAGGCGGCACTGGAGATGGCGGTGCTCGACGCCGAGCTGCGCGCCGAGGGTCGCTCGTTCGCCGAGTTCCTCGGGGCGACCAGGACGCGGGTGCCGAGCGGCGTCAGCGTCGGCATCCACGGATCGATCGGCGAGCTGCTGACGGCGGTGGAGGGCTACCTGGCCGACGGCTACGTCCGCATCAAGCTGAAGATCGAGCCCGGTTGGGACCTCGAACCGGTGGCCGCGGTGCGGGAACTGATCGGGCCGGACGTCCCCCTGCAGGTCGACGCCAACACCGCGTACCGGCGGGACGACATCGACCACCTGTGCCGGCTCGACGAGTTCGACCTCCTCCTGATCGAGCAACCACTCCCCGAGGACGACCTCATCGGCCACGTCCGTCTCGCCAAGCGCGGCGTCGACCCCGATCTGCCTCGACGAATCGATCACGTCGGTGACGGTCGCGAGGGACGCGATCGAGCTCGGCGCCTGCGAGATCGTCAACCTGAAACCGGGTCGGGTCGGCGGCTACCTCGAGGCGCGGCGGATCCACGACCTCTGCGTCGAGCTCGGAGTGCCGGTCTGGTGCGGAGGGATGCTCGAGACGGGCATCGGCCGTGCCGCCAACGCCGCGCTCGCTGCGCTCGACGGGTTCACCCTCACCGGAGACATCTCCGCGTCGAGCCGGTTCTGGACACACGACATCGTCCGCCACCCGATCGAGGTCGTCGACGGCCACGTCGCCGTGCCCGACGGTTCCGGGTTCGGCGTCGAGATCGACCACGAGTTCCTCGATTCGGTGACGGTGAGCACCCGCGCGTTAGCTTGAGCAGCCATGCCGCACCCGTTCCTGTCCGAAGAGTGGATGGCCGAGGCCAAGGCCATCCGCGAACGCCACGCCGGAGAGACCGACAAGGTCAATGGTTCGTTCCGGATCAACCAGATCGTGACCGGCGTCCCGTTCGGCGACGGCACGGTCGAGAGCTACCTCGACACCTCGTCGGGGTACGTCGTGATGGAGCTCGGCAGCCTCGAGGAGCCCGACGCCACCGTGACCACCGACTACGCCACGGCGAAGCTGCTGTTCGTCGACCAGGATCAGGCCGCCGGGATGCAGGCCTTCATGTCGGGCAAGATCACCGTGCAGGGCGACATGATGAAACTGATGACGCTGCAGACGTCGATGCCCAACGACGAGGTCTCCAAGCAGATCGCCGAGGAGATCAAGTCGATCACTGAGTGACGCGTCACTCGGCGTTGTGAGCAGTGAGCGGCCTAGGCCCGCTCATCGCTCACCGCGGATGCCTTGGCGAGCGGGCTCAACGCCTCGGCGAGAGCCTCCACGGTCCACATCTCCGACTGCTCCACGGTCTCGGCCATCGTCCACGACTGCACCCGCTTGACGACGCCGCCCTGGACGAAGAACGTCTCGCCCGTGAACGGGCAGCCCGCCGTGCTGAGGTAGGCCACCAACGGCGACACGTTGGCCGGGTCCCAGACGTCGAACGAGCCCTCCGGCACGGTCATGATGTCCTCGAGACCGGGAGTGGCGAGGGTGAGCCGGGTGCGGGCCGCGGGCGCGATGCAGTTGCTGCGCACCTCGTAGCGCGCCAGCTCCTTGGCCACGATCTGGCTGAACGTGGCGATCGCTGACTTCGCCGCGCCGTAGTTGCTCTGGCCCGGATTGGCGAACAGACCCGACGTGCTGGACGTGTGCACGAGGTTGCGCGGCTGGGCCCGGCCGGACTTCGCCTCCTCGCGCCAGTACGCCGCGGCCCACCGCGTCGGCGCGAAGTGCCCGCGCAGGTGCACGCGGACGACGTCGTCCCATTCGCCCTCGCTCATGTTGATGAGCACCCGGTCGCGGAGGATCCCGGCGTTGTTCACCAGGACGTGGAGGTCACCGAAGGCGTCGATGGCCGAGTTGACCAGCCGCTGGGCCCCCTCCCAGTCGGCGACGTCGTCTCCGTTCCCAACCGCCTCGCCTCCCCGCGCCATGATCTCGGCGACGACTTCGTTGGCCGGACTGTCGTCTGCCCCGGCACCGTCGTTGGCCCCACCCCGGTCGTTGACGACGACCTTGGCACCCTCGGCGGCGAACAACAGCGCGTGCTCGCGACCGATGCCCCGTCCGGCTCCAGTGATGATCGCGACGCGTCCCTCGAGTGCTCCCATGACCCGGGCACGGTAGTGCAGTGTCGAGGACCGCTCGGGAGCCGAGCCCGAATCAGAAGATGACGAGGTCGACGGGCGTACCGCGACGCAGCCGATCGCCGGCCGCGACGGGCTCACCGTCCACGTTGGCGTCGACGACGATGCCCCGGGTCGAGCCGAGCAGCCGGCCGACCCGCAGCCCGGCGTCCCGGAGCCGCTCGCGGGCGCGGAACAGCGTGAATCCCTCGACCCGCGGCATCCGGCGCAGGTCGGGGCCCTTCGACACGCGGACGGTGACCGTCGAGCCCCGCGCCACCTGCGTGTCGGGAGCCGGTCGCTGGGACAGCACCGATCCCTTGGGGATCTCGGGATGGAACCGTGGCTCGCCCCGCGCGATCCTCAGCCGCAGCTCGGCGAGCGCGGCCCGGGCATCGGCGAAGGGCGTGTTCACCAGGTTCGGCACCGTCCGCGGGGCCGGGCCCGAAGAGACGACGAGCGCGACCTCGGTTTCCGGGAGCACGTCAGCGCCGGCCACGAGGGTCGGATCGGCCGGCACCGACCACGAGATCACCGACCCCACCGGAACCGTTTCGTGGTTCTCCTGGGTGGCGGGGAGCGGGGTCAGGTTCAGTTCGGCGAGTGCGGTCTCGGCGTCGGCCAACGTCTGGCCCGTCACGTCCGGAAGGTCGCGGAACTCGGGACCTTCGCTGACGACGAGGAGGAACGGCTCACCCTCGGCGAGACGCTCCCCGGCCTCGGGCGCGGTGCGGATGATCTCGCCTTCATCAGGCTCGTCGTCACTCCGCTCGCGTCGGACATCGATCTCCCAGTCGAAGTCCACCGTCTGAGCCTGGGCCTCGGCCTCGGTCAACCCGGCGAGGTCGGGCACCTCGTGCGTCGGGGTGCGGAACAGCACGTACGCCAGATAGGCGAGCCCGCCGAGCGCGGCGAGCACGAGCAGGGCGCCGAGCCAGGCCAGCCATCGGCGCCGGCGTCGGGTGGGCCCGGCCGGCGACGGTGTCGCGCCGAGCGGTGCGCCGGCAGGGGGCGGCGCACTCGGAGGCCCCTGGGCGCTCTCCGCGGGCCGGGCCAAATCGGCCAGCTCGTCGATCGTCCGGTCGGCATCGCCGTCGTACAGCGCCGGTGCCGCCGCGCCGGCCGCGAGCGGCGCGGTCGGATCCTCGGGTCCGGCGGCCACGACAGGCGTCCGGGTCCCTGCCTGATCGGGTACGGGCGGGGGAAGGGGCGTCGGTTGGCCGGCCGGCACGGCCGGGGCGGGTGCGGTCGGCGGGGCAGCCGGCGCGGCCTCGGCCGCGGGGCGGGTGATTCCGCCGGTCGGGTCGTCGGGACGCCGCAGCGTGGACGGGTCGGCGGCGTAGAGCCCGGTGACGAGGATCGGGATCGGTGCCGGTCGGGGCAACTTCTCGGCGGCCTTGACGAGACCGCGCCCGAGCTCGCCGGCGGTCGAGCGGTCCTCGGGGTCCGGTCGCCCGGCCTTCTCCAGCACGGCGGCGAGCGAGCCGAGGTCCGCCGACACCGGCATCAGCTTGCCGACGCGGGCGGACAGCGTGGCCACCGTCGACCGGGCGGCGAACGGCACGGACCCGGTGACCGCCTCGACCAGCACCAGGGCGAGGGAGTAGATGTCGGTCTTGCCGTCAACCGGCTGGGCGAGCGCCTGTTCGGGTGCGCAGTAGCGGGCCACGTGGGTCGGCACCGTCGCCGGCTCGGCCCAGTGACGCTCGCCGAGCAGCCGGGCCAGCCCGAAGTCGACGATGCGCAGCCGCCGGTCGTCGCCGAACACCAGCTTGGACGGGATCAGCTCGGTGTGGACCAGGCCGCGCCGGTGGGCGAAGTCGAGGCCGCGACAGGCCTCGAGCCCCACCATCAGCGCCTGTGACGGGTCGAGATGGCGGCCTCGATCGAACAGGTCGCGCAGGCTCCCCCCGGCGAGGTACTCGGTGACGACGTAGACCGTCGTCCGCTTGCCGATGACCTCCTCCCCCCAGGCGTGCACGGCGGCGATGTTGGGGTGCGAGAGCGACGACATCGTCCGCATCTCGGCACTGAACCGATCGCGGAACTCGGCTGACTCGGCCCACTCCGGGCGCACCAGCTTGATCGTCACCGGTCGGTCCAGTTCGACGTCGACGGCGTCGACGATCAGGGCGTTGGCGCCGGCGGACACCATCCGCGTGACCCGATAGCGATCGCCGAGCACGCGCCCGACCAGGCCTCGACGGGCTTCGGTCTTCCCAACTGGTTGGTCGGCGCTCATGTCCTGGTGCGTCGTTCGGGGTGTGAGAGCGTCGTCATCGCGCCGCCGCACGCTATCGCCACGGGTCCGCGCGATGACGGCACCCGGCCGACGGCCCTGGACACGGGTGTCGATGCCACCGCGCTCCGGCATCATGGGGCGGTGGCATCCCCGGTGGTGACCGAACGCAGCGACCGCCGCCGCCACGTCGACCCCAAGCTGCTGGGTGCCAGCATCGCCATCGCCGTCGGCATCGTGCTCATCGGTGTGGCCCTGCTGCGCTCGGTCACCGGCGACGAAGCAGCCGACCTGCCGGGCGCGATCGAGGCGGTGCTGCCGGTGCCGTCAGCCGTCCAGGTCCCGCAACAGTCGCAGGTCGTCGTCGATCTCGCGAGCGGCTACGAAGGCCGACTCGTGATCGACGACGTCGCGCTCGACACGGTCCGGCTCGACGAACTCGGCTCGATCGACGTCGAGCCCGGCGAGCAGGTCGACGTACCACCGGGAGCGGTCTTCGAACCGGGCAACGCGACCCTCACCTACACGCCCGCCGAGGGCGCGCCGGTCGAGCGCTTCGAGCCCGGCAACCACCTCGTCACGGTGATCTTCTGGCGGAGCGAGGAGGGCCCCAGCCACGCCCGCTCCTACAGCTGGTCCTTCACCGCCGTCTGAACCTGTCGCTCTTCATCAACTCTTGTGCCAGAGCGACACTTTCTGTCGCTCTCCATCAAGAGTTGGAAATCTTGCTCAGAGCTCGCCGGTCTCGAGGAGGCGTTGGAAGCCGGCCTCGTCGAGTACGGGCACGTCGACCTGCTCGGCTTTGGCGACCTTGCTCGCCCCCGGGTTGTCGCCGACGACGAGGGCGTACGTCTTCGCGCTCACACTGCCCGGGCTGGTGCCGCCGCGGGCGACGATCGCCGCCGTCGCCTCGTCGCGCGTGTACCCGGCGAGCGTGCCGCTCACGACCACGGCCTTTCCCTCCAGGACCTGCGGGACATCCGTCTCCACGGCCGGCGCGACGCCGAAGTCGACGCCCGCCCGGCGCAGCTTCTCGATGAACTCCCGGTTCGAGTCGAGGGCGAACCAGGTGGCGATGGACTCGGCGATCTTCGGGCCGATCCCGGTGACGCCGGCCAGATCCTCCTCCGTGGCCGCCATCACCCCGTCCAGCGTGCCGAAGCGAGTGGCCAGGATCTGCGCCGCCGCCGGACCGAGGTGCTTGATACCGAGCGCGGTGAGGATCCGCGGCAGCGGCCGGTGGCGGGATGCGTCGATCGCACCGAGCAGCTTGTCGGCGCTCACCTGGGCGAACCCTTCGAGCGTCAGGAGCTGCTCGCTCGTCAGCGCAAACACGTCGGCAGGATCGGCGACCATCCCGGCCGCGGTGAGCTGGGAGACGGTGCGCTCGCCCAGGCCCTCGATGTCCATCGCCCCTCGCGAGGCGAAGTAGATGACCCGCTGATCACGCTGGTACGGGCACGCCGGCTCGACGCAGCGGGTGTCGGCCTCCCCTTCGAGTCGGACGAGCGTGCTGCGCAGCGGGCACGGGCAGATCGTCGGGAACGACCACGGTTTCGAGTCCGCCGGCCGCATCCCGAGCACCGGGCCGACGACCTCAGGGATCACGTCGCCGGCCTTGCGCACGATCACGGTGTCGCCGGGCCGGACGTCCTTGACCCGCACCTGGTCCTCGTTGTGCAAGGTGGCGACGCCCACCGTCGAGCCACCGACGAACACCGGCTCGAGCATCGCGAACGGCGTGGCGCGGCCGGTCCGGCCGATCGACACCTGGATGTCGCGCAGCGTCGTCGTGCGCTCCTCGGGCGGGAACTTGTAGGCGATCGCCCACCGCGGCGCCCGTGACGTCGATCCGAGCCGAGTGCGCTGGTCGACGTCGTCGACCTTGATCACCACGCCGTCGATCTCGTAGTCGAGGTCGTGGCGGTGGGCCTCCCAGTGCGCGCAGTGGGCGTGGACGTCTTCGAGGTTGTCGAACTCCTTGGTCTCCGGATTGACCGGGACGCCGAGCCGGGCGAGGTAGTCGAGGGCGTCGGTGTGCCGCTCGAGCGGCGGCGCGCCGACCACCTCGCCGAGCTGGTACACCCAGAAGGAGAGGTCCCGCTTGGCGGTGATCGAGGGGTCCTTCTGGCGCAGGCTGCCGGCGGCCGCGTTGCGCGGGTTGACGAACAGCCGCTCCCCGTTGGCGGCGGCGACCTCGTTCATCCGCTCGAAGCTCGCCACCGGCAGGTAGACCTCGCCTCGTAGCTCCAACACGTCCGGCACCACGGTGCCCTTCGCCGCCCGCAGGCGCTCAGGGACCGCGCCGATGGTCGCCACGTTCGCCGTGACGTCCTCACCCACCCGTCCGTCGCCCCGGGTCGCGGCCTGGACGTAGCGGCCCCCTTCGTACCGGATGCTCATCGCCACGCCGTCGATCTTCAGTTCGCACACGTAGCGCACGGTCTCGCCGGACAGGCCCCGGGAGACCCGCTGCCCCCACGCCGCCAGCTCCTCCTGGGCCATCGCGTTGTCGAGGCTCATCATCTGCACGCTGTGGACCACGGGGGCGAAGAGCACGCTCGGCGCGCCCCCGACGGCCTGACCAGGCGAGTCCGCGACCACCAGCTCCGGGTGAGCCGCCTCGAGGTCCCGCAACTCCCGCACGAGCAGGTCGAAGTCGCCGTCGGAGATCTCCGGGTCGTCGAGCTCGTGATAGCGGCGGTTGTGGTAGGCGACGAGCTCGCTCAGGGCGGCGATGCGCTCGGCTACGTTCTCCGCCGGCGCCGTGTCCTCGCTCATGCTCCCAACGCGAAACGGCTGGCGACGGCCTGCTCGTTGATCCGCTGGCCGACCTCGCGGGTGAGTCGACACACCCGGTCGGCGACGGCGGGCGTGTGCAGGCCGAGCCCACAGTGCGGCGTGACGAGGCTGCGCTGGCGGAGCAACACCGGGTCGCATCCGCGGTGCACGAGCTCGCACCACACGTCGCTGAGCTCACGCCATGGCCGGTCACTGCTGGTCGGGATCGGACCGTCGGTGGACACGGTTCCCCACGCGACCCGGCCGCCGCCCTCGAGGAAGCGCACGAGGTACCCGGCCACCTCCACGAGCTCGTCGCTGACCGGCACCGAGAGCAGAGTGGGTCCGGCAGCCAGCAGGGACGCGAGATCGACCGCGGCGCAGCAGTGCACGCCCACCGTGGCCACCGGTTCGAGCGTCGCCATCGCCCCCGACAGCAGGTCGATCGCCGGGTCGGGCGCGATCGGGAAGCCTTCGTGCATCAGGTCGCCGAACCACGGCTCGTCGAGCACGACGATCTGCGGCGAGTGCGGGAGCGCCTCGGCAACCGCCGCCGCACAGGCGGTGATGTGGGCGCGCACGGCCCGGCCGGCGACGGCGAAGGCGATCTCGGCGGACACGCCGATGCGGGTCAGGGCCACGCCGAGCGTCACCGGGCCGACGAACTGCCACTTCACCGGGCCGCGCCCGCCACGGGCGCCGGCGACGGCGAGGAACGTGCGCATCCCTGCGAACGCGTCATGGGCGAGGTCGGTGACAACCGGGGCGAACGGGTCGACGGCGTGGGGGTCGACGGCGATGCTCCCGTACTGGCCGAGCGTGACCCCGTTGATCCCGACCACCGCCTGGGCGATCATCCCCTCCGCCGGGGAGCGACGGGGAAGGCTCGGGATCGCCGGCACGTCGTACTCGCGAAGGGCGAACGCGGCGGCATCGTGCACCGACCGGTGAGGAAGGCTGCCGACACCGGTGGCGGCCCCCGCGCGCAGGCTGTCATCGAGCGGTGGCACGGAAGCCATCATCGTCGTCGTCACCGCTCGTCCTCCTTCCTCGTCGTCGTCGTGCCGTCATCCGTTGTCCGTCACCGCCCGTTCTACTGCACCGGCCCCGGAGTCGACGGATCGCATTCGCGCCCGCGCATGCGAAACGCCGGCACGGCGTCGGCCAATCTTCACGGCGTGACGTCATTGCGTTCCCCGGCCACGCAGGCCGTGGCCTGCTCGCGCGTCGGTCGCATCGGACCTGCTGACCACCTGGGGTGCCCGGCTGGCGTGGCTGGCCGTCGCGATCATCGGAGGGCGGGCGATCGGGGACGCCACGGCCGCACGGAGCGATCCGGTGCAGATCGTGGCGACGGTCGGCGCCTGGTGCGGATGGGCGGCCGGGGCCATCGCCCTCGCCGTACCGGCGGTCGCCACGCTCACCGCCGTACGCGCCATCGTCCCCGGCGCGATCGCCGTCACCGTGGCCTGTCTGACGTTCGGCGCCGACGCACGTGCCGGCCTCGCGCTCGGCGTCCCCGCGCTCGTCGCCGCCGTGCTCGTCGGCGCGGCCGAGACCGGCTCGGCGTTCGTCCAGGCTTCGGCGTACGGGGACGAGCGGCGACTGCTGCTGCGCCCGCCGCTCGGCTACCTGGCGGCGAGCGTGGTCTCCTGGATGGTGTGGGTGACCGCCCTGCTGACCGCCCCGCTCGCCTGGGCGGCACGGTCCTGGCTGCTCGCCGGCGCGGCGACGCTCGTGGCGGTCGCGACGAGCTGGCTGCTCCCCCGCCGCTGGCACCAGCTCAGCCGGCGCTGGCTGGTGACCGTGCCGGCCGGGCTGGTCGTGCACGACCCCGTGGTCCTGGCCGAGACGTTGATGTTGCCCCGCCGCCAGGTCACGTCGGTCGGGCTCGCCGAGCTCGGGTCCGGCGCGACCGACGCGACGGATCTCACCGGTCCCACTCCCGGGCTCGCCGTCGAGATCCGTCTGCGGGACACGACGACGGCTCGGCTCGCCCGCCGCCCGGGCGAGCCTCAGGGTCGCTCCGTCCCGCTGCCCGGCCTGCTCGTTTCACCGAGTCGGCCCGGTGCGGCCCTCGCCGAGACCCGACGCCGCGGCTACACGCAGACGCCGCCGCCGAGGACGTAGCGGTCGGTGCGGTCGTAGAACACGACGCTCTGGCCCGGTGCCACCCGGCGCTGGGGCCGGTCCCAGCGGACGTCGACCTGAGCCTCGACCGCCGTGAGCGTGGCCGGCTGCGCGGCGCCGTGGGCGCTGCACTGCACGAGCACGGCGCCGCCGACGGGTTCGTCCACCCACGTCGGGCGGTCGACGCGGAGCGCTTCCTCGCGGAGCTCGTCGTCCCCGCCGACGGTGACCGTGCCGGTCGCCCGGTCGACGTCGATGACGTACCGCTTCGGTCCGCCGCCGGCCAGGCCGAGACCCTTGCGCTGGCCGACGGTGACCAGCTCGATGGCGGGCAACGTGCCGATCCGGGCGCCGGCGGTGTCGACCACCCGGGCCGGGTGCATGGGCAGGCGCCGGGCGAGGAACTCCCGGCGGCCCCCCGTCGACGTGATGAAGCACACGTCCTGGCTGTCGGGCTTGGCCGCCGTGCGCAGGCCCAGCTCGGTGGCCATCCGGCGCACGCTCGCCTTGTCGAAGTCGCCGACCGGGAGCAGCGTGGTGGCGAGGTCATCCTGACCGAGCATGTGCACGACGTAGCTCTGGTCCTTGGCGCGGTCGATGCCCCGTTCGAGCGTCAGCCGCCCGTCGCGGCGTCCGACGCGCGCGTGGTGGCCGGTCGCAACGGCGTCGAACCCGAGCACGGCGGCCCGATCGGCGAGCCGGGCGAACTTGACCCGGCGGTTGCACTCCACGCACGGGTTGGGCGTCGTGCCGGCGGCATGGGCGGCGACGTAGGGCTGCACCACACCGGAGTCGAAGTCGTCGGTGAAGTTGAACACGACGTGGTCGATACCGAGCTGCTGGGCGACGCGGCGGGCGTCCTCGACGTCGGCGACGCTGCAGCAGCCGGTGTCGCTCTCCCCTCCCCAGAGCCGCATCGTGACGCCGACGACGTCGTGTCCGGCCCGCGTCAGCAACGCCGCGGCGACGGACGAGTCGACGCCCCCGCTCATCGCGACCATGACGTTCACTGCGTTCCCCGGCCACGCAGGCCGTCGCTGGCCGCTCGCTCGCTGGCGCTCGCTCGCTCGCACACCGCGTGTGAGGTCACGGCCATCACCGGGTCATCGCTGCGCGACGGGCGCGCAGGGTCGTGACCGACTCGGTCAGGACGTCGAGCGCCCGATCGACATCGGCCGCGGTGGTCGTCCGTCCGAGGCTCATCCGCAACGCCCCGCCGGCCCACGACCGCTCGACCCCCATCGCGGCGAGCACGTGCGACGGGTCCATCGCTCCGCTCGCGCAGGCCGACGCCGCCGACGCGCCCACGCCGGCCTGGTCGAGCAGGAACAGCAACGCCTCGTTCTCGATGTTCTCGAACATCACGTGCGCCGAGCCGGCGACCTTGGCGCCGGGCGGAACGGTCTCGCGCACCCCGGGGAGCTCCCGGGTGAGCCCACCGACCAGGCGGTCGCGCAGCGCCGCGACGCGTTCGACTTCGGCCGCCCGTTCGGAGTCGGTGCAGGCCAGGGCCTCGGCCATCGCGACGATGCCGGCGACGTTGTGGGTGCCGCTGCGCCGTTCGCGCTCCTGCCCCCCGCCGACGATGAGCGCTTCCAACGGCGCGCCCTCCCTGACGGCCAGGATGCCGACGCCCTTCGGTCCGCCGAACTTGTGCGCGCTCAACGAGAGCAGGTCGACGTGCGGCCAGAGGGTGCGCAGGTCGAGCCAGCAGGCGGCTTGGACGGCGTCGGTGTGGAGCATGGCACCGGGCGCGTGCTCCCTGACGGACGGGGCCACGGCGGCGAGGTCGTTGATCGTTCCCACCTCGTTGTTGACCGCCATCACGCTGACCACGGCCACGTCCGGACCGAGCGCGGTGCCGAGCGCGTCGAGGTCGACTCGTCCGCACTCGTCGACGGCGACCACGGTGCCTCCGTGGCGCTCGACGGCGTGCAGGACGGCGTGGTGCTCGGCGGCCGGACAGATCCGGCGTCCCCCGACGGCGCCGGCGATCGCCGCGTTGTCGCTCTCCGTGCCGCCGCTGGTGAAGACCACTTCGCCCGGCCGGCACCCGATGATCTCGGTGACCCGGTCGCGCGCCTCGTCGATCGCCCGCCGCGCGTCACGGGCGAGGCGGTGCGAGCCGCTCGGGTTGCCGAACCGCTCGGTCAGGAACGGGAGCATCGCCTCCACCGCTTCGGGACGCATGGGCGTCGTCGCGGCGTGATCGAGGTAGACGAGCGGCTCCATGCTTGATGCGGCCGCCGAAGCGCCTGGAGGCGCCGGCGTGCCGAACCGGGGGTTCACCTCGAACTACGCGACTCGGCCACGGGGCAACGCTATCGAGGCGGCAGAATTCATCGTTATGGAGGGCTACCGACGGTCGTCGTACGGGGACGGCTTCGCCGACGTGTACGACGAGTGGTACGCCGGCATCGACGACGTCGAGGCGACCGCCTCTGTGGTGGCCGAGCTGGCCGTCCGTTCGGCAGGCGACGCGCGGACGGCACGGGTCCTCGAGCTCGGCGTCGGGACCGGCCGGCTGGCGCTCCCGATCGCGGCGCGGGGCGTCGAGGTCACGGGCATCGACACCAGCGCGGCGATGCTCGATCGGCTGCGCGCCCGCGATCCCGCTGGGCAGGTGGCCGTGATCTCCGGCGACATGGTCGACGATCAGCCGGACGGCCCGTTCGACGTGGTGCTCGTGGCCTACAACACGCTGTTCAACCTCGAATCGGCCGACCGTCAGGCCGCCTGCTTCGGCGCCGCCGCGCCGAGGCTGGCGCCGGACGGGATGCTCGTGGTCGAGGCCTTCGTCCCCGACGACCCGCCCCGCGAGGGCTCCGTCGTCGAGGTGCGCTCGATGACCGCGTCCGAGGTCGTGCTGTCGGTGTCGACCCACGATCCCACGCGCCAGCGGGCCGAGGGCCATTTCGTCCATCTCGCCGACGGCGCACCGGTACGCCTGCGGCCGTGGTCGATCCGCTATGCCCCGCCCGCCGAGCTCGATGCGATGGCGGCCGCGGCCGGATTGACGCGGCGCGATCGGTGGGAGGGCTTCCACCGGCGACCGTTCGGCGCCGACAGCCCGCGCCACGTGAGCGTGTACGCCCGATCCGGGGCCGGTGAAAGATGACGGGCCGCCGCGACACAACGGTCGTAGGCTGGTTCTCACTGTGAGCCAGATGAGATTGAATCCCCTCACCGGGCGGTGGGTCACGATCGTTGCCGAGCGCGCTCGGCGACCAACCGATTTCGCGCCACTGTCGTCGGAGCTCGAGAGCTACGCCGATCGCCCGTGTCCGTTCTGTCCAGGAAGCGAGGAGTCGACGCCGCCGGAGTTGGAGGTGGTGATCGGCGAGCCCGGACGCTGGCGGATGCGCGTGGTGCCCAACCTCTATCCCGCGTTCGACGGCGAGTCCGGTTTCGTCGTGCACCATCTCGGTCCCGTGCACGTGACCGCGGAGGCGAGCGGGATCCACGAGGTGTTCGTGTACACGCCCGACCACGACGGCGGCATCGACCGGCTCGACGACGAGGCCGCGGCCGAGTTCATGCGCACCCTCAAGCGCCGGTTGAGCGAGCACGCCGCCGCCTCCGGGGTGCGCTACACCCAGGTCATCGTCAACCACGGGCGGATCGCGGGGGCGTCGCTCGCCCATCCGCACGCCCAGATCCTCGGCCTGCCGTTCGTTCCCGGTGAGATCCTCGACGAGGAGCGGGCGTTCGCCCGCTTCGCCGGCGGCTGCGTGATCTGCACCACGATCGAGGCCGAGCTGGCGGCCGGGGAACGGGTCGTGTTCGCCGACGACGAGGTCGTGTGCATCGCCCCGTTCTGGAGTGGTGCGCCGTACGAGCTGTTGCTCATGCCGCGCCGCCACGAGCTGCATCTGCAGGACGCCGACACGGACAGCCTGGAGGGGATGGGCCGGGCGATCCGTGACGCGGTCGCCCACCTCGAGTCGGCCCTCGGCAGCGTCGCCTACAACCTCGGGTTCCACACCGCCCCGCACGAGCACTCCGGCGAGTACCACTGGCACGTCCACCTGTGGCCCAACCTCGTCACCCAGGCGGGCTTCGAGCGGGGCACCGGCGTGCTCATCAACGTGATGCCGCCCGAGATCGCCGCCGAGACCTTGCGAGCGGTACGCGCGCCCGCCTGAGCCGCTCGTGGCGGCGATCGAGGTTGGCGCCGACTTCGCCGCCTCGCCGAGCGCGGTGTGGCGGGTGCTCGAGCCGATCGAGCGCCACGTCGACTGGATGGCCGACGCGCGGGCGATCCACTTCGAGACGAGCCAGCGGCGCGGTGTCGGGACCCGTTACACGTGCGAGACGGTGGTCGGCCCGCTGCGCCTCGACGACCGGATGGAGATCACCGCCTGGGAGACCGAGCGGGCGATGGGCGTGCGCCATCACGGGCTCGTGACGGGAACCGGGCGGTTCGAGCTGGAGCCGCTCGACGGCGGCCGGCGCACGCGGTTCACGTGGCGCGAGGAGCTGCAGTTCCCGTGGTGGCTCGGTGGTCGCTTCGCCGCCCGGCTCGGCGGGACCGCCGTGCTCCGGCGCATCTGGCGCGGCAACCTCAACCGGCTGCGGCAACTCGTCGAACCAGCGCGGTGACGGCCGCCCCGAGCACGATCACCACGACGAGCGGCGCCCGCCGCCATGCCGCGACCGCGGCGACGCCGACCCCGGCGGCGCGGGCGTCGACGACGAGGTCGTTGCCGGTCGAGAACGTGTTCATCACGACGAGCGCGGAGATCAGCGCGGCCGGGACGAGGGCGAGGCACCGCTCGAGCGCCGGTGGGAGGCGCCGCGACCCGATCACGACGAGGCCGGCGGCCTTGCACGCGTAGGCGCCGGCGCAGCGTCAGCACAGGGTCCAGGTCACGAAGCACCCGGTACCGATGCGAGCGAGTGAGCGCCAGCGAGCGAGCGGTCAGCAACGGCCTGCGTGGCCGGGGAACGCAATGAACGGTCACGGCACACCTGCCGTTCCGGGAACCGTCTCGACGCGCATGCGGCCGGCGGGGATCCCGACGAGCACCGCCGCCGAGCTGCAGAGGATGGGGACGCCGACGGGCGTGAACGGGATCAGCACGAGACAGATCGCCGCGCCGAGCACGCCGGCGATCAGGCCGGTCCGCTCGCGCAGCTGGGGCGCCACCATCGCCACGAAGCCGGCCGGGAAGGCGGCGTCCAGACCGTACGTCTGCGGATCGATCGCCGAGCCGGCGAGCGCTCCGATCAGGGTCCCGAGGTTCCAGCTCACGTAGACCGCGAGGCCGGTGACCCAGAAGGCGACCCGTCGGGCATGGGGATCACGTTGGGCGGTGGCCATCGCCGTGCTCTCGTCGATGATCAAGTGGGCGGCGAGCAGTCGTTTCGCCAGCGAGCCGCCGATGATGCGGGACACGGTGAGCCCGTAGACACCGTTGCGGGCGGCGAGGAGCATGGCCCCGCCCAGGGCGGCACCCGTGGTGCCCCCGCCCGCGACCACGCTGACGGCACTGAACTGCGACGCGCCGGTGAACACGAGGAGGGACATCACGCAGGTCTGGGCCACCGATCCGCCGGCGGCCACCGCCCCGACGCCGAAGGCGAGCCCGAACACGCTGACGACGGCGCCCAGCGTGAGCCCGGCGACGACGACGTCACGGCGCTCGACCTCAAGCGGCATCGACGTGTGTTTATCGCCCGGCCCGCCGCCGATCGCGGCCGATTCGGGTGTCATCACCACCCCGGTAAATTGCGTCGATGCGGGTCCTGATGCTGGTCTGGGAGTTCCCGCCCCGCTCCGTCGGCGGTGTCGCCGCCCACGTCGACGGGCTGAGCCAAGCGCTCGCCCGGGCCGGACACGACGTCGCCCTGCTCACGCTGGCCCACGACGGGGCGCCCGCCGACGCCGTCGTCGGGGGCATCAGGGTGCTCCGGGCCCGCACCGACCTGCCCTGGCTACCCGAGGACGACCATGTCGCGCGGGTGGCGTCGGCCAACCATCACCTCGTCCAGCTCTCGACCCGACTCGGATCGTGGGTGCCGGACATCATCCATGCCCACGACTGGCAGGTCGCCTGGGCCGCCGACACCCTGTCCGCGCTGCACGACGCCCGGCTCGTCGCCACGTTCCACGCCACCGAACGCGGCCGTCACGGCGGCCGGGTGCCTCCGGGCGAGCCGAGCACGATCCACGCCATCGAGTCGTGGCTCGCCCACGACGCCGCGGCCGTGGTCGCCAGCTCGAAGTTCATGGTGAGTGAGGTGGTCGGAGGGTTCGAGCTGCCGGCCGAGCAGAGCCACCTGATCCCCAACGGGATCGACCCGACGTGGTGGTCGGCGGACAATCGGGCGGGGGGAGCGGACACCGCTCGTGTTCACGTGGGGTCGGGTCCAGTACGAGAAGGGCTTCCAGGTGCTGGCCCGGGCGATGAGCCTGCTGCGCCCCCGGGTGCCGGGGATCCAGTGCATCATCGGCGGACGCGGCAGCTATCTGCCCGAGCTGCAGTCGCAGATCGACCTCGAAGGCGTGAGCGATCTCGTGCACCTTCCCGGCTTCCTGCCCGACGACCGGCTGCGGGACACCGTCCATCGGGCGGGTTGCGTCGCCGTCCCCGCGCTCTATGAGCCGTTCGGGATCGTCGCCCTGGAAGCCCTGGCCGGTGGCGCACCGCTCGTCGTCGCCCGCACCGGCGGTCTCGCCGAACTGATCGACGGCACCGGCGCCGGGCTCCTGTTCGAGCCCGGCAACGCCGATGAGCTGGCCGCCTGCATCGAGATGGTGCTGACCGACGCGGCGATGGCCGACGAGATGCGGCGCTGCGGATCGGCCTTGCTCGCCGACCGCTACTCGTGGGATGCGATCGCCGGCGCCACGGCCGCGGTCTACACCGGACATCGTCACTAACCTTCCGGCCCCATGCGCCCGGTACGACGGTTCGAGGTCAGCCTGGCGATCCCGGACGCCCTGGCGACGCTGCCCGAGGTCGCCACCAACCTGCACTGGACGTGGGATGCCGAGGCGGCCCGGCTGTTCGGCCGGCTGTGGCCGGGGTGGACCGCCGGTGCCGCCCATCCCGCCGAGATGGTGCGCACCACGAGTGCCGACCGGCTGGCCGAGCTCGCCGCCGACCCCGGGATCACCGACGACCTCGGGGCGGTCTACCGGCGCCTCCAGACCGCGCTGAAGGGCCCGTCGTGGTTCAAGTCGCGCGCCGGATCGGCGCTCCACACGGTCGCCTACTTCTCCCCCGAGTTCGGCCTCAGCGAGGCGCTGCCGCAGTACTCCGGCGGGCTCGGCGTGCTCGCCGGCGACCACCTGAAGGCGGCGTCCGACCTCGGCGTGCCCCTCGTCGGTGTCGGCCTGCTCTACACCGAGGGCTACTTCAGGCAGCGCCTCGACGCCGAAGGGTGGCAGCAGGAGAGCGTCGCCGAGTTCAATCCGCGCTCGCTCGGCCTGATCGACACCGAGGTCGAATTCACCGTCGACCTCGCCGGCGACCAGGTGCGGGTCCACGTCTGGCGGGCCGACGTCGGCCGGGTCCCGCTCTACCTGCTCGACACCGACGTCGAGGGCAACTCGCCCGACGGCGTGGCCGTCACCGATCGCCTCTACGGGGGCGACGAGCACCACCGCCTGCGCCAGGAGATCGTGCTCGGCATCGGCGGGGTGCGGGCGCTGCGGGCGCTCGGTATCGGCCCGGAGGTGTTCCACACCAACGAGGGCCACGCCGGGTTCCTCGGCCTCGAGCGAGTGCGCGAGCACGTCGTCGCCGGCCTGCCGTTCGCCACCGCGGTCGAGGCGGTGAGGGGAGGGGGCGTGTTCACCACCCACACGCCCGTCGCCGCCGGCATCGACCGCTTCCCCCGGGCGATGATGGAGCGCTACTTCAGCGGCTTCGCCGCCGAGTGCGGAGTTGCCTTCGACGAGCTGTTCGCGCTCGGCGAGGAGCCCGCCGGCGCCGAGCCGCCGCCCGGCGCGGAGGACGCCGACGACGCCGTGACGTCGTTCAACATGGCGGTGATGGGCCTGCGTCTGGCTGCCCGGTCCAACGGGGTCTCCCGGCTCCACGGGGAGGTCAGCCGGCAGCTGTTCCACCGCCTCTGGCCCGACCTCGCCGTCGACGAGGTGCCGATCGGCTCGATCACCAACGGCGTGCACGGCCGCACGTGGGTGTCGGCACGGGTCGACGCCCTGCTCACGCGCGTCGTGGGTGACGACTGGCCGGGAGCCGACGCCGAGCGCTGGGCGCGGGTCGGCGAGATCGATCCGGCCGAGGCGTGGGCGACGCTCAACGACGGCCGCGACGAACTGGTCCGTCTCGCCCGCCAACGGCTCGGCACCGACGTGCTCGACGGGCGCACGCTGACGATCGGGTTCGCCCGCCGCTTCGCCACGTACAAGCGGGCGACGCTGTTGCTGTCCGACCAGGAGCGGCTGCGCGCCCTGCTCCACGACGCCGAGCGGCCGGTGCAGTTCGTGTTCGCCGGCAAGGCCCACCCGGCCGACACGCCGGGGAAGGAGCTGATCCAGCAGATCGAGCAGTTCGCCCGCCAGGCCGACGTGCGCAGCCGCTTCGTGTTCCTGGCCGACTACGACATCTCGATCGCCCGGGCGATGTACCACGGTTGTGACGTCTGGCTGAACACCCCTCGCCGGCCGTACGAGGCCTGCGGCACGAGCGGGATGAAGGCGGCGCTCAACGGGGCGCTCAACTGCAGCATCCTCGACGGCTGGTGGGCGGAGCACTTCGACGGCAGCAACGGTTGGGCGATCGAGTCGGCGGAGAGCGACCCCGACGAGGAGCGCCGCGACCTGCGCGAGGTGTCGAGCCTGTTCTCGATCCTCGAGGATCAGGTGGTGCGACAGTTCTACGCCCGCGATGCCGACGGCATCCCGCGGGAGTGGGTCGCCATGGTGCTCAACGCGTGGGCGTCACTCGGGCCGAAGGTCACCGCGGCCCGGATGGTCCGCGACTACACCACCGCGCTGTACGAGCCGGCGGCGGCCTCGTCACTCCATCTCAGTGGCGACGGCGGCAAGCCGGCGACCGAGCTGGCGGACTGGCGACGCCGGGTGGCCGCGGCGTGGAACCACGTGGCGGTGACCTCGGTGGATGTCGAGGCGAGCGACGCGGCCGCCGGAGCCACGTGGCCGGTGCGGGTGAAGGTCGACCTCGGGGGGTTGTCCCCGGACGACGTCGTCGTCGAGGTCGTCCACGGACCACTCGGCCACGACGGCGAGTTCCGGCGCGAGCTGGCGACGGTCGAGCTGCAGCCGGCGGGCAACGGCGAGTACACGGGCGAGGTCGTGGTCGGTGTCGCCGGTTCCTACGGCGTCACGGCCCGGATGATCCCGGCCCATCCCGACCTGGCCGACCGGTTCGACCTCGGCCGCGTCGCCTGGGCCTGACTACCTGTCGTTTAGCGGCGGCCCGAAACGGTCGATTCCAAACGACAGAACGGGTCACTCGACCCGATTGAACTCCGCGGTGGCCACCACCAGCATCGCCACGCCGAGCACCACCGGGATCGCGAGCTGCACCACCATCGGAACCGTCCAGCCGAACCATTCGATCGGGGGGTTGAGCTCCTCGAGGGCCGCGGCCGGGGCGTCGAGGTAGGCGAACACCGTGGAGCGGATCGCGTGCACGGCGTAGGTCACCGGGTTGATCAGGGTGAGCGTCTCCAGCCACGTCGGCAGATTCGAGATCGGGTAGAGCGCGCCGGACAGGAACGACAGGGGCAGCACCAGCATCTGCATCAAGCCCATCATCGTCTGCATCTGCTGCACCCGAGCGGCGAGCATGAGGCCGATCGAGCACAGGGCGAAGGCGAGCAGGAACAGCTCGCCGATCAGCTTGACGATCATGACCGGGTTGTAGGGGACGTCGACGAACCCGGCCAGGGCCAGGATCACGAGGCTCTGCAGCGTCGCCACGGTCGCCCCGCCGAGCGCCTTGCCGACGATGATCGACCCCCGGCGCACCGGGGCCACGAGCATCTCGCGCAGGAACCCGAACTCGCGGTCCCAGACCACCGACATCGCCGAGAACATCGCCGTGAACAGCACCGACGTGGCGAGCACGCCGGGGAACATGAACGTGCGCAGGCTGACCCCGCCGGTCGAGGCGTCGGTGAGCGACGACAGGCCGGTGCCGAGGACGAAGAGGAACAGGATCGGCTGGACGAGGAAGGCGACGATGCGGATGCGGTCCTGCCCGAACCGCAGCAGCTCCCGGTACCAGACGACCCGAATCCCGCGCAGGTCCTGACGGAGACCGGCGTCGACGACGCGGACGGAGCGCAGCTCGGGAGGAGTGGTCGAGGCGGGAGCGGTGGTCGTCATGCTCACCTCCTGAACGCGGCGACGAAGGCCCGGTTGTGGTCGGTGGCGCTCGCCTCGGCGTCACGGATCGTCCGGCCGGTGTAGGACATGAAGACGTCGTCGAGCGACGGCCGCGCCACCTGCACCGAGCGGATCGGCAGTCCGAGCTCGGCGAACAGCCGGGGCACGAACTTCTGCCCATCGGAGACCCCGAACGTGACCATCCCGTCGTGCATCTCGGCGGTGAGGCCCATCCGGTCGCGCAACGCGGCGATGGCCGCCTCGTCGTCGTCCGTCGTGATCTGCACGCGGTCGGTGCCGATGCTCGCCTTGAGCCGGTCGGGTGTGTCGAGCACGACGACCTTGCCGGCGTCCATGATCGCGATGCGGTCGCAGTTCTCGGCCTCGTCCATGTAGTGGGTGGTGAGGAAGATGGTGATCTCCTCGCGCTCCCGCAGCTCGTGGATGTAGGTCCAGATGCTGGCCCGCGTCTGCGGATCGAGGCCGACCGTCGGCTCGTCGAGGAAGAGGACGCGCGGCGAGTGCATGAGACCGCGGGCGATCTCGAGGCGCCGCCGCATCCCGCCGGAGAACGTCTGCACGCGGCCGCCGCGACGCTCCCACAGGCCGACCATCTCGAGCACCTCGCGCATCCGGTCCGGCACCCACGCCTTGGGCATGCCGTACAGCTCGGCGTGGAAGCGCAGGTTCTGCTCCGCCGTGAGGTAGGCGTCGAGGGTCGGGTCCTGGAAGACGAGGCCGATGTTGCGCCGAACGTCGGCGCGCTGGCGGACGATGTCGTACCCGGCGACGAGCGCCGACCCGGCCGTGGGCGCGGCGAGCGTGCACAGCATCTTGATCGTCGTCGTCTTGCCGGCGCCGTTGGGGCCGAGGAACCCGAAGATCTCGCCCGGCTCGACGTCGAACGAGATCTCGTCCACGGCGGTCAGCTCCCCGTAGCGCTTGACGAGCCCGACGACCGAGACGGCGACGGCGCCTGCCTGAATCGTTGATAGTTCCCATGATCACACCGTTCTGTCGTTTGACAACCGCCCGAAACGGTCGATTCCAAACGACAGAACGGGATGGGTTTCCGGTTTGGGCGTGATGACGCGCCCATGTCGGGCATGAAAGCACTGTTCGAGCTGATGGCCGCAGCAACACGGCGTCGCCACGACCAGCCAGGCGCGCGGCCTCGGGCATCAGCCGGCGCGCCGAGCTGCGGATGATCGAGAGAGGCGCTCTGCAGTCGCCGGCCCGCGATGTGCTCGCTGCCGGCGGCGCGCCGATCACGTTCGAGGGCCGGGCGATGGCGGCGGTCTTGTCACCAGGCGTGACTGCGGTGTCCCACGGCGCCGCCGCCCGGCTGCATCGTCTCGATGGCTTCGAGCGGTACGCAGACGTCGACGTCATCGGCTGCCAGGGCGCCAACCCACATCCCGCCCTCGGCACCGCGGTGCACTACACGCGCGGGCCGATCCTCGATCGCACCTGGTATCCGTCGACAAGATCCCGACGATGTCGATCGCCAGCACCCTGGCCCTGCTCGCCCCGGACGTCGGCATCGGCCCGACCGCGCGGGCGCTGGACAGCGCGCTGCGTCAGGGCGTGCCGACGGACGAGCTGCGGACCGTCGCCCAGGCGTGGCGGCGACGAGGCCGCTCCGGCCCGCCCGCGCTGTTGATGCTGCTCGGCGAGCGGGTCGACAAGCGGCTGCCCCGCAGCTGGTTCCAGCGCATCGCCGGCCGGATCCTGGCCACGGCCGGCATCCGTCTCGTCGACGAGTATCCCGTGCGCACTCGCGACGGCATCCTCCTGGCCGAGCTCGACCTCGCCGACCCGCGGCGCAAGGTCGGAGTCGAGTGTCAGAGCTGGGAGTGGCACGCCACACCGACGGCCCAGCATCGCGACGCTCGCCGCAAGGGGATGCTGCGTCAGCTCGGCTGGGAGATCGTCGACGTCTGGTGGAGCGATCTGCGCGCACCCTGACCGAGTGATCAGCGAAGTCGTCGTACCTGTTGCGTTCCCGTGAGCCGAACCGTCCGCCGGATCGTGCGCGATCCGGCCGTTATCAAACGACAGAACGGGCTTGAGCATCTCGTCCGCCGCGGTCCACGGGTCCAGGTCGCCGGCGACCGACCTCGTCCGTCAGCGCGTTCCATCGTTCGTCGGTACACATCTCGCGTGCGTGCTCCTCGAGGCGGCGGGCGACGATCTCGCGCAGCTCCTCGCCGAGGCGGAACCGGCGCCGGCGCTCGAGCTCGCCCGATGCCGTGGCGTGCTCCCGGTGCCGCCCGATCGCGTCCCAGAGCTCCGTCACCCCCTCGCCCGTCGTGCTCACGGTCGGGACGATCGGCACCCGCCAACCGTCGTCCGGACGCTCACCCGTCTCGCTCGACAGCTCGAGCATCTGCTCGAGGTCCCGCCGCGTCTCCTGCACCCCGGGTCGGTCGGCCTTGTTGATGACGAAGACATCGGCGACCTCCATCAACCCGGCCTTGTTGGCCTGCACGGCATCACCCCAGCCCGGGTTCACGACCACCACGGTCGTGTCGGCCTTGCCCGCCACCTCCACCTCGACCTGCCCGACGCCGACGGTCTCGACGAGGATCCAACGGTGACCGAGCGCGTCCAGCAACCGGATCGCCTCGGGGGTTGCCAGGGAGAGACCGCCGAGGTGCCCCCGCGTGGCCATCGACCGGATGAACACACCCGGGTCGGTGGCGTGGTCCTGCATCCGCACCCGGTCGCCGAGGATCGCGCCGCCGGTGAACGGCGACGACGGATCGACGGCGAGCACGGCGACCGGTTCCTCGCGTCCGCGCAGGTGGGCGATCACCGCGCTCGTGAGCGTGCTCTTGCCGGAGCCCGGCGCACCGGTGATCCCGACCGTGTACGCCGCGCCCGCCCGCGGCGCGGTGAGACGACCGACCTCCCGCGCGCCCTCGCCGCCCCGCTCGATCAGCGACAGCAGCCGGGCCGTCGCGGCGCGATCACCGTCGCCAGCGGCGGCGAACAGCTCGTCCGCCCGTTGGGCGACGCGCCTCACGCGACGTTGACGCCGTCGACGTTGACCACCTCGGTGACGCCGTCGACCCGGTCGCGCATGATGCGCTCGATGCCGGCCTTCAACGTCTGCGTCGAGGCCGGACAGCCGACGCACGCGCCGGTCAGCGTGATCGAGATCACCCCGGTCGCCTCGTCGACGTCGTGCAGCACGATGTCACCGCCGTCGGCCTGCAGGGCCGGCCGGATCACCTCGATCGTCTTCTCGACTTGGTCACGCATCTCGTTGAGTTCCAGGGGGTCTTCGAGCGGTCATTCAATCAGGGTGCATCTCGCAGCACGGCCATCGGTCCGTACCATGACGCGTGATGGGCAACATCGTCGCCGCCGCCCGCATTCCCGGGGCGGCCGCCCATCTACTCGCTCACCAGGGCGGATGGGACGAGATCCTCCTCGTGGTCGGACCGATGGCCCTCGTCGCCGGGCTCCTGTGGCTGGCCAAACGGCGGGTCACCCGCGCCTCGCGGGCCGCGCCCCCTACGCAAACGTCGGACGATCTCTCGCCGAGCGCTTGAGCTCGGCGAACCCGGGCGTGCGGGCGAGCAGCTCGACCGCGTCCCAGATCCGCAGGGCCTCCTCGCCCCGAGGGACCCGGGCGACCACCGGTCCGAAGAAGCTGGTCTCCTCGGGGGTCCCCGGACTGAACGTGATGATCGGCGTGCCGACCTGCTTGCCCGTCCGGGACAGGGCGAGCTCGGTCTCCTCGCGCACCACGGCATCGAGCGCTTCATCGTCCCCGGCGGCGACGAGCGCCGGCGGCAGGCCGGCCTGCTCGACGGCTTCCCCGATGACTGCGTCGTCGCCGTCGCGGATCTCCTCGGAGCGCCCGGCCGTGTGGAGCTGCTCGCCGAACGCGGTGTAGAGCGCGTCCACCGCCGCGTTGCCCTCGTCCCGCCGGGCCGCGGCGGCGATGCGCAGCATGCGCTGGCCGGCGCGATGGGCGTTGACGTAGCCGGGCGGGAACTCCCGGTCGTAGTCCTTCTCCTCGTTCACCATCCGCAGGCAGATGAACCGCCAGTCGACGGTGAGGTCCCGCTGCCGGGCGACCTCGACGGTCAGCCGGCTGGTGATCCAGGCCCAGGGGCAGATCGGGTCGAAGAAGAACTCGAGATCGGCCATGACCGGAAGATAGCACGCTCGCGGGGCGCCGCGCGCGCCACCCGCCGCGCTAGCGAAACCAGCGCTCTGTGCTCGCCGTCAGACCCTGACGATGTCGGCCCCGACCGAGGCCAGTCGACCCACCAGGTCCTCGTAGCCGCGGTCGATGTGGGCGACGCCGCTGATCACCGTCTCCCCTTCCGCGGCGAGGCCGGCGACCACCATCGCCGCGCCGGCGCGGATGTCATGGGCGCGCACCGGCGCGCCCGACAGCCGGGTCACGCCCCGCACGACGGCGTGGTGACCCGTCGTGCGCACGTCGGCGCCGAGGCGGATGAGCTCCTCGATGTAGCGGAAGCGCCCGGGGTACAGGTTCTCGGTGACGATGCCGACGTCGTCGGCGACGCTCAACATGGTGATGACGAGCGGCTTGTAGTCCGTGGCGATCCCCGGGTACGGCAGCGTCTGCACGTCGATCGACCGCAGCCGGCCCTCCGCCGCGACGTGGAGCACCCCTTGCCCGGCGGACAGCTCGAGCCCCATGTCGGCGAAGCGGGCGAGCAGGTTCTCCATGTGCTCGGCCCGGGCGTCGCGGATCGTCAGCTCACCACCGGCGACGGCGACCGCGGCCAGATAGGTGGCGGCCTGGATGCGATCCGGCACGGTGCGGTGGTTCACCGGCCGCAGCGATCCTCGCGGGAGCCCGCGGACGACGAGCCGGGACGTCCCGACACCCGTGATGTCAGCACCCATCGCGACGAGCATCTCGCAGAGGTCGACGACCTCGGGCTCACGCGCCGCGTTCTCGATCGTCGTCTCGCCGTCGGCGAAGACTGCGGCCGTGACGATGTTCTCCGTGGCGCCGACGCTCGGGAAGCCGAAGACGATGTCGGCGCCGTGCAACCGGTCGGCGGTCGCGTCGAGCTCGCCGTGGCTGAACTTGAACTCGGCACCCATCTTCTCCAGCGCGGCCACGTGCATGTCGATCGGTCGGGCGCCGAAGTCGTCACCACCCGGCATCGACAACTGGACCCGCCCGCAACGGGTCAGCAGTGGCCCGAGCACGTTGATCGAGGCCCGGATCCGCTCGACCTGTTCGTACGGTGCAACCGGCGTGAGATCGCCGTCGTTGGTCAACGTGAGCACGGCCGGATGCCGGCGCGTCCGCCTTGATGCCGATCGCGCCGAGGAGCTCGCCCATGCTCGCGACGTCCACGATCGCCGGCACGTTGGACAGCTCGTAGGTGCCGTCGGCGAGGATCGTCGCCGCCATCAACTTGAGGACGGAGTTCTTCGCCCCGGGCACGTCGATCGTGCCCCGGAGCTCACCGACCCGACGGACAACGATCTGGTCGGACGGCGGGCTCCACAGGTCGCGCGAGGATAGGGGCGACTCGGGCCCGCCCGCGCCGGCACGGCGCCAAACTCGTATGCTCCCGCCGTGCCCGGTCGAGGCAGTCGTGTCGTCCGGGAATGGCCCGACCGGGGTGCGGTCGGCGACCACCTGCGCCGCCCCCGCGACGACCTCGTGTTGGAGCGAGTGGCCGGAGACGGAACGTTCGAGCAGGTAGAGGGGCCGTTCACGAGCTACCGGCGCGAGCTCACCCACGTGACCGGCGTCGACGGGGACCGCTGGCGGGAGACGACTCGATATCGCTGGTCGCTGCCGTGGTTCGCCTGGCTCTTCGCCCTGCCGTTGCGCTGGGCGCTCGCCCGCCGCGGCGCGGCGCCGACCCACGATGCCCACCGTCCACGCCGTGCCCACGCCGTGGTGGGCACCCCCCGACCGCCTCGATCCCCGCCAGCTGACCGTGCTCGGCCTGCTCGCCGCGGCCTCGATGTCGTCGGCGTTCGTCAACACGTTGTTCACCCAGACGGTGGCGTTCGCCGCCGACGACTTCGGGGTGGGCGACACGGGCGTCGCCGTCGGCGGCTCCCTGGTCCGGGCGGGCATCGTGCTCGCCCTTCCGTTCGCCGTCCTCGCCGATCGCATCGGCCGGCGCCGCGTGGTGACGGCGATGGCGGTGGCGGCACCGCTCGTCAGCGCCGCCGGAGCGTTCGCCCCCACGTTTCCGGTACTGGTGGCCACCCAGACCATCGGCCGTCCGCTCGGGCTCGCCCTGGACTTCCTGATCGCCGTCGTCGCCGCCGAGGAGATGCCGCGCAACAGCCGGGCCTACGCGGTGAGCGTCCTCGCCATGGCGAGCGGCCTCGGCGCCGGCGTCGCGGTGATGGCGCTCCCGCTCGCCGACCTCTCGGAGTCGTCCTGGCGCCTCGTCTACCTGGTCGCGCTGGTCTGGCTGATCGTGGCCGTCGACATCGCCCGCCGGCTGCCGGAGACCCGACGCTTCGAGCGTCCGCACATCACCGCCCCGCGACTGGACCGCGGCCGGTTCGTCGTGCTCGGCCTCGTCGCCCTGCTCGCCAACCTCTTCGTCGCCCCGGCCAGCCTCTTCCAGAACGGCTACCTCGAGGACACGAGGGGCTTCTCGGCGACGATGATCGCCGTGTTCACGATCTCCACCGCCACTCCGGCCGGCATCGGGCTGATCATCGGCGGGCGCAGCGCCGACATCAGGGGCCGGCGGGTCATGATCGCCTTCGGCGTGCCCCTCGCGACCGTCCTGATCGTGACGTCGTACTCCGTGGGCGGACCCGTGATGTGGTTCTCCGTGTTCGCCGCCGGCGTGCTCGGCGGGATCACCTACCCGGCGCTCGCCGTGTACCGCACCGAGCTGTTCCCGACCGGGAACCGCAGCCGGGCGGCGGGACTGATCACCGCCGCCGCGCTCGTGGGCGGCGTCTTCGGCCTGCTCGTGATGGGCACCCTCCTCGACCGGGGATGGCCGCACGGCCAGGTGATGGCGTTGCTCGCATCGGCCCAGGTGGCGGTGATCGTGATCGTCCTGCAGTGGTACCCCGAGACCGCCCACCGCGAGCTCGAGGACCTGAACCCGGTCGATCGCGTCGGATGACCACGGATTGCCGCGGCAGGGCTACCCGGCGGTAGTCTCATCGCCGCCTGCGGCGGCTCTGGGCCGCCGTGCGCCCCGGGCTGCGGCCCCGGGACCGACATCGTGCGCGCGGCAGTCGCCGCCACGCCGCCTCACCGGGGAGACAACGTGGATCTATCGCTGTTCGGAGCCGAAGGCGGCTACCAGGACTTCGTCCTCAAGGGCGGGGAGTGGACCGTGCTCGTCCTCTCGGTCGTGTCCGCCTTGCTGGCCATCGCCGTCGGCTTCTACCTCGCCAAGTCGGTCCTCGCCGCCGACGAAGGCACGCCCCGGATGCGCGAGATCGCCAAGGCCATCCAGGACGGAGCCTTGGCGTACCTCAAACGGCAGTTCCGCACGATCGCCCTCATCGTGGTGCCCGTCGCGGTGATCGTGTTCCTCACCTCGACCGCGATCAAGAAGAGCGACGGCACCGAGGCGCTGAGCTTCGCCCAGTCCGGTGCGTTCCGCACCATCGCCTTCGTCCTGGGCTGCGTGGCGTCCGGACTCGCCGGATACATCGGGATGACCATGGCCACCCGCGGCAACGTGCGGACGGCCGCTGCCGCCCGCACGGGCTCCCTGCCCGCGGCGCTGACCGTGGCCTTCCGCACCGGCGGCGTGGCCGGGATGTTCACCGTCGGTCTCGGCCTCCTCGGGGCGACGCTGATCATCATCTTCTTCCAGAACACCAGCTCGGCGATCCTCATCGGGTTCGGCTTCGGCGGTTCGCTCCTCGCCCTGTTCATGCGCGTCGGCGGCGGGATCTTCACCAAGGCCGCCGATGTCGGCGCCGACCTCGTCGGCAAGGTCGAAGCCGGGATCCCCGAGGACGACCCGCGCAACCCGGCGACGATCGCCGACAACGTCGGCGACAACGTCGGCGACTGCGCCGGCATGGCCGCCGACCTGTTCGAGAGCTACGAGGTCACCCTCGTCGCCTCGATCATCCTCGGCGTCGCCGCGTTCAACTCGATCGGCGCCAACCCGGCGCTCGGGCTCGTGTTCCCGCTGGCGGCCCGCGCCATCGGCGTGATCGCCTCGATCGCGGGGGTGTTCGCGGTCAAGGCCAAGGAGGGTGAGACCAACGCGCTCAAGCCGATCAACCGGGGGTTCCTCACCGCCGGCACGCTGACGGTGCTCGGCACCCTGCTCGTCGCCCTGTTCTACGTCGGCAACGACCAGGCGAACGCCGGGTGGAAGTGCTTCGGCGCCGTCGCCATCGGCCTGATCCTCGCCCAGGGGATCAGCCGGCTCACCGAGTACTACACCGGCACCCACCACTCCCCCGTGCAGGAGGTCGCCGAGTCGGCCGAGACCGGTCCGGCCACCGTCGTGCTGTCCGGCACGGCGAGCGGTCTCGAGAGCTCGGTGTACGCGGTCATCGCGATCGCCATCGCCATCGGCACCGCCCTCGCCCTCGGTGACGGCAACCTCCAGTTCTCGCTCTACCTCGTCGCCCTGGCCGGCATGGGGATGCTCGCCACGACCGGGGTGATCGTCAGCGAGGACACGTTCGGCCCGGTGAGCGACAACGCCGCCGGCATCGCCGAGATGTCGGGTGAGTTCCACGGCGAGCCCGAGCGGATCATGGTCCGGCTCGACGCGGTGGGTAACACCACCAAAGCGGTCACCAAGGGCTTCGCCATCGGGTCGGCGGTGATCGCCGCGGTCGCCCTGTTCGCCAGCTTCGTCGAGACGGCGGGGAACGAGATCCTCGAAGCCACACGGATCGAGGAACTGCTCGAGACGGCTCGGGGGGTCTTCGACGAGATCGACCTGCAGCTGAACGTCGCCGATCCGAAGATCTTCATCGGTCTGCTCATCGGCGGGGCGGTGCCGTTCCTGTTCTCCGCGCTCGCCATCCGCGCCGTCGGCCGGACGGCGGGCGTGGTCGTGCGGGAGGTCCGCAACCAGTTCGCCGACGGTCAGATCATGGCCGGCACCAAGGAGCCGGACTCCGGCGCCGTCATCGACATCTGCACCACCGCCTCGCTGCGCGAGCTCGCCACGCCCGCCCTGCTCGCCGTGCTCACCCCCGTGATCGTCGGCTTCGGCATCGGCTGGCAGGCCCTCGGCGGGTTCCTCGCCGCGGTGATCCTGAGCGGTCAGCTCATGGCGGTGTACCTCTCCAACTCCGGAGGGGCGTGGGACAACGCCAAGAAGTTCATCGAGGACGGGAACCACGGCGGCAAGGGATCCGAGGCGCACAAGGCAGCCGTCATCGGCGACACGGTCGGCGATCCGTTCAAGGACACCGCCGGACCGGCGCTCAACCCGCTGATCAAGGTGATGAACCTCGTCTCGCTGCTCGTCCTGCCGGCGATCATCAACCTCGAGACTGACGACGACGGCGTCCGCTTCGCCATCGCCGGTGTCTCGCTCCTCGTGCTGATCGGGGCCATCGCGTGGTCGTCGCGCAAGGTCGAGGGCCTCGCCCAGACGTCGGCGCCGGCTGCGCCGGCGGTCAGTGCCGTGTCTGGCACTTGATGCTCGCCGGCATCACTGACCTGCTCAGGCCCGAGTGGTGGTTCGAGAAGGCCGGCGCGGCCGCCTTGCCGGTCGTCACCGGGATCATCTTCGCCGAGTCCGGCCTGCTGTTCGGGTTCTTCCTCCCGGGTGACTCGTTGCTGTTCTTCACCGGCTTCCTGACGTCCTCGGCCGCCGAGACCGAGGCGCCGTTCAACGAGTTCGCGACCCACATCCCCGCCCTGCCGATCGTCCTGGTGTGCCTCGCGGCGGCCGCGATCATCGGCGACCAGGTGGGCTACATCTTCGGGCGCAAGGTCGGCCCACCCCTGTTCAACCGCCCGAACTCACGGCTGTTCAAGCAGGAGAACGTCGTCAAGGCGCACGACTTCTTCGAGAAGTACGGCCCCAAGTCGATCGTCCTCGCCCGCTTCGTCCCGATCGTCCGGACGTTCACCCCGATCGTCGCCGGCATCGGGGAGATGCGCTACCGCACGTTCGTCACCTACAACGTGCTCGGCGGACTGCTGTGGGCCGTCGGCATCACGACGATCGGCCACTTCCTGGGCGAGGTCGAGATCATCCGCGACCACATCGAGCTGGCGATCGTCGCCGTCGTCGCGGTGTCAGTGCTGCCGATCGGCATCGAGCTCTACCGGGCCCGCCGCGCCACCCATCACGCGGACGTCACGTCCGATGGTTGACACACAGGGACCGGAGGACACGATCGGCGGCTGGGCGCGATAGCTTGCGTTGTAGTGCGGTCCCACACCGCGAGACGGGGAGGAAACGGGCGATGGCGAGGGAGCACGGTGAGGGACGTCGATTGGACGACGTACCCCCGCTGAGGATCGCGCGGCGCGCCGAAGGCAGCGATGTGCACGTCGACATCACTGGTGAGATCGACGTCACGTCCAGCGGCGCGCTCTCCGACGAACTGCTCGACGCCGCCCGGACCGGCAGCGGGCCGATCATCGTCAACCTGGGCCACGTCTCGTTCCTCGACTCCTCGGGCCTGCACGCTCTCGTGGTCGCCCGCGAGACGGCCGGACCTCGGCTTCAACTCGGCACCGTCAACCCCGTCGTCCGTCGCGTGCTGGAGATGACCTCCCTGCTCGGGCACCTGCAACGGCCCGACGGGCCGACTCCCACTGGCTAGGCGGGATGAGGGCCGCACGTCGGGTGTCGCCCACCCCGACGCCGAGTCGCGGGAGTCCGGCGACGACCCACCCCGGACGGCGGATGCTCTTGACGGTGAGCGCGATCGTCGCTCGCCATGGTGCTCGGCGCCATCCTCCTCGCGTGGCGGGGCTACAACGGCCGCCGCGACGACGCCCTCGAGGAGTTCGGCGGCCGGGCGGAGATGGCGGCGGCGGCAGCGGGGCGCTTCTTCGACGAGCGGCTGGCGCTGCTCGAGTCGATCGCCGAGTCGCCGGCGCTGCGGTCCGGCGACGCCGCCGCGATGCGCTCCCGACCTCGCCCGGTTCTCGACGGCGGACCTCGGAATCGACGGCCTCAGCTTCGTCGACGACCAACGGCCGGCTCCGCGCGTCGACGAACCCCGACGCCACGCCAGGGCTCGACCTCAGCGACCGCAGCTACGTCCAGGCCGTCCTGGACGGCGAACGAGCCGTACGTCAGCGAGGCGGTGATCGGGCGGGTGACCGGCGAACCCACCGTCGTCCTCGCCGTGCCCGTCGAGGACGACGGCGGCACGCTGATCGGGCTGCTGGCGGGCATCGTCCACCTCGACGGAGCCGCCGAGATCATCCCGAACCGAGGCCGGCGACCGCCTGCAGATCGTCGACCGCGAACGGAAACCTGATCTACGACGACGGCCCGCTCGACGACCTGCGGCCGCCGCCGGAGACGGCGGCACTGTCCCTGCCCGAAGGCGAGGCGCGGGCCGTGCCGGGACTCGGTGGCCAGCCGGATCAGGTCGCCACGCGCGCCGCCGTGGAGAGCGCCGGGTGGGACGTCGTGCTCGCTCGCGACGAGTCGACCCTCGGCGGCGGACGCGCGGGATTCGTTCTTCCGCGAGTTGCTGCTGTTGGGCGTGCTCGGGGCGATCGCCCTCGCCGTCGCGTGGTGGAACGCCCGCCGCGTCGACCGGCTGCATCGCTCCGAGCTCGGTCACGCCGACGAGATGGCCGCGCTCGAGAAGTTCACCGCCGCGCTCGCCGCGGCCGAATCGCCGGCTGCGGTTGCGGACGCGGTGCGCGAGCACTCCCCCGAAGTGCTCGGCGCCGAGTCGGTGGAGATCGCCCGCAACGAACCCCCGGGGGGCGACGTCCACCGCCAGTCGTTGATCGCCACGATGACCGAGCAGACCGCCGTCGCCCTCGAGCGGGCCCGCAGCGCGTCGGAGGTCGAGCACCTCGCCACGCTCGGCAGCGCCCTCGCCCGGGCCACCACCACGGCCGAGGTCATCGACTCGATCCTCGAGCACGGCGCGGTCGTCGACGACGTCTTCCGGGTGCGGGCGTCGATCCACGACGTCGAACGCAACACCGTGCGCATCTTCGACCGCGACCCCGACGGACGACAGCCCGACACCGTCACCGAGGTCTCGGTCGAGGCGTCCTACGCCCAGGCCGAGGCGATCCGAACCGGTGACCTGGTCGCCGTGGTCGATGCCGACGAGCTGCGAACCCGCTTCCCCGACTGGGCCGAGAACGCGATCGGGTCCGGCGTCGTCGCCGGCGTGGCGGCACCGTTCATCCTGGGTAGCGAGCCCGCGCTGGGGGCGATGTCGCTGGCGTTCGACCGGCCCCGCCGGCTGGACAGCAGGGAGCGGGCCCTGATCTCCACCGTGTCGCGACTGGGGGCCGATGCGCTGACGCGGGCGCACCGGTTCGAGCAGGAGCAGCGAGTGGCCGAGACGCTGCAGGCGTCGCTGATGCCCGAGCAGTTCCCGCAGGTGGACGGCTGGCGGTTCACCGGCGTCACCCTCGCCGGAGAGGCCGGGCTTTCGGTCGGAGGCGACTGGTACGACGTCACCCAGCTGCCGCATGGGCCGATCCTGCTGTCGGTCGGCGACGTCACCGGCCGCGGCCCGGTCGCCGCGGGCGTGATGGGGCTGGTCCGGGCGGCGGTGCGCGCCCTCGCCCTCTCCGATCCCGATCCGGCATCGATCCTCGAGCACACCGACGACCTGCTGCGCGGGTCGACCGTCCACCAGCTGGCCACCGCGTGGGTCGGGCTCCTCGACCCGGAGTCCGGCGAGCTGCGGTTCGCCTCGGCCGGGCACGTGCCGCCGCTCGTCCTCGGCCCCAACGGGCGGCGCTTTCTCGACGACACCCCCGGGCTCCTGCTCGGGACCGGGCTGCCCGGCACCCGGCGCTCGTCGCGCCACGAGATCGAAGCGGATGCCTCGATCGTGGCCTACACCGACGGGCTGTGCGAGCGTCGCGGCGAGTCGCTCGAGGTGGGGCTGAAGCGGATGGCCGTCGCCCTCGGCGACGGGATCGGCCTCGACGCGGCGAAGGTGGTGCGGCGACTCGTGGGACGGCCGACGGCCGACGACATCGCGATCCTCGTCGCCACCCGTCTCCTGGGCGCGTCCGGCGGATCGCCTACCTGAGGGACTCCAGCCAGCCGGCGACGGTCGAAGCAATCTCGTCGTCGGCGCCCTTGAGGTCGTGGCCGCCGTCGATCCAGTGGTGGGTCACCGCGCCCGGGATCGTGCCCGTCCACTCCTCGAGCTCGGCGGGCGAGCCGAACGGGTCGCGGGTCCCGTGGACGAACAGGCACGGAACCCTGATCGACGACAGGTGGTCCACGCGGAGGTTGGCCGGCTTGCCGGGCGGGTGCAGCGGATAGGACATCAGCACCACGCCGGCGAGCGAGTCCGGCACCGGCTCGCCGTCGGCCCCCGCCGCCACCATCGAGCACATCCGTCCACCCATCGAGCGCCCACCGACGACGACGCGGTGGCTGGCGATCGCAGCGAGCTCCTCGCGCACCGTGGCGAGCAGCTTCGGGGGCCGATCGGGGGCGCGGCGACCCTCCCGGCGGTAGACGAAGTCGGCGCGCACCGTCGCCCACGCCGGGGCGACGGCCTTCTCCACGGCGACGAGGCTCGGGTGATCACGGCCGGACGAGGCGCCAGGGAACAGCAGCAACGTGCCCGCGGATCCGGAGCGGCGCGAGGTCATCCGTTGGTCGACCGCGTCGATCAGGATGCGGCGAGCCTCGGCGAGCTCGAACACCGCGGTGCTGGCCACGTTGTGATCGCCGCCGTGATCGGGATGGACGGTGCGCATCTTGGCCCGGAACTGGGCGGTGACCTCCTTGCGCGTCGGCGTCGCCGTTCCCTGGGCGAAGCCGAGGACATCGAGGGCCCAGGCGCGGGGATCGACGAGGGTGGACAGGGCGTCGGTGTTGGCGCCGGCGAGGTGGGCGATGAGCTTCGGGCCCACCGGGCCCCGCCACCGCATGGCGCGGTGCAGGACCGGAGTGACCAGGCGGCGGCTCGCCGGATCGAGCCGCTCGACGGCGTAGATCGCGCCGAGCACCTGGGCGGCTCCGGTGCCCGTGGTGTGGAGGTCGAAGCTGATCTCGTTGCGCGTCCCCAGCAGGCGATGGGTCGACAGGGCGAGACCGTGGCGGTCGACCTGGAAGCGATGGCGCAGCCGCGGCTGGACGACTCGCTCGTCCCGGTCGATCTGGTCGATCAGCCGGTGGACGTCGGGGACCAATTCGGCGGAAACGTCGGCGATGTGCGCCGTCACCACTGCGCCGAGGAGCAGCCCGCCGAACCCGGGCGCCGGGTCGACGGGCAACACCAGGTTGCCGAGGGCGATCCGCCGCGTGGGCGCCAAGCGGCCGGTTGTGCCAGACCTCGAGCTCCGCCAGCAGCATCAGACGTATTGGCGGACGAGGGCGCGCAGTTCCTGCGCCTGGCCGATGATCTCGGAGGACGAGGGTTCGTCCTCGTCGACGAGCTCGCCGAGCGCTCCGGCCGCCTCGACGATCTTCGCCCACGTGTTCACCGAGACGCCGTACGGAGGCTGGAGCGGATCCAGCGCCGGTACGAGGACCCGCAGGTCGTCGCTGCCGGTGCCGTCGTCGGGGTCGCGGGCCAGCCGGTCGGCCGAGGTGAACAACGTCGACAGCGCCCCCTCCGGCGCGCCGCTCGCGCCCTCGGCCCCGGCGAGCACGAGCGTGCCCTGCTCGATGGCGTCGAGCAGGTCGTCGACGGTCTGCTCGGCGTCGGCGGCGACGACGACCGTCAGGTCCTCCCAACGGTGCGGCACCTCGCCCTCGACCAGCGCCTGGGTGAGCGCCTGGCGGTCGGCGGGCGGCCACTCGTCGAGCTCGTACTGCACACCGGGTTCGTCGGTCGCCAGCGCGATCGCGAACGGGCCGAGCAGCTCCTCCAGCCGGGCGAACAGCTCGTCGACCTCGCTCTCCAGCTGGTCGGGCACGACGACCTCGTCGCCCTCCCAGACGTGGGCGATGTCGGCCTCGGCGAGGGCCTCGGCCAGCTCCGCCCGCTGGTCGAGCGACCAGGCCGACACGTCGTAGTGAACCTTGACCGTCTCGGGATCGTTCGGATTCCAGTCGAGCACAGCGCGACGCTATCCACGATGACCGATCAGGAGATGCTCGACGTCGCCATCGCCGAGGCGCGGACCGGCTTGGCCGAGGGAGGGATCCCGATCGGCGGCGCCCTCTTCGCCGCCGACGGCACGCTGCTCGGCCGCGGCCACAACCGACGGGTGCAGCTCGGCGACCCGTCGATCCACGGCGAGACCGACGCCTTCCGCAATGCCGGCCGGCAGCGCAGCTACCGCGGCACGACGATGGCGACGACGTTGTCGCCGTGCTGGTACTGCAGCGGATTGGTCCGCCAGTTCGGGATCAGCCGAGTGGTGATCGGCGAGGCCCGCAACTTCGTCGGCGGCCACGACTGGCTGGCCGAACACGGGGTGGAGGTGGTCGTGCTCGACAACGCGGAGTGCGTCGAGATGCTCGCCACCTACATCGGCGAACACCCGGAGATCTGGAACGAGGACATCGGCGAGTAGCTACCGTTGTCGCCGTGACCACAAGGCCGGACCGCAACCTGGGGATGGAGCTCGTGCGGGTGACCGAGGCGGCCGCGCTCGCCGCCTCCCGCTGGGTCGGTCGGGGCGACAAGAACGGCGCCGACGGCGCTGCGGTGTCAGCGCGATGCGGTCGGTGCTGTCCACCGTGTCGATGGACGGCATCGTCGTGATCGGTGAGGGCGAGAAGGACAACGCCCCGATGCTCTACAACGGCGAGAACGTCGGCGACGGCACGCCGCCCCTGGTGGACGTCGCCGTCGACCCGATCGACGGCACCACGCTCACCGCGATGGGCCGCACCAACGCGCTGTCGGTGATCGCCGTGGGCGAGCGTGAGTCGATGTTCGACCCCGGGCCCTCGTACTACATGGAGAAGATCGCCGTCGGCCCCGACTCGGTCGGCTCGATCGACATCACGGCCAGCCCGACCCAGAACCTGCGGTGGATCGCCAAGTCGAAGCGGGAGAGCGTTCGTGATCTCACCGTCGTGATCCTCGACCGGCCCCGCCACGCCGAGCTCATCGAGGAGGTCAGGGCGAGCGGCGCGCGGATCGCCCTCATCACCGACGGCGACGTCTACGGGGCGATCGCGGCGGCGTCGGCCGAGAGCGGCATCGACGTCCTCATGGGGATCGGGGGCACTCCGGAGGGAGTGATCTCGGCGGCGGCCCTGAAGTGCATGGGCGGCGAGATGCAGGGGCGGTTGTGGCCCCGTGACGACGAGGAGCGGGCGGCCATCGAGAGCCGCCGGGCTCGATCCCGCCGCGGTCTTGACGCTCGACCGGCTGGTGCAGATGCGACAACTGCTTCTTCGCCGCAACCGGGATCACCGATGGACCGCTGCTCGACGGCGTGCGCTTCGATCCGCGCAGCGTGAGCACGCAGAGTCTCGTGATGCGCTCCCGCAGCGGCACCGTGCGCCAGATCAGCGCCCGCCACCAACTCGCCAAGCTCCAGGAGTACAGCGAGATCGACTACACGTAGACCGTTCTGTCGTTTAGCGGGGGACCTTTAGCGCATCCGCTAAACGACAGAACGGAGCAACGTCAGCTCACGAGGACCGAGACGGTGTCGCGGCTCACTTCGACGAAGCCGCCGGGGATCTCGAAGCTGCGCACGCTGCCGTCGGTCAGGTACACGCGGGTCTCACACTCGACCAGGGTGCCGAGGAACGGGGCGTGCCCGGCCAGGAACGCGATCTCGCCGTCGGTGGTGCGGGTGATCAGCTGGGTGGCCTCGCCCTCGAACAGCACTTCCTCCGGGGAGACGACGGCAACGTTCATCAGGCCGCGCTCTCCTGCAGCTGCTTGGCCTTGGCGTGCACCTGCTCGACGCCGCCGACGTTCAGGAACGCCTGCTCCGGAACGTCGTCGAGATCGCCGTTGACGAGTGACTCGAAGCTCTCGACGGTCTCGCTCACCGGGACGTACTCGCCCTTCAGACCGGTGAACACCTCGGTGACGTTGAACGGCTGGGACAGGAACCGCTGCACCTTGCGGGCCCGGTTGACGGTGAGACGGTCCTCCTCCGACAGCTCGTCGAGACCGAGGATGGCGATGATGTCCTGCAGCTCCTTGTAGCGCTGCAGCGTCTCCTGCACGCGGCGGGCGACGTTGTAGTGCTGCTCGCCGACGACCTCGGGCGACAGGATCGTCGACGTCGACGCCAGCGGGTCGACGGCCGGGTAGATGCCGAGGGCGGCGACCTGTCGGGACAGCTCGGTCGTCGCGTCGAGGTGGGTGAACGTCGTGAACGGCGCCGGGTCGGTGTAGTCGTCGGCCGGCACGTAGACGGCCTGCAGCGACGTGATCGAGCGGCCCCGGGTCGACGTGATCCGCTCCTGCAACTGCCCCATCTCGTCGGCCAGCGTCGGCTGGTAACCGACCGCCGACGGCATCCGGCCGAGCAACGTCGACACCTCCGACCCGGCCTGCACGAAGCGGAAGATGTTGTCGACGAACAGCAGCACGTCCTGGTTCTGCACGTCACGGAAGTACTCCGCCATCGTCAGCGCGGACAGGCCGACCCGCAGCCGCACGCCCGGCGGCTCGTCCATCTGCCCGAAGACGAGGGCGGCCTTCTCGAAGACGCCGGACTCCATCATCTCGATCCGCAGGTCGGTGCCCTCGCGTGTGCGCTCGCCCACGCCCGCGAACACCGACACCCCGCCGTGTTGCGTAGCGACCCGGTTGATCATCTCGGTGATGAGCACGGTCTTGCCGACCCCAGCGCCACCGAACAGGCCGATCTTGCCGCCCGCGACGTACGGGGTCAGCAGGTCGATGACCTTGATGCCGGTCTCGAACATGCGCGCCGACGGCTCCAGCTCGTCGAACGGCGGGGCGTCGCGGTGGATCTCCCAGCGCTCGAGGTCGGCGAAGTTGGCCGGATCGTCGTCGAGCGGCGTCGCCCCAGACGTTCCAGACGTGACCGAGCACCTTCTCCCCGACCGGGACCGTGATCCCCTGGCCGGTGTTGCGCACGGCGGTGCCGCGGGTCAGGCCGTCGGTCGGCTTCATGCAGATCGCCCGGACCCGTCCTTCGCCGAGCTGCTGGGCGACCTCGGCCAGGATCGGGATCTTCTCGCCCTCGACGGTGACGTCGAACTCGAGGGCGGTGTTCAGCTCGGGCAGGTCACCGCGGGGGAACTCGACGTCGATGACGGGGCCGGCGATGCCGACGACGCGCCCGTCGGAGCGGCGGGTGGCGGTTTCGTTGTCGGTTGCGGTCATGGGGGTATCTCCTCTGACTACGAGGTGGCGTCGGTCGGCGCGGGGCGAGGCTGGTGAAGGCGTCGACCTCGAGCTGGTCGAGGATGCGGATCGCGGACTTCTGGCCGTCCGCGCCGAGCGCCTCGGCACCGCCGACGATCTCCATGATCTCGGTGGTGATCGCATCCTGGCGGGCGCGGTTCATGATCCGGCTGAGGTTCTTGATCAGCTCTTCGGCGTTGTCGGTGGCCGCCTTCATCGCCCGCTGGCGGAAGGCGTGCTCGGACGCCGCGGCGTTGAGCAGCGCGGCGTAGACGCGGGCCTCGACGTAGCTCGGGAGCAGACGCTCGAGGATCGTGCTCGGGTCGGGCTCGAACTCGTAGTCCCCCGCCGGCGCCTCGGCGGTGCCCGCCTTGCCGTCGCCACCGGCGACGGTCTCCGCCGTCAGGGGTACGAGCGGGCGGAGCACGACCTCCTGGTTGCCCGGGCTGACGAAGCGGGTGTAGACGAGCTCGACCTTGTCGACGGACCCGCTGGTGAACAGCTCGACGACGTGCTCGCCGATCCGCTTGGCGTCGGCGATCGACGGGTTGTCGCTGAACCCGGCGAAGCGCTCACCGATCTGGTACCCGCGGAAGCGGAAGTAGCCCTCCGCCTTCCGGCCGACGGGGATCACCTGGTACTGCTTGCCCGCCACGACGTCGGCCTTGATCTCGCCCTCGGCGGCGCGCTGGACGCCGGTGTTGTACCCGCCGCACAGACCCCGGTCGGCGCTGACGACGACGTAGGCGGTGTTCCTGATCTCCTCCCGCCCACCGAGCAGCGGCGAGTCCTGGGCCGCGCCGGCCGCGGCGAGATCACGGACGACCTCGGTGATCTTCTCCGAGTACGGCACGGCGGCGTGGACGCGCTGTTGGGCCTTGACGATCCGCGACGTGGCGATCAGCTCCATCGCCCGGGTGATCTTCTTGATCGCCTGGACGCTGCGGATGCGCCCCCGCAGAATGCGTTCCTGCCCACCGGCCATCGCGTTACTCCGTCGCCAGCGTCTTGTGGCTCTCGGCCTCGCCCACTTCGTCGGCCTCGGTGGCGGTGGGATCGACCCCCCGCCGCTCGGCCTCGGCGGCGGCGAACTGCTCCTTGAAGGATTCGATCGCGTCCTTCAGCGCATCGGGCACGGTGCCGGCCTTGATCTCCTCGAGCAGGGATCCGTGCCGGGTGCGCATGAACTCGAGCAGCTCCTGCTCGAACCGCTTCACCTCGGACACCGGGATGTCGTCGGCGTAGCCGTTGGTGCCGGCGTAGATCACGACGACCTGCTCCTCGACCGGCATCGGGCTGTTGAGCGGTTGCTTCAGCAACTCGACGAGCCGATACCCGCGCTCGAGCTGGGCCTTGGACACCGCGTCGAGCTCGGAGCCGAACGTGGCGAAGGCCTCGAGCTCGCGGAACTGGGCGAGGTCGAGCTTCAGCGTGCCGGCCACCGACCGCATCGACTTGAGCTGGGCGGCGCCACCGACCCGGGACACCGAGTTGCCCACGTCGACCGCCGGGCGGACGCCCGACTTGAACAGGGCCTCCTGGACGTACACCTGACCGTCGGTGATCGAGATCACGTTGGTCGGGATGTAGGCGGAGATGTCGCCGGCCTTGGTCTCGATGACCGGCAGCGCCGTCAGCGAGCCGCCGCCGTTCTCGTCGGACAGCTTGGCCGCCCGCTCGAGCAGCCGGCTGTGGAGGTAGAACACGTCGCCCGGGTAGGCCTCGCGACCGGGCGGCCGGCGCAGCAGCAGGGCGATCTGCCGGTACGCCTCCGCCTGCTTCGACAGGTCGTCGTAGACGACCAGCGCGTGCTCGCCGTTGTCCATCCAGTGCTGGCCCATCGCACAGCCGGCGTACGGGGCGAGGTACTTGAACGGGGCCGGGTCGGCCGCCGGGGCGGTGACGACGACGGTGTAGTCCATCGCCCCGTTCTGCCGCAGCGTCTCGACCGTCTGGGCCACGGTCGATCCCTTCTGGCCGATCGCGACGTAGATGCACTTCACGCCCTGACCCTTCTGGTTCAGGATCGTGTCGACGACGATCGTCGACTTGCCGGTCTTGCGGTCGCCGATGATCAGCTCGCGCTGACCCCGGCCGATCGGTGTCATCGCGTCGATCGACTTGATGCCGGTCTGCAGGGGCTGGTGCACGGGCTGACGGCCCATGATCCCGGGCGCCTGGATCTCCATCCGGCGCAGCTCGGTGCCGACGAGGTCACCCTTGCCGTCGACGGGTTCGCCGAGGGCGTTGACGACCCGGCCGAGGACGCCGTCGCCGACGGGCACCGACAGGATCCGGCCGGTCGACTTCACCGTCTGCCCCTCCTCGATGCCGTAGGAGTCGCCGAGCACGACGGCCCCGATCGACGCCTCGTCGAGGTTGAGGGCGAGGCCGACGGTGCCGTCCTCGAACTCGAGCAGCTCGTTGACGGCCGCGTCGGGCAGGCCGGACACCCGGGCGATGCCGTCGCCGACTTCGGCGACGCGCCCGACCGTGCGCGCCTCCAGCGACGGCTCGAAGCCGTCGAGGTTCTTGGTGAGGGCCGCCGCGATGTCGGTGGCGGAGAGAGTCAGTTCAGCCATGGCGCAGTCCTTCGGGGTCCATTTACAGGCGGCTCTTCAACTGGTCGAGGTGGGTGCGGACGGTGCCGTCGATGACCGTGTCGCCGACGGTGGCGACGAGCCCGCCGAGCACGGACGGATCGACGACGACCTTGAGGGACACGTCCTTGCCGGTGGCGTTGGCGATGGCCGCCTTCAGCCGGTCCTGCTGATCGGTCGTGAGGGGGACGGCCGAGCGGACTTCGGCGACGGCGAGGTTCTTCGCCGCGGCCGCCCGCTCGACGAGACGGTCGACGATCGCCGGCAGGTCGCGGCCACGACCGGCTCCGACCACCATCGAGATCAGCTGCACGGTGGTCGGGGTGGCCCGGCCGCCCAGCAGGTCCTCGACGATCGACTGGCGGCGCGCCGCGGGGATCATCTCGTCGGTCAGCGCGGTGCGCAACTCGTCGTTCGACTCGTAGGAGCGGGCGAAGCGGAACAGCTCGTCCTCGACCTCGTCGAGCGTGCCCTCGGCGCGGGCGACCTCGAACAGCGCCGAGGCGTACCCCTCGATCCGTGCGTCGCCGGTCATGCCGATGCACCCACCTTCTGGATGAACTCTTCGGTGAGGCGCTGGTGGGTCTCCTCGTCGATGGTCTCGGCGACGACCCGATCGGCCACGTCCGCAGCGGAGCGGGCGATCTCGGCGCGCAGCTCGTCGACGTCGCGCGCCGCCGTGGCGGCGATGTCCGCCTCGGCCTTGGCCTCGAGCTCGGCCACCTCCCGTTCGACGCGGGCGCGGCCCTCGGTCAGCAGCGCCGCGGCCTGCTCGTCGGCCTCGGCGAGGAGACGCGACCGCTCGGCCTCGATGTCCCCCTTGGCCTGCCGGATCTCCGTTGCCGCCTGCTCCGCGCTCGTCAGGGCCTCGGCGGCCTCGTCGATCTGCCCCTGGATCTTGGCCGTGCGATCGGCGAGCGCCTTCTTGGCGAACGGCGTCACCTTCCAGAACAGCAGCGCGAAGATCGTGATCGCCGCCGCCCCGCCGAAGTAGAGCTCGTACCCCTCCGGCCACAACCAGTGGTGGGTCCGGTCGATGTGCTCTTCCTCCTCGGCGGCGGCGATCAGCACGCTGAGCAGACTCATCGTCCGGCCCCCACGCTCGTGACGTCGGCCACCGCGCGGCGGACGACCTCCGGGTCGGGGCGCTTCCCGACCGCGAGCTCGACGGCGCGGCCGGCGACACTCGCCACCGCCTCGTCGACCGACTGACGGGCGGCGGTCCGGGCCGCCTCGACCTCGGCGAGCGCTTCGGCGCGCCGCGCCGAGATGCGGTCGTTGGCCTCGGTGAGTCGTTCGGCGCGCTCGGCTTCGAGCTGCCGGCGGGCGGCATCGATGCGTCCGGCGGCCTCGGCCCGCACCTCGGCGAGCTGGCTCTGGTACTCCGCGACCTCGCCTTCGGCCTGGGCGCGGATGTCGTCGGCGCTCTCGAGCTCACTGCGCATCTTGCCGTAGCGCGCGTCCATCCCCTGCTTGACCTTGGGGACCAGCCACAGGCGCATCAGGACGAGGAACACGAGGAACGCGCCCCCGCCCCACAGCAGCTCCTTGACCTCCGGGGCGATCGGGCTGGGGCCCTCGTCGAGCGCCTCTTCGCCGGCCTGACCGACCTGGTGGCCCTCGACGCCGTTGACGAGCACACGCAGCCCGCCGCCGCTCTCGAAGGAGACGGTCACGGTGTTCACGATCGATCCCTTACAGACCGAGCAGGATGAAGACCACGAAGCCGATCAGGGCGAGCGCCTCGGTGAAGGCGATGCCGAGGAACATCGTGGTGCGGACCATGCCGGCGGCTTCGGGCTGGCGGGCCATCGCCTCGATGGCCTTGCCGACCACGTAGCCGATGCCGATGCCAGGTCCGATGGCGGCGAGGCCGTAGGCGAAGCCGGCACCGATGGCGGCGTTGACCGCCTTCGGGTCCTCCTCCGCACCGGCTTGGCCGATGAGTCGCGCGAGCGATTCCATGGGGTGTTGTTCTCCTGTGCTCTCTGGATGGTGGAGATCCGGGGTTGTCCGATCAGTGCTCGGGGTGGGCGGCGAGACCGATGTACACGCCGGTGAGGATCGTGAAGATGTACGCCTGCAGCAGGCCGACGAGGACCTCGAACGCGGTCAGGAACAGCAGCATGAACAGCGGCAGGATCGTCAGCGGTTTGAGGAGCAGCTGCTTGGTCTCGGCGAAGAGCATCGCGTTCGACAGCAGGGCGAAGGTGACGAGCAGCATGTGCCCGGCGAGCATGTTGGCGAAGAGTCGGACGGCCAGGGAGAAGGGGCGCAGGATGATGTTCGACAGGAACTCGATGAGGCCGACCAGCGGCCGCATCGCCACGGGGACGTTGCGCGGCCAGAGCATCCCGGTGAGGTACTTGATGCCGTTGTGCTTGAACCCGACGGTGTTGTAGACGAGCCACACGACCACGGCGAGGAACAACGGCAGCGCCATGCGCGCGGTCGCCGGGAACTGGAGGATCGGGATGATGCCCGGCAGGTTGCAGAGGTAGACGAAGATGAACAGGGTCAGCAGGAACGGCGTCCACCCGAGCCCGTCGCGCCCGATCGTCTGCATCACGATCTGCTCCTCGATGAACTCGACCCCGACCTCGGCGACGTTGCGCACGCCGGTGGGCGCCACCATCGGGTCGCGGCGGGCCGCGATCAAGTAGATCATCGTCCCGATCAACATCGCCAGGACGGCGATCAGCGCCACCTTGTTGAACGTCGGGAACAGGTCGCGCCAGCGGATGACCTCGTTGATCGGCGGGAATTCCAGGGCGAACATGCCGCGGTTACCTCAGTTCCTCGCGTGGATGTCGGACGTCGGTCGGGTGGTCGGTTTGAGGGCCGGGTAGGCCAACGAGATCGCCACGTACTTGAGCTCCCAGACCAGGAGGCCGAGGTGCGTGACGATGATCGTCGCTCCGAGCGCCGGGAGCGAAATCCAGCTCGCGTCCTTGACGACCCAGACGGCGAGGAAGATGAGCCCGAGGCGCAGGATGTACCCGAAGAGCGTCGCCCCCATCAGCCAGTGCAGCGAGATCCGCGCCGCGCTGGCGATGAGCGCGGCGGACAGGGCGAAGTTGGCGAGCACGATGGCGATCCCGTACGCCGCGGACCAGGCGCCGTCGCCGCCCCAGATCACGCCGCACACGGCGATGATGAGCGGCGCCACGATGAGGCCGCGCTTGATCAGGTCGCGCGAGACCTCGACCTCGGGGACGCTTGCGGTGTCGCTGGTCATGGTTGGACCCGTCCCTCCTGGGCTCGCGTTCGCCGCTCGGCCTCGTGCTCGGCCATCTGCTCGTCGTAGCGGTACTTCATCTTGGCGAAGACGCCGACCGCCCCGAGGAGGGTGAGGCTGATCATCAACCACGGCGTCGTACCGAGCCACCGATCGAGGGCGAAGCCGATCCCGAAGAGCAGCGCAACCGCCAGGGCGTTGTCGATGCCCTGGCCGAGCGTGTCGTTGGCGCTGACGCGGGTGGTCGGGAAGCGTTTCATCGGCCTTGATGATCGTTCACCGGCCGGGTGCCGAGCTTGTGAACGCGAGAACAAGCTACCGCGGATGGGGCGCCGGGCGCAATTCCCTCGGAGGTAAACATCGCGGGGTGACTCAACCGTGGTTGTTCGCCCGCCTCCGGCGGACGCTCGGGTGGAGCACGGTGAACAGCACGATTGCGATGGCCAGCATCCCGAAGGGCAGGTACGTCGGGTTCTCCCCCGAGAGCACCGGATAGAGCACGAATGCCGACAGCAGGGCGGTCCACGTCCACAGGATCAGCACGCTGCGCCGGTGGCCGTGGCCGAGGTTCATCAGGCGATGGTGGAGGTGGCCCTTGTCGGCGACGTCGATCGCCTTGCGTCCGGTCGCCCGCCGGACGATCGCGAACGCGAGGTCGAGCAGCGGCACCCCGAGGATCAACAGCGGGATCACGAGGGGGGCGAGGAAGAAGAACGTCTGGCCGATGAACGCCTGGCTGGTCGGATCGGCCCGCCCGCCGACGACGCTCGTCGACACCGCCATCAGCAGCCCGAGCAGCAGGGCGCCGCTGTCGCCCATGAAGATCCGCGCCGGGTTGAAGTTGTGGGGAAGGAACCCGAGGCACAAGCCGACCGCGATGATCGCCATCATCGGTCCCAGGTTGGGTTGGGTGAGCAGGTCGAGGTCGGCGAGCCGCTGGGCGTAGAGGAAGAACGTGCCCGCCCCGATGGCCACGATGCCGGCGGCGAGCCCGTCGAGGCCGTCGATGAGGTTGATCGCCTGGGTGAGGCCGATCAACCAGAGCACCGTGACGAGCGGGATCCAGTCGTCGGACAGGAAGTAGACGTCGAGGAACGGGATGCGGAAGTAGTACATCGTGACGCCGAACCAGACGAGGGCGAGGCCGGCGAGCACGGTTCCGGTGACCTTGGCCGGCGCCGACAGGCCCCTGATGTCGTCCCACAGACCGACGATGATGATGATGACGGCGGCGAGCACGATCCCCCGCGGCTCGGAGTTGCGGGCGAAGAGTGGATCGAACGTGTCCATGAGGCGGGCCACCGCGAAGGCGACGAGGAACCCGACGAACATCGCCAGCCCGCCGACCGCCGGGATCGGCTGCGTGTGCACCGTGCGGTCGTTGGGTTCGTAGAGCCACCCGCGCCACCGGGCCACCCGGGCGACCACCGGCGTCACCGCGAACGTCACCAAGCAGGCCACCGCGCCGACGATCAGGTAGTCCCCAGTCGCCGGCACGAGCGCTCAGACTAGGACCCAACCCCTCTCGTTCCGGGTCTCCCGTTCTGTGTCAGCACATCCGTCGTCGTCACGCATATGTGCTGACACAAACGCTCCTACGGGCCTGGCGGGTACGCGGGGTACTGGGCGCAGAGGGTGGCCACCTCGGCGCGAATTGCCGCGAGCGCGTCCGAGTTGTCGCGCTCCTTGAGGGCGCGGGCGATGAACTCGGCGATCCGGGCCATCTCCTGCTCCTGCATGCCCTGGGTGGTCACCGAGGGCGTGCCGATGCGCAGGCCGCTCGTCACGAACGGGCTGCGCGGGTCGTCGGGGATGGTGTTCTTGTTGAGCGTGATCCCGGCCGCGTCACACGCCGTCTGGGCGACCTTGCCGGTCAGCTCCTCGTCGAACGGGCGGAGGTCGACGACCATCATGTGGGTGTCCGTGCCGCCGGACACGAGCCGGAACCCCTCCCCCGCCAGCGCCTCGGCGAGCGCGGCCGCGTTGACGACGATCTGGTGGGCGTACTCCTTGAACGAGGGATGCGCGGCCTCGCGGAACGCCACCGCCTTGCCGGCGATGACGTGCTCCAGCGGTCCGCCCTGCCAGCCGGGGAAGACGGACTTGTCGATCGCCTTGGCGAAGGCCTCCTTGGCCAGGATGCACCCACCGCGCGGCCCGCGCAGGGTCTTGTGCGTCGTCAACGTCACGACGTCGGCCGCCGGCACCGGATCGGGGTGGGCCCCACCGACGATCAGCCCGGCCAAGTGGGCGGCGTCGAACACGAACACCGCGCCGACCTCGTCGGCGATGGCGCGGAACGGCTCCGGGTCGAGCCGGCGGGGATAGCTCGTCGTCCCGGCCACGATCATCTTCGGCCGGTGCTCGACGGCGAGGTCGCGCACCTGGTCGTAGTCGATGCGCTCGTCGCCCGGCGTGACCTTGTAGGCGACGAAGTGGTACAGCATCCCGCTGGCGTTGACCGGCGAACCGTGGGTGAGGTGCCCGCCGTGGTCGAGGCTGAGCCCGAGCACCGTGTCGCCGGGCTGGAGCAACGCCTGGTACACGCACATGTTGGCGTTGGCCCCGGAGTGGGGCTGGACGTTGGCGTGCTCGGCGCCGAACAGCGACTTGGCCCGCTCGATCGCCAGTGCCTCGACGTCGTCGATGACCGCGTTGCCGCCGTAGTAGCGCCGGCCGGGGTACCCCTCCGAGTACTTGTTGGTGAGCACCGAGCCGACCGCCCGCAGCACGGCCGGGGACGTGAAGTTCTCGCTGGCGATGAGCTGCAGACCGGTGGTCTGACGTTCGAGCTCGCGCGCCAGCAGGGCCTCGATCTCGGTGTCGGGCTCGGTGTCGGTGGGAAAGGGCATGGGCGGATCCTCCGGGTCAGAACTGGGCTTCCAGGTCGGCGATCTGGGCGACGCGGTGGGCGTGCCGGCCGCCCTCGAAGTCGGTGGCGAGGAACGTGTCGAGGATGTCCTCGGCGAGGCCGAGGCCGACGACCCGGGCGCCCATCGCCAGCACGTTGGCGTCGTTGTGCGCCCGGGCCATCTTCGCCGTGTAGAGGTCGTTGCACAGCGCCGCCCTGACACCGCGGACCTTGTTGGCGGAGATCTGCTCGCCCTGGCCGCTCCCGCCGACGACGATCCCGAGCTCGGCCCCGCCGTCGCGCACGGTGCGGCCCACCGCGGCGCAGATCGGCGGATAGTCGACGGCTTCGGTGGAATCAGTGCCGTGATCGAGCGACTTCGTGCCCGCGCTCGTGCAACAGCTTCACCAGATGCGACTTGAGCTCGAACCCGGCGTGATCGGATCCGATCGCGACTCGCGACACCTTCTCGATCCTAAGGCTGGCGCGACCCCAACCTAGGGTGATTCGGGTGACGCTCGATCCTCGTACGCCCGTCATCGTGGGGGCCGGCCAGTTCCTGCAGCGGACCGACGACGTGGAGGACGCGCTCGACGCGGTGGGGTTGATGGAGCAGGCGATCGCCGCCGCCGCGGCCGACGCGGGGCTGGCGGGACCGCCGGACGTGGACTCGATCCGCGTCGTCAGCCTGTTCTCGTGGCGCTACGGCAACCCCGCGTGGCTGCTCGCCGAACGTCTGGGCCTCACACCGGCCGAGCTCGCCTACACGTCGGCGGGGGGCAACACCCCCCAGTCCCTCGTCAACAAGACCGCCCTCGACCTCGCCGCCGGGCGCCTCGACGCGGCGATCCTCGTGGGGGGCGAAGCCTGGCGCACGAGGATGCGGGCCCGCCGGACCGGGGCGACGCTCGAGTGGCCCACCGCGCCCGACGACCACCCGCCGGTGCCGATCGGCGGCGAGCTCGACATGTCCCATCCCACCGAGACCGAGCGCGGCGTGTACCTCCCGGTGCAGATCTATCCGATGTTCGAGTCCGCCCTCAGGGCGGCCGAGGGCCGCCCGCCGGACGATCACCTCGTCGCGATCAGCGAGCTGTGGGCGAGGTTCAGCGAGGTCGCGGCGAAGAACCCGTTCGCCTGGATCCGTGACGTCAAGTCGGCCGATGAGATCCGCACGACCACCCCCTCCAACCGGCTCGTCGGCCTCCCCTACCGCAAGTACATGAACTCCAACAACGACGTCGACATGGCCGCGGCGCTGATCATGTGCACGGCGGAGCGGGCGCGCGGCCTCGGGATCGCCGAGGAGAGCTGGATCTTCCCGCACGCCGGAACCGACTGCCACGAGCACCCCTACGTGTCCAACCGCGACAGCTTCACCCGCACGCCGGCGGTCGAGATCGGCGGGCGTCGGGTGCTCGAGCTCGCCGGCCTGGGCATCGACGACGTCGCGCTGATCGATCTCTACTCGTGCTTTCCCTCGGCCGTTCAGCTCGGCGCCCGATCGCTCGGACTGGAGCTCGACGGACAGGACCGCCCACTCACCCGCACCGGCGGGCTCTCGTTCGCCGGCGGACCGTGGAACAACTACGTGATGCACGCCATCGCCACCGTCGTCGGCGAGCTGCGCGAGCAGCGCGGGGACAAGGCCCTCGTTTGGGCGAACGGGGGCTACGTCACCAAGCATTCGTTCGGCGTGTACGCCGCCGCCCCGCCCGACGACGGCTTCCGTCACGACGAGCCGCAGGCCGAGATCGACGCCTTGCCGTCGCGTGCGCTCGCCGACGCAGACGACGCCGCCGGACCAGTCACGCTCGAGGCGTACACGGTGATGCACGGCCGCGACGGCACGCCCGAGCAGGCGATCGCGACGGGCCTGCTCGCCGACGGCCGGCGGGCGTGGGGGCTGTCGGCGGATCCGGCGACGATGGCCGCGCTCGGCGAAGGTGAGTGGGTCGGCCGCCCGGCGCGCCTCGACGCCGAAGGGTCGCTACTGCTGGAGGGATAGGGGAGCGTTTCGAGTCGCGCTCGCCGGACGCGTGCTGCAGAGCGCCGCGCAGTCGTCGATCGCGCCGACGAGCAGGGCGTACAGCCGGTCATCGGGATCGCTCACGCACGCCTTGGCGACCGCCGGCACGGCGAAGCGCACGATGTTCGGCGCGGCGAAGCGGCGGAACTGCTCGACGGACACGTCGTTGTCGCTGCCGCCGAACGACCGCGCCCACTGGGCGGCGAGCGGAGCCGACGCCAGCGCGGCGCGACTCTCGTCCTCGAGGGTGCCCTGGGGCCGGTCCTCCATGTCGGCCAACGCTCGTTCTGCGGCGAGCACGGCCACGGCCATGACGTTCTGGTCCTCGGCGGCGGCGATCGGCAGCGCCGCCCTGGCGCACCGCAGGGCGATCCGCGCGTCGATGCGGGGGTCGTCGCTCGTCATGCCGATCACGCCGGGGATCAGCCCGGCCAACCGGGAACGATGCGCGTCCGAGGTCAGGTCGTTGACGAGCCGGGCGACCGACGCCAGCAGCGGGTGGGTGCAGCGCGGGTGGTCGCTCCACCGCTCGCCGGCGAGGTACGACGCCAGCTCCATGAAGCACGCCCCCTTGCGGGGGCTGCGGTGCTTGCCCCGCGACAGGATCGGCACCAGGTCCGGTACGCCGGCGTTCACAGTTCTCATCAGCCACCCCCTCGGGACGCTGCTCGTCCCCTCCAGTTTGCACCCTGGAGACCCGCCGTGTCTCGTCGCGATCTCTTGAATGCGGCCGGCGAAGGCGCTGGAGCGCCCGCCGTGCCGAACCGGGTTCGCCTCTGAACGACGGGCGCGATGTCGAAAGTGAAAGGGTCGATGGTGCCGATGATCCTCGACTGCGACCCTGGTCACGACGACGCGATCGCCATCATCGTCGCGGCCCGGCACGGCGAGCTGCTCGGCATCACCACCGTGGCCGGCAACGCACCCCTCGACCGCACGACCCACAACGCGCTGGTCATGCGCGAGCTCCTTGGCATCGACGTCCCCGTTCACGCCGGCGCCGAGCGGCCGCTGCTGGCCGAGCCGCGACCGGCGACGATGGTCCACGGCGAGAGCGGGCTCGACGGCGCCGACCTGCCCACGCCCACGCGGGCGCTCGACGGCCGCGACGCCGTCGAGTACATCGTCGAGACCTGCCGCGGGCGGGAGGGCGTGTGGATCGTCGCCGTCGGCCCGCTCACCAACGTCGCTCTCGCGCTCCGCATGGCCCCCGACCTGGCCGGGCGCATCGCCGGCATCTCCGTGATGGGTGGGGGCACGTTCGGCAACCGCTCGGCGGTCGCCGAGTTCAACATCTGGGCCGATCCCGAAGCGGCCGCGGCCGTGTTCGGCTACGGCGGCCCGCTCGTGATGGCCGGACTCGACCTCACCCATCAGCTCCTCGCCACGACCGAGCGCATCGAGGCCGTGCGCCAGCTCCCCGGACGCCTCGCCGCCGTTCTCGCCGACCTGCTCGGGTTCTTCTCGGGCACCTACCGGACCCGTCACGACGACATCGCCGGGGCGCCCGTCCACGACCCGTGCGCCGTGCTCGCCCTGACTCACCCCGATCTCTTCACCCGGGCCTCCCGCCACGTGGCGGTCGAGACGTCCGGCGCGCTCACCCGCGGGATGACCGTGATCGACCGGCGCACGCTCGTCGAGCGGCCGCCGCCGAACTGCGACGTGCTCACCGAGATCGCCGACGACGCCGCCTTCGCCGTCATCCTCGACGCCATCGCCTCGTTCAGTCGCTGAGCCGCTCCGAACCGGGTGTGGACACGCTCGCCCGCGATGACTCCCGGCCGTACGCTCGCCGGGTGCGCGCCGTGGTGATGCAGGACTGGGAACTTCGAGTCGACGATGTGGCCGAGCCGGTCCCGGCTGCCGGGCAGGTGCTGGCGAAGGTCCTCGCCTGCGGGATCTGCGGCAGCGACCTCCACCTCTTGCTCCACGGCGAGGAGGCCCGCCGGCTGACCGAGGAGCTCGAGGCCGACGCGCCGCCGGACCCGTTGCGCCCGGTCATGTTCGAACCGTCCGCGCCGATGGTCATGGGCCACGAGTTCTGCTGCGAAGTGGTCGACACCGGGCCTGGGGTCGACCGCCTGAAGCCCGGCGACGTGGTCGTCGGGATGCCCGCGGCGTTCGACGCCGACGGGATCCACCCGATCGGGTTCTCCAACCGCTACCCCGGTGGGTACGCCGAACTGATGGTGCTCAACGAGATGCTCGCCCTCGACGTCCCGGCCGGCCTTCCCGCCGATCTCGCCGCGTTGACCGAGCCGCTCGCCGTCGGTGTCCACGCCGTCGTGAAGAGCCGCATCGCGCCCGGCGAGGCGGCGATCGTGCTCGGCCTCGGACCGGTCGGACTGGCGTGCGTCGCCGAGCTCAAGCGCATCGGGATCGGCCCCGTCGTCGGCGCCGACTTCTCGGTGCGGCGCCGCGCTCTCGCCGAACACCTCGGCTGCGACGTCGTCGTCGATCCCGCCGAGCATCCCGCCATCGCCACCTGGCGCGAGGTCGACGGCGTGCGCCCGCTCGTCATCTTCGAAGCGGTCGGCGTGCCGGGGATGCTCGACGCGGCGATGCGAATGGCGCCCAAGGGCGCTCGCATCCTCGTCGTCGGCGTGTGCCTGCAGCAGGATCGGGTACACCCCCTGGTCGGCATCGGCCGGGAGCTGAACATCCAGTTCGCCCTCGGGTACGAGCCGGACGAGTTCGCCCAGGCGCTGCGGTCGATCGCCGAGGGCGAGGTCGACCTGCGCCCGCTGATCACCGGTACGGTCGCGATCGACGGCGTCCCCCAGGCCTTCGCCGACCTCGCCGAGCCCGACGTCCACGCCAAGATCCTCGTCCAGCCGTGATGACCGACGAACCCGTCGAGTCCTATCCCCGGCAGTCCGCCCGCACCCAGCGCTACACGCTCGGAGAACCGCGCGACGTCGTTGTGTCCCCCGACGGGCGGCGCATCGTGTTCCTGCGCAGCCGCGGACCGATCGACCCGGTCAACTGCCTGTGGGTGGTCGACGCGTCCACCGGCGAGGAGCGGCTCGTCGCCGACCCGGACGTCCTGCTCCGGGGCCGCGACGAGACCACCTTGCCTCCCGAGGAGTTGGCCCGCCGTGAACGCGCCCGCGAGGCCGCCACCGGGATCACGACCTACGCCACCGACGCCCAGGTCACGGTGACGGCATTCGCCATCGCCGGACGGCTCTTCGTCGCCGGACTGCTCAGCGGGCAGGCCCGCGAGCTGCCGGTGGCCGGACCGGTCTTCGATCCCCGCCCCGACCCGCTCGCCCGGCGCGTCGCCTACGTCAGTGGGCGGCTTCTGTGCATCGGCGAGCTCGACGGACGGTGGGACGTGCTCGCCGGCGACGACCCCGACGAGCCCGAGACCGTCACGTGGGGCAGCGCCGACTTCATCGCCGCCGAGGAGATGGATCGCTTCCGCGGCTACTGGTGGAGTCCCGACGGGGCCGTGCTCGCGGTCACCCGGGTGGACACCGCGGCGGTTTCCCGCTGGCACGTCGGCGATCCGGCGCAACCGGAAACGCCACCGACCGAGTTCGCCTACCCGGCCGCGGGCACGGCCAACGCCGACGTCACGCTGCACCTCGTCGCGCTCGACGGCACGGTCGTCGACGTCGAGTGGGACCGCGCCCGGTTCCCGTACCTCGTCGACGTCCACTGGACCGCCGACGGCCTGATCATCACCGTGCAGCGGCGCGACCAACGCGTCGTCGAGGTGCTCGAGGTCGACCCGGCGACTGGGTCCACCGAGCTGCGCTGGGCGGACATGGACGACCAATGGGTCGAGCTCGTGCCCGGCGCACCTCGTCTCGCTCCGGATGGCGCGCTGATCACGTGCGCCGACCGGGACGGTGCTCGCCGCCTGCTGGTGGACGGCGAGCCGGTGACTCCCACCGACCTGCAGGTGCGCGCCATCGAGACGGTCGACGGCCCCGGCGTGGTGTTCCTGGCCAACCCGATCGACGACGCCACGGTGCTCCAGGTCTGGCGGTGGATGCCCGACGGGCAGGTCGCGGCGCTCACCGACGAGCCGGGCGTCCACACCGCTGGCCGCCGGCGGGGGCACGATCGTCGTGCGTACCGCCACGCTCGCCGAACCCGGCGGGCACTGGGGGACCCTCGACGGCGTGGAGCTGGTGTCGTTCGCCGCGACCCCGGTGGTGCGCGCCGACGTGCACCTGTCGTTTCTCGGTGACCGGCGCATCGCCACCGCGGTGCTGCTCCCCGCCGAGCACGACGGCTCCCCGCTGCCGGTGCTCGTCGACCCGTACGGGGGCCCGCACGCCGGTCGGGTCGTGCGCGTCCACAATGCCCACGTCGGGGCCCAGTGGATGGCCGACCAGGGGTTCGCCGTCGTCGTCGCCGATGGGCGGGGAACCCCGGGACGCGGGTCGGCTTGGGAGCGCGCGGTCCATCTCGACCTCGCCACGGGAGTGCTCGAGGACCAGGTCGAGGCCCTCCAGCGGGCCGCCGACGAGCACGGGGTCCTCGATCTCGACCGCGTGGCGATCCGGGGCTGGAGCTTCGGCGGGTACCTCGCCGCCCTCGCCGTGCTGCGGCGTCCGGACGTCTTCCACGCCGCCATCGCCGGCGCGCCGGTGACCGAGTGGCGCCTCTACGACACTCACTACACCGAGCGCTACCTGGGCGATCCCACCGAGCATCCCGACGTCTACGACGCCAACTCGTTGCTCCCGCTGGCGAAGGACTCGACCCGGCCGTTGCTCCTCATCCACGGCCTCGCCGACGACAACGTCGTCGCCGCCCACACCCTGCGCCTGTCGTCGGCGCTGCTGGCCGCCGGCCGGCCGCACGAAGTGCTGCCGCTCGTCGGGGTCACCCACATGACGCCGCAGGAGGTCGTGGCCGAGAACCTGCTGCTGCACCAGGTCGACTTCCTGCGCCGGGCGCTCGGTCTCGATGCCGACGACGCTGCGTAGGACTACGGTGCGCGGTCATGGAGAAGCGGCTCAGCGAGCTCTACGAAGGCGTGGCCGTGCACGTGACGGCGGATCGCGAGCACATGGCCGCGCTCGAGCTGCTCGCCCTGGTGATGCTCGCCGACTCCCATCTGAGCGACGACGAGCTCGACGTCCTGCGTGAGCTCACCGAGGACTGGCGCGGGTCGGCGTTCTCGTTCGAGCAGTACCTCGGGCCGGCGGTCGCCAAGGCCCGCGCCGCCTTCGCCAGTCACACGGTGACCGACCTGCTCGACGACATCGACGCCCGCATCACCAGCCGGATCCTCCGCAAGGCGTTGTTCTCCGCCGCCCGGCAAATGGTGGGTGACAACCCGACCGACGCTGAGCAAACCCTCCTCTCAGACGTCGCGGTCCGATTCGGCTGAGCTCCCCCATCTGGGCGGGATTCTTGTCAGATCGACTTCTGGGCGGGATTCTTGTCAGACGTCGCGAAAAATCCCGCCCAGATCAGGGGCGGCGGGCGACGGCGACCCGGTCCCGGCCGGCCAGATCGGGGCGGATCTCGATGTCGGCGAACCCGGCGGGACGGAGCAGCTGCTCGACCGCCGGGCCCTGATCGGCGCCGATCTCCAGCACGAGCCACCCCCCGGGCCTGATGAACCGGGGGGCGTCGGCGACGAGCCGGCGGATGGCCGCGAGGCCGTCGCCACCGGCGAACAGGGCATGCGCCGGCTCGAAGCGCCGGACGGCCTGATCGAGATCGGGCGAGTCGGTGGCCACGTACGGCGGGTTCGACACCGCAACGTCGACGACGGTGCCGGTGGGCAGGGCGTCGAACCACGAGCCCTCGGCAATGCGCACGTTGACGGCGCGGCGCCCGATGCCGGCGAGATTGGCCCGGGCCACGTCGAGGGCGTCGGGGTCATCGTCGACGAGCCACACCGTCACGCCGGTCACCGGGAGCTCATCAGCGAGGGCGAGCCCGATCGCGCCCGAGCCGGTCCCCAGGTCGGCGACCGTGACCGGCAGGGGCAGTGACCGCGCGAGGTCGACGGCGATCCCGGCGACGACCTCGGTCTCCGGCCGGGGGATCAGCACCCGGGGGTCGACGGCCAGGTCGAGATGGCGGAACGCCCATCGGCCCAGCACGTAGGCGAGTGGTTCGCCGGCCGAATGACGGGCGAGCATGCGCGTCGAGGTGGGCGACCATGCGGTGGGTCGCCGGCTCGTCGAGCACGTCCTCGATGCGGTCGGCGCCGCTGGCGACCTCGCACAACCAGCGGGCGGCGGGGCGCTCGCCGACCCGCGTGGTCGTCTCGGCGAGCAGCGCCCGCCAGGTGACGGTGGCGGCGGCGCCCTGCGTCAAGGTGCCTCGGCGAGCTGGCGCGCCCGCTCGTCGGCGGCGAGGGCGGCCACGACATCGTCGAGGTCGCCGGCGAGCACGTCAGCGAGGCGGTAGATCGTGAACCCGATGCGGTGGTCGGTGAACCGGTTCTCCTTGTAGTTGTAGGTGCGGATCTTCTCGCTCCGCCCTCCCCCGCCGACCTGCGCCCGGCGCTCGGCTGACCGTTCGGCGTCGCGCTCGCGCTCGGCGGCTTCGAGGAGGCGGGCGCGCAGGACCGTGTAGCGCCCGCGCCCGGTTCTGCAGCTGGCTGCGCTCGTCTTGCATCGAAACGACGATCCCGGTGGGCAGGTGGGTGATCCGCACGGCGGAGTCCGTGGTGTTGACGCTCTGCCCGCCCGGCCCGCTCGACCGGAACACGTCCACCTGCAGGTCCTTGTCGTCGAGCTGCACGTCGACCTCGTCAGCCTCGGGCAGGACGAGCACCGTCGCCGAGGACGTGTGCACCCGGCCCTGGCTCTCGGTGACCGGCACCCGCTGCACCCGGTGTGGTCCACCCTCGTACTTGAAGCGCGGCCAGGCGTGCTTGCCGCGGACGAGGAAGGTGACCTCGTTGAGGCCGCCGAGGTCGCTCGGATCCGACGCCAACGTGTCGACCTTCAGGCCGTGGCGGGTGGCATACGCCTGGTACATCTCGTACAGGTCGCGGGCGAACAGGTTGGCCTCCTCGCCACCCTCCGCGCCCCGGATCTCGACGATCACGTTGCGCCCGGCATAGGGATCGGGCGGCACGAGCAGCAGCCGCAACTCCGCCTCCACGGCGTCGAGCGCACCGCCGGCGGTGGCCAGCTCGGCTTCCAGCGCGGGACGTTCGTCCTCGGTGGCGATGGCCAGCAGCTCGCTCGCCGCCCCGCGGTCGGCGATGAGCGCCCGCCGGCGGCGGGCGGCGTCGACGAGCGGACCGAGCTGGTGGTAACGGGTCGAGACCCGGCGCAGCTCGTCGGGATCGGAGCCCACGGCCGGGTCGGCGAGCCGTTGCTCCAGCTCGCCGTACTCCCGCTCGAAGGCGTCGAGCCGATCGACGATGGCCGGGGCGTCCCGGAACGGCGCCGCGGGCGGGGCGTGGGCGGATTCGGACACGGCAGGACGAGGCTACCGGTCGGCCCTCGGAGCCCAGCGAGATCCCCCTGACGCGGCCAAGTTCGCGGAAAAGTTGAGTTGGATTGGCTCAAGTTCTTTGTACACTGTCACCCATGTACAGCCTCGTCACCACCACCACCCCCTTCACCAGCCCCTTCCGCCTGCGCGTCCGCCCGTGGGCCTTCGACCGCCTCGATACCCCGGTCGTCACGTCTGCCTGGGAGGACGGCGCGCTCGAAGCTCACCGTCGACCTGCCCGGCGTCCCGCGTGACGCGGTGGACGTGTCGGTCGCCGGCCGCATCCTCTCCCTCGGCGCGAAGACCGAGACCCTGAGCTGGCAGCGCCAGCTCACGCTGGGATCGAGCCTCGACCCCGAGCAGGTGACCGCGCAGTACGCCGATGGGCGCCTGACCGTCGTCGTCGGTCCGGTCGCCGAGACGCAGCCCCGCCGGATCGAGATCGAGACGGCGAGCGCACCCGCCATCGAGACCGGCGATCAGGCCGAGGGCGAGCAGGACACCAGCTCCACCGCCTGATCGAGCAGCCCGGCGAGCTCGGCCGTCACCGGCACGAGATCGCGGGGCGGCAGCACGACGATCGTCGCCCGCCCGCCGACGCCCGGCCCGTCCCCCCCGAGACGCCGGGCGTCGGTCGCGTACGGAATCACGTCGAGGTCGACGCCGACGGAGCAGACCACAACCGCCTCCGAGCCGTCGGGACGACGGCCGAGTGCCGTGCAGGGGGCGCGTTCCTTGATGCTCGGTCGCGGGACGGGTGGTTCGGCCGGGGCGAGCGAGTCGAGCCCGATCAGGGACGGATCCTGCTCCAGCCGCCACCGCAGCAGACGCTCGGGCGCGAGCCGGTCGAGGGGGTGGTCAGCCGCCTCGCCACCCCGGTGACGCGTCACGGCCTGCACGACTCCGGCGAGCGCGTCGACCGTCGGCACGTCGCCGTGCATGAGGGCGAACGCCTCGCGGTCGTGGACACCGACGCCGACCTCGAGCCGAACCGCCCCGCCGGTCGCGTCGTCGACGACCCGGCAGACCTCGAGGCCACGTACTTCGCCGGTGACGACACCGTGTTCGACGACAGGAGTTGCGCCGCCAGCTTCGATCGCCGGGACGAGGGCCAGATGCCCGGAAGCCGGGGCCGGGGGCGGCGCCAGCCGCTCGGCCACGGCCGGCCGGAGCTCGCGCCCGTCCACCTGCCACACCGAGATCGGGATGGAGAAGGCGGCGGCCCGGCGCGCCAACTGTCCGGTTTCGCGATCAGCGAGAAGGTGCAGACCCGTCACCTGCTGGCGACGGGACCAGGCGAGCGCCGGCCCGAGCCCACGGGCAGGGTCGTCCTCGACCAGCACCCAGGCGAGTTCGTCGTCGACGAGCGCACTCCCGGGCGGGAAGGTGAGTGGTTCGGCCTCGACGTCCCGGCCGAGGTGGTCACGGACCAGGGTGCGCAGCTTCAGGCCGCTGAGGCGGCTGCGTCGATCGCCCGCCGTCGGGTCGATGACGGGGCTACTTCGTGGCCGAGCGGCGGGTGCCGTAACGCTTGTTGAAGCGCTCGACCCGGCCGCCGGAGTCGACCAGCTTCTGCTTGCCGGTGAAGAACGGGTGGCACTCGTTGCAGAGCTCGATGTGCAGGTCCCCGCCCTTGGTCGAGCGGGTGGTGAAGGTGTTGCCGCACGAGCAGCGCACGTTGGTCTCGGCGTAGCTGGGATGGATCTCGGTCTTCATGGGTCACTCCGGCGAAGGGGGAACATTCGATTGTACCGGCGCTTCCTGCAGATTCTTGCAGCTCGATCGGCCCCTATGGGGGCCGATCCAGCTGCAGAAACCCGGTCTTACATGGACGGTTGCTTGGCGATCTCGTTCAGGAACTCGTCGTTGGTGCGGAACGTCTTGAGCCGGTCGATGAGCAGCTCGAGACCCGGCGCGGCGTTGCCGTCGGCGGCCAAGCCGGACAGCACCCGGCGCAGCTTCCAGACCATCTGCAACTGCTTGCGGTCGAAGAGCAGCTCCTCGTGACGAGTGCTCGACGCGTCGACGTCGATCGCCGGGTAGATCCGCCGTTCGGCGAGCTTGCGGTCGAGCCGCAGCTCCATGTTGCCGGTGCCCTTGAACTCCTCGAAGATCGCGTCGTCCATCCGGCTGTTCGTCTCGATCAGGGCGGTGGCGAGGATCGTCAGCGAGCCACCCTCTTCCACGTTGCGGGCGGCGCCGAAGAACTTCTTCGGCGGATAGAGCGCACCGGCGTCGATACCACCGGAGAGGATGCGACCACTCGCCGGCGCAGCAAGGTTGTAGGCACGCGACAGCCGGGTGATGCCGTCGAGGACGACGACGACGTCCTCGCCCTGCTCGACGAGACGCTTGGCCTTCTCGATGGCGAGCTCGGCCACGTGGGTGTGCTCGTCGCTCGGCCGGTCGAACGTCGACGAGATGACCTCACCACGCACGTTGCGGCGCATGTCGGTGACCTCTTCGGGTCGTTCGTCGACGAGGAGGACGATCAGCTTCACCTCGGGGTTGTTCAGCTCGATCGACTTGACGATGGTCTTGACCACGAACGTCTTGCCGGCCTTCGGCGGAGAGACGATGAGGCCGCGCTGACCCTTGCCGATCGGTGAGATCAGGTCGATGATGCGCGCCGTCATGTTGGTGGGATCGGCGGGATCCTCGAGGCGCAGCTTCTCGTCGGGGAACAGGGCCGTCAGGTCTTCGAAGCGCGGCCGCTTCTTCGCCGCCTCGGGATCACCGCCGTTGACGGTGCTGATCTCCAGGAGCGCGGGGTTCTTCTCGTTGCGCCCGGCGGGGCGGCTCAGCCCGGTGACGTGGTCACCCTTGCGCAGGCCGTACTGGCGAGCGAGCTTCACCGGGATGTACGAGTCGTCGCGGCTGGGCAGGTAGCCCTTCACCCGCAGGAACCCGTAGCCCTCGTCGCGCATGTCGAGGTACCCAGACACCTCGACCGGTTCGTTGGAGACGACCTCACCGTCGCGCTCGAGCACGGTGACGTCGTCGCCCTGCGGGCCCTCGGCGCCGCGGGCGCCGCCCTTGCGGCGGCGTCGCCTCCGGCGGTTCCGGCTCTCGCCCTCCTCGCCTTGGAACCCGGACGGCTGTCCGCCACCGCCCTGCGTTCGCGTTCCCTGGCCACCCTGGCGCTCCTGGCGTCCCCCGTCGCCGGATGCCGCCGCGGTGGCGTCGGCCGGACGGCTCACGAGACCCTCGTTGGCCGCGGCGGTCGCGTCATCGCTGCCGGAGACGTCGGCGGTCGAGTCGGTGCTGCCCGAGGCTTCAGCGGCGTCCGGGCTGTCGGGCCGGCCATCGCCGGTACCGACCTCGAGCTCCCACTCCGCGGGCGGCTCCACGTCGGCCGTGACGATGGTGGTCTCCGCGCCGTCGGCCGGTGGTGCCTCGACCGCCGGGACGTCACCGTTGCCGCTCGCCTCGAGCGCCGGCGCCGGGACGACGGGCGCGCCGTTGGCGCGACCCGTGGGCGACCCGGTCGTCTCCAGGATCTGGTCGATGATGTCGGACTTCTTCGTCCGGGCGCTCGCCTTGAGGCCGAGCGCCTTGGCGATCGCCAAGAGTTGGTCCTTGTCCTTGGATTCAAGGACGGACTGTTCGAGTGCCTCAGCGGCCACGGGTACCTCTCTCCCGATGGGTCCGTGGGGTCTCGGGCCTCGTGCGGAACGGTGTCGGAACTGCCGGCACGTACCGGCACTGATGGCCCCACGGTGACATGACTCGCACCCGTGCAGCACGTTCGGGGGGAACGGGGAACGGGGTGCTACCTGTAGTCCAGGTGGACACAACGATACCGACGCTGGCGCTCAGTCGCAAACACCCGAGGTTTTCAGGGCACCGGAGGGTTTCGTGCGCCAGAGGGGCGCAGCAGACCCTCCGGTGCCGCGAAACCCTCGGATGGATCAGGCTCGGGGCGTCACGGCGTGGGCGACGAGGTCCTCGACGACGGCGAGATCGTTGGCCACGAGCTCGGTCCGCTCCGGGCGTTCGAGCAGGTCGGCGAGGTGCTCGGGAAGGGCCGGGCGCACTCCGGTGGCCCGCTCGACGGCGTCAGGGAACTTGGCCGGGTGGGCCGTCGCCATCGTCACCACAGGGTGCTCGCCCGCCTGCAGCCGGGCGGCGCGCGTGCCCGTGGCCGTGTGCGGGTCGATCAGCATCCCGGTCGCCGCATGGACGCGCCGGATCTCGTCGAGCGTCTCCTCGTCGGTCGAACGCGTCGCCCGGAACGCGCCCCGGATCCAGCGCTCACGCTGCTCGGGCTCGAGCGCCAACCGGCCGGTCTCGCGGAAGCGGGCGATCTGCTCGCCGGTGCGCGCGCCGTTGCCCTCGTTGATCACCCAGAGCATCCGCTCGAAGTTCGACGACACCTGGATGTCCATCGCCGGGCTGAGGGTCGGCACGACGTCCGCCACCGCCATCTCGCCTGACTCCACGAAGCGGGTGAGGATGTCGTTGGCGTTGGAGGCGACGACGAAGTCCGCGATCGGGGTGCCCATCCGGCGGGCGACCCATCCGGCGAAGAGGTTGCCGAAGTTGCCCGTCGGCACGCAGACCGTGATCGGTCCGGCCAGCGCCCGGGCCGTCGTCACGTAGTACACGGTCTGCGCCAGCACCCGCGCCCAGTTGATCGAATTGACCGCGGCCAGCCGCATCCGCTCGCGGAACGGGGCGTCGTTGAACATCCCCTTGACGAGGTCCTGGCAGTCGTCGAACGTGCCGTCCACCGCGACGGCGAGGACGTTGGGATCGGTCACGGTCGTCATCTGGCGGCGTTGCACTTCACTCACGGCGCCGTGCGGATACAGGAACACGATGTCGGTGTGCCCGCAACCGCGCACCGCCTCGATCGCCGCCGAGCCGGTGTCGCCACTCGTCGCACCGACGATCGTCACGCGCTCGCCGCGGCGCTCGAGCACGTGATCGAAGAGCCGGCCGACGAGCTGCAGGGCGACGTCCTTGAACGAGAGCGTCGGTCCGTGGAACAGCTCGGCAAGCCACTGCCGCGCGTCGATCTGGACCAGCGGCACGACGGCCGGGTGACCGAAGGCCGAGTACGCCTCGTCACACAATCGGGCGAGATCAGCCGGCGCGATGTCGTCGCCGATGAACGGCGTCATCACCATTCGGGCGGTGTCGGCATAGCCGGTCGCCGCGTCGAGCTCGGACGGCGACGGCAGCTGCGGCCACACCGTGGGCACGTACAGCCCGCCGTCTTCCGCCAGCCCTCCCAGGAGGACATCGACGAAGCCGGACTCCGACGCCCGACCACGCGTCGAGAGGTAGCGCATCGCCGGCGCCCGCTATCCGCCGATGACGCGGAGGAGGCCACCGACGTGCTTCACGACGTCGAGCTCGCGCAGCCCGTGCACGGTTGCCTGCACCGCTGACTCCTTGGCCTCGTGGGTCAAGAACACCAGCCTGGCGTCCTCGCCGATGCCCTCCTGCTCGGCGGCGCGGATGCTCACGCCGTGGTCGGCGAACACGCCCGTGACGGCGTGGAGCACGCCCGGCCGGTCGACCACCTCCAGACCGAGGAGGTACTCGGCGAAGGTCTCGTCGATCGGCCGGATGCGCGCCTTGGCGAACGATCCGAGCGTGCCGTGGGTGCCCTTGGTCAGGTTGACCGCGGCGTCGATGACATCGCCGAGCACCGCGCTCGCCGTCGGCAGCCCGCCGGCGCCGCGGCCGTAGAACATCAGCGAACCCACGGCTCCGCCCTCGACGAAGACGGCGTTGAAGCTCTCCCGCACGCTGGCGAGCGGATGGTGGATCGGCACCATTGCCGGGTGGACACGCACCGCGACCTCGCCGCTGCCCGCGTCGAGCTCGGCGATCGCGAGCAGCTTGACGACGTAGCCGAGCCGGTGGGCGACGTCGATGTCGGCCTTGCTGATGTGGCTGATCCCCTCGTGGTAGACGTCGCCGGCGACCACCCGGGCGCCGAACGCGATCGACGCGATGATCGCCGCCTTGGCGCCGGCGTCGAACCCCTCCACGTCGGCGGTCGGGTCGCGCTCGGCGAAGCCGAGCCGCTGCGCCTCGGCGAGCGCCTCGCCGTAGTCGGCGCCCTGTTCCGCCATCTTGGTGAGTATGTAGTTCGTCGTTCCGTTGACGATTCCGAGCACGCGCCGGATCGGTTCGCCCCGCAAGCTCTCCCGCAGACTGCGCACGAGCGGGATCCCGCCGGCAACGGCCGCCTCGAACAGCAGGTCGACACCGAGGTCGTCGGCGACTCCGAACAACTCCACACCGAAGTTGGCGAGCAGTTCCTTGTTTGCCGTGATCACGGGCTTGCCCGCCTTGAGCGCCTCGGTGATCAGCTCGCGAGCGGGTTCGATACCGCCGATGACCTCGACGACGAGGTCCACGTCGGGGTCCGAGACCACACCGTGGGCGTCGTGGGTGAGGACGTCGGGAGGCAGTTCGACGTCGCGGTCACGGGACAAGTTCCGGACGGCGACGCGGGTGACCTGGAGATCGATCCCGGTTCGGGCCTCGACCTCCTTGGCCTGATCGCGGACCAGACCGACGAACGCGCTGCCGACGTTCCCACAGCCGAGCAGACCGACTCGGATGGCGCGCCGCTGGGTCACGTTCACCCGGCGAGGCTAACTCGCGTCCCGACGATGGCATCGGGCCGGTTCGTCAGCGCGCGACGTCGTGGATCCGGTCGACGGCCTCGATGACGGCGTCGAACCGGCGGCGGCTGAGGATCGCGCCTTCGCGGCGGACCACGAGCGGATCGATGTCGAGCAGCCGGTCGACCTTGGCGTAACTCGGCCGGCCCCGCGAGTCCCACGATCCCGAGCCCACGTCGACGTAGTCCGCTCGATCCTTCGCGTGGCTGGTCAACGCGACGCCCGACAGCAGCGCGCCGTGGCGGCCGACGATGACGACCGGTCGATCCTTGCCGAGCGATGGATCGTCCTCGTACGGCACCCAGGTCCAGATCACCTCGCCCGGGTCAGGGTCGCCGTCGAGCTGCGGCGTGTACTCGATGCGCACGCCCGCCTCCACCGGGCGGGCGGTCGGCTCCTGCTTGCGGACGGTGCGCCCGGCACCCAGGTCGCCGCGGCCGGTGGTCAGTCCGCGCACGGACTCGACGAGAGCATCCAACCAGCGGGGCATCGAGCCAGGGTAGGAGAACTGCGGTCACCCCATGAACTGACTCAGCCGAGATCGGTCACCAGTAGGTCGTCGTACGTCTCCCGGCGAACGACGACGCGAGCCTCTCCGTCGGCGACGAAGATCACCGGCGGGCGCGGCACCTTGTTGTAGTTGGAGCCCATCGAGTGCCCGTAGGCACCCGTCACGGGTACGGCGAGGATGTCGCCGACCGCGAGGTCGTCTGGCACTGCGGCGTCGAACAGCAACACGTCGCCCGACTCGCAGTGCTTGCCGACGACCCGCACCCGCTGCGGTCGCGCGGCCCCAACGGCGCGGGGGAGGAACGCCTCGTAGCCGCTGCCGTAGAGCACCGGGCGGGGGTTGTCACTCATGCCCCCGTCCACGGCGACGTAGGTGCGCACGCCGGGGATCGGCTTGATCGTGCCCACCTCGTAGACGGTCACGGCCGCGCCGGCGACGATGGCGCGCCCTGGCTCCACGCTCAACGTCGAGCGCACGCCGGCGGCCCGGCACGCGTCGCGCACGGCGTTGGCCCACTCGACGAAGCTGGGCGCGTGCTCGCCTTCGACGTAGGCGACACCGAGCCCGCCGCCGAGCACCAACTGGGGGAGGTCGAGGGGAACCGCGAAGCCGGCCATCACCTCGGCGGCGCGCGCGAAGAAGCCGGCGGCGAACACGTTCGACCCGACGTGGCAGTGCAGGCCGACGAGGTTGACCGCATCCGACCGGCGAGCGCGGTCCACCGCTCGCGCCGCGTCGCCGTTGCCGAGGTTGAAGCCGAACTTGGAGTCGTCCTGGCCGGTCGCGACGTAGTGGTGGGTGTGGGCGTGCACGCCGGGCGTGATCCGCAGCAGGACGTCCGGCCGGGGTGCGCCCTGGCCGTGGAGGAGCTCGAGCCGGTCGAGCTCGTCGAAGCTGTCGACCACGACGTTGCGCACGCCGCTGGTGATCGCCGTGCGGAGCTCGTCGAGACTCTTGTTGTTGCCGTGGAACGTGCACGCCGCCGCGGGCACGCCGGCGGAGAGGACGACGTGGAGCTCACCGCCGCTGGCGACGTCGAGCAGCAGACCCTCGTGGTGGGCCAGGCGCGCCATGGCCCGGCAGAGGAACGCCTTGGTCGCGTAGATCACGCGGCCCTCGCCGAACGCCTCGACCGCGTCGCGGCAGCGGGCGCGCATGTGGGCCTCGTCGTAGACGAACAGCGGCGTGCCGAACTCCTCGGCGAGGGCGACGATCGAGCACCCGCCGATCTCGAGCGATCCGTCCGCGCCGACGGCCGCGGTGTCGGGGAGCAACTCGAACGGCAACGCGCTCACAATCGGGCGACGATACGAAACTTCGTTGGTATCTACGTCGCCCGTCTGCGATCATGTCATCGTCAAGACCCGACGAGCCGTGAAGGAGGTGCCCCGATGCTCGATCACATCACTGCGATGACCATCCTCGGCGGCGCCCCCGGCGCGTTCCGGGTCGGCTCCAACCGGACCGCCTGAACCGCGCCGGCTCCCGGGGCGTACTGCCCATCGTCAGCGATCCCGCGTGGATCGCGCTCGCGACCCGAGCGAACTCCGAGAGGAACCCAGTCCGTGCTGCAACCGCATCCCAACGTCCCGAAAGGACACCCCATGTTCAGCCAACGTCCCCGTGTCGTCTACACCCTCGCCGCCGAGCGCCAGCGTGACCTGCGCGCCCAGGCAATGAGGGCTCATCTGAAGCAACTCTCGCTCCAGGCTCAACCGCCACCGAAGAGCCGAGCGCCGTAATTCATCCAGAACGATTCCGAAAGGCCACTCCGATGTACGAGTACCACCCTCATCTGCTCCAGATGGTGGTCGACGATCGGCGCCGTGAACTGCTGCGCATCTCCGGGAACTCCCGGCTGCGCCGCGATGTTCGGCGCGATCGGCGTCACCGTCGCAAGCAGTGACTCCGTATCCGCCGCTACCTACATCTGATCGGGAGCAACGATCCCGAGCAGGTGTAACCCCTGGGCCAGCACCCGGGCGGTCACGTCGCTCAACGCCAGGCGACTCGCTCGGGTGCTGGCATCGGGTGCCTTGAGCACCGGGCAGTGCTCGTAGAAGTCCGTGAAGTCCGAGGCCAGTTCGTAGAGATACGTGCACAAGCGGTGCGGGCTGGACCGCTCGGCGGTCTCCTCGACCGCCGCCGCGAACCCCAGCACGCGCATCGCCAGCGCCCGCTCCTGCGGCGCGCCGAGCACCGGCACCATCGCCCGCGCGGTCGCCCGGTCGACGCCGGCGCGCCGGAAGATCGAGCAGATCCGGGCATGGGCGTACTGCAGGTACGGCGCCGTGTTGCCGTCGAACGAGAGCATCCGGTCCCAATCGAAGACGTAGTCGCGGATGCGGTCCGTGGACAGGTCGGCGTACTTGAGCGCACCGATCCCGACGTCGTGCCCCACCCGCTCCCGCTGCTCGGCCGGCAGGTCGGGGTTCTTCTCGGCCACCGCCGCCTTGCCGCGCTCGATCGCCTCGTCGAGAACCTCGATGAACCGGACCGGCTCCCCGCTGCGGCTGCGCAGCCGCTTTCGGTCAGTTCCGAGCACGAGACCGAAGGCGACGTGCTCGGCCCGCGCGGGCAGCTCCAGCCAGCCGGCCATGGCGGCAACGGCGAAGACCATCGCGAAGTGCTGCGCCTGCCCGGCATCGACGACGTACAGGAGGCGGGTCGCGCCGACCCGCTCCACCCGGTCGAGCACGCATGCAAGGTCGCTGGTGCCGTAGGTGAAGGCGCCCGCCCGGCTGCGGACGATCAGCGGCAGCGGGTCGCCCTCTCGGTTGGTGAACCCTGGCGGGAACACGACCTGAGCGCCGTCGGACTCCTCGAGCAGGCCGGCCCGATCGAGCCGTTCGATGACCTCGGGCATCAGCGCCTCGTAGCGGCTCTCCCCCGCCAGGTCGTCGTCGGTCAGCAGAACGCCGAGCTTGGCGTAGACGTCGTTCCAGTGCGTGGCGCTCTGGGCGACGAGCAGGCGCCACAGCCGCAGCGTTTCCTCGTCGCCCTGCTGCAGCAGCACGACCCGCGCCCGGGCCCGCTCGGCGAAATCCTCGTCCCCCTCGAAGTCCTTGTTCGCCGCCTTGTAGAACGCGTCGAGGTCGCCGAGGCCGAGTGACTCGGCTCGCTCGACGCCGACGTCGACGAGGTGCTCGATGAGCATGCCGAACGGACGGCCCCAGTCGCCGATGTGGTTCTCGCGGACCACGTCGTGGCCGAGGAACCCGAGCACGCGGGCCAGCGCATCGCCGATGACGGTGGTACGGAGATGGCCGATGTGCATCTCCTTGGCCACATTCGGCGCCGAGTAGTCGACGACGACGCGCTCGGCCACGGCCGTCGCGGCCACGCCCAGCAGATCGTCGGCGGCAACGGCCGCAACGAGCGAAGCGATCCACGCCGGATCGAACGTGACGTTGACGAATCCGGGCCCGGCGATCTCGACGGTGGTGGCCAGGCCGCTCAGGTCGGCGGCGTCGAGCACCGCCTGGGCCACCTCACGCGGCGGTCGGCCGAGAGCCTTGGCGAGCGGTAGCGCGCCGTTGGCCTGGGCGTCGGCATGCTCGGACGAACGCACCACCGGATCGATGCCCGGGCGCCCGCCGACCACCTCGAACGCCGGCCGCAGACGGTCGGCCAGGAGCTCCAGCGGATCGGCCATGGGAACGGACAGTCTGCCGTGCCGGCCACGGTGCCGCCCAGCTTCGGGCGGGTAACCTGCAACGTCCCGCCCTCGTAGCTCAGGGGATAGAGCATCGGCCTCCGGAGCCGTGTGCGCAGGTTCGAATCCTGCCGAGGGCGCCCCTGGAAAGCGTGTGATCAGGGCGTCTACCAGGAACGACGGTGATGTGCATCGCCACGAGCAACCCAACCTGGGTCATCGACTGCACAAGCTGACGACCGCGACATGTCCAGAAGCGACCGGCACCCGTTCACGACCCGAGTCGATCACCGGCCAAACGCGGGCCCGGGTTGTAGCCGAAAAGCATGCCGAATAGCTCGAGCCGCCTCGTCCTCGATCGCCGGCAGGTCGACGCAGTTGCGCTCCCGACGTGAGTCCAGAGGTGAACCAACTGGTGACCGCGCTCGACGATGATCGGGCATTCGTGCTCAACGAGCTGGGGCGACGGGTCGGCCGACGGCTGTGAAGATCGCGCCGCCTCAGGGCGTCAGCACGGTGACGACCTGGTCGGCCAGGTGGCGCAGCGCGTCGAGTTGGGCTTCGTCGAGGAGGCGAGGTCGGTGGTCGGCGATGCACAGTGTCCCCACGCGGCTGCCGTCTTCGAGGGCGAGCGGCGCGCCCGCGTAGAACCGAACGCGAAGGGGGCCGAGAATCGCTGGGCTGTCGGCAAAGCGTGGGTCATTGAGGACGTCGGGCACTTGCATGACGTCGGGTCCGAGGACGGTGTGCGCACAGAACGATTGGTCCCGCGGTGACTGCGCCACGTCGATGCCCCGCCGGGACTTGAACCATTGTCGGTCACGGTCGACGAACGTGATGAGCGCGATCGGCACACGAAACCGTTGGCAGGCTTGCTCGGTGAAACGGTCGAAGCGGTCCTCGGCGTCGGTGTCGAGAAGGTCCAGCGCGTGGAGCGCGTTGAGGCGGGTCTCCTCGTCGGGCGGCAGCGGTGCGGCGAGCCACCGGCACGCCCGCCGGAGCACTGCTGCGCGCAGCTTCGTTCGAACGTGCGCCTCGGTTGCCGGCCAGACCAGCCAATCGCACATGCCGGCGGGAACGGGAGGCGCAGCGGTGAGCGCTCGCGTGACGGCGACGATCCACAGACGAGCCCAAGCGGACGGGGTGATAGCCGATCGCAGACGATCGAGTCCGCCGCCATCGTCGTCGACGTCCGCGACGACGACCAGGCGCCCTCCTTGATCGACCGGGCCGACGGCATCGGAGGCGTCGACGAACGGCAGCTTCTCGGCTCGGGCCGCATCCTCGACCACGCGTCGCAACGCTCGATCACCGCTGACGATGACGATCGAGACGGTCAACTCCTCCAAGGCCGGCGTCACCGACGCGGAGCGTGCCCTGTGCGGGGACCGCGGTGACGATGATGGGGACACGTCCAGCATGTCGCCTTCGGCAGCGGCGACGACCTGCGTCTTGCCCGTCGCCCGGACGTTGGCCCGCTCGACGAGCGCCTCGATGGTGGCATCGTCGTGGGACGGGTCGTGGTGGAACAGGACCGTGCGGTGCACGCCGGCCGCGCACGCGACGTCGACCACATACTCCATGGGGCTGTGCCCCCACCCGACCCGGGCGGCGTACTCCGAAGCGTCGTACTGCGCGTCGTGAATGATGACGTCGGCGCCCTCCAAGAACTCAACGTGTCGAGCGTCATCGCCATTCGCCGACACGTCTCCGCCCCGGCCCAGCGCCGGATCGAACGGCTCGTGGTCGGTGACGTAGCAGACCACAGCGCCGTCGCACTCCACGCGATACCCAAGTGTGAGCGCCGGATGGTTCAAGTACTGCGTCCGTACCACCAGATCGCCGATCTCGAAAGTGCCCTCGACCAGCTCGTGGAAGGCGACTTCGGCCCCAACTTGGTCGAGCGCCACCGGGAAGTACTGATAGTTCATCTGGCCGGCAAGCGTCTGGTCCAGCGACACGTCGAGGCCTCTGGGTCCGTACACGTCCCAGTGGCCGCCGCCGAAGAGCGGTTCGAAGAACGGGAGACCCTGGATGTGGTCCCAGTGGGTGTGGCCGAGGAGGATCGATCCGGTCACCGGATCGCCGCCGGGTCGTGTCTGCTCGACGAGCGCTCGACCAAGGACTCGAGCTCCCGTGCCGCAGTCGAACACGATCAGCGTCCCGCGACTGGAACGGAGCTCTACACACGACGTGTTGCCTCCGTACCGCACGGTCGATGGTCCCGGTGTGGCGATGGAGCCCCGCGTGCCCCAATACCGAATGTGCATGTCAGCAGGATGCCCCATGCCAGGCACGACCCGCTGATCGCCCGTCGGCGGACGTGTCCTGAGGCGATGCACGACCCCGACGACTCATCGGCCCTGACACCCCATTCTGGAGATGGAGCGATCCCTCCAACGAGCCCCACGAGTAGGCGTCCCCTCGAGTGGGAGCCTTCCGGTAAGTAGTAGTCGCGGGCCCTACCGAGAGACGGGGCACGCATAACCGGCGTTGGAGGGCACTCTCGCAGTCGGCGCGGTGCGTTCTGTGTCACCGCCGTGACGGTGTCACCTGCGAGCAGATCGCCGAATCGGTCGGCTCGGTCTGCGGTCTGGTTCGCACCACGACGGTGTTGAGTAGGTGCGATCGGGGCGCCGATGAGAAATGGCGCCGGCAGTCGTCTGAGTACGGTCCGGTGAACGCGCGGCGCGCATCGTGGGAGAGCACGAGATGAGACCACTTCGATACTCGATCAACGTCACGCTCGACGGCTGCTGCCATCACGAGGCAGGGCTCCCCCCGGACGAGGAGTCGATGCGCTACTGGACCGCTGAGATGGAACGAGCCGATGCCCTGCTATTCGGCCGGGTGACCTACGAGATGATGGAGTCGGCGTGGCGGCAGCCGGCCACGGGCACGTGGCCTGACTGGATGGATGAGTGGGAGATCCCGTTCGCCGAGACCATCGACCGGGCGAAGAAGTACGTCGTGTCGAGCACGCTGAGCGGGGTCGATTGGAATGCCGAGCTGGTGCGAGGCGACTTGGGGCAAGCGGTTCAGCGGCTCAAGCAGGAGCCAGGCGAGGGACTGTTCGTGGGTGGCGTGACGCTCCCCCTGGCGTTGGCAGATCTGGGACTGATCGACGAGTACGAGTTCGTTGTGCAGCCGGTCCTTGCCGGACACGGGCCGACGTTGCTCGCCGGTCTGCGCGAGCGCATCCCGCTCGAGCTCGTGGATCGCCATGAGTTCCGGTCGGGGGCGGTCGCGCTGCGATACCGGTCCACGCGAGTTACGGCTTGACGTGATTCGTCCTGGCACGTTTGCCGCTGCCTCGCGACGGAACGACGGCTCGACGCGCTGACCATTACCGAGCCGTGCCTGCACGGACTCCTCACTCACGGCGTGGCGCGTCAAGCCGAGCTGGTACCTCGTCGCCACCGAGGACCGGATGATCCCACCCCCGGCC